>CAWEYQ010000031.1:0-157867 GCA_963813265.1 uncultured Solirubrobacterales bacterium | reverse complement strand
GTGCAGGCCGCGGCGCGTCAGCCCGTCAAAGTCAAGATCGCCAAGCCAGGCGGCGACCCCGTCGATGCCGCAAGATCCCCGTCCGTGCTCGGACTCGATGCTCGCGGCGGCGAGGAGGTCATCCTCACCGCCGAGGGCGAGGGCGCCGAGCAGGCGCTCGAGGAGCTCGCGACGGTCGTCGCAACCGACCACGACGCCGAGGCGGCATAGTGGGTGGCGCGCTGGCTACATGGTCTCGGCGTGAGCGGCGGGGAAGCGGTCGGGCCGGTCGCACGGCTCGCCGCCCCGCCCTCGCTCCCGCCGACCGCAGCGGAGGTCACTGTGGATCTCGCCGCCGAGGCCGCTCATGCCGCTGAGGCACTCGGGGCAGTTGCCGACGAGCTCGAGCGGCGCGCCTCGACGGTCACGGGCGCGGGCAGCGCCGTGCTGATTGCCGCGTTCGACCCTGATCGCATGATCGGGCACTGTTTTCGACGACGGGGTGAGCGCGCTGATCGAGGGCGGGCAGGGCGCTGCGCAGGCGGTCGACGGAGCGATCGCCGAGCATCGGCGGGCGCTCGAGGCTGCCGGCGGCTATCTCGCTGAGCGCGCCGCCGACCTCGACGACATTCGTGACCGAGCCGTCGCCCAGCTGCTCGGCCTGCCGATGCCGGGCATTCCGGAACCGGGGCATCCGTTTGTGCTCGTCGCGGGCGATCTCGCCCCGGCCGACACGGCCACGCTCGACGAAACGGTCCTTGCATCGTGACCGAACGCGGCGGACCGACCGGGCACACGGCAATCCTCGCGAGCAGCTCGGGATTCCGGCGGTGACGGCGTGCGCCGACGCCGCCGGGCTGGCCGATGGACAGTACGTGCTCGTCGACGGCGGCAACGGCGAGGTCGTCGCCGATCCGAGCGACGATCTCGTCGCCGACGCGCGGCGCCGGCGGGAGGCTCTCGCCGAACGCCGCGCCCGTAGCCACGGCCCCGGTCGCACCGCGGACGGCGTGTCGATTCCGTTGCTTGTCAACCTCGGCGGTCCGAGCGAGCTGTCCTCGAGCGCGCGGGCCGACTCGGAGGGAGTCGGGTTGCTGCGGACGGAGTTCCTGTTCCAGGACCGCGCAACCGCGCCGACGTTCGAAGAGCAGCGCGACTCCTACAGGTCGGTGTTCGAGGCGTTCGCCGGACGCCGGGTCGTCGTGCGCATGCTCGACGCGCCGACAAGCCGCTGGCATACGTTCCGCAGCCCGAGGAGCCGAACCCGGCGCTGGTGGCGCCCGCCGCCGGCCGCGGCTCGCCCACGTTCACCCGGAGCTGCTCGATCTGGTGGGCAGCGGGCGCTGCTGCGGCTGCTCGCCGAGACCGCCCGCGCGGGTGCGGCGGCGAAGGGAAGCGGCCGGTGGGCGTCTGCGGCGAGGCCGCCAGCGACCCGATGCTCGCGCTCGTGCTCGTCGGCTTAGGGATCACGAGCCTCTCGATGGCGCCGGCGTGTTTGCCCGATGTGCGCGCGCGGCGCTGGCCGAGCGGACGCTCGAGGAGTGCCGCGCCCTCGCCCTGGGCGGCGCTCGAGGCGCCGACGGCCGTCACCGCCCGCGCGACGGTGGCGGAGCTGGCCAGAGCACAGGGAGCGCTTGCCGGCGCCGTCGCAGGGTCACAGTCCGCTTGACAGCGTCCGTCGCAGGTCGCCGCCGGGTTGCGCTGAACTCAACAGCGCTCTCGGCGGCGACCCGTGCGGGTCGGCTCTGAGCTGCTCCGGCTCCTTGCGGGTCGGCACGCGGCAGCCCGAAAGCAGCGACCGCCGCGGCGAGCAACGCGATCGCGAAGACGACGACGAAGGCGAGCCGGAGGCCGTCGCTCAGCGCCGCCACTCCCGCGCCGCCATTGGTGCAACTGCGAGCTCGTGCGGGAGGCGGCGCGCGCGGCGAGGACCGCGAGGCCGAGCGCTCCGCCGACCAGCCGCGAAATGTTGACGAGCCCTGAGGAGAGGCGGGCTGCCGGAGGCGCGACGCCCGCGACGGCGGAGATCGGCGCCAGCACGAGCGAGAGGCCGATGCCGATCGCGACGAGCAGCGAAGGCGCGAGCATGTCGCTCAGATAGCCGCCGTGAACCGACGAAGACCGCGACACGAAACTCGCCACCGCGATTCGCGAGTCTGCGTACGAGCTGATCAGCGCCGCGATCACGGGGTCTCACGCGGCCGGCGATGGCCCTGAGGGCGGCCGGACCATCGGCGCGCGAGTCAGCTCCTCGAACAGACCTTTGAACGCCGGGTCGACGCCCGGCCCATGCGCTGTATCGACCGCGCGTCTCCACAGCTCCCACCGATCGATCAGTCTACGTCCCAGGAGCGCTTTGAACAGCTGCAGGTCGAAGGCACGTTGGCGACATCTCAGTCGTTCGACGTGCCGGTCATCGACCGTCCACGCAGAGCCGCCCGCCGGGTACGGCGACCGGTTTCTGCATAGCCAGATCGCCAATCCTGCGCACCCGCGCGGCCTGCCTGCTCCGGCTATTTGCGGGGTTCCGCGGCGGCTCGCCGGCAAGTGCTTTCGCCGTCATGCCATCTCGTGCTCCGCGAGTGCAATGGCGACGAGGGAGTCGTTAGCTCCCCCCGGTCGGGGACGACGCTGCGGCGTGGTTGCGATCGTCGCGCTCGCGCGTCGCGGGAACCGGCAGTGTGGAGATCGTTGTCTGGCGCGGATCAGGGTGGCCCATCCCACCTTGCTGCGCTGCCGCTGTGTTCATCCGGCCGGTTCCGGCGCTCCTTGAAGGTGAGGTCTCCGCGTCCAGAGCACGGCGCGACTGGAGGATGCGGTCGCGGTACTTGGTGGTGAACGACGGCATCCAAGCCCGTCGTCCCCCACCAAGTCTTTGACTCCCCCGGACAAAGAGAGGGACTGGCAGAGTGAATCTGTAGGAAGCTGTGGTCGTCACGCCGGGGGATGGGCCCGGCCTAGAAGGATCGCCTTGGCGACGGTCTTGTCGCTCACGCCGAGCGCGCTGGCGATCGCCCTGTCGCTCATTCCGAGCTCATGCAGGTGCCCGCCTTGTCGGCGATCCTCAGGTAGACGGGTTCCTCGGACCGATCGACGATGACCGCTCCAACCGGGATCGCAGCTGCGGTTCGAATTCTTTGCGAGCGCGTCCACCTTTACAAGGAATTCGAACCGCCCTCCGCACCAGCGGGGGGCGTTTCGGTTAAGGCGAGCGCGTCAATGCTCGTGACCGCCCGGTAGAAAGGGCCGCCCGATGTCGGGCGTGACGAGCTCCATCCGGATTGGGCCGAGAATGTCCCGGAGCGCCTGGGCAGATTGCGCGCGGTGTGCTGCTCGAGGACGTCCTGGAGCTTGCCGCCACGCTCCTTGATCCAGCTCGATCGGTGGCGGTGGACACGATGCTCTCGGCTGCGACGGAGGGCGTCGACCTCGTCCGTCGAGCGCGTGGACGCGGCGCTCGCGTCTCGGCCAGTGCCTCCGCGAGCGCTGCGCTGCCGCGTCCTTCGCCGATGAAGTCGACGTAGCTCGGCGAGGCGGCGCTGCTCGGCCGCCAACTCGGCCTCCTTCAGCTTCAGCGAGGCCGGGAGGTCGACAGCGAGCCGCAGACCATGCTCGCCCGCGAGCGGTCCGGGGACGTGCTTTTGGCGGCTGCCTTGCTCCTTCGAGATCCGCGCCTGCCGCCGCCAGGCCACGTGCGGTGCATTTCCTTGCGCCGTCTGCGAACGCTCTCCCGCAGCTGCGGGGCGCGATCCGGAGTGCGTCGTCCTCGAGGATGATCGTTTCGACTCGGCTTCTGTACGGCGCCGGCGGCCTGTTCTCGGATCACGACGCGTGCCCGTCTTGTTCCAGACCCACCGGCCCGCGTACTTCTCGTTGTCCAGGATCCGGCTGATCGTCGCTGGCGACCAGCCCTTCGATGCACGGACGCTGCCCCGGCACGCCTTCCTCGTAGCGCCGCGAAAGCAGGTCGCGGCCGGACGGAGATCAGCCGCCGTCTCCGAGCCGTCGGTCGGTGTCGCATCCCCAGCGCCCGAAGCAGTCTCCAGCCTGCGCGCGCTTCGCGGCGACGCGAGCTTCGCTCCCGCACATCTGGGCGGCGTCCACAACGCGGGCGAGATCCGCTCCTGGCTCGTGGACATGGACCGCGTGCTCGGACACGTCGAGGAGGCGATCCCCGGCGCGGACGGGTTCCTGGCCGCGTGCCGCGATCGCTGACGCCGGTTTTCAGCGCGTCACGGTGATCTGCGCCCGGGTCCGACGGTCCTGCTGGCTGTCGCCGCGTGCGTCGTCGGCGCGCGCCTCGAATCCGAGCGTCCGTCCGCGGGCGCGGCGGTCGAATGCCAGCGTCATTTCGAGCGTCAGCTTGCGGCGGTTCACCTTGATCACGCGCGTGTGCCGCAGGTCGAGCGAGAGGGTTCCGGCGTGCAGGGTCAGGCGCTGGCCGGCGCGGCCGTGCGCGCCGTAGCGACCGTGTGCCGAGTCCCACACGAAAAACAGTCGGCTTGGGATGTCGAAGCGGACGAGGGCGACCGGCGACCTGCCGAGGGTGAGGACTAGCTGCTCGCTGCGCAGCAGGCTCCAGCGCAGTGGATGCAGCCAGCCGAGGGTCAGCGTGAAGCGGTGGCCCGCGCGTACGCGGTGAGCGACCCGCAGCTTCGGGCGGCCGACGCTGCCGCTCTGGAGGAAGTCGGCCGTGCCGTTGCCGTCGGCGTCGGCCACGCGGCCGATCGCCGGGTGCACGTTCACGACTCCGGTGCCGCCGGGGAGGTGCGCCTTCTGAGTCCCGTTCGAAGCCATGATCCACAGCTCTTGGGGACTGTGGACGTGCCGCGTCGAGCTCTTAAAGAACGCGATCCGCTTGCCGTCGAAGGACCAGAACGGGTCGATCGCGCCGAGGCGCAGGTCGCTGGTGAGGTCGCCGATGTCCGCGAGCGTGTCGAGGCGCAGCTTGTGGGTGTTGCCGAACGGCGGCGAGAACGGCTCGCGCTGCGTCGTGAACACGATCTCGGTCCCGTCGGGCGAGTAGGTCGCATCGTGATCCTCTCCGGCCGCGCTCGTGATCCGGCGGATCGCACCCGGGATGATGTCGGCCGACCCGAGCGGACGCAGGCCGGTCGGGCGAGTGACGTCGAGCGTGAAGAGGTCCTTGTCGCCCTCCACGACGGAGCGGGTGAAGAGGATCTGGTTGCCGTCAGGCCGCCACGCCGGCTCGATCTCGGCGATGGGTGAGTCGAGCAGCAGCGTCTGTTTCGAGCCGTCGGCGCGCATCGCCCACAGGCCGAGGTTGCCCGTGCGGTCCGAGGAGAAGACGATCAGCTTGTCGTCGGGCGAGAAGACCGGCTCGGTGTCGAGCCCCGGGGAGCTCGTGAGTCGCCTGACGTTCGCGCCGTTGACGTCCATCACGTAGATGTCCCAGTCGTTGCGGTTCGCGCGGTTCGAGGTGAACACGATCTGCCTGCCGTCGTGGCTGAACGAGGGGTGATCGTCGGGCGCGTTGAGGCCGTGGGGCGTGAAGTCTTTGTTCCCGTTGCTGAACTCGGTCAGCCTCCGCTGGGCGCTGCCGTCGGCGAAGCTCACGAAGATGCCGCCCTTGCCGCCATTGAAGGGATTAATGTCGTAGGCACTCGTCCACGCGACGAGCTTCGGGAGCTCGGTGGACCCGCCGCCTCCTCCACCTCCGGCCGGCGGAGCCCCTGGCGGGACCGAGCAACCGGGGTCGGTCGGGCCGGCGCACCCCGCGAGGTCGGAGACGGTCTGGTTGTCGGTCGCGCGGGCGGCCGGCGCGCCCAGAGCGATGAGCAGCGCGACCGCCGCGACGAAGAGTGTGCGGTATGTCGTCATATCAGCAAGAACGCCGGGCGGGCTGCCCGCGCTCCGGCAGACCCAGGAAAGGTCTCGCGATGGCCGATTCGTCCAGCGGAAGACGTCGACGGGACTGAGCGGCCGTCGGTGGCGATCATCGTCTCGGCCAGTCCGTGCAGACCGCCGCGCCGTAGGTCTGCACGATGATCGCGGCGTGCACAGGGCGATTTGCCTGAAGGACCATCTTTGCCTCGACGCCGAGGCGGCTGCCGCGGCGCTCAGCGATGACGTCGAGTTCTGGGTCGTGAACCGCAGGCGTCACGGTCGCGGCCCGGCTCTCATCCCGCAGCGCGTTCGCGCCGAGGCGCTCGTCCTCTTCCGGGGTCATGATTCTGTTCCTCTCCGCGGCCCATCATACGGGCCGCGGGGTAGCCGGCTCGCCGCGTTGCCTGCAAGCTCATGCGCCTCACGTTTTGAGAGGCCCCAGTTCCTGGATGTGACTGGCGCTCGCCCGCCGCAAGGCTCTGGCTCAGTGGTCGGCACGCACCAGCGTGAACGCGCCACCCTGGAGTCGCCCGGACTGCCCGAAAGTGCACCGCCAGCCGCTGAAGCACGTCCGGCGGCCTCAAAGGAATCTGCGACTTCGACATCCGCAAGCACCGACCGGATCAGCCCGGCCGCACCAGGCTGCACGCGCCCTACCGCGGACAGGTCAAAGCAAGGCTGCTTCGTCTGGCCGCCAGGAACCTGCTCCTCGCCACAAGCGCGCACGCTGGGCATCGCGGACGGTCCGGTTCGACCGATGCTCGGGGCGCTAACTGAAGGCCGAGAAGTTCTCGACCGTCGCCGGGCGGTCGCCCTGGCGCGTCATTACCGCGAGTTCGAGGGCCTCTCGAATAGGCAGATCGCCGACCGTCTCGGCCGCTCACCCGCGACGGTCACGACGTACTTCTACGACCCGACGGGCGAGAATGCGCGGGCGGTCACGGCCCGCTACGTGGGCGTGTGCGGTCAGGTGCACCCCGGCGCTGAGCTCTCTTGATCGCGGCAGGACGACGAGCAGCGAGCGCGGAACTACTCGCCATAGCCGTGTTCTGTGAGCCTTTCCAGGTGGGACGGTGGGTCTGTCGCCGTTGGGTTGTCGCGAGCTGGTGCGTTGTTGCAGTCGTCGATCCGGCGGCCCGGTTCGGGGTTGGGCGTGAGCCGACCATCGAGTTGCTTGCTTGGGATGTGGGTGCGGTCTGTGAGTAGTGTCGTGTGCGTGAGCGAACCGACGTTCCGCACGATCATCGAGCCGTTCCGGATCCACTCCGTGGAGCCGCTGCGGATGACGACAAGGCAGCAGCGTCAGGCGGCCTTGTCGCAGGCCGGCTACAACCTGTTCAGAGTGCACGCGAGGGACGTGCTGATCGACTTGCTCACTGACTCGGGCACTGGCGCGATGAGCCGTGACCAGTGGGCCGCGATCCAGCACGGCGACGAGTCCTACGCTGGCTCGCCGTCGTACGACGTGTTCCGGGACGCCGTGCGGGAGTTGTTCCCGTTTGAGCACGTGATCCCGACCCACCAAGGGCGGGCGGCCGAGAGGATCCTCTTCAGCGTCCTGGCGGAGCCTGGGAAAGTGGTGCCGAACAACACGCACTTCGACACCACTCGCGCCAACGTCGAGTACAACGGGGCACAGGCCGTCGACTTGGTGATCGCGGAGGGCCGCGACCCGCAGGCCGACCACCCGTTTAAGGGCAACATGGACACCGACGCTCTGGATGCGTTGCTGCGCGAGCGTGGGGATGACGTCCCGGTTGTCTTCATGACGATCACCAACAACAGCGGGGGTGGTCAGCCGGTGTCGTTAGCCAACCTCCGCGCGGTCCGCGCGGTCTGCGACGTGCACGGTAAGAAGCTGTTTCTGGACGCCTGCCGCTTCGCCGAGAACGCGTGGTTCATCCATGAGCGAGAGCCGGGGCAGGCGGACCGCGACGTGCCCGACATTGTGCGTGAGATGGCATCGCTGGCCGATGGCATGACGATGAGCGCCAAGAAGGACCCGATGGGCAACATCGGTGGATGGCTGGCGATGGACGACGACGAGTTGGCCCGGGACTGCCGGACCCTGCTGATCCTGACCGAAGGGTTCCTGACGTACGGCGGGTTGGCCGGCCGCGACCTCGAGGCGGTGGCGCAGGGGCTGCGCGAAGTTGTCGACCACGACTATCTGACATACCGAATCCGCTCAACCGGGTACCTCGGTGAGGCGTTACGGCGAGCCGGACTGCCGGTGCTGACCCCGATCGGCGGGCACGCCGTTTACCTCGACGCCCGGACTCTGCTCCCGCAAATCCCGCCGCTCGAGTACCCCGGCCAGGCACTCGCGGTCGCTCTGTACGAGGCAGGAGGGGTGCGCAGCTGTGAGATCGGCACGGTCATGTTCGGCCGCCAGCCGGACGGCTCGGAAGTGGCCGCAGCCCTCGACCTGGTGCGGCTGGCGATTCCGCGGCGGACATACACGCAGAGCCATATCGACTACGTGATCGAGGTCTGCGAGCACGTCGCCCGCGGGGCCGACGAGCTGACCGGCTACCGAATCCTCGATGAACCCGCGGCCCTACGCCACTTCACCGCCACCTTCGAACCGCTGGGCTTGCGATCCAAGTTTGACGCCGATCGCGACGCCGACGGGGCACACCTGTCCGAACCGAGAACGCCGCCAGCGGCTTCCGGTCGAATCAGGCGGTGCATTGAGTCCCGGCTTGGTCCGAACGGTTGGCCATGAACGTCGCCACGTCGCTTCGCCGGGCCAGTCGCGCGTTGCGTACTTGCACCGAGCGGCCTGATCGGCTGCCTCGAGCGCTTCCAAGTGGCCGAGGTTCACTTCGCATTGGCCCGGCCGTATTCGGAGTTCCCGCCCTCGAGGACAACGAAGTCGCGCAGGCCGCCCATGATCGTGCCGAACACGGGCTCGATCTGGTTGAGCACCTGAAGCGAGTAGACGAAGGGCGAGGACGAGTGCCGCCGCGCCGAGTGGCTGCGGGGTGATGTCGTCGACGACCGCGACGGCGAGCGCCCAGAGGGGCAGTTGACCGACGCGGAGTGCTGCGCAGCTCTTGGCGCGGTCTCAGGGCCGTCGTTAGCTCGCGTTCCGCGCGCAGCCGGAACTCGGGCGGGCGGAACCGGTGGCGTCCGACCCGCGTGACGCCCAGGTGCATGTGCGGCTGCGTGCTTGGCCACGAGAGCGGCGAGCGCCACGCTCAAGCGCGCATTGGCACTCAAGAACGCGAAATGGACGTCGAATGATTATGTTTAGACCCGTAGGTCAAGAGCGCCAGCGCTAAGCCCCGGCTCGCTGGTCGGCAACCCTCTGTTCGCGGTGGGGTGCTCCGGGTGACGACCAGGCCGCTCGCACGGGCGATCGGCAAGCGCGGACTCTCAGGCGGACGTCGGGAGTCCTTGATGAATGAGGTGCAGATGACTCCCCAGGTTGCCGTTCTACACAGCGACGACGTCCCCGCGACGTTGCCTGAGCTCGTCGGCGCTGAGCTCGAGGTGCCGCTGGTCACAGGCGAGAGGGTGCGCTACGCGAACCTCGACAACGCGGCGAGCACGTCCTCGCTGACGGTGGTGCAGCGCGCCGTCAGCGAGATGTTGCCCTGGTACAGCAGCGTCCACCGCGGCGCCGGCTTCGCATCGCTCGTGAGCACCGAGGCGTATTCCGCCTCCCGCGAGGTCGTTCGCTCGTTCCTCGGCGCCCGCGATGATGACAGCGTCCTGTTCACCCGCAACACGACCGACGCGCTGAACCTGCTTGCGCAGGCACTGCCGGAGCGCACCTCGGTGATCACGTTCGTCTCCGAGCACCACGCGAACCTGTTGCCCTGGAGGCGCGGTGCCGTGCGGCACTTGCCGATCCCGCCGACCCCCGCGGCCGCGGTCCGGGCAGTCGAGGCGGCGCTGCGCGAGGCGCCCGCCGGGCCGCGGCTGGTCGCGGTGACCGGCGCCAGCAATGTGACCGGCGAGCTGTGGCCAGTGCGCGAGATCGCGTCGGCCGCCCACCGCCACGGCGCCCGCGTCGCCCTGGACGCGGCGCAGCTGGCTGCACACCGGCCAATCGACATCTCCAGCTGGGGTGTCGATTACGTCGCCTTCTCGGGCCATAAGCTCTACGCACCGTTCGGTGCCGGCGTCCTCGCCGGGCGCTCGGACTGGCTCGACGAGGGCCGTCCCTATTTAGCCGGCGGTGGCGCCGTGCAGCGCGTGAGCGCGGAGGAGGTGCGATGGGCGACCGGCCCGGCACGCCACGAGGCGGGGACCCCGGCGGTCGTCGGGGCGGTGGCGGTGGCAGCCGCATGCCGCGTGCTCGAGCAAGTGGGTTGGCACGTGATCGAGGCGCACGAGGCGCAGTTGCTGGATCGGCTGCGCTCCGGCCTCGAGGCAATCGATGGCATCAGCACGTACACGCTGTGGCGGCCCGCGGCCGCGCGGATCGGCGTGATCACCTTCAACCTCGCCGGGTGGGATCACGCTCTGCTCGCTGCCGTGCTCAGTGCCGAGTACGGGATCGGCGTGCGCGACGGAGCGTTCTGCGCGCATCCACTCCTACGCGAGCTCACGGCCGGCGAAGCACCGGACGGTGCGGTCCGGGCAAGCGTCGGAATCGGCACGCGCGCCGCTGACGTCGACCGCTTGGTTGAGGCGATCGCATACATCTCGCGCAACGGCGCTGCGTGGAGCTACCGCGCACGCGATGGCTACTTCGTCCCCGAGCCCGACCCGCGGCCGTGGCCCGCTCTCGGGGGACTGCTCGCCGACCACGCGCGACTCTCCCTGCTCCCGCCCTGCTCCGCGGACTGACCGCCCCCAGCCCAGGTCGAGTGGGGACGGTAGGGACAGCACGACCTCAGCGGCGGGGGGCCCCGTGCAGGGGTGCCCGTCCCGGCTCCTCAGCGAGCTGTACACGGCCTCCAAAGAGCCGATCGCCGGTTGCGCGCGTATCGTGGCCGTATCCCTATTTCCTCGCCACCGCGCGAGCCGGATCGCACCCGTGCTCAGACACGCCACCGCGACCGGACGATATTCCAGGAACGGGGCTCTCGCGGCCAAGGACCGCAAGAACAAGCGCTGCCCACGTCGCCCGTGCGCGTTCGCAGAGCGTTCGTCGATTGCGACAGTCGCCCCGTCGATGTCGAGGCCGAGGCGGGCACTCTGCTCGTTGCGCTCATCGATCCGCTTGGCCGCGCTCGTTTCGCTCGGCGTGTTGCACCACTCGACGGTCTTCAGGGCCGCACGCAGCGCGCGCCTGGTTGGAGCGGCGCGCGGGGATGCTCGCCGCGGTGATCATCGTGCTGCTCGCGGCCGCGCTGGGCAGCGGGATCGTCCTCCTCACGAGGCGGGCCGCGGCTCGATCGAGGTAGCTCGCGGATGGATGGTGCGCTCGATGACCGAGGCGTTGGCGGTCGGTTCGCGCTCCGTCGCGGCCGGCGACGCACCGGCACGCAAACGCACCGGCGCTTACAGAAGGCGTTGGCGATGGCTGAGCCAGTGCGTCGTGCAGCTCAGCTCGAGCGGGAGAGGCCTCAGATCGTGAGTGCACCGTGGATTACGAGCGTTCCGCCGACGGCGAATGAGACCACGAGTGTGATCGCCCGCGCATGGCGTGCCGTCCACGCTTGGATCGCTTTCACCGCACTCTGCGCCGCGGTCGGCTCGACGATGCAGATCGCCAGCGCGGTAATCGGCAGAGCGAACCACACGGCGTTGTAGATGAGGATGTCGAGCAGCCCTCGAAGGAGGTGCGGCTGATGGGAGACGATCAGATTGAGCGCGATCAGGTAGAACAAGCCGGGGACGTGGGTCGCCGGCCCCGCGACGGCGGCGGATCTGACCGTGAGGTGGCGGTCGAGCAGCCTGCTCCAGCGTCCCGGAGCCGTAGGCGCGTCGCCGGTGCGCCGTCCGCCGACGCGACCGATCAGCACCAAAACACCGAAGCTGAGGGCGAGGATTCCGCCACCGATCTCCGCGATGCCCTTCGTTTTGCTGCTCCCAGACTGAATGCTGGCGCCGTTGAACACTCCGACGACGAGCAGACCGAACGCGATCGTGAAGGTCAGTCCGGCGAGAACGTAGGCGCTCATCAAGCGCCGCGGCACTGCGCTCGACAACAGCGCGTACACGGCCGCGAGGCTCGTCGGCCGGATCGCGGTCGCGAGAGCAAGCGCGATGAGTTCGATCGTCGCTAACGCACCCACGGACCGTCCCGATCCGTGCCCGGGATCCCGCCCGCGAACAGAGCGAGGAGAGCAGGAGTGTCGACGATGCCGAAGATATGTGCTCCCTTGACGATGACAGCACTCTCGCAAGAATCGTGAGACTGCTCCACACCCCCGGTATTCCGCGAGTCTCCGCCCCGCAGCGCAAGCTTCTCAGATCGATCGCCACGAGAGCCGCGTTCGCACCGAGGCCGCGTCTTAAGTTCGAGCAACGCCCCTTAGAGAACGCCAGCCGGCTGCACTCGTGCGCGGAAAGCGGTCGCCCGCCCGGCGGCCGGACTGCGCGCGATGCGGGTGCGGAATCCCCAGACGCCATGAGGCCCGACTCGGGTTGATTGCAGGTCGTTGGCTGAAGCGGCCGCCGGTCGGCTCCGCTTGCCCACGGGGTTTCCCGGCTACTTCTAAGTGGGCGTTACGGATGATCGTGGCGCCAGTTCGGGCGTACGCTCGTAACAACCATTAGGACCAGGAGGCCACGTCATGGGCGCAAAGAGCGATCAGGCCATCGGCCGTGCGAAGCAGGCCGCCGGCGCTGTCACCGGCGACGAGGAGACCAAGCGCGAAGGGCAGCGCCAAGAGGACAAGGGCAAGCTCAAGGGCAAGCTCGACTCGGCCTTCAACAAGGCGCAGCATGCGCTGGAGGACCTGAAGCACAAGATCGACAGAAAGTGAACAACCGTGCGTGCTCGTGGGGAGCGGGCTGTGGGCCCTGTGACTGGCCGACAGCGGCGATCGCTTGCGCCGCCTTGTGTCGGGCGCACCGCGGTTCCGCAACTCCGCGGGCGCACCATCGGACCTGGAGCGTCCGGGAGAGGCGGATGAAATGAGCGACGCCGTACTGACGCCGATGGCCGTGGCAACGGGGGTCGTCGTCATCGTCGCGGTCGCGGTCGCAGTCGTGCTCGGTGCTGATCGTGACCGTCTCGATGCGCGGCCGTCAGAAGCGAGGGGCGACGCAGCGTGCTGAAAACCGGCAAGAACTGGCCGGGGCGAACGAGCGTTGCCGTGGGATCCCGATGAGCAGCAATCGCGCTGAGCGTTCGCGTGGCTGCTGCTGCGCTCTCGCAATCCGGGACTCACCCCGAGCCGCCAGCTCTTCCAAGAGAGACCGTCACGCCGCACTGATCCTGGTGATCGACTGATCCATCATCGGCAAGGCGACAGGGTGGCCGCCCAGCGATCTCCCGTGCTCCGAAGGAATCTCAGAAGCCTCGCGGCGGTTGCGGCTGAGTACCCCAGCTACGACGGAGCAGGTGTCGCGACCGGCAACCCACACGGACCCGCTCCTCGCCTCAGCACCGAGGTTCAGGCGCCTGCGATTGAGGAGCCGCGGCAGCTCAGACACCGACTTCTCAGGCTCCCGCTGTGGCGGCAGGACGAGCATCTTGACGATGCCGGCGATCGCCCTCCGACGCGCGAACTCGCGTCTCAGGACCGGCAAGGGTCCTTCGCCGCTCAGCTCGAGGCGATGTGACCCACTCGATAGGGCCAAACGAACCGCGCAACGGTTGAGGTGCCCAAGACAAGGATCTCCCTCGGCGTTCTACTGTGCAGCGATCTCGTACCACGGCACGATCATGGCGCGGCCGAGGGTATGCGAGAACAGGTTGAAGCCGAGGAACGCGGGAGTCGCGCTGCTGTCAACGCCGAGTGACTCGACGTCGACCGCGTGCACCACGAAGTAGTAGTGGTGCCTGCCATGTCCTGGTGGTGGCGCTGCTCCGATGTAGCGGGCGATTCCTCCATCGTTGCGCAGTTGGAAGGCCCCTGACGGCAGCTGCTCTCCCCGCTCGTCCCCTGCGCCACGCGGAAGCTCCGTCACGTCCCTGGGGATGTCGACGACGGCCCAGTGCCAGAAGCCGCTCGCGGTCGGTGCGTCAGGGTCATAGCAGGTCACCGCATAGCTTCGAGTCGGCTCCGGGAACCCGCTCCACGCCAGCTGTGGCGATATGTCCTCGCCACCGGCTCCGAAGATGCCGCTGACCTGGGGTTGGGGGAGCTGTTCGCCGTCTCGGACATCGTCGCTTTTAAGCTCGAACGAGGCGACTTGGGGCAGGCGTTCGTATGGGTTGTAGTCGCTCATGCTCTCCTCGCTTCCTGGCCAGCGGTCGGATCACGTCCGTTTCAGTAATCGATCGTAGCTCAGAATCTTCGACTGGATTGGCACTTTGTCGATGACGGTGGTCTCTCCGCAGGTGCTGCAGATCATCCCGCCGGCCGCACTCCTGGTTCCACTCCCGCGGAGCATCCTTGTCGCGTTGGTGTCCGGTTTCCTTCACGCGGGCAGCAGCGACCGCAAGATCGCTAGCTGCAACCCTGTTTGGCTGCAAGCACGGGCGCTGGAAGCAGCTCGCCCTGGCGCATCCCGGTCATCTCAGAAATCACAATTTTGCAGCGCAAGACGCGGCAATCTCGCCATCCCCGAACGGGTGCGGGCGCCTATTTGTGGTCCAGGCGGTCGTGGGTTCGAGTCCCATCGCTCCCCCTTGGTGATCCCCCGTCGTGGTGGGGGATCGTGGTGGGCAGAGAAACCTGCCGAGAGCAGCCAAGCTCCTCGTCAAAGTCCTCACCGATATACACCCGCCCAGACGGCATGCAGACGCGAGCGTAAAGCGCTTCGACCAAGTACGCAGCCGACCGCTGTTGGGGTTGATCGACAGTCGGCGAGGTCCAGGATCCGCGTTCCGCTACGTGGGACAAGCGGTCAAGAACGTCAGGGGCGTGGAGCTGCTGGCTGATGGGCGGGTCGTGGAGGCGGAACTGGGGCCGCGCCGTTCGAAGCACTCAAACGGTCCACGGATCCACCGGCCTCGCCTGGGTTGAGAACGACGCGGTTGCGGCCTGCCGCTTTAGCGGCGTACATCGCGTCGTCGGCGGCGGCGATCAGCTCGTCGACGGTGGTTCCGTGGCGCGGGAACGTTGCGATCCCAAACGAGGCGGTCAGAGCGATCTCGGTGGTGTGGTACCGCACGCGCGCGACCGCGATTTCCCTGCGCAGGAGCTCGGCGCGCCCGATCGCGGTCTCCTGCGTCATTCCGGGGAGGACGACGAGGAACTCCTCGCCGCCGTAGCGACAGGTGATGTCGGTGCCCCGGGTCTGGCGCGTCATGAGCTCGCCAATCGAGCGCAACACCTCGTCGCCCGCGAGGTGCCCGTACCGGTCGTTGACCGACTTGAACTTGTCGAGATCCCCGAGAATGATGCTCACCGGGTCGTGCATGCGCGTTGCGCAGGCCAGTTCGCGCGCGAGCGATTCTTCGAGGTATCGGCGGTTGCAGAGACCAGTGAGTGCGTCATGGTTCGCCTGGTCCTGCAGCTGCTCTTGTAGCGCGCGGACCTTGCGCTCCGCGCATGTGCGCTCGGTGATGTCACTCACCACCGTGACCAGAACCCGCCGGCCGAGGAGATCCATCGCGCTGCCGTGGCATTCGATATCAACCAGCGCGCCGTCCTTGCGAAGCCCTTGGAAGAAGTATGCAACCTCGTCCACCTCTCCGCCGAGTCGCTTGCGGATGGCCTCCGCGACCAGATCACGATCGCTCTCCGCGACGACATCGATCGGGCTTAGGTCCCGGACTTCGTTCGCGCCGTAACCGAAGATCTCGTCGAACTTTGCATTGGAGTAGGTGAATTGCCCGTCCTCGATGGTTGCGATGCCGACCAGGGACTGTTCCACGACCCTGCGGAACTTCGCCTCAGATGCGCTCAGGCTGCGATTGATCCGCTCGTTCTCCAGGAGAGCTGCGCTCAGCTCCGCGGTGCGCAGACGTACCTCCTGCTCGAGCATGATCGTCGTCTGGAAGAGGCCGAAGTCGGAGCCCTGGGCGCTCATGCTGCGCTCCGTCCGATCCATCAGCACTCGAATGATCTTGTTCAGGCGAGTGATCTCGCTGTTTCCCCGGGCGGAATCGGCGGGCGCACCCCGCTGATCTGCATCTACTCGGGGTGCGTCTTCAGACACTGGCCACCCCCCCGATCGCGATGCCGGTGAGTGTCTGGTTGACGTGAACGCCGCGGTACTGCTCGCCGTAGCCACTGAACCCAACAACGTTGTGATCGCGGAACAGACGTTCGACGCGGTCGATCATCCCGTCTTGAGCGACCTCCAGCTTGCGGAGAATGCAGTCGCAGCCGATCACCACCTGCGTGTCACCGATCGCTGGCCCGTATGTCCGCGAACTCAAGCTGAAGGTCCTGCACGAGATTCCCACACGTCGCGCCGCGAAGCACGAGACCCTCCTCGATCGCACAGAACAAGGTCAGACTCCCGTCAGGGTTGGCCTTCTGGATCGATCGGACATAGTCGGTTCCATCGATCACCACGACCATCGGCCGCGCGGCGAAGCGCGCCGGGCTCAGATCCCTGACGTCTACTCCGACCAATCGCGCGTATGCCTCAGCAGCCGGCCAGCCATCGATCTCAGTGACGAGCCGACGCTCGGGATCGGCGCCCGTCACGACAACCCGCTGATCGGTCGAGACGACGTGCTGGGTCTTGAACGCAACGAATGGCAACGGTGTCGTCGCCAGGACGATGACCGCGCTGTCGCCGTGGAACGCGCCGTCAAAGTAGACATGAGTCTTCCCGAAGTCGAGACCGTCGCCTGCAGAGCCACCGACGACGGGGATCTGACCGAGCGTGCTCTGAAGGGTGCACACAAGCTGCTCCTCCCGCATCGAGAGACCATCGGCCATCAAGAAGGCGAAGCTGTTGTCCGAGCCCGCGCTGGGATCAGCCGACTCGAGTCGTTGTAACAAGTCCTGCGCGAAGCGTCGCCCATGCGATACCTCGAAATGCTGCAGATCCGCGATCCTTCCGGTCGCCGCCCGCAAGCTGCCGGCGGGGAAGCTCACACCGGAAATGCTGTGATCGCGGTACCCCGACGGGCCGATCTCCCCAGCCGTGGTGCAACCGACGACCTGCACGCCATGAAAGAGGCGTCGCATCTCGAGAGCCAGCTGCTCGAGGTCATATCGCGGCGAGCAAAAGAACAACACCAACGTCGTGTCCGCCTGAACGACCGAGCTGTGGAACTCTCGCGCTGCCTCGCGCGCACCAATGGCATGCGACTGCACCGTGCGGATATTCATCGGGGCCTCCATGTCCCACCACTCTTGAGAATCGGATCGCGGTGCCGCACGTCGTCCGTAGTCAACCGCACGCTTCAGCGGTAGAGCTACCGTCTCACCGGACAATGCAACGCAATGCCGGCAGCCACCCGACAATTGCACCACCACGGCGAGCGGTTGGCGCGTGGGGACGCCGAGTTCTGGGGGTCGCTGAAGTGGCGAAGCTCGTTAGCTGAGCAGGGTGGTTGTTTGGTCTGTCCATCGGAGCGTGTCGAGGTACGCGTGGGCGATCAGCGGGAGGGTGATCCGGTGGTGGTTGATGGCGTCGAAGTTGCCGTGTTCGTAGGCTTCGACGGCAGCGAGGAGTCGTCCTTCGGGTCCGCGGCGTCGCAGGAGCGCTGCGGCGAGTCGGTCGTCGAGCGGGAGGTCGCCGAGCAGCTGGTGCATCGGCCGGCCCAGGAGGGCGTCGAGGATCGACAGCAGCCCGGCGGTGAATGCACGCTCTGGGGTTGTTGGGGGGTCGTGTGGCGCGAGCAGTTCGCAGAGGCGGGCGCGTTCCAGCCCGAGCGCGAGCAGTTGGTGTGGGCAGTCGGCGAGGCCGGATAAGAGCAGGAGCAAGGTCCATCGGCGCACCGCGACCGAGCCGAGCCGGGTGAGCCCGTCGTGGATCGATCCGACGGGGGTCCGGCGCGTGAACAGGGCGGAGTTCGCCAGGCGCAGGAATCGGTGGCTGAGTCCGGCGTCCCGGGTGATGACCCGTTCGAGATCCTCGAAGGACGCGTGTGCGGAAGCGGCCAGCGAACCGAGCGCGGCCAGCTGATGAGTCGGAGGTCCCGTGCCGCCGATCAACCGGGGCTGCGCGAAGTAGTAGCCCTGGAACGCGTCCAGCCCGAGCGCACGGCAGTACTCATATTCTGCGCGTGTCTCGACCTTCTCGCCGAGCAGCGTGAGTCCGCTTCCGTGGAGTTGCTCGACGTGCTCACGCAGGCGCCGGCGGTCGAGCTCACGGACATCCAGTTTCACGATGCTCGCGAGCTCGAGCAGCGGCTCACGGTCCGGTGTCAGGACGAAATCGTCGAGCGCGATCCGAAAGCCGGCGTCGACGAGTTCGCGAAGGGTCCCGAGCAGTAGATCATCAACGAGCTGATTCTCGACGAGTTCGAGCACGATCCGGTCCGGGGGAACCGGGAGGTGGCCGAGGTCGAGGAGCAGCTGGCGGGTGACGTTGATGTATGCGGGCTGGTCCGCGACGAGCCATTCCAGTCCGATCTCGGCCAGTGCCGCCACGATCACGCTCGCGCTCGCAGCCTCCGGATCATCAGGACCCTCGCCGGACAGGGGCAGTGGTCGGTAGAGCAGCTCATACCCGCACAGCGAGCCGGCACGATCGAGGATCGGCTGGCGAGCGATCGCAACCGACCGGCCCCCACATTCAGACGCTCGTTCGGGGGCACGATCGATCACGACGAGCATCCACCTGCAACGAAGGCTCGGCGCCGGGGCATCAAGTCTCGAAGTCGGAGTTGAGTGGGGCTCTCGCACCGCGGCTGGCCAGGGCGCGAGAGCGGCACCAGGAAGGGTTCGCGCGCCGCCGGGGGGTCGTCCGGCGGCGCGCGTGGGACCGCATGCGTGAGCGCATCAGCTCGTGAGCTTGAACTGGTGCACCAATTCGTTGAGCGCTTCGGCGTTGTGCGCCAGCTCGTGGGCGGAGGCGGCGATCTGCTGGGTTGACGCGGAGGTCTCCTCGGTTGAGGCGGACACTTCCTGGGTTGACGCGGAGGACTGCTCGGCGACGGCGGCAACGTCACCGACGTTGTGTTCCATCGCGCTCGCGCTGGCGGTGATCTGCTGCGCTGCGGCGGCGATCTGCTCGATCCGTGCGCTCATGTCCTCAACCGCGTCGCCGATCGCGAGGAACGACTCGCGGGTGCGCTCCACGACGGCGGCGCCGTCCTGGGTTTGCCGCGCACCATCTTCGACGACTTCGACGGCCTTGGTGGTTTCGTGCTGCATGGCGGTGATCAGCTCGCTGATCTCACTCGCGGCGTGCTGGGAGTCTTCTGCGAGTTTGCGGACCTCCTCCGCCACGACGGCGAATCCGCGGCCCTGCTCGCCGGCGCGTGCCGCCTCGATCGCCGCGTTGAGCGCCAGCAGGTTGGTCTGCTCGGCGATGCCGGTGATCGTCTGCACGATCGTTCCGATCTCATCAGACTTCGCCGCAAGATCACGGATCGCGCCGGTGACCGCCTCGCTCGAGGTGCGAACCGATTGCATCGCCTGGTTGGCCTGCTCAGCAGCCTCAACACCCTCACGCGCGACGCCGTGAGCGTTGTTCGCAACCTCGGCGGTCCGCTCGGCACCCTCGGCTGACTCGGTCACCGCACGAGCGATCTCCTGCGCCGAGCGCTGCGCCTCCTCGGCCATCCGGGCCTGCCGCTCCGCACCCTCCGCGACGTCACTGATCGCCTGCGCGATCTCACCGGTCGCCTTTCCCGCCGATTCCGAGGTCGAGGACATCTGCTCCGAGGCCGCACCGACCGACTCGGCCGTCGCCGACATCGTCCCGACCAGCTGGCGCAGCCGATCCGCGGTCGCGTTGTACGCGTCGTAGCACGCGATGATCGCGTCGCGGAACATCTCCGCGTGGCGCATCACCTCGCCAAGCTCATCCCGCGAGACCTCGCTCGATGCGGCCGTCGCGGCGTGCAGCTCGACCGTCAGATCGCCCGACGCGAGCGCCTCAAGACCGCGCATCAGGTTCGCCTTCGCGGCATGCTCCACCGCGTCAAGACGCTCCACGAGCCTCGCCGTTCCCACCGTCACACGACGGAAGACGAACGCCGTCAAGCCGCCACCGACGACCACCGCCGCGATGAACAGACCGACCGCAACAACATCAGGATGACGGACGACCAGCACCGCCATCAATACGAGCGGGACCGCGCAACCAAGCGCGAGCCTCCACCGCAACGCGAACTTCTCTAAACGCGACACCATTCCGATCCTTTCGTTGGCCCCGAGTGATCAGCGAGTCCACAGACTGGCGACCCCCGGTTCTGCGTACGTAGTTCTCCGACCGCTCGTGGGAGCCGATCGTCTACCGAAGGGCCGCCCAACGCGGTCGCCTGCATCAGCGCATCTCCGACGGTCACAAACGGTCCGCCCAGGCCATGGCCTCCAGCCGTCGAGGCAAGCGACACGTCGTGTTCCTCGGGCACCGCGGCACCATTCGCGAGCCCAACACACGCCTCGCCATGCGTCTGAATCACGGCATCAAGGGCGCATTGAACGATCCCGAGCAAGCGGGCAGCACGATCAAGCTCGCTCGCGACGAGCCTCGGCTCCTCAACAGCATCCAGACAGCGGAGCGCACAGGCCGCGCCGTCGGCCGCCCCAGCGGCCATTCGGGCCTGTGCCGCAGCGCCCTGCGCGGACGCGGCAAGGTCTAGGAGCACCGAGGGCAGGCGGTCACCGTGCATCGCGATCGCCTCGACGTTGTCCGCGAGCGCCTGCGCCATGCTCGCCCCGTCAATGGCGGCGATAGGTACGCGGTCGATGTCGATGTCGATGTCGATGTCGATGTCAGATGGCATTACTCAGCTCTGCCCGCCGGCGATACGTCCGCCCCGGACTACCCCAAGTGATCGCCACCGCGGGAGATCGACAGACCGGACAAATCATCCAAACGGCCTACGCGATAACTACGCTCGCGAGGTCGGAAAACCCGCGCTGGCATGAATAGTCCGCCGCGTTGGGGTCGTCCCGACACCGGCCTGCACGAAACATCAAGCCAGACTTACCGCGCGACTTCCAACGCACGCGGGGTGCGTCTCCGTGACCCGCAAGCGCCTAGTTGATCAACCCGGAGCGCATCGCGGCCGCGACGGCCCCAGCCCGGTCGGGAACGTGAAGCTTGCGAAACACGTTGTCGAAGTGGGTCTTGACCGTGGCACCGCTGATCGACAAGGCATTCGCGATCTCAATATTGTGGAGCCCCTCCGCCGCTCGCGGATGTTCTCGCCGAGCCGGTCAAAGTCCACCAGCCTGTCAAGCGTCTGCTTCAGCGGTTCGGGGTGCAGTATCGACCGGGCGTGCGTGGTACTGACGGGTAGAAACTCGCCGACGTAGCGCGCAAACCGAGCCACCCCGGCAGGCGCCATCAGCGGCGAGCACACGTCACCGAATTGCAGCTCGCGCCAGAACCTGAGGCCGTCCTCGATCGCGTCCTCAACCGGACGATGCCAATTAGCCACCAGATACGCCGCGATCAGCGCGCCCGCGCTCGTTCCGACGATCACCCTCACCTGATCCTTGAGCTCGGGCAACAGCACCGACAACGCCCCGGACGCGTACGCCCCACGCGCCCCGCCCCCACCGAGCACCAAACCAGCGTCACCCCCGGCGCCATTCTCCCCACTGACGCCCTCAGGCCTCGCGATCGCCTGCTTCACGACCGCGCTGCGCTTGGTGCTGGTAGCCATTCGATGCTCCCTTTCAGAACATATGTTCGTACGGCATCCACGCTACCCGGCCGAGCACGCTCCTGGCATCCGTAAACCCGTGCACTCGGGCCCGTAGGAACCCACACCGGCTGGCGGGCGCGCCCTTGATTCGGCACCTGACACCACCGCCAGACCCCCTGCGAGGCCGAGCCCGCCGCCAGGGGTTCAACAAGCTCCGCTCGCGGGAGAACTCCCCAAGCCTCGGCGATCGCCAGGGAAGCCACCGCTGTTCACCCATCTCGACGTGGCGGCGCCGCGAGACGTGCCCTGCGGGAGACGCGTACGAGCGCACGT
Source organism: uncultured Solirubrobacterales bacterium (assembly GCA_963813265.1). Classification (GTDB taxonomy): domain Bacteria; phylum Actinomycetota; class Thermoleophilia; order Solirubrobacterales; family Solirubrobacteraceae; genus Palsa-465. The sequence goes on along the minus strand of CAWEYQ010000031.1, from coordinate 135,957 downwards.
CGAGGGACTGGGGCGCCCAACATCCCGTGTTGTCGTTGCCAACGGCCGAATCGAGCTGAGCAAGCACGTACGCGTCGACGCAGTCGGGCCAGAGCGCGAGCGCCTCCCCACTTGAGGAGGAGGGCCAATCTGATCGTCTGCTACCGCCGCTCCTGCTTTATTGCCGGCACGGGCATCTCGTTGCTTGGCGTCGACGTCCGCCCTGCAATGCGCGGCAACGAGGGCTTCCTAACGATGGGTGCCCCTGCCTGGGCAGCTCACGCTCGAGCCGTCGCGCTCCGTGTTCCACTCCACCGATGCTTTCGCCTGAAGGGAGACGCCAGGACGACCGCCGCGGCCAGCCGACGAGCTCCGCGTTCGCTGGTCCTTGGGCCATCGAGCGTGCCGGAGAGGAAATGCGAGGGTCTCCGGCGAGGCTTGGGCGATGTTTCGCGCCTGTCGATGGCGAGGCGCGCGGTGGCGCGTGGGGGGACCTGCGTCCGGTGAGCACCGCCGCCGGCGGCGTGCGCCTCGGAGGCTCTGTAACGTAGGACGGCGCTATGGAGAGCCTGTCAAGTACGCCGGTCGTTGTGCAGCGTGCGCGCGCGCATGGGCTCGGAGATCTGTTGAGGCGCTCGGCGTTGCGGTTTCCCGACAAGCTGGCGCTTGTCTCGGGCGACGTCCGGTGGACCTATGCAGAGTTCGACGCCGTCACCAACCGGACGGCGGCTGCCCTCAGCGCGCGGGGGGTCGAGAAGGGCGACCGACTCGCACTCATGTCTCATAACTGCTGGTCGTTCGCAGTGCTCAACTTCGCTCTCGCTAGGCTCGGCGTGATTCTGGTGCCGATCAACTTCATGCTCGGTGCCGACGAGACCGCGTACATCCTGAAGCACTCAGGAGCCTCAGGCTTCATCACCGAGGACGCGTTGCATCCTGTCGCTCAGCGGGCGATCGAGAGCTCGGGGATGGTCGAGGGCGTGCGTGGATGGATCAGCCTCGCTGGCCAGCCAGCTGTGGCAGGCTGGGAGGATGTCGCCACGTGGGCTGAACATCTCGACGAACGCATACCCGAAGTCATTGTCGGCGACGACGATCCCTTGCGGCTGATGTACACGAGTGGCACCGAGGCCCGTCCCAAAGGGGTCGTGCTGACGAGCCGATCGCTGATCGCGCAGTACGTAAGCTGCGTCGTTGACGGCGGGATGGAGTCCCGTGATGTCGAACTGCACTCGCTCCCTCTCTACCACTGTGCTCAGCTCGACTGCTTCCTCGGTCCGGACGTGTATCTCGGCGCGACGAGCATCATCGTGGCGCAGCCCGATCCGGACCTACTGTTGAGCTCGATCGAATCCGAGCATGTCACCAAGTTGTTCGCGCCACCGACGGTGTGGATCTCGCTACTGCGATCGGCAGCGTTCGACGCTGCCGATCTGTCCTCGCTGCGCAAGGGCTACTACGGCGCGTCGGCGATGCCGGTCGAAGTTCTCCGCGAGATCCAGCAGCGCCTGCCCGACGTCCGACTGTGGAACTTCTACGGGCAGACCGAGATGGCTCCGCTGGCCACGATCCTGCAGCCCGACGAGCAGGTCAGCCACGCAGGATCGGCGGGCCGGCCGGCAGTCAACGTCGAGACGAAGCTCGTCGACGGGGACGACAGCGACGTTCCCACCGGCACGGTTGGCGAGATCGTCCACCGCAGCCCACACGCCACCCTCGGCTACTGGAACGACGCGGCGAAGACCGCCGAGGCGTTTCGGGGCGGCTGGTTTCACTCAGGCGATCTCGGCATGTTCGACGACGACGGATATCTGTTCATCGTCGACCGCAAGAAAGACATGATCAAGAGCGGCGGGGAGAACGTCGCCAGCCTTGAGGTCGAGCAGACGATCTACCTGATGAACGAGGTCGCAGAGGTCGCGGTGTTCGGGATCGCTGACCCGAAGTGGATCGAGGCGGTCGTGGCCGCCGTCGTTCCCAAACAGTCCAGCGTGTTGAGACCGGAGGCGGTGATCGCCCACTGCCGCTCCAAGCTCGCCCGATACAAGATCCCCAAGCACGTCGTCATTCTCGACCAGCTGCCCAAGAACCCCAGCGGCAAGATCCTCAAGCGCGACCTGCGCGAGCAACACGCAGACCTCGCTACCACCTCAGTCTGACAAACCACCACCGCCAGCCTCGCGGATGGTGTAAACGCTCAGACTGAGCACCCTCGCTGCGAGAACCGACTCATGGGTATGCGACGACCCAACACCCCGGAGCAGCACGCAAAGGTCTTGAGCGAGATCGTCCGCTGAGCCTTCGGCTCCGGACGGCTGGAATCGGGCCTTCAGCGCTAGCGTGGAGGGCCTAACGACGGGCGATTCCGAAATCGCCGTTCGACGCGACGGCCCCCGCGATCCTCGTCCGGCCGCGGACAGGCCAGCGCTTTGCGACTCTCACCGGCGCCCGGTGAACCTGCTGCGCTACGACAGCGACGACTACCTCGTCGCCCCACGCGGTCACACGCAATGGGTCAAGAATCTGCGTGCCAGTGGCCAAGGCCAGCTGCGCGTCGGCCCGCGGACGGAGCCGTTCACGGCGGCCGAGCTCGGCGACGATGAGAAGGCGCCGCTGCTGCGGGCATATTTGAAGAAGTGGAAATTCGAGGTCGGGGTGTTCTTCGGAAGGGGTCGGGCCGGACTCATCAGATGAGGAGCTGCGCCGGATCGCGCCGGACCATCCGGTGTTCCAGCTGACCAAGAGCTAAGGATGCGACGCAGCCAGCGGGACATCGCCTATTCGCTGATCCTTGGGCTGTGAGGCGCACCGGCGAGCGCTGCGGCATCTTCAGGTCAGCATCAGACGTGGTTCACTCGTGATCCGATCACGGTCGGATTCCTGCGTGCCGCAGATATGCACGTTGCAGCACACTTCCACTCCTATCTATTGCGCGCGTTCGCGCGCAGTTCATCGCCGAACTTCTGATCGACGTTGCTTTCCGCATGCCTGCTGAATGGGACGCTCCTACGCACGGTCGCCTTGCCGAGTTGCTGCTGCCGTCACCGTCTACGCGCTACTTACACCGGTCGGCTCGCGGTAGCGGTGATCGGTCGAGATTCACCTAGCGCAGCTCTGAGCGTGCTGGTTGGAGTGCTCGGCGTGATGGTCTTGCTGGCCATGAGCGCGAACGCAGGCTTGAGCATCAGCAACGCGCGCTGCGCGACTCGCTGACCGGATTGGCGAACCGCGCTTTGTTTGACGAGCTGGCGGACGCAGAGGCCTGCTGGTGTGACCGCGCGAACGTAGTGGAGCGCTTCTCATGGTGGATCTCAACGACTTCAAAGCGATTAATGACAATACGCCACCTCTCGCGATCGCGTTCAGCGCGCTGCTCGCTGAAGTCGCGCCGGCTACCTCGACCACGTCGCCCGCCACGTCCAGAGCCTCGCCGACGTCGTCGTCGTCGTGCTCGCCCAAGCGAGCACGGTCCAAACCGCAGACCTGGTCGGGGATCTCTCGATCCCTGTCCTCAGCTGCCCTCGCCTCGCTGTGTTGCCGCGCTGCGATGACTCCTACGGCGTGATCGGCGAGCTTACCGGCTCCCCACCACCTCTCTGATGAGCCACGGCGCCAACGTGCCATCGACACGGCTACCGACCCGAGCGAGGGGGAACATCGGATCGGTCGCCCCCGCCTCCCAAGGACCCAAACGACGTCCACCGCGTGCGTGCGGCAGACGTTCCACGGCTGAGACGCCCGTTGGAGTCGGGCTCGACGTCGGTTTCGACCCGCGCGCTGATGGTTGGAGCTTTGCCCCGGGTTTCCTCGGACTGGCGGCGCAGGAGCCTCGGTGGACGTCCGGGGTCGGTTCCCGGCCCCGGGTGCCGGGCGTCAGGCTTGGGTGTCCTGCGCGTGTTGCTCTGCGTCGAGGAGCGCCCATCCCATGCGCTGCACAAACGTCTCGCCGGAGGGTTCGCATCACCAGGCCCCGCGGTAGTTGGACACTGTCCCACCTCAGTGAAGAATTCGAACCGCCGTCACAGGTTGGCACGCATGAGCCCGAACTCGTTCCCGGCGGAACCGGCGGCGACGATTCGGCCCTCGGAGTCAATCGCGAGGGCGTGGCCGAAATCGCCGATGCCGCTGAGGTCGGCGGCCACGAACGTGTCGAGCGTGCCGTCGGGCTTGAACCGCACCAGCGCCATATCGCTCACGGTGGCACTCGACGCGCTGCCGACGAGGACGATGTCGCCGTTGGGTTTCACGACAAGGTCGTCGCCCGAGTCAAATGTCCCGCCGATGTTGGCCTGGGCGACGCCGGCACTGCCGAACCCGAGGTTGAGGCGGCCGTCCGGCGCGAAGCTGGCGACGATCGGGTCGCCGCCCCTGGTGCCGGCGACCAGGATCGTCCCGCCGCTAGTAAGGGCGACGCCGTGGACGACATTGGTCTGGATGCCGCCGATCACGGTCCCGGAGCTGCCGAAGGTCAGGTCGAGCGTCCCGTTTGGGTTGTAGCGGGCGAGCGCGACGTCCTGGTCGGTGCTGCCGACCGCCACGATCTTGCCGTCTGGCTGCAGGGCGACATCGCTGATGCCCTCGTGGGACGTACCGAGGTCGGTGGTGACGATGCCGTCGCCGCCGAAGCTGTGGTCGAGCGTTCCGTCCGGGTTGTAGCGCACGAGCGCGAAATCAAAATTGAACGGGGTCGTCTCCGCGAGCCCGGCCGCCACGATCTTGCCGTCGGGCTGGACCACAACGGCGTTAGCGACATCGTCACGACCGAACAGGTCGCTTCTCACCAGGCCGCCGGTGCCGAACGCCGGGTTCGGATGGCCGTCGGCGCTGTACCGCACGATGCCGAAATCGGTGTTGGCCAGCCCGGCCGGATCGGCCTCGCCGACAGCCACGAACCCGCCGTCGCTGAGCAGCGCCGCGTCAAACGCCTTGTCCTCGTTGCCGCCGAAGCTCGTGGTCACGATCCCGCCGGTGCCGAAGGTCGTATCGAGGTTCCCCGCGGCGTCGTGTCGGGTCGCGCCGAACTGGAAGTGGAAATTGTTGCCCACCTCGCGCGGGCCGACGGTGACGATGTGGCCATCCGGCTGGATCAGCACGGCGTCTCCGTCCCCGAGGCCAGGCGTCGTCACGCGACCACTGTGCCCGAAGCTGGAATCCAGTCCCGATGGTGTGACGGCCAACTGGCAGTGAACCGCGATGGTGGTCACGTTCGCGGCGCCCACGTGGCCGCTGCCGTTCTGCACGGTGCAGACCTGGTCGGGGTTGCGCGGCTGGGCCTTGACGTTTACCCCGTAGACCTGACCGCTCGTGGCGGTGCCGGGGAACGTGAACCGCCCGTTGGCGGTCACCGGCACCTCGGCGCCGAGGTTTGACAGCACCAGCCCTGAGCCCTGCAGGCCGTCGACGGTGCCGCCGATCGTGAACGTGGGCGGCGGCGGGGGCGGCGGCTGATCATCGTCGAGGATCGTCACGCTGGCGCTCTTCTGCTTGCCGAGCTTGCTGCACCGCGCGCGGGCGAGCGAGACCGTGAAGCTCTCCGACTTCTCGGCAGCGCGGTCTTCGACGATCGGGATCTCCACGAACCGCGGCGAGGTGTCCCGGTTCCCGAAGCGCACCAGGGTCCGGGTGGGCTTGAAATCGGTCCCCGAGCGTGCCGTGCCGCCGCGCGTGGTGACGGTGACACTGGCCGCGCCGCGCGACCCGCCCGTGCGGGTGACGAGCACCATCGGGTTGCGGTCGGCTTCGGTGACGGCGTACGCGTCACGGCTCAGCTGCAGCTGGCCGGCGCTCGGATGCGGCCCACGTGGACAGTGCGCGGCCGGCAGGGGCGCAACCTTCGGCTCGTGGAGGCGTGGCTTGCCGAGCTGGTTTTAGACCTCGTGGCTTCAGCAGCCCCGGCCCGACGTGCTCGGGGTCGTTGATGAAGGCCATGGACGTCGACTCGCCGGCGCGATCATTGATCGCCATGGACTCCAGCGTGACGTGAACGGCGAACAGCTCGTTCTCGCGCACGGAGTCAAGCGGAACCGTCAGTGCCACCGGATCGCGCAGCTCGACGCTGGGCCGCGCCCGGTCGCCGCTGTGGCGGAAGTTGGACCCGTCCCACAGCGGCGTGCGAGAGTCGGCATCCGTCGCGGCGTTGACGGTCCAGTGCCCGCGGTAGCCCTCGAGGTACGCGACGCCGCCCTCGGTGAAGAAGTCGCCGCCAACCGAATTGGCGTAGGCGCGGGCACGGAACAGGACGACACCCCGAAGCAGCGGACAATCGCTCACGGTCTTCGGTGGGCATGGGGCGGCGTCGCGCCGTTCGTCGATCGCGCGCAGGATCGCCTGGGAGATCGTGATGCGCAGCGTCGCGTCTGGAGATCGCTTCCGGTACGCCTGGTACTCGTCGAGGTGGGTGATGCCGCCCCGCACCGCATGCGCGTCGGTGAGATCGGACGTCGGTGACTGGGTGAGCACGGTGAAGCTCGAGCCGTCGAAGCTCGAGAACACTCTGTCGATCGCAATCGTGGTCCGGTTGGTCTCGGGGAAGACGAACGGCGCCGTCCCGAGCTCGGCGAGGAAGCGCATCACGAACTTGCCCGTCGAGCCAGCCGCCGAGCATCGTGACCGGGCCGGCGCTCCGGTCGATCTTGCTGAGGTCCTAGAACCGCACGGGAGGTCCGTCCGGCGCCGCGAGGGCCGGGACGGCAAGGAGAAGCAGGACCGCGAGTGACGCGACGAGGACAATGACTCGCGCACGCATCATGCCCTCCGGAGGTACGCGTCGAGGCCAGAGGTCGGGGACGTCGGGTCGAGCTCCATGTCGGCCGTGCGGCGGCGCAGCTCGCACACGGCGGCCCACGCCGCGCGCGCCTCCTGCGCCCGGCCCAGGGCGTACCAGGCGAGGACGTGTCGTTCGTAGTACCGGGTCCGGGCACGCATCAGGCGTTCAGGCTTCGGCGCTGTCATCGGTCAGCCTCGGCGTCGGCGGGATGCGGTCGGCGCTTCCAGGCGCCGACCAGCAGCGGCCACAGCGTCGGGCGTTCGGGGAAGCGCTGGGCGTCGCGCGCGAAATTCTCGAGCGTGGTTGCGGCCTGCGCCTCGGTAGTGATGCCGTGTGCCAGCGCGGCGGGCAGGATGCTCATGTAGACGCCCGTCAGCATGTGATGGGTCTCGGCCAACGGCGCCAGCCGACCGGAGACGTCGGTCCCGTCGGGTGGGCCGATGCCGGCCTGCGCGAACAGGTCCGGAAGGCATGTGCCGGCACGTACTTCGCAGCCGGCGGCGGTGAACGCTTCGATGATGACGCGACCGACCTCGTCGAAGCTGTCGAGCGCCGGCAGGGCGCTGACGCTCTGCAAGTCGTAGTCCTGCACAACCAGGTGTCCGCCCGGCGCCGCCGCGTCCCACAACGCACGCAGCACCGCGACACGCTCCGGCAGATGGAAGAGCAACAGCCGCGCATAGACGACGTCGAACGGCGCACCCGGGATCGGCTCGCCCGATCTGAGGTCACCACGCGCGAACTCGCACTGGCGGTGTCCGGCCTCGTGGAGAGTCGCGACCGCCCGCTGCCCCACGGTTGCGTCGGCGTCCACTCCGAGGACGTAGCCGGACGGTCCGACGCGCTGAGCCATGAGCCGCATCGTCTCGCCGGGCCCGCAGCCGGCATCGAGACAGCGCGAGCCCGGCGCAAGCGCGACCCGGTCGAGTAACCGGCCGGCCGCCGACTCCCACACAAGCGCCTGCGCCCGCAGCCGCTCGTACTCCCTTTCGGTGCGCCCGAGCACGTAGTCGTCGTCTCTCCCCTTGGCCGCGACAGTGATCATCGTGGTCCTTTCTTCAGTCGACAAGGCGACGGTACGGCCAGGCTCCACGACTTGCACCGGGTGAATCCCTAGTCGCTTGGGAGCGGCGCACCTTGTGGTGCCGGCAGGCGTGATCTAGGCTGTTCGCGACGGTGCTGCACGGTCGTACAGGCGAGCTCGAGCGGATCGGGGAGCTTCTGGAGCAAGCGCGAGGTGGGCGCGGCGCTGCCCTGATCGTGCTCGGGGCCCCCGGCATCGGGAAGACGGCCCTCCTGGGGGCGGCCCGCGATGCCGCCGAGGACATGCTGGTCCTGGGGGCGACGGGAGTGGAGGCCGAGGCGCAGCTGCCGTTCGCTGCCCTGGGAGAGATAGCCGCGCCGCTCGTGGAGGGACTGCCGGGCCTGCCCGAACCGCAGGGCGACGCGCTCGCCACCGCGCTGGCGCTGAAGCCGGTCCGGCGTCCGACCGACCGACTCGCCGCCTACGCCGGGTTTCTCAGTCTCGTCCGGGGCGTCGCAGAGGAGCGCCCGGTGCTCATCCTCATCGACGACGCTCACTGGCTCGACTCGGCCTCCGCGGAGTGCCTCGGCTTCGCGGCGCGGCGGCTCGGCGGTCACCGCATCGGCATGCTCGCTGCTGCGCGGCACACTGATCCCGAGGCCGTGCTCCGCGGGCGGATCGCCGATGAGCTCGAGCTCGGCGAGCTCGATCCGCGGTCGGCACGTGCCGTGCTGCGCGACTCGTCCCTGGAGCTCGCGGCCGAGGCCGCCGAGCAGATCCTTGCCGCCGCCGTCGGGAATCCGCTTGCGTTGCGGGAGCTACCGCGGATGCTCACAGAGGAGCAGCGGCGAGGGCAGGCACCGCTCACGCCCCTTCCCGCGCCCGAGGGGGCGCTGGGCGAGGCGTTCTCGCAGCGAGCCGCGGAGGCGGGACCCGATGCACAGAGGGCGCTGCTCGTCGCCGCCGCATCGTCGAGCGAAGCCCTGACGCCGGTGGTCGCCGCCTGCCGCGAGCTGGGGATTCCGTCGGGCGCCTTGGAGGACGGCGAGGGGAGCGGCCTCGTCAGGCTCGGGACAGACACGATCGCCTTCACCCACCCGCTGCTCCGCGCCGTGATGTACCAAGGCGCAGCGCCGGCCGAGAGGCGCCGGGCCCACCGGGCGCTGGCAGACCACACAGACGAGGATGCCCGTGCCTGGCACCTTGCGGCTGCGGCGGTTGGACCGAATCCCGTCGTGGCCGCCGCCCTTGACGAGGCCGCGGCACGCGCGACGGCGCGCGGCGCGCACTCCGTCGCGGCGGACGCATTTGAGCGGGCCGCGCAGGCGACGGAGCCCGGCGACGGGCGCTCGCTGCGCCTCCTGCGGGCCGGGCTCGCCGCCGCCCTCGGCGCCGCGTACGCCCGCTCCGCCGCGCTGCTCGAGCCGGCGACCGAGATGAGCGACGCAAGGGCGCGGGCCAGCGCGCGCCACCTGCTGGCGATGGCCACGCTCACGGGCGCGATCCGACCGGCAATGACGAACTACAGGGTGCTTTCCGACGAAGCCGACGCGGTACTCGCCGTCGATCCCGCCCTCGCCGCAACGTTTCACGCCGACGCCGCGCTGACCGCGATCGTGGCCTCCGACTGCCGGCTGGCGCTTGAGTCGGCGCGACGGGCGGCGGCGGTGCTACCGCCGAGCGCGCCCGCCTCGCCCCGCTGCCAGGTGCTGGCGATGCTCGGTCTCTCGCTCGCGTTGCGCGGCGAGTACGACGACGCGAGGAGCGCACTGGATAGCGCGAGCCCGCTTCTGGCCGCGGTCGATGCGCTGACCCCGGCCGCCCAGTCGATCGCCTTCGCGTTCGCTGGACGGCACTGCCTCGGCCAGGAGGCGGAGATGCGCCGCGAGCTCGGAACCCTTGTGACGTTGGCGCGGGAGGCCGGCAGTACCACCCTCCGGCGCTACGCCCAGCTTCTGCTCTCCGACTCGGCCTTCTGCCTCGGCGACTGGGAGGCCGCGGAGCGCGCGGCCGAGGAGGCAGTGGCGATCGCCGAGGACTTCGGCAAAGGCGGCCCACTGTCGATCGCGCTCGTGATGCGAGGGCAGGTCCACGCCGCGAAGGGCGAGGAGAGCGACGCGCGAGCGGCCATCGAGTGGGCGCTGCGAGTTGCCGAAGCGCCCGGCTACCTCGGCGCGACGATCAGGGCGCGAGCGGTGCTCGGCTTCCTGGAGCTGGGGCTTGGCCGCGCCGAGGAAGCCGTCGATGAGCTCGAGGAAACGGCACGGATCGCTTCCGAGTCAGGCCTGGAGGATCCCTTGAGGGTGCCGTTCGCGCCGGACCTCGTGGAGGCATACGTGCGGGTCGAGCGGATGGACGAGGCCTGTGCGCTCGCCACTGATCTCTCGTCCCGAGCCCGGGCGAGCCCCGCTCGCCTCGCGAGCGGTCTCGCCGAGCGTTGCGAGGGGTTGGTGGCGCCGCGTGAGTTCGCGCGTCGCTTTGAGTCATCGTTAGCGCACCTCCGCACCTGCGGAGCGCCGTTCGAGGTGGGCCGCAGCCTTCTGGCCTACGGCGCGCGCCTGCATCGCGGGCGCCAACGCGCGGAGGCGCGCGAGCGGCTGCGGGCCGCCGTCGAAGTGTTCGACCAGCTCGGGGCAGCGCCGTGGTCCGCGCGCGCCGCCGCGGACTTGCGAGCCGCTGGCGCGCGGCGGCGGCGAGCCGCCGATCCCGACGATCTCACAGCTCAAGAGGTGCGGGTGGCGATGGCTGTGGCCAGCGGGGCGACGAGTCGTCAGGTCGCGGCCGAGCTGTTCCTGAGCCCGAAGACGATCGAGTTCCATCTCGCGCGCGTCTATCGCAAGCTGGGCATCCGGTCGCGCGCCGAACTGGCCACCGCGGTCGCGACAGGCAAGCTCGGCCGCCTACCCGGAGACGAGCTGCCGACAGGTCAGTGACGTGCGCTGCGGCCTCACGCGACAAGCGAGACTTGGCGCCGATCTCGACCGAGTGCTCACCGAGGGCGAGGCTCGCAGGCTGGCTCGGGGACCGATGCCGAACCCGAGCCAGTCCGGGTGGTACCAGGCGTGGATTCTGGTCTCCCCTCACTGCTCGATTGAGACCGCCGTTTCGCCGGATCAGGCGGCTGTAGGGTACGGCGGGTGCGGAGCGTCCCGCGGATCAATCCGATCGAGCGCAGGATGGCGCGGTTCCTTCGTGAGCCGGTGTCGGTGCGCAACGCCGCGAGCGTGATCGTGAGTACGACGTTCCTGCTCGTCGTCGCCAGCGGCGTCGCGATCAGGATCCTGGACCATCGTGAGTACTCGAGCATCTGGACCGGCATGTGGTGGGCGCTGCAGACAGTGACGACCGTCGGGTACGGCGACGTGACGCCCAAGAACACGGTCGGCAGGATCGTGGGTGCGATCGTGATCATGGAAGGCATCGCGTTCCTTGCGATCATCACGGCAGCAATCACCTCAACTTTCGTGTCGCGCGCGCAAGCGCAACGCGACGCCGAGGAAGCGGCGGCACAGGATCTCGGCGAACATCACCTCGAGTCCCAAATGAAGGACCTCCTCGCCCGCATGGACCGGGTCGAGAGGATGCTGATCAAGCTCACCGACGAGTGAAGAGCCGTGCCTCGCGCACGCGCTGCAGATTGGCCGGCGAAAGCGGAATGCTGATGCACGCGATCAGGGAAGTGGGATCGAGCTATCGCCGGCTGGCGATGACGGTCGTGGCCACGACGAGGGAGAGCGCGACGAGAGCGCCGATCGCGGCGAGCCAGCTGATGCCGGTGCTCTGGCGGACGTGGTTGACGTAGGCCACGAAGCCGATCGGAACCGCGACGGACAGGATGATCAGCGCCGCGCGCAGGCTCGCACGCTTGCCGTGGCCGCGGTCCTGGCGCGCCTTGGCTGCGGCGATCGCCGCCTGCGCTGAGTCGGCCTCGCCGTCGTAGAAGATCAGCGCGCGTCGTCCGAGCTGCCGCGTGTGCGTCTCACAACCCCATGCCATCGCGATCATGAACGTCAGCGGGAAGACCCACGTGATCACCCAGATAGTCGCCCCGATAACGAAGCCAAAGGCGGCCTTAAACCACGGGTGGGCGGACTGATCGCGCGGGTCAGAGGGGGCCGAGAGGAACCCGCCGAAGATCAGCAGCAGGGAGATGCTGCGGACCCAGGTCCGGAGCGGACGCCGCGCCGCCGGCTTCTCCGGAAGCGGGCGGTCGCGCACCTGGAGCAGCGCCTCGCGCGCAACGTCGACTGACGGATGCACGCCGCGTAACGCCAGCACCGCCGCTGAGGTGTCCAGATCACGCGGATCGCGTCCGTACAGCGCCGCTGTGCGCAGAACCATGCGCCCCTCCTGCCAGAGGTATCCGAGGTAGCCGGGGACGAGCGCGATCAGGAACGGCGTCCCGGTGATCGCCCCGTCGATCCGCGCGACCTGGGCGCTCTGCGTTCGGAGTTCCTCGGCGATCACCGCGCGCGCGGCCTCCGGGCGTGCCTCCCTGACTCGGCGCGCCCAGTCCAGTGACGGTTCCCCGAGGTGCTGCGCGCCGTACAGCGTGAGACGCTCAGCGAGGTGCTCCGGGTCGCGGTAGACGAGCCGCGCGAGCGCTCGCCATCCCGCCAGCGCATGCCGGATACGCCCCTCACCCGACCGCGGAGGCTCGATCCCGTCCGATGAGGCCTCAGTGGCCGCGTCGTCAGCTGCCATCGGGCCAAGCCTATCCCGCACGAACGCGGTGAGGGGGTCGCTGCATCGATGTCGAACGCCCGCGGCGCTCACCCGGCCCGTCGTGAGAGCAGCATCGTGAGGTCGCCTTGAGGGTCGCCGAATGCCGACCGGCAGGCCGATCGGTGCTGACGGCGTCATCCGCTTGGGATGATGCGCCGCTCTGGGATTGTTTGCACGCTCACCCGACGATGCTCTCGGTAAGCCTTAAGGCTCGTGAGGCGCACCTCGTGCCTGCGTTCCGGACGGGCGCGACGTCGGCTACCGCGACCCCAACCGCCAGCCTGGTGCCGTGCCGAGAAGCGCCGCGCACGCCCAGACATTCACTGATCAGCCAGCCTTGGGAACCGGAGCTCTGCCAACTCCAGCGATACGGATGAGTTCCCACGGGCAGGTTGGAAGAACGTCGGCGGTCGGCGCGGGAACGGCGAGCGCTGCTGGTGCGACGAAGATCGTGCTGATGACGCTGGCGGCGGGGCAGTTCGTCATGGCTCTGGACACGACCGTGATGAACACGGCGATCGCGACGGTCGCGAAGGACCTCGGGACGACGGTGACGGGGATCCAGACCGCGATCACGCTGTACACGCTGGTGATGGCGTCGTTGATGATCACGGGCGGGAAGGTCGGTCAGATGATCGGGCGCAAGCGTGCGTTTGCGATCGGGTGCATCATCTATGCCTGCGGTTCGCTGACCACCGCGTTGTCACAGAATCTGACCGTATTGATGATCGGTTGGTCGGGCCTGGAAGGCCTGGGGGCGGTGTTGATCATGCCGGCGATCGTGGCGCTGGTCGCGTCGAACTTCGGCAAGCCCGACCGTCCGCGCGCCTACGGGCTGGTCGCCGCTGCGGGCGCGATCGCGGCGGCACTCGGGCCGCTGGTCGGCGGCCTGTTCACCAGCTACGCCTCGTGGCGCTGGGTGTTCGCCGGGGAGGTACTGATCGTGATGGCGATCCTCCTCCTGACCCGCCGCATGAAGGACACGCCCGCGGAGGAAGGCGCCAGGCTCGATCTGGTGGGCACGCTGCTGTCTGCGCTTGGGCTCGGCGCGATCGTCCTGGGGATCCTGAAGGCGGGGACGTGGGGCTTCGTGCGACCGAAGCCGGACGCTCCCGAGTGGTTCGGGCTCTCCCCAGTGATCTGGCTCGTGTTCGCCGGCGGCGGCGTGCTGGTCCTGTTCGTGTGGTGGGAGAACCGGCGCATCAAGCGCAGCGAGGGTGCGCTGATCGACCCGGGCATGCTGCGCAACCTGCAACTGCGCAACGGGGTCATGTCGTTCCTGTTCATGTTCCTGATCCAGGCTGGCATCTTCTTCACCGTCCCGCTGTTCCTGTCGGTCGCGCTCGGGATCTCGGCGGTCGACACCGGCGTCCGGCTGCTGCCGCTGTCGCTGTCATTGCTGTTGTTCGCCGTCGGCGTCCCGAAGGTCCGCCCCGACGCGTCGCCGCGGCGAGTTGTCCGTTTCGGGTTCCTGATGCTGTTCGCCGGCCTCGTACTACTGGTCGGCTTGCTCGACGTCGGCGTCGGACCGGAGATCGTGACCTGGCCGCTGCTGCTCGCCGGCGCCGGGCTCGGCATGATGGCCTCGCAGCTCGGCGCCGTGACCGTGTCATCGGTGCCCGACGAGAAGAGCGGCGAGGTTGGCGGGCTGCAGAACACCGGCACTCAACTCGGTGCGTCGATCGGCACCGCACTCGCGGGCGCCGTGCTCATCTCCGCGATGACCGCGTCGTTCTTCACCGGCATCGAGAACAACCCCAACGTGCCCGACAGCGTCGTCGCGCAGGCACAGACGAAGCTCGCCGGCGGCGTGCCGTTCATGTCGAAGGCCGACGCGCAAGCAGCACTCAAGAAGGCCAACGTGCCGAGTGCGACCGCCAACGAGATCGTCAAGGAGAACGAAAAGAGCCAGATCGACGGACTGCGCGCCGCCGAGGCCATCCTTGCGCTCCTCGCACTGGTCGCCCTCCCGTTCACCCGCGGCATCCCGACCGTCCAACCCGGCGCCGAAGCCAAGCCCACACCAGCCCCCGCATAGGTGACGCAGCCGCGAGGTCGGGCAGCTGCTTGGGTGTAGTCGGAGGGCGTTGCTTGGGTTCTGGTCCTCGCTCATTGTCATACGCCGTACCATTGGGTGTATGACGATGCTGAGCTTTCGCGTGCCCGATGAGGACGCCGCCGAGGTGCAGCGGTGGGCGGATGCCCTTGGAATCGACCGCTCGGAGATTCTCCGCGACGCGTTACATCGCCATCTGGTCGTCTTGATGGGTGAGACGGATGCCGAGACGTGGCGGAGCCAGCCCGCTACAGACGCGGAACGTTCGCTGGAGGGGATTGCCGATTGGGGCCCTTCAGAGGACTGGTCGGACTGGGCCGATGCAGAGGGGTGAGATCTGGTTTGCAGCGACGCCCGGCGGCGATCGCCCGGTTCTCGTGTTGACCCGCGATCCGGTTGCGGATCGGATCGGCTCGGTTGTCGTGGCGGGGCTTACGCGGACGCGGCGGGGTCTCGTCTCGGAGTTTGTGCTCACGGCCAGTGACGACGGGGTGCCCAGCGACTGTGTGGTGAACTTCGACACCGTCCACACGATCGCGCGATCCACCTTTCGCCGACGTGTCGCCACGCTGTCGGCGTCTCGGATGGCCCAGGCGTGCCGGACACTCCGCGATGCGGTCGGCTGCTGAGCAGCGAGTCGGCCGCACGTTGACACGGCGGTCTAGGCGCGGATCTGTTCCAGCAGGCTGCTCAGTTCCTCTCGGAGGTGCTCCAGTCCGTCGGTTCCGATCAGTGACGCCCAGTGGTGCTCGACGGCGGCCGCCGCGGCGTGCGTCACCGGCGTCACGGTGCGGCCGCGCTCGGTGAGGAACACCAGGCGCGAGCGACGGTCGGCGGGGTTCTCGCGCCGCTCGACATATCCGCTCCGTTCGAGCTGCTCGACCGCCTGCGTCATCGTCTGTTTGCGGACTCCGGCGAGCTCCGCCAGCGCGGAGATCGTGATCCCCTCGCGCCGCATGAATGGAAAGACGTTGCCTGCTGACGGCGCGATGTCGTTGAAGCCGGCCGCCCGCAGGGCGGATTCGATCGCCTGCGAGTGGTGCTGGTAGAGGACCCGAAGCAGCAGTGCGAGCGACGGGCGGGCTGTGCTTGCCGAATCCACAGTAGACAGGTACCTGACGATCCGCTAAAGTTGGTCAGGTACCTGACGACTCTACCGAAGCCGGAGGAGGAACGATGTCCGATGCAATTGAGATCTATGGCCAGCTCGGTCAGACGCTGGCGGTCGCCGAGGCGACCCTGAACAGGATTCTCGAGAGGCACCTCGCGACGCACGACACGCCGCCCGACCGCTGGTATGCGCTCAAGCTGATCGCCCAGGGTGAACCGATCGCTCGGCCCGCGCTGATCGACGCCCTCGCCGCCGGCGGAAAGGTGCAACCGGTCGATGCCGAGCCCTTACTCCGCACACTCACAGCCGACGGCCTGGTCGCGGGACATGACGTCCTGTCCCTGACCGACGCCGGCCGCAGCTACTTCGAGGAGCTCCGCCAGTATGTGATCACCCCGACGATCCGGCTGCTCAGCCAGTTCGAGCTTGCCGACGTCGAGACGACGATCCGTACGTTGCGCGAGATCACCACACGGGCCAGAGAGGACGAACTGACCTCGCCCGCCGTCTAATCAGGACGCCTCGACCGCCGACTTGATGCGCTGCGCGAACGCGGGTGCGTCTTTGATGGCGGCCTTCGCAGCGAAGCCGACAATGAGCTTGCCAAAGCCGTGGCCCTCAAACGTGTTGCGGATCGTGACCTTGGTCGCGTTCTCACTCACCTGCTCGAGGTCGTAGCCGCCGTCTGGGACCGTGATCATGTTCTTGGACCGCTCGGTCCAGCGGATCTTCGTCGGCGCCTCGAACGCCGTCAGTTCGAACTTCCGACTCGACTTCATGCCGGCGTCCTTGACCGTGCTTTCGAAGACGGTTCCCACGCCAATCGGACCGTCAGTCGCCTTGCGGATCTCCTGGACCCGCGGGCTGAACTTTGGGTCATTTGTCCCATCCGCCAAGAACTCGAAGACCTCGGTGATGGGGCGATCAATGACGGCCGAACCGCTGAACTGGTGTGCCATACGACGTACTCCCTGGTCGACGACGTGAACGGGGCACCCTACACCGCTACCGCGTCCGGCCCCGACCATTGGGGCTCGCACGCGAACCCAACAGTCCGCCCGCGTCGGAAGCGGGGCTAGCAGGTTCCGTCTGCTGGCTGGGTGCAGTCAGTGGCGATGTATTCGACAGCTTGGGCGAGCAGGGCGTTGAGCGTCTGACGCTCGGTCAGCGTGAGTGGCGCGAAGACCTCATCGTCGATCTCGAGCAGTGCACGGTCGAGGTCTGCCAGGAGTCGCTCGCCGTTTGGTGAGAGCCCGATGATCGCGCGGCGGCGGTCGCTCTGGTCGCGGTGGCGTTCGATCAGGTCTGCGCTGTCGAGGCTGTTCAGGATGGCGACAAGATTGGTGGCATCGATGCCGAGCAGTTCGACCAGCGTCTGTTGCGGGGAAGGTCCGCGCTCGCGAAGGTGCTGCAGGGCGTGGAGCTCGCGGGGGCGCAACCCCAGCGGCTCGATTGCCTGCTCGATCCGCCGGCGCATCCCGCGCGCGAGCTGTGAGATCAGCACGCTTGATGCGGCGGTGCGAGGCTCGGAGCCGGTCGCGCTCATGGGAGCTGCCGCGAGCACCCTTCTGACCGCTCCAGAGCTACAGACAGTTTGTGGTATACAAATGATTGGTAGGCTGTCATGTAGTTTGACTCGACCGTTAGGAGCACCGGCATGGCGATCACTCTCCCGGACCCCGGCCCGCCCAATCTCGACTTCGAGCGCCCGGCTGATCGGGCTCAGCTCGAACGCACCGCGGCCGCGCTCGCATCCCGCGGGTTCAAGGCACAAATCGCGGACACGGCAGCGGACGCTCGGGACCTCGTGTTGGCGGCGATCCCGGAAGGGGCCGAGGTGCACATCGCGCTATCGGAGACGATGCGCGAACTCGGGGTCACCCAGACCATCGACGAGTCCGGCCGCTATGACTCGATCCGAGCCAAGCTCGGCACGCTCGACCGCGCAACGCAGGCGCGCGAGATGCGCAAACTCGGGGCCGCACCCGACTACATCATCGGCAGCGCGCACGCCATCACCGACGATGGCCAGATCGTCGTCGGCTCCGGGTCCGGCAGCCAGCTCGGCGCTTACGCCTACGCCGGAGGGGACGTGATCCTCGTCGTCGGACATCAGAAGCTCGTCCGAGACCTGGACGACGGCCTTCGCCGGGTACGCGAGTACAGCCTGCCGCGAGAGTTCGCCCGAATGCAGAGCGTCGGCTACCCGGGGAGCCTCCTCGCCAAGACGCTGATCATCCACAACGAACCGTCGGGGCGCATCACCGTCATCCTCGTCCCTGAAACGCTCGGCTACTGACACGGCGCAACGCCTCTGGATCGCGGTAGCGGTTGGGAAGCGAGGAAGCGCTCGATGTCCGTCGATTCCCTGGCGAGTGCCGCACCGGGCGCGGGCCGCCCGTACCACGCGACCTCGGGGCGGCCTTTCTTGATCGACCAGGAGCCGGTTGCGACCCCGCGCGTGAGCACGACGGGTTTGAGGATCCCGCCCCCCTTGAGGACGTGATGGTCGTGCTCGGCGGCGACGAATGGCCCCCGGGTGCGGTGCCCGAGCATGAGGGTGTCGAACGCGGCGAGCAACAGACACGGCGGCGGGTCGTCGGTCGGCCACTCCTCGCGGTCGCTCTGCGCGTCGGCGGCGTCGAGCGCCCGGCGCGCCCAGGTGATCGGCAGCGAGGACCACTTGGCGAGATCGGCCGCGTCGCATGGGCCGTAGCCCGCGCGGTAGCGAGTGCCGAGGATCGCAAGCGCCTCGTCGTGGTCGACCGCTGGTGGTGGGTCGGCGGCGTGCAGCAGGCCGTCGATGTCGCCGACGATCAGACCCTGCGTCGACAGCCACGGAACGAACGTATTGACTGGACCCGGCTCGAGCGATGCGTGCCCGCGCTCCTGCAGCGAGCGAAACAACGACGCGCGGTCACGAGGCCGCTCGGCGCACAACTCAACGACATCGCCGCGCATCGCGTTGACCTGCTCGACGACGCCGAAGCGCTTGAAGCGCGCGCCGAACACGCGTGCGTTGCGGTCGGCCAACAGCGCGTGCAGCCACGGCCGATCGGCCGCCGCGATCAGGTGCACCGTGCCACGAACCGTCCATGTCCGCAGCAGCGGTGCGGCGCGCACGGCGCCGCGCGTGAGTCCGGGCACCCGCGAGCGCAGCGCGAGTTCGGCGGCACGGAGGTCCTGAGCCTGGACGCCGATCACGGCGCGCGCCGCCTCCTCGGCGCTCGCGCATGCCGTCGCCGGCGTCAGTCGCTGCGCCGCCAGGCGCGCGCGTCGCAATCGCTCGTCGGCGTCCACTCCGCAATATTCACACGCGGAACCGCGATCGCGTTCGCGCGAGCAGCAGCGCTCTGCCAGAGGCGCGGTCAGCGCACCGCGACCTCGGCGCCGAGCGCGAACGGCGGCACGAGGCTGAGGTGGTCTCCGCTCCAAAAGCGCCCAGGGTCATACCAGCTGGCTGGCCGCTGCCCTGGAAGCAGTCCCATGTGCTGATAGGTCGTCGCCACGAGCTCGGCGCAATAGACCGTCTCGAGCGATGACGTGCGCCGGATGCGACCGCTCACCCACTGCCGGATCAACCCAAGCGTCGTGGGGAACGCGCGGCCGTCGTAGCTGTCGATGGCCTCCATCACCCGGTCTTCGTGATGGCGCTCGATCGTCCCATTCAGCTGCCGGACCCAGGCGCGCTGCTTGTAACGCTCATTCCAGGTCAGGACGGCATCGCGAAGGTGGTGCAGCTGAACACCGCGGTGTCGCTCGCCGGTCCACACGTCCGGTAGCGAGCGGCCGAGTTCGGCGTGCCACAGGAGCGGAGGAAGGTCGTCGATCGCGACCACCATGCCGACATGGTTGACCGGGCTGTTGGTCACGGCGCGAATCGCGACGTCTGCGGCGGAACGGCCGCGAAACAGCCAGACATCGCCTGTCGAGGCCATGTCGATGGCCTCATCGAGCCCCACCGCCGATCCGTTCACCGAACTAACCTACGGGACCCGTGGCTCTGTCGTGGAAGATCATCGGCCTTGCCGGCATCGCCGGTGTCGCCGCGACGGGCGTGATCGTCGCGCGCAAGCGCCGCGTCCACCGCGACTACGACGACGACGAGTTGCGGCGACGGCTACATGAGCGGCTGGCCGACGTCACGCGAGCGTCGCCCGCTCGAACGCTCGGAGCGCAAGCCCGACCGTGAGCGCCGCGAACGCCGCCAGCACGGCGATGCTGAGCAGCGCCATCTCGGCGTTCGAATGCAGATGCCAGATCGCGTGCAGGCCTGACGCCGAGCCGCCCATCAGCCCGTAGCGCAGGACCGCCACCGCGTGCGTCCACGGCAGCGCGAGCGCGAACTGCTTGACGCCGGCCGGCAGCGTCGCGAGCGGGTAGATCGCGCCGCACAGCGCGTACGGCGTCGCGCCGATCGCCGGGATCAACGTGCCGAAGATCTGCGGTTGGGTGATCCGGTAGGCGAGCAGCTCGGCCAGCCCGTACGTGGCGATCGACAGCAGCGCCGCGGCAGCGAGGCCCAGCACGAGCCGCCCCGGCGCGACATGGAGATGGGCGCCACGGATCAGCGACAAGATGACGACGAGCGCGAGCTGACCCATGGCAACCGTGAGCACGGTCGCGATGTTCGCGATCGGAATCACGCTGCGGCGGATCGGCGCCACGAGCAGCTCGCGCAGGATCCCGAAGTCACGATCCTGGATGACGACGAGCCCGGCGAACATCGCCGAGAACGGGATGATGAACACGATCTGGCCGATCGCGATGTAGGTGAAGTAGTCGACGCGTGAGAAGCCGCCGAACGCCCGCGCCAGCGCCGGCCCGACGACCAGGACCCACAGGACGGGCAGCAGCAACTGGCCCGTGATGGCGATCGGATTGTTGAGCGCGACCGCCAGCCGCCGCCGGTAGAGCGCTCCGAACCCGGCGGTCATGACAACGCCCCCGCGAACGCGGGTCCGCGACGCGTGTCGCGGCTCGTCAAGATCAGGAACACGTCGTTGAGCGTCGTCGGGCGGACGGTCATCGTGCGCACGCCGAGCTCGCGACAGCTCAAGCGACGTCACACGACTGCTCACCTCGTCCGGCGAGTCGTTGCTCGCGAGTGACACGGTCCCCCCGGCCACGAGCGGTTCCCCGAGCGATGGGCCAAGCTCGCGCAGCGCGATCGAGCAGGTCGGTTGGGTCGCCCTCAACGCGCAGCTCGAGCATCTCGTGTCCGACGCGATCGATCAGCTGCGCCGGCGTGCCGAGCGCGATGATCGTCCCGCGATCGACGATCGCGACCCGGTCGCAGACCGTCTCCGCCTCCTCGAGGTAGTGCGTGCTGAGCAGCACCGTCACGCGCTCGCGTTCTCGCAGAGCGCTGACCGTGTGCCACAGGTCCTGGCGCGCGATCGGGTCGAGTCCCAGGGTCGGTTCGTCGAGGAACAGGACGCTTGGCCGACCGAGCAGCGCCCGCGCGATTTCAAGTCGCCGCCGCATGCCGCCGCTGTAGGTGCGCACCGGATCCGACGCGCGTTCGGCAAGCCCGACCGCGTCGAGGAGCGACGCGATCCGCGCGTCCGCGTCCGGGACCCGCCACAGGCTCGCGTGCAGACGCAGGTTCGCCGCGCCGCTGAACTCGTTGTCGAGCACGCTGTCCTGGAACACGACACCGATCGAGCCACGCGCGGCCACCGGGTCGCTCACGACGTCGAACCCGCCGACCATCGCGGACCCACCGCTCGGTCGGACGAGCGTCGTCAGCACCCCGAGCGTCGTCGTCTTTCCCGCGCCGTTCGGACCGAGCAGTCCGAACACCTCGCCGCCACGCACGTCGAACGTGATGCCGCGGACGGCCTCCACGCCGTTCGGATACGTCTTCCTCAGCGCCCTCACCATCACCGGTTCGGTCACCTCATCACCTCCACAGAGCTTGAGCTTGATTTTTACAAGCGTAAACTAATCAAATTCGTTCTGTCTACTATGATTGCCGCATGAAGACCTACGGACAGCGGTGCCCGATCGCCCGCGGCCTCGATGTCATCGGCGAGCGGTGGACGTTGCTCGTCGTGCGCGAGCTGATGCTCGGTCCCCGTCGCTACACGGACCTGACGGACGGGCTGCCGGGCGTGGGGACGAACATCCTCGCCTCGCGGCTCGCGGATCTTCAGAGCGCCGGCGTGGTCACCAAGCGCGAGTTGCCGCCCCCGACGGCCGTGACCGTCTACGAGCTGACCGACGCCGGGCGTGCGCTCGGTGCAACCCTGACCGCGCTCAGCGAATGGGGCGAGCGGTACGGGACACCGGCCAGCGAATCGCAGGCCGTTCGGCCGCAGTGGATTCTCACCGGCATCGGCCGGCGTCACCCACAGCTGCTCGCCGGCCGCAGCTGCGA
The DNA here is from genome assembly GCA_963813265.1 of uncultured Solirubrobacterales bacterium. Classification (GTDB taxonomy): domain Bacteria; phylum Actinomycetota; class Thermoleophilia; order Solirubrobacterales; family Solirubrobacteraceae; genus Palsa-465. The sequence goes on along the minus strand of CAWEYQ010000031.1, from coordinate 113,914 downwards.
GCTGCGCGTCGGGCGGGACGTGTTTGAGCTCAGCGGCGACCGGGGCGAGTTGTCGATCGCCGCCGGCGCTGCTCGGTCACCCGATGCGGTGATCGCGCTCGAACCGGAGGTCTTCTACGGGTTGGCCACCGGGCAGATCTCGCCGGGCACGGCACGCGAGCGTGGTGCGCTCCAGGGAGACCACGAGGTCGCGACCCAGGTCCTCGACGTGGTCAGCGGCGCCGTCGGCGGCCTCGGCGGATCGAGTCGCTAGACGACGTGCCCGGCCGCTCGGCGGTGAGCGACCGGGCTCGCAACGTCAGGCGCGCCGTCCTCAGGCTCAGGCCGCGTTGACCGCGTCCGCCTGGCCGGCGCCGTCCCGATTCGCGGGGACGAACTTGCTGGCGATGAACATCGCCCCCTGCGGGTCGGCGATCACCGTCATCCGCACGTATGGTGCGTCGAAGGGTGCAACGAGCACGGTGCCGCCGAGCTCGGTCGCCGTCGCCGCGATTGCGTCCGCGTCGTCGACCGCGAAGGTCACGTCCCAGTGCGGCTGGGTGTCCGGCTGATCGTCTCCGATCAGCCCGATGGTCGCGACGACGTCCTCGAATCCGGGCGCGCCCAAGGCCGCCATCTCCTCACGGATCGTCGGCCGGTCGAGTGCGAGGTGGTCACCGTAGCCGGGCAGTGTCCACGCCGTCATGCTGCCGGAAACGGACAGCGTCGTCCAGCCGAACACTTCGCCGTAGAACGCCTTGGCTCGGTCGAGGTCACGTGTGTGCAACCCGTTGAAGTTCACCGATCCCGGCTCGTTGACGATCGCCGCGCCTCGGTGCGCGCGGGCCTCCCAGACGCAGAAGCCCGCTCCCTCCGGGTCGGCCAGCACCGCCATCCGACCGTGGTCCTGCACGTCGAAAGGCTCCGTCAACGCCGTACCACCGGCGGTCACGACCCTGGACGCCGTCTCGTCGGCGCTCTCGACCCAGATGTAGGTGTTCCAGGTTGCGACGGGCGGTGCCCCCTCGGCCAGGCCCGCGACGGCGCCGACATCCTGGCCACGGATTCTCCCGACGAAATAGCCGCTCTCGGAATCGGGCATGATGTTTTGAAACTCCCAGCCGAACAAGCCGGAGTAGAAGGCACGGGCTGCCTGCGGATCCGGCTGGCTGGCGTCGACCCAGCACGGCACGCCGGGGATGTATCTGTCGCGCTTGGACATGGTGGCTCCCTTCGATCGTTGATTGCGGAGCACCGTAGCCCTCATTTAGGTCAGGATTTGGCCGCGAGTTTTGACGGGCGCTACTCCGCGTGGACCGTATCCCAAACATCGAGTTTGATTCGTATCAACCAGTTGGATACGGTCGCTCGCGACCATGACCGCGGCGCCCGACGTCTTCGACGAATACATCGCCAAATACAGCAACTGGGGCAGGTGGGGTGCCGACGATGAGATCGGGACGGCCAACCACCTCACCGCCGCTCATGTCCGGGAGGCCGCCCGACTGATCCGCACCGGCCGGGTCATCTCGCTGGCAATGAACTTCGATCAGGGCGGTCCGCAGACCGGCGCGAACGGACGGTTCAACTGCCTTCGGTACTCGGTGGCCACCGGGAGCGATCACGTCGTCGGAGCCCAGCAGTGGGCGGGCAAGCCGCTGCCGCGACAGATGGGCTACGCCGACGACACGGTCGTCCTGCACCTCCAATCGGCGACGCACTGGGACAGCCTGGCGCACATCTTTCACGACGGCCACGCCTACAACGGGATCCCCGCGGCACAAGTCTCCAGCCTCGGTGCGCCGCGCCTCGGCTCGGAGAAGCTGAAGGACACGTTGGTCGGGCGGGCGGTCCTGCTCGACATTCCCCGGGCGAAGGGCCGCGATTGGCTCGAGATCCTGCTCGTGCGCACCGGCCAGATGGCACGCTGCCGAGAGCAGGGGTGGGGGACCTACGCCGGTGGCGACGCTCCCGGGCTCAGCTTCTTCACGATCCCGTGGCTGGCGGAGAAGCGGGTGGCGGCGGTGGCGACCGATACGTGGGGGGTGGAGGTCCGGCCGAACGAGCTGCCCGACAGCTTCCAGCCATTCCACATCCCGGCGCTGGTGTACATGGGATTGCTGCTCGGGGAGATGTTCGATCTCGAGCAGCTCGCGGCCGCGTGCGCCGACGACGGTGTGTACGAGGCGTTCGTGTCAGCGCCGCCGCTTCCGTTCACCGGGACGGCCGGCGCGCCACCGGGTCCGGTCGCGATTCGCTGACCGCGTAGGGTGCGCGGCTGTCGGTCAACGATGGACGCGAAAGGACGGTGGCCCCGCCATGACAACGGAGTTCGAGGACATCCGGTACGAGGTCGACGGCCCGGCCGCCGTCGTAACGATTGCGCGGCCCGAGCGCTACAACGCGTTCCGGGCACAGACCATCGAGGAGATGATCGCCGCGTTCCGAGCGGCGTGGGCTGATCGGCAAGTCCGAGCGATCATCCTCACCGGCGAGGGCGACAAGGCGTTCTGCAGCGGCGGCGACGTCAAGCAGCGGGCCCAGACCGGCGATTACGGTCCGACGAAGAGCGGGCTGTTCGAGGTCGATTACCTGCACAAGCTGATCCGTGACATTCCCAAGCCGGTGATCGCCGCCGTCAACGGCGTCGCGATCGGTGGCGGGCACGTGTTGCACGTGCTCTGCGACGTCACCATCGCGAGTGAGGCCGCCCGCTTCGGTCAGGCCGGCCCCCGGGTCGGTTCGTTCGACGCCGGGTTCGGCACGGCATATCTGGCACGGGTCGTGGGGGAGAAGCGCGCCCGTGAGATCTGGTTCTTCTGCCGTCAGTACGACGCCGTGACGGCCGAGCGGTGGGGGCTCGTCAACGCGGTAGTCGCGCCGGACGAGGTCCTGCCCGAGGCGAAGCGGTGGGCCGGCGAGGTCGCGCACATGAGCCCGACCGCGATCCGCTTCCTGAAGCACTCGTTCAACGCCGACACCGACCATCAGGGCGGGATCGGCAATATGGCCGCGGCCGGCCTCGACCTGTTCGTCGAGAGCGATGAGGGGCGTGAGGGCGCGCTTGCGTTCAGCGAAAAGCGCGCACCCGACTTTGCGCGGTTCGCCCGATGAGCGTCACGCTCGATCTCTCCGACCGGATTGCGGTCGTCACCGGGGGCGCATCCGGCATCGGCCGGGCGATCGCGCTCACGCTCGGCGAGGCCGGCGCCACCGTCGCCGCCGTCGACCGCAACGACGCCGGTGTCCGCGAGACGGTCGCCGAGCTCGGCGGCGCGAGCACCGCGCACGTTGCGGACCTGACCGACCCAGCGGCGATCGCGGCGCTGCGGGACGAGGTGGTGCAGACGCATCGCGTGCCGGACGTGCTCGTCAACGCCGCCGGTTGGGACCGGATCGAGCCGTTCATGGACAACGACGATCGGCTCTGGCAGGAGTTGACCGCGATCAACCTGCTCGGTCCCGTCCGTGTCAGCCACGCCTTTCTGGAAGCGATCATCGCCGCCGGAACCCCGGCGCGGATCGTCAACATTGCGAGCGATGCCGGCCGCGTGGGCAGCACCGGGGAGACGGTCTATGCGGGCACCAAGGGTGGCGTGATCGCGTTCACGAAGTCCCTCGCCCGGGAGATGGCCCGGCACCGCATCAACGTCAACTGCGTCAGCCCCGGACCGACCGACACGCCGCTGCTCGACACGATGCCGGACCGCCTTCGGGAGGGACTTGAGAAGGCAATCCCATTTCGCCGCCTCGCCCGCCCGCAGGAGATCGCCGACGCGGTCGTGTTCTTCGCCTCCGACCGCGCCGGTTACATCACCGGCCAGGTGCTGAGCGTGAGCGGCGGTCTGACGATGGCGGGCTGACCCGCGGCTCACGCTCCGGTCAGGCCGAATCGGCGATGGCGGCGGGCAGGTGCTCGTTGATGGCGGCGAGGAAGCGGCGCACGTCGAGCGGTTTGGTGAGATATTCCGCGGCGCCGAGCCGGCGTAGCGCCTCGGCCTGCCGGGGGGTGGCATCCGCCGTGACGACGACCACGGGGACGTCCGGGTACTCGGCCTGCAGGTGCTTCAGCACCTCGATCCCGCTCATGTCGGGGAGATGGAGGTCGAGGACGACGAGGTCGGGATGGTGCTTGCTGGCGAGCTCCAGCCCGAGGCTTCCCTGCATCGCGGAGATGAGCTCGACTGCCGTGTGGCGACGGAGAACGCGCTCGACGAGCGCGAGGTTCGAGAGGTTGTCCTCGATGTACAGGATCCGCCACTGGCGCGGCCGCTGCAGTCGCGGTTCGATCGCCAGCTCGCCGCCGGTGCCCGTGCGGTCCTGGCGACGCGGATGGTCGGCCGCCGCGAGCTCGACGACGAACGTGCTTCCCGCCCCGGGCTCGCTCTCGACCTCGATCGTGCCGCCCATCGCCTCGACCAAACCCTTTGACAGCGCCAGCCCGAGGCCGGTCCCCTCGATCCCGATCTGCTCCGCGCCGAGGCGCTCAAACGGCTCGAACAGATTCGCGCGCTGCTCGGGGCGGATCCCGATCCCGGTGTCGGTGGTCATGATGCGGACGCGCTCGTCGGCGCGCGCAAACGACACCGCGACCCGGCCACCGGCCCGGTTGTACTTGATCGCGTTCGACAAGAGGTTGAGCAGGACCTGCTTGAGCCGGTTGCGGTCGGCGAACGCGTGACCGTCGCCGTCCAGTCCGCTGACGTCGAAGTCGATCGACACCTGGCGTTCGCGCGCGATCGGGGCCACGAGCGTGACCGCTTCCTGGACGAGCTCGGCGAGCGCTACCGGCTCGGGCGAAATGGCCAGCCGTCCGCTCTCGACGCTCGCGATGTCCAGCACCTCGTTGATGAGCTGCAGCAGGTGCCGCCCGCCACGAAGGATGTACTCGACGTATTCGCGCTGCCCGTCCGCCAGATCATCGAGTTCGAGTAACTGACCGAACCCGAGGATCGAGTTCAGGGGCGTCCGGAGCTCATGGCTCATGCGGGCGAGAAACTCGCTCTTCGCGCGGCTCGCGGCTTCGGCGCGGGCGCTCGCGTGCAGCAACTCGACGCGTTCCGCCTCGCCTCGGCGTTCATCGGTCACGTCCTGCGTGGTACCGAAGTACGTGCCCGGCCGAGCCGGATCGGGATGTCCGCGGGCGTGCACGATGCGCTCGTCTCCCCGACCGGTGCGGATCCGGAACTCGAGGTCGAATGTGGGGGGCGCGTCCGCGGTGCTGGCGACGGCCTTCAGGACACGCTCTCGGTCCTCCGGATGAACGTACGCGAGCAACGTCTCGCCGAACGCCGGCCCGTCGCCCGGGTCCCGGCCGAAGATCTCGTACAGCTGATCCGACCACGTGACCACCGAGGTTGCGAGATCGCGGTGCCACGAGCCAACCCGGGCCAGACGCTGGGCGTCCTGAAGCTCGGAGAGTGCGAGCTCGCGTTGGCGTTCGGCCTCCTTGCGTCTGGTGATGTCACTCGCGACCGCGCCGAGGCCGGTGACGTTGCCGGCGTCATTCCTCACCGGCGAGACCGTGACCGAGACCTCGACCGGAGTGCCGTCCTTACGTCGACGGACAGCCTCATCTAGCTGGACGTTCTCGCCGGCCCGTGCGCGGGCGACCGCCTCGTCGAAATCTGCGTTGTCGTCCGGCCGGAGCATCGCGATCGGCTGACCGATCGCCTCGTCCGCCCGGTAGCCGAAGATGCCCTCCGCACCACCGTTCCAGATCGTGATCATGCCCTCGAGATCGGAGCCGATGATCGCGGCATCCGTCGCGGCGACGATCGCCGCGAAGGCGGCATTGACATCCTCAATCCGCTTGCGGTCGGTGATGTCGCGGCCGATCGAGAGCCCGCCCAGTCGCTCGCCGGAGGCGGATGTCCATGGCGTCGTCTGGACCTCATACCAACGCTCGCCGTTGATGCCGAGGAGGTTGAACGTGAACGATTGGCCGTCGAGAGCGCCGCGGTAATACGGCTCCCAGAACCGAGCTCGGTCCGGCGGGAGCACCTCGCCTCATGAGTCGGCCCTCGATGGCGGCGGCGTCGAAGCCGGCTCGCTTGAGCCCGCCTCCGGCGGCGAGGACGTAGCGAAGGTCGTGATCGAAGAACACGATCCACGCGTCCGGCAGAGACTGCAGCCCACTCAGGGCGAGCTCGAGGTACTCACGCGGGATCTCACTCGGTGGTTGGCTCATGGACAACCGACAACGTATATCCGGGGGCGAGCGCCGTCACCTCGGTGCAGGGCACGGAATGCGGTGCGGCATTTCCGCAAAGGGTGCGCTTATGCTCCGCACGTGAGTCTGCGTAGACGCGGCCGAAGGGTCGGAGCAGTGGTGATGGCGCTGACGATCATCGGGAACTGTGGTGGGGCCGCAGCGGCGTCGGCCACTTCCCGACAGGGTCGCTTCGCCGGCCAGATCGCGGTCGGCGGCGGGCGCAAACTGTACCTCCGGTGCGCCGGTCGCGGGAACCCCACGGTCATTCTCGAGTCCGGGATTCACGATTCCTCAGACCCCTGGACTCTGACCGACGCGACGTTCCCGGTGCCGTCGTCGCCGTCCGTGTTCGCGGGTGTGTCCCGGTTCACGCACGTATGCATGTACGACCGGCCGGGCACGATCCGCTACACGACACCGCTGGCGCTCACGACCCGGAGCACGTCGGCGCCGATGCCGCGCAAGCTCCCGGACATGGCGGCCGACCTGCACGCCCTCATCCACCGCGCCGGGATCCGCACGCCGGTGATCCTGGCGCCGCACTCGATGGGGGGCATGATCGATCGCTACTACGCTCAGACCTATCGCCGGGATGTCGCCGCAATGGTGCTCGTCGACGCGTTCGGCCCTGACATCAAGCGGCTGTTCGGTTCGCTGTGGCCGACCTACGATCACCTGCTCAACTTCCCCGGCACGGCGCTTGACGCCGCACCCGGGTGGGAGCGGATCGACATCGACGGCGCCATCCGCGCCGTCCAGCGGGCGCGGCCCTTGCCTCGCATGCCACTGGCCGTGATCAGCAAGACCGAGCAGTTCGGGCTCGCCCCGGGGACGCCGAAGGACATCGCCGCCAGGCTGCTGACGGTGTGGCCGCTCGGCCAGAACGCGCTCGTCAAGCTCGAGCCGCAGACGCCCCACATCCTTGCCACCGGCAGCGATCACTACGTGCAGCTGCACGACCCGGACCTGGTGGCGAGCGTGATCCGGCTGATCTTCGACCGGGTCCGCGGGCTCGGCCGCCGATAGCGCCGCGGACTCGGGCTACACCGACACCGCGGGGACGGGCGACGGGCATGCCCGGTACGACCACAGTCTCCGTAGTGAGCGCGGATGGCGCTCGGTGGTTGCCCGCACGCAAGTACCGAAACGCGCACCCTGATCACGGGCGCGGGCGGCTCGTTAGGCTCGGATCGATCATGCCGGCGGATACCGGGATCATCGTCCTCAATCTGGCCGGACACTCCGGACGCAGCGCCGCCTTCCTCGTGCTGCTGGGGTTCCTCGGCTCGTTCCTGTTCATCCGCACGAGCACGCGCATGATCCGCGCCCAGGTGTCGTGGTGGCCGGGCAACCTCGAGACCGCCTCCGGCCTGCACATCCACCATCTCGTCTGGGGGATCGCGCTGATGACCGTCGGCGGATTTCTCGGGTTCGCGCTGCGGCCGGGCGCGCCGTGGTACCAGCTTGCGGCGATCGGCTTCGGCATCGGCGTCGGGCTGACGGCCGATGAGTTCGCCCTGTGGGTCCGCCTCGAGGACGTCTATTGGTCGAAGGACGGACGGGCCTCGCTCGACGCGGTGATCCTCGTATGCGCGTTCATGGCGCTCGTCGTGCTCGGGATCAGACCGTTCGGTCTGAGCCAGCCGCTCCCGGCGGCGTTTGCGGTGTTCTGGGCCACTCAGGCGCTGGTGCTCTCGGTGATCTCGTTCCTCAAGGGCCGGATTGCGCTCGGGGTCCTGGCGGTGTTCATGCCCGGGGCCGGGATGTGGGCGACGTGTCGTCTGGCGAAGCCGTCCTCACCATGGGCCCGGCGGTTCTACAGCGACGCCAAGCTCGAGCGCGCCGTCGGCCGGTTTCCACCGGATCGCCGGGGCGCGCGGTTCCGTGCTCGGTTCTTCGACGCGATCGGCGGTCGTGTCAGCGAGGCCGACTAGCTCGGCCCGGGCGACTCACCATCGCCGCATGCGGCGTGGACGACCGTTGCATCCAGAGATGAGATTTGGATACGATCAACGCGTACGGACTCATGGCGCGCACGATCAACGTCCACACCCACTACCAGCCACGGTCGGTTCTCGACATCGTCAAGCCGTACGGCATCGAGATGACGACCCGGGATGGCGGGTGGTACTTCCGCTCCGGGGACCTCGAGTACCGCGTGCCGGGCACCCCGGAGAACTTTTGGGGGGAGGGTGTGCATCAGCAGATCCCGTTCATGGACCAGAACGGGATCGACGTGCACGTCCTGCAGCCGAGCCCGATGATCTTCAGCTACCACCTGCCCGCCGAGGTGGGCAACGAGTTCTCACAGGCGTTCAATGACGAGACCGCGCGCCACGTCGCGCCGCATCGGGATCGCTTCTGGGGCTCGGCGCAGCTCCCGATGCAGGACCTCGATCTCGCCGCCGCCGAGCTTGCCCGGGCTGTCCGAGAGCTCGGCCTGAAATCGTGCTCGATCGGATACGCGCTGTCCGGCGGGCGCACCCTGAGTGACCCCGAATGCGCGGACTTCCTGTCAACCGTCGAGGAGCTCGACGTCCCGATCCTGCTCCATCCCGTCGCGCTCGGTCAGGATCTCGATCTGCCGGCCGCCGGCGGTGAATGGCTGATGCGCCACCAGGTCGACTGGGCGTGGGGCTACTTGTTCACCGAGACGGTCGCGGTCGTCGGGCTCATCTTCAGCGGAACGCTCGGCCGTCACCCGAACCTCCGCGTGATGATCCCGCACGGCGGCGGGATGATCCCGTTCCAGATCGGTCGGCTCGCCTACCACGCGAACGTGTACGGCACCGTCGACCGGCTCGCGGAGGAGGGCCTGCCAACGGACATCCTCGGCTACCTCCGGCAGTTGTACTTCGACACGGTCGTCCACGACCCGCGGGCGCTGCGGCTGCTGATCGACGTGATCGGCGAGGACAACGTCGTGCTCGGCTCCAACTACCCGGGCTGGGACAACGCGCCGATCTGGGAGACGATCCGCTCGCTGGACGGGCTCAGCGACGCGGCGAAGGCGAAGATCCTCGGCGGGAACGCCGCGGCAGGGCTGTTCCACGACGTGTGATCACGCGCGTCGGGTGCGCAGCGGCAGTTCCTTCAGCGAGAGCGCCAGGAGCAACAGCGCGACGGCGAGCGGCAGGAACGAGACGAACACCGTAGCCGGGCGCTCAGCTCCGCCCTCAGACGGGCGTTGAGGAGCGCCCCGAGGGCCGCGACCGCGACGCTCCCCGCCATCGTGCGAAAGAACAGCAGCGACGCGGTCGCGGGTCCCGAGCGTGGGGGCCTCGACCTGCGTTCTGGATCGCGACGACGTAGACCGGCCAGGTCGAGACCGGCAGCCCCGCTCCGGCGAGGACGCAGCATTCGCCGCGACCGCGAGGGCCGGTAGGACCGCGTTCCCAGCGGTGACCCGAGGGACCGGGCGAGCGGAACAGGGCCAGTGGCAGCAGCGGGCTCCGGCGCGCGCCGCTCGACGGTGATCGAACGCGGCGAGCGCGGTGAGGCATGTCGCCGCGCTCACGATGACGCGCGCCGAACCCCAGCCATCGGTGCCCGCCCACAGGCAGGCGAGCAGCAGCGCGGTCGCACACGTCTGATCAGCGCCGCGAGGAGCGTCGCCAGCATGATCCCGGAGAAGGCGACGAGCAGTCCGCGGCGCTGCACGCCAAGAGTATACGAATCGCCGGATTGGATATTCTTTTCGGCCATGCAGATCGCGCGATTTTCCCGTCCCCAGTCCCGATGGCCCCGAACCGAGGGTCGCAGTTGCCTCCGATGCCGCGCCCGATCAGTGGATCGACGCGCGTGCGGCGCACATGCGCACGCTCCAGCGGCGGGGTGCCACCGCCGAGGCCGCCCGCCGCATTGCGGCGGCACTGATCCCAGGCAGTCTGAGCGCGGGCCTCGCGGCCGGCGACACGTATCTCGAGGCTCTGCGAGAGGTCGCCTCGATCGACCCCGGTGATGCTCCGGTCGGGCGTGACGCCCGGCTGCTCGCGCCGATCGACCCGATCGCCTACCGCGACTTCATGGCGTTTGAGGGGCATTTCGTCGAGGCGACGCGCCGGACGCGGGGCGCGGATGCGCGACCCGCCGACGTCCTCTACGAGCTGCCGGTCTCGTATTTCGGCAACGTCCACGCGATCCTCGGGCCCGAGGATGAGATCCCGTGGCCGTCGTACTCGGAGGCGATGGACTACGAGCTCGAGCTCGGAATCGTGATCGGGCGCTCGGGTCGCAATCTGACGCCGGAGACCGCGCTCGACCACGTCCTCGGGTTCACCGTCTTCAACGACTTCAGCGCGCGTGACATCCAGCGGCGCGAGATGGTCGGTGGCCTCGGCCCGTCGAAGGGCAAGCACTTCGGCTCGTCCGTCGGACCGCGGATCGTCACGCGGGATGCCGTCGGGGACGATCTGCGGATGACCGCACGCGTCAACGGCGAGCAGTGGTCCGAGGGCGCGACCGGCACGATCATGTGGTCGGTCGGCGAGCTCGTCGCGTGGGCGTCGGCGAGTGAACCGCTCGTCGCCGGCACGCTGCTTGGCTCCGGCACGGTCGGCGGCGGCTGTGGGCTCGAGCTCGGGCGCACCCTGTCGCCCGGCGATACGGTCGAACTCGAGATCGAGGGGATCGGCGTGCTGCGGAACACGCTGGGGCGCCCCGTCCCCGGGTGGATGCCCGCGCCGCGCGTGCCGGCCGTGCCGTGACGCCGGTTCCGGGCCGCTAACTCGGGATCAGCGCGACGACGCGCGCCCAGCCGCCGCTCGCCCGCTCGAGCCGGATCGGCAGCGCGAGCACGGTGAATCCGAACGGCATCGGGATCGCGCCGAGGTTGCACAGCTTCTCGATCTGGCAGTACTCGTGGTCGGCCCCGTACTTGTGCGACTCCCAGAGCTGAGCGTCGTCGCCGGCAAGCGCTTCGCGGGTCATCACGTCGAACGCGCGATCGATGCCCCAGGCATCGATTCCGATCAGCCGGGCGCCGTGCTCAACGAGGTACGCGGTCGCGTCTCGGCGCAACCCCGGATGCAGGTGCTCATAGCCCGCCTCGCCGTAGTGCTCCGACACGTCGGTCCGGATGAGAACGATGTCGTTGTCCTTGATCGCGTAACCGATGCGATCGAGCTCGGCCCGGACGTGGGGCTCGCGGATACCGCAGGTGCGATCGATGTGGCGCATGTCGAGCACGACGCCGTCGCCCATGAGCCACGCGAACGGCACCTCGTCGATCGCGCGCGCCGGCCGCCCGCCGCTCGTCGGGTGGTAGTGGTACGGCGCGTCGATGTGCGTGCCCGAGTGGGTGGTCAGGGTCACGCGCTCGTGGGCCCACACGAGGCCGTCGCGCCAGTGTGATGCGCCGAGCCCGAACTTCTCCTCGACGAGCGGCACCGTGTCCTCGTGATCGAAGTACTCGATCCGGTGCGGCATCGGCTCGTGCTCGCTCGTCGCGTTGCTGAGCCGCTGGCTGAGGTCGATGACCCCGAACCGCCGGCCGCCGAGGAGGAGGGTCTCGGCGACCGGCGCGTCGTCGGGGTCGCGGTGGCTCACTCGGTGGCTCCCACCGCGACCGGCGCAGGCGTTGTCTCGTTTTCGACCGAGTGGACGGCGACGGACTTGACCTGGACGAACTCGCGAATGCCGTACTCGCCGAGCTCGCGGCCGTAGCCGCTGCGCTTGACCCCACCGAACGGCAGGCGCGCGTCGGAGAACACGATCGAGTTGATGAAGACCATGCCGGCGTCGATGCGCGCGGCGACGTCCTTGCCGTGCTCAAGGTCCTGCGTCCACACCGACGCGCCGAGACCATAGGACGTGTCGTTGGCGACGGCGATCGCCTCCTCCTCGTCGGCGACGCGGATGACCGCCGCCGCGGGGCCAAACGTCTCCTCGCGGAACACGGGCATGTCAGCCGTGACGTCGGTCATGACGATCGGGCGGACGAAGGAGCCGGGCAGCTCGACGTCGAAGCCGCCGGTCAGGACGCGTGCCCCAGCAGCCTCCGAGGCCTCCACCTGCGACCGCAGGTCGTCGACGAGATCCTGCCGCGCAAGTGGACCGACATCGGTGGCGGGGTCAAGCGGGTCGCCGACCCGCAGCGAGCCGACGACCTCGACGAGCTTGTCCTCGAACGCGTCAGCGACGCTGTCGACGACGATGAAGCGCTTGGACGCGATGCACGCCTGCCCGGCATTGATGTTGCGACCGCGGCTGCCCTCGCGGGCGGCCGCATCGAGATCGGCATCGCCGAGCACGATGAACGGATCCGAGCCGCCGAGCTCCATGACGGAGCGCTTGAGGTTGCTCCCGGCCGTCGCCGCCACCTTGGTGCCGGCCGCCTCGCTGCCGGTCAGCGCGACGCCCCGCACCCGCGGATCCGACAGGATCGGCTCGACCTCGGCGGCGCCGACGAGCAGGCTCTGGAAGACCCCGTCCGGGAACCCGGCCTTCCGGAACATCTCCTCGATCTTCACCGCGCATCCGGGGATGTTGGAGGCATGCTTGAGCAGGGCGACGTTGCCGGCGACAAGCGCCGGCGGCGCGAAGCGGAACACCTGGACGTAGGGGAAGTTCCACGGCATCACCGCGAGCACGACCCCGATCGGCTCGAACCGGACGTAGTTCTCGACACCGCCGGCCTCGATCGACTGCGGTGCGAGCAGCCGCGCGGCGTTGTCCGCGTAGTACTCGCAGAAGGCAGCCGACTTCTCGACCTCGCCCTCCGCCTCGCGCAGGATCTTCCCCATCTCCAGCGTGGCTTCCCGCGCGAGCTCCGCCGAGTGTGCCCGCAGCGTCGCGGCGAGGGACCGCAGCAGGTCGGCGCGTTCGGCGATCGGCCGCTGCCGCCACGAGCGAAAGGCGGCGTCCGCCCGGTCGATAGCCGCGGCGACATCGTCGCTGGATGGCTGGTCGTAGCGACCGATCTCGGTCCCGTCGGCGGGGTTGATGGCGACAAGGGTCATTGGCGAGGCTCCACGTGTATTGATGTGTCAGAAGAGGACGACGCGCGGCGACACGTAGGACTCGGGCGCGTCTTCGATCTCGAAGCCGATGCCACTCGACCACACGGGTCGGATCACGACCTCGGCGAAGTGCCAGCCGTCAGTGCCGCGGCGGGCGCTGAAGCGGTACACCAAGCCGACGTCGGCGTGGCGATCCGGCTGGGAGGCGTCCGGAACATGAATCGCGGTGGCGTACCACTGCCCGTCCGCAGCATCACCGTCGACGCGGACCATCACGTTGGTGACGATGTGTTGGAGTCCGTCGTACTTGGCGAGGTCGCGGGCGGGGCCGGCGGCGATGTTGGCTCGCCCCGTGCGGCGCTGACCGAGGATTTCGAACTCGCCGTCTTCCGCGAACGCGGCGGCGTACGTGTCCCAATCCTTGCGGTCGATCGCGGCCCAGGCCGAGACGATCAGGTCACGCACGTCGCGCTCGGCGGCAATCCGCTCAAGCTCCAGCGCTGTGACGCTCATGCAACCGCCTCCGCAGCGAGTGGCACCTCGGCGATGCAGCGATTGCGCTGCGTGCCCAGGCCGCTGATCGTCCCCTCCATCACATCGCCCGGCTTGAGAAAGATCCCGTGGCTCGCGCCGTTGCCGGCCGGCGATCCCGTCAGGACAAGGTCACCGGGACGGAGTTCAGCAACGTTGGAGATGAACTCGATCAGCGCGGGCACGTCGAACACCATGTCGGCGGTCGACTCGTCCTGCATCGTCCGGCCGTTGACCTTGAGGACGATCTGAAGCGAGCCGGGATCGCTCGACGTGGGCGGCGGGCACGAACAGCGGCCCGGTCGGCAGGAACGTCGGGGCGTTCTTGCCGGCGAGCCAGTCGAGGCCGAGCGACCGGGTATCCGCGCGGATGAGCGCATCGCGCGCGGTCACGTCGTTGCAGATCGTGTACCCGGCGACGTGCTCGAGTGCGTGTTCACGCGGAACGCGGCGCGCGGGACGCCCGATCACCGCGGCGAGCTCCAGTTCCCAGTCCGGCTGCGCGCAGTCCGCCGGGAGAATGACGTCGTCGTGGGCCCCGACCATCGCGTGAGCCGAGCCGAGGAAGACGAACGGCTGCCCGGAGCGCAGCCGTTGCTCGAGCTCGGCCCGGGCCTGGTCACGTTCGCCTCCGCCGAGGCCATCCGAGGAGTCGCCCCGCGCCTCGGCGCCGCTCATCAGGTCGAGGACATGCTGGCGGTAGTTCGCGCCGGCCTGGAAGATCTCGCCCGGCGGCATGAGCGGTGGCAGCGGGTGGAGGTCGTCCGCCGCGTGCTCGAACGCGTCCGCGTCGAGGCCGTCGGCGAGCGCCTGGAGTCGTCCGTAGGCAACGTCCCAATCCTCGATCAGACCTCGGATCGTGACCGCGGCGCCGAGATGGGAGTCGAGCGCGGTCGCCCGCCCGTCACGCACGAGGGCGGCGAACGGGCAGCCATCCGCGGCGCGGCACGTGGCGAGGGCGAAAGGGGCGGGGGAGCTCATGGGAGGTCGACTTTCCGGTCGGCGAAAGTGTATCCAGCTTGTCATGTTGGCGTCAAACTGGCTTTTGGAATCGGAAACTTGACTTCGGATACGTATGTGATTAAGGTCGCTGAGCCTGTGTCTCGGAGGTCGAGCCGCGCCCGGACTGGATCAGAGAGAGGAGAGTCCCATGCCCCGTCGTCTCATTGCTCATCTCGCACATCTCGAGATTCTCACGCCGAAACCCGACGAGTCGCTGAGGTTCTACACCGACGTGCTCGGTCTGGACGAGACGACGCGCGAGGGTCAGTCGGTCTACCTCCGGGCGTGGGGTGAATGGTCGCACCACAGCCTTCAGCTGACGGAGGCGGCCGAGCCCGGTCTCGGTCACATCGGGTGGCGCACCTGGAGCGCGGAGGACCTCGAGACGGCAGTGTCAAACGTGCAGGCGCGCGGCGTCGACGGCGACTGGAGGGACGACAACGTCGGGCACGGGCGCGCGTTCGCTTCACCTCTCCGGGCGGTCAGACGCACGAGCTCTTCTGGGAGAACGAGATGTACGTGGCCCCGCCGGGGAAGGAGTCGCCGTTCCCGGACCGGCCGCAGCGGTTCGTGCCGCGAGGCATCGCCCCGCGCCAGATCGACCACGTCACCGTCCTGACGAAGGATCCGGTGGCCGAGGCCGAGTGGTTCCGGGACGTGCTCGGCTCGACCTTCACCGAGTACACGATGCTCAACGAGGAGACCGACCTCGTCGTGTTCGCGATGTCGACGAACAACGAGAAGTCGCACGACCTCGGGTTGATCCTCGACCAGAGCGATGTGCCGGGTCGGATCCATCACTTCGCCTGGTGGGTCGATTCCCGAGACGAGCTGCTGCGAGCGGCCGACATCCTGCTGAACGCCGACATCCCGATCGAGTTCGGTCCGGGCCGTCACGGAATGGGCGAGCAGGACTACCTCTACGCGCGCGAGCCGGGCGGCGTCCGCTTCGAGATCAACACCGGCGGCTACCGGCTGTACGTGCCGGACTGGGAGACGAAGCGCTGGTACCCGTCCCAGGGGTCGAACACCTTCTATCGCAACGTCGCGATGCCGGACTCGATGATGGAAGGGTTCCCATCGGCCGTGCCGGCCGACCATGCCAACGACGAGGCCGCCAACCCGTGGGCGGCCGCGAGCGTCCATTAGGAGACGGAGATGGCGGAGCGAAAGATCCTGATCGTCGGCGCGGGCATCGGTGGCCTCGGTGCCGCGGCCGCGCTGGCAAACGCCGGCCATGAGGTCGACGTCGTCGAGATCAAGCCGGAGCCGAACGTGTACGGCGTCGGCATCAACCAGCCGGCGAACTCGCTACGGGCACTGCAGAAGATCGGAGTGCTCGACGACGTGCTCGACGCGGGATACCAGTTCACCTCGTGGATGTTCCACGACGCCGACGGCAACCTCGTCGTCGACGTCCGCTCGCGGCTCGGCGGGAACGGGGTTCCGGCAAACAACGGGCTCTCCCGGCGTGATCTCCACAACATCCTGATCGACGCCGTCGATCAGGCGGGGGTGCAAGGTCCGGTACGGGACGACCGTCGATGCCCTGGAGAACAACGGCGCCGCCCACGTCGGCTTCACCGACGGCACGACCGGCGAGTACGACCTCGTCGTCGGCTTCGACGGGATCAACTCCCCGCTGCGCAAGCGGCTCTACGGCGAGGCGTCGAATCCGGTGTACACCGGGTTTGCCGTCTGGCGCGTCACGGTGCCAGCGGCCCGAGGAGCTGTCCCAGGGAGCGCTCTACCAGGCGGTCGGCGCCAAGGGCGGGCACATCCCGCTCAGCCCAGAGACGATGTACCTGCTGCTCGTCGTCGCCGAGCCCCCGCACGTCCGCTACGAGCAGGCGGACCTGCCGGACATGCTGCGCGAACGGCTCGCTCCGTTCAACGGCCCGCTCGGGGACATCCGAGACGAGCTCACCGACGACGCCGACATCGTGTACTCGCCGCTCAGCGAGGTGCTGCTGCCGATCCCCTGGTTCAAGGATCGCGTCCTCATCTGCGGCGATGCCGCCCATGCCTGCACGCCCCACCTCACCCAGGGCGCGGCGATGGCCCTCGAGGATGCGGTCGTGCTCGCCGACGAGCTCTCCGCACACGAGGACCTCGCGGAGTCGCTGCTCGCGTTCGGCGAGCGGCGGTTCCCGCGCGTCAAGCTCGTGCAGGACGTCTCGCGGGGGATCCTCAACTCGGAGATGGCGATCACGGCGGACAACATCGACGCGGCGTTTGAGCACATGCGCGAGGCGTTGCCGGGCCAGATGGGCGGCGTCGACGACGTTCTCAACCAGCCTGCCTGACGCGTGCCCCGCATCGTCGATCTCTCGGCGCCGATCGCCTCGAGCGCGCCGGGGACGCCGGACTTCCAGCGCAACGCGATCGAGTACATCGACCACGCGGCCGGTGCGCGAGAGATCGAGCAGCTGTACGGAGTGCCGGCAGCGTTTTTGAGGCGTGGGGAGGGATGGACGCGCGAGCTTGTCTCGCTGGGAACGCACAACTCGACGGCCCTCGAGGCGCGGTGGCACGACGACGCTGTCGCCCGGTGACATCGTGCGTCGATGCGACGACCGGGCGCTCGACGCGTACTACGGACGCCGCGACTACATCGATCGCGGGCCCGGCGTGACCGCCGCCGCCACGCGATGGATGCACGAGCGGGGCGTCCGGGTCATGGGCATCGACGCCTGGGGCTGGGACCGTCCGCTGCGCCTCCAGGCCGCCGAGGCTCTCGTGCACGACGCGCCGGGCGTGTTCTGGGAGGCCCATCAGGCCGACCTCGACTACTGCCAGATCGAGCGTCTCGTCAACCTCGATCAGATGCCCTCGACCGGCGCGACCGTCGCGTGCTTCCCGCTGCGCCTCGTCCGGGCGAGCGCCGCGCCGGCGCGGGTCGTCGGCATCCTCCCTGACTGACGCCGGTGCGGATCGACGCCCATACCCACATCGTCCCGGATGACTACCGGCGCGCGCTCGAGCAGCGGGGCCTGCTGACGTTGCCGCTGCCCCCGTGGTCGGCAGGGGAGATGTATGCGCTGATGGATCGCCACGCGATCGACGCCTCCGTCGTGTCCCTGTCGCCGCCCGGGGTGTGGTTCGGCGACGGACCGCTCGCGGTCGACCTGGCGCGGCTCGTCAACGAGCAGACCGCGGCGCTCGTGCGCTCCGATCCGTCGCGGTTCGCCGGCCTCGCCGTGCTGCCGCTCCCGGACACGGACGCCGCGATCGCGGAGCTCGACCACGCGCTCGACGTGCTGGAGCTCGACGGGGTCGCGCTGTTGTCCAACGTCGGCGGGATCTACCACGGCGATGAGCGCTTTGCCCCAGTGTGGGATGCGCTCGATGCGCGCGGCGCATACGTGTTCCTGCATCCGGCTGCCCCGACGGCCCCACCGGCGCTGGCGCAGCATCCGGTCTGGCTCTACGAGTTCGTGTTCGACACGACGCGTGCCGTTGTCAACCTCATCTACTCGGGCACGCTCGAGCGCTGCCGTCAGATCCGTTTGCAGGTCGCACACCTCGGGGGCACCGCTCCGTTTCTCGCCCACCGGATCGCATCGCTCGCGGACCGCGAACCGGAGCGGGCGGGGTTGGCTCCGTCCGGTGCGCTCGCGTTGCTCGCTCGGTCTGTGGTGCGACACCGGCCTGTCGAATCACCGCACCGCGGTCGAGGCCGCGGCGAGCATCGTGCCGCTCTCGCAGATCGTGTTCGGCACCGACTGGCCGTACGCGGCGCTGCCCGACACCGGCGATCCCGCCCCCGAGCTGAGCTATCTCGGCGCGCGAGCGTGCGGCGGTCGACGCGGGGAACGCCGGTCGGCTCGTGCCGCGCCTGCTCAGGTGATCGTGAGCCGATCCTCGGCGCCCGGCGCGACGGTCTGAATGGTCGTCCGCAGCCGGAGGAGGTCGTGATCGGGGTCAAGCGCGGCGAAGATCAGCATGGCCGTGCTGGCGTAGTGCTCGGTCAGCCGGAACGCGGCGAGGTCGGGATCCCCGGCCGCCGCAGCGTCGACGATCGCGCGGTGCTCGGCGCGGCGCTGGTCCCATACCTCGAGCCGCGTGGCCCCGTAGCGGAGGCGGTAGCGCTCGGCGTGGTCGAACAGCTGGTCGATCATGTCGCTCACCCGCGGCCCGGCGCCGGCCACGAGCAGCTGGTGGAACTCGTGGTGAGGCTGCCGCATGCCCGGGCTGTCGCCGGTGCGCATGTAGTGGTCCATCTGCGCCATGTAGCCCTCGAGTGCGGCGAAATCCGCGGACTGGAGCGTCGGAACGGTGATCCGGATCGCCACCGCCTCGAGGCTGATCCGCATGATGTAGAGCTCCTCCGCGTCGTCGCTGGAGAGCTCGGCGATCCGCACCCGCCGGTTGGGCTCCGAGATGACCAGGCCCTCGCGCTGGAGCATGCGCAGCGCTTCGCGCAGCGGCGTCCGTCCGGCGTCGAGTTCCTTGGCGAGCGCCGCCTGCGAGGTCGTCGCGCCGGCCGGAATCTCGCCGCGGAGGATCGCCCCGCGCAGCCGCTCGTGCACGACGCCGACGTGTTGCCCCTCATTGGGGGCGGTGGCGACCGGGTTCGGCATGCGCGCGTAAGTCTAGGCAGAGGCTCAGATGTTCACAAGTGGATCTCAGATTGGGCCGGTGTGTGTCTATCTCGTTTTGCCTCCGTATTCGATGGTTGGATGCAAAATGGTGACCTGTCGCGCGGCCGCGCGCCGTCGGGGTCGATGGCGACTGACCGCCGACAGGTGGCGGTGAATCGGGATTCATCGCCGATGGGGCGTACCGGGACGCGGCCGTGCGTCGGTGAGATGTCGTACGAATGACACGGCGGTTCAGGCTTGGTGGGGACCGTGCCGTTTAGACCTATATGCCGTTACGTCCGTCCACCGTCGTGCGTCGTGTCTCGATCGCGGGCTGCCTGCTGCTCGCGGCAGGGCTTGCTGCGCTTGCGTTCGGAGCGCCGCGGGCGATGGCCGGGGTTGCGAACCGGGGCGTGCCCGGCGCGTGGCGGACAAATCCGCTCGCCGGGATCCACTGGGGTCACTACACCGGCACGATCGACGGCGTGTATCCGGCCTACGAACGGGCCACGGGACGGAACCGGCGGCTGATGGCGAAGATCGCGCTGCGCCCGGCGGCGTACTGGTTCGGGGCATGGTTCCGTGACGGCGACATCCGCCAGGCGGTGCAGCAGTACATCGACGAGGACACCGGTGGCGATCCGAACACGCTCGCCCAGGTGGCGGTCTTCCGGCTTGATCCGTGGGAGGGCAGCGCCTGCTCGACAGCTCTGAGCGGCGGCCAGCAGGCGTCGTATCGTCGCTGGATCAACAATTTTGCGGCCGGCATCGGCTCCTCCCGGGTGGCGCTGATCCTGCAGCCCGACATGCCCTTCGCCCTGTGCGCGCCGACCCGGGCCCCGCTCGATCTCGTCGCCTATGCCGCCCGGCGGTTCACGGCGCTCCCGCACACGACCGTGTACATCGACGCCGGCGCTGCGTGGTGGCCGCTGCGTCCGGGACAGGCGGCCGACATGCTGATCGGCGCGGGAATCCGGCACGTGCGCGGGTTCGCGATGAACGACACGCAGTACGACTCGCCCGCCCGGGAGCTCGAGTGGGGCGCCAGGATCGAGGGTGAACTCGCCGCCCGCGGCGTTCATGGAAAGCACATGATCGTCAACACCGCCGAGTCCGGGGCGCCGTTCCTCTACGGCGAGTACCACGGCAATCACGACAACCCGCGGGTCTGCCACGACCGCTTCGACCACATCTGCGCGGCGCTTGGGATCCCGCCGACGTGGCAGGTGACCGATCCACGATGGCGTCTTTCCGCCCACGACCGCTCGCTCGCCTTCCGATTTGCCGACGCCTTCCTGTGGGTGGGGCGTCCGTGGCTCGACAACGGCGCGGCTCCGTTTGACTACGTCCGGGCTCTCGGGCTCGCCGCCGCCTCGCCGTTCTGAGTGACCCCGACTAGACCGCGACCTGGCCACCCATGACGATCGTGCGGTCGATCGGCAGGTTGAAGTACTCGATCGGGTTCGCGGCGTGGCGCGCCATCGTCAGGAACAGGCTCTTGCGCCAACGCGCCATGTTGTGCTTCGTGCCGCGGCGCAGGGCGATCCGGGAGACGAAGTAGGTCGCGTGGTCGAGGTCCACCGGGCACTCGAGCCCGGCGGCGACGGCAAGCCGGAGCGCTGCGGGCACGTCAGGGGTGTCCTGGAATCCGTAGCGCACGCCGACGTGGAAGATCCCGTCGTCAACGTACCCGAGGTCGTCGATCGTGATCCGTTCCCGTGATGGGACATTCGGCACGTTGCGGGTGTCGACGCTGACGATCAGCGTCGAGGCATGCAGTGCGCAGTTGTGCTCGAGGTTGGCGCGCAGCGCCCACGGCGTCGAATGCGGATTGGCGTTGAGGAACACGGCCGTGCCGGGCGCCCGGTACGGCGGCGGCTGCATCGCGTGGACCTCCTCGACGAAGTCGCGCAGCTGTCCCTCGTGATACTCGCGGGCGCTCGTGATGAGCCCACGACCGCGATGCCAGGTCATGAACACGCAGAACACCAAGAGCCCGATCGCGACCGGAAACCAGCCGCCGTCGAGCAGCTTGCGGAGATTGGACGAGAAGAACAGCAGGTCGAGGCCGCCGAACACCACACCGCCGGCGAGCGCCATCCAGAACGGAATCCGCCAGCGGGCCCGGGCGACCGTGAAGAACAGGATCGTCGTGATCAGGATCGTCCCGGTCACTGCCACGCCGTACGCGGCGGCGAGGTTCGCCGAGGATCGGAAGCCCAGCACGAGCATCACGACCGCGATCAGCACGATCCAGTTGATCGCCGGCAGGTACACCTGGCCGATCTCAGCGCTCGAGGTGTGGCGCACCGTGAGCCGAGGCAGATAGCCGAGCTGCGCCGCCTGGCGGCCGAGCGAGAAGGCCCCGGAGATGACCGCCTGGGAAGCGATCACGGTTGCGACCGTCGCCAGCAGCACCATTGGCAGCTGCGACCAGGACGGCAGCAGCAGAAAGAATGGGTTCTCCCGCGCCGAGTGGTTGTGGAGTACGAGCGCACCCTGGCCCATGTAGTTGAGCGTGAGCGCGGGAAACGCCACCCAGAACCATGCGCGCGTGATCGCTCGGCGGCCGAAGTGGCCCATGTCGGCGTACAGCGCCTCCACGCCGGTGATCGTCAGCACGATGCCCGTGAGGGCGACGAAGAACAGCGCCGCGTGGGCGCCGGCGAACGTGAGCGCGTACGTCGGTGACAGCGCCGCGACGATGCCCGGGGCCTTGCCGATCTCGACGAGGCCGGCAAGCGCGATGACCGAGAACCACGCGACCATGATCGGGCCGAACAGCTTGCCGACGGCCCCGGTCCCGAGTCGCTGCACGGCGAACAGCCCGGCGAGGACCCCGAGCGTGAGTGGGAGGACGATGCCGCCGAGGCCGCTGTCCACGACCTTCAGGCCCTCGACGGCGGACAGGACCGAGATCGCCGGCGTGATCATCGCGTCGCCGAAGAACAGCGACGCGCCGAAGACGCCGAGCCCGATCAGCGCCGCTGCCGCCGCCATGCCGGTGCGTGCCTGCAGTCGCCGGACGAGCGCCACGAGCGCCATCATGCCGCCCTCGCCCTCGTTGTCGGCGTGCATCACGAGCCACACGTATTTGACGCCGACCACGAGGATCAACGACCACACGACCATCGAGATGACGCCGTACACGGCGGCGTGATTGATCGGGAGCCGGTTGTTCTCGGTGGTAAAGACCGTCTGCAGCGCGTACAGCGGGCTCGTCCCGATGTCGCCGAACACGACACCCAGGGCACCGAGGGCGAGCGCGGTGGCGCCCGCGTGGACGAAGCCGACTCGATCGGGAGGTTGCTGCGCCGGTGGGTCGGGCGGTTGCGCGGGAAGGTCGGCGGAGGTGTCGTGCGCGGTGTCGGTGGCCATGGCGCGCACGCGACGTTACGGCGCGCGCGCCACCGCCAAATCCGTGATCACCCGCACCACAAGGCCGTGGGAGTCCCCGACGCCCGCGAATCAGGCCGCGTCCGCGACCGGCACGGCTGCGGCCGACGGGACCCGTGCGCGGCGGCCGAGCAGCAGCCCGGCGGTGGCGACGGCGCCGATGACCGAGATCGCCGCCGCGGCGATCAGCGCATGATGCAGACCCGTCACGTAGGCCTGCGGAGACCCTCCAAGCGCGCCGGACGCCGGTACGAACGCGCCGAGCGCGGCGATCCCGAGCGCGGTTCCGGCCTGGCGGAACGTGTCATTCGCGCCCGCGGCGAGACCGCTGCGCTCCGGCGGCAGCGCGCTCAGCGCGACCGCACTCGCCGCAGGGTTGAACAGCCCCGTGCCGAGGCAGGCGAGCAGCACGCCGGGCAGCATCACGGCCCACGAGGTGTGAGCCCCCGTCAGCAGCGTCGCGAACATTCCGGCACCGACGAGGGTCAGTCCGCCGGAGACGAGCACGCCGGGCCGGACGCGAGTGCCGAGGTTGGCCGTCGCCCCGGACACGACGAACATCAACACCGTCCCGGGCAGGTAGACGAGGCCGGTCTCGATCGGCGAGAGCCCAAGTACCGACTGCAGGTACAGCGTCAGGTACAGGAACACGGCGAAGAAGCCCGCCGAGATCGCGAACACCGCGATCTGCGCTCCGGCGAAGGTCCGGTCGCGCAGGAGCGTGAGCGGCAGCATCGGGTCGCGACCGCGCAGTTCGAGCACGGCGAACGCGGCAAGGAGGGCGACGCCGCCGGCGAGGGCGAGGATGATGCCAGGGCTGCCCCAACCGTCGTCGTTTCCGCGTAGCAACCCGAACACGAGCCAGAACAGTCCACCGATCAGGCTGACCTGCCCCGGAACGTCGACGCCGCGGCGTTGCGGGTCACGTGACTCGGCCACGCGGGTCGCGGCGATGGCGACCGCAAGGAGACCGAGAGGAACGTTGATCAGGAAGATCGCGCGCCAACCGAATGCGCTTGTCAGCGCGCCGCCGACGAACGGGCCGATCGCGAAGGCGGCGCCGATCGTCGCGCCATAGGCCGCGAGCGCCTTGACCCGCGACTCGGTCGTCGGCGTGACCTGGGCGACGAGCGCCAGCGCGGTCGCGAACATGATCGATGCTCCGGCGCCCTGGATCGCACGCGCCGCGATCAACGTGCCGATGTCCGACGCGAACCCGCAGGCGGCCGAGGCAATCGTGAACAGGGTCAGCCCGGCAAGGAACCAGCGACGTCGGCCCCCACGGTCGGCGAGGACGCCAGCGGTGAGCACTGTCGCCGCGAGCGGAAGCGTGTACGCATCGACGACCCACTGGAGTCCGGAGAGCGATGCGTGCAGACTGGAGGCGATGTCCGAGATCGCCGTGTTGACGACACTGATGTCGAGCATCAGCATCGCCGTCGCGAGGCACGCCACGGCGACGGTGAACGTGCGTTGTGTCAATTTGGCTGTCATGGCCGAGATGGTTCCGACGCGGACTGATGAGCACCATCCCCAGCTTTAGGGGATCGGACGATCACCACCCCCCGCAGATGCGGGGTGGCGCGATGTGAGCCACTCGCTACCGTGATATGCCATGAACCGCGTCCTCGGAACGCGTGCCATCTCAGCCCAGGAGGCGATCGCGTCGCTCGCTGGGTCGGTGCGAGATCCGCTCGAGTTACTCGACGAGGTGCGCCAGCGGATTGCCCGTGTCGTTCCGAACGCCGGCGGCGCATGGATGCTCACCGACCCGCAGACGCTGCTGCCGGTCTCCGTCATCAAGGATCTCCAGACGCCGCCGTCGGCGGGCCTGCGGTATTTCGAGCATGAGTTGCTCGTCCCGGACTTCGTGCCGTTCACCGATCTGCACCGCGACGGTGTCACCGCGACGACGCTCGGGCGCGCGACGAACGGGCGTCCGGAGCTCAGCGCGAGATATCGCGACATCCACGAGCCGGCCGGGCTCGGGCCCGAGCTCCGGCTGCTGTTCCGCACCGGAACCGCGACGTGGGCGATGTCGTGCGTGTCGCGCGAGGCCGGCGACCCGGATTTCAGCGACGACGAGCTCGCATGGCTGCGGTCGGTCGCGCCGCTCGTTGGCCGCGGCCTGCGCGAGGCGCTCGCGAGGCCGCTCGCTGACCCGCAGCCCGCCTGGTCCCCGGGAATGCTCGTGCTCACCGGCGATGGCAAGGTCGAGTACGCCACCGGCGATGCCGAGCGCTGGCTGGGGGAGATGCCGACGCAGGTCGGCTACGAGCTGCCCTCACCCGTCCTCGGGGTCGCGCTCCAGGCACGGGCGGAGGCGCTCGCGGCGACGCCGGCGTACGAGGTCCCGGCCCGGGCGCGCGTCCGCCTGTCGTCCGGGTGGCTGCATGTCCAGGCGGCGGCGCTGCGTGACGCGACCGGCACGCCGACCCGGATCGCGGTGATGCTCGAGCCGGCCGATCGGGCGCAACTCCTGCCGTTGCTCGGGCACGTCTACGGCCTGACCGAGCGTGAACGTCAGGTCACGGAGTTCGTGCTCGGCGGACTCGCGACCGAGGACATCGCGCAGCGCATGGTGATCTCGCGGCACACGGTGCGGGATCACTTCAAGTCGATCTTCACGAAGGTCGGCGTGACAAGTCGCCCCGAGCTGACGGCTCGGTTCCTGCCCGAACTCGTATAGCGACCCCGACGCTTGGCGTCAGCGACCGCGGTCTTGGGTCAGCGGCCAGTCCGGCGGAACGTCCGCAGCTGCCGCTCGCGCTGTTCCTGAACGGCAGCGTCGATGCGCTGCTCGCGCTGGTCCTGCTGGCGCTTGGCGCGCTTGCGCAGCTCGTCGAACATGCTCTGGCGGTTACCAGAGGAGGGACGGAAGTGGTGGCCTGGTGCGGTATTGCTCGCAGAGCTCATCAGGACGCACCGTATAGGCCGTCGTGGACGCCGGCATCGGGACAGGCTGCGGGGCGCGAGTCCGTAGAACGCCGTGATGAGCGGGGCCGTGTCGCCGCCCTGACGTGAAACCGTCCTTCGCGAGGCGACGCGAAGGACGGCTTCTCTCTGCTCGACGGTCGTCGTGCGCTCAGTGAACGAGATGACTCTCTCTGTCGTGGAAAGCCTGTGATCACGGGCGCGTGCTGAACGAGCGCCAGTGGGTCGGGATCGTGCCGACGCCGTTCTGCGCCACGAGGCGGTACGTGTACGTCGTGCCCGGCTTCAGGCCGGTCAACTTGGAGGAGACGGCGAGGAACCTCGTGCCCGTGCCGGCGTCCTGAGTCGAGGTGATCTTCACGTAATGCGGGTTGACGTAGTACTGGAATTGATATTGGGTGAAATGGCCGTCGGGGTTGACCGCGCCGTGAAGCACGACGGTCGTCCCGGTGACGTTCGTCACCGGCCCGACCCTGACGCCCGGATCTTGCGACGAGCTCGTGCTCGCCAGCGCTGCGGCCGGGACGAGGGCGCTCACGCCGATGGCGAGCGTGGCGGCGACGGCGGTGATCTTGGTGAAGTGCGGTGACGTGGGGGAGGACTGACATCTCCTCCGATCGGAGGATCGACCCCGCGGCTACACCAGCTGGCAGAGCAACCAGCGCCGCGCGGCGTCGTCGCCGACAGCCTCGCGGTAGACGTGCAGCGAGGCTGTGTAGACGCCACCGGTTCCGGTGGCCGTCGATGCCGTCGCGGCGCTCGCCACCGGGCCACACAGAGCCGGCGCGGTCGCCTCACCCGGCAGCGAGTTGTTGAGCTCGCTGCGGTCGAGGACGTTGTCGTAGATCCCATTCCCGTTGTAGTCGATGCCGTGCACGACGACGACCGCATCACCGCCGCGGATCGCCGCCGCGACGCCTGGTGGAACCGTGATCGTGCGCGAGTAGCGGATGTCGCCGACCCGCGGATACCGCGAGAAGTCGACGATGCTCTTCGGGCTTGTGTCGCCACGGAGGGTGAGCGCCGCCTCCGGTGGGCCGTAGAACTTGATCCCGTCGGTCGTGCTGATCGACTGGTGGTTGTTGTGCGAGCGGGCGGCGCTGGCCGGCGGGCAGGCACCCCGGCCACCGGCGTGGATGTGCATCGCGTGCGGCGCGCCGTTCAGCAGGCCGTTCGTATCGAGCGCCACGGTCACCTTGTTGCCGCGCAGCCGGAGCGTCGCGTTCCCGGTTCCCGTCACGTGGTTGGTCGGCACTGGGCGGGCCGCGGCCTGGAACGGCTGTCCACCGGAACCCGACGCGGATGTCGAGGAGCTCGAGCCGCCGCCGCTGCCGCTGACGATGACCGCGACGACCGCGATCACCGCCACGACTGCGGCGGCACCGGCGCCGAGTAGCAAACCCCGGCGGCGCCGCGCAGGGGAGGCAGGCGCCGCCGGGGTAACCGCCCCGGCCGCCGCGACAGGCGTGGCCGGGGGCACGGGCGGAAGATCTGTGGGCGGCGAGGATGCGGACTCCGGCGGCCAGGATGTCGGCGCGGGTGGCGGCGTTGGCGGTGGCGTCGGCGAGTCGAGCTCGTCCGGGCGCGCATCGCCGATCGCGACGATCGTCTCGGGGCCGGTGTACCGGCTGCCCTCGAGCGCCGCGAGCGCGTCGCGGGCCAAGTCACCGGTCGACACATAGCGATCCGCCGGCTCCTTCGCCATCGCCTTCTCGATCACACCGCCAAACGTCGGATAGAGCTCGGCCAGCTCGTCACCGATCGGGGGCGGCGGCTCGTGCACGTGTGCGAACAGCTTCGCGATGGAGTTCTCACGGTCGTAGGGCACCCGGCCGGTCAGCATCTGGAAGAGCACGCACCCGAGCGCGTATACGTCCGTGCGGGCGTCGGTCTCGCTGCCCGTGATCTGCTCCGGCGCCATGTAGTCGACGGTGCCGACGACCGCGCCCTGGGCGGTGAGCCCAGCGACGGTCTCGAAGCGCTTGGCCACACCGAAGTCGGTCAGATAGGCGTGTTCCTGACCGTCGTGGACGGTGATCAGGACGTTCGCCGGCTTGACGTCGCGGTGGACGAGGCCGCGCTCGTGGGCCGCGTCGAGCGCGTCGGCCATCTGCCCGAGCAACGCGACGGCGCGGCCCGGATCAAACGCGCCGCCGCGCTTCAGCAGCTCCCGCAAATCGGTTCCGACGACGTAGTCCATGACGAAGAACAGGAGTCCGTCCTGCTCGCCGGCGTAGTGAATCGCGACGACGTTCGCGTGGTGAATCGAGGCGGCGATCCGCATCTCGCGCTTGAACCGACGCTGAAACGCCTCGTCCTGGGCGAGCTCCGGAGCGAGCACCTTGAGTGCGTAGATCCGACCGAGGGCGGTGTTCGTGACGCGGTAGACGACACCCATTCCCCCGCGACTGATCAGCTCGTCGACGCGGTAACCGCCGACGACGGAACCGCGTTCCAGTTGACCCCCTCTTAGTTGCATCGCCTGCTCCTTGCCAGCGTCTCGGACGGCACCCCGGACTGCATTCTAAGACAGCTCTTACTCGCCCTCGTAACCGAGAGTATCGGGGTACCGGCAACAGTCAAGCGACTGTGATCACGCTCACCCGGCGGTGACGCGCACGTCCTCGCTCCCCGCGTGTCCGAACGCGGTCCCCGTCTTCGTGAACGCGAGCGCGGTGATGTGGAGCGAGCCGAACGGAAGATTGATGCGGACGCGCCACGAGTACTGCCCGGTCCGCGCCGCGGTTGAGGCACGCTCGACCGTCGCGGCGCCGTTGCGGGACACCCGGACCACGATCCGACCAACTGCGCCGACATCGCCGGTCACCCCGACCTGCACCGTGCAGATGACCGCCCCGCACGAGATGCGGGTGATCCGCGTGCGGACCGTGGGCGTCCGGGCGTGCGGAGCCGCGCCTACGCCGAGGGTCCGCGCGATCCACGGAATCTCCGCGCTGACCCGCGTGTAGACGCCGGGCGCGGTCGGGTCACCGCATCGCTCACCGCCGAAGGCGACGAGACCGACGAGCCGGGCCGTGGCCCCGGTGCCCGAGACCAGCGGGCCTCCGCTGTCCCCCTGGCACGCGTCCGGCGAGCCGGAGCCCGGCGTGCCCGCACAGATCATGAGGCTCGGGGTCACATCGGAGCCGTAGGCGTCCTGGCAGCGCGCCACGCGCAGCGCCTGGATCGTGGCCGCATGGAGGTTGTCGGGCGCGTCGCCATTGTTGTCCAGCAGCCCCCAGCCGGCGACGGACAGCGGCGAGCCGGGCGTGATCAGCGCCGCATCCGTGGAGCCGGCCAGCGAGGCCGCCGGCGATCGGGTCGGCGATGCGAGCAACAGCAGGGCCGCGTCGTGGTGTTCGGTGGCGGCGTTGTAGCTCGGGTCGACGGCGATCGATCGCACCGTGAGGCGCTGTCCGGTCTGCGCGGCACTGAGCTGCGCACGGCCTGTCACGACGTCGATGCTGGCCGCCCGGCTTCCGGTGACGCAGTGGGCGGCTGTGAGCACGACGCTCGGAGCGATGACGCTGCCGCCGCAGAACTGGCCGTCGAATGCATCCTGGCCGTGCTGCACGAGCGCCGCGATGAACGGCCACTGGGCGGTGCCGGCCGGTGAGCCGGCGAGGACCCGCGGGCCACGTGTTGCGACGGCCGGCGCAGCGGCGAGCGCCAGCCAGGCGCTGACGATGACGAACAGGATGCGGGGCTTCACGGTGGTGTCGGTGTCTCGAGTGGTCCGGTGAGGTAGCGCTGGATTGTCGGGCCTAGCGCGGATGCGAGCCACTCCGGGGTGGCGCTCGCCAGCGGTTCGACCTGCACGACCTTACGCGCCATGGCAAGTCCGATGATCTGACTGCCGGCGAGAGCGGCGCGCGCCTGGGGGTGATCGGGCGCCGCGGCAACGGCGAGGCGCCCGAGAATCTCGGTGGTGACGAACTCCCGCAGCAGACGCGCCGCGTCCTCGTGGGACACGGCGCCGCGGATGAGCGCCTGGAACGGCTCGAACACCCCTGGGGCGTCCCACAGCTCGACGACGGCGCGGACGAGGCGCGGCCCGAGGGTCGAACGCCCGCCGCGTGAGCAGGCCGGTTACGAACGCCTCCGGGTCGACGGGCAGCTCGCACGCGGCGGCGAACAGCCCCGGCTTGTTACCGAAGAAGTGGAGCACGAGCGAGGGGTCGACTCCGGCGGCGCGGGCCACCGACCGAACGCTCGTCGCGTCGTAGCCTGCCTCGGCGAACGCGGCGCGGGCGGCGTCGAGGATCGCCTGACGCGTCCGGGTGGGTCCGGCTCGGCGTCCGAGCATCAGTCCGTGCGACGCCGCAGGGTCAGAGCACCGAGCACGATCGCCGACACGGCGAACGCGACGACGATCGCGAGGTCCCCGAGAGCGGCGGCCGGCACGCCCGGCTCGTGGGCGAGGTGGTGGATGGCATCGACCGCGTAGGACATCGGCAGCACGTCGGAGATCGCGTGCAGCACCGGGCTCATGTGATCGCGCCGGACGAGCAGGCCGCAGAGGAGCAGCTGGGGGACGATCATCGCGGGGAAGAACTGGACGACCTGAAACTCCGTCCTGGCGAATGCGCTCGCGAGCAGCCCGAGCCCGAGCCCGAGCAGCGCGACGGCGGCGGCGAGCACGACGACGAACGCGGTGCTGCCGGCGAGCGTGAGCCCGAGCGGACCGAGGCTGACCGCGCTGATCACGCCCGCCTGGATGATCGCCAGCAGGGTGAACGCGATCCCGTAGCCGGCGAGCAGCGGCAGGCGGCCGAGCGGTGTCGTCATCAGTCGCTCGAGCGTCCCGGTCGTCCGCTCGCGCAGCACCGCAACCGACGAGACGAGGAACATCGTGAACAGCGGGAAGATCACCATCAGTGCGGGGCCGGCGACCTCGAACGCGAGCCGCTGACGGTCGTAGACGAACCGGAAGATCGTCATCAGCGCGGTGGGGACGACGAGCAGCAGGACGACAGTCCGCGGATCGTGGCGAAGCTGTCTGAGGACCCGGATCGTCGTGGCGCGTGTGCCGGTCATGGTTGTTCCTCGATCAACCGCAGGAAGGCCTGGTCAAGGTCGTCGGTCCCGGTCCGCTCCGCGAGAGCCCGTGGCGTTGCCTGGGTGATGAGGCGTCCGTCGCGGAGGAGGAGCACCTCGTCACATCGCGCCGCCTCATCCATGACGTGGCTGGAGACGAGCAGCGTGACGCCGCGCTCAGACAGCGAGCGGAACAGTCGCCACAGCGTCTCGCGGAGGACGGGGTCGAGGCCGACCGTCGGCTCGTCGAGGACGAGCAGTTCCGGATCTCCGAGCAGGGCCGTGGCGAGTGACACGCGTGAGTGCTGGCCTCCGCTGAGCGAGCGCACCGCCTGCCCCGCCGCACTGCCGAGATCGACCTGCTCGATCACCTCGCCGACCTGCGCGCGGGGCGCGTCACGGATCGCCGCGAAGTACTCGAGGTTCTCCCGCACGGTGAGGTCGGCGTACACGGCCGGCGCCTGGGTGACGTAGCCGACACGGCGGCGCAGCGGCACGCTCCCGGCCGCAGACCCGAGCACCGACAGCTCGCCCCGAACGTGGCGCTGGACGCCGACGATCGCCCGCATGAGCGTCGTCTTGCCGCTGCCGCTCGGGCCGAGCAGCCCGGTGATTGCGCCGCCGGGGACGCTGAAGGAGACGTCACGCAGGACATCGCGGCCGCCTCGACTGACGCTGAGCGACCGACCGCTGATCGCCCCTGGAGATGAATTCAACACATGTTGAATTTACCGCGGCGCCTGCAGCCACGCAAGCACGGCGAGCACACGGCGGTGATCCTTTGCCGTCGCCGGAAGGTCGAGCTTCCAGAAGATGTTCGATATGTGCTTCTCGACCGCGCGCTCGGTGACGACGAGCGCCTCGGCGATCCCGCCGTTGGACCGACCCTCGGCCATCAGCGACAGCACCTGCTGCTCACGTGGGGTGAGGAGCTCAAGCCGGCCCTCATCCCGGCCGGCACCGAGCAACGCGGCGACGGCCTCAGGATCAAGCGCGGTGCCGCCGTCGGCCACGCGGCGAACGGCATCGACGAACTCGGCGGGATCGGCCACACGATCCTTCAGCAGGTAGCCGATGCCGCCCTCGCCGCCGCCGAGCAGTTCTCGCGCAAATGTCTGCTCCACGTATTGGGAGAGGATCAGGACCGGCAGACCCGGGCGCTCGCGCCGCGCCTCGATCGCGGCGCGCACACCCTCATCGGTGAACGTCGGCGGCAGCCGCACGTCGAGCACGCACACGTCCGGAGGCTCGCGCCGGACCTCGGCGAGGAATGCCTCCGCGGTGTCGACCGATGCGGCGATCTCGAACCCGTGCGTCGAGAGCAGCCGCTCGAGCCCGTCGCGGACGAGCGCGTGGTCCTCGCAGATGATCACGCGCATGGCAACTCCGCCCGGATCAGCGTGGGACCGCCGACCGGACTCTGCACCTCGAAGCGGCCGTCGAGTGCCCGCACGCGAGCGCGCAGGCCGTCCAGCCCCGAGCCGGCCGGGTTCGCGCCGCCGTGCCCGTTGTCGAGCACGGTCACGGTCACGTCGTGCTCGCGCCGGTCGACGGCGATGCGCACCGACGTCGCCCCGCTGTGCTTCGTCGCGTTGGTGAGGGCCTCGGCGGAGACGAAGTACACCGCCGTGGCGACGGCCTCTGGGAGCGCGTCGATGCCACCCGTCAACTCGGTCGTCGCCGGGATCGCCGACCGGTGCGCAAGATCCTCGATCGCGGTGCGCAGTCCACGCTCTTGCAGCAGCGCCGGCCGCAGGCCACGGGAGAGATCTCGGAGCTCGCCGAGCGCGCCGAGCGCCTCGTCGCGCGCCCTGCGGACCGCCGTCCGTGCCGCCTCCGGATCCTTGGCGAGCTCCTCCTCGGCCATCCCGAGCTCCATCGCGAGCGCGACGAGCCGGGCCTGGGCGCCGTCGTGGAGGTCACGTTCGATGCGCCGAAGCTGCTCGGTGGTCGCGCTGACGACGTCCGAGCGGGTGCTCGCGAGCTCGCTGACGCGCGACTGCAGCTGCTGGCGCTCGCTCGGGCCAAGGACGCGCGCTGCGATTGCCGCGTGGCCAGCCGCAACGGCGCGGTTGAGCAGCAGCGCGACCGGCAACATCACGAGTCCGAGCGCCATCGTGACGAACGCCCAACCGAGCGAGGTGACGGTGTAGATACCGAGATTCAGCGTCACGTACTGGGTGTGCGGGTCCGGAATCGCCCACCACCAGATCGGCAGCGTGATCCACGCGAGCACGAGTGTGGTCGCGGTCAGCGCGACGAGCGTGATCGTGAAGCCCGCGATCGAGTTGGCGACGAGCCATCCCGCCTCCTTCCACGTCTGCGGGTCGGTCGTCATCGTCTTGAGCAGGTCGAGGAACCCGGGCTCGGTTGGTGGCCGGTAGACGGCCGGGATCGGGCTACGACGCAGCCACCCGGCGAGCTTGCGGTCGACCGCCGTTGTCCAGCGGAAGACGTACACGGTCCCGACCCAGACGAACACGCCGACGATGAGCACGAGCAGGCTGACGGTCACCGACAGGCCGGTTACCCAGACGACGAAGCCGACGATGCTCATCGTGAACGCGCCGAGCAGGTAGACGAGGTCGCGCCAGACCGTGTCGAGCGTCGCGCGGACGCGGGTCGACGGTGTCGGTGCCGGAGCCAAGGTGGACATGGTTTGGGTTTCTGAGGTCGTCATGACGATGATGATCGATCTCGCGGCATCCCTCGGGAATACGGTCCGCGGGTGTGCCAGTGTTCGTGTTACCCGTACCACCTCGGCCGGGCATCATGCTCAGGATGCCGGGCTTCGACTGAGCGCGACCGGCGCCGGCGCGGCGGGCGGCGGCGGGGCGCGGCGGGCGCGGCGGGGGCGGCGACGTGCTGGCGCACCGGTCCCATCGCCGCGGCGAGCACCGCGCCGGTCAGGCTGGCGATCACCATGAACAGCCAGCCACCACGGAACGTGCTGATGAGGTCGGTGGTGTGCGCGCTGCCGATGACGGCGACGAGGACCGAGACGCCGAGGGCAAAGCCGATCTGACGGGTCATGGTGAAGACGGCCGAGCCCGTGGCGAAGCGGGCCGGGGGCAGCGACGCGGTCGCCGCGCTCGCGAGCGACGGAATCGTCAGGCCGACCCCGGTCCCGGTCATGATCTGACCGGGCAGCAGTTCGTTGGCGTACGACGGCGTCGCGCCGAGATGCCACAGCCACCACGCGCCGCCGGCGGCGAACAGGGTGATGCCGAGGGACGCGATCGTGCGCTGCCCGAACCGGCCGGCGAGTCGGCCGCCCGGCACGGCGGTCGCGGCGGCCATCGCCGGTCCGGGCATCAGCGCCACGCCGGCGTGCAGGACGGAGTAGTGCCAGACGCCGGTCAGGAACAGCACATTGCCGAGGAGCATCGCGGCGAACGCCGCGTTGAAGGCGATCGATGCCGAGCTGGCGAGGGCGAACGAGCGAACGCGGAGCATCGCCGGATCGATGACGGGGGAGGGGTGGACGTGGCAGCGCCACCAGAACACCGCGGTACCCACGACCGAACCGCCGAGCGCGGCGAGCGTTTGGGCGCTCCCCCAGCCCCAGTCCGGCGCCTTGACGAGGCCGAGGGCGAGCAGACCGATGGCGATCATCAGGAGCAGCCCGCCGAGCAGGTCGGGACGGGCTTCGCCCTCGGCGCGGCTCTCGCGCAGCAGGCGCATGGCGTAGACGAGCGCGATCGCGCCGATCGGCACGTTGACAAGAAACACGAGCCTCCAGCTGAGATGGACGAGCAGGCCGCCGATGGGCGGTCCCGCCGCCGCGGCGACGCCACCGACGGCGGACCAGATGCCGATCGCCATCGGCCGCTCCGCGGGGGAGAACTCGGGCAGCAGCAGCGCGAGCGAGGTCGGGAGCAACAGCGACGCGCCCACGGCCTGAATGACACGGGCCAGCACGAGCGTGACCACGGAGGGCGCGGCGCCACACAGCGCGGAGCCGACCGTGAAGACGACCAGGCCGATGAGAAAGCCGCGACGACGGCCGATCCGGTCGGCGATCCGGCCCGCGGGAACCATCAGGGCGGCGAGCACGATCGCGTAGGCGTTGAGCACCCAGGAGACGCCGGAGACGCCGCTGCCGCTGAAGTCGCTCTCGATCTTCGGGAACGCGATGTTGACGATGAACATGTCGAGCCCGACGACGAACACCGCGACCGACACGACGGCGAGAACCTTCCAGCGACGCTCCACGTAAGCCTCCTGACGGCAACAGGGTTGCATTTTGCAACCGGCGTGTGGCGGCACAATAGCAGGGCGGTAGCAAAACGCAACCACGTCGGCTACGCTGTCGGCATGCCCTACCGACCGTTTACCGATCAGAACTGCTCGATCGCCCGGGCGCTCGAGGTCATCGGAGAGCGCTGGACGTTGCTCGTGATGCGGGAGATCCTGCTCGGGCGCCGGCGCTTCGGCGAGCTGCAGCGGAACACCGGAATCGCAAAGAACATCCTCAGCGACCGACTCCAGACGCTCGTCGACCAGGGGCTGCTCGAGCGCCGGCTGTACAGCGAGACCCCCGAGTCCTATGAGTACCGACCAACGCAGAAAGGTCTTGACCTCGTCCCCGTGCTCGTCGCGCTCTTGCAGTGGGGCGATCGGCATGCCGCTCCGGACGGGCCGCCGCGGGTCTACGTGCACACCGCCTGCGGTCACGACGCCGATCCGCAGCTGCACTGCGCGCACTGCGGCGAGACGATCGCGGCGCGGGAGCTCAAGGTCCGGCCCGGACCGGGCGCCAACGAGCGCCAGCGCGCCGAGGCGCTCCTGCCGTAGTCAGAGACTCACGAGCCGGGTCGCGGTCGCCTTCCAGGAGGCGATGACGTCGCTGCCGACCGCGAGCGAAAGCTCGCCGGCGGATTGCGTGGTCACCTCGGCAACAAGCGGCTGGCCGGCGGCGAGACCGACGCGGACCCGGTTGCCGACCTCGGTGACCGAGAGCACGCGAGCCGAAATCCGGTTCAGGGCAGAGTCATCCGCGGTGTCCGGGGCGGATCGGATCGTGATCTCCCACGGGTACACGCTGAGCGCGACCCGCCCGCTGCCGGGATCGGTCGTCGCCGCGGTGCCGCCACCGTCGAGGTCCACGACCGTGAGCCCCTCCTGCGCCGTGCGCGCTGTTCCCGTGAGCACAACCGCGCCGGTGAAATCGGCGACGAACGCATTTGCCGGGGTTGCGGCGAGATCGCTCGGCGTCCCGCGCTGGATGATCTGACCGGCGTCGATGACGCCGATCTCGTCACCGAGGAGCGCTGCCTCGGCGAAGTCGTGAGTGACGAGCACCGACGGCAGCTCGAGTTCGTGGAGCGTGATCGCGAGCTCGCGGGCGGCGCTCGAACGGGTGCGCGGATCGAGCGCTGAGAGCGGCTCGTCGAGCAGCAGTACGGCCGGCTTCGGCGCCAGCGCGCGGGCGAGGGCGACGCGCTGGCGCTCGCCGCCGGAGAGCTCGTGCGGCCGAGCGTCGGCGCGGTCAGCGAGTCCGAAGCGCTCGAGCAGTGCCAGCGCGGTGGCGCGTCGCTCGGGACGCGGGTGGCGGGCGAGGCCGTAGGCAACGTTCCGCCACGCGCTCAGATGCGGGAACAGCGCGTAATCCTGAAACACGTAGCCGCACTGCCTCCGCTCTGGAGGCGTCCACTCGCGCGCGGCGGTATCGACCCAAACGTCGTCGCCGAACGCGATCCGACCCCGATCCGGGCGCATGGTTCCGCTGATCAGGCGCAGGATCGTCGTCTTTCCGGCGCCCGACGGCCCGGCCAGCGCGAGGCAGTGGCGAGAGTCCACCGCGAGCGTGACATCCAGCCGGATGCCGCCGACGCGATGCTCGAGGTCAGCCTGCAGCACGACTCAGGGTGTTCGCGCCGGGAACGAACTTGACGGCGAGCAGCAGCGCGGCGGACACCGCGACGAGGATCCCGGAGAGGGCGAGCGCCGCCGGGAAATCGGAGGTGAATTGGTCATAGATGGCGAGCGGCACCGTCTGGGTGATGCCGCGGAACGATCCGGCGAACATCAGCGTCGCGCCGAACTCTCCGAGCGCGCGTCCCCAGGCAAGCGCGAGCCCCGCGGCGAGGCCGGGGAGTGCCACCGGCACGGCGACGCGCAGGAACGCCGCCGCCTCGCTCGAGCCGAGCGTCCGGGATGCGTCGCGCAGCGACTGCGGTACCGCCTCGAACGCCGCCTGCGCCTGGCGGATGTAGTACGGCGCCGAGACGAACGTGAGGGCCACGATCACCCCGGCGGTCTGCAGGACGAGCGTGATCCCGGCGTCGTGGAGAGCGCCGCCGAGGAGGCCGTTCGGGCCAAGCGCGGCGAGCAGCCCGATCCCGGCGACGGCGGGCGGGAGGACGAGCGGCAGTTCGATGAGCGTGATCACGACGTTGCGACCGCGGAACTGGCGGGTGGCGAGGAAGTAGGCGGCCGGCGTGCCGACGAGCACGATCACGGCGACCGCGATCGAGGTCGTCTCAAGGCTCAGCCGGAGCGCGTCGGTTGCCTCGGGATTGCCAAGGCTGGACAGGAGCTTCCCGGGCGCGGTGTTCGTGAAGATCGCGATGACCGGGAGGACGAGGAACGCGAGCGCGAGCGCGACCGCGGCCCCCAGGACGAGGGGGAACCACGGCCGACGCGTCATGTGCGCGGCGGGGGCAGGAAGCCGGCGGCGAGAAGCTCGGCCCGGCCCTCGCCGTGCACCAGGCCGGTGATGAACTGCTCCGCCTGCACGGGATGGCCGGTGCCCTTGACGACCGCGACGCCGTAGGCGACAACCGGCTGCAGCGAAGCCGGCAGCTCGATCGCCTTGAGCTTGCCGTGGGTCGCCCGCACGTCAGTGACGTACGTGAAGCCCGCGTCGACGGCACCCTCGGTGAGCTTGCCGACGATGCCGCTCACGTCGGGCTCGTCGGAGCGGACGTTGTCGAGAATCTGTTTGCTCTGGGTCGGCCCAAGCTTCGCCAGCACCTTGCGGGTGTAGATCCCAATCGGCACCGTTGCCGAGCCGATAGCGATCGTCGTGCCCGACTTCTCGACGTCGGTGATCCTCGTGATCTTTGAGGATGCGGGCACGGCGAGCACAAGCTTGTTCGCTGCGAACGTCACCGGCTGTTCGACGAGCCCCTTGGCGTACAGCTTTTCCGGCAGCGTCGTGTTCGCGGAGGCGAACACGTCCGGCTTACCGCCCTGCTCGATCTGCGTCGCGAGGATGTCGGAGCCGGCGAACGAGAAGCGGGCGTGGGCGAGGGTGAACTTGGCGCCGTACGCCGTGAACGCCTTCTTCAGCGAGGCGGCGGCGGAGACGGTGAGATCGGGGACGCTGGTCCCCGAGCCGCTCGCGGCCGTCGATGAGGCCGACGAGTTTGCATTCGAACTCGAACTCGAACTTGATCCGCAGCCCGCGAGTGCGAGCAGGGCCGCGAGGAGAGGCAGGATCAGCGTGCGTCGTTTCATGCCCTCTCCCGTTCGATCATTACCGACGTCGCCTTCACGGTGGCGGTCGCCTCCACGCCCTCGACGAGCCCGAGCTCCTCGACCGAGTCCCGCGTGACCGCGGCCGTGACGAGGAACGGCCCGGCCTCGATCTCGACGAGCGCCATCACGCCCTCGACCTCGACCGAGCGGACGGTCCCGGTGAACCGGTTGCGCGCCGACAGACGGGCGCCCGTGGCATGGCGGGGCTTGCGCGGGCTGAGCCGCGTGACCTCCTCAACGGGTACGAGGCGGCGATTGCGGCTGTCCCGCTGCGTACGCAGCTTGCCGGCGCGGTCCCAGCGGCGGAGCGTGTCCTGGCTCACGCCGATCGCTCGCGCCGCCTCCCCCAGTGTGAGGTTCTGTGCCATGCTGCGACAGCATTGCATAGGCAGACCGACTTTGAGGGAGGACGACCGCGATGAAGCTCAGCGCCCGCAATCAGCTCACCGGAACCGTGACCAGCATCAATGCCGGCGACGCGATCGCCAATGTCGCCGTCGACGTCGCCGGTCAGCGGCTCGTGTCGTCGATCACGGTCGAGGCCGTCAAGGAGCTCGGCCTGTCCGAGGGGTCAGAGGTCACGGTGATCGTCAAGGCCTCGGACGTCATCCTGGCGACGGACTAGCGCCCGCGACGGGCGCTACGCGGTGAGCACGACCGCCGCCTCCGGAGTGGCGACGTGGAAGCTGAAGCTCTCCTCGAGGTAGAGCTGGACGGCGTCGGCCGTGTGGCTCGTGTAGCCGAGCGACAGGTCCTGGCCTGACTCGAACAGGAAGTCCCCGCCGCGGAGGCTGATCACGACGGCGCCCTTGACGCCGGGCGCCCAGACGATCGGGCCGTCGAGGATCTTGTGGAGATGCTCGAGCAGCGGGTAGCCGCCATGCTCGGCGGTCTCGACGACGCGCTGGTATTGCTCGCCGCCGAGCGCGAGCGCGTACGAGCCCTTGACCCCGTTCTGGAGCAGGACCTGCACGGCGGCGGCAACCGGGCGCGGGTACTCGTCGGTCACCTCGCCAAGCGCGATCGGGTCGTGGGGGCACGCGTCCGAGACGCCTCCGAACGCGCCCTCCCAGCCGTGGAAGACGGCGACGTTCTCGGCGACCGCGATCTGATGTGCGGCCTTGTCGAGCGGCCCGACGTCGAAATCGGCGGCGCCACGATCAAAGTCACGGAGCTCCTCGCGCGAGAGCTCGAAGTCGGCGCGGACCTCGACGACCGGGAGCACCCGCCGTTGCCGGCCGCTCACCCCGGTGCAGGGGGCGGAGTCCAGAGCGCCTGTGCGTCCGAGGTTCGTCGCCGAGTAGGACCAGCCGTGGGGACCGGAGAAGTCGACGAGCCGGCGGGCGGCGAGTGCCGGTTCCAGGCGCTCGCGCGCCTCGTCGTCGAGCTCGCCCCAAGCGGCGTCGCTGATCGGTGCCAGATTGCGGAGCAGATGGTTCATCGCGCGACCCCCCGAAGGCTACCGATACCGAGTGAGCCGTCCTCGGCGGCACCCTCGCTGCCGGACCCGCCCTCCAGCACCTCGGCCTCCGCCTCCTCGCCGTGCTCGACAACGTCGCCCGGCTGGAACAGGACGCCCTGCGCGATCTTGCGCCACTCGGGCGTCCGGCGAAGCAGGAGCTCCAGATCCATGGCGAAGTGCTTGAACTCCTCGCCCTGGGCATCGCGCATCACCGCGAGCGCGTCGGCGTCCTGCTCGACCGCGATCCGCTGCTCATACCAGCCGATCGCCTCGGCCTCTTCGGTCAGCGAAGCGCACAGACGGGCGAACGTCCGCGTCGCCGCCGGCAGCTCTTCTGGTGGTTCGTGGTACTGATCGAAGCCCATGCGTTCTCCCGTGCCGATGACGTCGTCGTACTTCAGGGAATCCTAGATCTACCCGTCAGCATCATGACCGAACGACAAATGGAGGATCCATGAGCATCGCAACCGATATTCCCCGATTGGCTCTCGGCGTCTGGCAGGTGCCGGATGGGCCTGAGTGCGAGACCGCGGTGCGCTGGGCGCTCGAGCTCGGCTACCGCCACATCGACACGGCGCAGGCGTACGGCAACGAGCCGAGCGTCGGCCGGGCGATCGCGGCGAGCGGCGTGCCGCGGGAGGAGATCTTCATCACGACGAAGTTCTTTCCGCGGCGCAAGGACCCGGCGGCGGAGGCTCAGCGCAGCCTTGAGCGGCTGCAGACCGACTACGTCGACCTGTACATCATCCACTGGCCGGCCGGCGGCCCGACCTGGGCATGGCCCGGCATGGAGCAGGCTCACGCGTCCGGGTACGCCCGGCGGATCGGGATCTCGAACTTCAGCCTGTCCCAGGTGGACGAGCTGCTCGGCGTCGCCTCGGAGCGGCCGGCCGTCAATCAGGTCCAGTTCAGCCCGTTCGAATACCGGCGGGCGCTGCTCGAGGGGTGCCGCGAGCGCGGGATCGATCTCGAGGCTTACAGCCCGCTCGGCACCGGGCGGCATCTGGAGGAGCCGGTCGTGTTCGAGATCGCGCAGCGCGTCGGTCGGACCTCGGCACAGGTCCTCATCCGCTGGTGCCTGCAGCGCGGGACGATCGTGCTCCCGAAGTCGACGCACCGGGAGCGGATCGAGGAGAACGGGCGCGTGTTCGACTTCGAGCTGTCCGACCAGGACATGGCGGAGCTCGACGGGCTCGACACGACCGGCGGGACCGCCGATGCCCGCGAGTCGAAGTGGTGGTGAGGATGCGTCGCGCTGTCCGCCGGTCCCAGATCACCGCGACCGGCACACGGTCCCAGATCACCGCGACCGGCACAAGTTCCCACGCGTCGAGCACGCGGACGGCGTTCGGGAGATCGTGCCGTTCAGAGCGGCTCGATCGCCCGCGCGACTTGTGCTGGCGGGTTGCGTGGGAATCCGTGCCGGTCTAGTCCTTCGGCGGGGCATCGGCCCCGGCGTTCAACGAACCTACGCCGGGCAGCCGAGTTCGTCGTCGACGACGAGCGCCTGGTCGGCATCAAACCGTGCCTTGAACGTGAACGCGTGCGGCGTGGGTCCGTGTTCGCGCAGGTGCTCGAGTCGCTCGAGAGCCTCCTCCACCGACGGCGTGTGGCCGGCCGGGACCCACCACAGCACCATGAACACCCGGATCCGCTCGAACCATTCGCGCCGGCGCCGCATCACGGCGACGTGATCTGAGCGATAGACGAACGACGCGAGCGCGTCGATCGACTCCCACACGGACATGTTGACGATCATCCGATCGTCGTCGTCAAACGGGCGGATCGCGGTCGCGTTGCCCTCGTCGGTCTGTAGGCGCCAGACAAAGCCGGGCGCCCGATCGGCGAGTGCGTTGACCGGGTCGAGTGCGGCGTTGAAGTCATCGAGCAGCGGTGAATCGACCGGAGCGAGCGCTCGCCCGATGTTGAGCTGTGCGATGTGGCGCCCGGGCCCGGTCATCGCCGCAGCGTAACTGACGCGCGATGGTTGGTCGAGGAGGCCCGGGCACCGCTGCCCGACGCTCGTTTTCGCGCCGCCGGCGGAGCGTGCGCGTGCTCGCCCCGAAGACCATCGACTTGATTGGGTGACCGACACACCGGCCTGGCAGACACGCACGCCGGCGTCACATCCTGGGACAGGGCCGCGTGGAACGCTGGCAACTTCCCGCTGCCCGGTAGGTACGGCGTCGGCATGTGGGCGCTCGAGCTGCTGTCCGAGTAGCGCGCGGGGCCGGGAACCCAGGCAGGCGCGGGCGAGCGGACACGTTCAAAATTCGCGGCGGTGCACGACGCCGAAATCGTCATCGCAGGATTGCTCGTCGCCGTGGCGGGTCTGAGCGCGCTCGCGCGGCTGCTCGACGTGCCCTACCCGATCGTGCTCGTGATCGGCGGGGCGGTGGTCGGGTTCATCCCGGGCGTGCCGAGCATCCGGCTCGATCCGGACGTGGTGCTCGTCGTGTTCCTGCCGCCGCTGTTGTACGGCGCCGCGTTCTTCGCCAACCTCGGCGACATCCGCCGGAGCCTGCGGGTCGTGACGCTCAACTCCGTCGGGCTGGTGCTCGTCACGATGGTGCTGGTCGCGTTCGTCGCCCACGCGCTCGTCTCGGGGATGACGTGGGCGGCGGCGTTCACGCTCGGCGCGATCGTGTCGCCGACCGACCCGCTCGCCGGCTCGACGATCATGCGCCGGCTCGATCTTCCGCGTCGGATCATCAGCGCGATCGAGGGCGAGGGACTGTTCAACGATGCGACCGCGCTCGTTGCCTACAAGGTCGCGGTCGCGGCGGTCGTCAGCGGGACGTTCTCGCTCGCCGACGCCGGGCTGAAGTTCATCGCCGGCGCGGCGGGTGGGATCGCGATCGGGCTCGCCGTCGGCTGGGTGATCGCCGAGCTGCGGGCCCGCACCGCCGACACCCAGACGAGCATCACGATCTCGCTGTTCAGCGGCTACGCCGCGTTCATCCCCGCCGATGCGCTCGGCGTCTCCGGTGTGCTCGCCGCGGTCACGACCGGGATCTACATGGGTATCCGTGGTCCGAGCATCGTGCCGGCGCGCACGCGCCTTCAGGGGTTCTTCTTCTGGGAGATGCTCGACTACCTCCTCAACGCGAGTTTGTTCGTGCTCGTCGGCCTGCAGTTGCGGGGCGTGATCGACCGCATCGATGGTCACTCGGCGTGGACATTCGCCGGCTGGGCCGCGGTCGTCGTGGCGGTCGTCATCCTCACGCGGATCGCCTGGGGGTTCACGATCACGGTTCTCATCCGATCGATCGATCGCCGGGAGTCGCAGCGGGCGCGGCGCGTCGGCTGGCGCCTGCGGCTCGTCGCCGCGTGGAGTGGCATGCGGGGCGCCGTCTCGCTCGCGGCCGCGCTCGCGATTCCGTTGCATACAGACTCCGGCGCCCCCTTCCCCGATCGCGACCTCATCATCTTCCTGACGTTCGCCGTCATCTTCGGCACTCTCGTCGTGCAGGGCCTGTCGATGCCGACGTTGATCCATCGCCTCGGGATCACGCGGGACGGCAGCGAAGACGGCGAGGAGGTCCGCGCCCGCCTCGTCGCCACCAAGGCGGCGCTGTCGCAGCTCGACGAGCTCGCCGACGCGGAGTGGACGCGCGACGACACGATCGAGCGGATGCGAGCGGCCTACAACTACCGCAAGCGCCGGTTCGCGGCGCAGGCGGGCAAGATCGAGGACGACGGGTACGAGGATCGGTCGCTCGCCTACCAGCAGATCGTGCAGATCGTGCTCACGGCGCAGCGGGAGGCGCTCGTCCATCTGCGCAACGAGGGCGGGATCTCGAACGAGACGATGAACCGCGTCATCCGCGACCTCGATCTGGAGGAGTCGCGGCTCGAGATCTGACGGGCGTGGCAGACTCACGCGGATGAGTCGTCGCGCGTGGGGAGCGTTCGCCGCTGCCTCACTCATCTGGGGAGTCCCGTACCTGTTCATCCGGATCGCCGTCCGCGGTGGGATGACGCCGCTGATGCTCGCGTGGGGGCGCGTGACCCTGGCGGCGGTCGTGCTGCTCGTCCTCGCCTGGCGTGCCGGAACCCTCGGCCAGGTGCGAGGGCACCTGCGGTGGCTGGCGCTGTACGCCGTCGTCGAGG
The DNA here is from genome assembly GCA_963813265.1 of uncultured Solirubrobacterales bacterium. Taxonomy (GTDB): domain Bacteria; phylum Actinomycetota; class Thermoleophilia; order Solirubrobacterales; family Solirubrobacteraceae; genus Palsa-465. The sequence continues at coordinate 70,219 of CAWEYQ010000031.1, read as the reverse complement.
TGACGGTGCCGTTTCCGCTGATCGCGTTCGGTGAGCAGCGGGTCACCTCGTCGCTGGCGGCGATCGTCGTCGCGTCGGTGCCGCTCATCGGCGCCGTGCTCGCGTTTCGGTTCGATCGAACCGAGCGCCCGACGCCGCTGCGCGCACTGGGCCTGCTGATCGGCTTCGGCGGGGTGATCGCGCTCGTCGGGATCGATGTCGCGGGCCGCGCGAGCGAACTGCTCGGGACCGCGGCGATTCTGGTGGCGGCGGTCGGCTACGCGATCGGGCCGACGGTGATCAAGCTGCGCCTCGGGACGCTCGACCCGCGCGCCGCGATCGGCGGCGGGCTGGGGATCGCGTCGCTGTTGCTGCTGCCCGGAGCGCTGCTCGATCTTCCGTCCCGGGTGCCGTCGGCGGGCGCGATCGTGTCCGTCGTCGTGCTCGGGCTCCTGTGCACCGCTGCGGCATTCGTGATCCTCATGGTGCTGATCCGAGAGGCGGGCACCAGCCGGGCGATGGTCATCACCTACGTCAATCCGGTCGTTGCCGTCGCGCTCGGGGTCGTGCTGCTCGGCGAACAGCCCGGCGCGGGTGCGGTCGCGGGGCTCCTCCTCATCCTCGCCGGCTCGTGGTTGTCGACCGGCGGGCGGCTGCCGCCGTCGCTGCGCCACCTCGACCTTCGTCGTGCGCGACGGTCGCGACGCCGACGCCAGGAGACCGCCGTGCACGCGCGCGCCGCGCTGCGCGCTCGTCGGGCTCGCCTGCCTGCTCCTCCCCGCCGCCGCGGGCGCGGGAGCCCCGGCGTGGACGACGTATCGCCACGACATGCTGCGCTCCGGGATCGATCCGGACAGCACCTCGCCGGTCGCGCCCAAACAGGTGTGGCAGACGGCAACGCTCGACGGGTCGGTGTATGGGTCGCCGCTCGTGTACGGGTCACGGGTGTACGTCGCGACCGAGAACGACACCGTGTACGCGCTCGACGCGTTCACCGGGTTGGTCATCTGGAAGCGTCACGTCGGAACCCCGGTACCCGTTGTCGGATCGGACCCACCGACGACCGGCTGCGGTGACATCAATCCGCTCGGGATCACCGGCACGCCGGTCATCGACCCGACGACCCAGCGGATCTTCGCGGTCGCGGAGACGTGGAACGGCAGTGCGCCGAGCTCGATTCAACACGTGCTCCTCGGTTTTGACCTTGCCGACGGCGCGATCGCCCCAGGGCTGCCTCGCGTCGTCGACGTCGCCGGGTCGACACCCCGCTACCAGCTACAGCGTCCCGGGCTCGCGCTGGACGCCGGCAAGGTGATCATCGGTTTCGGCGGCAACAGCGGCGACTGCGGCGACTACCACGGACGGATCGTCGCGGCCGCCGAGAACGGCTCATCGGTCGACAGCTTCAGCGCCCCGAGCCCGGACAGCGCGGTGTGGGGCGCGGGGAATGGGCTGCCCGTGGACGGCGCAGGGCAACATCTGGGCGACGACCGGCAACGGCGACCCCGGGACGTTCGGCTACCAGGAATCTGTGCTCCGGCTGCGGCTGACCGGGGGTGTGGCGCTGGCCGACTGGTGGGCGCCGGCGGACTGGTCGGCGCTTGACGCGGCCGATCTCGACCTCGGCTCGAGTGAGCCGCTGCTGCTCCCGGGCGGCCTCGTGTTCGCGATCGGCAAGGACGGGGTCGGCTACCTGCTGGACAGCTCGAGCCTCGGCACGACCGGAGCGGACACCGGTCTTCCAGGCCACCGTCTGCGGCGACAGCTTCGGTGGCGGCATCTACGTCGGCGGCGTCATCTACGTCACCTGCACCGACGGGATCCACGCGCTCTCGCTGGACGCGCAGGCGAAGACGTTCACGCCGCTCGGGAGCTGGCACGTGACCTCGGGGGCGATCGGTCCTCCGATCGCCGCGGGTGGCCTGATCTGGTCTGTCGGCTGGCACGACGGCACGCTGTACGGGCTCGACCCGGCCACCGGCAACGTCACGTTCTCGCACGAACCTCGGGAGCTTCGACCACTTCGCCACGCCCGGCGCCGGCGGAGGTCTGCTGTTCGTCGCCAACGAGGACCGCGTGACGGCGCTGCGGATTGCGAACACGCCCGCACCGTCGCCGACCAGGACGACGCTCAGCGCGTCGGGGCACACGGTCGCGGCCGGCGCGCACGTGACGCTGACGGCCGCCGTCTCGCCCGCTCCGAACGCCGGGACCGTCCGCTTCAGCGACGGCCCGGCGACGATCGCCGCCTGCAGTGCGGTTGCGGTCACGCCCGCGAGCGGGCGCGCCGCGTGCACGACCTCGTTCCGCCGCACGGGCGCGCACTCGCTCGGAGCGGTCTACTCCGGCGACGCGTTCTACACGGGCTCGCGCGGCGCCGGCGTCACCGTGCAGGTCCACATCGTGCCGCCGCCGGTCATCGCCCACATCGGCCTGTCCGGCACCGGGACGACACGCACGCTCCGGCTCAGTCTGTCGACGGCGGCCACGGTCACGGTCGCGGTGACGCAGCGGGTGAAGGGCCGGCGCGTCAACGGGCGATGCCGCGCCGCTGCGCGTCACGGCCGCCGGTGCGCGGTGAGCGTGCGCCGCGCCCGGTTCACGCTGCACGCTCACCGGGGTAGTAACCGGTTGCGGCTGAACCTGTCCCGTCTGCGGGCCGGTCGCTATGCCGTCGCGGTCTCGGCGGTCGACAGCAACCACCGCGTCTCCCGGACAGGGCATCTGACGTTGACGCTGACACCGCGACGCCGGCGCTAGTGGCTCCCACAAGCGCACGCAGGACCACGCGTCGTCCTGGTACCCGGCCTCCGAGCGCGTGAACACCGGGCGTCGTGGGCAGCCTCCGACCGTGGTCGCTTGTGCCGCGATAGGCGCGAGGAGTAAGGTCGAACATATCTGCCAAACCTTGGAGGAGAGGGAATGAGCACACCCGTTCCTGTACGGCTCAGCGTCAACGGCGTCGAGCACCAGCTGGAGGTCGAGCCGCGCCTACTGCTCGTGCACGCGCTGCGCGACAACCTCGGCCTCACCGGAACCCACGTTGGATGTGACACGTCCAACTGCGGCGCCTGCACGGTGCATCTCGATGGCCGCGCGGTCAAGTCGTGCACCGTGCTCGCGGTGCAGGCCGACGGCGCCGAGGTGACGACGATCGAGGGCATGGGCACCGAGGATCAACTGCATCCTCTGCAGGAGGCGTTCTGGAATGACCACGGCCTGCAGTGCGGCTACTGCACGCCGGGGATGATCATGGCGGCGGCCGGCCTGCTCGCGGATAACCCGAATCCGACAGAGGACGAGGTGCGGCACGCGCTTGAGGGCAACCTGTGCCGGTGCACGGGCTACCACAACATCGTGCGCGCGGTCCTCGATGCGGCCAACAGCAAGTCGGCCACGATCTCTCAGCCGGAGGTGACGGCATGAGCGATGGGGGCAACGGCACGGCCACGAACGGCACGACGCATGTCGGCCGGGCGCTGCGCCGCAAGGAAGACCCACGGCTGATCACCGGGCGCGGCCGCTACGTCGACGACATCGTGCTTCCCGGAACGCTGTGGGCGGCGTTCGTCCGCTCGCCGGAGGCGCACGCCAAGATCGTCGGGGTCGACTCGTCGCTGGCACTCGAGCGCGACGGGATCCACGCCGTCTACACCGGGGAGGACATGGCCGACCTCGGCGGCCCGCTGCCGATGGCGTGGGTCCCACCCGGCGTTGAGGTCCAGAACCCCGAGCACTGGCCGGTCGCCCGCGGCACGGTCAACCACGTCGGCGACCCGGTCGCCGTCGTCATCGGCGAGGACCGCTACGGCGTCATGGACGCGGTCGAGGACGTCGTCGTCGAGTACGACGCGCTCCCGGTCGTCGTCGATCCGGAGAAGGCGCTCGAGGGCGCTCCGTTCGTGCACGACGCGCTCGGTACGAACAAGGTGCACGAGTGGTCACTGCCCGGCGGTGACGTGGATGCCGGGTTCGCGGAGGCGGACGTCGTCGTCGAGCGGCGGGTCGTGAACCACCGGACCGCCGGCGCGCCGATCGAGCCGCGCGGGGTGCTCGCCGACTACCGCGCCGGCAGCCTCACGCTGTGGAGCTCGACGCAGGTGCCGCACTTCGTCCGGCTGTTCGTCGCGATCCTGCTCGGGATGAGCGAAGAGCGGGTGCGCGTGATCGCGCCCGAGGTCGGCGGCGGCTTCGGCGCAAAGCTCCAGGTGTACGGCGAGGAGGTGTTCGCCTGCTGGGCGTCCCGCAAGCTCGGCCGTCCGATCAAGTGGATCGAGACGCGCTCGGAGAACATGCAGGTCACCCACCAGGGGCGCGACCAGGTCTCCTACGTGAAGATGGGCGCGAAGCGCGACGGCACGGTAACCGCCTTCCATGTGAAGATCATCGCGGACTTCGGCGCCTACAACATGTTGCTGACGCCGCTGATCCCGTCGCTGGGAGCGTTCGTGATGGGCGGGTGTTACAAGATCCCGAACGTCCAGACAGACATCGTCGGCGTGTTCACCAACAAGTGTCCGACCGACGCGATCCGGGGCGCGGGCCGACCCGAGGCGACGCATATGCTCGAGGTGACGCTTGACCAGATGGCGGCTGAGCTCGGGATGAGCCCGGTTGAGATCCGGCGGAAGAACTTCATCCCGAAGGAGGACTTCCCGCACGCGGTGGCGACCGGCGTCGTCTACGACTCGGGCGACTACGACAAGACGCTTGACCGGCTGCTCGAGATGGTCGACCTGGACGCGTTCCGTCAGGAGCAGGAGGAGCTCCGCGCCAAGGGCACCTACCGCGGCATTGGGTTCTCGACCTACACGGAGATCTGCGGGCTCGCCCCGTCTCGGATCACCGGCCCCGCCGGCGTCGGCGTCCAGGCCGGTGGCTGGGAGTCGGCGATGGTCCGTGTGCACAACACCGGCGCGGTCACCGCCTACACCGGAGCCAGCGGTCACGGTCAAGGGCATGAGACAGCGTTCGCGCAGATCGTCGCCGACCGGCTCGGCGTCGACCCGGCGGTCGTCGAGGTCGTCCACGGCGATACCGGCCTGGGGCCCGAGGGCCGCAACACGTACGGATCGCGGTCGCTCGCGGTTGGCGGTGAGGCGCTCGCGAAGTGCGCGAACAAGGTCGCCGAGAAGGCGAAGCGGATCGTCGCGCACCATCTCGAGGCGGCGCCGGAGGACATCGAGGTCCAAGCTGGCAAGTTCGCCGTCAAGGGATCCCCGGACAAGGGGATGACGCTCGCGGAGGTCGCGGGCGTCACCTACGTCTACGACATCCCGGACGACATGGAGCCCGGCCTGGAGGAGACGACGTTCCACGACCCGGAGAACTTCGTGTTCCCGTTCGGCGCGCATGCGTGCATCGTCGACGTGGACGGTGAGACGGGCAAGACCAAGGTCGTGCGCTACGTCGCGGTCGACGACTGCGGCAACGCGATCAACCCGCTGATCATCAACGGGCAGCTCCACGGCGGGATCACTCACGCGCTCGGCCAGGCGCTGTACGAGCGCGTCCACTACGACGAGGACGGGCAGCTCGTGACCGGGACGTTCGTCGACTACGCGCTGCCGACCGCGGCCGAGCTGCCGAGCTTCGAGCTCGACCGCACGGTGACGCCCTCGCCGGTCAACTCGCTCGGTGTCAAGGGCGTCGGCGAGGCCGGAACGATCGCGGCGAGCGCGGCGGCCACGAACGCCGTGATCGACGCGCTGCGGCCTCTCGGCGTCAGCTACATCAACATGCCGCTCAGCCCGATGCGGGTGTGGGAGGCTATTCAGGAGTCCCAGAAGGGAGGTGTGTCCGCGTGATCCCCGCAGAGTTCGACTACATCGCGCCGGAATCGCTTGACCAGGCGATCCTTGCGCTCAAGGAGAACGGCGACGAGGCGAAGCTGCTCGCCGGTGGCCACTCGCTGCTGCCGCTGATGAAGCTGCGGCTGGCGGCACCCGCGCTGCTCATCGACATGCGCAAGATCCCCGGGCTGCACGGCATCCAGCGGGACAACGGCAACTGGCGGATCGGTGCGATGACGCCGCACGTGATGCTCGAGACGACGCCCGAGCTCGGCATTCTGTCGACGGCCGCGGGCACGATCGCCGACCCGCAGATTCGCAATCGGGGCACGATCGGCGGGAGCCTGGCGCACGGTGATCCGGCGTCGGACCTGCCGGCGATCATGCTGATCGGCGAGGCCACGGTGACGGCCACGGGCGGTGAGGGCGAGACACGGACGATCGCGGCCACGGATCTGTTCCGTGACTACCTCGATACGGCGCTCGAGCCGCACGAGGTGCTCACCGAGATCCACTTCCCCGTGTTCGACGGGTGGGGCTCCTCGTACCAGAAGTTCAACCGCCGCAGCGAGGACTGGGCGATGGTCGCGGTCTCCGCGCTCGTCAAGCAGACCGGCGACGTCTGCGAGGACGTCCGGATCGGACTGACGAACATGGCGTCGACGCCCCTGCGGGCAACCGCGGTCGAGGAGGCACTCAAAGGTCAGCCGCTCAATGCGGACACGATCGCCGCCGCCGCCGAGCACGCCGGCGAGGGGACACACCCACCGGCCGACCTCAACGCCAGCTCGGACTACAAGCGCCATCTCGCGCGGGTGCTGACCCGGCGGGCGCTCACGGAGGCCGCCAGCCTCTAGTGTCATCCCACGATCTCGGATCCGTCGAGGCGGCGAGCGCCGCACTCGCCGCCCGCGGATACCTCGCCGACCGCCCGCTGGCGCTCGCGATCACGCTTGCGGCCACCCTTGAGCAGCCGTTGCTGCTCGAGGGTGAGGCCGGCGTCGGCAAGACCGAGGTCGCCCGGGCGATCGCCGAGTCGACCGGTGCGCGGCTGATCCGACTGCAGTGCCACGAGGGAATCGACCTCCACCACGCGGTGTATGACTGGGACTACGCCCGTCAGCTGCTCGCGTTGCGCGCCGCCGAGGGCGGAGTCGACGAGGGCGAGCTGTTCTCACGGCGCTTCCTGCTGCGGCGGCCGCTGCTTGAAGCGCTCGAGCACGACGGCCCGGTCGTGCTGCTGATCGACGAGATCGATCGTGCCGATGACGAGTTCGAGGCGTTCCTGCTCGAGTTCCTCTCCGACTTCGCGGTGACGATCCCCGAGCTCGGCACGATCACCGCGCGCCAGCGGCCGCTCGTGATCCTGACCTCGAACCGCACGCGCGAGCTCCACGATGCGCTCAAGCGACGCTGCCTGTACCACTGGATCGACTACCCGACCCCCGACCGCGAGCGACAGATCGTTCACGCTCGGGTGCCCGGCGTCTCGGAGGAGATCGCCCGCCGCGTCGTCGCCGCCGTGGCTCGGCTGCGCGAGCAGGGGGACCTGTACAAGCTGCCGGGCGTGGGGGAGACGCTTGTGTGGGCACAGGCGCTGCTCTCGCTCGGCGCCGACGGCGACCTCGACGAGACCCTCGGAGTCGCGCTCAAGGTGCACGAGGACATCGAGCGCGTGCGCCAGCGGAAGGTGCTTGAGGGTGTCTGACGCGCCCGAGGTGACGCGCGGTCTCGCTGCGCTCGCCGGCGAGATGCGGGCCGCCGGCGCGCGGGTCGGCCTCGGCGAACTGCTCGCCGCACACCGCGCGCTTGATGTTGTTGACCCCGCGTCGCGGACCGACGCCAAGCTCGCGCTGCGGACCGTGATGTGCTCCCGGCGCGAGGATCTGGCGCGGTTCGAGCGCGCGTTCGTCGCCGTGTTCGGCGACGAGCGGGCCTCGGGACAGGAGCACGCCCTCGACGAGCTCGGGGCGATCGAGCGCGAGGTGCTGCCGCGGGCGGCGGTTCCGACGACCGGCGGCGCTCCCGAGCCCCCGGCCGTCGCCGAGGAGGACCCGACGGCGATCCCGGCGGCCTGGAGTCAGGTCGAGCTGCTGCGGGAGAAGGACTTCGCGCGGTACAGCGCGGCCGAGATGGCCGCCGCGCGGGAGCTGATCGCGCGGCTCGCCCGGCGCGGGCCGACCCGCCGCTCCCGGCGGTCCCGGCCGGTGCGCCGTCGACGCGGGCACGAGCCTGACCTGCGCCGGACGCTGCGGGCATCGTTGCGCACCGGTGGCGAACCCATCGAGCGACGGTGGCGGGCGCCGACCGAGCGTCAGCGGCCGGTCGTGCTCGCGTGCGACGTGTCCGGATCGATGGAGCCGTACGCGCGGATGCTGCTCCAGTATCTCCATGCGTGCGTCGCCGCCCGTCGCCGCGTGGAGGCGTATGCGTTCGGCACACGGCTGACGCGGATCACCAACGAGCTCGCCGGCCGCGATCACGACCACGCGCTCGAGCGGGCCGCGGCGGCGGTCACCGATTTCTCCGGCGGCACCCGGATCGGGGCTGCTCTGGCGGAGCTCAACCGGGTCCACGGACGCCGCCTGGGGCGCGGCTCGGTCGTCATCATTCTGTCCGACGGCTGGGATCGCGGTGATCCCGAGCTGCTCGCGAGCGAGATGGCGCGGCTGCGCCGCAGCGCCCATCGGCTCGTGTGGCTCAACCCGCTGGCCGGCCACCCTGATTACGAACCGCTGACCCGCGGCATGCGCGCCGCGGTTCCCCACACCGACGAACTGCTCGCAGGCAACTCGCTTGCTTCACTTGAGCAGCTGGCCTCGATATTGGAGGAGATGTGAAAGACGTACTTACCCAGATCACGGAATGGACCGCTCGCGGCGATCGGGTCGCGATCGCGACCGTCGTCGGCGTCAAACGCTCCGCACCCCGTCCGCCCGGCGCGAAGATGGCGGTCAACGATCGCGGCGAGGTGTACGGCGCCGTCTCCGGTGGCTGCGTCGAGGGGGCGGTCGTCGTCGTCGCCGAGACAGTGCTCGCCGACAACGAGCCGCAGCTGCTGCACTTCGGCATCGCCGACGACGAGGCGTGGGATGTCGGCCTCCCGTGCGGCGGCGAGATCGACGTCTGGGTCCAGGTCTACGAGCCCGGACGCTTTGGAGAGGTTGCGCGGGCGGGCGGACGGGCAGCTGAGATCACGATGCTGGAGGGCGCCAGCCCCGGCGCCAAACTGCTCGTCGAGGCCGACGGCGAACGGTCCGGCACTCTCGGGTCACCGGAAATGGACGACGAGGCGGCGCGGACCGCGGACGAACTGCTCTGGGCCGAGCGGTCCGAGCGCCAGGGATCGCTGTTCATCGACGTCGTGCACCCGACCCCGCGGCTGGTCCTGTTCGGCGCGGTCGACGTCGCGAGTTCGCTGTGCACGCTCGCGCGCGCGGCCGGCTGGCGGCCGTACGTCGTCGATCCGCGGGCACGCTTCGCGACCCGGGAGCGGTTCCCGGACGCCGAGGAGGTGATCGTCGCGTGGCCGGAGGAGGCGTTCGCGCAGCTCGGCGGGATCGACCGGGCGACCTCCGTCGCCGTGCTCACCCACGATCCGAAGCTCGATGACGCGGCGCTGATGATCGCGCTGCGCTCCGAGGCACGGTTCGTCGGCGCGATGGGATCCCGCCGCGCTCAGGCGACCCGGCGCGAGCGCCTGATCGAGGCCGGGATGACGGAGGCCGAGCTCGGCCGCCTGGCGGCCCCGCTCGGACTTGACCTCGGCGCCGTCAGCGGCGAGGAGACGGCGCTGTCAATCCTCGCCGAGGTCGTTGCGGCGCGGCACGGCCGGGACGGCGGGCGGCTCCAGAGCGCGAGCGGTCGGATCCACGAGGTGCCTGCGTGAGGTGCGGCCTCGTGCTCGCCGCCGGCGCGGGGACGCGCTTCGGCGGTGATGGATCGAAGCTGCTCGCGGAGCTTGGCGGGCGGCCGCTCGTGGAGTATGCGATCCGTGCCCAGACCGCGGTCGCCGATCTGGAGCGTGTCGTTGTCGTGCTCGGCGCGCGCGCCGACGAGATTCGGGCCGCCGTCGACTTCGGCCGCGCGGAACCGGTCATGTGCGCCGACTGGGAGGACGGGCAGGCGGCGTCGCTGCGCTGCGGGGTGGCCGCGCTCGCGGGCGCCGATCGCGTGGTCATCACGCTCGGTGATCAGCCAGGCGTGACGCCGGACCTGATCGAGCGGTTCCTCGACGCCGCCCCGGCGAGCCGTGCGGCGTATGACGGTCGGCCCGGCCATCCGGTCGTGCTTGGCCCGGAGCAGCTCGCCGCCGTAGCCCAGCTGCGCGGTGATGCCGGTGCGCGCTCGCTGTTGCAGGGCGGCACGCAGATCGAGTGCACCGATCTCACCGACGGACGTGACGTGGACACCCTGGAAGATCTGGAGGCAATTCGCCGTGAAGCTAGAGCAATCGTTTGAGGTGGCCGCCTCGATCGACCGTGTGTGGGACGCGTTGGTCGACGTCGAGCGCGTGGCGCCGTGCCTTCCGGGCGCGAACGTCACCGGACGCAACGAGGACGGGAGCTACGCCGGCAACCTGACGATCAAGATCGGGCCGACGACCGCCGCATACGCCGGGCGCTTGGAGATGGAGAACATCGACGAGGGCTCTCACACGGCGACGATGCAGGCGCAGGGAACCGACAAGCGCGGGCAGGGCGGCGCCAAGGCGACGATCACCTCCTCGCTGTCGGAGACCGCGGACGGGACCCACGTCGAGGTCAGCACCGACTACCACATCACCGGTCGGCTGGCCCGGTTCGGGCGTGGCGGGATGATCGAGGACATCTCCAACCGCCTGCTTCGGGAGTTCGCGTCCTGCCTGCAGTCCTCGCTTGCGGACAAGCCCGCGGCGGCACCCGAAGCGCCGGCCGCCGCGTCCGCCGCGTCCGCCGAGTCCGCCGAGTCCGGCGCGTCCGAGCCGTCGAGCGACACGGCGGCCGAGCCGGCGGCAGCCACCTCCGCACCCTCCGAGCCCGCCGGTCCGATCGAGCCCTCCGGTCCGATCGAGCCCTCGGGTCCGATCGAGCCCTCCGGTCCGATCGAGCCCTCCGGTCCGATCGAGCCCTCGGGTCCGATCGAGCCCTCGGGTCCGAGTGAGCCGATGTCGCCGTTCCCGGGCGCCACGCCGGACGCGGACAACGCGATCGAGGGCATCCCGCTGATGACATCGGTCCTGTGGGAGCGCACGAAGCGCAATCCGGTGCCGCTCGCGCTCCTGTTCGGGTTCCTGCTCGCGCTCATCACGTTGCGGCGGCGGCGCCGATGAGCACTCAATCAGACAAGGCAGCCCGCTTTCTCTCGCTGCACCGTCCCGGTGAGCCGCTGCTGATGGCGAACGTCTGGGACGCCGGATCCGCCAAGGCGGTCGCGGCGCTCGGCTACGAGGCGCTCGCCACGACGAGCAGCGGCTTCGCCCAGACGCTCGGACGACTCGACGGCTCGGTGACCCGCGAGGAGGCACTCACGCACTCCGCGGCGATCGTGGAGGCAACCGACCTCCCCGTCTCGGCGGACCTCGAGAACTGCTTTGCTCACGATCCGGCGGGGGTCGCCGAAACGATTCGCGGCGCGATCGCGAGCGGCCTCGCCGGTGGCTCGATCGAGGACTTCACCGGCGATCAGGACGACCCGATCTATCCGCTTGATGACGCCGTGGCCCGGGTCGCCGCCGCCGCCGCGGCCGCCGATGGGTTCGTTCTCACGGCGCGCTGCGAAAACCTCCTTCACGGTCGTGAGGATCTCGACGACACGATCGCGCGCCTGCAGGCCTACGAGCAGGCCGGCGCCGACGTGCTGTTCGCGCCTGGACTGCGTGCCGCTGAGGACATCGCGCGGGTGGTGTCGTCCGTGAGCCTCCCGGTCAACGTGCTCGTCGGGCCGGGCCGGCCGACCGTCGCTGAACTCGCCAAGCTCGGCGTCGCCCGGACGTCGGTCGGCGGCGCGTTCGCATTCGTCGCTCTCGGCGCTGCCGTGGAGGCGGCAACCGAGCTGCTCGAGGACGGGACGTATACGTCGCTCGAGCGGGCGGCGACGGGGATCCGTGCCGCCCGCAGCGCGTTCAGGTGACCGGTGCCTTGACCGAGGCGATGAACCCGCGGACGTCGCCGGCGGGCTCCGAGTAGGCGTCGCCGAGCGCGGACTCGATCGCGCTCATGAACGTCGTCGCCCAGGCCGGGAGCGGGTAGTCGATCGCGGCGAGGAACTCGAGTGAGGCGGCGAGCCGGATGTCGGCGATCGAGGGTCGGTCGCCCCCGATGAACGGCTGGCCGTTCAGGAAGAACGACTCGATCGCGGCGAGGGGCTGCGTCAGTGCCTCGGTGGCGTCGCGCTGCGCCCGCGCCTTGACCTCGGCGTCTGCGTCCGAGGCCGCGGTCTCGCCCGGGTAGTTCGGGAACCCGAGGGCGGCGTACGTCGCCCGGCCGATCAACGGATACAGCGTGCCGATCACGTAGAACATCGCGCTGTCGACCATCGCGCGGCGGCCCGGGTCGCTGGGGTAGAGATCCTCGAGGCCGTGCTTGTTGCAGAGGTACTGCATGATCGCGCAGCTCTCCCACAGCGATCCGTTCGGCAGGCCGGACTCCTCGAGCAGCGGCGTCAGGTCGGCCGGGTCCTTTGACAGGAACTCCGGCGTCCCTTTGCTGCCCCACATGTCGACCTCTTCGAAGTCGAGGTCGGCGGTGCGGATCAAGATCCGGACCGACAGGTTGTTGACGCTCGGCTTCAGGATGCTCAGCGTGTGTGTCGCCATTTGCCCTCTCCTCTGTGCACGGCGGAAAACGGGTTACTTGGAGTACGGATCCTTCGGCGTGCGGTCCTCGGACAGCGTCGGGCGTGAGCGGAGGACGAGTCCCTCGATCGCGTCCGCCAGGTGAACCTGGTCGATGTTGTAGTCCCCGCGCTCGGTCCGGAGCTTGTGGGCCTCGAACAGCACGTCGGCGTGCGTGTAGCCGAACGGCGGCTCGAACCGGTACGACGCGAGTTCGATCAGCAGCCCGAGCGGGTCCTCGAAGTAGATCGAGTCCATGAAGCCGCGGTCCTTGACGCCGCTGTGCTTGATGCCGCGCTCATCGAGCCGCTCGACGGCCTGGTGGAACGTCGCCTGCGAGACCGAGAACGCGATGTGGTGCACGCAGCCCGGATCGGTCGGAGTGCGCGTCGGGTCCGGCGTGCGCTCGTCGTTGGTGAAGATCGTGATCAGCCGGCCGTCACCCGGGTCAAAGTACAGGTGGCTCTCGGTCGGGCGATCCAGGTTCGGCTGCTCGAACACGAACGGCATGCCGAGCACTCCCTCCCAGAAGTCGATCGACGTCTGCCGGTCGGCACCGACGAGCGTGATGTGATGAACCCCTTGGGTCTGCAGCTTGCGCAGCGGGCCTTCTCCTTTCGATGTTGACGTGTTCAGTCTCGTTGGTCGGGGTGGGGGTTGCAAGGGGACCCGGCCGGCGTCGTGGTCGGCTCGGTTGGCTCGGTGCGGTTGCGGGCGACCGGCGTTGTTGGCATCGAGGGACGGGGGATGGGACGGCGCCGCGAGAAAGTCCCACCGGACGGGGCGTCGCCAGCAGGCCGGGACAACGGCACATCCGGACAGGAGGGCCTTTCCAGTGGGACATCGTCCTGATCTCCCCGGCTCAGACGCTGCTCGGCGACGAAGGGATGCTCGGACGATCAGACGGTCCCGGACTCCCCCGGTCGCCGGAACGGGCGGGAGCGGGGGATTCTCGGACGATGGCGTGGGCCGCGTGAGGCTCTCAGCGCTCGACGAGCTTTGACTTGTACTCGCTGCGGGCGAGCGTTCCAAACGGCACCAGCTCGATCGCGGTCTGGACGACGAGAACATTCCGCAGCCGCTCGCGGATGGAGTCGGCGAGCCCGGCGTCGGCGGCGGCGTCGCGCGCCAACTCGACGCGGATCGGCAGCGGTGGGTCCTGCTTGACGCCGTCGCGGGCTGGCACGATGCGGATCTGGCCGCTGACGACGGGCGCGAACGCGCTCACGACCTCACGCACCGCGGACGGGAACACGTTGACGCCGCGAATGATCAGCATGTCGTCGGTCCGCCCGATGCAGCGGATCCGCGGCCCGGTCCGGCCACACGGGCAGTCCGACATCCGGACCGAGACGTGGTCACGCGTCCGGAACCGGAGCAGCGGGGCGGCGCGGTGGCGCAGGTGGGTGAGGACGAGCTCGCCGGACGCGCCGTCACGGAGCTCAGTGGTCTCACCGGTGTCCGGATTGATGAGCTCGGGGTGGACGAAGTCACGCGCGCCCAGGTGCATCCCATCCCGGGCCTCGCACTCGCCCCACAGGGACACGCCGATATCACCGATGCCCATCGCCTCGGTCACCTGCGCTCCCCAGCCCGCCTGCAACGCGCTTCGGAACGCATCCTCGCCGCCGCCGGGCTCGCCGGCGACGAGCACGCGCTCGACCGTGGAGCCTTCCAGGTCGACCCCGCGCTCCGCCGCCCACTCGATCAGATACGCCGCATAGGACGGCGTCAGGACGGCGGCCTCCGGGCGCAACCGCTGCACGGCGAGCATCAGCCGCTCGGTGTTGCCGGTGCCGACCGGGATGTGGCAGAGCCCGATCCGGTCAAACGACGCCAGTGCGGCGCCGGCGACGAACGGACCCGCGTTGTAGCTCGAGACGATCCGCTGGCCCGCCCGGACACCGGACGCCGCATAGCTGCGCGCCGAGCCGGTGACCCAGTTCTCAAGGTCGCCGGCCGTCAGCGGGATGTAGCTCGGGACGCCCGTCGTCCCGCTGGTCGAATAGATCCGGACGATCTCCGAACGTGAGGCGCACAGATGCGTGCCGACCGGGTTCTCGTCGGTCGTCGTCGCCCGCAGCTCCTGCTTTTCGGTCAGCGGGAGACGGGCGATCTCGGCGAGACCCCCGGCTGCCTCCGGCGCGTCAATCCCGACGGCACCGAGCTTGTCCCGGTAGAACCCGGAGCGGTCGAACAGGTATCGCAGCTGGGCTCGGTACGCGACGTCATCGAGCGTGACCTGCTCCTCCCACGGCCGCGTCTCGACGACCGGGTCGAGCATCGCCACCGGACCATCAGCCACGTTCGTAGCGGATCGCGTCCTCCGCCCGGCCGGCCATCAGGAACCCGATCGGGATCTCCTGCTCCTCGGCGAGGTGGGCGAGCAGGCTCGCGGTCCGGGCGAGGATCGGCACGGCCTTGACGGCGGCGGCCGAGAAGCCGAGGTCGAGCATCACCGCGGCGATCGGCATCGAGACGTTCATCGTCAACGGGCGCCCCCAGGCGGTGGCGGCGCCGGCTCGGAAGTCCTGGGCAAGGCGCACGTGCACGCCGCTCACCCCGCGCTCGTCGGCGAGCTCGAGGATCCGCTCGGCGCGGGGATCAAGCGGTCGGTGAAGCGGATGGCCGAAGCCGGGCAGCCGCTCACCGGCGGCCCTGACCGCGCGGGCCTCGTCGGCCGCGACCTCGGCCGAGGGCGCGCCCTCGCTCACCCGGTCCGCGGCACGCACGAGCAGCCGCGCGCACTCCTCGGCGGTCCCGAGAATCACCGGACCGCACCCGAGGATCCCCGCCGCGACCGCGCCCTGGAGCGAGCCGGGATCAGCCGCCAGCGTCATCCGCGCGGCGACGTTCGTCGGCATCATCCCGTGTTCGGCGATCGCGACGAGCAGCGCGTCGAGGAAGAACCGCTGCTCCTCTGAGGGCGAGCGGCCGGTGAGCAGGAGATGGAAGTACTCGGTGAAGCTGACGTGCCCGATCAGCTCATCCGCCAGATCGCGGCCCCGGACCTCGACGCGGTCCGGGTACGCCTGGCTGATCTGGGTGACCGGGTTGTCCGCGCCGCCGATCTGCATCCGACGCGACGCTACCAGAGGGGAGACGGCCGTCTGCGGGCGGGCTATGCTCGGACGGATCATGGGGGAGATGGACGGCGATCAGGGCGCATCCGGTGGTGGTTGATCGGCTCAGCCGCGAGGACGCGCGGATCCTCAAGCTCGAACGCGGGGTGATCCGCGGGCACACGTGCAAGGTGCTCGTGCTCGAGCGCACCGACGGGCGGCCGCTCCCGACGCTGGACGACCTCCGCGCCCGGATCAGCGGCCGGCTTGACGCCGCAGTCCGCCTGCGGCAGCGTGTCGTGCCGACTCCGCTGCGGGTCGCCGACCCGGTCTGGCTCGACGATCCGGCGTTCGACATCGAACGCCACGTCACCGCGGTCGATGACGCGGCGGTTGGGGGGCGCGCCGGGCTCGAACGGATCGTCGGTCGGCTCATGTGCGAGCGGCTCGACCGGACCCGTCCGCTGTGGCATCTCGCCGTCGTGCCGCGTGTGGACGAGGACTCGATGGCGCTCGTCTGGCGGTTGCACCACTGTCTCGCCGACGGCACGACCTGCATGCGGATCGGCGAATCGTTGCTGTGGGATCCGACTCCGGAGGTCGCCGAGGTGGCCTCGAACGGATGGTCGCCGTCGCCCGCCCCCGGGGCGCTTGACCTGTTTGCCCGCGGGCTCGCCGACCAGGCGCGCCGCCGCGCTCGCGGCCTCTCACCGTTCGCCCGTCGAGCACCGCGACCGCGCCGCACGCCGCTGCGCCGCCGCGTCGTCAGCCGCGAGCTGTCCCGCACGGCGGTGCGCACGCCGCTTGCCGGCCGGGTGACCGCCCGGCGGGCGGTGGCGTTCGCTTCGATCCCGTTTGCGACGGCCCGCGCGGCGGGGAAGACGATCGACAGCGCGATCACCGTTAACGACGTCGTGCTGGCGGTGATCGCCGGGGGGATCCGCGCGTGGCTCGGGCGAGGCTTCGGGCCGGCGGGTGGGATCCGGGTCAAGATCCCGGTCAGCCTGCACGAGCCCGACGAAGCGCCGGACGTCGGCAACCGCGACTCGTACTTCTTCGTCGATCTCCCGGTTGCCGAGGCCGACGTCGCCACGCGTGCGCTCACGGTCAACCGTGAGACCGCGCGCCGCAAGCTCGAGCACGACGCCGACGTGCTCTACCGGCTCGGCACGCATCCGTTCGTCGAACGCTGGGCGATGAGCCCGCGCGTGTTCACGTTCAATGTGTCCAACGTGCGGGGACCGTCGAGCGATATCTACGTGCTCGGGACGCGCGTCCGCGAGCTGTATTCGCTCGCCGAGGTCGCGCAGCACCACGCGCTCCGGGTCGCGGTCATCTCGACGTCGGGCCAGCTGTTCATCGGGCTCTGCGCCGACCCCGAGGCGGTGCGGGAGATGGACGTCCTCCGCGACGGGATCGAGCAGGCCGCGGCGGAGCTGCTGGCGCTCGCGCCCTGATCGTCAGGCGGCGATGCGGAGCTCGGTGAGCGGCGGTCGCTGCACCGGCGCGCTCGCCACCGGACGGAGCCCGTCGTCGGCGCGACCGAGAAAGCTCTCCGGTACGAGCCCGGCGAGACGACCCTCGCGCTCGAGCCGCGAGGCGACCGCCTGGAGCACGGCGTAGGCCATCGGACCGAGATCGCGCAGTGGCTGGTGCGCGTTCTGGCGGACATCGAGATCAACCTGGGCAAGGCCGTCGAGCCCGACCTCGCGGTAGGCATCGATCAGCAGCGCGATGTCGACGCCGTAGCCGCTGACGAACGGCAGCCGAATGAGCAGCTCCCGCCGGGCGGCGATCTCCCCGGCGAGCGGCTGCTCGATCGCCGCGAGCTCCGGATAGAACATGTTGAGCAGCGGCCGGGCGGTCAGCTCGGTCACGCGGCCGCCGCCGTCCGGCAGGGTCGCGTTCCCGACCCGGAACGGCCGCCGGTAGAAGCCCTTGACGAAGGCGATCGACGGATCACGCAGGAGCGGCCCGATCAATCCGGTTGCGTAGTGCGCGCCGAACTGCTCAGAATCGGCGTCGAGGAAGCAGACGACCTCGCCGTGCAGCACGTGCAGCGCCCGCCACATCGCGTCGCCCTTGCCGAGCACCGGCCCGAGCTCCGGGAGGAGCGCCTCCTGGTCGTGCACCTCGGCGCCGAGCGAGCGGGCGATCTCAGACGTGCCGTCGGTGGAGTTGTCGACGACGACGATCTGGTCGATCGCGCCGGCGTCGAGCAGCGGGACGAGCTGGCCGAGTATCGGTCCGATCGTCGCCGCCTCGTTGCGCGCGGGCAGACACACCGACACGGTCTGGGTGCGATCGGCCGCGAGCGCGGCGACCGGGTAGTCCTCGTGGGCAAACGAGTGGCTCGCGTGCCATGCCTGGGCCCTGATCGACATACGCACAGGATGCCAACCCCGCTCGACGGGCCTCAGTCCCGCGGCAGCCTTGCCGCGAACGCCGACAGTTTGGCCGGGTCTCGCAGCGGACGCCCGTGGCCGAAGCACACGAGCTGCGGCTCCAGGGCGGCGAGCCGGCGCATCGATTCGCGGTTGCGCACCGGGTCCGGGCGTGAAGAACGTTTTCGGCTCGTGGAGGCCCGGAATCCCGGTGATCGTGTCGATGTTCGTGAACACGTCTCCGCACACGAGCGTGCGGTCCGCCTCGCGCCAGAACGCGATGTGCCCGGCCGAATGACCCGGGACGTCGAGCACCGTGAAGCCCGCCACGTCGTCGCCCTCGTGCAACCGCCAGCTGACCGGGTGCGGCGGCCCGGTGAACGCCCGGGAGACGATCGTGTTCATCGGGTGCTTCGGCTGGCGGCGCTGGATCTCGCCGTCCTCGACCGCCTCGGCATCGAGTTCGCCGCACCACAGTGGCAACGACAGCGCCTCGCAGACCGCGTGGCTGGCCCCCTGATGATCGGGATGAGCGTGCGTGAGCGCGTGGGCCGCGATCGTGCGGCCGTTGAGCTGGCGCAGAATCCGCCGAGTCGCGTGGCGGGAGGCCGCGTCGACGAGCACGTCCCCCATCAAATAGACGTTGATCGCGTACGGCGGGAAGCCGTCGAGGATGTAGAGATCGTCCGCGAGCCGCTTCATTGGGGGCGCGAGACTATCGGCTGAGGCCCCTGTGATGCGGTGCTGAGCGACTCGTCCCCCGCGGTCAGGGACGTGCCTCGCGCAGCCGACGCGCGCTCCGCGTCGCCCACGCGACGTCCCCGAAACGCTCGACGACCGCGGCGGCGCTCGCCTCGTGGTCATACGAGACCCGGCGCAGGGCGAGCGAGCCGTCGTCGAGCACGAGCGCGTAGGCGGCGCGATGGTCTCCGTCGAGCGGCAGGCCGACGCTGCCGGGGTTGACGAGCTCGATGCCGTCCTCACGCAGGCGGCGAAACTGCAGGTGGGTGTGGCCGAACACGATCCGACGCTCGCTGGCGCCGGCGAGCAGTTCGTCATCGCTGGCCGCCGGCTCCGGCAGGAACGAGCTCATGTCCGAGGCGGGCGAGGCGTGGCAGTACCGCGTGCCGCCGATCACGACCTGATCGGGCAGGGCGCCGAGCTCGTCCGCGGCGGCGGGACCGATCGCGTCCCGGCAGTCGGCAACGGCGCGGCGGAGCACGTCATCGTCCGGGAGATCGTCGGGATGTGCGGTCCAGCGGTCGACGTTGCCGCGGATCGCCGTCGCGGCGGGGATCTGCTTCAGCCGGGCGAGCGTCTCCTCCGGCCAGGGCCCGAACAACGCATAGTCGCCGCCGAGGCAGAACTCGTCGGCGCCCGCGGCCACGGCGTCGGCGAGCACCGTCTCCAGCGCGGAGAGATTCCCGTGGATGTCATAGAGGACGGCGATCATGTGAAGTTCAGTAATACCATCGAAGAGATGCTGGTACGCGGTCCCTCACACAACCTGCGCCTGGCCACGGCGACCGACGCCGACGCGCTGTTCGCGCTGGGGACGGATCCCGAGGTGACGCAGTTCTTCTCGTGGGGACCATATACCTCGATCGACGAACCCGCCGCCTATGTCGCCGGGCTCGCGGGCGAGCGAGACCGGGGGGAGCGGCTCGACTTCCTGATCGTCGATCACGCCGACCGCGTGCTCGGCGTCACCGGGCTCTCGGAGTTCAGCCGACGCGACCGGCGCGCGGTCGTCGGCACGTGGCTCGGGCGGGCGTTCTGGGGGACCGGCGTGAACCGCGACGCGAAGGCGCTGATCGCGGCGCTCGCCTTCCGCACACTCGGGCTCGAGCGGCTCGGCGCGTACGCCGACCTTGACAACCCGCGATCACAGTCAGCGCTGTCCCGCATCGGATTTCAGCGCGAGGGTGTCCTGCGGCACTGGCACCGCCACGGCGACGCGGTCCATGACGTGATCACGTACTCGTGGCTGAAACCGGAATGGGAGCGGTCGGACTTGGCGGGGGAGGAGGTCGGAATCGTCGGAGCGGTGCCGGCGGCGTTCCGGTGCGTCAGCTCCGTCGCTGCTCCCAGCTGAAGCCGCGCACCGCGAGCGCGATTCCGAGGATCGCCCACGCGGCGATCACACCGAGCGAGCTGATGTTCGTACTGAGGCTTGTGCCCGTCACCATCGCCCCGGAGAGACCGTTGATGAGGTGGATGAGCGGCAGCGCCTCGGCGATCCCCTTGATGAACGCGGGCGCCTTGGCGGCGTCGAAGAACACTCCGGAGACGAAGATGACCGGCAGGAACACCGCGTTGACGTACGCCGGCGCCGAGTCGAAATTGGGGATCGCGTGGGAGAAGGCCACGCCGAGCGAGGCGAAGCACACGACTCCGGCCGCGACGAAGATCACGAGCTCACCCCAGTCCTTCGGCCAGCCGGTGCCGAAGAACACCTTGCCGGCGACGGTAATGATTGCGATCTGCACCGCCGTGTTCGTCACTGCGTTGCCGGCGATCCCGAGCAGATAGGAGATACCCGGCATCGGCGTCCCGTGGATGCGCTTGAGCACGCCCTGCTCGCGGAGGAACGTCATGTTGAAGGCCAGCGCGGTGAACGTCGTCGACATGACGCTCATTCCGGCGATGCCTGGGACGATGACGTTGAGATTCTTCTGGTTGCCGTTGAA
The DNA here is from genome assembly GCA_963813265.1 of uncultured Solirubrobacterales bacterium. Lineage (GTDB taxonomy): Bacteria > Actinomycetota > Thermoleophilia > Solirubrobacterales > Solirubrobacteraceae > Palsa-465. The sequence continues at coordinate 49,498 of CAWEYQ010000031.1, read as the reverse complement.
GACGGCCCCGAAGAACAAGAGGAACAGAAGCGGCAGCAGGAAGTTGAAGAAGGCGGCGCTCGGGTTGCGCCAGAACAGTCGTCGCTCGAGCCGGTACTGCCGCCAGGCGAGGGCCGCAACCTCGGTCATGTCCGATCCTTCCGCGTCGCGCGGCGTCCGCGGCGGCGGCGACCACCGTTCGCGGCGTCGAGTGGCGGTGTGCCGGACACGTTGTCGTCATCCGCGGCCGTCAGCTCGAGATAGACGTCCTCGAGCGTCGGCCGGGTCACGGTCAGGTCCCGGACGCGCTCGCCGCGGGCGAGGGCGTCGCCGGTGAGCTCGTGAAGCAGCGTCGTCGGGTCGTCGGTCTGCTCTTCGATGAGCATGCCGTCACCGTCGCGGTACGCGACCCGATAGGGCGAGGTCCCGGCGGTCCCGGCGGTCTCCCCGAGCGAGCCGGGCGCACCCTCGACGAGGATCCGGCCATCCTTGATGATCGCGACGCGGTCCGCGAGCGCCTGCGCCTCGTCGAGGTAGTGCGTCGTCAGCAGCACGGTCTTCCCGAGGTCCCGTAGCGATCGGATCGTGTCCCACGCGGCACGGCGCGCAGCCGGGTCAAAACCGGTCGTCGGCTCGTCGAGGAAGATGAGGTCGGGGTCGCCGACGAGCGCGAGCGCGAGATCGAGGCGGCGCAGCTGCCCACCGGACAGCGTGCGCACCATCGCGTCCTCCTTGCCCTGAAGCCCGACGAGCGTGACCACCTCGTCGACGTCACGGGGGTGGGGGTACATACCGCCGAAGTGCGCGACCGCCTCCCGGACCTTGATGTGGCGATACAGCCCCGTGCTCTGCAACACGATCCCGAGGCGGGCGCGCAGAGCCCGCGAGCGCTCCCCGGGATCGAACCCCAGCACCGCGACCTCGCCGGCGCTCCGGGCGCGGTAGCCCTCGAGGATCTCGACCGTCGTCGTCTTGCCCGCGCCGTTGGGGCCGAGCAGCCCGAACACCTCGCCGCGGGGGACCGCGAACTCGATCCCGCGCACCGCCTCGAACTCGCCGTAGGTCTTTCGTAGACCTTTGACCTCGATCGCGTAGTGATCGCTCACAACAGTGATGATGCCAGTGGTCGAAACGGGGATACTGCCTCGCCCATGGGTTCCGTCCTCCGCATCTCCGCCTTTCGGCGGCTGTTGGCGGCCTACGCCCTCAATGAGTTGGCGCTGGCGATCGGCTCGCTCGCCCTCGCCGTGCTCGTCTACCGGCGCACCGGCAGCGCCGTCGGCGCGGCGAGTTTCTTCCTCAGCGCCCAGTTCCTCCCGGCACTTGTCGCGCCGGCGATCGTCGCTCGGGTCGAGCACCTGTCGTTCGGCCGGCTCCTGCCCGTCCTGTACGGGCTCGAGGCGCTCGCCTACGGCGCGCTGGCGGCCCTCGTGGGAGATTTTCTGCTCGCGCCGCTCCTCCTCATCACGTTCCTCGATGGCGTTCTGGCCTTGACGGCGCGGGCGCTCGCCCGCGCGGCGAGTGTCGCCGTCACCTCGCCGGTCGGTCTGCTGCGCGAGGGCAATGCCCTCATCAACACGGTGTTCTCGCTGTGCTACGTCATCGGGCCCGCGCTCGGTGCATTGATCGCGTCGCAGGGCGGGACCAGGGTCGCGCTGCTCACGAACTGCGGCCTGTTCGTGGTGACCGCGCTGACGCTGCTGACGGCCGGCCCGCTGCCCGGCGCGACGGCGGATGCGTCCAACGGCTCCGGGCGGCTTCGCGCCGCGCTGCGCCATGCCGCCAAGCAGCCGCTCGTTCGGAGGCTGCTCGGCCTTCAGGCGATGGGGCTCCTCTTCTTCACGATCTCGATCCCGGTTGAGGTCGTGTTCGCGCTCCACGTGCTCCATGCCGGCCAGGGTGGATACGGCGCGCTGTTGGCGACATGGGGTGCCGGGACGGTTGTGGGAAGCGCGATCTACGCCCACTGGCGGGCCGGATCGGTACGGGCGCTGATCACCGTCGGTGCGGCGCTCCTCGGCGCCGGGTTCGTGGTGATGGCCGCGGCTCAGTCGCTCGCGGTCGCGATGATCGGCGGCGCGATCGCGGGGAGCGGCAATGGGATCTGGGCGGTCGCGGCGCGAACCGCGCTCCAGGAGCAGGTCGAGCCGAAATGGATGGCGATGATGATGAGCCTGAACGAGTCGCTGTTCCAGGCGCTCCCGGGGCTCGGGATCGTGATCGGCGGCGGCCTGACGGCGCTCGCCGGATCTCGTGCGGCGCTCGCCGTTGCGGGCGGCGGCGCGGTCGCCGTCGCGATTATCGGCTGGCCGCTCCTGCACGGGCTGCGCGCGCCCGCACCAGTGCCGGTGGTCGCGGCGCTCGCGGAACGCGAACAGACGCCCTCCTCGCCGACGCCCACGCGTTAGCGTGTGCACGCACGTGCGGCGCGCCTGCATCGACATCGGCTCGAACACGACGCGGCTGCTCGTCGCCGATGGGGTCACGGATGGCCTCGTCGAGGTTCATCAGGAGCGGGCGTTCACGAAGTTGGGACGCGGCCTGCGCCCGGGCGGGACGGTCCCGCCGGAGAAGCTGACCGAGGTCGTCGACGTGGTTCAGCGACAGCTGCGGACTGCTCGAGCGCTTGGAGCCGTCGAGGTACGGGCGTTTGCGACCGCGGCGATCCGGCGCGCCGGGAACGGCCAGCTGCTCGTCGAGGCGATCGCCCGGGAGTGCGGCGTCACCGTCGCCGTGCTCTCCGGCGAGGAAGAGGCGCGGCTCGCCTTCCTCGGCGCAGCGAGGACGCTCGGTCACGCGCCGGCCGGCGAACTCGGGGTCGTCGACGTCGGCGGAGGCTCATCGGAGCTGGTCGTCGGCACCGTGCCGGACCAAATTCGGTGGTCGATCTCCTTCCCGATCGGGTCCGCCGACCTCGCGGAGCGCTGCCTGCACTCCGATCCGCCGTCCGCGGACGAGCTCGTCGCCGCGCGAGCGGAGGTCGTCAAAGCCACGGAGGCGCTGAGCGCACCGCACCCCACCGAGGCGGTTGCGGTCGGCGGCAGCGCGACGTCGCTGCGCCAGCTTGCGGGACCGCGGCTTGACGAGGCGACGATCGAGCGCTCGCTCCAGCTCCTCGCCGGCGAGCCGGCCGCCGACGTCGCTCGCGGGTATGGGCTTGACCTCGAGCGCGTGCGGCTCCTGCCCGCCGGACTGCTGATCCTCCAGCGCGCCTCGGAGCTGTTCGGCACGCCGCTGGAGATCGCGCGCGGCGGGGTGCGCGAGGGCCTGCTGCTGGAGGCGGCGGAGTGAGCACCCCGGAACCGCCCGTTCCGCCTCGGGACGCGATCGCCGACGTCCGGGTCCGCGCGCCGACCCGGGGTAACCGCAGGCTCGAGCGGTTCCTCGAGGCGGTCAACGCGGATGAGCAGGTCAAGGCGTGGTGGCTCGTCTCGTCGGTGAACGCGACCCGTCGCCTCGGCATGTCCGACCATTCGTGGGTCCATATCCAAATCGTCCTCAACATCGGGCTGCGGCTCGCGCGGCTCCTGTTCCGGCGCGGGGTGACGCCGAGCGTCGTCGTCGACTATGCGATGAGCGAGCGCGACGCCGAAGTGGTGATCGCCGCCGCGTGCCTGCTCCACTGCGTGGGGATGTCGATCCATCGCGACGATCACGAACGGTTCAGCCTGTTCCTCACCGCCGACAAGCTCGGCTCGCTGCTCGAGGGCGTGTACGACGAGCCTGAGCGCACGGTGATTGCCAGCGAGGCGCTGCACGCGATCATCGGCCACCGCCGCAATGGCGCGCCGTTCACCGTCGAGGCCGGAATCGTCCGCGTCGCCGACGCGCTCGACATGGCGCGCGGGCGCTCGCGCGTCCCGTTCGAGGCCGGGCATCAGAACATCCACTCGCTGTCGGCGTATGCGATCGAGGAGGTCAAGATCAGTCCGGGGCGGGACAAGGCGGTCCGGGTCGAGATCGAGATGTCGAACAGCGCCGGGATCTTCCAGGTCGACGAACTGCTCGCGACGAAGCTGCGCGGGTCGGGCCTCGAGGAGCACCTCGAGGTCGTGGCGCGGATCGAGGCTGAGCACGAGCAGCGACTCATCCCCGTGTTCCGCATCTAACGCCAGCAGGCGGCGCCTGGGAGTGGTTGCGGGGGACTACTGAGTCGGGATCCGTGCGTTCTCGGGTTATCGGCGCCGGTGCCATCTACCGATGCGAATCATGTGGACTCCATGATGCCCTCGCACGCCGCTGTTCGCAGACGAACCTCCGTCTCCGAACTCCCGAGCTGGACCACCGGCCTGGCGGTGTCTGGCGTCTCCGGGCTCGTGGCCCTTGCCGTGCTCGTCTACGGCGGGATCGCCCACCTCGGACCGGTGCCGCTGGCGCTCGCGGGGCTCACCGTGTTGCTCGTCATCATCCGCGCGACCCTTGCCCTGCGGGAAAACGCGCGGCTGCTCGAGCTCTCCCACCACGAGGCGATCACCGATCCGCTGACCGGCCTCGGCAACCGGCGCCAGATGACCGAGCAACTCGCCACGGCCCTGGCGGCGGAAGCGGCATCGGCGCCGGCGACGCTCGTGATGTTCGATCTCGACGGCTTCAAGAGCTACAACGACCGCTTCGGCCACCTCGCGGGCGATGTGCTCCTTGCGGACCTCGGGCGCCGCCTCCAGGCCGCGGTCGCCGACGGCGGCAAAGCGTTCCGCCTCGGTGGCGACGAGTTCTGTCTGCTGCTGGAAGGCGAGGCGGCCGACACCCGCGAGACGTTCGCCCGCGCGGTCGACGCGCTCGGCGCCCAGGGCAACGGGTTCTCGGTGACGAGCTCCTACGGCGAGGTTCAGCTGCCCTGTGAGGCGACCACGCCGAACTCCGCGCTCCGGCTCGCCGATGCCCGGATGTACGCGCATAAGGCGCGGCGGGACAGTCGCGGCAGCCTGCGTGCGCACGAGGCGCTCGTCGGGCTGGGGAGCGAGCAGTTGCGCGAGCTGCTCTCGCTGATCCTCGTCGAGCTCGACAGCTCGCCGTGACCGCCCTCAATCCGTAGAAACTACGGACTGAAGATCGTGCCCAACTGCCGATCAGAGACACAGATGACAGGCAAGGAATTTGGGGGCCTGAGCCGCACGGGGCGCGTCCGCGCACGGTCGTCGCACGCGCGTGGTGCTGTGGGCCGCGTGGGCGCTTGGTGCGCTCGCCGTGCTCGTCCACGTGGCCCATGGTCAACTTGGTCTTGGCGCACCGGCGCTCAACGGCCTGGTCAACGACTGGCTGTACGACGCGATCGTCGTCGGCGCGGCGGCGTCGTGTCTCGCCCGCGCGCTGGTCGTCCGCTCGGAGCGAGCCGCCTGGTTGCTGCTCGGGGCGGGACTGGTGTTCGACGCCGCCGGCGAGATCTACTACTCGATTGCGTTCGGCGACTCGGGCACGCCTCCGATCCCCTCGGTCGCCGACCTTCTCTACCTCCTGTATTACCCGATGGCGTACGCCGGGCTCGTGCTGCTCGTCCGCCAGCGCATCCGGGCGTTCCGGACGAGCACGGTGCTCGACGGCGCGATCGCCGCGACGACGACCGCGGCCGTGGTGGCCACGCTCGCGTTCGACGCGATCGTCCACGGGGCGGCCGGTGGGGCGATGGCGGTGGCCACGACGCTCGCGTATCCGATCGGGGATATGGTGCTGCTCGCGATCTCGGTAGCGGTGATCGCGCTGTCCGGCTGGCGCCCGCGCGGAGCCGGGCTGTTGCTCGTCGCCGGGCTCGGACTGTGGGCGGTCGCCGACACGACGTACGCGGTGCAGAGCACGCACGGCACGTATGTCGTCGGGGGTGTGCTCGACTCGATGTGGGTGCTCGCCGCCTTCGCGATGGGGACCGCCGCCTGGCGGCCGTCGCGGGCCCAGGCGGTGATCGAGCTCAGCCCGCGGCGGATGCTCGTGATGCCGACCGCGTTTGCGCTCGTGGCACTCGGGATCCTCGTCGTGTCCGGTTTTCACCACGTCAGCGGGCTCGGCGTCGCGCTCGCCGGCCTCACCGTGCTGCTCGTGATCGTGCGGGCCGCCTGGACGTTCCGGGAGAACCTGGCGCTGCTCGAGTCCTCTCAGATCGAGGCGGTGACCGATTCGCTCACCGGCCTCGGCAACCGCCGACAGATGAACCAGACGCTCGCCGACGCGCTCGCCGCTGGACCCAAGTCGCCGGAGGCGGTGCTGCTGATGTTCGACCTCGACGGCTTCAAGAGCTACAACGACCAGTTCGGCCACCTTGCGGGTGACACGATGCTCGCTCATCTCGGGCACCGGCTCAACGAGGCGGTGACGGGAGTCGGCAGCGCCTTCCGCCTCGGCGGCGACGAGTTCTGTGTGCTGCTTCGCTGCGACCCTGCCGACGCGGATGTCCACGTCGCGGCGGCGTGCAAGGCGCTCACCGCCGAGGGCGAGGGCTTCACCGTCGGCGCATCGCACGGGCTCGTCGCGCTTCCGGTCGAAGCGGACTCCCCGATGTTCGCGCTTCGTCTCGCCGACCATCGGATGTACGCGAAGAAGGGAAGCCGCCGGGGGTCAGCCCGCGAGCAGACGCACAACGTGCTGCTCGGACTGCTCAGGGAACGCGAGCCGGAACTGCACGAACATCTTCGACACGTCGGGGACCTCGCCGCCGACGTCGCCCGAACGCTTGGCCTCGAGACGTCGGCGGTCGACGACGTCGAGCGCGCGGCGGAACTTCACGACATCGGCAAGGCAGCCGTGCCTGACGCGATTCTCAACAAGCCGGGTCCGCTCACCGATCGCGAATGGGAGTTCATGCGGCGCCACACGTATGTCGGCGAGCGGATCCTCGCCGCGGCTCCCTCGCTGAGCGGCGTCGCGTCGCTCGTGCGCGCGAGCCACGAGCGCTGGGACGGCGGCGGCTATCCCGACCGGCTCAAGGGCGAGGCGATCCCGCTCGGCGCCCGCATCATCTCCGTGTGCGACGCATTCGACGCGATGACGAGCGACCGGCCGTACGCAGCGGCGGTCGACCCGGCCGACGCGGTGGCCGAGATCCAGCGCTGTGCCGGTACGCAGTTCGACCCAGCGGTCGTCGACGCGTTCGTCACCGTCTGGCAGCGCCGGCGGCTGACCGGGCCGGACGAGCAGCAACCGCCGATCGACGCCGCGGCGTAGCCAACGTCTACCAGTGCACGCCGCGCATCAGGTGCGCGAGCGCGACCTGCTCGGTCGAGGCCTGCTCGTTCGGGTCCTTCTCGCCCTTGGCGGCGGCGGAGTCCGGGAACACCTTGTACGCGGTGGAGAGGATCTGGTCGACCGCCTTCGGGGCCAGCGCGTAGGCGACCTCGCCGAAGGTCCCGAGCCGCGTGTTGATCTGCTTCGGCTTCGCGCGGATCGCCTCGCAGATGAGGTCGGCGGCCTCGTCCGGGGAGATCGTCGGGAAGCTGTCGTAGATCTTCGTCGGCGCGATCATCGGCGTGCGCACGAGCGGCATGTGGATCGTCGTGAAGTGGACGTTGTCGCCGATGCACTCCGAGCCGACGACACGCGTCCACGCGTCGAGCGCGGCCTTCGAGGCGACGTACGCGGAGAAGCGCGGCGGGTTCGTCTGCACGCCGATCGAGGAGACGTTGACGACCAGCCCCGACCTGCGCTCGCGCATGTGCGGCAGCAGTCCCATGATCAGCTTGATCGTGCCGAGGTAGTTGAGCTGGATCGTGCGCTCGAAGTCGTGGAAGCGGTCGTAGGAGAGGGCGATCGAGCGCCGGATCGAGCGACCCGCGTTGTTGACGAGCACGTCGACGGCGGGGTGATCGGCGAGCACCTCCTCGACGAGGCGCTCGACGGATTCGGGGTCGGAGACGTCGGCGGAGTACGCGTACGCGGTGCCGCCGTCGTCCTCGATCTGCCGCTTGGTCTCCTCGAGCTTGTCCGCGCTCCGGGCGACGAGCAGCGGGATCCCGCCGGCCCGCGCGATCTTGAACGCGGCCGCCTTTCCGATCCCGCTCGAGGCGCCGGTGATCAGCACCGTCTTGCCGTTGACCGCGCCCTCGAAGCTGCGGTCCTTGAACAGATCGGGATCGAGATTGCGCTCCCAGAAGTCCCACAGCTTCGTCGCGTAGGTGTCGAGCGGCGGGACCGAGATCTCGCTGTCCTTCAGCGCCCGCTCGGTGTCCCGGGTGTCGAACTCCGGGCGCAGGCCGACGTAGCCGAGCACCTCCTCAGGAATGCCGAAGTCGGCCAGGACCGCCTTGCGCACGCCGCGGGCGGCGGGCAGCTGCATCAACATCCCGAGCGTGCCCTTCGGCAGCGCCTGGAGCAGCTTCGTGTCGATCCGCATCGACAGCTGCGGCGCGTGGGCGGCCTTCGCGAACGCGTTCATCACGTCGCCGGAGCGCTGGCGCTTGGGGTTGCACAGGTGGAACGCCTGGCCGTCAAGGTCCGGCTCATGCGCGATGTGGTCCATCGCCGCGGCGACATAGTCGACCGGCACGATGTTCGTGTAGCCGAACTCGGGCCCGATCAGCGGGAACCAGCCCGGCAGGTAATGGCGGGCGAGCTTGATCGCGGTGAAGAAGTAGTACGGACCGTCGATCTTGTCCATCTCGCCGGTCTGCGAGTTCCCGACGACGATCGCCGGGCGGTAGACGCGCCACGGCACCTGGGTCTGCGTGCGGGCGATCTTCTCGGACTCGAACTTCGTGCGGTGGTAGGGGTGCGTGAGCTTCTGGCCCTCGTCGAACATGTCCTCGCGGAACAGGCCCTTGTGCTCGCCGGCGGCGGCGATCGAAGACGTGTGGTGGAACCGGCCCGCCTGAACGGCGTTGGCGAGTTCGACGGCGTGTCGCGTGCCCTCGACGTTCGCGATCCGGTTGCGGTCCTCGTCGGCGGTCATGTCGTAGATCGCCGCGAGGTGGAAGAAGTGGTCGATCGAGCCGTTCAGCTCATCGACGGTGGCGTCGTCGAGGCCGAGGCGCGGCTGGGTCAGGTCGCCGATGACTGGCTTGATCCGTGTCCGGGCGTCCGGGCCGGCGGCGGGGATCCACTTCTCGGCGAGCAGCGTCTCGAGCTTGTCGCTCGATCCGTCGCGCACGAGCACGTAGATGTCGCCGTCGCGCTCAAGCAGGCGCCCGACAAGGTGTCGCCCGATGAACCCGGTCGCTCCCGTGACGAAATAGGCCATGTCGCTCGCTCCCTCCGCGTGGTCGGTGCGGAGAGCCTATCCGGGGGCGTGAGTCGGAGCGCGGGTCGAGCCAGCCGATGCGGTCGGCTACCAGCCGCCGCGCCAGTCGACGTTCGCCTCGCGGCGCTTGGCGGCGTCCATCTTCGCGTGCTTGCGCTTGTCCAGCCGCCACTGGATGATCGAGAAGACGAGGATGACGACCGGGAAGAACGCGATCACGATGAACATCGCGTTCGTGACCTGTTTGTCGGTCGTCTCGCCGAACCAGCCCTGACCGCCGCCGGTTTCGCCGGCGAATGCGCTCGGCGCCACCGTCAGCATCGTGACGGCAAACACGAGCAGGAAGGTCATGATCTTGGTCCGGCGCATGTCTGGAAAGGGTACCTGAACCCGCGGCCAGGGTCAGGCGGCGTTCGCCCGGCCGTCGATGTAAGCGGCCGCGCCCGTGCCGGCCACTGCCGCGATCCCCGCGAGCAGCGCCGGGTTGTACTTGTCGGCGTGGATGCCGAGCTCGATGTGCCGGACCGGGGCCTCGAACACCTGGGCTCGGTAGGCCTCGGCGAGCTCACGCTGCTTGCGCGGCGGCACAAGCTCGTCGCGGCTCGTCAGCACCACCGCGGCCGGCGCGGCGACGCTCCCCGCCCAGGGCCGGGAATCGAAGCGGCCGAGCTCCCGGCCGGCCTCGGCGATATCGCTGGCGGAATGGCGCATCAACTCGGATTGCAGCCACACGCTGCGGGGCGAGATTTCGAGGCCGACGCGTTTGAACCCGGCCTGCCAGGACGCCCGCGGTGCCACGCCGAGGCTGAGCCCGAGCAGCCCGAGGCCGCGAAAGCGGTGCTGCACCTCGCGCTCCTGCCAGTGCTGGGCGGTGCCGCTGAGCACGAGCCCGCTGACGACGTCCGGCTGCTCGCGGGCGACGAGCTGGGCGATCGCCCCGCCCATCGAGTAGCCGACGACGACGGCCGGGGCGAGCCCGAGCTCCCGCAGGACGGCGGCGGCGTCGGCCGCGCAGTCGGATAGGCGGAATCGCTCCAGCGGGCGCAGCCCGCGGCCGTGACCGCGATGGTCGATCGCGAGCACCCGGTAGCCGGCCCGCTCGAGGTCGGCATACGCGCCAGACCAGTTGAGGTCCGCGCTCGCCATCCAGCCGTGGAGCAGCATCACGACGGGGCCGTCGCCGCCCGTGTCGCGGAGGAAGAACTCGCCGCGGTCGGCGACCAGCACGGTTCGGGCGGGCGGCATCTCGAACGGCGGCACGGGAGGCCAGGGCGGGGGGCGCACGGCGCGGATGCTACCCCGTGGGCCCGGTCCTACCATCACCGGCATGGCCGTCGTGATCGCATCCGACCTCGGCAAGGACATCGCCGGTGAGCCGCTGCTGCGCGGAATCTCGTTCAAGCTGGAACGCCGCGACCGGATGACCCTGTCCGGGCGCAACGGCTCCGGCAAGACGACCCTGCTGCGAATGCTGGCCGGCGAGGCGTCGGTCGACTTCGGTGAGCTCGTGCTCGCGAAGGGCGCGAAGGTCGCGCTCCACGATCAGCGGCCGCCACGCGACCGTGGGATGTCGCTGCGCGATTACATCCTCAGCGGCGCCCGCGAGCTCGTTGCGATCGAGGCCGAGCTCGCGTCGCTCGAGCAGAGGATGGCCGGCGGGGCACACGACGAGGCGACCCTGGCCCGGTACGCCGAGGCGCAGGCGCGCCTGGAGCACGCGGGCGGTTACGCGTGGCGGGACCGGGCGCTGGCGACGCTCCACGGACTCGGCTTCCGGGATGACGCGGACCTTGACCGCTCACTGGAGACGTTCTCCGGCGGCGAGCTGACACGGGCATCGCTCGGTCGGGCGCTCGCGGGCGATCCCGACCTGCTGCTCCTCGATGAGCCGACCAACCACCTCGACATCGAGTCGCTCGAGTGGCTCGAGACACATCTGAACAGCCTCGACGCGGCGGTCGTGCTCGTCGCGCATGACCGCTGGTTCCTGGAGGCGGTCGGCACGTCCGTGCTCGAGCTCGAGGCGGGGCGCGGGAAGTTCTTCGATGGCCCATGGCACGCGTGGCGTCGCGAGCGAGCGGCCCGCGAGCTGGCGCTCGGCCGGGCGATCGAGCGCCAGCAGGCGGAGATCGATCGCCTGGAGCGGTTTGTCACCCGGTTCCGCGCCGGCACGCGGGCGCGGCAGGCGCAATCGCGGGCGAAGAAGCTCTCCCGGATGGAGCGCCTGACCCGGGATCCGAAGGACGGCGGCGTCCTGGAGTTTGCGTTCAAGCCGCCGGAGCGGAGCGGACGGGTCGTCTACGAGCTCGAGCATGGCTCGGTCGAGATCGGCTCCAAGCGGTTGCTCGACGATGTCGAGCTATGGCTCGAGCGCGGCGAGCACGTGTCGCTCGTCGGTCCGAACGGGTCGGGGAAGACGACGTTGATCGAGATGCTCGCCGGCCGTCGCGAGCTGAGCGGCGGCAAGCTCCGGACCGGGCATAACGTGAAGGTCGGGTATCTCTCCCAGCACGCGGAGGAGCTGTCCGCCGGGTCGGCGCGCACCGTGATCGAGGCGACGACCCACCTGACCGGACTGACGCCGAACAAGGCCCGTGCGCTCCTGGGGCGGTTCATGTTCTCCGGCGAGGAGGCCGAAAAGCCGCTCGACGGGCTCTCCGGCGGTGAGCGACGGCGGCTCTCGTTGGCGGTCCTCGTCCACTCCGGCGCCAACGTCCTGATCCTCGACGAGCCCACGAACCATCTGGATCTGGAGAGCCGCGAGGCGCTCGAGCACGCGCTCGGGGAGTTCCAGGGCAGCCTGCTGCTCGTCTCCCACGACCGGGCACTGCTCGACGCGGTCGGGACGCGGACGGTGGCACTCGAGGACCGGGATCTGCACAGCTACGTCGGCGGCTGGCCGGAGTACGTGCGGGCGCGGGAGGAGCGCAAGGCGCGCCCGCCGGAGCACAAGACGTCGAAGGCGAAGCCGGCGAAGGCGAATCGCCAGCCCGCGAAGGCGAACCGCCAGCCGGCCGGGACGGCCAAGCCGAAGCGCGGCGCTTCACCGCGCGCCCAGGAGCAGCTTGAGCGCGAGATCGAGGCCGCGGAGGCGGCGCTCCGGGCCGTCGAGGATGAGCTCGCCGAGCCGGCCGCCTGGTCGACTCCGGCGAAGACGGCGGATTCGACGGCGCGTCACGAGGCGGCCAAGCGCGCGGTCGAGGCCCTGTACGAGCGCTGGGAGACGATCGCCGGGTAGCGGCCGTCGCGGGATCGCCCGAATCGGCCGCCCGCCGGCCCGCTCGGCCTCCTGTGAACATCCTGATATCGGATGCCCGCGAGCGCCGTCGGCGTCGGGGCCCCTCTCTACACTGCCGAACAGATGGCTCCGCCACGTGATGCGTCGCCGATCCGGGTCGCGCTCATTGATGACGACAGCGGTCTCCTCACCGTGCTGGACCGGCGTTTCGCTGCGCTGCGCTGGCAGCGGGAGGTGATCCCGTATGCGGCCGGCCCGGACCAGATCGCGGCGATGCGACTCCATGCCGTCATCGTCAACCCGGCGGTGACCGGACTCGACTACGTCGATCGGATCGCCATGGCTCTGCCGGGGCTCGCGCTGCTCGTCTGCACCGGGCCCGCGCCGGTCGCTGAGCGTGTCCGGGGGCTGCGCGGAGGCGCCGACGACTGGATCACGAAGCCGTGTCATCCCGAGGAGCTCGTCGCGCGCGTCCAGGCGGTGCTCCGGCGCCGGCGGGCCGGGGAGCTGCCCACCGAACACGAGGCGATCGCCGCGGGCGAGCTCGCGGTCCGTCCGGACCGCTTTGACGCGTACGTCGGCGAGGAGCCGGCCGGCCTCTCCCGCAAGGAATACGAGCTGCTGGTCCAGCTCGCCGCCGCCGAAGGCCGGGTGCTCGAGCGCGAGGAGATCTACCAGCGCGTCTGGGGCTACACGATGGTGCGCGGGGACCGCTCCGTCGACGTGTTCGTCCGCAAGCTGCGCCAGAAGCTCGAGCGGATCTCCCCGGACTGGCGCTATGTCCATACGCACTTCGGGGTCGGCTACCGATTCGCGGCCGAGCGGCCCGACGGCACGCCCGCACCGCCCGCACCGCCGGCGCCGCCGCCGCCGGCGGCGACGGAGATTGCCCCGCCGCGGACCGCGGCGGCGTACGCTTAGGTCCTGATGGCGATCAACAAGAACGTCCGCAACGTTGCGATCGTGCTCGTGATCGCGGCCCTCGTCGTCGTCCTTCCGGGTGGCGGCAAGGCCGCGACCGTCGTCATCCAGGCCGTATCGCTCGCGTTCCTGGCGTCGATCGCCTGGGTCGCCTCGCTGATGTACCGCGAGCACCGGGTCGCCCTCTACGCCCTCGGCGATTCGCGCAGGGCGATCCTCTACGCCGCCGTCGGCGTCGCCGCCCTGACGCTGACCGCCACGCACCGGATGTGGGCGACAGCGGGTGGCGAGATCGCGTGGTTCGTGCTGATGGGCGGCTGCATCTACGCCGCCGTCGCGGTCGTCTGGGCAGCCCGGAAGTACTAACGGCGATCGCAGTTGCAAGGTTTCCTCCGCATATAAGCGGAGGGTTTCTTGCACGCGCAGACAACGAGATGTCGTGCTGGCCGGCTGCTTCGTGCTGGCCGGCCGCTCAGACTGCGGCCGTGGCGCGGACCGGCGCGAGCTCGACCGGGATCCCGTTGAGCACGGCGTTGCCGGAGGGCACGTCGATCAGCTGGTCGTCGGCGAGCACGTTGCTGTTCGTACCCGCGTGATCGAAGGCGACGCGCTGCACGGCGCCGGGCGCGTCGTGGCCCCAGCCGTGCGGCAGGCTGACGACGCCGGGCATGATCGCGTCGGTGACCTCGACCTGCGCGACGACGGTGCCGGTCCGCGAGCGAACGCTCGCCGGGTCGCCGTCGATCAGCTCGAGCCGCGCCGCGTCATCCGGGTGGACATGCAACGTGCACCGGGGCTTGCCCTTCACGAGCACCGGGAGGTTGTGCATCCACGAGTTGTTTGAGCGCAGCTGGCGCCGGCCGATGAGCACCAGCCCGCCGCCGAGGCCATTCCCGTTCCCGTTGCCGTTGCCGCTCGTGCTCGCACGGTCGGCGAGCGCGGCGCGGAGCCGGGCGACGTCATCGACGACGAGCGCCGGCGCGAGCTCGATCTTGCCGCTCGAGGTCCGCAGCGCCTCCGGCAGGCGCGGCGTCAGCGGTCCGAGGTCGATGCCATGCGGCGAGGCCTCGAGCTTGGCGAGCGTGAGTTGCGGCCCATCGGTTCGGGCACCGAAGCCGTCGCCGTACGGGCCCGTGCGCAGCATCAGATCAAGCATGCGCTCCGGCCCGACACGCGGCGCGAGCGCCTCGAGCACCTCGCCCGGCTCGCGGCCGAACGCCGGCGACTCAGGCGTCGCGACCTCGCGCTGCACGAGCAGGCCGATGACGCCGTCGTCGATCGCTGCGATGTTCGCATCGGGGCCGATGCCGGCGGCGACGCCGGTGAGCCGCAGGAGCGTGACCCACTCGTCGGGGAGGTCGGGCTCGGGCGGTAGCACCGGGGCGGAGTAATTGGCGACATTGCGGACCGCGAACAGGTAGAGCGCCAGGTCATAGTGCGAGCGCCGCAGGGGAGACGGCCCGGGGAGGATGACGTCGGCGTGGCGCGTCGTCTCGTTGACGTACACGTCGAGGCTGATCATCAGCTCGAGGCTGCCGAGCGCCGCGTCGAGCCGGTCGCTGTTCGGCGTCGAGAGGACGGGGTTGCCGGCCATCGTGATCAACGCTCGGATCTGGCCGTCGCCGGGCGTGTCGATCTCCTCCGCGAGCGCGGCCGCCGGCAGCTCGCCGAAGATCTCCCCGAGCCCGCGCACGCGCGTCTGCCAGCGGCCGAACAACGTGCCGCGCCCGCGGCCCGGCGTGCCCGCGGCGTTCGAGTGGCCGGCGGCGCCGAGCGGGAACATCGCGCCGCCCTCGCGGTCGAGATTCCCGGTGAGCAGGTTGAGGACGTCGACGAGCCAGCTCGCGATGGTTCCGAACTCCTGCGTGCAGGTGCCGATGCGCCCGTAGACCGCGGCCCGCGGTGCCGCGGCGAGCTCCCGGGCGATCCGACGGATCGTGTCGGCCTCGATCCCGCACACCGGCGCGACCGCCTCCGGCGAGAAATCGGCCGCCTCGGCACGGACGAGCTCGAGTCCCTCGGTCAGCCCGACGAGTCGTTCCTCGGGACGGGCGAGATCCTCATCGAACAGGACGTGGACGACCGCGAACAGGAAGTAGGCATCGGTGCCCGGCCGGATGAAGTGGTGTTCGTCGGCCTCCTCGGCGGTGCGGCTGCGGCGAGGATCGAGAACGACGAGCTTGCCGCCGCGCGCCCGCAGCGCCCGCAGGCGCCCGCGCATGTCGGGCGCGGTCATCAGGCTGCCGTTTGATGCGAGTGGGTTCGCGCCGAGCACGAGCAGGTGATCGGTGCGATCGACATCGGGGACCGGGACCGTCGTGCCGGTCCCGAACATGAGCGCGCTCGCCATCTGCTTCGGGAACTGGTCGACCGTGCTCGCGGAGAAGACGGTGCGCGACCCGAGCGCTCGGAGCAGCACCTTCGTGTAGAGCAGGTTGTCGAGCAGGTGGGCGTTCGGGTTCCCGAGGTACACGCCGACGGCGTTGCGGTCCTGCTCGAGGATCGGCGTCAGGCGGCTGTGGATGAACGCGAACGCCTCGTCCCAGCTCACCGCTTCGAACGTCCCGTCCTCGCGGCGCAGCAGCGGCGTCCGCACCCGGTCCGGATCGTCGTGCAACTCCTTGAGCGCGAAGCCCTTGGGGCAGATGAAGCCGTGGCTCAGCACGTCCTGCTTGTCGCCACGGATCGACGTGACGCGGTCGCCGTCGAGCGTCAGCTCGAGCCCGCAGGTCGCTTCGCAGAGCGGGCACGTGCGCAGCGCGGTGCGGTGGCCGTTCGTGGGCGTCGACATCAACCGGTGAGGTTACTGTTCGGAGCCGTCCATCGTGCGAACTCTTGTCACAGACCTCATGCGCGCGCTGTGAGTGCGCCCCAACGAGAGCGCCTCGGCGACTGGTTGATCGTCGTCGGCGCGGTCGCGCTGTTCGGATCGCTGTTTCTCGTCTGGAGCCATCAGTTCTCGCCCGCGTTCCTGTCGCAGTGGGGCAGCTCGGGGCAGCTCCAGGGCCTGCCCCATGACCCGACCGCCTGGCAGGTCTACTCGGCGACGGATGTGCTGCTCGCGCTGCTGGCGGTCGCGCTCGTGATCGTGGCGCTCGCCGGCGGCCGGGCCGTCCGGGTGGGCGTGATCGTCGCCTGCGGGCTCGCGGCGGCGTTCATCCTGCGCGCCCTCGCCGCACCGCCGACGAACGGTGCGAACATCTTCGACCCGGCGGCGACGACCCCGGCCTACGTGCCGAATGCGCCGACGGCCGGGCTCGGCGAGACGGTCGCGCTCGTCGGCCTCGGGCTGGCGCTCGCCGGGCTGCTCGTGTCATTCACCGCCGACTGAGCCCACGGGTCCCGCTTCTATCCTCGAACGGTGTCCATAATCGCCGCCGATCGCCGCCGCGAGCTCCCGGACGAGCCCGGTGTGTACCTGTTTCGGAACGCCCGCGGGCGGGTCATCTATGTCGGCAAGGCGAAGTCGATTCGCAAGCGCGTCGCCTCGCACTTCACGAATCCGAGCACGCGGGCCGGGGGCGACCTCGTGCCGATGATCGACCACATCGAGGCGCTCGTCGTCCACACCGAGGCGGAGGCGCTGCTCGCCGAGCAGAACTTCATCAAGCAGTACAAGCCGCGCTTCAACATCCGCCTGCGGGACGACAAGTCCTACCCGTACATCGCGATCAGCCTCGACGAGGATTTTCCGCGGGTCTACTTCACGCGGGAGCGCCACCGCCGTGACCGGGCGTACTTCGGACCGTTCTCGAACGCGAAGCGGGTCCGCTCGACGCTCGATGTGCTCGGCAAGGTGTTCATGTTCCGCTCGTGCGAAGGGGCCGAGCCCGGCCGACGGAGCGGCTCGCCGTGCCTCGACTACTACATCAAGCGCTGCGAGGCTCCGTGCGTCGGCTACGTCTCGCGCGAGGATTACCGCGCGGGCATCGACGGCGTGATCGCGTTCCTGTCCGGCCGCTACAAGGAGATCGAGCGCAAGCTCGACTACGAGATGCGGCTCGCGTCGGCCGAGCAGCGCTTCGAGGACGCCGCTCGGGAGCGCAACCGGCTGCGGGCGGTCCGTTCGCTGCTCGAGCGCCAGCGGGTTGCCAACGAGACGGTCGGCACGCTGGATGCGATCGCCGTCGCGGTGGGTGAGGGGGAGGCGAACGCCCAGGTCTTCCAGGTCCGCGACGGGGTGCTCTCCGACCGTCAGAGCTTCTACCTCGACAATGCCGTCGGCGGCGGTATCGCCGAGGTCGCCGAGGCGTTCATCCTCCAGTACTACTCGTCGGCGATGTCGATCCCGCCGCTGCTGATCGTCCAGCACGATGTCGGGTCGGGGGAGGTGCTGGCGGAGGCGCTGAGCGAGCGGCGTGGGAGTCGGGTCGAGATTCGAGCCGCCGAGCGCGGCGACAAGCGGCGGATCCTGGAGCTCGCCGAGCGCAACGCGCGACTGGCGCTCGATCAGGAGAAGCTCCGCTCCGAGCGTCGGCGCCAGCAGCGGGTCGAGGCGCTCGACGGCCTCCAGCAGGCGCTCGGGCTCGACACCATCCCGCTCCGAATCGAGTGCTTCGACATCTCGACGCTGATGGGCACGAACACCGTCGCGTCGATGGTCGTGTTCGAGGGGGGCGCGCCCAAGAAGTCCGACTACCGTCGGTTCAAGGTGTTCGGCGAGTTCGCGGCGGGCGGCGACATCGGCATCGGCGAGCCGGACGATTTCGCGTCGATGGAGGAGGTCCTCGGTCGCCGGTTCGCGCGGTGGGAGGCTCAGCGCGACGTCTCGCCGCACGACAAGGAATACGACCCCTCGTTCGCGGCGCTCCCCAACGTTGTCGTGATCGACGGCGGGAAGGGTCAGCTGGCGGCCGGGATCCGGGCACTTCAGGGGTTCCGGGACCTCGGCGTCACGGTGATCTCACTCGCCAAGCGGATCGAGGAGGTGTTCATCCCGGGCCGGGCCGAGCCGCTGCTGCTCGCCCACGAGACGCCCGAGCTCCAGCTGCTCCAGCGCGTCCGTGACGAGGCCCACCGGTTCGCGATCACCCACCACCGGATCCGGCGCGACCGAGCGATGACCGCGTCGATCCTTGACGAGCTGCCCGGCGTCGGCCCGGCGCGCAAGCGAGCGCTCCTCAATCACTTCGGCTCGCCGGACGCGATCCTCTCCGCGTCCGCGGAGGAGCTGGAAGCCGTCCCGGGACTGTCCGGAAAGCTGGCGCGGGAGCTCCACCGGGAGATGCATCGGACCGGTGTGTAGCCGCGTTGGAGACCCTGCGGCCGCGAGCGAGGGGGTCCGCAAGGTCGGGATTGGCTTTTGCACATCGAGGGGTGTTGCGGAAAAGCCAATCCGACGGCACGACCTTGTGACGGTCGGCGACTACCGAGTCAGTATCAGCGCGCTCGCCGCCGGCAGGGACACGGCGTAGGTCCCCAGGTTCGGCGCGACCGGCGTGAACGTCGGCGTGCCGGGGAGCGTCCCGGTGGTGGTCTTGCTGCCGAACGTCTGACCGCCGAGCGTGACCCCGCCGGTCGCCGCGAGGCTCGGCGCGGTCAGGGCCTCGGACGAGATCGACGCCGTCGGGTCGCCGGGCAGGGTCAGCTGAATGCTGACCGGCGTGTCCGCTGACTTGTTGATCAGGACGACGTGGGTATGGCCGTCGGTCGCCTGGGTTGCCCACACCTTCACCGGACCGGTCGGCGCGGTGACGTTCAGGAGGTGGGCGCCCGGCGGGAACGCCTGTGAGAACGCGAGCGCGCCGTAGTACATGGGGTGGACGAATGCGCTCCACGACGAGCCGCGCTGGGTGAACGTGAACGGCTCGTACGCGGCGCCGGGGAGCGCGTGGAAGTTGACCCCGTCGACACCGGCGGCGGCCATGTTGAACAGCGTGTCGAGCACCCACAGCGCGGAGGCGAACGTGTCGCTGACGCCCTTCTTGCCCGAGCAGGCGGCGGAGTTGAGCTCGTCCAGGCGGAACGGGAGGCTGTGCGCGTGGGCGACCTGCGTGTACGGCGCTACCTGCTGAGCGAGGCCGAACGACGACGCGTCGTTGAGCAGGTTCGGAATCGACGCGTAGGACGGCGAGGTCGGGTCCTTCAGGCACGCGCGGAGCGGATAGCGATGAAACGTGACGACCGCGAGTCGACGCTGCGCGGAGAGAAAGCCGTCGAGCCCTGACATCCAGTTGACGCTTGAGAACGCCGGGCCGGCGAGCGGCGCCGCCGGCATCGCCGCGCGCCACCGGGCGAACTCCTTCGTGAACGCGAGCACGTTGTACTTGGCGGAGCGGGGGAAGACGACTCGTCCGCGGCGATCGCGATACCACGGGAACAGGTTGTAGACGTCGGCCTCGTTGCCGATCTCGAGCGCTTGGATCCGGGAGAGTCCGATGCCCTGGAGGAACGCCCGGGCTTCGGCGGCGGCGAACGCCGGCCGTCCCGCGGCGAGGTTGACGCCGAGGATCAGCTTGCCCCCGAGCGCCGTGGCGAACGCCTTCGTCGTCCGCAGCCACCCCTTCGTCAGCCGGTAGGTGATGCCGCCCGGCGGAATGACCCCGCGCATCGGCCACCACGTCTGGTCGCTGCTGAGGCCACCGATTCGAACCACCGGAGACTGGCCGGGCGCCATCCCCTTGAGGAGGGAGATGAGCACCGGGTTGATGCTGCGCGGGTCCCGTCCGGTGTAGAGGTGAGTCGCCTTGAACTCGAAGGAGACGCCGAGAAAGCCGGTCGGCATCGCCTGGCCGAATGGGGTCGCGCTGATCTGCACCGACTCGGTCGGCACGTCGGCGGCGGCGGATGGCGCGGCCACAGCGAACGCGATCAACGCGACCGCCGCGGCTCTCGGCCAACCCGCCAAGTGCGCGCCCTTCCCATGGCGCCCTGCGCGGCGGTACACACCGGGGATGGTCGCACACGTCCGGGCGGACAACGGCACGACGGTCACACGTCGGTGTCGCGCGCGTCCGCGTGACGCGTCAAGCTTCACGGTATGGAATCGGAAGGGCCGCAACTGAGCACGCGGGGCGACGCTGACGCGGTCGGGCAGGGATCCGAGGCGGAGCCGGAGCAGGGCTCGGCGCTGACCGACCTCGTGATCATTACCGGCTTCTCCGGGGCGGGCAAGTCGACTGCGATGGCCGCGTTCGAGGACGAGGGGTACTTCTGCGTTGACAATCTGCCCTCCGAGATGATCCGGACGCTCGTCGAGCTGTTCGTGCACGCCGGCTCCAAGGTCGCCCGTGCCGCCGTCGTGTCCGACGTGCGCGGCGGCAGCTACTTCGGCGGTCTGGCCCGGATCCTGGACGACCTCCGCGCGAGCGGCGTCGCCCACCGGGTGCTGTTCCTGGAGTCCGACGATCAGGCGCTCCTGACGCGCTACAAGGAGACCCGCCGTCGGCACCCGCTCGCCCCGAGCGGCAGCGTCAGCGAGGGCATCATGCGCGAGCACGAGGTCCTCGATCCGTTGCGCCAGCGGGCCGATGTCGTGATCGACACGACCGGGCTCACGGCCGCGGCGCTGCGGCGCAAGCTCTCGGACGAGCTGCTGCCAAACCGCAATCCCGGGCGGCTTGCGGTGACGTTCGAGAGTTTTGGCTTCAAGTACGGCCCGGTCCGCGACCCCGATGTGATGTTCGACGTGCGCTTCCTGCCCAACCCGCACTACGAGCCGGACCTGCGTCCGTTGACCGGGACGGATCCGAGCATCGTCGCGTTCATCAATCGAGGTGGCGAGCTCGACGAGTTCTACGATCGCCTGCATCCGTTGCTGGACTATCTGCTCCCGCAGTACCTGGCGGAGGGCAAGGCGCACCTTGTGCTGGCGATCGGGTGCACCGGCGGGCGGCATCGGTCGGTCGCGATCGCCGAGCACCTCGCGGAGCGCTACCGGAAGCGGGACGAGTACCTCGTCGAGGTCGTCCACCGCGACGTGACGCGACCGACCTGAGCGGGCGGTGGGGGCGAGACGATGATCGATCACGTCGGCTTTGAGGTGTCGGATCTCGCGCGCTCGGCGGCGTTCTACGACGCCGTCTTCTACGCCCTCGGGTCGCGGCGGATGTTCGAGTCAGATCACGCGATCGCCTACGGAGTCAACGCGCCGCAGGTGTGGATCGTTGTCCGCGGGCGGCCCCCCGGCCCCGGCTACGGCCACATCGCCCTCCAGGCGAGCGGCAGGGCAGCCGTTGACGGTGCCTACCGGGCCGGACTCGAGGCGGGCGGAAGCGACGATGGACCGCCCGGCCGGAGGCCGCAGTATGGCCGCCTCTATTACGCCGCATACCTGCGCGATCCCGATGGACTGAGGGTTGAGGTGGTGGCGCGAAGGTAACGGCGGCGGGCCGCGGTGTTGAGGTAGCCTTGCGAGCGCCGTCGGCTTCGACGGAAAAGTCTTTGCGCTCAGAGAAATGGGGTATTGCGTATGCCGGTACGCGTCGCATGCAATGGATTCGGCCGGATCGGCCGTAACGTGTTCCGCGCCGCCCACGAGCGCGGCGCCGACATCGAATGGTTGGCGGTGAACGACCTGGTCGACCCGAAGACGCTCGCTCACCTCCTGAAGTACGACTCGACGTACGGCCCGTTCTCGGGCGAGGTCGAGGCGACCGACACCGGTATCCGCGTCGACGGCAAGGACATCCGGGTGCTGTCGGAGACGGACCCGGCGGCGCTGCCGTGGGGGGATCTCGGCGCCGACGTCGTGATCGAGTCAACCGGGCGGTTCACCGATCGGGAGAACGCCTCCAAGCACCTTGCCGCCGGCGCCAAGAAGGTTGTGATCTCGGCACCCGCGACCGATCCCGACGTGACCGTCGCGCTCGGCGTCAACTTCGATGAGGTCTACGACCCCGCTCAGCACCACGTCATCTCGAACGCATCGTGCACGACGAACTGTCTCGCGCCCGTCGCGAAGGTCCTGCACGACACGGTCGGGATCAACCACGGGTTGATGACGACGATCCACGCCTACACCGCGGATCAGCGCCTCCAGGACATGCCGCACAAGGACCTCCGGCGCGCCCGGGCAGCCGCGGTCAACCTGATCCCCGCCTCGACCGGCGCGGCGAAGGCGATCGGGCTGGTGATCCCGGACCTTCTGGGCAAGCTCCACGGTTTCGCCATCCGCGCCCCCGTGATCACGGGCAGCGTCGTCGATCTCACCGTCAACGTGAATCGCGAGACGTCGGTCGATGAGCTCAACGAGGCGATGCTCGCCGCCGCCAGCGACGGGCCCCTGAAGGGGATCCTCCAGTACACGGATGATCCGATCGTCTCGACGGACATCATCAAGAACCCGTACTCATCGATCTTCGACTCCGGGCTCACCGCGGTGATGCAGGGGACGATGGTGAAGACCGTGTCGTGGTACGACAACGAGTGGGGCTACTCGAATCGGCTCGTTGACCTGGTCCAGAAGGTCGTATGAGGACGCTGCGCGATCTCGGGGACCTGAGCGGTAAGCGCGTCCTCGTCCGCGTCGACTTCAACGTTCCGCTCGACGACGGCGCGGTCGCTGACGACACCCGCATCCGGGCCGCGCTGCCGACGATCGAGGAGCTTCGTCAGCGGGGCGCTCGCCTCATCCTCGTGTCCCACCTCGGTCGCCCGAAGGACCGGGAGCCCGAGCTGTCCCTCCGGCCGGCGGCGGACCGGCTCGCCGAGCTGACCGGGGCGGACGTGACGCTCGCACCCGGGGTCGTCGGCGATGACGTGCGGGCGTTCGCCGACAACCTTGCGCCCGGGGAACATCCTCGTGCTCGAGAACATTCGGTACGAGAAGGGTGAGACGAAGAACGACCCGGAGCTCGCCGCTCAGCTCGCGGAGCTCGCCGACGTCTATGTCAACGACGCGTTCGGGACCGCTCACCGGGCCCACGCGTCAACCGAGGGCGTCGCACACCTCGTCGAGGACCGGGCGGCCGGCTACCTGCTCGAGCGCGAGGTCGCGACGCTGTCGCAGCTGCTCGAATCGCCGGAGCGGCCGCTCGTCGCCGTGCTCGGCGGGGCCAAGGTGAGCGACAAGATCGCGGTCATCGAGCGGTTCCTCGAGGTCGCGGACACGATTCTCATCGGCGGTGCGATGTGCTTTCCGTTCTTCGCCGCACAGGGCCACACCGTCGGCTCGTCGCTGTGCGCCGAGGACGATGTCGAGCTTGCGCGCACGACGCTCACCGCGGTGTCGGGCGCACGGGCGGCACTGGAACTGCCCCGCGATCTCGTGATCGGCGACCAGTTGGCCGCGGACGCGGAGGTGAAGCAACTGGACGGCGTCGACGTCCCGGACGGCTGGATGGGCCTCGACGTCGGTCCGAAGACGGCGGAGGCGTACGGCGCGATCGTCGGCGCCGCCGGGACCGTGTTCTGGAACGGGCCGATGGGCGCGTTCGAAATCGAGCCGTTCGCGGCGGGCACCCGCGCCGTCGCCGAGGCGGTGGCGAGCGCCCCCGGCGTGACAGTGATCGGCGGTGGCGATTCCGTCGCCGCGATCCAGCGCTTCGGCCTCGCTGACAAAGTCACCCATATCTCGACCGGCGGCGGTGCGTCGCTCGAGCTGATCGAAGGCAAGACTCTGCCGGGAGTGGAGGCGCTGCAATGAGCGATCGCACCCCGTTCATCGCTGGGAACTGGAAGATGTACAAGACCGTGGCGGAGGCCGAGGAGTTCATCCAGGCGCTGCTGCCCCGCGTCTCCGATGCCGACGGCGTCGACGTCGCGATCTGCCCGTCGTTCCTGGCACTCGGAGCGATGGTGGACTCGACCCGAGGTTCACGGGTTCAGGTTCTCGCCCAGAACATGCATTACGAGGCCCAGGGCGCGTTCACCGGCGAGGTCGCCCCGGCGATGCTCGTCGAGGCGGACGTGCAGGGCGTGGTCCTTGGCCACTCGGAGCGGCGCCAGTTTTTCGGCGAGACCGATCGCGCGCTGCAACTGAAGGTTCCCGCCGCGCTCGAGGCTGGCCTGCTTCCGGTGCTGTGCGTCGGCGAGACCGAGGAAGAGCGTGACCGTGGCGACACCCAGCGCAAGCTGCGCCACCAGGTCCAGGAGGGCCTCCAGAAGGTCGCCACTGAGCGGCTCGGCGACGTCGTGATCGCGTACGAGCCGATCTGGGCGATCGGGACCGGACGGGTCGCGACGTCGGAGCAGGCGCAGGAGGCGATCGGCTTTGTCCGCGCGCTCGTCGGCGACCGATCACGTGAGCAGGCCGAGCGCGTGCGGATCCTCTACGGGGGCAGCGTCAAGGCCGACAACGCCGCCGAGCTGATCGCGTTGCCCGACGTCGACGGGGCCCTCGTCGGCGGTGCCAGTCTCGAGGCCGAATCGTTTGCGGCGATCGTCACCGCCGCTGGAGGAGCAACAGGACCATGAGCGCGCTGCCGCCCGGGCCCGACGCACTGCCGGCGCCCTGTGGGGCGCTGATCATTCTCGACGGGTGGGGCATCGCCGAGCCGGGGCCCGGGAACGCGGTCTCGCTCGCGTCGACGCCGGTGTTCGACTCGCTCTGGGAGAGCTATCCGCACACCCAGCTGACCGCCTGCGGGCGCGCGGTCGGCCTGCCCGAGGGCCAGATGGGCAACTCCGAGGTTGGCCACCTCAACCTCGGCGCCGGCGCGGTGATCATGCAGGATCTCACCCGCATCGACCTCGCGGTCGAGAACGGCGAGCTCAGCGCGAATGAGGTCCTCCATAACGCCTTCACCGGCGCCGAGCGGGTTCACCTGATCGGGCTCGTGTCCGACGGCGGCGTGCACTCCGGCTGGACCCACATCGAGGCGCTCATCCGCCTCGGAGCCGAACTCGGCGTCCCGGACCTCGTGCTCCACGCGTTCACCGACGGGCGCGACACGTTCCCGAATTCTGGCGCCGGCTACCTGGCGACGGTCCAGGGGTGGATGGACGAGGCCGGCGCGGGCCGGATCGGCTCGGTGATCGGACGCTACTACGCGATGGACCGAGACAAGCGCTGGGACCGGGTCCAGCTCGCCTACGACATGCTCGTCCACGGGCGCGCCGAGCATCACGTCGATTCTGGTGAGCAGGCGTGCCGCGATGCCTATGCGCGCGAGGAGACCGATGAGTTCATCCGCCCGACGCTCGTCGGGGAGGAGGCGCTGATTCGACCGGGCGACTCCGTCTTTGGGATCAACTTCCGTCCGGACCGGATGCGCGAGATCACCCAGGCACTCGCGGACTCGTCGTTTACCGACATCGACCGTGGCGGAGCGCCCGTGGTCGAGCGTTACGCGTGCATGACCGAGTACGTGGAGGGATGGCCGTATCCGGTCGCGTTCCCGCCCGAGCACCCCGAGATCACGATGTCGACCGTGCTCGAGGGCCGCGGCGTGCGCCAGCTCCACGTCGCCGAGACCGAGAAGTACCCCCACGTCACGTACTTCTTCAACGGTGGGAACGAAAAACCGTGCGAGGGCGAGCGGCGTGAGCTCGTGCCCTCCCCCCGGGACGTCCCCACCTACGACTTCAAGCCCGAGATGAGCGCCCGCGAGGCGGCCGCCGCGTTCGTCGATGCCTGGAAGGCCGACTCGCCGGCGTTCGGCATCATCAACTTCGCCAACCCGGACATGGTCGGCCACACCGGGGTCATCCCGGCCGCGGTGAAGGCGATCGAGACGGTTGACTCGTGCCTCGCCGAGGTGGTCTCCGCCGTCCACGAGTCGGGCGGGGCGTGCCTGATCACCGCCGACCACGGCAACTCGGACCACATGCTCGAGCCCGACGGCAGCCCGAACACGGCCCACTCGCTCAATCCCGTGCCGGTGATCGTCACCGCGCCGGGCCTGTCGCTGCGCGGCGGGGGAGTGCTCGCCGATGTCACGCCGACGATCCTGCAGCTGCTCGGGATCGAGCAGCCCGCGGCGATGACGGGCCGCACGCTGATCGACTGAGCGGGCCGGGCGGGACCTGACCGGGACTGCCGGTCGGACTGGCCGGCCGGGGCGGGACTGGCCGGGGCTGGCCGGGGGCCGGGGCTCGGGCGGGGATGGCCGGGCAGGGCACGCGCATCTCCGGTCCTGCGGCGAGGGGAATAAGACGCCAAACCGCGATCCCGATCGGGATCCGGGCGAAAAATGCACGCTGAGGAGCGGCACTTTGTCGCCCAGATCGGGCCCGCCGGCGGACTTTGGCGGATTTGTCCTCCTCGAGCGGGGGTGTGGTCGGGCGTCCACGCGACACCTGCGCTTTCGGCTACAATAAGACTTGACAAGCTCAGGCTTAGATTTCATACTCCGCTTACGCCAATGAAATCCTCCGCAACCCGATAGAGAGACGAACCACATGGCACTTATCCGCTGGGAGCCGGTCCGTGAGATCAGCTCCATCCAGAACGAGATGAACCGGCTGTTCAACAGCTTTTTCGACACCCCGACCGCCGCGAGCGGCAACGGGGGCAGCGCGCCCGTGCGTCGCTGGGTCCCGGCGATGGACCTCGCCGAGACCGAGGGCGAGTTCGTGCTGAAGGCCGATCTCCCCGGCCTCGGCGAGGGGGACGTCTCGATCGAGCTCGACGACAACGTCCTCACCGTGTCCGGCGAGCGCAAGGCCGACCACGAGGAGCGCAAGGACGGGTATTACCGCGTCGAGCGGTCCTACGGCCGCTTCTCCCGGTCGCTGACGCTGCCTGAGGGCGTCGACGCGGACGCCGTCAAGGCGAGCTTCGACCATGGCGTGCTCGAGATTCACATCCCGAAGCCCGAGGCGAAGCAGCCGCGCAAGGTCGCAATCTCGGTCGGCGAGACCCCGAAGACGATCGAGGGCTCCGAGACCGAGTAACAGGCTCTCCTCGCAGTAGAAGACACCCGGTTCCAACCAGCTAGGGTCCGGGCCGTGAGCTTCACGGTCCGGACCCAGTGCGTTCAAGAGCCTCGCCCGCACGGGCACACTGCACCTCGCCCATGGGGAGGTGCGAACGCCGGCGTTCGTTCCGCTGGCCACGAAGGGCTCGGTCAAGCTGCTCGAGCCCCGCGACGTCGAGGCGCTCGGCTACGAGATGGTTCTCGGCAACACGTTCCATCTGTTCCTCGCGCCCGGACCGGAGCTGATCGACCAGCTCGGAGGACTCAACGAGTTCATGCGCTGGCCGCGCCCGATCATCACCGACTCCGGCGGCTTCCAGGTGTTCTCGATGGGTCACGGCAGCGTGGCCGACGAGATCAAGGGCCGGCGCCACGTCGGCGCGAGCAACGACGCGGGCAATGGCGCCAAGCGTGAGGGCGCGATCCTGAAGATCAGCGAGGAGGGCGTTCGCTTTCGCTCCTATGTCGACGGGCACGAGCGGATGCTCAGCCCGGAGCGCTCGATGGCCGTCCAGGCGGCGCTGCATTCCGACATCGCGCTCGTGTTGGACGAGTGCACCCCGTTCAACGTCACCCGCGACTACACCGCCCGCTCGACGGAGCGCACCCACCGCTGGCTCGAGCGCTGCCTGCGCTGGCATGCGGAGCACGGGCCAAACGACCAGGTGGTGTACGGAATCGTCCAGGGTGGGGTCGAGCACGATCTGCGACTGCAGTCGACCGGCGCGATCGCGGCGAGCGCCTGCGATGGCGTCGCGATCGGCGGGTCGCTCGGCCGCGACAAGCCGCAGATGTACGAGGTCGTCTCGTGGGTGACCGGCGAACTTGCGCGGCTCGTGCCCGAGCGCCCGCGACACCTGCTCGGGATCGGCGACGTCGACGATCTCATCAGCGGCATCGAGCGCGGGATCGACACGTTCGACTGTGCGATGCCGACACGGCTCGCGCGGCACGGGATGGCGCTCGTGCCCGATCCGTCCGGCCGCTGGCGGGTTGACCTCGCGAAGGGCGCGTGGCGCGAGTCAGACGCGCCGGTGCTTGACGGATGCCTATGCCCGACGTGCCGCGCCGGGTACACCCGTGCCTACATCCACTACCTGCTGCGCGCCCGCGAGCTGACCGGGCAGCGGCTGCTGACGCTGCACAACCTGCACTTCATCGCGCGGCTGATGGATGATCTCCGCGCGGCGATTGATGAGGACCGCTTCGAGGAGGCCGCGACCGCATTCCGTCATGGCGCGGCGCCCCGTGGCGCCGGGGGCGACTCCGGGCCGCAGGACCCTCTACTTCGTGTTGTTGCTGATTAGGTCCGAGAGGCTCTTGATCGCGCTGTTCACGTCGTTGGAGATCACCTTGCGCAGGTGAACTGCCGTATTTGACGTGTCGGTGGCGATCGTCACCGCGACGGCGACGATGACGACGAACACAATCGCGAGCGCGACGAGCGCCATGAACCGGCGCATCGCGGTCTTGCGCTTACGCGCGGGCGGCTGCGCGCGGGCGGCGCGAGCGGGCTCGCGGGTGCGGGAGCGCTCCGGTCGGGAGGGCGGTGTCCGGACGGCGGGCGGACGGACGGACGGCGGCCCGGTGCGACGCTGCGTCTCGGTGTGCGGGGCGACCCGCGTCGATGCGGTCGGCGGCGGCTCGCGCCGGGGGAGGACGCGCGTCGCGGCGCTCGTCCCGAGGTGGGCCGTCGGCGCGCCCGAGGTCACGGGCGAGATCCCCTGGGCGCCGCGGCGCAGCGCCTCCCCGAAGAGAAGGGCGTCGCTCGGCCGGCCCTCGGCCTCGATCGACAGCGCCATCGCGACGGCCTCGGCGAGTTCCCGGTTCACCAGGGGGTTGAGCTCGCCGAGCGGGATCGGGGACTCCCGCTGCTGCTTGAGCGTCAGCTCGGACAGCGAGTTCGCCTCATAGGGGAGGCGCCCCGAGAGCAACTGGTAGGTGACGACGCCGAGCGAGTAGATGTCGGCGCGCGGACCGGCCTCCTCGCCGCGGGCCTGTTCCGGAGCCAGGTACGCGGCTGTCCCGAGAACGGAACCAACCTGGGTGATGCTCGACTGATCGACGGCGCGCGCAATGCCGAAGTCGGCGAGCTTGACCACATCGCTGTCGGAGACGAGCAGGTTCCCGGGCTTGACGTCACGGTGGATGACGCCGTTGCGGTGGGCGTACTCGAGCCCGCGGCACGACTGGATGATGATCTCGACGCCTTGGTCGACGTCGAGGTGACCGCGGTCCCGGAGCAGCTCGGCGCAGGAATGGCCGGGCACGTGCTCCATCACGATGAAATGCTGGTGGCTGCCCTCGTCGAAGCCGAAGTCGAACACCTGGACGATGTTCGGGTGCACGAGCCGGGCGGCGGCCAGCGCTTCGCGCCGGAAGCGTGAGACGAAGGTCGGGTCATCGGCGAGGTGCTCGGCGAGCAGCTTGAGCGCGACGTAGCGCTCGAGTCGCTGGTCGAACGCGAGATGCACGGTCGACATCCCGCCGACGCCGAGACGGCCTTCGATGCGGTAGCGACCTGCGATCGTCGATGTGCCAGCCATCATTGTCCGTTTCCGTTTCCGTTTCCGTTCCGCCGGCGCCCGCGCCGCCGCTGCTGCCGCCTCCGAGTCCCGCGCCCCCGCTTGCGCTCGTCGTAGGAGTACTACCCGAGCTCGTCGTCGAGGTTGCAGTGCTCGTCGGCGTGCTCGTCGTGGTGCTCGTCTCGTCGTCGTCGTGGGGGTGCTCGTCGACGTGGTGGTCGACGTTGTGGTCGAGCTTGACGTGGTCGTCGGGGTCGAGCTGGTCGAGCTCGTCGTGGTCGACTGCGAACACTGGCTCTGCGCGAGCGAGGCGACCGTCGAGGCGCCCTGCTGAAGGTTGGACGCGAGGCCCTGATTGACGCTCGACGGCAGGTTGTCGACCGTGTTCTTCAGCGCGTCTGCGGCGTTAGCGGCCGCGCCACAATGGCCGGCGTCAAGCGCGGCAGTGAGTTGGGTGAGCTGGCCCTGAAGACTGCTGGCCTGATCGCTGGAAAGCAGACCCTTGCCCCCGCCGCCACATGCGACGAGAAGCGATGCAGCTAAGCCCAGGCCACCCGCAAGAAGTGCACGGGGTGCGAGGCGCATCCGCGCTCTGACTTTAGAGAACCGCGACGTTTTCGGCAGGTTAGGTCCCTCTGTGCGCGATCTCACTGCCCAAAGCTGAGCCGCTCGGCGAGCGAGTCAGGCAACCGTGCGGCTCGGATCGCGGCGGCCGCGCCGGCGATGTCGTACTCCGTGCGGTGAAACCGCCCGTTCAGGCCATCGAGATCAAGCTCAAGCCAGGCGGCGCGCGGGTCTCCGTCCCGGGGCTGACCGACGCTCCCCGGGTTGACCAGCCACTCGCCGCGGGCGAGATCGACGTAGGCGTCGTTCGCCCGTGTCTCCCCGGTCGCCATCGCCCCGGGAGACGCGAGAACGTGAGCGCCACGTGGGAATGGCCGATCAGGCAAATCCGGTGGGGCTGCTCGTCAAGACACAGCTCGGCCTGGAGCGGGGAGAGGACGTACTCCCAGATCGGGTCGCGGGGACTCGCGTGGTATAGCCCCACCTCCTCGTCGGTCTTGCTCGGCTCGAGCGACTCGAGGTAGGCGCGTGTTTCCGCCGTGATCGTCTCCTGAGTCCACCGCGCGGCGAGCGCCGCGCCACGGGAGAACTGCTCGAGCGGCAGGCTGCCGACGACGCCGAGGTCGTGGTTGCCGGCAAGGCAGACCGCGGCGAACTCCCGCGCGAGCGCGACGCAGGCGTCCGGCTCGGCGCCGTAGCCGACGAGATCTCCGAGGCACCACATCTCCTCGCACTCCGACGCGTCGATCTCGTCGAGCACGGCTTCGAAGGCATGGCGGTTGCCGTGGATGTCCGAAACGATCGCGATGCGCACCAAAGAAGCTCCCAGTGAGACCACTACAGTCTCCCGTGTGAGGGGTTCTCGTGTATTTGGCCCGATCCTGCTAGCGCTCGCGACAGCCGAAGCCGGCGTTCGGCTGCTGCGGCCGCGCAAACCGGTGCTCGCGCCGGAATCGGTCGACCTGCACACGTACTTCAGCGACGCGGAGATCACCCGCGGACGGACCTACGCACGGCCGCAGCTCGCGCTCGCACTGGCGCGGACCGCCGTCGAGGGGGTGGCACTCGCCCGCGTCGTCCGCCGCCCGCCGCGATGGCTCGCGCCGTCGTCGATCTCGCCGCCGGTCGCCGGGGCGCTTGGCGCCGCCGGCCTCGCCACCGCCCTGTCGATCCCGCCGCTGCCGTTGTCGGTGATCTCCCGCCGGCGGGCGATCAAGGTCGGGCTCGTCACCCAGTCCTGGCGCGGCTGGGGCGTTGATCTCATCAAGGCGAACGCGATCGGTGCCGTGATGGCCGGCGGGGCCGGCGCCGGCGTCGTCGCCGTGACGCGGCGGTATCCGACGAGTTGGTGGGCGCCCGCAGCGGCCGGGTCGGTCGCGTTCGGCGCGGTGCTCGCGGCGGTCGCGCCCGTCGTGCTCGACCCGATCTTCAACGACTTCACGCCACTGCCCGAGGGAGAGACCCGCGCCGATGTGCTCGAGCTCGCCAGGGCCGCCGGGGTCAAGGTGCGAGAGGTCTACTCGGTCGACGCGAGCCGCCGCACGACGGCGGCGAACGCATACGTCACCGGGCTTGGGCCCACGAAGCGGGTCGTCCTGTTCGACACGCTGCTCGACCGCTACAACCGTGACGAGGTCGCGGTCGTCGTCGCGCACGAGCTCGCCCATGTCCAGGGCCGGGACGTTCCCCGGGGGGTGGTGTTTGCGGCGCTCGTGGCGCCGGCCACGGCGTTCGCGGTGCAGCGCCTCAGCTGGGCGCTGAGCAGCGAGCGGGAGAGCGCGGCGGCGCTGCCCGCGCTGGCGATGGCGGCGGCGCTCGTCTCGGCCCCGATCGGACTGATCGGGAACCGTCTGTCCCGCGCGATGGAGCGACGCGCCGACCAGGTCTCGCTCGAGCTGACCGGGGCGAGCGACGCATTCGTGTCGTTCGAGCGGACGATCGCGCTTCAGAACGTGGCCGACCTCGACCCGCCGAAATGGCTCACGACCGTCATGGCGACGCACCCCTCAACCGCCGACCGCATCGGTGCGGCCCTCAGCTACGCCAAAACCAGCGGGCCGGAAGGCCCGCCTTCTTAAGCGTCGTTCGCTTCAGCTTCGCCGGTGCCGCCGAATTCGGGGAGGTTCTTGATCCCCTCGCGCGTCTGCCACTTCGAGTAGTTGTCCTGCATCGCGTCGATCAGCTCGCGCATGAACTTGGCGCTCAAATTGATTCGCGAGACGACGACGCCGGGAATCTCATCGTCCTCGACCTCGTGGTCGACGCGGGCAAACGTGATCGTGAACTCGTAGTCGGAGTGGCTGACGTTGGCGAAGTTCGCATAAACGCCCGCCATGATGTCGGGCGAAAAATGAATATTGATGTGGCGTTCCGGCACGTTGGGATCGTCCATGTCTGCGTAGTATCACAGCGTGCGGATCATCGTCGTCGCCGTGGGAAGGCTGCGCCCGCCATTCGCGGATGATGTCCAGCACTATAAGAAGCTGCTGGCGGGGCACACGCGGCTGGAACTGGTCGAGGTTCGCGAGGACGAGCAGGTGCCTCGCCGCATCCCGGATCGCGCGTTTGTGTCGCTGCTCGATCTCGAGGGCGAGCACCTCGATTCGGTCGGCTTCAGCCGGTTCCTCGAGGACCGGCGCCAGAGCGGCCGCGACCTCTGCTTCGTCATCGGGGGACCGTTCGGGCTCGAGATCGACCGGGTTGATCACCGGCTCGCGCTCGGTGAGATGACGCTTCCGCACCAGCTCGCCCGGGTCGTGCTCCTGGAGCAGGTGTACCGCGCGCACAAGATCCTCGCTCGGGAGCCGTACCACTACTGATGGCGGACCGGGGCGAGGTTCACGCGCAGCGTCGACGGGTGCGTCAGCGGGAGAGGCGCGAGCTCACGCACTTCATGCGGCGGCTCGGGATCCTGCTCGGGCTGCTCGTCGCGCTGACGGTGATCGGCACGCTCGGCTTCGTGATCGTCGAGGGCGTGTCCCTGGCCTACGGCTTCGACTGGACCGTCGACACACTCACGACGCTCGGCTCGATCCCCGACCCGCACTCGAGCGGTGCCCGGCTGCTCAAGGTCCTCCTCGAGCTGTTCGGCATAGGTACGCTCTTTTATGGGCTGGCTACTGTGGCGGAGTTCTTCGTCTCGGGCCAGCTCAGCGGCCTGCTCGAGGAGCGGCGCACTCAGAAGATGATCGATTCCTACAGAGATCACTACATCATTTGCGGGTTCGGCCGGGTCGGCCGCCAGGTCGCGCGTGACCTGAGGCGGGTCGGCGCGCCGTTCGTCGTGATTGACGGGAACCCCGAGCACCGCGAGGACGCGTCTGAGGCGCGGATCCCGTACATCGAGAATCAGGCCTCTCAGGACGAGGTCCTGGAGCACGCGGGGATCGACCGGGCACGGGGCGTGATCGCGTGCGTCGATTCCGACGCCGAGAACATCTTCATCGCGCTGACCGCGCGCGAACTGCGCGACGACATCCTGATCATCGCGCGGGCCTCCGCGGAGGACTCGGAGAAGAAGCTGCTGCGGGCGGGCGCCGATCGCGTCATCTCGCCGTACAAGACCTCCGGCCGGGAGATGGCCCGGGTCGCCCTGCATCCCCAGGTCGGGGGCGCGGTCGAGGCCGACGACTACCGGATGGAGGAGATTGAGGTCTCCGCGTCGTGCGAGGCGGTGGGCCGGAAGATCGAGGACGTGCGTGGCATGTCGATGATCGTCGCCCTGCGCCATCCGGACGGGAGTCTCGAGCCGCAGCCACCGAGCACGACGGTGCTCGAGTCCGGGGACAAGATGGTCGCGCTCGGCTCGCCCGAAGCGATCGGGCGTCTCGAGGACCTGTCCCAGCCCACGAGCGCGGCCACGACATGAGCGGCGATCCGGTACGGGGACTGCGCGCGGCGTTGGGCGCGGCGGCCGCGAGCGTGCGGGGAACGGCCGGCGAGATGGCGGTCGAGCCTCGGTTGGAGCGGCCCAAGCGTGAGGGTCAGGGTGACTACTCGACGAACGCGGCGATGCTGCTCGCCCCGGTGCTCGGCTCGCCTCCGCGGGTGATCGCCGAGCGGCTCGGTGAGGCGCTGCGGACGGAACTCGGGACGGGTGTCTCGGATGTCGACGTGGCCGGTCCGGGGTTCCTCAATCTCGTGTTGGCCGACGACTGGTTCCGGGGTGCGCTCAGCGACGTCCTGGCGGCGGGCGACCGGTTCGGCGCGGGCGGTGCTGACCCGGCCGAGCGGGTGCTGATCGAGTTCGTCTCGGCGAACCCGACGGGGCCACTCGTGGCCGCGTCCGGGCGACACGCGGCGTACGGCGATGCGCTGGCGCGGATCCTCGAATTCCACGGCAACACCGTGTCCCGCGAGTACTACTTCAACGACGCCGGCAACCAGATCCGACTGCTCGGTGCATCGGTGCGCGCGCGGGCACGCGACGAGGCGGTGCCGGAGGGCGGCTACCAGGGCGACTACGTCGTGGAGCTGGCTGACCGAATTGACGGTGCGGCTGAGGGTGACGTCGACGAGTTGGCGCACGAGGCGGTTGAGCTGTTGCTGGCGCAGATCAAGACGACGCTCGAGCGCTACGGCGTCGTGTACGACAGGTTCTTCAGCGAGCGGGCGCTCCATGCCGGATCGCCGAGTGGTGTCGACAAGGGGCTGTCGGTCCTGCGGGACGCCGGGCACCTGTACCGCTCCGAGGGCGCCGAGTGGCTGCGCACGACCGACTTCGGCGACGACAAGGATCGAGTGGTGCTGCGCTCGAACGGCGAGCCGACGTACCTGGCTGCGGACATCGCGTACATCCAGAACAAGCGCGAGCGCGGTTTTGAGCGCCAGCTGCTGCCGGTCGGGGCCGACCATCACGCGTACGTCCGCGAGCTGAAGGCGGCGATGGCGGCGCTCGGGGGCGACCCGGAGACGCTCGAGGTTCCGCTGCTGCAGTTCGTCCACCTCGTGGAGGGCGGCGAGACGGCGGCGATGTCGAAGCGGCGGGGTGAATTCGTCACGCTCGATGAGCTGCTCGACGAGATCGGCGTCGACGCGACGCGGTACTTCATGCTCCAGCGCTCGCACGACCGCACGCTCGACCTCGATCTGGGCGTCGCGCGCCAGCAGTCGATGGAGAACCCGGTCTACTACGTCCAGTACGCGCACGCCCGGATCGCGTCGATGCTGCGCAAGCTGCCTTCCGATCGGGTCACGGCCGCGCTGTCCGCGTCGGAATGGGGCGCGGATGCGCTGCATCCGTCCGAGCGGGGTCTGATCAAGAAGCTCTTGTCGTTGCCGGAGGAGATCGCCGAGGCGGCCGATCGGCGGGCGCCGCACCGGATCGCCGGGTACGCGCACGAGCTCGCCCAGGAGTTCACCGCGTTCTATCGCGACTGCAAGGTCGTGGGGGTCGAGCCGGCTTCGGTCGAGTCGTTTCGGATCGCGCTGTCGGTGGCGGCCCGGCGCGGGATCGCGCTATCGCTGTCGCTGCTCGGAGTGAGCGCGCCCGAGTCGATGTAGCTGCGCGGGGGACCGACGGGCCTCATGGGGGCTATAGCAACCATCAGGCCCATCGATGTCGTCCGGGCGCTCGAAGAACGGCGACCGTCGACCCGAGGTAGGTGTCGGTCTCGGGGACGTGGAGCTGCGCTTCGGCCTTGAAGCCGAGCTCGCGCGCCTCGTCGGCGACCTCGTCGGCGGAGATGCGGTCGAGGCGGATGACGACGTCCTCGGTCTCACGGTGGCCGTTACCGACGATCTCGCGTCGGCGGTGAATCGCGGCGCGGTCACCCTCGTCGACGACCGACCGGAGCTGGCTGGCGTAGCGGACGCCGAGGATCTGCCGCTCATCCGGCGGAGGCGGCAGCGGGTGCGCATCGTCGAAGCTGTCGGTGGCGTCGGCGAGCGCGGCGGCGACGAGCCCGCCGGGTTCCATGTGGGCGAGCGCGCAGCGCAGGAACGCCGCCCGGCCGTCGGCGCCGTCGAGGAGCTGGAGCGTTTGCATCGGGACGATCACGACCGACACGCGGCGGTCGAGCGTGAAATGCCGTGCGTCGGCGTGCACCGTCGTGACGGGCAGGCCGGCGGCGCGGACGATCAGCGCGTCAAGGAGCGAGGCGGCGCTGTCCAGGGCGACCATCTCAACGCCCCGGGCCGCGAGGTCGAGCGTCACGCGTCCGGTACCGGCGCCGACGTCGAGTACGGGACCGGTGGCTGCGCTCGCCAGCGTCCGCCACAGCGGCAGATCCTCTCGGTAGCCGCCGCACTCGAGGTCGTGCCAGACGGCGTCGAGATTCAACTGAAGTGGGCGAGGTCCTCGTCGAGGCGGCGGGCGTCCTCGGCGCTGAGGGCCGGGCCGCCGGCGGCGGCCGCGGGGGTTGCGGCGGCGCGGGCGGCGGTGCGGCGACGCCAGCGGGGGAGGGTGACGGCGAGTAACGCGATGCCGGCGATGAGCAGCGCGGGCGGAAGGATGTAGACGGTGAGGTTGAAGCCGCTCGCGGGCGGTTTGGCGAGGACCTCGGGGCCGTACTGGCTGACGAGCGCCTGCTTGATCTGTGCCTTGGTGTTGCCCTGGGCGATGAGCGTGCGGATGAAGTTGCGCTCGGCGATGGCCTGCGGGGATTGGGCGAGCGCGAGCGGCTCATGGCAGGAGGGGCACATGACCTCGTCCTCGACGTCGTTCAGAGACGTCTTTGCGCTCGGCACGGCGGCGCCGGCGAGCAGCGGCGCCGCCAGCGACACGGCGAGACACGCGATCAGCAGGGCAAGCAGGCGCCGGGTCATGACTGGCCGACGATCTTTGGAAGCGTCTGCGCCAGCCACGTGTTGTCCAGCTGGAAGCGGCGGATCGCGGCGACGTGGCCCTGCCGGTCGATCACGAACGTCTCCGGAACGCCGGTGCTGCCGAACGATCGCACGAGTTTGCCGTCGACATCGCGGATGACGGGATAGTTGATGCGCTGCTGGTGTACGAACGCCTGGGAGTCGTTGGAGTTGTCGAGGTAGGTGACGCCGAGAACGGTGCCGTTGTGGCCGGCGAGCATGCGCTGGGCCTTCTCGAGCACCGGCGCCTCGGCCTTGCACGGCTCGCACCACGACGCGAACACGTTGAGCACGACGACCTTGCCGCGGTAGTCCGCGATGCTCTCCTTCTGGGTCGATCCGAGCACCGGCAGCGCGAGACTCGCATCCGGCGCCGAGGGCCGGCGGCCGTGCGCGATCGCCGAGTCAAGCGACGTGTCGGACCCCTGGTTGGCGACGCCGAAGGTGAGCAGCGCGAGCAGCGCTACGGCTGCGCCCAGGACGAGTACGGGAAGTGCATAACGCCGCATCTGCTCTAGGAGAGTAATACGGTGCGTCCGTCGGCTGCCCGCCGTCAGCCCGCCGGTGGGAGCGCGGCGCGCAGCAACGTCGCGAACTGTCCGAGGGCCTCGTCAAGTGACAGCTCACCGGCGTCGACGAGATCTCCGAGACCGAAGATCGCCTGCAGCAGCGCCCAGACCCGGGCGCGGGCGGCGCGGCTGTCGCCCGTTCCGAGCGCGGTCGTCCAGCGCTTGATCATCCGGGCGCGCAATCGTGTCGCGGGCACGCTGAGCTCGTGTCCCGGGAGGTTCGCGTGCCCGACGAGCGAGCGAACGAGATGCCGCTGCTCGCTCGGCAAGGAGAGGAGCACACGCGCGGCGAGCAACGCGACCTCGGTCCGGTCCTCGCGCGGCTCCGCGAGCGCCGTCGTGATCGTCGCCTCGGCCGCGCCGAAGCGGTCGGTGACCAACGCCCAGACGAGCGTCGGGAGGTCGGCGAAGTGCTCATAGACGAGCTGCCGGCTGACGCCCGCCTCGGCGGCGACCCCCACCATGGTCAGGCGTCCCAGTCCCTCCCGGCCGGCGATCCGGGCGGCGGCGCCAAGCAGCTGGCGGCGACGATCCGCGGCTCGCATGTACGGGCGGCGAGAGGGGGCAACCCTGTCAGCCTGCACAGACAATTTGACACAGTGTACATTTCCGGCATGAAGAGACTTGCATGTACGTCACTCGGCGTGGTGCTGCTCGGGCTCGCGGCACTCCCGGTGTGGAGTCCCGCAGCCGCCCGGACCGCGGCGCGCTCCAAGAGCCAGCTCGAGGTGGCGTCCAACGTGTTCGGCCGTCGCTACTGCGAACTGTTCCTCGTCCGCAAGTTGGCGAGCGGCTTCGCTGCAGACGTGTTCAACACCTATGGGCTGAACAGTTGCCCGCAGGCGAAGTGGACCGCGATCGACACCGGTGCGGTGGCGAAGGCCAACCATGCGCTTGTCGTGGTGCGCAACGGCCCGCGCTACTGGGCGATGGATCGGATCGAGAAATACCGCCAGGGCCACGAGGTGATCAAGAACCTCGGTGGCGTACGGATGATCCAGGAGGCTGTGCTGTCGCTCGCGTCGCTCAGCACGAAGGCGTACACCGTCCACCGCGTCAACCGCACGACGATCTTCGTGTGGAACAAGGGCCGGCGGATCTACGAGCTCCACGGACCGGATGGCTCGACCTGGGTCATGCAGGCGTGGAGCCGGCAGATCGATTCGACGCTCGGGCTGAAGAACCTCGCGGGGCTCGGGAAGCGTTTGACGCTCCCGGCCGGGTGGAGCTACAGCAGCGTCCGCCTCAAGAAGACGCTGCGGGTCGTCACGGTGAAGACCGATGCTCAGGTGCTTCAGGACGACCTGGACAACTCATACTCTCACGTGACGTCGGCGCGGAAGTGAGGGGCTAGCGGCGGCTGCGCACGCAGGCGGCCGGCACGAAGTACCAGCCCACCGCAGAAACGACCGGTGGGCGCATCCCCGGGTGTCACCGGCCGAACGCGCTCGCCGGCTCCGGGGCGCGCTCGATCCGATGTCCGGGATCCACCGCGGCCATCGGGGCATGTACCCGGTGTTCTGCGGCGGCCGGCTGCTCGCGCAGGAATTCCCCCGGGTCGTGGCCTCGGCGGATGTCCTGTGCGGCTCGACGGACCCGGGTGCCGCGTTCGAGTTCGCCGTCGACCTGCTGATCGGCGGGCTCGAGAAGCTGCTCGAGCGTAAGCTGGCGGTGCAGTAATTCCGAGTATTTGGGTCGGAAAGGTGGTAAGCTGTAACTGCGCTCAGTGAGCCAAGGCTCTTCTCGCTTTCGGGGCGACGTTCCCGCCTGAGAAGGGCAGAGAGGCGGTCGGCCATGGCCACCGCAACACAGAAGGCTCGCACTGCCACCCGGGGCAAAGGCGATCCGCTCCCCGCGTCCGCGTCGATCTCGATGGAATTCGTGATCTTCGAAGACAACGGCGGCGCGTATCGCTGGTCGCTCCTCGGCGGCGATCGCGCAAGCCTCGCGCAATCTCCGCGGTTCGCGTCCTACGGGGACGCGGAACGCGCCGCACAACTCGTGCTCGAGGGCGCTGGCACAGCTCGGCTCGACCGAGCCGCAGGGGGCTGAGGAAATGACCAGCGGAACGCTGGTCGCGCCGTCCGAGGGAACCGCTTCCCCGGAGCAAGCTCCATCGAGGCCGCCCTATCGCTGCCCGTGCGGGCACGTCCTGCGGGTCTCCGGCGGCGGTCGCCACCGGGTGTACTTCGAGTTCGACGACTCGCGTCTCGACGAACCGGTGATGAACCGCGTCTGCCCGGCCTGCGGACACCGGCTTCCCGGCAAGAACGCTCCCTAGTCCGAACCGCCGGCGCTCTGTCGCTGATCGAGCGCCGGCGCTCGTTTCCACACCTCTAAGTTGAAAGGGTCGGTCATGACCCACCTCTGCTGCCCCCGCTGCCGGGTGCGTTTCACTCCCGCCGCATCGGCGTACCTCGCGTCCTGCCCCACATGCGGTGAACCACCTCAATCCTTGAGCCGGGAGAGCACGGTGGGCTTCCGTCTCTTCGGACCCGAGGACTCCCCGCACGAGCTGCCCCAGGCCCTCGCCGCGGCCATCGAAGTTCACCGCCCAGACGTGGGTTCGTGAGCGCGCCGCACATCCGCATCCTCGACACCTCACGCGCCGGCCGACGGTAGGTTCGTCGGATGGCGTCGACGGGCGACCATTTCCGGATGCCCGACGGCAGCCGTTACATCGTGCGGCGAGCGAGCGCTGAGACGGGCGGCGAGTTCGTGGAGATGGAGTTCGTCCTGCCGCCACGGTGTGTGCCACCGCCGCCCCATGTTCATCCTCGGCAGGTCGAGGACTACGAGGTCCTCGAGGGGCAATTCGAGGTGGTGGTCACGGGGGAGTGGCGCACACTCGGTCCCGGCGACCGTGCCTCGGTGCCAATCGGGGCCCTTCACACGTTCAGGAATCGCTCTGGAGCAGTGGTTCGCGTCCGCAACCGGCACCGCCCTGCCGTGCGCTTCGAGGACTTCATCGAGCGCACCTCCACGACATTGAATGCCGCGGGGATCACGCGAAAGCGCGACCCACGGGTCGCCCTGTATCTCTCGATGATCATGCTCGACTTCGGCGACACGCTCGCTCCGGGTCGAACACGCGAGCGGCTCCCGATGCGGGCTCTCGCGCGCATCGCCCGGCTGCTTCCCGCGCCGCCCGCCTGAACGTATTCTGGGCCACCGAGCCCCAGCTTGACCAGTACCAGCTTGACCAGTAAGCCCGCGGCGGAAGCGAGGCTCTCACGCGTAGGCACGGCGATTGACCGCCGAGGGGCGGCGGTCAAATGCCAGAGTTCGGGTGCCGCCGTCGATCGAGGCGGAAGCGTGGCGTTCGACCGCCGACGGGTGGCGGTCGATCACCGTCGTTCGTCTTCGCGGCCGGTCGGATCGACGGCCCAGCACGCCCAACCGGCACGATTGCCCGCTCGGGTCGTCACGGGCAGGGGTTCGGGAGTTCGTGCCGCTGTGCTCGGCACATATGCCCATCGGACCCAGCGCACCGAGACGCGAGTGAACTTGTGCCGGTCGGTCCGACGGACCGGGCGCAAGCATGGCCACTATTGGGCCACGCGATCGAGGCCGGACCCTTAGAATCGCCCACCACGCGGACGTAGCTCAGTTGGTAGAGCGTCGGCTTCCCAAGCCGAAGGTCGCGGGTTCGAGACCCGTCGTCCGCTTTCGTAGAAGACCTGGAAATGCCCTATTTCTGGATGTTCCCGGCGAGTCGCCCTCCAACCGGGCAACGGTTCCGGGCAACGATCCTGTCTCCGAGGGCGCCACGTCCAGCGGGCTCACAGCCGATCCACTCGCTGCTCTAGCGACTTCGGCGCGCCGCCGTGTCGCGTCGATCCCCTTCGGAGGGATCTTGTTGATCGAGTGCCTGCCCTTTCACCGGGGCGCCATCCGGCTGCGTTTGGCCGACCTCGAAGAATCCAGTCGTGCTGACTTCTTGTCCGCCGGACGCTCCGGTCGCGCAGGCGGACTGACTCGAGCGGTGCGGCAAAGGCATGTTCGAAACGGTTGAGGGGCGTTTCTGGGATCCGGCGCATGCAGACCGTCGTGTCCGAGGTCGGGTGGTGTGGCCTCGTCGCTCCCCGCAGCTTCAGCTCGAGGAGCCACTGCGGCCCACTCCGCAGAGCAGTGATCCGATGGAGAGCATCCAAGTCATGGGCAGCGAGACGGCAGACGTCATCGCTGGCGCGACGTTGGCCGGAGAACCGTTGTCCTTGCAGGACGGCTTCGTGACGGAGATGAACGGTGGCCCGGTCGCGCACCCTCAGCTATGGAGCGTTGCGCGTGTCCTCATCGGCGCGGAGACGCCGCCGGCGGTGCTCACGCGTCTGGAGGTTGAGCTGCGGTTCGTCGGCAAACGCCACAAACGCGGCTGGGGATACGGCATGAAGGTCGTTGCCCACCAGTCGCCGAACCGCCTGGGGTTGATCAACCTCAACGGAACCATCGTCGCGCCACGACCAAACCGGCCGTCGCGACCGGGACGCTGAATGCCCACCGGTGAAGAACGTCGGAGAGCCGTGTGCGGGAAAATCGCATGCACGGTTCGATGCGTCGGCGGGAGGAGACCAGGCCAGTCGGCTCGGCCGTGCGGCCCCGGCGCCTCCCGCCGACCCTGCCGCGACCCTGGTTCGTGCCAAGAGCAGTCACGCCACCGTGCTCTTGCGTGTGGGCGATACCAGCAGTCGCACCGCGGCGCGCGTAAAGCCGGATCGCGACGAAGACTCCTATGTCAAGTGCCAGGTCGTCTTGCGTGATTCGTGTGACAGCGCGAGAGGCCGAGGACGGGCCGGTGTGCAACATGCTGGTTGCTGATCGGCGTGTTGTAACGCCGTCTGCGGGCATGCGAGAGCACGCCGCGACTGATTGGTCGTGGCGTGGGTGAGGGGGTCCGGCCCCGGTCCCTTGCTGATCGTGAGGGTGTCGCCCGCCGGTGGCGCCGTCAAGGTCGTTCGTCCGGTGGGGCGCTGCACCTTGACTGCGCAGGCGGTGGGCGAGGCTACGCAGCGATCAGGGGCTGGGCGGACTGAGCGGCCAGGTCACGGATCATGCGTCGGTAGACGACGTCTGAGAGGTGTCGCTTGAGGACGCGGCGGGCCTCCTTCTTGGTATGCCCGTTGGCGCGGGCGTTGGCGTAGATCGTCTGGGCGCGCGGTTCGCAGCGCAGCTGGGTGACGGCCATCCGGTGAAGCACCGCGTTGATGCGCCGGTTGCCGCCGGGGTTGTAGCGGTGGCGCACCGGCTCGCCCGGCCCTTCCGCGGTCGAGGCGGGCAACGGGGCCGTGCCATTGAAGCGGCGATAGCCGCCCTCGGTGAAGCGGCGGGCGTCGCCGGTCTCGACCAGCAACTCGGCGACCGACCGGGTGCAGAGGCCGCAGAGCTCGCCCAGCGTCGAGCCGCTCTGGTCAACGAGCGCGTCCAGGGCAGCGACGACCTGCTTCTCCTCGCGATCGAGCGCTTGGATCTGCTGGTAGTAGCCGTCGAGCAGTTCCAGGCGCAGCCGCGTCGGCGGGTCGTAGCGCCGGCGGCGGTTGCGACGCTGCAACGCTGCCAGCCTGGGGCGCACCGACTTGCTGTCGGGGAGCTGCTCGCGCAGCTCGAGCGGCAGCTCGCACAGCAGGGACTCGGCCTCGCCGACGAGATGCTGGCGGCTGGTGAGGATCGAGCGGCGCCGGTTGTGCCACAGCGACAGCAGCTGATGCAGCTCATCCGGCCCCTGGTCGGCTCCGGCGCGTTTGAACGCCTTGGGCAGCAGCGGATGCGCCAGCGTCTCCCGCGCGATCCGCTCGGAATCCAGCGTGTCGGACTTGCCGCGCTGACGCGCCCGGTCAGACCGCGGCGTGCGGTTCGCGCACACATCGCGCACGTCATAGCCCCGGCCGACCAGGAAGATCGCCGTGTGACGCCCCCAGCCAGCGGCATTCTCCACGCCCCAGCGGGCGATCGCTCCGAACTGCCGCGCCCACGCCTCAAGCGCCCGGTGCCCGCCACCGGACACCCTGAAATGCTCAGAGGCCACGATCCCACCACGAGCATCCACGACCGTCGCGGTCAGCGTCTGCTTGTGCGGATCGATCCCCACCACATTGCCGGCGTGATCCGGCGTGAGCAACAGGTGCGACGGTCCCGGACCGCGCTTCTGGGTTCTCCTCACCTCGACCCCTCCTCAGCGGTATGTTGATGGCGGACCGGCCGACAACATCCCGGTGGGCGCCCCCTGTCAACAGGAGGCAAACACTCCTTATCAAGTCAGGCCGATCCTCGAAGGCACGAACCGAGGCCGACACTTCGTCAGCAAGACAACCTCGCCGGAGTCAATCGCTTTCTGAGCCAGACCTCGGTTCAGCCTTCGACCCTACGCGAACCGTCGCCCGCGCGGGCACCCAAGATTCAACACCGGGATCCCTTTGGCCAACGCGATCGCGCAACGAGGCCTCACGAGGACGAAAGAGCGATCGTGCGGACCGCGGCAGCCGGACGCTCGAGATTGGGCGATTGCGATCGTCCCAGTTCGGAGCTCTCGCGGGGGGATTGGCGTCGCCACCTGTGATCGCATGCGTAGGCAAAGCGCTCGTCCGGCGCTGCCGCCTGCGGACCACTCCTGCGTCGCCATTGCGATCACGCGTCAGGTGGCGGCGCATCGATAAGAGAATCGTCCGGGCCGGGGACCGTCGGCAGTCGAGGCGCAATCAGCAGGGCCAGTCTTGTCCGGGCCGGGCGGGTCAAGACTCCCAGGCCGAGGTGCTGTGTCGCGCGTCGTGCGTCGTGGCGGT
Source organism: uncultured Solirubrobacterales bacterium (assembly GCA_963813265.1). Classification (GTDB taxonomy): domain Bacteria; phylum Actinomycetota; class Thermoleophilia; order Solirubrobacterales; family Solirubrobacteraceae; genus Palsa-465. The sequence goes on along the minus strand of CAWEYQ010000031.1, from coordinate 5,163 downwards.
GTGCGTGCCGGGCTCGCGCGGTCCGGTTGCGCCCGGCGAGGTACATGAGCCCGGCACCGACCGCGATCCCGGCAAGGAAGGCCGGGAAGCGCCGTCTGGGCCTGGGTTGCTCGACCAGTCCGAGCGTTTTCGCGACCATCGGTCCGTAGATGAGCGCTGCCGACCGCGCCGTGCGGGCGGTGTCGCCGTAGCGGCTGGCACGCCTGCTGATCTCGCGCTCGGCGACCTTCTTGCCAACGAACCAGGACGGCCTTGCCGGCTGGCTTGACTGCCCGCCGAGCGGTGCGGTTGCGAGCCACCTTGGCGGCGCCGTTACCTCCGGCCTTTACCACGGTCGTCTTTTTCGGTTTGCCAACGGTCATCGTCTCAGCCGAAGACTACCCCGACCGTGGCCGACGCCAACCTTCGGCGACCGGCGGACGCCTTTGTGCTGCTCGCTGGGCGACGTGCCTTGCGTTCGTCTTCACGCGGCACTGGAAGCGACCGATGAATCCAACGCCGTTCTACGGTCCCGTGTGCGAGCGGATTCACCCAATGGAAAAGTCTCTTCATATGAGCGCGATCACCCACGTGTTCGCCGACGTCCCGGTATCCGACCTCGACACGAGCATCGATTGGTACACCCGGTTCTTCTGGCCGATCCTCGGAGAGACGTAAGGCACGACGTGCTCTGGGAAATCGACGAGCACGCCTGGCTGTTCATCGAGCCGAACGCGGCTCAGGCCGGTGCAGGCCGGATCACATTCGCCGCCAGCGGCCTTGACAGGCTCCTTGGTCGCCTCGCCGCTAAGCCGCGACGACCTCGGGCGTGATGCGCCTGCGGGCGTCGTGCGCGCCTCCGCGCGTTGCAGGGCCGAGGTTCCTGAGCTCCTGGTGCCGGCTGTGCAGCAGGAGCAGGGCCGACTTGACACTCGCCTTCGGCGACCCTTGGCCCAGGGGAACCCCGACCGCGAACCTGGCGCTATCTCGACGCGGCCCCGACCCGTGCGAGACGGATGAAGCGAATTGTGCGTGCAGCGCGGTCTTGGTGTCGGTGATCTTGATGCTCCTGTTCGCCTTGCGAGGTTGTGTTGGGTTAGCCGCGCCGATATTTGGCAACGGCGAGGGGTAGCGAGATCACGAGGATCGCGAGCGTCCAGATCAGGGCTCGCGTGACGTAGTACGAGCTCGGGTGGCCGAGCAGCGCCCGTGCGTGCGAACCGAGGGTCAGCGATCTCACGGCGTCGACCATGTAGGTCAGTGGTTGATGGTTGGCGAACGTCTGCAGCCATCCGGGCATCGAGCTCACGGGCACGTATGCGCTGGAGACGAATACGAGTGGGAACACGATCATTCCCATACCTTGGGCGGCTTGCGCGTTGCGGGCGAACAGCCCCATCGTGATGAAGAGCCACTCGAACGCGAACCCGAACAGCACGACCAGACCGAATGCCGCCAGGCCGTCGAGCGCGGATCCGCGCAGGTGGAAGCCGACTACGAACGCGATCGCCGCGGTGACCGCGGTGCTCCATCGACCAACGAACGCGGAGTCCGCCAGCGCCCGAGCCGTGAGCACAGCAGCCCGCGGGATCGGCAGTGAGCGCAGGCGGTCGATGAACCCTTGCTCGAGGTCTTCGGCCACCGCGGCCGCGGTCCCCATGCCGAGAACAGCACGCCGGTGGCGATGAATCCGGGCACCAGGTAGTCGACGACGTAGGGCGTGCCCGCGATGTGGATAGCGCCGCCGAACTGTAGCGGTAGATAAGGAAGAACAGCGACATCTGGACCGTGGCGAGTACGATCAGCTGCGGTGTGCGGACGTAGCGCAGCACCCCGTCGGGCGACGGTCAATGCGCGTCGGCGAGTCCGGCGTGGCGGCCTGCGTCAGCTGAGCCGGTGCGGTGTGTCGTGGCGATGGTCGTCATAGGGCAACTGCTCCTGTTGGGTCAGGCCGCGCGAGCGGCGATCGGTTCGTGGTTATCGCGGGTTGGCTGTCCGGTGAGGGCGAGGAAGACTTCGTCGAGGTTTGGTTGGCGGATCGCCAAGCCCTCGAGTTCGATTCCGGTTGCGTGGACGGAGTGCAACGCGGTCATCAGCCCGTCCCCGGTGGAGTCAGACGGCCGCACGCCACCCGTCGCTGCGCCTCGTCGATCTGGGCGGCATCTTCGCCCAGTGCAGTGAGCAGCTCGGCGATGGTCGCCAGATCGCGGCGGTCGTGCACGTGTGCGTCGATGATGTTGCCGCCGATCCGCTGCTTGAGCTGTGTCGGACTGCCGGCCGCGACTGCCCGACCGTGGTCGATGATGACGATCTGGCTGGCGAGCTGGTCGGCCTCATCGAGGTATTGCGTGGTCAGCAGAACGTCGGTCCCGCGCGCGACTAGGGCGCGGATCGCGTCCCACAGTTCGATTCGGCTCCGCGGGTCAAGACCCGTTGTCGGCTCGTCGAGCAGCAGCAGCTGTGGAGCCCCGACCAGGCTCGCCCCGAGGTCGAGCCTCCGGCGCATTCCCCCGGAATAGGTGCGAGCCAGCCTGTCGCCCGCTTCGACGAGTCCGAGTTGCGCGAGGACGGCGGCGGCGCTCGCCTTCGCCGCACGGCGACCCTGGCCGAACAGACCGGCGAGCATCTCGAGGTTCTCGCGCCCGGTCATCGCGGGCTCGACTGCCGCGAACTGACCCGCGAGTCCGATTACCCGGCGGACTGCGGCCGCGTTCTTGCGCGCATCGTGGCCCGCAACGAGCAGGGTGCCCTCATCGGCTCGCAGCAGCGTCGCCACCATCCGCACGAAGGTCGTCTTGCCGGCCCCGTTTGGACCGAGCAGCGCTGTCACCTGCCCTCGCTCTGCGATCAGGTCCAGGCCATCCAGCGCCGTGGTCTTCCCGATACCGTTGGCGAGGCCGGAGGCCTCGATCGTGGCTGTCATCTAGCTGCCCTCTTCTTCGTGGTGGTTGATCGGCGTGGATCCAGCTGCGAGCGCGAGCAGTGATCGCTCAGGCCCGATCAGGCGTTCTTCGCGTCGGTCGGCGATCGCGTCGCGAACCCGGAGCGATCTGCCCCGCGGAATGCATGGCGATGCCGTCCTCGAGGGACCTCCTCGACCAAGTTCGGCGGCGCGAGCACGGCGCCGCCGGTCGGCTCAGTGGCCGCTGGGGCCCGGCACTTCCGCTGGAAGTGGCGAGCGTCGTGCGCGTGACGAGCTTGGCGCGGCGCGCTCGGCTTCCCGCTGTCGGCCGGCCGCCAACGCTCGTGCCAGCTCGATATGGAGGAGTGATTGCATGCCGCGCACGGTCCCACTGGTACCGGCACGTCGCATCGGGTGCGTCGCCAGTCCGTCGCCGGTCACGTGAACTCGTCAGCGCCTTCCTGCGGGCTTTCAACCCGAGCGAAAGAGGTCCACAATGCTCTGTTGCTGTGGGTAGCTCTGAGGCCAGCGCGGGGGATGCGAGGCTCGTCGGGCGTGAACGTGTCTGCGCCGTGATTGACCGCCTGCTCGAACGGGCCGAGCGCGGCGAGAGCGGCTCGCTCGTGTTGCGTGGCGAGGCTGGATTGGGCAAGACGGCGCTACTGCGCTACGCCGCGGGACGCGCTGGCGAGATGACGGTGTTGTCGGTCACGGGCGTCGAGGCTGAGTCGGGCCTCGATTTCGCGGGCTGCACAGCCTCGTGCGGCCCTGTCGCGCTGCTCTCGTATTTGCCAGAGCCCCAGCGCGAGGCGTTGGCGGGCAGCGCTCGGTCTGCGGGCGGCCGAGGGCGCGGACCGTTTCCTGGTGTCTGCCGGCGTCCTGTCGCTGCTCGCGGCGGCGGCCGAAGAGCGCCCCGTTGTGTGCCGTCTATGACGCACAGTGGCTGGATACGACGTCCGGGGAGTCGCTGGTGTTCACGGCTCGGAGGCCGGCGCCGAGGGGATCGTGGGATTCTGTTCGCCGCCCGTGACGGCGAGCGACGCCGGTTCGACGCTCCCGGCGTCGAGGAGCTCGTCCTCGGCGGTCTCGATCACCGATCAGCCCTAACCCTGCTCGACCGCAGTGCGCCTGCGCTCGCGCCCGCCGTGAGCGGAACGGCGGCCGGAGGCGGCTGGCAATCCTCTCGCGCTGTTGGAGCTTCCCGTGGCGCTTTCGGACGCGCAGATCGCCGGACGGGCCATGCTGCCCGACGCGATACCGCTAACCGCGCGCCTTCAGGCTGCGTTCAGACGACGAGCCGAACGGCTCCCGGAGGACACGCAAGCGGCGCTCCTGCTTGCCGCCGCAGAGTCAGCCGGCGAACCCGCAATCGTGATCGGCGCGATGGGCGACAGCGGGCCTGCCGCGAGATGCGCTCGACCCGGCAGAGCGTGCGGGGCTTATCGAGATCGATGCCGAGTCGCTCAACTTCCGGCATCCGCTCGTACGCTCCGCCGTCCACCATTCGGCCACGTTCGCCGCACGTCAACGCGCTCACGCTGCGTTGGCCGAAGCGCTTGGGCGCCCGAGCACGCCGACCTGCGCGTCTGGCACCGGTCAGAGGCGACGCTCACGGCCAACGAGGACATTGCGGCCGAGCTCGAGGCGTCCGCGGAGCGCTCGGAGATGCGCGGAGGGCACGCGTCGGCGGCGACCGCCTTCGAGCGTGCCGCCAGGCTCAGCGATACCGATCAGGCGCGGGGCATCCCGGTGCCGCGGCAAGGGCCGCCACCGAGGCCGGACAGCTGGCTCGCGCCGACGATCTCGTCAGCCGCGCGCTCCCACTTGCCAGTCGCGCGGAACGCCCTCGTCTGCTCGCCGTCAGCGCGATCATCGAGAGCTTCACCGGTTCCCTCCCGCAGGCCATCACCACGCTGCTGGATGGGATCGCCGCCAGCCGGGACCCATCGCTGAGCCTCGAGATGCTGCTGGACGGATTCGGCATGACCGTGTACCTGGCCGACTACCAGAGGATGCGCGAGCTATGCGTGCGGGCTGCAGAGTTCCCGCCGGTGACGGACGCCGATCGCTTTATCGTCACCGTCCTCACGGGCGCAGCAGCCGAGCTGGATGGCGACTTCGGACGGGCGAAGGAGCTGTTGGCGTGCGCGATTGAGATCGCGACCCGTCTCGACGATCCCCGCTGCCTGATCTGGGTGTCAGCCGGCGCCGGCCGCGCGGGCAACTGGGGTGACGGTCTGCCGCTACGCCCGCCGAGCAGTTCGCCTCACACGCGAACAGGC
>CAWEYQ010000030.1:0-67312 GCA_963813265.1 uncultured Solirubrobacterales bacterium | reverse complement strand
TAACTGGAACGACGGCATACCGGCATTCTGGGCCAGTGTGCTTGGGATCGAGCCGACCGAGGTTCGCCTGCATCCCAAGACAAATGGTTCTCAGCTGCGAACGCGAACGTGGAGATGCGAACACGCCGTCGCTCCAGTCGATGTTCACGACACTCTGTTCCGAGCTCGGATGGCAGCCTGGATGGACTGTGTCCGCGGCGGCTGGAAGCTAGACTCAGCGGCCTAACGGGGCGTGGCGCAGCCTGGCTAGCGCGCCGCCTTTGGGAGGCGGAGGTCCCCGGTTCGAATCCGGGCGCCCCGATATGCATCAGCCGCCGGCAGGTTCAAATCCACGCGGCCAGACGACACCTTCCACGCCAACTCCTTGGCCGTGGGGAACCCGCGCAGCAACCGCGAGAAGATCCCGCGCAGCGTGTCCTTGCCGTACTGGTGCGATCCGTCGTACATCGACAGGACTGCGAGCGAGGTCCGGGTGCAGCCACGCGTGAGCAGGACGACCTGGTGGTCAAGCAGACCGGTGCCAGATCCCCAGCCGCCCTTGAAGTACAGCCCCCAGTGTGCCGGCGGGATCTGGCCGATGCCCCACCGCTGTGACGGAGTGACCGAAGCCAGCAGGTGCATCGCGAACGCGCGATGACGCGCGACGACGTAGTGGTCGATGTTGTAGAGGAACTTCGTCTGATCGTCGGCGGTGATCCGCGTCTTGCCCCAGACCGGGTCGGTCGCGAAGTGCTTCATCCCGACGCGGTGCGCGAGCGCCAAGAGCCCACCGTCGCCGACGATCCCGACGACGGTCGACGCGGCGTTGTTATCCGAGAACTCGATCATCGGCCGCAGCAGCGATCCGTCATAGCCATTGAGCGGTCGCCGCGCGACCGACGGCCGGTCGAGGTAGGCCACGAGCAGCATCGCTTTGACGACGCTCGCCGACCACTCGACGTGCTCAGGCCGGTATCCGTAGAAGCGATGGTCGGTGCGGACCGCGAACGCAATGTCCCCCTGCCGCGTGCGCGCGTAGTCGATCGCCGCCCGCATGTCCGGCTTCCACAGGAGATTGAGCCGCTCCCCGTACCCGGGCACGACACAGCTTGACGCGGCACTCACGCTCGGCAGAGCACCGAGCGCCGCGATCGCCCCGACCACGGCCATAGCCCTCCGCGCCCATCCAACGCCTCGTCTCGACACCTCTACAGTCTCCTCCCTAGACGGCCCCCGTAGCTCAGTGGACAGAGCGCCGGACTTCTAATCCGATGGTCGCAGGTTCGAATCCTGCCGGGGGCGTGGAGATAGCGCTGCTAATCGGAATGTTTCTGGTCAGCGCTCGCACTGTCGATTCCGAGATGTCTCAGTTCACGAAGCGGACCGCCGAAGGATGGCTGCGGGATGTGCTCGATGACGCGCGACGCGGTCGTGGCGCTGGAGCTGCCCGATCCGGTGTGGCGTTCCGGGAGGCGGCGGCCGAGTGGCTGCGTTGCGTTCACCGGCCCGCGCGGCGGCGAGTTCCTCGCTGTGCGCTGGCGCGACGTCGACTTCGTCGGCTCAAGGATCCGCGTCCGCACGAGGTTCGCCGGCGGCCAGCTGACGACGCCGAAATCAAGGAGTGTCGCTTTGGCTTGGGCGGCGCTTGCTGACCGTACTGCTTCGGTTAGCAGAGCCGATCAGTGCGCGCATCGTGTAATGCGGCGTGCGCCCTGCGTTCGTGAGTGTCGGGAATCGTCGCTCCGCGACCCGGGAAGGAGCAGCGTGGCGACGGTCGGCGGGCTGTTTGCTCGTTCACCGATGGAGCCGTCGGTGAACCGGGCGACACGCTGCGTCGCGTGTATCTGCTGCAAGCTCCGCCAGTCGGTCTCTGCCCCCTTGCGGTCGCGCGTTTTTTGTTCGCCGGGTGGCGCCGGGACTGCGGATGCTCGCTCAGATTTGACCTGGGGCGTCGCAGTCGCCGTCATGGTCTGGGCCGTGGTCGTGCCTGGTCGCAGCCCGGCGCTGGTGCCGAGCTACGTCGCCTCGCGGTGATCGCGGGTGGGCGTCGGCGGTTCGCGCCGCACCAGCTCCGGCACGCCCATGCGGTCGAGATGGCTCGCGAAGGCGTGCCGCCACCGATCATCCAACGCCAACTCGGGCACGCCCACCTCGGCGTCACCAGCACCTCAGGACGTGTTCCGCTGCGAGGTGGCAGCCGCGTGGTCGTGTCGGCCGCTTGTTTCGATTGGGGCGGGGCGCGAGTCCCGCTCGCGAGCGACCGGTGCCGAACCGCAGCTTGGAGCGTTCTCGGCACGCCGGCCAAGGCCAGCGCGATTGGCCACGTCGTGATATTGGCGTCACTGGAGGGTGACCAGTAGGAGGACTGGTGGGCGACCATGTTGAGTTCTGCTTTCGCGGCAACGGCGTCAGCTACACGATCACGCTGCATGCTTGCTCGCCGCTCTCGCAGACGGGGACGACACCGAAGCGTCTGGTGGCCTCAGCGTCGAGCAAGTGGGCAACGCTCCGGTGGATGGGTTCCGCTCGATCACCCTGCCTTCCGCGGCTCGATCGATCCGGCAGGCGGCTGTGCTCGCAATCTGAGCGCCGGGATCGATGCCATCGCCCTGATCGTCGGACCGTGGCAAGAGACCGGCACAAGTTCCCGCGCGTCTCAGTGCTGGGAGACGGATGGGAATACGTGCTGCTCACAGCGGCACGGACTCCCGAACGCCCGCTCGCGGCGACACGCGCGGGCGATCGTGCCGGTTGGGCGCGCGGCGCGGTCGATCACATCGGCCGCGCAGACGAACAATGGCGATCCGCCGCCACCCCTCGGCGGTGAATCACCGAACCTTGGCGTGACAGCCTCGCTAATGCTTCGGGGCTAAACCCACCACGGATGCCCGACGCCGCAAGAGTCGCTTCCCGGCTCGGGCGCGGCCGTTACGGTTTGACCGATGAGCGACGGTGAGGAGCGCGCCCGCCGACGCCGGGCGAGGAAGGTGATCGCGGAGTACCACGAGGAGCAACGGCGCTTGCTGCTCGATCACGTCCCCGGAAGGGTTCATGCGGCTTGATCGCGACATGTACGCAGCCGGACTGGCGTCATGGGAGCCGGCGGGCAAGCGCTCAAGATCGACCGCATCCGGCCGTCCCTCCAGAGTGTGGGCATCGAAGCCGTGACGTCGAGCCTGGAGCAAATGCTCGCTACGCAGCGGTCACTCGATCCGACCGCGCTGCTGATGGTCACCCAGGCGCTCGCCGAGCTGTCGACCTCCTCGGTGTCCGACTCGTCGGCGGCCGACGGATCGATCGGCACGACGTTCGCCGACATGCTCGCGAATGCTCAGGCGGCAAGCGCGGGGACGGCTGGCACCGGCGGGGCGTCGGTGATCAGTGCGCCTCGGCGACCGCGGGAGGCTTGCGATCGGCGGCGCGGCGGTGACCGGCGGCGCTGCCGCGGCGCGCGTACCGGTGGCGTGGCGCTGACCGGCGGCGTGCCGCTTACCGGCGGTGCCTCGGTGATCAGCGCGCCCTCGGCGACCGGCGAGTCCGAGACCGATGAGACATCAGCGGTCGGCGAGTCCGAGACCGACGAGGCGTCCGCGGCCGGCGAATCCGAGACTGGTGAGGCATCGGCCACCGCTGGTGCATTGGCCGCCAGCGGGACAACTGCCGCCGGCGGGACATCGGCCACCGACGGGACCACGGTCACCGGCGGGGCGTCAGTCACCGGCGGCGCATCGGCCACCACGTTCGCACCGTTCGTTCCCCACGGCGGCCAGTACGGCTTCTTCCCGACCGCGACGACGAACTACACCAAGGGCAAGGAACCCGAGATCGCCGCGCGTCTGGATGCTCTCGGCAGGGCGCTTCACCTGCATCTCGTCGGGCTCTCCGGCTACCGCACCCCGCAGCACTCGGTGGCGGTGGGCGGCTACGCCGATGACCCGCACACGCGTGGCGAGGCGATGGACACGCCGGGCGTCGAGGGCGTACCCGAGTCGAAGCTGCGTCAGTTCGGTCTCACTCGCCCCTTCTCCGCCGCGAGCGAGGCAGATCACATCCAGCTCGCTTGACCCGCCGAGGTGTCCTCCGCGTCCGGCCGCGCGATGGAATCCGGCCTCGGCGACTCTGGCGAAGAACGCGGGAGGACGGAGATCCGCTCCCATCGTCGCGCGCAGCCGTAGCCAGGTGACGACGATGAAGCGGGCACGGACGCCGCGGCCGCGCGGAGGTGGCACGCGATTTCGCCGATGGCCTGCTCCACGTGGGCGTTCAGGCTCGCACCGCCGGACGCAGACAGGATGTCTGGGACGAGGAAGGTCAACGGCGCGTACGCGATCGTGCTGGTGCGCGGCCTGAATGCCGGCGCCGTGGCGGTGGACGCTTCCGTAGCCCACCTGCACGCCGCCAGCGACAGCACGCCGTGGCTGGGGTTGACCGACCAAGCCTCAGGTAAGACAATCACTCTTCTTTTGTCTGGAGGTGGTGCTCGATGTCGTGGAACCTCAAGGGCAGCTACGTCGAGACGTGCTCGTGCGAGTTGATGTGCCCGTGCAACCTGTCGTTCGACCACGGGGCGACGTACGACTTCTGTCGCGCGACGCTCGTATTCCAGATTCACGAGGGGGAGGTCGAGGGAACGGACATCGGCGGACGGAAGGTGGCGACGATCATCGACACGCCGAAGGTCATGACGGAGGGGAACTGGCGGCTCGGCCTGTTCGTCGACGACGAGGCCACGGACGAGCAGACTGAGAAGCTCGTTCAGGTGTTCAGTGGGCAGCTCGGAGGACCGATGGCTGGCCTCGCGCCGCTGGTGGGTGAGATGCTCGGCGTCGAACGCGTCCCGATCGCGGTCGACGACGACGGCGTGCGCCATTCGGTGCGCATCGGCGACGCGATCGACTTCGAGGTCGAGGACATCGTGCCGTTCGGCGTTGAGACCGGCGAGCCGGTGCGGTTCGCAGGAATGTTCCATCCGGTTGCTTCGGACCTGACGATGGCCGAGGCGAAGCGCTCGCAGATCAACGCTTTCGGCATCCAGTACGAGGGCAAGACCGGGCTCTCGACCTCGGAGTTCTCCTGGGCGGCGTGAGGCGATGAGCGCTTCCGCGCAGCGTGCCGGCGGACTGGCGCCGGCGTTCTCGGCCGTCCGCGCGCAGGTCGGGTTGACCGTGCTGTTGTTCGCGGCGGCCGCGGCGGGCTGGTTGTGGACGGCCGACCGGATGCGCGGCATGGACGCTGGTCCGTGGAGCGACCTCGGGAGCTTCGGCTGGTTCATCGGCGTGTGGGTGGTGATGATGGCCGCGATGATGCTGCCGTCGGTCTCGCCGACGGTGGCTCTGTACGCGCGGATGAGCCGCGACAGGGCGCCGCTGGCACCGATGTTCTTCGTAGCCGGCTACCTCGTCACCTGGGCCGGCGCCGGGCTGGCCGCGTTCGCGCTCGCCGCAGCCGGCAACCAGATTGCCGGGGACGTGCTGGCGTGGGATCGCGCGGGACGCTGGGTGGCCGGCGGAACGTTGATTCTGGCCGCCGTGTACGAGCTCACCCCGTTGAAGGACGTGTGCCTCGGCAAGTGCCGCAGCCCGCTCGGGTTCCTGCTCGGCGCATGGCGCGACGGCCCGTGGGGCGCGCTGCGGATGGGCGCGCAGAACGGTGCCTGGTGCGTGGGATGCTGCTGGGCGTTGATGGCGTCGCTGTTCGCGCTCGGGATCATGAGCGTGGCCTGGATGGCGTTTGTGGCCGGGCTGATCGCGGCTGAGAAGATCCTCCCGTGGCGCCGGATGGCGACCTACGGCACGGCGCTGATACTGCTCGTGCTCGGGCTCGCGCTCCTGATCACCCCAGACGGGATCCCGGCGCTGACGGTGCCTTCCCATGGCACGCCGTCAATGATGGGGCACATGGGCATGTAGGGCGCCGTCGTGTGGCGGATCAGCGGCAGCTACTTCGAGTCGTGCAACTGCGAGGCCATCTGTCCCTGCCGGCGCATCGACGGTGTGCCCGGCGGGCGCTCCACGCACGGCGAGTGTCTGGGCGTTCTCTCGTGGCTGATCCGCGACGGCATGAGCGACGGCGTCGATCTCTCCGGTCAACCCGTGGCGATCGTGTCGCGATATAGCGACGATGAGCCGGGATCGCCGTGGAGCTGGGTGCTGTATCTGGACCGCCACGGCTCCGACCAACAACGCGTCGCGCTCGAGGCGATCTTCAGCGGCCGTCTCGGTGGCGACGCCAAGCGCCACTTTCCCTGGGCGTGGAAAGCGAGCGAGCTCCTGGCCGTGCGACCCGTCGAGATCGACGTCGACCACACGCAGCGTCGCCAACGCCTGCGGATCCGCGAGCACGTCAGCGTCCGGATCCGTGATCGCTACCACGGAGGCGAGGCGGTCACCTGTGTGATTCCCGGCCATGAGCGCACGGGCGAGGAGCTCGTGGCCGACGAGCTGCTCGTCGAGGACAGTGCGCTGGCGTTCCGCTATCGGGGCGTCTGCGGATACGGCTCAGACTTCGACTACGCCGGATAGCGCACCGTCTAGCGACAGTGATCGCTCGGAAGCGGGCCGCTCGTAGGTGGTCGGGCAAGAAACTCGAGCTCAACCGCTTGAAGGGTGGACTGGATGTGGGGCGAGGGTGAGCGAAGCCAAGCCCTTAGGTGCCTAGTCGCGCCGGTGCCCGTTCGCGACGATGCTCCCGAAGCACGCGCAACCAACCATCACCACGACCAACGCCTGACCCGGAGGTCCCGATGCGCACCAATCGTCCTGTCCTAGCCACCCTGTTCGTTCTGGGCGCGGCGCTCGCCGTCGCGCCTGTGGCCTCGTCGGCCGGCAGCCCGCCCCTGTCCGTCCGGGAGCTCTCCGGCGAGGCGCACGTGAAGGCCACTGTCACTTTCACGAAGGCGCGTTGTCAACGGGGCGCGCGGAGAGCTCAGATTGCCTATCTCGTGACCGCGAAGTCGACGAACAAGCGCTGGAGCCTGGCGATCGTGTTCCCCCGGTTCACCGGCAGGCACCGCTACGAGATTCCCTTCGGCTCCAGCGACACGGATCCTCACGTGACCTTCACCGGACCCGATGGGGAGTTCAGCAGCCTTGACGTACCCCCGCGATCGTTCTCCGGTCCCGGCTTCGTGACGCTCGGCCCGCGGGGCGCGGTGCAGCTCGGCGATGGGTACATCGCGAATCAGGACTTCTCCGGAAGCGTCGCCGCGGTGGGCACGGTCCGTTGCCCGGTCCCGCGCCCCCGGAAGGGTCGCTAGAGCGATTCCTCGGGCGCCGAGTGAGCGTCACGCGCATGGCCGCCACCAGCCCACCGAACCGCCGCTCACCCACACACCGACCGGGCACCCGGTCAAGTCGAGTGTTCAGTGTGACCGCCGTCGTGAGCAGCCGAGCGGCTGCTGAACCCGCACCGATCAAGTTCAACCGGCGGATCGACGTCGTCTCCGTCCGCACGGGTGCCTCCGTTGGGCGAAGAAGTGCCGCGAGGTCAGGCGTGCGTTGATCGCGGCCGGCTGGCGGGTCGTGCGGCAGAGCGGCTCGCACGGGCTGCGGGCGCACCCCGATCGTCCGGAACGGATCGTGGTCGCCGGCAAGGACAGCGACACGGTGCCGGTCGGGACGCTGGGTGGCATTCGACGAGCCAGCGGGCTGGACGAGCTGCGATGAGCGCGAGCGCGGCCGCGAGCTCCCACCGCCGCATCACGCGGCCGGCACTGTCGCCGCGTAGACGGGCCGCGGTACGAGATCTCCCTCAGCAGGTCGCGGCGCCGCGTCCGCTCGGCGACCGACCGGCACAAGTGCCCGCTCATCTCAGTACCAGCCGACCGATGGGCATATGTGCCGGTCGACAACATCACGAACTCCCGAACCCCCGTCCGCGACGACACGAGCGGCCAATCCTGCCGGTTGGGGCGATGCCGGCTGTCGCTCCAAGCAATTGCGGCGAACGATGGCCTCCTACCTCGTTCCCTCGCCGGAGCTGGCCACCACGAAGTAACCAAAGCCGAGGTCCATCGGATGATCGCCATCACGGGCATCCCGAGCGCGCCGATGCGTAGCCGTTAAGACACCACCGCGAAGAGTCGCCAGTCATCTGCGATCCCGGGGAGGGGCTGCGCGCCTCGGTCTGCGAACCGTATCCCGGATCCGGCGACGAGATCCCTTGTCGTGCTGGAGGCAAGCACCTCGGTGGGCGCGGCGAGGGCGCCGACGCGGGCCGCGATGTGCACCGCGATGCCGCCCACGTCGTCCCCGATCAGTTCCACTTCCCCGGTGTGCAAGCCGACGCGAACCTCCAGTCCGAGGGATTGCGCCCCGGCAGCGATCGCTTGTCCGCACCTGATCGCCCGGGCCGGACCGTCGAACGTCGCCATGAAGCCATCACCGAGCGTCTTCACTTCGCGACCGCGGAACCGGGCCAGCTCGTCGCGGACCGCCGTGTGATGCGCGGCCAGCAGTTCGCGCCAGCGGGCATCCCCGAGCTCCGCAGCTCGTTGCGTCGAGCCGACGATGTCGGTGAACATCACCGTCGCGAGCACGCGGTCGGTCTCAGGGAGAGACCGCGTCCCAGTCAGGAACTCCTCGATCTCTCCGAGCACCGCATCGCTGTCGCCGGCCCAGGGCAGATGATCGATGCCGGGCAGCTCGACGTAGCGCGCGCTTGGGATGCCTGCGGCGAGATTCTCGCCGGCGCGTCGGTTCACAACGCGGTCGCCGCGGCGATGCAGAACCAACGTTGGCACGTGGATCGTGGGCAGCGCGGCCCGCACATCTATGTCCAGGAACATCTCAAAGATCTTCTGCACCATTCCGGGGCTCGCCGCCGAGCGCTCCATGCGGGCCGTGAACGCCGCCGTCCGGGGATCGTTCGCCAGGCTGGGCGCGAACAGCTCCACCATCCCCTCCGCGTCCCGTCCCCAGTTGGGCGCGATCAACTCAGTCGCGGCCTCGCGAAGTGCGTCCGCGGGCGATGCCCACGGATAGTCCGGCGCCTCGGTCGTACGCCCCATCGCCCCGTACAGCACCAGGGAGGTCACCCGCGCGGGATGTGCGGCGGCGAACAGGACGCTCATCGGGCCACCCTCAGAGATCCCGAAGAGCGTCGCACGCTCAGACCCCGCGGCATCCATCACCGCGCGCACGTCGTCAACTCGCTGTTCAAGCGTCGGCACTTCCGCGACGGGGTCCGACAGTCCCGTACCGCGCTTGTCGAAAATGACCAGCCGGGAGAACGAGCTGAGTCGCTCGAAGAAGCGAGCCAATGGAGGCAACTCCCACTGCAACTCGAGATGAGTCGCGAACCCGAGGACGAGGACCACGTCGAGCGATCCATCGCCGACCACCTGGTAGGCGATCGAGGCGCCGTCGGACTGGGCGTACCGTGTTGAAGGGGTGCTCATAGGTTGGTCTCGGGTGGAGCTCGGCGGGCCGGGCGCGAATCGCGTCTCGAGGCGGATGCTACGGCCGCCCGGCGCCGTCGTGTGCGCACGGCCGGTACCTGCGTTGTCGCGCGCGGGCGTTCCGACGCCGAGGGGCGACACGCGCGCCTGGACCACCCGGAGGGCGATGCACGGATGCGCGGTGCGACCGCCCCGGAGTACTGAGCGCTGGGAAGGGAGCACCGGCGACTGTCTCACCCGGCTGTTTCGCTGCATGGCGGCCGTGACCATGGACGTCGTGCGGCCACAACCGGTGACGAGCCACGCGCGCGCTGAGGACGCGCGGCTCGCCTCTCAGGTCGTAGGTGACGGGCCTATCGGGTTGGCCGAGCCGCCCTGCCCGGAATAGCTTCTCGTGACTACATGCATGTGTGTCTCCTTCCGTGGCTCACTGCCACGTCGGTTCTCTCATTAGCGGTGCACCACTGGCGGAGGAGGGCCTCCACGCATCAAGGCGCGGGCGCCGCGAGCAGGCCGCTCGCTCACAACAAACCCCCTGAGCGCCCCGGACGTCCGGTCCACGAGGCACCCTCCTCCCAAGTGCGCCCAAGAGCGAGGACGCCGACGTGGTTCCGTGAGTGTCGCGGGTCAGAGACCTGTCTCGAGCCAGTCGATGATCCCGCCGACCTTCGCCCAGTCCTCCTGACGGCGGGCTTCGATCAGCTCACGAAGGGTCAATGGCGGGATCGCCATCAGCGTCTCAGCGCCAGCCGACGCCCAGCGCACCAGGGCGTGGTGCACGAGGTCGTCAACCGGAATGCCCGTGTTCCCGGACAGGACGCGAAATGTCGGCATCGGATCGACGAGCCGCGATGCGTCAACCGTTCGCTTGAACTCGCGATGTTCAACGGGTACGTCCATGCCGAGATCGTAGGGTGAGCTCGCTTCCAACGCGTCTGTCCGGCGGTCGGGGCACGTGGTGTCGACGCAGGGCCGTTCGTCCAGCCCGTCCGTCGGGCTGTCAGACCTCGCCGTTCCGGCCGATGTTCAAGGTATGGACGTTGCCGGACCAGCAGAGAGCCCGATGACCGTCGCTCGGCGTCGGGTAGGCGAATGACCTTTTCCACGCTCGCGGTGGTGCTCGTGGCCGGGGTCTGCGGGCCGCTGCTGGCATCTGGTGAGCGGGCGATGGTGCCGGTGATCGTCGGGGAGCTCGCCGCCGGCGCGCTGCTCGGCTCAGCGGGCCTGAAAGTCCTCGATCCCACGCAGCCGACGTTTGTGTTCCTCGCCAGCGCCGGCTTTCTGATGCTGATGTTCGCCGCCGGAATGCACGTGCCGGTCCGCTCGGTCGCGAGCTCGGCGCGCGCTGGGGTTGTGGCCACGCTGCTGTGTACCGCGCTGGCGGTGCTCGCCGGCTTCCTCATTCACACCCTGCTGGGAGGGCCGGCGCTCGTGTTCGCGCTGCTGACGGCGAACTCCTCCGCGGCGGTCATTTTGCCGCTGATCCAGGAGTCCTCGCTCGACCAGAAGAAGCTCGCCGCCACCATCGCCCAGGTGACGATCGCCGACGTCCTGACGATCATCACCCTGCCGCTCGTGCTGGAGCCCTCAAAGGTCGCTCGGTCGGCTCTCGGCGCGCTTGCCGTGCTCGCTGCGCTGGCGCTGCTCGCGGTGATCGCGCATGCCCTGCGCGGGCACGGTTGGGTCGCGAAACTCCGTTCTCGCTCACGCCAGCGAGGCTGGGCGCTTGAGCTCCGGGTGGCGCTGATTGGCCTGTTCGCGCTGGCCGCGGTCGCCGAGAAGTCCGGGATCAGCCTGCTGATCGCCGGATTCGCCGGCGGCCTGCTGCTGTCCTGGCTCGGCGGGCCCAAACGGCTCGACAAACAGGTCGCGGCGGTTGCCCAGGGCTTCTTCGTACCGATCTTCTTCGTGTCGCTCGGGACGAAACTGAACGTGGGGCAGGTATTCACGCATCCGTCGCTGCTCGCGCTCGCGCTCGCGCTCGCGCTCAGCGCGGCTGTCGTTCACGTGGTCACGGGAGGGGCGCTCAACCAGGGGCGGGCCGCCGGGCTGCTCGCCTGCGCGCAGCTTGGGTTGCCCGCGGCCGCCGCCGATCTCGGGCTGCGGGCACACGCCATCACCGGCGGGCAGGCGGCGGCGATTGTGCTCGGCGGCCTCGGAACGATTGCGCTCAGTGTGTTCGCCGCCGTGTTGCTCAGAGCTGCCGAGCAGATGGCCGAAGCCGCCATTCCGGCGATGATCGAGGCCGACCCGAGCCGACAGCTCGAGAAGCTGCGCATCCGCTGGCAGAAGAAGCCCGAGGCTCACGATTTTGAGACCGCCGAGGAATACCTGTCCCTCGTGCTCGGCGAAGAGCACGTGCTCGAGGCGATGCGCCAACTCCGCGACGCCCGGCATTCCCAGAGTTACCCGGCCAAGGAAATCTTCAACGCCGCCGGCCTCACTCCGCTCACGGCGGCCGACACCGGCGTGGCCAAGAAGCTCGCCCGGCTCGCCAAGGGCAAGCGCCTCCCGCCGATCATGATCGTCCGTCGTGAGGGAGCTCCGCTGATTCTCGCCGCCGGATACCACCGCGCCTGCACCGGCTACGTGCTCGGCAAGCACACACCGGTGGCCGCGTTCGAAGCGCGTATCGCAGACGACTAGCTCCAGCTCGAAGCACGCCTTCGCGCGCGGCGACGTCGAGTCCTGTTACGTGGCGAGCGCGTGATCGGTCCGGGTTGCGTTGGCGTACGCGTACGGGTGGTTGAAAGCGATCAGCGCGTCACCGGGATCAACCTCGAACTCAAAGAATTCGCCAGTCCGCTCGTCCTCGACCGCGACCGAGACGCGGTCTGTGGCTGAGTTCCACAGCAGCGTCACGTCAAGTCCGTCGTTGACCCGGTGGTCGAGCTCGCGGGTCGTGTGTGTGGTGGTCGTGGTCACGATCGTGTCCTCCTGCGCGTTCATCCGGGGTGGTGGTGTCTGGTGGTTAGGACCGCATGGGCCGCGCACATTCATCTCGTAACTGAGAGACACAACGCCGCCTGTGAATGTGACGCAGTTCATTTGCCGCATCGGCACGTGACTGGCGAACCCGTCGAACAGCCGTCGCCCCGCGCCCTTGACCACGGGCTGGACCAGGAGCACCAGTTCGTCGATCATCTCCCGACGGAGCAGACACTGGACGAGGGTGGCGCTTCCGAGCACGAGGATCTCGTTGCCCGGAGCGCGTTGCAGTCTCGCCAGCGCTTCCCCGACGGTCGCATCGGGGTCGATGACATCGGTGTTCTCCCAGGACGCGTGGTCGAGGCTCGTCGAGACGACCAGCTTGTGCGTCCGGTTCACGAAGTCCGCCATCGCACCGGACCGATGAGGCCACTCGCCGGCGAGCGTTTCGTACGTCGCCCGACCGAGCAGGATCGTGTCAGTGGACGCGCTCCGCGCCGCGATGGTCGCCGTCTCCTCAGCGGTCATCGCCAGCCAATCCGCCGGCTCCCCGACGACGCCGTCGACCGAGCAGATCACGCACGCGACGATCTTTCTCATCCCATGCTCCTGGCGAGCGCGGCGGACAAGGCTTCGTGCCCGGGCTGAATCGCCGGCGAGTACCGAAGAACATCGACTTCGACGCCACAGGCTCGCAGCCGTTCTGCATACGTACTCCCTTCGTCGATCCGCGTGTCGCTGCTGATGACCGTCGCGGGGGCGACGCCCGTGAGCAGGGACGGCATCGGGCACGTTTGAGTGAAAGTCGGATCCACGAGGATCTGGCGGCGCAATTGCGGCCAGCCAGCGTCGCGCGCACGGATGGCGAGCCTGGCGGCGCGCGCTCCTCCGATGCCCTCGCCCGCGACGATCAGCTGTTCGGGCTGTGCACCGAGCTCGGCAGCGTGCTCGACGCCCCACCCGAGCGCGGCGAGCTCATCGTCGTGATCCGTGCCGCGCGGGCTCGGGACAGCGAGCACGACCGTAGCGGCGGCTGAGCACAGAAGCCGGCAGATCGGATCGGAGTCCCCGGCTTCGCTGAGCGCCGGCACGAAGATGAGCGCCGAGCCGCCGTTGGCATCGTCCCCATCAGGCCAGTAGACCCGACCGTCGAGCCGGCGACCGGCAATGCGCAGCATCAGTCCGGCCGTGAGAACAGAACCGGCGGCTGTCTCGCTTATGTGGCGGTCTGCGCGTCGCATGGGAGGCAGCGTCTCAGCGCCTGACCGAACGGGAAAGTCCGATCACACAAGGCGGTTATGCACCCTCGGCATCACCGGCGGCGGCTCGGACGCCATACTGTGGGAAGTGGATGAGCGCGGACATCTGCTCCCGTTCCCGCAGGCTCCGGACGGGATCGAGCTCCGGCACCTACGGGCGTTCGTGGCCGTCGCAGAGGAGCTGAACTTCGGCCGCGCCGCCGACCGGCTCTACATCTCGCAGTCCGCACTCAGCCGCCAAATCCGTGGCCTCGAGCAGCTCCTCGGCTGCGAGTTGCTGCGCCGCTCAACGCATCGAGTCGAGCTCACGATCGCGGGCGAGGCATTGCTGGACCGCTCGCACAAGGTCCTACGAGACGTCGACGAGGCGGTGTCCGCCACGCTCGCGGTCGGAGGCGAGCTCCTGAGTCGCATCACCAAGCTCTGGGAGCCGATGGTGGGACTCCTTGGCCCCGAGACCGACCTGCAGGAGGCTCGTGCCGCGGGCGAGGAATTGCTCGCGCAGACGTCGCCGCCGATCGGCACCCGCGTGCGGCCCGTGACCGCCGGCGGGGTGTCGTCGCTGCTCGTTTCCCCCTCCGACGACAGTCCAGCGACCGTTCTCTACCTGCATGGCGGCGGCTACGTGTTCGGGTCCGCGTTCGGATACCAACCTCACGCCGGCGCGATCGCAACGGCGGCACGGACCGGCGTCCTCATCCCTGACTACCGGCTCGCTCCCGAGCACCCGTTCCCGGCAGCGGTCGATGACTCGCTGAGCGCGTACCAATGGTTGCTTGACCGGGGCATCGCGCCCGAGCGGGTGACGATCGCCGGCGACTCCTCCGGTGGCGGATTGGTCCTGTCAGTGCTGCTCACGCTCGCGGGGCGGAATGCTCCGCTGCCGGGGGCGGTGGTGCTCATGTGCCCGTGGCTGGACCTCGCACTTCGCCTCCAACCTGACGCCACCGACATCATCGCCCCACTCGCAGATGAGGAGGAGGCACGGAACTGCGCGGCCATGTACCTCGCGGGACACCCGCTCGATGACCCTGTGGTCGACCCGCTGTCCGCGGACCTGACGGGCCTGCCGCCGATGCTGATCCAGGCGGCCACAGGCGACGCCCGGCTCGCAGACGCCAAAGCCCTCGCCGCTCGGGCCGGTCGGTACGGCGTCGACGCGCGGCTGCAGCTGTTCCCCGTCGACGCGCACGGATTCCATCTGTTCTGGTCGTTCCTACCCGAAGCCGCCGATGCGATCGAAGCGGCGGGGGCGTTCATTCGGGAGGTCGGCGTGACGGCACGCGTCGAGCCACGAGCCTCGGTCCGTAGCTAACTGCCCTCGTACCGCGAGCGGTAGGACGCCCCGATCAACTCGGCGGGCGGAACGTCGTCGTCGCGGCCCTGCGCATCGCCTCCTGTGCTTCGTTCATGTCGAGCAGCGCGGTGGTCTCGGTGCTGATCTGGCCGCTCGCGCCGACCGCCATCGCGAGCGCGACAACAGCGACGTTGTCCGGCGCCTCCAACAGAAACACGCCGTCGTGCTCGCCGAACGCCCACCAGATCCCGTGCAGCGTGCATCCAAGCGATGCGGCTGCCTCGGCGGCAACCGCGCCGCGGTCGTGCGGGTTCTCGATCATCGCCTTGATCGCCTCGGCGGAATATTTGAAGCGACCTAGATAGAGCGGCACGGCAGCCTCCAATCGTTCGCGAACACCATGCGGCGATTCTCTTCGAGGAGCGTGGCCACGGCAACACCGGGTTCGATCCAGTAGCCCACCGGCGTCGAGACGGGCCGCGCAGGGATCAAGCGCTCAGTCGGGTCAATTCGGCTCCGCCGCGGAAGGTGCGGCGGTAGGCGCTCGGTGTCGTGTGCAGCCCGTCGAGGAAGCGTGCGCGCAGGTTGGCCGCTGTCGCGAAACCGCTGGTCTCGGCGATCCCCTCGACCGAGAGGTCGGTCGTCTCCAGCAGGCGTTGGGCCAGTTGCAGACGCTGGCGCAGGATCCAGCGGTATGGGGTGGTGCCGAGTGCGGACTGGAACCGGCGGGCGAAGTTCCGCTTGCTCATCACCGCGCGCTTGGCCAGGTCGGCGATCGTGATCGGCTCGCCAAGGTGTGACTGAGCCCAGCTCAGCACATCGAGGAAGGGATCAGCGGGATCGAGGGCGGGCAGCGGACTCTCGATGTACTGGGCTTGGCCGCCCTCGCGAAACGGGGGCACCACCAGCTCGCGGGCGAGACGTGCGGCAACCTCGGCGCCGTGGTCACCTCGCACGATGTGCAGGCAGAGGTCAATGCACGCGGCGCTGCCGGCTGAGGTGAGGACGTCACCGCCGTCGACGTACAGCACGTCGGGGTCAACCCGCACGAGCGGGTACTCCGTCGCGAGCTGCCGGCACTCCTCCCAGTGGGTCGTGGCACGACGCCCGTCCAGCAGGCCGGCAGCCGCGAGCACGAATGCTCCGGTGCAGAACGCAACGATTCGCGCCCCGTGCCGGTGTGCCCGCGTCAGCTCTCGCAGCAATACGTCGGGCACGCGGACCTCCGGGCTCAGCGGTGGGACGATCACCATGTCCGCATTGCGCATGGCCCGCAATCCGGCCGCTCCCGCGATCCGCAGCCCGCTGTCGGAGGTGACCGCCTGGCCGCCGCTGGAGCAGACCGTCAGCCGATACCACGGAACGCCGTAGTCAGCGGTCCTGTCGATGCCGAACACGTCGCTGGCGACACCGAACTCGAACAGCGCAATGCCCTGCCCAGCGACCAGGGCGACGTTGGCAGCTTTGTTATGCACTATGGCAATGATGCCACTTCTCATGCGGGGCTGACGGCACGATCATTGGTGCATGCTCAGCCTTCTCAACAACATCATGTTGCGCTTCAACCCGACGCGCCTGGACGCCGACCTGGCCGCCGGACGGCCACCCGAGGCAAGCCCCCGCCACGCAGCCCGCGCGCGTCGTCTTGTCACCCCGCGGATGCGCGACGGACTCGCGTCCAACTGGGAGCACCTGCTCTCGACTGCGCAGCACCCGACGGGCGGACGGTCAAACCGGGCTCCCATCCGCCGTGGACGCGTTCAACGCGCCGAGTCCGAGATCCGCGAGATGATCGCGGCACTGCGAGCGACCGGACCGATCCCCGCTCGTGGCGTTGCGATAGCCACGCGCCTGCTGACCGACGGAGCCAGCCCGATCTACAACCCCAGGGGATCCAGCGACCTCACGACAACAGTGGCGCTTGCCCTGGAGCATCTGGATCCGGCAGCGCCGCTGGCCTATGAGCTCATCGAGTTCGCGTGCGACTGGCCCTCGGCGGCGCGAAGTTGTTAACAAGTGGAAGCCGTGCGGATCGTCGCCGCGGGTTTTCTGCGGATGCACAGTCGCCGATTCGGGAGCAGGATCGGTGCAACACCTTGGTCCTCGACCGACAGGAGTCGTGGTGACGATGGAACGGAGCACCGAAACGCCGGGGGGAGAGGATGATCTCCCGCCGCAGGGCCGGTCGCGGGGAGCTTGGGCATCCGTCGACCGGATCGGGACGACGCCACCTGCGTTGACCGAGCGGTTTCTCGCCGCGGTGGCGCTCGCGCAGGAGGTGCACGGTCACGTGCGTCGGAGCGGGACCGAGATCCCGTATCTGGCGCATCTGCTGGTCGTCACCGGGCTGGTGATCGAGGATGGCGGCGATGAAGATCAGGCGATCGCGGCGATGCTGCACGATGCGGTCGAGGACGGCGGCGGTCGTGCGATGCTCGAGCGGATCGCGCGATCCTTCGGGCCGCGGGTCGCCGCGATCGTGGAGGCGTGCTCAGACACGGTCGACGTCGGTGAGCCGGAGGCGTGGATCGAGCGAAAGCGACGCTATCTCGCGCATCTGCCCGAGGTCGAAGATGACGCGATCCTGCGGGTCGCGCTTGCCGACAAGGTCCACAACGCTCGCTCGATCGTGCGCGACTATCGCGAAGAAGGGCACGCCCTGTGGGAGCGGTTCACCCAGAAGACCGCACGCGAGCAGCTCTCCTACTACGGCGGCCTGCTCACGTTCTTCGAAGCTCGTCGTCCAGGTCCGCTCACCGAAGACCTGCTGCGGGCCGTCGGCGAGCTGTCCTGGCTGGTCGCGCGCGATGACGCCCAGCGCAGCCGGCGAATCTTGCTGTGGGTCGATCCGGACCTGCAAACGCGTCAAGCCCCGTCCGGCTGGATCCAGGTCCGGACAGCCGGGGAGGCCGTCGCGCTGCTCGACGAGTTCGCGGTGCAGGTCATCTCCTTCAACTCCCCCGCGGAGGCCTCAACAGTTGTCCATTGGTTGCACGAGCAAGGCGCGGAGGGCCGCGATCGCTGGCCGCATGAGCGAATCCGGTTCCACGGCGAACACGATTCTCGCGCGATCGATCGGCTGATCGCCGTGATCGAGCTCGATCACGGCAGCGCGGTCGCGTGAGCGACCCCGCGGATCACCCATTACGGGTGATGCTTTCGGAACCCATCGAACCAACACTCATGGCAACCGATTAACCGCCCCACGTGGCGCTATGAGTGCGTCCCACGCCCCCGGCTGGGATCGCGACTGGAAGGAAACATGACAGTCCTAGCTTCATCCGACTACCCGTTCCTGAACATCTTCTGGACGATGCTCATCTTCTTCGCCTGGGTGGCGTGGATCTGGATCGCCGTCACGGTGCTGATTGACCTGTTCCGCCGGCGAGACCTCTCGGGCTGGGCCAAGGCCGCGTGGGTGATCTTCGTGATCGTGCTGCCATTCGTGGGCGTGCTGGTTTACCTGATCGCCTACCACGACGGAATGGCGGATCGCGGCGCCAAGCAAGCCGCAGCCTCGCAGGCGCAGATGGACGAGTACGTACGCAAGGCCGCCGGAACGGGTGGTCCTGCCGGCGAAATCGAGACGGCCAAGAAGTTGCTCGAGAGTGGAACGATCACTCAGGCCGAGTTCGACGCGATCAAGGCAAAGGCACTCGGATCGGCGGCAGCGGCCTCGTAATGCTGACGCCGGGAGATGCCTGGCGATTTTTCCGACGGACTAGTGGAGAAGGCCGCCCGCGCCTATGGCGCGGCGGCCGACCACTTCTCGCTTCCGGCGTTGGGGTTCTGGGATCGCTTCGGCGCCGCGACCGTTCAGCGACTCCGGTTGGTGCCCGGGCAGGCGGTGTTGGATCTCTGCTGTGGGGCGGGTGCGTCGGCGATCCTGCGCCCGGGCGGTCGGCCCCGAGGCCTGTTCGGGCGTCGACGCAGCAGCACCGTTGCTGGCGGCGGCTCGGGCGCGAGCGACTGCGAAGGGCTACACAACGTCGCGTTTCGTGAAACGGACGCGCGTTCAACCGGACTTGGCGATGCGACATTCGACGGCGTGGTCTGTGCTTTGGTGTCTTCTTCGCCTCAGACATGAGCGCGTTCGTGGCCGAGAGTGGCGCTCGTGTGCCCGAGCAGGCCGGGCGTCGGAGCTCGCGCCACCACCGAGCCGCCGGTGATGCCGGCGTCCACCGCCTCGGCGCGCCCGAGGAGTTCTGGGACGTCGTCCTGGGCTCGGGATACCGAGCGACAGTCGACGATCTCATGGCTGACCAGCGCGAGGCGCTGCGCCGGCGCGTCCTGGGCGAAGTCCGGGCTGACGCCGTGACCACGTTGCGCACCGACGTCGTGTACGGCATCGCCGAACGGGACTGACCTAGGCGGGATCGTCGCGCGGAACGATGCGCGCCACGTCAACTTCTTCGCCGACCCGGGTGTCGGGGTAGACGACGTAGGCACCGGGTGCGCCGCCGAACCACGATGCTTCGGCCTCGCCGACGAAGATGCCGGCGCGCTGCGATCCATCGGGCTGCTCCACCCAGATCGTCTGCCCCTCGCGGAAGGCGCTCATCACGCCTCCGTGGTGGCCGCGAGCGCGGCGGTGATCTCCTCGACGGCTGCTCGCTCCGCGTCGCTCACGGCGACGTCTCCCTCCCGATGCGCGTTCGCGACGTTCTGCGCGAGCGTGACGACGAAGTGCCGGAAATCGTCGACCTCCTGGGGGGTCGCCTTTTGCTCGAGCAGCGCGACGGCGTCCCGGAGATGCTGCAGGCCGTGTTGCCGCAGCTCATCGGGTGAGTGATAGCGGGTGTGGTCCATCGCGGGCTTGGCGGAGGCGATCTCGTCCAGGAGCTCGCTCTGGCCGTGCTGCTGGCGCGCCTCGGCGTAGGACTTGGCGATCGCGAGCGTCTCGCGGAAGGTCCCGCCGCGCTGAGCGGTCAGGACGATCAGTCCGGCGCTCGGTGGTGCCTCGAGCACGCTCTTCCACTCCTGCTCGGTGAAGTCTGCCTTACCGGTCATGTCTCGCTCCTCGATTGTCGGTGATGCTCTGCTGAGGCAGGATCGCACGCATCCCTCCCGGAGCAGTTCGTCGATCGCCACTCTCAACGGCCGGATCGGCCCGGCGGCCCGGCGAGCGCGTGATTCGATTTCCTGTCGAGAATGGAGAGCGCTGCTTTCAGAAGTGCCACCGAGCGCGAAGGGCCGCCGGACTCCGAGCACGTCGGATTGATCGGCGGACTCGGTGTGGGTGCGGCCGTCATCTACTACCGGGCGATCGCCGCGGGCTGCGCGGATCGTGGCACCGTGCCGCGCATAACGATCGTCCACGCCCATGCCCCGACAGCGCTGGCCCACGTCACTGCAGGACGGATCGACGAGCTCGCCGACTACCTTGCAGGCTTCGTCGCACAGCTTCGCGGCGTCGGCGCGAGGTTCTTCGCGATTCCCGCGGTCACCCCGCATATCGCGCTCGGTCCTCTCACGAAACGCGACTCGATGCCGATCGTCGACATGCTCGAGGTGACAGCGCGGGGCCTGCGCGATCGCAATCTCTCGCGCATCGCGCTGTTCGGGACGCGCTTCACGATCGAGACCTCGCTGTTCGGCGCACTCGATGCGTTCGACGTCATCCCGCCCAGACCGCAGGAAATCGACGAGATCCATCGCGTCTATCTCGAGCTCGCGACGGCCGGTCACACCTCCCCGGCCGGTGTCATGGCGCTACGCGACATCGCTCGGGCCATCCGCCGACGTGACCGCATCGACGCCGTCGTGCTGGCGGGGACTGACCTCAACCTGATCTTCGACGAGGCCAGCGCGGGGTTTCCCGCGTTCGACTGCGCCACAGCCCACATCAACACGATCGTCGAGCAAGCAACCCCGGACTGGCCGACAAGGGGACAACGTCGCGGTGGGAAGTAGTGCCTGACCTCGAGTAGGGGCGGAGCGGCGCGATATCGTCGCCGTCCTCGGCTGCGGATCGTCGACGGAGGGAGATCCTGATGCTCACGCGCGAGACGGTGACGTTCAGGGACCGCGACGGGTGGAACTGGCAATTCGACCTGACATTCCTGCTGTCCAACTATCGGTGCATCTGGGGTGCCGGATGCCCGGACACCAGGCGGCAACGGAGCGCGCGTGGCTGCTGCGTGGAGGGCGTGGAGATCTACCAGGGCCAGGGCGACGCGCCCGGCCGCGAGGATCTCGAGATGATTCGGGGACGCGTCGAGCAGATGACCGACGAGGACTGGCAGAACCGCCCGGTGGCGCTGCGCGGCGGCGGCCGCGACCCGTGGGGCAAGGCGCGGTTCAAGCGCGACAGCGTCCACACGCGCCTGTACCGCGGCGCCTGCATCTTCCACAACCGGACCGATCATGCCGGCGGGGCCGGCTGCGCACTTCATGTCGCGGCGCTCCGTCGCGGTGAGGACCCGATGGACTGGAAGCCGCAGATCTGCTGGCAGGTGCCGCTGTTCTTCGACATCGATGACGACACGAAGACCACAACGGTCCGCGCGTCCCGAACCGCGGACTGGGGTGGGGAGGGGATCATCGACTGGTGGTGCACCGAGCAGGAGGATGCGTACGGGGGCGATCAGCCGGTGTACGTCAGCATGGAGGCGGAGCTCCGGCGCGTGTGCGGCGCCGCTGTCTACGAGGAGCTGGCCGCCTACTGCCGGGCGCGCCACGATTCCGGCACGCCGCGCGGAGGTCCGCAGCTGCCGATGCTGCCTTAGCACCTGCTGACCAGTTCACCGTCGTCAGCGCGAGACGCAGCGAAAGCCGATGTGGCTGGTCGAGGTGTCGATCGCCTCGGGTTGGCGCGCGGCGGGTCGGTAGCGCAGGCAGTAGCTCGGTGCGCAGAGGTGCGAGCCGCCCTTGATCACGCGGCGGGGGATGTGCGCGCCCGGAAGACCGGTGTCATAGCTGGCATCCGCGGTCTCGACCCGCGGATTGGTCGGATGCGCGCAGCACGGGCTGACCGGTGAGTCGGACCCCGCCCCCCGCGGCGAGTAGTAGTCCGTGGTCCACTCCCACACGTTCCCGGTCGCGTCATAGAGCCCATATCCGTTGGGAGCGAACAGGCCGACCGGCGAGGTGCCGCGCCACTGCTTCGCGCCCGTGTTGCGCCAGGGGAACTCGCCCTGCCAGAAGTTGGCCATCAGCTCGCCTCCGGGATGCTGCTCGTCGCCCCACGCAAACACGGCGCCGTCGAGTCCGCCGCGGGCGGCGTACTCCCACTCGGCCTCACTCGGCAGCGTCTGTCCGGCCCAGGTGGCGTACGCCTCAGCGTCCTCGAACGCGACGTGGTTGACGGGGTGATCGTCGCGCCCGGAGTTGTCGCTGTCCGCTCCCCAGGGATGGCGCCAACTGGCGCCCGGGACGTAGGTCCACCAACGGGTGGGATCGTGGAGCGGCACCGGTCCCGGGGTGGGGTGGAACACGACGGATCCCGGCACCAGGAGGGAGGGGTCGGCGTCGGGATAGTCGGCCGGGTCGGGTGGGCGCTCGGCGAGCGTCACGTACCCGGTCTCCTCGGCAAACCGCGCGAATTGCGCGACCGTCACCGGGGCGCGCTGGATCGCAAAGCCGTCGAGCTCCACCTCCCGGACCGGACGCTCCTCGGGGTAGAACTCATCCGAGCCCATCCGGAAGCGGCCCGCGGGGACTTCGATCATGTCCGCGCTATCCATGCCCGGACATCCTCAGCTCGCGAGCGCGCTGATCGCGTCGCCGATCAGTTTGGCGCCGATGATCAGGCAGATG
This sequence comes from uncultured Solirubrobacterales bacterium, assembly GCA_963813265.1. GTDB lineage: Bacteria > Actinomycetota > Thermoleophilia > Solirubrobacterales > Solirubrobacteraceae > Palsa-465. The sequence continues at coordinate 44,694 of CAWEYQ010000030.1, read as the reverse complement.
ACGGCCATGATCGTCGCGTTCTCGCGCGCCATCCAGTCGCGGAGCTCCCCGAGGATCTTGGTCGCGCGGTCGCCCATCAGGTAGTAGATCGCGACCGGGATGCCGACGCCGAGCGTGGCGATCACGATGAACACGATCAGCGCGACCGCCTGGTCCCCGGCGCTGGCCCCGGTCTGCGCGATCGCGGCGGCCGCGCCGACGACGAGCAGCAGGTTCTTCGGGTTGACTGACGACAGCGCGACGCCCATGGCGACCGACCTGCCCGCGGTGAAGGTGTCGACGGTCTTCATCCACTTGGGAAGCTCGGGCGCGGCGTCCCCCCGAGGCCGTCCCCGCCACTGCCTGACTGCCAGCAGCACCAGCAGCACGCCGAGGACGATCTTGAGGATGCTCACCCACGTCGCCGGCGCGCCCTGCTTGCTGGCGCTGGCGCCGCTGGCGACGAGCAGCACGATCGTGCCGAGGACGGCGATCCCGATGACCCAGCCTGCGAGGAATGCCGGTCCATTGGTCCGACCTTTGGGTGTCGCCAGCATCAGCACTACGGCGATGATCGGCACCGGGCTGAGCGCGACTCCGATGCCGAGCGAGAGGACCTGGCCGATCGCTTGGCCCATCACTGATCCCGGCGATTTCGGACGCCGCTCCCATGCCGCTGGACGCAAGTCGAACCCACGCGCAAGCGAGTGTACGCGTGGCGCAGGCATCCGGCCGACGCGCTCACGGTTCGGCGTGCCGGAGGGAACGCCGAGTGTGCTGTACATCGTGGTGGCGCGTTCGTCGATCTCGCGAACGAAGCCAAGATGGCGTTCGCCCGCGACTAGTAGCCGCGCATGCGAGAAGCCGATGCCGATCGAGCAAGCGCAGACCGGCGGGGGTGATCCGGTTCAGGCCGCCTCGGCTGCGTCGGAGGCTGCTGCCTGTTGGACGAGGTCGAGGATCGCCGCAGGGGTGGTCGGCTCTGAGTACAGGAAGCCCTGGCCGAGGGTGGCGCGTATCGCTCTGAGCTGGTCGGCCTGTTGTGGTTGCTCGATCCCTTCAGCGATGACGTCGACCTCGAGGCTCTGGCCGAGATTGATGATGCCCCGGACGAGGTTGACGTTCTGCGCATCTCCGGTGAGCTGATCGATGAACGACTTGTCGATCTTGAGCACGTCGACGGGGAATTGCCGCAGGTGTGAGAGCGCGGAGTAGCCGGTTCCGAAGTCATCGATGGCGATCCACACTCCGAGCTGTTTGAGCGCCTGGAGCCGGCGGACGAGCGCTTCCGGGTCGTCGGCCAGCAGTCCCTCGGTGATCTCGAGGATCAGTAGGCCGGGCTCGAGCGCGGTGCGTTTCAGGATGTTTGCGACGTGCCCGGGAAAGTCGTCGTCTTTTAGCTGGCGGATCGAAACGTTGACGCTGACTCTGATCGGAGTGGCGTCGGGTGCCGCGAGCTGCCATTCGCGGGCTTGGCGGCAGGCGCGCTCCAGCACCCATTGACCGAGCTCGACGATCATCCCGGTTTCTTCCGCGAGCCCGATGAAGCGGTCCGGGGCGAGGCGACCTCGGGTGGGGTGCTGCCAGCGCACGAGCGCCTCGGCGGCCATGATGCGCGTGGTCTGCAGCGAGACGATCGGCTGGTAGTCCAGGTACAAGTCCTCGCGCTCCAATGCGCCTGGAAGCTCGGTCCGCAGCTCGAAGCGATCGAGGGCCGACTGGTGCATGCTCGGTTCGAACGCCTGCACGGAGTTCTTGCCGCTCGCCTTCGCGACGTACATCGCGGTGTCGGCGTTGCGCAGCAGCTCGTCGGCTTGGATCGAGCTGTTGCTGAGGGCGACCCCGATCGACGCGGTCAACCGCAGCTCGCGGTCCTCGAGGACGAACCCCTCCTCCATAGCATCAAGGATCCGGGCCGCGATGCCGTGTGCCTCGTGTGCGTGGACGACGCCGTCGAGCAGCACCGCGAACTCGTCGCCGCCGAGTCGAGCCGCCGTGTCGGTCGGACGCACGAGCGAGTCGATCCGCGCGGCCACGTGCTCAAGCAGGGCATCGCCGGCGCCATGTCCGAGGCTGTCATTGACCGTCTTGAAATCGTCGAGATCGATGAACAGCACCGCCAGCGGACGTCGGCTCCGTACCCCGGCCGCGAGCGCGTGTCGCAGCCGGTCTTCGAACAGCGCCCTGTTCGCCAGGCCGGTGAGTGCATCGTGAAACGCCTGATGCCGTAGCTCGTTCTCCATCGCGACGCGCTCGCTGACATCGCGCATGTTGAGCACCAACCCGCCGACCGCAGGATCGGAGAAGCGGTCCTTCGCGACGATCTCCACGTCAATCCAGCGGCCGTCGGCGTGCCGCAACCGAACGTTCACCGTCCCGCCCCCGCTGCCCCCGGCTGTCGCGCGTAGGAAGCTGTCGAACAACTGCTGATCGTCCGGATGCGCCATCGAGGTGACCGCCGTGTCCAATTGGGAACCGGCCTCGACGCCAAGCAGCCCACGCGCAGACGCTGCCTGCCAGCGAACTCGCAGATCACGGCTCAGCACGGTGACCACTTCGCTCGCGTCATCCACGAGCGCGCGGACCCGCTGCTCGCTGTGGCGCTCCATCGCGCGCTCCTTGTCCGCCAGCGCGCTGCGTCGGTTCAGGCTCGCCAGCCGCCACCCGAGCACTGACAGCAGCCCAACCCCCAGGAGCATCGAGCCGATCGACAGCCACAGCGACTGCGCCAGCGCCTGCGCGGCGACGATCTGCTGATGCCGAGCTGCCAGCTGAGCATCGCGGTCCATGCGATCCAGGATCGGTTGAAACTGGCCCTGGATCCGCCCCAACGACGCCTGCGACCTCGAGCCCGCACCGCGGGACGCGCCGAACGCCTCCAGCGACGCGGCGAACAACCGCTCGGCATCGCCCGCAAGCCGCTGCGCGTCCGGTCCCGGCTCGAGTGTGCGGAGCTGCGAGGCCTCGCCGTTCAACGTCGTGAGAATTCGCGTGCCATCGCTGGCGAGCCGCCCCGAGCTGGACAAGTCGGCCGTCCCCGCCAGCACCAGCGTGTTCCCGCGCCACTTCAACGCGCTCATTTCCTGGCTCGAAGCGCGAATCTGCTCAGCGACGACCTGTGCGCGGCGGTGCAGGTCCGAGGATTGGTGGGAGATGACCGCCGCGGCGACCATTGCCAGCACGACCAGCACCGACACGACACCAGCCAACAGCGCAGCCCAGGGAGAACCCCCAAGCGCGGAACGGCGGCGACGCGGGCCAACATCGTTCATGAGCACTCGGATGGTTAATCGACCAGTGCGAGCGCCCATCACCCGGTAGAACCCACGCCCCGGCGCTCCGTAATCGACCACCAGCGAAGGTCAGCCTGAAACCTCCGGTCCGCGCCTCGAGATCAGAGCTTCACGCCACCTGCTTCGCATGGCGGGCCGGCGCGTCGAACGCCCGGATACGCGCCAGCTCATTGGACCAGGTGTCCCGCCGGAACTCGTACGCGCCAGGAACCTCGTCTCCGATCGCTTCGAGCCCTGCCGAGCCACGCGATCGCATCGACGCGCTCACGGTATAACCGCGCCACGCGCGGGCGGAGCGACGTGCTCGTCTACCCGGCCATTGCCGGCTCCGAATTGTCTACATCTCGGTGCGCCGTCTCCCGCGCGCCGGAGGCGGACCGGCGCCGAACCGTGGGGACGAGCAACAGTGCGCATCCGCAGAGGAGGCCGGTCAACGCCCAGCCCATCCCGGGCGGCGTGAAGCTGAAGGTGACGCGGTGCGATCCGGCCGGCACGGTGACGGCTTGGAACAGCCCATCCACGCGTCGGATGGCAGTCGGGTGGCCGTCGACCTGCGCGCTCCAGCCCGCGAGCCAGGTCTCGCGACGAACGAGCGTCGACGGCCGCACGCACACGACGCGGGCGCTGTCGCGGGCACCGGATGTCGTGACGCAGCCGGCGGCCCCGAAATACGGCAGCGTGCCGGCAAGTCGGTAGATCCAGGTGCTCGGGCTGACGAACACGCGCCGCAGTCCGGTCGGTCTCTGCGGGAGCGGTTGCCCGGCGGGCGTGAGCACGTAGCGCACCCCGGCGGCCCGGTAGCCGCTCAGATGCCGCATGAGTTCCTGCGTCGCCGACGGCCCTGGCGGACGGAAGCCGGTGAACGCGACGACCGGGTCGAGTCGACGGTGCACGAACCTGGCATACGCCCGCGGGGGAAAGTCGTCGATGCGGAGCGAGGCGAGGCCGAAGTAGGAGCCGTAGTCGGGTGCGATCGGGCCGAGCGTGTAGAACCGCCCCTCGTGCAAATGCCGGCGAAGATAGGCGACCGGGGCAAGGTCGACCTTCGTCGAGCGCGGGGCGGCGAACTCGGGGACGGCAAACAGCACGATCGCATCGACGGCCACGATCACCGTGAGCAGGGCCGCGCGCGTCCGCGCGCCACGCACGAGCGTGACGACGGCCGCCGCCACCACGGTCACAGCGCCCCAGACAATCGATGCAACGAAGAACGCGCTGTGGGGGAACCGGGTGCCGAGGGAATGCACGATCGGCCGCGCGCTGAGCGCGGCGACGCCGATCAGGGCAACCGCGCCCACTGCGCCCCACACGACCCGGCGCCGATGCGCGGGCACGCGCGCCAGATCATCGAGCCCGAGGGCAGCGAGCAGAATCACCGGCAGCTCAAGTGCCGCGGTGCCGTAGCGATAGAACTGAATCCGCGCTACCCCCGGCAACACGCCGAGCACCTGGCCGAGCAGCGGGACACCGTAAATCCGTGCGAACACGAGCAGGGCCCACCCGACGAGGACCAGCTTGAGCCCGCGACGTCCGTGCCCGAGGAGACCGAGCGCCGCGAACAGCAACAGCGCCACCGAGAGATAGCCACCGACCCTGAGCCAGATCTCGGTATGAGGATCCGCGTTGACCTGGCCATAGACGTAGGGCATCAGGAGCTGGGGCAGGGCCGACGGGCCGAGGTGCAGACTGCCCAAGTGCGTACCGGTGTGGACCCCGAGATCGGCATGGGTGAGGTAGGTGCCCATGGCCACCAGCATCGGGGCCGCGAGCAACGTCCCCGCGAGCGTCCCCAGCGCGACCTTCGTCAGAAACGGACGGCTCGCGCGGCGGCCGAGGCACCCGCAGCGCCAGGCGACCCAAAACACCGCCATCAGAGTGTTGATGTAAGCGACCTCGGGAAAGCCGGCGTAGACCGCCAGGGCGCCGGCGACCGCGATCAGTCGCCAGCCGCCAGGCCGGCCGGTCCGCGTCGCGGCGACCGCCCACTCGATGCCCAACAGGAGCATGGGCAGGAACGGCAGCGGGTTGACCGTGGCGTCGGCGAACCAGGCGAACTTCCCGCACAGGGCGAAGGCGATTCCGCCGGCCACGGCGGCGGGTCGCGTGACGCGGATACGCAGGAGCAGCAGGTAGGTGCAGATCCCCGCGACCAGTTCAAGCAGGATGTGCTCGTAGAGCTGGCCGTTGGAAAACGCGGTGAGCAGCGTGGGGGGGAACAACGCCGCGGCCTGCGTCTCACCGGCCAGTGGCATCCCGGTGCCTTCGTAGGGGTTCCACCACGGCAGATGCAGATGGAGGACGTCGAGCGCGGCGCGGTGGCCGATCGCCTGAGACGTGAACCCGTAGCTCGGGTCGATCGTCGGTCTGCCGCCGAGCAACCCCGGCGTGATGGCGGTCGCTAGTCCGCTGCGAAAGTGAAGCGGGTTCGGGTCAAAGATCCCCAGCAGGTAGGGCAGGTTGGCGAGCAGTACCGCGGCGATGATCGCCAACAGCGCCCACTCGTGGGGCGAGATCGAGAGACGAGTCTTCGGCATCTCGGTTGTCTCATTCGAGACGGAATCGATCGCCTGGTCGCTCCCGAGCAGGTCGTCCGGCACCCGCTCAGGCTAACCGTGCGGTCGGAAGCGTGAGGTCCGCGCGCGTCGTCCGTATCGGATGATGCGCCGCGGCGGGTGCCCGGGCATCCTTGTCGCATGAGACTTCCGTGGCCCGTCCGTAGCGTTCTGGCCGGGAGCGCCGGGACGGCGGCGTTGACGTTCGCGTACGCCGGAGAGCGCCGGCTGCGCCGCGGGCGGACGGGCCCGCTCGACTACGACGATTCGCTCGTGCCCGGGACGATCGTCGCGTCGATCATGCACCTGCCGCACGTGACGGCGCGTGAGGAGAACGAACTCGGTCTCGCGTTGCGCTGGAGCTACGGGTCTGCGTTTGGGATCTGGCACGGGCTGCTCCGGCGGAGGCTCGCGGAGCCGTGGGCGAGCGTCGTGTTTGGGGCGACGCTGATGAGCGCGACGCTGTCCCTGTTCCCGCTGCTCGGCCGGACTCCGCCTCCGTGGCGCTGGCCTGCGGATGTGATGGCAACGAGCCTCGGAACCCATGTCGCATACGTCGCGGCCGTGGCCGTGGTCGACGACCGACTCTCGTAGCCGCCACTCGGCGTGCAGCGGGATTTCACCCGCTTTGGGTGATGCGCGCACCGCCATCACGCAGATGATCCCGGGCAGGCAGCCAGTCCGCGCAGGACCAGTCCGCGTAGAAAGGGAACGCGCATGACGACCGCAGTTGGATCTCGCCCGCGTACGGCCACAGCGGCGAGCGCAGACGCTCGCCCTGTCGACCGCCGATGTGCTCGTGATCTTCGGCATCACCGGCGATCTCGCGAAGGTGATGACGTTCCACTCGCTCTACAGGCTCGAGCGGCGCGGGCTGCTGAACTGCCCGATCGTTGGTGTCGCGGGCAACGACTGGTCGATCGAGGAACTGCGGGAGCACGCACGCCAGTGCATCGCGGACTGCGGCGAGCAGATCGACGACGAGGTCTTCAAGCGTCTCGCGGCCCGGCTCTCCTATGTGAGCGGCGACTTCACCGCCGCCGAGACGTTCCGGCGGGTGGCCTCAGCGATGGGAGACGTGCGCACCCCCGTGTTCTACCTCGAGATCCCGCCGTTCCTGTTCGGGCAGGTGATCAAGGGGCTCGCCGACGCCGGGCTCACCGAGCACGCACGCGTCGTCGTCGAGAAACCGTTCGGACACGACCTCGAGTCCTCGCGCGCGCTCGCCGACGAGATCCATCAGCACCTCGCCGAGTCGCAGCTGTATCGGATCGACCACTTCCTCGGGAAGATGGGTCTCTGGGAGATCCTCTACCTGCGGTTCGCGAACGCGCTGCTCGAGCCGATCTGGAATCGCAACTTCGTGTCCGCGATCGAGATCACGATGGCCGAGAGCTTTGGGGTCGAAGATCGCGGTCACTTCTACGATCCCGTCGGCGCGGTCCGCGACGTGGTCGTCAACCACCTGATGCAGATCGTGGCCGCCGCGGCGATGGAACCGCCGTCGTCGACGGAGTCCGCCAGGCTGAAGGACGCGCTCGTGCACGTCTACGAGGCCATGCCCGCCGGCGACCCGGCGCACTACGTCCGCGGCCAGTACGCGGGATACCGACAGATCGACGGCGTCGCCCCGGATTCGCAGACGGAGACCTACGCCGCGATGCGGCTCGAGGTCGAGAACTGGCGGTGGGACGACGTCCCGTTCTTCATTCGCACCGGCAAGTGCCTGCCGACGACGCAGACCGAGCTGCGCCTCATCTTCCGGCGACCACCGAACGTCGGCTTCGCCCAGATCGGGTCGCGACGGCCCGAGCCCGGTCAGCTTGTCGTCAAGCTCGATCCCACGACCGGCGTGCGCCTGCTCCTCGAGGCGCAGCGCCACGAGTCGGTCGAACCCGAGCTGATCAGCCTCGACATGGAATTCGCTCAGGAGGGCGGGGAAGGGCCGACGCCGTACGAGGTGCTGCTGCAGGCGGCGATGGTCGGCGACAGCAAGCGCTTCACCCGCCAGGACGGCGTCGAGCAGTGCTGGCGCGTGATGCAACCGCTGCTCGACAGTCCTCCGCCGGTGCACGAGTACGCGAAAGGATCGTGGGGCCCGGAGGCCGCGGACACGTTACTCGCGGGCTACGGGACCTGGCGCGGTCCGTGGGTGATGTCATGAGCACGACCGCCAAGAACAAGCGCCAGGCGAAGTCTCAGGACGGCGACCGGCCGGCGGCGAAGGCGGGCGCTGAGCCAGCGACGATGCCGCAGAGCGCGGCGATGCCGTCGCCGTTTCCGCCGATCGCCGACTACGGCTTTCTGTCGAACTGCCACACGGGCGCGCTGATTGCGGCCGACGGCGCGGTGGGCTGGCTGTGCGTTCCGCGGTTCGACTCGCCGAGCGTGTTCGGGACGCTGCTCGACCGCCAGGCCGGGTATTTCAGGTTCGGGCCGTTCGGGAGCAACGTCCCGAGCAGCCGGGTCTACGAGCCCGGGACGAACACGCTGATCAGCTCCTGGAAGACGCCGACCGGCTGGGCGATCGTCCGAGACACGCTCACGATGGGTCCGCGCCGAGGCGAGGACACGATCACTCCGCACACGCGGCCACCCGCCGATTGGGACGCCGAGCACATGCTCGTCCGCACCGTCCAGTGCACCGGGGGCAGCGTCGAGATCGAGCTGGTGTGCGAGCCGGTGTTCGACTACGGTCGCGCGACGGCGGAGTGGTCGCTGAGCGACGATCGGCATCGTGCCGACGCGTCCGGAGCGGACCAGACGATCGTCCTGCACACCGACATGCTGCTCGGGATCGAATCGGGCACGGCGCGAGCGCGGCACGTGCTCGAGGAGGGAGAGCAGCTCTTCTGCGCGCTCTGCTGGGGCGATGACGTGCCGGCGCCGACGAGCGTCGACGAGGCACAACGAGCGACTCAACGAGACGAGACGGTTCTGGCACACCTGGCTCTCGCACGCGCGGATCCCCGACCACGAGTTGGGACCGCTGATCCAGCGCTCGGCGTTGGCCATCAAGGGGCTCACGTACATGCCGACGGGGGCGACGGTCGCGGCGCTGACGACATCGCTGCCGGAAACGCCGGGTGGGGAGCGCAACTGGGATTACCGCTACACGTGGATTCGCGACTCGACGTTCACGCTGCAGGCGCTGCACTACCTCAACCTCGACTGGGAGGCGAACGAGTTCATCCAGTTCATCGCCGAGCTCGAGCGCAACGACGACGGTGCCCTGCAGATCATGTACGGGATCGACGGGCGCCGTGATCTGACCGAGACGACCCGCGACGACCTCTCCGGCTACGCCGGCGCTCGCCCGGTGCGGATCGGCAACGGCGCGTTCGATCAGCGCCAGAACGACGTGTTCGGGGCGGCGCTCGACTCGGTCCTCCTGCATACGCGCCGCAGCCAGCGGCTGCCGCGGAGCCTGTGGCCGCTGATCGAGTCGCAGGCGAAATGCGCGCAGGCGGTGTGGCGCAAGCCCGACCAGGGGATCTGGGAGGCGCGCGGGAAGCCGCAGCACTACGTCTCCTCGAAACTGATGTGCTGGGTCGCGCTCGACCGCGCGTCGAAGCTCGCGTTCATCCGCGGCGATGAGCAAGCTCGCGGCGAGCTTGGGCGGAGACCGCCGAGGAGATCAAGGCCGACATCCTTGAGCACGGCGTCGACAAGCGCGGTGTGCTGCGCCAGCACTACGGGACCGATGCACTCGACGCCTCGACGCTGCTGGCGGCGATCTTCGGATTCCTGCCGGGCGACGACGAGCGCCTTCGCGCCAGCGTGCTGGCGATCGCCGACGAGCTGACCGAGCACGGGTTCGTGCTGCGCTACAAGACCGGCGAGACCGACGACGGACTGTCCGGCAAGGAGGGCACGTTCGTCATCTGCTCGTTCTGGCTCGTCTCGGCACTGGTGGTCATCGGCGAGATGCAGCGGGCGCGCGACCTGATGGAGCGGCTGGTCAAGGTGGCCTCCCCGCTCGGCCTGTTTGCCGAGGAGTTCGACGTCGACACCGGGCGGCACCTCGGCAACTTCCCGCAGGCGTTCTCCCACCTCGCGCTCGTTGAGGCCGCCGGTCGAATTGCCCTCGCCGACCTCCTCTCGGAGATCACCGGATGACCGACACCTACGACGTCATCGTGATCGGCAGCGGCGCCGGCGGCGGCACGCTGGTCCACCATCTCGCGCCGTCCGGCAAGCGGATCCTGCTGCTCGAGCGGGGCGCGTGGCTCACGCGCGAGCCGCAGAACTGGCGGGCCGAGGACGTGTTCATCGACGGCCGCTACACGTCTGAGGACACGTGGTACTACTCGGACGGCTCGCCGTTCCAACCCCAGGTGCATTACTTCGTCGGCGGAGCCACGAAGCTGTACGGTGCCGCTCTCTACCGGCTGCGCAAGGAGGACTTCGGCGAGCTTCGCCACCACGACGGCATCTCCCCGGCGTGGCCGATCTCCTACGACGACATGGAGCCGTACTACACGCGCGCCGAACACAGCTACCAGGTGCACGGGGCGCGGGGCGAGGATCCAACCGAGCCTCCGGCGAGCGCTCCGTATCCATTCCCCGCGGTGTCGCACGAGCCTCGGATCCAGCAGCTCTCAGACCAGCTCGCGGCCGCCGGCCTGCATCCGTTCCACGCACCGTGCGGGATCCTGCTCGACGAGGGCAACATGCCCTACAGCACATGCGTGCGCTGCGACAACTGCGACGGCTTCCCGTGCCTGGTCCACGCGAAGTCAGACGCCGAGGTGATCAGCGTGCGCCCTGCGCTCGAGCACTCGAACGTGACGCTGATGACGGGCGCCGAGGCGGTGCGCCTGGAGACGAACTCCGACGGGAACGCCGTCACGGGCGTCGTCGTGAACATCGACGGTCGCACCGAGACGTTCGCGGGCGACATCGTTGTCGTCTCGTGCGGCGCGGCGAACAGCGCGAAGCTGCTGCTGGCCTCGGCGACGGACAAGCATCCGCGCGGTCTTGCCAACGGCTCTGACCAGGTCGGGCGCAACTACATGTTCCACAACAGCCAGGCCGTGCTCGCGCTGTCGAAGGAAGAGAACCCGACCGTGTTTCAGAAGACGCTCGGGGTCAACGACTTCTACTTCTCGGGCGGCAAGGACTTCGAGTTTCCGCTCGGCAACATCCAGATGGTCGGTAAGTCGCAGGCGTCGATGTTCCGTGGCGAGAAGCCCGGCGAGACGAAGTTCGCGCCGGAGTGGACGCTCCGCGATGTCGCCAAGCATGCGGTCGACTTCTGGCTCTCCACCGAGGACCTCCCCCTCCCGGAGAACCGCGTCACCCTCGCCAAGGACGGCAACATCCAGATCGCCTACACCGCGAGCAACGAGGAACCGAAGGAGCGGCTCTACCACCAGCTGAAGGAGATGCTCGCCGACCTGGGGATGCACCACGGGCACCTGTTCCCTCACCATGCGTACCTCAAGAACGAGATCCCGGTGGCCGGCGTGGCTCACCAGGCGGGGACATGTCGCTTCGGCAGCGACCCGGCGAGTTCGGTGCTGAACACGGACTGCCGCGCCCACGAGCTCGACAACCTGTACGTCGTCGACACGAGCTTCTTCCCGAGCATCGGGGCGGTCAACCCGGCGCTCACGGCGATGGCCAACGCGATCCGCGTCGGCGATCACCTGCTTGTGCGGTTAGGCGTGAGTGAGCGTCAATCGGAGTCGAGCCGATGTCAGCTGAGACGAACAGCGAGAGCACCGAGCGGCGTCACGTCATCATCGTCGGCGGCGGGTTCGCCGGCCTCGGCTGCGCGCAGAAGCTGGCCGATCACGACGACATCAGCGTCACGCTGATCGACCGCAACAACTACCACCAGTTCCAGCCGCTGCTCTACCAGGTGGCCACCTCGCTGCTGGCACCGAGCGATATCGCCAACTCGCTGCGCGACGTGTTCGCCGAGCACGAGAACATGCACATCAAGCTCGCCGAGATCGCCGTCGATCGACACCGCGACGAAGACGGTCCGCTCGACGGACGGAGAGGAGTGGACGGCGGACGCGCTCGTCCTCGCCGCAGGCTCGCAGGCCAACTTCTTCGGCACACACGGCGCTGCCGGAGCACTGCGTTTCCGCTGTACTCGCTCGACGACGCCACCCGGCTGCGCTCTCGGATTCTCGGATTGCTCGAGGCTGGTCGATCGACGATCCGTCGCTGATCGGACGCGGCGCGCTCAATTTCGTGATCGTCGGTGGAGGTCCGACCGGTGTCGAGGTGGCGGGCGCGATCGCGGACATGGTTCGGGTGACGGTGCCCGGCTGAGTACCACGCGTTCGACGCGAGCAAGGCTCACATCTATCTCCTTGACTTCGGCGACGCGCTGCTCAAGCCGTTCTCCGACGAGGCACACGGTTACGTCGCCAAGGTGCTGAGCGGCAAGGGTGTCGACATCCACCTCGGCGTCGGAGTCAAGGAGGTGCACAGCGGCCACGCGGTCCTGTCGGACGGCACGAGCGTGCCGACCAGGTGCGTCGTGTGGGGAGGTGGCATCAAGGCCGCGCCGGTCGCTGCGGACTGCGGACTGGCGGAGGGCAGGGGTGGACGCATCGACGTCCTGCCCGACCTCACGGTGGCCGACACGACGGGCGTATACGCGGTCGGGGACGTCGCCAACATCGCCGGGGACGACGGACAGCCGCTGCCGCAGCTCGGTTCCGTCGCGCTCCAGAGTGGCCGACACGCCGCCGAGAACCTCCTCGCCGACTTCGAGGGCAGGCCGAGAAAGCCGTTCGAATACCACGACAAGGGCATCATGGCGATGATCGGGCGGGGCGCCGCGATCGCGGAGGTCGGGAAGCACCACCACGAGATTCACGGCGAGCTCGCCCACATGGCGTGGCTCGGGGTGCATGCCAGCCTGATGACCGGGACGAAGGCGAAGATCGAGGCGTTCGTCGATTGGGCGTGGGACGGGTTCTCGAAGACCGGTGGACCGCACGTCCTCGATCGCGGCGATGCGGCGCAGATCAACTGGGACGACGACGACGCGGTCACCGCGCCGACTTCAGCCGGGTGAGGAAGAATCGGCAGGGTTCGCGTGCTGACGTTCGCCTCAACGACGGTTGATCTGGCGCGCGCTCAGTTCGCGACGACCTCGATCTATCACTTCCTGTTCGTGCCGCTCACGCTCGGGCTCGCTCCGCTCGTGGCGGTCATGCAGACGATGTGGCATCGCAAGCACGACGACGCATGGTTGCGGTTGACGCGGTTCTTCGGGACGTTGCTGTTGATCAACTTCGCGATCGGGGTGGCGACCGGGCTCGTGCAGGAGTTCCAGTTCGGGATGAACTGGTCGGTGTACTCCAACTACGTTGGGGGCGTGTTCGGCGCGCCGCTCGCGATCGAGGGACTGGCGGCGTTCATGCTCGAGGCGACGTTCCTCGGGCTGTGGATCTTCGGCTGGGACCGGCTGTCGCCGCGGGTGCACCTGGCGACGATCTGGCTCGCGGCGGCCGGAACATGGTTGTCGGCGTACTTCATCCTGGTCGCGAACTCGTGGATGCAGCATCCCGTCGCCTACAAGCTCGTCGACGGCAAGGCGCAGCTGACGAGTGTCGGTGGGCTGTTGTCGAACGAGTTCGCGCTGATCGCGTATCTGCACACGATCCTTGCGGGCCTGATCTTCGGGTCGATCCTGATGTTCGGCATCGCCTGCTGGCACATGTTGCGCGGGCGCAACGTCGAGTTGTTCCGCCGGGCGGCGAAGCTGGCGCTCATCGTTGCGGTCCCCGCGACGCTCATCCAGCTGTCAGTGGGGAACCGTTTCGGCGAGGCGGTCACGACCCAGCAGAGCATGAAGATCGCGGCCTCCGAGGCGCAGTGGAACACCTGCCAGCCGTGCGGCTTCTCGCTGTTCCAGATCGGGGGGTTCTCCGCGCAGGACCCGACCCCGAGCTTCTCGATCACGATTCCGCGGCTGCTGTCGTGGATGGGCACCGGTTCGTTCGACGGGAAGGTCCAAGGGCTCAACCAGCTCCAGGCCCAGGAGCAGAAGACGTACGGGCCGGGCAATTACATGCCTGACGTCGAGCTCATGTACTGGTCGATGCGGGTGATGGCCATGCTCGGCGTGTTCATGTTCCTGGTCGCGGGGGTGGGGGCGTGGCTGTACCGCAAGCGGCGACTGGAAAAGGCTCGGTGGTTCCTGTGGACGGCCGTGGCCACGATTGCCGCCCCCTATCTGGCTGCCACCTTCGGGTGGGTCCTCACCGAGATGGGTCGCCAGCCGTGGATCGTGCAGGGTCTGCTGAAGACCTCGCAGGCGAACTCGCCGAACGTGAGCACCGCGACGATCGCCACGAGCCTGATCGTGTTCGTGCTGCTCTACGTCGCGCTCGGCGTCGTCGACTTCGTGCTGATGCGCCGCTATGCGCGCCTTGACCCGCCGGAGGCGACCCGCGGTCCCGGGCCGGGTGGCGCCGGGCCGACCCCGGCGCTGAGCTACGAGGCGAGCTGAGATGAGTCTTCAGGCGTTCTGGTTCTGGCTGATCGCGGTTCTCTGGTCGGGGTACTTCCTGCTCGAGGGGTTCGACTTCGGCGTTGGGATGTTGCTCCCGTGGCTCCCACGCCGCGGCAGTGAGAGCGACCGGGGCGTCATGTTCGAGGCGATCGGCCCGGTCTGGGACGGCAACGAGGTGTGGTTGGTCGTCGCCGGTGGTGCGACGTTCGCCGCGTTCCCGGCCTGGTACGCGACGATGTTCTCGGGCTTCTACCTCGCGCTCCTGCTCGTGCTGGTCCTGCTCATCGTGAGAGTCGTCTCCTTTGAGTGGCGCGAGAAGAGCGAGAACCCGCGATGGCGAGCGGTGTGGCTGTGGGCCAACGCGGTCGGGAGCATCGGCGCTGCGTTCATCTGGGGAGTGGCGCTCTCGAACCTCGTGCACGGTGTGCCGCTCAACTCCTCGCACGGGTACGCGGGCGACTTCTTTGACCTGTTCAGCGCCTACACCGTGCTCGCCGGGGTTGCCGTCGTGCTGCTCTTTGCGTTCCACGGCGCGGGCTACCTCACGATTCGGACGCGCGGTGATCTCTGCTCGCGGGCTGCCGCCGCAGCCCGCCGTCTGTCGGTGCTCGCGGCGCTCGCCGGCATCGCGTTCGTCGCATGGACGATCGTCGTTGCGCACAATCGCAACAGCAGAAGCATCCTGCCGACGGCGCTCCCGGCGGCGGCCACCGCCGCCGCACTCGTTCTGGCCGCGGTCTGTGCCCACGCGCGTCGGAGTGGGTGGGGATTCGCGATGACCGGCGTGGCCGCGGTTGGCGTGGTGATGACGATCTTCACCGGCCTGTACCCGCGTGTACTCGTCTCGCATCCGACCTTCGGAAACAGCCTCACCACGGCAAACGCCGCATCCGGCCACTACACGCTCCAGGTGATCACGATCGTCGCGGTGATCTTCACGCCGATCGTGCTGATGTACCAGGGCTGGACCTACCACGTGTTCCGCAAGCGGCTCGGCGGCGAGCCCGTGGGGACGCCACCGCCGACGGCGGGGTAGCACCCATGCGCGCGCTGGACCCGCGGCTGCTGCGGCGCACGCGCTCGGCGCGATCACTGCTTGCGATCGACACCGTCCTTGGCGTGTGCGCCGGCGTGGCGGTAGTCATTCAGGCCGGTGTGCTCGCACGGATCGTGGCGCGTGCCTTCGATGGGGCGCCGCTGCACTCGCTGCGCCTCGACGTTCGGGGCTCTCGTTGGTGCGTTCGTGCTGCGCGGGGCGTGTGCCTGGGCGATGGAGGTCGACCGGACGGCGCGCCGCGTGGAACGTCATGTCCGAACTCAGGCTGGCGCTCGTCGAGAAGCGGCTTCGCGACGACCCGCTCGGCGTCGACGGGGTCGACGGCGCCGAGATCGCCGCGGTCACGGTGCAGGGGGTGGATGCACTCGAGGGGTACTTCGCCCGTTACCTGCCGCTGGTCGTGCTGGCGTCGGTTCTCCCGCTGCTCGTGATCGCCTGGGTGGCGGTCGTCGATCTGCAGTCCGCCCTCATCATGGCGCTGACGCTGCCGCTCGTGCCGGTGTTCATGTGGTTGATCGGGCGGTACACCGAGCAGCGCACCCGAGCGAGATGGGACGCGTTGCGGGCGCTGTCGATCCATTTCCTCGACCTCGTCCGCGGCCTTCCGACGCTCCGCGCGTTCAACCAGGCGGAGGGTCAGGTGGCAGCGGTCGGAGAGGTGAGCGAGCGTTACCGCCGGACGACGATGGAGACGCTCCGGGTGAGCTTCCTCTCGGGCTCGGTGCTCGAGCTGGCCGCGACGCTCGGGGTGGCGCTCGTCGCGGTGACGGCCGGAGTGCGCCTCGTCGACGGGAGCCTTGCGCTGCAAGCCGGGCTCACGGTGCTCGTTCTTGCCCCCGAGGTCTATCTCCCGTTTCGTCGGCTCGGTGCCGAGTTTCACGCCAGCGCGGACGGCCTCGCGGTGGCGGAGCGGATGTTCGCGCTGCTCGATGCCCCGGCGATCGCGGTCCGCCCTCGCGGCCTTCCTCAGCGCTCGGCGAGCCCGGCCGGGCACGCGGTTCGGATCGAGGGCGTGTCGTTCGCCTACCCGTCGCGCGCCGGAATCGTGCTCGACGGGTTCGACCTCGAGCTGCCCGAGGGTGAAGCCGTCGCGTTGATCGGCGAGAGTGGCGCGGGTAAGAGCACGGTCGCCGCATTGCTGCTCGGGCTCCTGGAACCGACGGACGGGCGGATCACTGTCGGCGGGGTCGACCTGTCGACATGCGAGCTCGACGCGTGGCGCCGGCTCGTGGCGTGGGTGCCACAGCACCCGAGCATGATCCGCGGCACGATCGCGGAGAACATCCGGGTCGGGGAGCCGGACGCACCGGATGGTCGTGTGCGCGAGGCGGCGCTCCAGGCGGGCGCGCACGAGTTCATCGCCGCGTTGCCCGATGGCCTGGACACGCTGATCGGCGAGGGAGGACGACAGTTGTCGCCGGGCGAGCGCCGGCGGATCGGCTTGGCCCGCGCTTTTCTCAAGGACGCTCCGATCGTGATCCTCGATGAGCCGACCGCCGACCTCGACCCGCACAGCGTGAGCGTCGTCTCCCAGGCAGTCCGCCGACTGGCGGCGCATCGCACGATGCTCCTGATTGCGCACCGGCCGGAGCTCGTGCAGCATGCGGACCGAGTCGTCCGGCTCGTCGACGGCGTTGCCGTGCGGGTCGCCGACAGGGCGGCGGCATGAGACGCTCGCTCCGCGACGTCCTCGGCCTCGTGCCTGTGCCACGGGGTCGCCTGACGCTCGCCGCGACTCTCGGCGCCATGACGATCACGTTCGGCGTGGGTCTGATGGCGACCGCGGGATATCTGATTGCCCGCGCGGCCGAGCGCCCCGCGATCCTGTCGCTGATGGTGGCGATCGTCGTGGTTCGCTTCTTCGGGCTCGGTCGACCGGTCATCCGCTACCTCGAGCGCCTGAGCTCGCACGACGTCGCGCTCCGCGTGCTCGGCCCGGCGCGGATGCGGTTCTACGAGCGGATCGAGCCGCTCGCGCCGGCGCAGCTCGACTGCTATCGCAGCGGCGACCTGCTCTCACGGGTCGTCGCCGACGTCGACGCGCTCCAGAATGTCTTCCTGCGGGGAATCGGCCCACCGCTCGTGGCGCTGCTCGCCGGAGCGGTGTCGGTCGGGGTCGCGGCGGCGTTCCTTCCCGCCGCCGGGATCGTGCTGGCGGCCGGGCTGCTCGCGGCCGGGATCCTCGTGCCGTTCGCCACGGGGCTGCTCGCGAGCCGAGCGCGGGCGCGGCAGGCAGCGGCGCGCGGCGAGCTGTCGGCGGAGCTCGTCGAGCTGATGGGCGCCGGCGCGGAGGTCGTCGCGTTCGGCGCCGAGCAGCACGCGCTCGCGCGCATTCGGAACGCCGACCGCTCCCTCGTCGCGCTTGGTCGCCGCGACGCGGTCGCCGGCGGCGTTGGCGACGGTCTCAACCTGGTGATGACAGGCGTCACGGTGACGGGCGTTCTCGCCGTGACCGTGACCGCCGCATCCGACGGACGGCTCGATCGCGTGCTGATCGCGATGCTCACGCTCCTGGCGCTGGCGTCCTTCGAAGCGGTGACGCCGCTCTCGGCCGCGGTCCGTGAGCTCTCGGCGGGGCTCGCGGCCGGTCGGCGAATCCTCGAGCTCACCGACCAGGTGCCGGCGGTTCAGGAGCCCTCCGTGGCGGCCCCGCCACCTCGGTGGCCGTTCGCACTCGAGCTCGAGCGGGTGTGCGCTCGATATCCCGATCAGCCCCGGAATTCCCTCGAGCGAGTGAGCCTGCGCCTCGACCCGGGCGAACGCGTCGCGCTACTCGGTCCGAGCGGAGCGGGCAAGACGACGGTCGTCAACCTCCTCCTCCGTTTCCTTGATCCTGCGGAAGGACGAGTGCTGCTCGCCGGACGCGATCTCCGCGACTACGCGCTCGAGGACGTCCGGCGGGCGATCGCCGTCGCCGGCCAGGAGTCGCACCTGTTCTCGACGACGATCCGCGACAACGTGCTGTTGGGGCGCCCCGGCGCTGGACCGGATGAGCTCGAGCTGGCGCTGCGCCGCGCGCGGATCTGGGACTGGATCGATGGACTGCCCGACGGCCTCGACACGCGGGTCGGCGAGTGCGGTCGCGAGCTGTCCGGGGGACAGCGGCAGCGGATCGTCGTCGCGCGTGCGCTGCTCGCGGACGCGCCGGTGCTCGTCCTCGATGAGCCGACGGCCCATCTCGATCCGGACACCGCGAGCGAGCTCGTCAGCGACGTGTTCGCGGCGGTTCCCGGTCGCAGCGTTCTGCTGATCACCCATCGGACAGAGGGCCTCGATCTCGTCGACCGGGTCGTCACGCTTCCATGATCCCCATCGGCCAGCGGGGGCGATGAGCCGTGCTCCAGCTGCGCGTGTTCTGCGCGTCGCACCAGCTCGGCGATGTCACGGCCCACCTGCGGGAGATCCCCGGCTCACGGCACGTGGTGCGGACCGGCGACGGCGAGCACGGGCACGCATTCGTGACCGCGGACCTCACCGACGACGCGGTCGACCGAGCGCTCGAACAGGTCAGGGGAATGGGGGTTCCAGCCGAGGACGTGGTGCTCGTCCGAGTCGAGACAATCGGCCCGGCGGCGGCGCAGCATCCCCTCTCCAGCGTCGTGTGGGCGGACCTGGTGACCCAGGCCGGCGTGAATGCGCGTCCGGTCGCGCGGTACCTCGTGTTCATGGCGATCGCGGGGGTCATCGCCGCGTTCGGCGTCATCTACGGAAACATCACGCTAATCGTCGGGGCGATGGCGATCAGCCCTGACACCCTGCCCGTGACCGCGGCTGCCACGGCGCTCGTGCTCCGTCGCTGGCGGCTGGCCGGACGCGCGGTCGCGGCACTCGTGATCGGCCTGGCGGTGGCGTGCGTCGTCGGCGGCGGTCATGACTGGGTTGCTCAACAGCTTCGACCTCCTGCCCACCCACTTCGACGTCGGCCAAGGGCAGCCTTCTGCAGGGCCTCTCGAGCGTCAACATCTCGACCCCGATCGTCGCCTTTGCCGCAGGGGTGGCCGGCATGCTCGCGCTCGAGACGCGCGCGAGCTCGGCCGTCGGCGTCGCGATCTCCGTCACCACGATCCCGGCGTCGGCGTACCTCGGCGTGGCGGTCGGCGTCGGGGAGGCATCGAAGGCGCTCGGGGCGCTGCTCGTCCTCGGCGTCAACGTCACGATGCTCCTCGTCGGCGGATGCGTGACGCTGCTCGCACAGCAACGGCTGGCGACGCGGGCCGTTGATCAGCCGCGGTGACGTCGGCGTGGGGGAGAATGTGGCCGTGGACGAGTCCGACGACCCGCCGGAGATGAGCACCCGTCGCGGGTGGCTGAGTGCCCTCGCGCGCACGGCGCGGAGCCGCGCCCAAGAGGTAAGCGATGCCGTGGGACCGGGCGGTTTGCCGGGCCTTCTCAACGAACCCGGTCAGAGCGTGCGCGACGGTGGCGGGAGAGAGCCCGCCCGAGCCCCGGATCGTGCGGTTTCGGTCGATGAGCTGATCGCGCTCGCGCACGACGAGGGCTTGACCCGGCATGACGATGCGATTCGCTCGCTCGCGCGACTCTCTCTGCGGATGACGCCCGTCGTGCCCCGGTGCGCCGAGGCGTGGATCGAGACCTCCGACTCGTGGGTGGACACGCCAGGCTCAGAGCTGCTGCTCGCCCAGATCAACCTCGGCGCGGCCTCCGCTCCGCGGCACCGGATTGCCGACCGACGGTTGGCTGGTCCTGTTCGCGAGCTGCGATGCCGACGCGGACGGCGTGCAGTCATTCCGCGGGCATGGCGTGCTGCTCGACCAGCCCGCCGCGGTGACCGGCGGCGCCGAGCCGATGGCGCTCGGCCCGGAGACGGTGCTTCCGCGGCCGTGGCACGAGGCCGTCCAGGCGGTTGACTTCGACGGGACGGAACTGGCCGCCTACGGTCGGCTCCGTGCGAGGCTCCAGGATCTCCAAGGGCGTGGAGCGCGACGACGACGGCGGGGTCAACGTCGCGTACCACCGACTCCTCGGCTATCCGGACGAGACGATGGGTGGCACGCCGTCCGAGTGGGATGCGAGCCCGTCCAATCCGGGGGAGTGGCGGCTGCTCGTCCAGGTCAGCGTCGGTCACTCGCGACGCGCCTCGCTGTGGATCCGGGCGGTCGATCTCGACGAGGGCACGTTTTCTGACCTGCGGGCGTTTGTCCACTGAAGCCCGTTGAATTCCGTCGTGCGCGACGGGAAACTGTCCCCGCGCGGATGGACGACGAGAAGGCAGCTCAGTACACGCGATACAAGGCGCGCAGTCGAGCCTCACGGGTTCGGCTCGGCGCGCTGTGCGCTGTTGTGTTCGGCGTCCTTCTGTGGGGCAGTTACACAAAGCACTGGTCGTGGGCGGGGATCAACGGGCACACGGCGAAGCTATGGGACTGGCTGCATCTGCTGCTCCTCCCGTTCGTCCTCGCGTTCCTGCCGATCTGGCTGAGCCGGACGACGCGCGTGTCAGCGCGCCGGAAGCGTCTGGGCCTGACCGCCATCGGCGTGTTCGCCGTGGTCGTCCTCCTCGGCTACACGATCCCCTGGGTCTGGACCGGGTTCAGAGGCAACACGCTGTGGGACTGGTTCGGCCTGATTGCCCTCCCCGTTGCGGTGGCGCTCGCCCCGGTGGTCGATGAGCTGCGGCGCAAGTGGACTCACCGGCACACGCTGATCGCGCTGGCTGGCTGCTGCGCATTCGCCGTCGTGGTGCTCGGCGGGTATCTGGCCGGCTGGAAGTGGACGGGGTTCCGCAGCAACACGGTCTGGGATTGGCTGCGGTTGCTGCTCCTGCCGCTCCTGATCCCGACCGTCGTGGTCCCGGCGCTGAAGCCGCTGGCGATGACGGGGGTCACCGTGCTCCACGAGGGTGAGGCCCCGGCTGACGCGGCGCCGTCTCAGCAGGCGGAGCCCGAGCAGGCTGTCGGCTCGAGTGAAGCGACGCTGACCGCTGAGGCGTGAAGCGCACCTCGATAGACTTGGCCGCCGCTGCGAGGAGGAGAGCATGCGCCTGGTCCTGAAACTGACCGCGATGACCGGCCTGGCGTTCGTGATGGCCGTTTCCACCGCCATGGCGGTGGACCCGCTGGCTCCGACCGCGCGCCCGATCCCTCCGAGCGTCGTCAGCACGATCGCCCGCGTGCAGTCAGAGGCTCGCTACCTGCACGCCACCTGGGGCCTGTTCGTGGCCGATGCGAACACGGGCGAGGTACTGGTGTCGCAGAACCCCGAGAAGCTGTTCACCCCGGGTTCCACGCTCAAGCTGTACAGCGCGGCGGCTGTGTTTCACGACTACGGCGCCGGCCACCGCTTCCGGACCCCCGTCTTTCGGACCGGGAGCGTGCGGCGCGGGGTGCTGCGAGGCAACCTCGTGCTCGTCGCCTCCGGCGACTTCAGCTTCGGCCTTCGCGACCGCCCGAATGGAACGCAGGCCTACAACACCGCTCCGAAGCTCGATCACAGCGACGCCGACGGCACGCCCGGCCCGACGCTCGTGCCGCACTCGAACCCGCTCGCCGGGGTCGAACAGTTGGCACGGCAGGTGCGGGCCGCTGGGATCCGGCGCGTCAGCGGCAACGTCGTCATTGACGACCGACTGTTCAACACGTACTCGGGTTGGCCCGACGGTGTCATGTCACCGATCGGGATCAACGAGAACTTCCTTGACGTCACGGCAACCCCGACCCGTCCCGGCCGGGCGGCGCGGATCTCCTACCGACCGCGCACCGCCGCGTGGCGGGTCCGCTCCACGCTGAAGACAGCGGCCCGAGGCTCGTCGCCCTCGTGGCAGGTCACGCAGAGCGGCCCGCGCGAGGTCACCGTCAGCGGCACGGTGCCCGCCGGCGCCGGTCCGCTGCTCCAGGTGTTCTTCATTCCCAACCCGATCGCGTTCGCCCGCACCGCATTCATCGAAGCGCTGCGTCGCGCCGGTGTGGCCGTCTCCGCGTCGTCGGTCGGGCCCAACCCACGCAAGCTGTTGCCGCGGAGCCGCCGCTACCCGGGCAGTCGCCGCGTCGCGCTGCGGGTGTCGGCACCGCTTTCGCAGATCGTCAAGGTCATCCTCAAGGTCAGCGCGAACCGTGGCGCCGACCTCCTCGTGTGCCTGGTCGCCGTCAAGCACGGCCAGCGCGACTGCCCCGGCGGTTTGCCATTCCTTCAGAACACCGCCGCGTCCCTTGGCTCACCCCCGAACGTGACGTTCGCCTTCGATGGCGGGGGCTCGGACGACCGCGATCGCATCAACCCGATCGCGATCACGACGTTCCTGCGCCGTGTTCAGCGCCAGCCGTACGGGACTGCGTTCCGCGCCGCGCTGCCGATCGTCGGCGTCGACGGGACGCTCGCGACGCTCGGCAAGGGCACGCCGTCCGTCGGCAGGATTGACGCGAAGCCGGGCAATCGCGTCGCCTTCTTGACCCCATCGATCGGCATTGCCGGCGCGTCGAACCTGATCGGATACATCCAGGCAAAGGGCGGACGCACGCTGGTGTTCGCCAACCTGATCAGCAACATTCCGCTGACCTCCGCGCTGCCGGAGGTCTTCTCGATCTTCGGCGATCAGCAGCTCATCAACGGCGCGATCCAGCAGGCGTATTAGCCGGCTCTCCGGCGTCGTGGCCGCGCGGGCGGGTGTGTCCAAAGCGTCGCGGGTGCTGCGACGGATCTCAGAACGGCCGCGTACGGTGCGGTGAAGACCACGAACCCACGCCGTCGGAGGCGCGATCACCGAGGTAAGGAGTGACCATGAGCAACGAGAATCCCCGGCATCCGAGCGACGGACTGAGTGACACCGCGATCCCGACACACGGTGGCATGAAGGCTCAGCGAAGCACCTCCATCGACGTGCCGCGGTGACGGCGGTACATCTCGGCGATCCACGCGACGCCCGGATGCTCCGCGAGCGAGCGCATCACCGCGGAGTCAGGCGGAGCGGGATAGGCGTACTGCAACTCCGGGGGCCAGGCGAGCGGATAGAGCAGCGAGGCGGCCGTCAGGTCAGCCACGCTGAAGCGTCCGTCCACCAGGTAACCGTCGGTCCCCTGTTCGGCGACGATCCGGTCGAGTGCCTGGCTGACCTTCGTCCGCGAGCGCTCGGCGTCCTCGGCGTAGAACCGGTAGCGACGCTTGGCGTACGTCATCGCGCCCGGCATCGCGATCAGCCGGCGGTAGATGCGGCGTGTCGTCGGGCCGCGTCCGGTCGTGAGCAACGCGCTGACGTAGTCCGGATTGTCCCGCTGCTCATAGAACACCGCGCGACGCAGTTCGTGGCCGGCGTGCTCATCGAAGAACTCCTCGAGCGCCAGTGCCCGCGTCCGCTCGGCCGGGTCTGCGGGGTACAGCGAGGGTTGCGGATGGCGACGCTCGAGCGCGTCAATGATCCGGGTCGAATCGACCAACCGGTCGCCGTCGAGATCGAGGACCGGCAGGGTGCCGCGCAGCGAGAACATCAGAGCCCGCGGCATGTTCGGGAGCAACGAGTGGCGGACATGCGCGACCCCCTTGTAGTCCAGCGCCCAGCGCGCCTTCTCGTTGAAGTTCGAGAAGTTGTACTGCCACAAGACAGGTGGGGTGGCCATCACGCGCAAACTACCGATGGAGATCGGGTCTCGCTACGGCTGTGCGCAGTGGTCCGAGCGGATTACTGTCGTCAGCATGGACGATCTGCGTGGAGCCAACGCCCTGCTCACCGGCGCGGCCGGCGGCCTTGGGCGCTACATCGCTTATGCCCTGGCCGCCGAAGGTGTTCGGATCGCGGTATCGGGTCGCAACCGGGAAGCACTCGATCGACTCTGCCACGACCTCCGTCAGCGGGGCGCCACGGCCGAGGCGGTCTCGGCAGACCTGTCCGATCCGGCCGACGCTGCCGCTCTGGTCGACCGGGCAGAGGCGGCGATCGGACCGCTCGATCTGCTCATCAGCAACGCCGGGATCGAGCTCGCCCGTGAATACTCGGCGTTCACCGACTCGGAGCTGGAGCAGGTCACGTACGTGAACCTGATTGCGCCGATGGTGCTCGCCCGGCACGCGCTCCCGGGCATGTCGGCGCGCGGTCGCGGACATATCGTCGCTGTCTCCTCGCTGGCCGGCCGCGGCGGCAACGCCTACAACGTCCTGTACGCCACGACGAAGGCGGGCCTCGTCGGATTCGCGCGGTCGCTGCGGGCCGAGCTCGTCGGCACGCCGGTCAGCGCGAGCGTCATCTGTCCCGGCTTCATTGCCCGCGACGGCATGTACGTCGAGATGCAGCAGGAGGCGGGCATCGACGCGCCGATCGCGCTGCGCCCGGTTGAGCCCGATCGGGTCGCGGACGCCGTCATCCACGCGATCCTCCACGACACAGCCGACGAGCTGATCACCGGCTGGCCGATGCGCCCACTGCTCGCGCTTCAGGAACTTGCACCGCGGCTCGCCGAGCGAATCCTCGCCATGACCGGTGCCCCCGCGTTCTTCGCCAGAGTGGCCGAGGCAACGGCTCGGCGCTCGGCGCCACCGGCATCCGCTCCGCCGCTCGCCGGTCGGCCGGGGCCCGAGGAGTCAGACGTGCAGCCGGCCTGGACCGAGTCGTAACGGCCCCTCACGCGAGTTGGATGTGATCCGCCTCGCTCGCGCCGGCAAACGGGCGCGTGAGGCCGAACCGCCGCAGGGTGGCCTCCGGGACACCTTCGACCCCGGGCGTATCCATCGCCTCGCCGCGCGTGTGCGGGTCATTGGCAAATCCGCCCACGGCGACGGAGTGCTGCGGCGTCCGGTAGCCGGAGAGGCCGACGAGATGAAGATGCAGTGCCTTGCCCATTGCGTCGAGGCGCGCCGCGATCTCCGGTTCCTTGCCGTTGGTGTAGTTCGTGGTCGACGTTGGGAAGAAGCCGTACTGGCCGCCGTGGGGCACGAAGGGCGGGACTCCACCGGTCGTTGTCGCGGCGCTGGGCGCGGCGCTCGCTGCCTGAGCATTCGCAAGCGAGCCGGCGAAGCGTCGTGCCGGCGGACCCGCCCGAGGCCGCCGTGGCGGGGAGCTGAACGGTGCTTTGCGTCGCCGCCGCGCGCGCCGCCGGATCGAGTGCCTGCTGCGCGGCGAGCAGTGCCTGCACGCGCATCGTCACCGACTCGATGCTCATAAACACGGGGGACGGCGGGGGGCGATCGAACTTGAATCCACCGCGCGCCGTGCGCGGCCGTCCCCGTGACCTACCAGCGCCGCCGCGTCGCCACCGCCGCCGCGAACGCGGATGCCTTCAGTGAACCGAGCCCCGTGGCGAGATCGTAGCCTCGCTGCGCGGCGCCGCCGGCAGGGGACCGTCCGCCCTTCGTGCGCGGGTGACGTGAGCTCGTTCCCCGCGTGATGTCGAAAAAGACCGAGCCATAACTGCGCCCGCGCGCAAGGCTGTACAACAGCGGCGGCAGCGACCCGAGGCGCGGGCGGCCCGCCCGGCGCTCCTGTTGGAGCGTCATCGCGACGATCGCGGCCGTCAGTGGCGTCGCGGCGCTCGTTCCGCCGCCGAGCCCCCAGCCACCGCCGCCCTGGTCATAGACGACGATGCCCGGCGAGAACGACGCCATCGACGCGACATCGGGGACGAGGCGCGACCGCCGGCTGCGCTGAAGCCGGGAGCTGATGCCCGGCGCCCGCTGGAAGCCCGGCCGGCCGAACACGTCGCTCGGCCCGCCGCCGCGTCCCGACGCCCTGATTCGGGTCGGTCGCGTACGTCGACCAGACGACCTGGCGCGCGATCCGGTTGCGTCGGGTCAG
Organism: uncultured Solirubrobacterales bacterium; assembly: GCA_963813265.1. Lineage (GTDB taxonomy): Bacteria > Actinomycetota > Thermoleophilia > Solirubrobacterales > Solirubrobacteraceae > Palsa-465. The sequence continues at coordinate 18,593 of CAWEYQ010000030.1, read as the reverse complement.
CTTCAGATCGGTGCCGCCGACCCCGGTCACGAACGGGGAGCTGGCCGGAAACATCGTCCCCGACCGGTTGATGAAGCAGCCGCGGAAGCCGAGATCCCCGGACGAGGACAGCGTGGTGATCCCGAGCGCGGCCGCCTGTACGAGCAGCCGCTCGCCGAGGCGCAGCTGGTCGCGGGTGAAGCGGCTCTCGCAGACACCGTCGCTGATCGAGAGAACGTCCGGAAGCTTCCCGCCCTGGCGCGAGGGGTCAAGCGCTCCGAACATGAACAGCACAAACGAGTTGCTGAAGGCCTGGTCGAGCGGCACGAAGATCGGCGTGATGCGCTGTAGGCCTGGGGCGAGCGCGGCGAGCGCCTCGACATCGAGCACCGTCTCCTCAGGGGCGGTGCCCGTGTCGCGAACCGCCCCCGGCATCGCGAACTGCCGGACCACTGGGGTTCGGAGTCCGAAGCACCGGGCCCAGGTGCGAAAGCCGCTCGTGCCGACCTCCTGCGAGCTCAGCGTGTCAACGCGGACTCCAGAGCCGGTCAGCCGGCGGGAATGCAGCGGATCGACACCGTAGGCGGTCGATAGCTGACCCGGGGTGAAGGCGCGAATCCTGCGCGAGCCGGCGCACGTCCGGGCAGGCGGTCGCGGTGACCGGCCGAGCCGGGACAGCGCGCGGGTCACGAGCGCCGCCGCCGACGGGATAGAGCTCACCCGCCGATATCGCCGTGACCCACCGCCGGAGGCTCCGCGGCACACAGAGCCCGCGCGTGGGCGCCCCGCCGTCGCGAGCGCAGAACAGTCGCTGTCCGGCCTGATCGGTGACGACAGCCAGCACGATCGACTGGTCCGAGCTCAGCTGCACGGTGACGACGCCGCCCTGCGAGCGGAGATAGCGCAGGACCCCCGTGCGGTCGGACTGCGCGCGCCGAGAATCGGCCCTGGTACTGACGCAGCGACAGAAAGCGGCGGTATGACCGCGAGCCGGGATCGGATACGAGACTCGCGAGACGGGCCGGATTGCCGCGCTGACGCAGGCCGAGCAGCACCACCCGGCGAGAGGACGGGCTCCCGCTCGCCGCCTGGGCCTCCGGGTGCGCGACGGCCGCGCTGAGCGCGAGCGCCACGCACAGCACGACGGCGGCCATCCGCGCCGTCATACGTCGGTCGGATGGATCTCCGCTGAGCACGACGCGGCGATCCTATACGCCCGGCCAGGCCGCGTTCAGGACGCGCGGGGCGCATCGCGGCTCACGCGCGAGCCGCATTCACCACCCCGTGCGGCTCATGCGCGAGCGGCAGTCACCCCGCGCAGCTGCTCGAGCGACTCGTCCATCAGTCGGGCGAGGGGGCGTTCGTTGGCCGGATCGACCCAGCGCTCGAACGCGACCCGGAACACGGTGATGCCGGCTTCGGCGGTGAGGATCGCGGCCGGGTCCTCGACGCCGCGTGTGCGCAGTGCACGGGCGACCGCTCCGCCGAGCGTCGCGAGCTTGATCAGCTCGCGCTCTTGCAGCTCCGGGTTTGCCGCGATGATCTGCTGGCGCCGAGTGGCGAACGCGCGCCGCTCCTCGAACATCGCCGCGGCCGCAGCGAGCGCGAACACGACGGCATCGATCGGCGGCGCGTCTCGCGGAGCCGCGGCCACGGCGTTCACGAACAACTCCTCGAGCTCTGCCGCCCCGGAGAACAGGACTTCCCGCTTGTCCGCGAAGTAGCGGAAGAAGGTCCGCTTCGTCAGCCCAGCGTGCTCGGCGATCTCGGCGACCGTCGTGTTCTCAAAACCGCGCTCGCCAAAGAGGTCAAGCGCCGCCTGCTGGAGCCGCCCGCGGGCGTCGGGTTGCCATCTGCCCATGTCCCCAGAGCGTAGTTGATGACACCAGGTGCCATCGGTCTGCTAGTGTCGATGACACCAAGTGACATCAACCGTCCAGGGAGGTTTTCATGCGTGTCTTCGTCACCGGTGCGTCCGGACACATTGGCTCCGCCGTCGTCCCCGAACTGCTTGCCGCCGGCCACGAGGTCGTCGGCCTGGCGCGTTCCGATCGCTCGGCGAAAGCGCTCGAGTCGGCCGGCGCCGAGGCCCATCGCGGGGATCTCGACGACGTCGCGGGCCTTCAGGAGGCCGCGGCGGCGGCCGACGGCGTCATCCATCTCGCGTACAAGCACGACGCGATGCGCGCCGGTGACTTCACCGGCGCCGTGCGTGCCGACATGGGGGCCCAACAGGCGATCGGGGCGGCGCTCGAGGACTCGGACAAGCCGTTCGTCAGCACCTCGGGCACGCTGATGCTCGCCGCGTCCGGCATCGTCGGGCGCCCGGGGACCGAGCGTGACGTCCTCGACGGTGGGTCGCGCGTCGACGCCGAAAACATGGTCATCGGGCTCGCAGATCGCGGCGTGCGCTCATCCGTCGTGCGCCTTCCACCGCTCGTGCACAGCGACCTCGACCATCACGGCTTCGGGCCCGCGTTGATCGGCATCGCGCGCAACCGAGGGGTCTCGGGCTATCCGGGGGACGGGTCCAACCGTTGGCCTGCGGTGCACACGCGTGACGCCGCGCACGCCTACCGGCTGGCACTGGAGCTCGCGCCTGCCGGGGCCCGGATTCACGCCGTCGGCGACGCCGGCGTGCCGTTCCGGGAGATCGCCGAGGTCATCGGCCGCCTGCTCGGCGTGCCGACGGCGAGCATCGCCGCTGAGGACCTCGCCGAGCACTTCTCCTTCCTCAGCGGATTCGTGGCACTGGACAACGTGACCGCCTCAGAGCTGACGCGGCAGCTGCTCGGATGGGAGCCGACGCGCGTCGGGCTGATCGAGGACCTCGAGGCCGGGCACTACTTTGCGGAGGACGCCATCATTCAGGCATGAGCCAGACAACGACACACAATGATTCCCGAGATGGGGTGGCACGATGAGCGGTCCGCAGGGTTCGTTTGAGCCGGCGGTGGCGGCCGAGCGGCCGATCGACCCGCAGGTCCGCATCGGCCACGTCCATCTGCGGACCGCCGACATCGACCGCGTGCGTGCGTTCTACGTCGACATCCTCGGCTTCGATGTCATCTTCGAGGCGCGCGACGTTCCGGGGTGGGGGACGACCGGCGACATCCTGTTCGTATCCGCCGGCGGCTACCACCACCACCTCGGCTTCAACACGTGGAAATCGAAGGACGGCGACCCGCAGCCCGACGGGGTCACGGGACTCCATCACGTCGCGCTGAACTTCTCCTCGAAGGCGAAGCTCGCCGAGGCGGTCGGACGAGTCGTCGACGCCGGCGTCAGTTTGCGCCAGCTCTCCGACCATGGCACCCACCTCGCCGTCTATCTCTCCGACCCAGACGGCAACGACCTCGAGCTCGCATGGGATCGGCCGGTCGATCAGTGGCCACGCTACGACGAGAACCCGCAGGCGCTCGACGCGCAGCTTGATCTCGACGAGCTGCTCGCCGCGCGCTGAGGGATCCCGATCATCCGCCCGGGCGGCCGGGAGGGCCGATATCTTGATGCTAAGGTAGTTACCTTCAGCTCAAGATAACTGGAGGGAGGGCTCGTGGACCCATCGACCAACGTTGTCGACCTCGCCGCTCTGTATGTCGCGGCGCGTGCGACCCGGGATGAGCTGCGGCGCGCGGCAACCCCGATCGCCGGTGCCGACCGGCTCGAGCAATCGGTGCTCCGCCCCCTGGCTGCCGCGCTCGGGGACGCGGACGCTCACGACGTTCCACCACCGACCGAGCCGCCGGCGCTGTGGGACCTGGCCCGCCGTGCGACCGAGTTGCGCGTTGCCGCGGGCGCGGGCGCGCCGCCGCGGCGCGGAGTTGCTCGAGGCGACCGCCGCGCTCCAAGATCTGGCCTGTGCGCTCGGTCCGTCGGACGCGGACGACGGCACGGCAGACCGGCTTGCCGAGCTCCGCCAACGGATGGCGGACCTGCCGCCTGAAATCCGGGTCGCCCCCGACGGCCCCTACCTCGTGACGAACGTCGAAGACCTCAAGGACTGGCTCGGCTGCGCGCTCCCCGCCCGGCCGCAGATGGCGCTGTGCCGCTGCGGTCAGTCCGAGCGCAAGCCGTTCTGCGACGGCAGTCACGCCCGGGTGGGCTTCTCCGGCGAGAAGAGCCCCGACCGGGTTCCCGACCGCCGCGACACCTACGACGGGGTTCAGGTCACGGTCTACGACAACCGCGGCATCTGTCAGCACTCGGGGTTCTGCACCGATCGCCTCGCGTCCGTGTTCCATTCCGGCGAGGAGCCGTTCGTCACCCCGAGCGGAGGGCGGATGGACGAGATCATCCGCGCCGTCAGAGACTGTCCCTCCGGCGCGCTCGGCTACGCGATCGATGGTCAGGAGGCCCGTGAGGAGGTCGACCGCCATGACACGCGCGATCCCGCGATCGAGGTCTCCAAGGACGGCCCGTATCGGATCACCGGCGGGATCCAACTTTGCGCTGAGCACGGTGGAGCGATCCGGCGCAACGAGGGCTCCTCACGCGAGCACTACGCGCTGTGCCGGTGCGGCACCTCGCAGAACAAGCCGTTCTGCAGCGGCATGCACTGGTACGTCGACTTTCACGATCCCGTGCCCGACGCCGACCGGACGCCGACGATGTTCGAGTGGTGCGGTGGCCTTCCGGCGCTCACGCGGATGACCCACCTGTTCTACGAGAAGTATGTGCCGGAGGAGCCGCGGCTCTCGGGTCTGTTTGCCCGGATGTCGCCCGATCACCCGGAGCGAGTGGCGAAGTGGCTCGCCGAGGTGTTCGGCGGACCGAGTCGCTACAGCGACGAGTACGGCGGCTACCCACGAATGATCTCCCAGCACCTCGGCAAGGGGCTGACCGAGGATCAGCGCGCGACGTGGGTCTCGCTGCTGCTTGCCGCAGCGCGCGACGCCGGACTCCCCAATGACCCGGAGTTCCGCTCGGCGTTTCAGTCCTACATCGAGTGGGGCTCGCGACTCGCGGTCGAGAACTCGCAGGCGGGCGCCAGAGCCGCCGGCGAACATGCCGATGCCGCGCTGGGACTGGAATACCGGCGCCGGGCCGCCCGGCAGCCGAATCTCGGCGCTGGCTCCGGAGACCGAGGAGACCGAGACGACCGTCATGCTCCCCGGCGCGGAGGAGACCGTCGGGTTCGAGCAGCACGTCAAACCGCTGTTCCGCGATCGCGACCGTCGCTCGATGCAGTTCGCGTTTGATTTGTGGTCGTACGACGAGGTGGGGACGCATGCGGACGCGATCCTCGAGCGGGTCCGGGCGGGAACGATGCCGTGCGACGGCGCCTGGCCGGACGAATGGGTCGACGTGCTCGCCCGGTGGATCGCATCGGGGAAGGCGCCGTAGTGTCGCGGGACACTTGATGAGATGATCCGCCGGTGCAGCGCGGCGCGGTCCCACGGGATGCTGACTCCGAGCCAGACCATGTCGACCGCGTGCGGGAGCAATGGCGGGCGGTCCGTCCCGACATCGATACGAGCCCGATGGAGATCGTGGCTCGCATCGGTCGCATCGCCGCCTACTTCGATCACTCGATCAACGAGCTGATGGGCCGCCACGGGCTGGCGCGGAGCTCGTGGGACGTCCTCGCCAGCCTCCGACGTATGGGGTCACCGTATGAACTCTCTCCGACCGAGCTCTACCGCGGCCTGATGCGGACCTCGGGCGCGATGACGAACCGGCTGCGGCGGCTCGAGCAGGCCGGTCTCATTGAGCGCGTCCCGGACCCGGGCGACGGGCGGGGACGGCTCGTGCGACTGACCGAGGCAGGACTCGAGTGCGTCGACACAATCGCCGCCGAGCACATGGAGAACGAGCGCCGGATGTTGGAAGCGCTCGATGAGGGTGATCGCGCCCAACTTGCGGCGCACCTCCGCGAGCTGACGCACTGGTTCGAGCGCCACCGGCCAACGCCGCCGCGGTCAGGTCAGCCACAGCCGTAGGCGTGGACGTCCGTGAGAGCGGTTCGGCGGCGGGCTCGATCGTTCAGCTGAGCAGGCTCAGCGCGGCGCGACCGTTGAGGTTCCCGTGCGCGCCGCGAGCGGCGTCCGGGTTTGCGGCGATCGCGGCGGTGAGGCTCGAGACGAGCGCGCTCGCGGCTTCAATGTGCTCCGGCGCACTCGCCGCGGCGGCCTGATTCTCGGCGCCGATCGCGCCCATCACATCGACCGACGCCGCCGCCGACAGGCTGACCTGGGCGGCATCGTCGGTGTCCGTCGCGCCGGTCGTCGGAGCGGCGGAGCGCTGGCTGTCGGCAGGTGTCCGATCGCCGGCGATGCGGTGGGGGTCAGGATGAACGTGCGGGTTGATCGGTGTGGTCACGGTTCGTCTCCATCGAGAGTTCGGCTCCGCGGCTCTATATCGGCACGATCGGGAAAACCCTGATCAGGGATTTCCCGCAAGCTTGCCGCGGCGAGTGAGGCGGGCCCGCGGCGGGGCCGCGGCGAGCTACGCCGCGGCTGCCGGCTTGGACTCATCGCCGGGCGTCACGCGTGGGGTGGGCCGACGTGCAAGGCTTGTCGTATGGCTGACTACCGCTTTTCAATCGGGCCGTGGAATGTGAGCGAGGGCCGCGACCCCTACGGGCCCGAGACTCGGCCCGCGCAGGACCTCGGCTGGAAGCTCGAGCGCTTCCGAGAGGCTGGGTTTGAGGCCGTCATGTTCCATGACGACGATGTGGTGCCGGGGCTCGAGGAGAAGTCCCACTCCGAGGTCATGACCGAGGCCGCTCAGGTCCGCCGAGCGCTCGACGACGCCGGAATGGTGGCGGAGTTCGTCGCGCCCCGCCTGTGGTTTCACCCGCTCCTGATCGACGGTGGCTTCACCAGCAACGACGCGAGCGCCCGCGCGTACTCGATCGAACGCGCCAAGCAGACGGTTGACATCGCCCGCGCCCTGGGCGCCGAGCTGACCGTCTGGTGGCTGGCCCGCGAGGGGACCTATCTACGTGAGTCCAAGTCCTACGCGCGCGCGCTCGAGCAGCTCGTCGAGGCCGTCGACGCCGTCCTTGCTCACGATCCGGAGATCCGGCTCGCGATTGAGCCGAAGCCGAACGAGCCGTCCGACGTGGCGTACCTGCCGACCATCGGACACGCGCTCGCCTTCTCCCACATGACGAGCGATCCGCCGCGGGTCGGCGGTCTCGTCGAGAGTGCGCACGCGGTTCTCGCCGGGCTTGACCCGGCCGACGAGATGGAGTTCGCGCTCGCCCAGGACAAGCTGTGGTCCGTTCACATCAACGATCAGAACGGCATGAAGTTCGACCAGGACAAGCCGTTCGGCAGCGTCAACCTCCGCAGTGCGTTCGACCAGGTTCGCGTGCTCGAGCGCCATCGCTACGCCGAGCGAGGGTGCGTCGGCATCGACGTCCATTCGTTCCGCACAACATCGATGGACCATGCGCTCGATCACCTGACGAACAGCCGTCGGACGTTCGAGCGACTCGTCGAGAAGTCGCGCTCGTTTCGACCAGGCCGCCGCCGATGGGCTGATCGCCGCACGGGACTACCAGGCGCTTGACCAGCTGGTGATCGAGCACCTGCTCGGCTGAACGGCCGGGGGCGCTTACGGAAACATTTTCGCCAGAGCGGGACGCGCGGAGGACCGTGGCGGGTTGTTTCGCTGAGCGTGAGGAATGCGCCAGGATGCGGCTGGCCGGAGCCATGTGGCGAAAGACTGTCGCTAAGCGGCTGGGCGCATACCCGCGCGCGTCCGGCGGCGGCTTCAACCATCTACGCCGCGGGGGCGGCCCCGTATTCCTCGTCGGTCACGTGCTCACCCCACGTGACCGGGCTGCCGGAGTCGTCGGCCTCCTGGATCGCGACGTGCGTCATGAACCGGTTCGGCGCGGCGCCGTGCCAGTGGTCCTCGCCCGGCTCGAAGTAGACCCGGTCGCCCGGCCGAATGACCTCGGCCGGCCCGCCCCGGCGCTGGCACAGGCCGAGCCCTTCAGTGACGAAGATCGTCTGGCCGAGCGGATGCGTGTGCCACGCCGTCCGCGCGCCCGGCGTGAAGTGCACGCTCGCCGAGGCGACGCGCGAGGGTGGAGTCGGCGCCGCGATCGCGTCGATGTACACCGCGCCCGTGAACCAGTCGCTCGGGCCTCGGTTCGTGTCGAGGGAGTTGCGGGTGATCTGCACGAGGGTCTCCTTGGGTGTGTCAAGCTGGTTGGCATGGACGTTCCGCAGTGCGCACTCAACGGTGATGCCCGGAAGCGGCAGCTCGCACGCTACCGGCGTCTCGCCGGGTCGATGACCTCTCTGGAGCGGACGAGCGCCTCGATGAGGGTGCGATTCGATGCGTCCCTGGACCGCGACCTGCTCGACGACACGGTTCGGATCGAGCGCGCGTGTTGCCCGTTCTTCGCGATCGCGTTCGACGAGCGTGCGCGGCGGCTGACGATCAGCGTTACCGGGCCTGACCACGCGCCGGCGCTTGACGCGCTGGCGTGGGCGCTCCGCGAGACCACGGCCGACGCGAGCCGGGCCTAACGCCGCTTGCGCTGCTTGGCCTCGAGGCGTTCGTTGAAGGATTGACCGCTCCACCGCCTCGGCCCGGCGGGTCCGGTACCGCGCCGGGCGAGTGACCCGCGCACGAGCGCGCCGAGACCGCCGAGTCCGCCGCGTAGTCCGCCGATGCCGCGCCCGGACAGCCAGCCCGAGCCCGCGCCGTCGGGCGCGTCGAGCCGCTCGTGGTAGCCGGCCTGCGTCCAGGCGCGCGGCCACGCTTTCCGAAGGTCGTCCGCGGCGTGCGTGAGCGGGCGGGGCAGGGGCATCGCAAGGCGATCGTATCCGGCGCGGTGTTCCGGCCCGATCTGGACTCCGACGCACGTCTTACGCGCGTCACACCCTCGCCTTCGACGGGAGGCGGAAGCTTCGCAACGCATCCCCTCCCGAAGACGATGTTCGACCGCCATGGCCATCTCGACACCACTCCCCACGACCGGCTCAGCCGAGCGGCTGGTGTCCACCAGGCCGGCGGTCGACATCGTCGTCCCCGTCTATAACGAGGAGCAGTCGCTTCGACGGTCGATCCGCCGTCTCCACCTGTTTCTCCGCTCGAATATGCCGTTCGCCTGGCGGATCGTGATCGCCGACAACGCCAGCGTCGATCGAACGCTGGCCGTCGCCGACGAGCTCGCCGACGAGCTCCCGGGCGTCGAGGTCCTCCACCTGTCGGAGAAGGGCCGCGGGCGCGCGCTGCGCACGGCCTGGCTGGAGAGCGCGGCCGACGTTGTCTGCTACATGGACGTCGACCTCTCGACCGGACTGAACGCATTGCTTCCACTCGTTGCGCCGCTCGTCTCCGGCCACAGCGACGTCGCGATCGGGACGAGGCTCGCCCGGAGCTCCCGAGTTGTCCGCGGCCACAAGCGGGAGGTCATCTCCCGCAGCTACAACCGGCTTCTCCACGTCGCCCTCGGCGCGCGCTTCTCCGATGCGCAATGCGGGTTCAAGGCACTGCGCACGGACGTCGCTCGCGAGCTGCTGCCCGAGGTGCGTGACCAGGGGTGGTTCTTCGACACCGAGCTGTTGATCCTCGCTCAGCGACGTCGCCTGCGTATCCACGAGGTGCCGGTCGACTGGATCGACGATCCCGACTCGCGCGTCGACATCGTCAGCACGGCCCGTGATGACCTCCGCGGCGTCGCCCGCCTTGCGCTCGAGCTTCCCGTGCTGCGCTTCGCGATCATCGGCGTGCTCTCGACGATCGCCTACGCGCTGCTGTACGTGCTTCTGCGCGCCCCGCTTGGTCCTGACGGCGCGAACGCGATGTCGCTCGCGATCACTGCGGTCGCGAACACGCAGGCAAACCGGCACTTCACGTTCCGCCTGCGCGGTCGGGACGGGCTCATCCGCCAGCACGCCGCCGGGGCGCTCGTCTACGTCCTCGCGCTCGGAATGACAGCGGGGGCGCTCGGCCTCCTCAACGCGCTCAACCCGCATCCGGCTCGTGCTCTTGAGGTGGCGGTGCTCGTTAGCGCGAGCCTGTTCGCCACCGTCACTCGGTACATCGCGTTGCGTACGTGGGTCTTCGCGCACCATCGCGAGCGTGCCGCGACGGTCACTAGCCTGCGCTGACAATGAATGCCGGCGACGAACCGATCGCGCTCACCGGCGCGACGGGCGCGGTCGGCTCGCGCCTGGCCGCGCGGCTGGCGCAGGCCGGCGCTGTTGACGAGGATCTCGACCTGGACGCCGAGTTCGGTGAGGCGCGTCGCCCGACGATCACGATCCTCCGCGCGATCGACTCGGGATGGGGCGGAGGGAGGCTCATGCGCGGTCCCGCATCCTCACAGGTCCGGCCCATCGCAGAGTCAAGCGCGCACTTCAAGGGGCGCCGGTCCACTGCTAGATTGAGGAGCCTGCGCGGTGGGCGTAGCTCAGCTGGTAGAGCTCCTGGTTGTGGTCCAGGCGGTCGGGGGTTCGAGTCCCCTCGCTCACCCTTCGTGATCCCCCGTCGTTACGGGGGATCTGTTGCGTTAAGGGGCGCCGGGATGGGTCTCGAGGGCATCAAAAGGGCATCAAACTCTCGAGCGCGTGCCTCGGGAGTCGGGCGCTGCCGGGATGACCCTGGGTGCCGCCGAGTCGAGTCGTAGCCTGTCCCGGGTGATGTTCGCGATCGCAAAGGGTTTGCGTTTTTGGCTACCGTGCGGAGTCGATGAGCTCGACGACTGATGACGAGCTGCTCACGGCGTCCCAGGCGGCCGAGGCTCTGAACGCGACGAGCCAGACGATCCGTAACTGGATTCGCAGCCGGCGGTTGCCGGCCGTTCGGATCGGCAATCGGTTTCTCGTCCCACGGGCGGAGGTAGACCGGTTGCGTGGCGAGCTACCGGCGGCCGCGGTGGGGGAGGGCGTGTGGGAGTGCGCCGAGGATGCTCCGGTCGTGCCGCTGCCGCGTGCTGCCGCGGGCACGGGCCGGTCAGAGTCAGATGTGACCGAGGGGCTGCTCGGCGCGTGAGCCCGGAGTCGGAGCAGGCGTTCACGAGGCGAGGGCGTCATGGCGAGCGGCGCTCCGGGAGCACGTGCTCGCGCCGCCTGACGCCGGGTTCAGCGCCCGCCTGAGCGGCCTTGCCGCTGCGGCCAAGCGGCGAGCCGAGGCGTGCGAGGCCGCGTACAAGGACGGATTCGAATGGCCACCTGCCAAGGGCGGCGCCCAGCCGCCCTACGAGCTTCGGCCTGGAACCGGCCGGCGTGGTCCGGCCGGGCTCTGGGAGCGCTTCGACGAGACGGTCGCTGAGCTTGACCGCGTGAGCGAAGGTCGCAGCCTGCGTGCGGTTGCTCGGGCGTACGGCGACCTTGCCGACGCCGCATCAGAGCTGGCTGCGGCCGTCGAGGAAGAGGACCGGCGGAGCGGCTTGCTTCCGCCGCGGCGCCGGGGCCGCCGCCGCGCAGCTGAGTAGCGCGATCGCTTGTTCGGCCGTCCGCGCCTGGAGTCCGCCGCACGGCGCCTGCCGTGCCGATTGAGCTCGGCGAGACATCCAGGTGGGTTACGTCGGCGGCCTGTTCAGTCAGGCACCTTGTTGGCGCCATTATCGTGACGAGAGCAGGGCCGAGGGCGAGGCGCCGGGGTGGTGGCGTGAGATGCGGACGCGCAGCGCGGCGGGACGGGTTGTGCAGCGGAGCGGCGGCAGCAGGGTAACGGCCTCGCCGTCGAGGCCTGCGGGTAGGGGCGCGGTGGACGCGATCTCGATCGAGGGCGCGTTCCACACAGAGACCGGGGGGCGCTTGGCGTCAGGCCGGTCCAGCACCATGATGCCGAGTCGGCCGGTGTCGAGCCGTGGCCGCGAACCCTGGGCCAATGGCTGGTCCAATGCGTACTCGTTGTTCGACACCAGCACGACCAGGGGGGAAGTGTGCCGACGAGCTAGGTCGTCGGTGAGGAGTAGCTCCGGTGTTGGGGCGGTTGAGCTCAGCACCTCGTGGAGGGTGGCCATCATCGTCTGCACCTTGGCGTCGCGGTAGCCCGATCGCTGCACGGCATCGCCGTAGACGCCGAGCGAGATGTTGTTCAGAAATGGGCGGCCGTTGACCTCGGCCATGTCGATCCGGCGCTCGAGTCCGGCCGTGAAGGCGTCGAGCGCTCCGATCAGGTCGTGGCGGACGATTCCCAGGTCGAGGGCGAAGTGGTTGCGCGTCCCGGCGGGAACGCAGATGAAGGGCAGGTCGTGCTCTACCGCCGCAGCGGCGACAGTCGCCAGCGAGCCGTCACCGCCGGCCATGCCCAGTGCGTCAGCTCCCTTGTCGATGGCGATCGCAGTGAGCGTCGCGAGATCGTCGGTAGGTCCGAGCACCACAGGCTCGACGCCCCGTTCGCGTGCTCGATCGGCGAGGGCCGCCCGTGCTGCCTTGCCGCCGCCGGACCGGGGGTTAATCAGCAGCACGGGTCGCCGCGGCGGCTCGACGCGCTCCCATTGTTCTCGCAAAGCTCCAAAACGGGCGGGCACGCTCACCACCGGACTCTAGCCGGGGCAGCGAGGGGCTAGCTGAGTGACACGCGGGACTCGAGCTCGGCCCCCACGTGCCACTCAAGCCAGTGATCAGGCCGCCGACAGCTCGTCTGCCTCCATCCTCGCCAGTTCAGCGTCGAGCACTGCGTACTCCGCCTCTTCGATCGCCGCGTACGCGAACTCAATCGCGAACATCGCGTCGTCCGCTCTGTGCTCGGCGCGCCGCTCGGCTCGATCCACGTCGTGCTCAGCCCGCTTCGCGTCGATGTCTTCGCGAATCTTCGCGACGTGCTCGTTCCACGTCCGCTGCAGGTCGTACCACCAGACTGAGAGCTTGTTCTTGTTCGCGTCAGCCGACTCGCGGAGCTTCTTAGCCCTGTCCTGAGCAGACGCTCGCGCCTTCTCGACGTCCGCTTGAACGTCGGCCTTAGCCTTGCCCTGTGCCGCTCCCGCGTGGTCCTCCGCTTCCTTAGCGCGAGCGGCGAGCTCGGTGAGTTGATCGGAAAGTGCCATGTCAACCTCCTTCGAGGAATGTTGTCCTACATGTACGTGACCGCATCCTGTCCACCGCTGCGTGACGCGATCGAATCGACGTCGAGATCGGTCCCAGTGATGCCGCTGCATTCGCTCCCATCGCTTGCGAAGTCGAGGGCGGCACGCGTGTCACGAGCATCGAGCCCGTATCGGTTTGCCAGAACACGGGGCGCAGCATCCTCGCGCGCAGGGTGATCCGTCGTCACGCGTTTTGCGTGATTTGGCCGCATGGCGCCTCACCCGCGGCGAGCGCCGGGCTCTGAATTGGCGATTATCAAGAGTGCGTCCGCCGGGCAGGAGCGTCCCCTCGAGCTGTCGTCCAGGTCCTATCGAGCCAAACGCATCTTGGGTGTCAGCCGAGGTCGCCGAGTCCCGAGACGAGCAGGTAGACGCCGACGGCTCCGGACATGATCACGATCACGATACGTCGATGGTCTGTCATCCAGCGGTTGAGCTTCTCGGTCAGTGAGCGCGTGCGCTCCGGCGCCAGGACAAAGCCGAGGAGCGGGAGCTCGATGGTGGCAAACATGATCAGGTTGAACCCCAAGACCGCGACCACCTCGGAGGCCGTGGGCGCGCCGGCCTTGGCCAGCAGCACAAGGCCGGCGAGGTACTCCGCGCCCGGCAGGCTGTAGATGGCACCGGCCGCCCATGCGATCCACACAGAGTGACGGCCCAGGGCGCGCTCGTAGAGGCTCTCGGGCCGCTGACGCTCGGCGTCGCCGTGGCCAGCGCGCCGCGAGTGCCATCGCAGCCTGCGACCTGAGCCCACAGCGACTGCAACGACGATCATCAGGGCTCCCGCGGCTAGCTCGACCAGCGCCCGCGTCGACCGGTCGGGCTCACGCAGGAGCTTGGACCCGTGAAGCCCGAACACGATCAATAGTCCGAAGACAATCGAGAGGCTCATGCCCCCGATCAGGTAGGCGAGGAGGTGCTGGGCCGGCCGGGGGCGCCCCATCAGCACGACGGCGGCAGTGAGAAGCCCCGCGTCAAACGCGGCGACCACCGCCAGGACGAAGACCTCGGTCACACCCCTACGAGGGACTGCGGCCGACCAGTCGTCTTAGCAAGCCGCGGTCCGGGTCCCGGTCGCGCTCATCGCGCAGAAACTGGATTCCCAGCAGGATGGCCCGCTTGACTTCGTCACGCAGTGCGCGGGCGGCCGCCGTGTCGTCATAGCGCCCCCTCATCGACCGGGTGTCGATCGGCTCGCCGAACCAGAAGTACAGCCGCTCAGGCCGGGGGATCGGAGTTGGCCCGATGCCGCGCACGATCGGCGGTGTCGGAAAGCCCATCAGCCTCTCGTAGAGCTGGGAGAGCTGACCATAGATCGGCGTTCTCCGGTCGATGATCACGTCGAACATGTCCTCGGCGCCGACGGCAGCGACTGGGACGATCGGGTACCCCTGCTCGATCGCGAGCCGCGCGAAGCCGATGCGCTCCCTCCACAGGAGCTGGTACTGCTGACCGCGTCGCTTGTTCACTTCGCGGGCTCCGCCAGGGAAGACCAGGATTGTCTGTCGTGCCGCCATGAGGGCGCGGACGTTGTCGCGCGTCCCGCGAACCATCCCACCGCTCGACAAGAGATCTCGCCAGATCGGAACCGCGTAGTGGGCGTGCTCGCCAAGCCCACGGATGGCAATGCGGCGGCGCTTCCAGACCTCGGTCACCATGAACGGCACGTCGAGGAGCCCGTAGATGGTGTGGTTGCCGACGAGCAGCGAACCGTCAGCAGGTAAGTGCTCGACGCCGTAGAGCTTCGGGTGGGTCACGCGGCTCAAGGGCTCGAGCAGCGAGACGAGTCGGTCGATCCGCGGCTCGGACGGCTGATCGGGAATCTCGGCGGCGGTGGCGTTCGTAGGCGGCATCGTGATGGGTCCGTGTAGGTGGTGATTGACCGGGTGGGACTTCGTGAGCGGTTGGGCGCAGGCATCAGGAGACCCGCTACCTCCGGGCGGGACTTTGTCCTCGCCCATGCGTCTCGGCCTCGAGGCGCTGAAAGCAGTGACCGGCGTGGACAGTCGCAGCTGCCCGCGCCGGCCGTGCACCGGTTTAGCGGCTCGCGGGAGCGGTTGCTTCAGGAGTCGTCTGCTCGTGGTGGAACTTGGCCTTCAGCGAATCGACTCTCGCGTTGACCGCGGCCTTGTCGTGCTCGTGACGGGTGAGAACGAGCTCTTTGCGGGCTTCGCGCTTCGCTTTGCGCTCGGCCTCGGCCGAGGCCGAGAGCTCCGCCTCGACCTCGTCCACCGGCCGGCGGAAGACCGTGCCGCCGAGTCCGGACATGGCGGCGTCCACGACCTCCGGGCTCTGCTCGGTCACGACTGCGAGCACCGCGGTCCGCCCGGGTTGGACCGACTTCGAGATCTCGCCCAGGGCCGACTCGGTGTCCTCGATGTCGTCGAGGTCGAGCAACGAGCCAATCATGAGCCCGCCGGTCCCGCCGATGAGCATGCCAAACGGTCCGCCGATGATCCCGATCAGGAGGCCGACAAGACCTCCAGTGGCCGTGCCCGCGAGAAACGCCGAGCTGATCCTGTCCTTTTCCACGACTTGCCCGTCGTCGCGACGGACGACCACGGCTGCTTCCTGGACGCCGACGCGCTGCTGCGTGTCGAGCTCCTTGAGGAGGGTCAGGGCGTTGTACGCGTTGCTGTCGTCCTCGAAGGCCACGGCGATTACGCTGTACCGGCCCGCGGCCTCCGTGACGAGTGTGTTGGGTGTGTGTGGATCTGTCATGCGTACAGACTGACCCGCGTGTGGGTGATCGATCGTCACGCAGTTCGGATGATCTGAGACCGTGGTTTCTACGGAGGTCAAGGTGCACGTTGTGTGGAAGCCTCAGCGGAGCGATAGTGTCCGACGTCGATCCTGGGACCATGTCGGCTTTGATCGGGGAATCTGTGGCATCGCGCACGCCGCACCTCCGGCGTCGGGCGTCTGCGGGACGGGGGCTGGTCCAGCGCCCTGATCTCTTCGCTCGTATCTCCTGCGCGCAGCCAGGTGGAGTTGTGCTTGTGTGTGCGCCCGCGGGCAGCGGGAAATCGATGCTGTTGGAGTCGTGGGCCGAGGCCGCCGGGTTGCGGGATCAACTTGCGTGGATGTCGGTGGAGCGCGTCGAGCGCGACGAGCACCGGTTCTGGTTTTCACTCGTTGACGCGCTGGCCCGCGTGGTCGAATCAGTCGAGCCGGCGGCCCCGTCGCCGGGTTTTCGCGGCGAGGTCGCTGCCGACCGGCTGCTGGCAGGGCTCGATTCGCTGACGAACCCCGTGGTGCTGGTGATCGATGATGTGCACGAGCTGCGCTCCCCTGACGCGCTTGGCTGGCTCGAGGACTTTCTGTCTCGGCTTCCTTCTCAGGTGCTCGTGGTGTTGGTGACGCGTGAGGACCCGCGACTGGGACTTCATCGCTTGCGGCTAGCCGGCGCGCTCACCGAGGTCCGCGGCAGTGACCTCCGGTTCTCGCTCGACGAGACGCGGCAGCTGCTCATGGCCGAGGGAATCGCGCTCTCGGACACGGGCATCGCGTTGCTGCACGAACGGACCGAAGGTTGGGCGGCGGGTCTGCGCTTGGCCGTCCTCTCACTGGCTCGGCATGGCGACCCGGAGCGGTTCGTGCGCGAGTTCTCCGGAAGCGAGCGAACCGTCGCGGACTATCTGATGGCGGAGGTGCTGGAACGCCACCCGGCGGACGTCCGTGAGATGTTGTTGCGGACGATCTGTCCTGGACCGAGTGAGTGGCGGCTCGCTGACTTTCTCACGGGCGGCTCGGGTGCGGAACGGATCCTTCAGCAGCTCGAACATGAGAACGCGTTCGTGTCCTCGCTGGACGCGAGCCGGTCGTGGGTTTCGCTACCACCACCTGTTTGGCCAGACTCGTTGCAGCTTGAACTCCGCCGCGTGGCCCCTGCCAGCGTTGTCCCGATGCACCGGGCCGCCGCCCAGTGCGTTCGAGCAGCACGGCGACGTCATCGATGCTGTCCGGCACGCCCGCTGGCGAGCGACTGGCCTGACGCATCACGCTTGCTCGCGGACAACTACCTCGACTTGATCCTGGATGGCCGCGTCGCCACTGTGCGTGGAGCTGCTGTACGCATTCCGACGATATGTGGAGCCGATCCCGAGTTGACCCTCGCGTTCAGCGCTGTACGGCTCGTTGGATGGCGAACTCGAGGAGAGCGCGGCGTACGTCGAGTCTGCGCAGCAGTCGGGCGACGCGGTGCCTGCCGAGCGCCGAAACGATTCGAGGCGCACCTGGCGGTGACGCGGCTGGCGCTGGCGCGGTGGCGCGGTGACCTCAAGACGGTGCTTGACGCGATCCAATCGCTGGAGGCGGCCCTCCAGGCGTTGCCGGCGGGGAAGCCGCGCGCTGAGTGACGCACATCGGGCGGTGGCCCTGCAGAACCTGGGGATCGCTGAGTTGTGGTCCTTGCGGTTGGACGACGCGCGGCAGCATCTCGAGCAGGCGCTGTCGCTGTCGCGCCGGACGGGACGCCCCTGGCTGGAGATCGCGCCGCTGGCGCATTTGGCCATCGCCAACGTGCTGAGCGGCCGGCCGGTGCTCGGCGGCCTGCGCCAGAGCGACGAGGTCGGTCCGGTTTGCCGATACGCACGGCTGGAGCGACGATCCGATCATCGTGACTGCGTTGGCCACAAGCGCGACGGCGCTGCTCTGGCTCGGACGCTTCACCGAGGCCGCGGCGCGGCTGGAGCGGGCGGAGCAGGTCATGCAGCCTGACGGCGAGCCGGGCACCGAACTGATCGATGCTTCACCATGCGCGCCGGCCTCCTGGGCCTCGCGGAGCACCGCTACGAGCTGGCGCTGGGCGCCTTTCGCGCTGCCGAGCGGATGCAGGCGCTGCTCGTCGAGGAGCATGCGCTGGCGACAGAACTCCGGGCCGGCGTGCTCCAGGCACAGATCGGGCTCGGCGATGCAGGCGGTGCGCGCGGCGCTGGACGCTGTCAGCGACGAGCACGTGATGGTGCTGAGCATGCGCGTTGCCGCCGCCGTCCTTTATCTCGCGGAGGGTGAGCCCGAGGACGCGGTCAGGGTCGCCCGCTGGTGATTGACCGCCAGTCGAAGTCGCTCCACCCGCTCGGCCGGCCATCGAGGCGTTGCTGTTCGACGCCGTGGCCCGAGAGCAGCTTCGAGATCACCGCGGCGCGGAGCAATCAGTGGAACGCGCACTCGAGTTCGCCGAACCGGAAGGCGCTGATGCTGGCCTTCGTCTGGCACCCGTGCGTGAGCTGCTCGAGCGCCATCCCCTGGCACCGGACCGCGCATGCGACTCTTGCTTAGAGCGATCTTGGCGGCTGCTCGGCGGCTCTTCGGCTGGCGGTGCGGGGTGAGCCCGAGCCCCTGACCCAGAGCCGAGCGAGGCCGAGTCGCGCGTTGTCGGCCATCTCCCCAGTAACCTCAAAGCGCCGGAGATCGCCGCCGAGCTTTTCGTCTCGACCAACACGGTCAGGAAACTCACATTCGCCACATCTACGCGAGCTTGGGGCGCATGACCGCGACGCTGCCGTCGCTCGCGCGCGCGGGAACTGGGGCTGATCGCCCCCTTGCTGCGGTCACCGACGCTCGCCCGCATATCGGAAGGCACCCGCAAGCCTGCGCGTCAGCTCGCTGC
>CAWEYQ010000029.1:0-39115 GCA_963813265.1 uncultured Solirubrobacterales bacterium | reverse complement strand
CTCATGCCACGCGCGGCTCCGACGCGAGGCTCACGCGTTGACGGCTTCGCGACCCACGTGAGCCGCGAGACCGAGCCGGAGATGCTCGGCGTGAGAGACCGCCTCGGCCAACAGCAGCCCGACGTGGTCATCGTGGAGCTCGTAAATCGTCTGTCGGCCGCGACGCTCACCCACGACAAGCCCGAGATGCCGCAGCACACGCAGCTGCTGAGAGACCGCCGGCTGCTCCATCTCGACATCACGGGCGAGCTCCGTGACCGAGCACGGCCCGGCGCCGAGGCGACTGAGGATCCGCACCCGGCTCGGAGTCGCGAGTGCTTGCATCGTCTCGGCGACAACCCGCGCCGTCTCAGCACTCAGGTAAGCAAGGTCGACATCGTGGCCATGGCTCATGCACACATCATCGCATATGCACATGCACAGCCATGCATGGTTTGTTCGTGTGTTGGTTCACTGGGCCACCCGCCAAGCGCTCGTTCGCCCGTAGGCCCGCTGGCGACTCCCTGGTCGCCCATAGTGTCCATTGCGCTCATGAGTTCCGAGGCCGCTACGGGGGGAAAGCAGTCGTCCGCGCGATGCGCGCTTTCCGGGCATAGGGTGCGGGCGGCTCAGTGAGAGAAGACCAGCTTTCGGAAAGCAGCGGGCCCCCGAAGCTGCCGTAGAGTTCCGCGCGCGAAGCAGGTGTCTGCCGGTCGGAATGGGACGACGAGAAGCAGAATCCCGCCCCGGGGCAAGCCCGTCCGAGTAAGGATCATCAGTACGAGCAGCGGTGGACGTCGCCGGCGGATGCTTGTAGTTCGTTGAACGCAGGCGCCCGGAAGCGGCCGCCGCGATGGCTCCTGGCAGGCGGAAAGGACCGCGATGACCGCACGCATTTCCCGTCGTAGTCATCGCCGTGTCGAGTGCTTGCTCTCGGGCGGCTGGGTCTCGACCGACGCATCTGTCTTGCGGCGCGAGCATGCGCCCGCAGTCACATGTTCAGCTCGAGCGATGCTCCCGGGCGCGACCACCGAGGGTCGCGCACTTTCCTGCGCCGGTCCAGGCCGGACACCGAAGACCAGCTCTGGCTCACGGTGAGCGCACGGGTAACTACGCAGGCCGATTCGGGGCGCGAGCGGATGGCCTGCCAGCCTTGCGGGAGTAGGGTCACAGCGGTCGACGACGCCAGGAGGGGCGACGTGGGTAGAACACACAAGCGAGTCATCGCCCTGCTCGTCGTCGCAACAGCAGCGCTCTTGGCGGTGGCGCTTGCGGACGCGGCCACGACCAGCCGCTACGACGGGAAGGTCAAGGGCGCCGGCCCCGTCTCGTTCAGGTTGACCGGGAAATCGGTCACGCAGTTCCGGGCGTCGGTGAGCGTCAGTTGCGTTTCGTCGTCGGGCGGCAGGAGCGAGTCCTACCTCCTCGCTCCCGGGAAATCGGCGAAGCTCGACAAGCAGGGCCAGTTCAACCTCGCGTTCAAGCAGGCCAAGCGTGTTGGCGGTCCTTTTCCGTTGTACAAAATCAACGCACGCGTGCGCGGCAAAGTCGTTGGACGCTCGTCCAGCGGCACTGTCACCGTCAGCTACTACAAGAACCAGCTGGTGACCGGCCGGCTCACGCTCGTGGCCTGCAACAGCGGGAAGGCGAAGTGGACTGCTAAGCGCAGGTGACGAGCAGCTCTCCAGTTTCACGAATCGCGGATGCGGTGACAAATGGCAAGTCCGGGTCGGCGGGCGGCGGCGAGGAAATCACCGGCCGAAAGCCCGCCACCGGCGCCTCGCCGTCGACCCTGCCTCTGGCGGCCCGGATCCGCAACAGCTCCTACGACCGCGTGGTCGCCGATGGAATCGCGCGACGCGACGCGACGGAGCCTCGAACGCAATCGCGCCGATGGCAACATCCGGGGCGGTCGAAATTGGAGCGGACACGAGCCGACCCAACAGTGTGCGCAGCTCGCTCCTCGTCGAGCGAAGCGAGCGGTGGGTCGGCTCTGCCGGCGCCGGCGCCTCCGTAGCAAAGCCGATGTCGAGCCATAGGCGGCGCCGATGACTCCGCGTACGCGACAGCGACTGGACTCCGGACAATGGGCGCTCGTGGGAGCAGGCGTTCTCCGCGGTCTGCTGCGGAGATCGGCGCGGAAGGGTTGCTCCACGCGACTACGGGTCGCCGGCCACGTTCGGCTGGTCGTGCAGCGCGCTGCAGCCACGCAGGAACGCTACGACCTCGTCGACCAGCGGCTGTGAGCGAGCTATCTGCTGTCGCATCCCGTACGGCGTCGAAGGTCGCTTCGCGACCGAGGGCGCCACCCCGTAGACCCGCAGTACCGTGCGGTGCCGCAGGCGTTGCTGCAGGATCTGGATCGCGGCGCCGTCGCTGTCCGAGCGCTTGACGATCACGTTTGGAACCTGATACCAGCGCCCTTGCTTGACGATCTCGTGTCGCTTCCCCAGTCCGTCCTGCACGATCTGCCATAGCTCGTCGGTGTTCAGCTCAGGCCGGTGGCCCACGTCAACGTGCACACGCAGTGACATGTCGAGAGGATAGAGGCGCGCTCGAGCGTGTCACGGCCTCCTCGATCACCGCTGGACACACGAAGTAGACGTCACGCAGCAACCTACGTCGGCCGGTCCGAACTGACCGCAGACTCGGCCATGGCGGCCCTGCTTCGGGCTGCGACTTGTCGCGTCATCAGCCCGTCACCACGCGATCAGCCCACGCGAATCGAGCTGACCTTGTCGCCGACGGTAACGACTGTGCCGGTGGCCCGGGTGCGTCGTAGACGGCGGCCTTCAGGGCTTCACCGCGCGCACGAACGCGCTCATCACCTTGCCCTCGACCGCACGCGCGATCTGCTCGGCGTCGGCCGTGCGCTCGGCGAGGAACCCGTAGGCATCGTCGAACCCGAACACTCGCGTCGGTTGGACCTCGATCTGTGCGAAGCCTGCCGCCGCGAGCTTCTCGCGGTACTCGTTCTGCTCGAGTGCGCCGGAGAAGCATTCGGTCCAGAAGTCCGCCCACAGTTCCTCGTTCGCGCGCAGCCCCACGGGCAGTGGCTCGCTGAGCACGATGTCCGAGATCGCAACCCGCCCGTCCGGACGCAGCACGCGGAACGCTTCCGCCAGCGCCCGGTCCTTATCGGTCGAGAGGTTGAGCACGCAGTTGGAGATGATGACGTCGACCGACCCGTCCGGCAGCGGGATCTCCTCGATCTCGCCACGCAGAAACTCAACGTTCCTCAGGCCCGAGCGGGCCTTGTTCTCCTCCGCCAGCACGAGCATCTCATCGGTCATGTCAAGCCCATACGCCTTACCCGTCGGGCCGACCCGCCGCGCCGACAGCAGCACGTCGATCCCGCCGCCCGACCCGAGATCGAGCACCACGTCACCTTCCTTCAGCTCCGCCAGCGCTGTCGGGTTGCCGCAGCCAAGCGACGCCTGCAACGCCTCGACCGGCACCGACGCCGCCTCCGCGTCGTCGTACAGCGCCCGCGTCACAGGATCATCGGAGACGGGCGTCGCGTCCCCGGCGCCGCAGCGCACCACGCGCGCAGCCTCTCCGTAGCGCTCCTGCACAAGCTCTTTCACATCGGTGCTGGACATGATCCACCGGTCCTCTCTATCGCGACCCCGACCCGCTCGTCTCGTCGGCGCAGCAGGAGTCAGTCAGGTAAGCGCCGAGCTGGCGCACATGCTCAAAATCGACGGCGTAGTAGATGTGACGTCCCTCCCGGCGCGAGCTCAGCAAGCCAGCGCGCGCCATCTCCTTCAGGTGAAAGGACAGCGTCTGCGGCGGCACCTCGAGCAGCCGCGCGAGCTCGCCGGCGCTCTCGCCGGACGAACCCTTACGCACGAGCGCCCGGAACATCGCCAGACGGGTCTCTTGCGCCAGCGCAGCCAACCCACTGATCACGGTTGCCGGAGTCATTTCGGTAAGCGTCGTTGCCATTAGCTTCGATACTACCACGATATTGGAATCATCAAAGCGTAGCCTCGTCCCGCTGCTTCCGGACTCCTCTGCAGCTCCAATTCGCAATGCGCCAGGCCCGAGACTGGCCTTGCGCGGAACCCTGGCATCGCACACGGAACTGCACGGATGACGCCCGCGAACACCGGGCATATCGAACCGGAGACCCTCGCAGCCGCCGACGCCTCACAAAGCGGTGAGCTACGAGCAGAGCAACGCGAGTTGAGCGCTTGCGTCCAAGGCTTCCTCGGTGAGCTTCCAGACAACTACCGCGCGGTGTTGCTGCTGCGCGACGCACACGGCCTCAGCACCCCGGAGATCGCCGAGCTGCTGAGCGACACAGTCGGCGCGCCGCACGCACACGGCGCTGCGAACCTCCCTCACCACCGCCTGCGAGTTCCCCCCCACGACCTCCGCGACGAGCTCATCTGCACCCAGCACGCCAACGACTGCTCTCGCGCACGTATCCCTTGAACCGCTCCGCTCGTCATGACCCGAGCTACCGCTTCGGTCGACCAGGCAGACGTCAGCGTGTATGCCCGTCTCGCGCCGTAGTCGCGTCCGAGGTCGTGCTGGCGGCTTCTCCGCAACCGTTGGAGCAGCGGGGAGAAAACATGGCCACCAGTGGCGAGAAGCGATGGCCGTACTTGGGGAGAAACCGATGGCCATTGACACGAGTCCGAGTCGACACGACTCCGCGGCCGGGGCACGAGGATCGATTAGGGTTGCTCGCATACGCGCGACCGGGCACAGCTTTCGCTGTGGGAAAGACGAGGCACGATGGCAACGCTGCTTGCATTTCACGAGGTCGATGATGTGGACCACTGGCTCAGTTCACCGAAGCGACAGGAAGTCTTTGGGCCTCTGGGAATCACGATTCGCACCTTTCGTGACCCGGAGGGTTCAAAGCGAGTCGGGCTGATCGCGGAGATCCCCGACATGGCCGCCTTTCAGGAGCTCATGCAGTCTCAAGCAGGGGCTGACGCAATGAAGTTCGACGGTGTCCGCCCCGAGACGCTGTTGCTCCTGACCGAGGGATAGCCGTTGGCTCCTCGACCGACCGGCTGCCAGGTCGGACGGACGAGGCTCTCTCTGGCGCTCCGGCGTCGACGAAGGGTGATCGAGAGCCGCCCACCGCTCGACGCCTGGAGCGGCAGTCGTGTTCTGGACGCAGTCGTGACCGCTGAGATCGGAAGCAGTCCTGAGAGCTCGTGATCGCGTTGGGCGACAATCCGGTTGACCGGGTGGTCGTCCGCCATACCGTCGCTGCGAGCGGCAGCAGAGTCGCCGTGTACGTCCGTTCTTGGGAGCCTTGATCGCACGCGATCCAAGCGTTGAGTCACCGCCAGGGCCTCGGCTCGCTGCCGCAATTGGGCGCTTTGAATCCGTGCTCGCGATGGGGTGGACTGAACCGCGTTCTCGGCCTTCAGTAGATATCCCGGACGGGAGTCAGCCGATCGCACTGTTGCGCTGGGCACGGGGAAGGAGTTAGAACAGAAGGATTCGACGACGTCGGAGGTGAGGACATGAGAAGTGCGCGAATGCCCGGACCGGCGGGGGTGGGGGATCAGATTGAAGCGCGGGGACTGCATGGTCGGCCGTCGCGGCGCGGGAAGGTAGTCGAGCTGCTGGGCAGTGCGGGCCACCAGCACTATCGTGTTCGGTGGGATGACCAGCACGAGTCGATCATCTACCCAAGCGACGGCGTGATCATCACTGCGCGGGCGACTGCCCGAGGTGCCCTGGCCGAAGAGAGTGACTAGCTGACCGCCCCGTGTGGGCCGCGGATCCGTGGCTCATCACCATTGGCGGGCGCGCCGTGGTCTTGCGACCGCGCCGCTGGGTATGGGGGACAAGCCTGGACTTGTCGTCGAGTCGCCAACGACCCTGTGGGACTCATCGCGGCTGGCGCAGCGCGCCGCGACATGTCCTTCACAGAACGTCTATGCGGATCGCCCGTCTTTGCCCACGGTCTGAAGGCCAGGTGTGCGATCGTGCGCGGCGTGATGTGACCAACGGCGAGCGGAGCGGCGCATGAGTGCGGGCAAGATTGGGCAGGTGGAGCAACGATCGGGGAAGCGGACCGATGGATTGGCGAGCCGCAGCACGCTGACCGTGATCGACAATCGCACGGGGGAGCGGTTCGAGCTGCCGATCGACGACGGTGCGATCCGCAGCTCGGAGCTCGGACGGCAGGCGGGTGGGCTCGCGCTATACGACCCGGGCCTTTCGAGCACGGCCGTGTGTCGCAGCGCGATCACGCACATCGATGGGGAGGCCGGGATCCTCCACCACCGCGGCTACCGGATCGAGGCGCTGTCCGAGCGCTCGAACTTCCTCGAGCTGGCGTATCTGCTGATCAACGGGGAGTTGCCCACCGCGGGGCAGTACGAGTCGTGGCTGCACGAGATCGGCACCCGCAACTTCGTCCACGAGAACGTCAAGGGCTTCATCGAGGGATTCAGGTATGACGCGCCCCCCATCGCGATGGTGGCCGCGTCGGTCGGTGCACTCTCCAGCTTCTATACCGACGCCGACCAGGTGTACGACGACGAGGCCCGGGAGCTACAGGTGGTCCGCCTGCTGGCGAAGTTGCCGACCCTGGCGGCCTTCTCCTACCGCCACCTGCAGGGGCTGCCGTACGTGCACCCCGAGGATCACCTCAGCTACACGGGGAACCTGCTGTCGATGATGTTCCGGATGAGCGAGCTTCGCTACACCCCGGACCCGGTGGTCGAGCGCGCGCTGGACGTGCTGCTGATGCTGCATGCCGACCACGAGCAAAACGCTTCCACGACCGCCGTGCGCGCGGTCGGGTCCACGCATGTGAATCCATACGCGGCCGTCGCCGCCGGTGTCACCGCGCTGTCGGGGCCGATGCGCGGGGGAGCTGCCCAGGGGGTGCTGACGATGCTGAGGGGGATCGGATCGCCCAGTCACGTACCCGAGTTCCTCGCACGCGTCAAGTCAGCGCACGAACGGCTGCTGGGCTTCGGCCATTGGGTCTACAAGACCTACGATCCGAGGGCGCGTGTGCTCCGCCGGCAGCTCGAGCAGCTCTACGAGCACCGCCGGCCCGACCCGTTGTTCGCGATCGCCGACGAGCTCGAACAGCGAGTGCTCGACGACGAGTACTTCACCTCCCGCCGGCTGTACCCCAACCTCGATCTGTACTCCGGCGTCACATACGAGGCGCTCGGCATCGGGCCGCCGATGTTCCCGGTGATGTTCGCGCTCGCCCGCAGCGCTGGGTGGATCGCGCAGTGGGTCGAGATGGTCAGGGACCCCGAGCAGACGACGTTCAGGCCGCTTCAGCTGTACACAGGCGCCCGCGACCGCGAGTACATGGACGTCGGCGAGCGCGGCTGAGCGCCGGCCGCGCTCGGCGGCGAGCTAGCCGGCGAGTGCACCACGAGCCTCGCGGCGGCGGCGACCCTGGCCAATCACACGAACATGCGGGTGTCCGGCTAGGCGCGAGGCGTGCTCCTCCGCTGGAACAATCGCAGCGATGCCTCGGCTCCAATCTTCACTTCTCCTTGGTCGCCCACCACGGGCGGTCTCGGTCCGACCGCCTCTAGATTCGGCTATCCCTTCGGCGACGCTCCGATCGTCCGGCTCTGGCTGATCGAGACCGAGGCCCGCTGATCCATGCTCGTCTTGAGTGTGTCTCGCCGACAGACCCGGTTCCGAGGCGACGAGCAGGTGCCGCAAGCCGCACCGGTCCAGACACGCTTTGGCTCGCACGAGCACGTGCCGTCGGCACAGGTTCGTGATCGCCTGTGTCCCGCAGGGCAGACCGGCGCTCGCGGCGGCAGGACAGGCGCCGCGATGTCGGTTCAGACCGGGGTTCCGCGCGCCGGGACGGCGGGTTCGCTTTGTCCGGCGCCGTGCCGTCTCAGGACGTTGGGCCCGAGTTCGGATTGGTGCCGGCCTTGATCGCCTTGCGGACGATGATGCGGCCGCAGTTGGTGAGGCTTCCGTTGCTCGCGACGTAGATGGCGCCCTTGTACCCGTATACGAGCGACCGGCCGTCAGGCGAGAAGCTCACGCTGTCGAACGCTGTCAGGTCGGGATGCTTGGGGTCGACGCCTTTACCGCCGTCGGGCGCTTTGAGCGTGCACGGAGACAGGGTCGGCTTGTAGCTGGTCAGATCACCGCCACGGACGTCGGTCGGGCCCGAGAACAGTCGGATCGCGAACCGCGATTGGTTGTCGACGTGAGTAACGAGCGCGAGGCGCTTGCCGTCTACGGAGGCCGCGCCTGAGATCCATTCGCCGAAGCCGCTCGTGCTCGGGATGAAATAGTCGAGCCAGCTGAACCACGTCTTGTAGCCGCTCCGACCGAGATTCGAATAGGCCAGCGTGCCGCTGTTGTAGAAGAGCAGCAGCCGCGAGTTGCCCATCCACGTGGGGTACTGGAAGTTCATCCACGCTGGCTCGGTCAGCCTGGTGAAGTGGTTGGAGCTTGAAACCTCGAAGCAGAAGAACGTGTGGTGGAGCAGGCCGTAGCATGGTGCTCCGCTGGTGAAGGTCGAGAAGGCGACCTTGGTGCCGTCGGGTGGACGCCCACGCGAAACGGAGCGTTCAGCCGCCTCCCGGTTCGGCTCAGCCGAGACAGCCGAGCATTCGTCCCCTTCCCCCGCGCCACCTCGATCGTCCCTCGCGTGCTCTGCGAAGGCGAGTAATACCCGTGCGCAGCAGACCCGTCAGAGGTGACCCGCCGCTGGCGCGAGCCGTCCGTTCCCGGCCATCCGTCGTTCTCTCGGGACGCGCCCCGGCCAACTACCGACCCGGTGACAGCCATCCCGGTCCCCTTGCGAAGCTCCGGCAGTGCACCAGGCGCGAGAAGTGAGGCTGGCCTCGCAGCCGCAACGCCATCTCGCGTGCCGCATCGCGCGGACACCAAGAGCGCCCGTCACGTCGCAGGGAGTCCCTCCCCCCGGTCGCGCTCCGTTCGCAACGCGCCCAGCAGGCTGTCGACGTCGACCCGGGACAGGACCCGCGGGAACGTGCGTGGCCGACGCGCGACCGCAAGCCATGCGATCGTTCGCGCTGACCTCCCGCTCCGCCGTCCGCGATCCTCACCACCTTCTCGCGACGCGGCGTTCGCTGCTGGCCACGACACGCGAACAGCATCCGCAGCGCCCGCCTCAGACGGCTCGTTACCGCTGACGATCCGGCGCGTTGGATGAGGCGGACACCTTGAGAAATGCGGTGTGCCCTGTTTGTCTGACGTGGTCGATTCGGCCGCTGGAGCCTTCTCGGGACGCCGCGCTGATGGCTATCCGGTCGGGTTCTGGTCGGCCAGATATTTCGCCTTGGCTTGGGCCGAGAAGAACCCGATGGCCTGCTTGCCAGCGCGGGCGGAGAAGTTGATCGCGCACAAGTCGAAACCCGTGGCCGACTTTTGCAACGTGACGGTCGTAGAGCTGGCGCCTTGCTTCCAGACTCCTTGCCCCTGGTTGCGGTCAACGAAGCCGTTCGCCCCCAGGTTTGCGCAAGTGACCTGCACGGGCTCATCGGTGGGGCTTGGGAAGCGCCGTGCGCGGTCGATCGCGACCGTTACGACGTTTCCGGTGACCCTGAACGCGAACGGTGCGTTCAGGGCTCTGGCGGTCTGCGCAGCGGGCGGCTTGTCCACGGGCTGGGGCGGCGGGTCGTTGGCGGCGGGCTTGGTGGAGCTTCCGCACCCTGCCACAGCGACCAGTGCGACGATGAGTAGAACGAGCAGTTTGGATGACATGGCGCGCCTTCGGTGCAAGAGCTCAACGCGACTGCAGACGTAGGACCGCGACGGCGGTTCGCTAATAGTCATCGATCGGTGGGATGCGCGCTTGAGGTGATGTGCGACCTCGGTGCGCCGGAGCGAGCCCAGTCGCCGGGCCCGTCACCCCCCGGTTCTCGTTGCGAAGGCGGGTGCGACGGTCGCACGGCCTATCCGCCGGCGCTTTCAACAAAAGACTCGCTTCGATCGACCTGTCGTCGATCGACGACTGACTCGAGCCCGCGCCGGTCCGATCGACGGGTCCGGCGTCCTGCTCCCGCGGCACCCGGGAATGTCGGCTCTCAAGCCACAAGTGCTGCTGCCGATCCCCCGGGGTAACCAGCCGTCAGGGGAGGCCATCATGTCCCGCCGCCGTATCGTCACCGCACCGTCGGCCCTCGCGCTCGTGGTGGCGTTGGTTGCCGCCCCCAGTGCGAGCGCCCAGACCGTGACCGTCCGCGGGCAGGTCGTCGGCGCGCGGGGCTACACGGTCGTGGTTGCTTCTTCCTCAGGTGCCGGGCGCGGTGTGCGGCTGTCGGGCAGGGGCATGTTCCTGCTGCGCACGCGCGCGACGGGAGGACTCACGCTGAGCCTCGTAGCGCCGTCCGGCCGCTACTGGGGTCCCGTAACAGTCCGCGCGTCAGGCCGTCCGGGCGTGTATTTGACGCTACGGGCTCGCCGCACCGTCTCGCTCGGGCGGATCGTGCGAGGGCGTGCCGCCGCGCAGGTCAGCCGCCGCCTGGCGGCCCCTCTCGTCGACACGCGTCGGCGTGTGCGCGTCGACCGCCGTGGCGTCCCTGTCGGTGCCGGCCGCGTCGGCTTCGTAAGGCTCAACCGATCGGGCCGCATGAAGCCCGCCCACGCTGTCCTCGCCCAGGCACCGGCCCCTGCGGGTGGCGCCGCCTCGCTGGGCGCCGACACCGATGGCGACGGCATCATCAACGCCTACGACCTCGACGACGACGGCGACGGCATCCTTGACAGCTCCGACCCTGACGCCGGCGCCGCCCACAACCAGCTTGGCTGGATCTTCACCAACACCTGGGCACGCGACCCCACCGACTCGCTCAACGTCAACGCCGCCGGTGTCACCCCCGCGCAGGTCGACCAGATGGTCAAGCGCGACCTGTCGGTCGTCCTCAGCGTCGACACTCAGTTCGCGCTGCCCGGCGAGACCCTCAAGTCCGTGGACGTCGATTGCTTCCGCCTGGCCTGGTGCGCCACCGCCGAGATCAACCGCGACGCGCTGTACGGCAACACCGACGGCCCGCTGCTCGGACCGTGGGCAGCCTACGATCCCAACCGCGACGGGCGTCCGAACCTCGCCCCGGACCCCCGCCGCCCGGACTCCGGGATCTTCACTATGGGTGTCTATCCCCGCGCGCCGGCGAGCGACCTACGCCCTGACGCCACGATCGGCTTCCACATCGTCACCAACGCGGGACAGGTCGACTATGCGACGACGTTCGGTCCCTTTTTCGTGACGACCCCCGCAGCCGCCCGAGTGGGCTCGACAGAAATCAAGTACCCCGTCGCTCCCGGCGACCCCGGCACCGGCGGCACGGGGACGACGGAGGGCCACCCGATCCAGCTCGACTCGTTCAGCGTTCCCCTGCGCATCTGGCGGCCGCAGCGACTCGCCATCCAAGGCGCCGAGAGCGGCACCTTCATCGACATGGGCGATCTCAACTACCAGATCGAGAACCCGATCTCGACCGACGGCCGAAGCTGCCCCGCCTCGAGCTATTCCGGATTGACACCGAGCCTTTCGCCCAGCGGGGACGGCTACTACGAGTGGCTCGCCGACAGCGCCGAGGATGCAAAGCCCAATCCGGCTAACCGGATCGGCTTCACCGTCGACTTCGCGGCCTGTGCCGGCGGCACCGGCCGTCTGGCCGGCCAAATCCTGCCGCTCGGGATCGACGCACGAACGTCGCGTGGAGAGAACGCCTCGCAGAAACTATGGGTGCGTTTCCCAGAGCATTAACCGGGGAGCGTCCCGGTGTAGGTGCGGTGTTGGATCCTGATGTACGACCAGCTCGTGTCGATTCGTTGTTTTCCACGAGGCCAGAGGGGATGCTGCCGCCGGCCGCCTCACGATCAGTTTGCGATCAGAGTTGTGCTTCGCTTATTCCGAGCACGGCACGGTGCCCGCGACTGCGAAGTTCACGTGTGGCTCTGGGTCATGAACGCGGGGCCGCTCGTTGATTCGGTGATGCGGATGCCGCCGTCCTCGATTCCGTTCGGGCCGCCTTTGATGAATGCACCTTCGCGTACCTGTTGGCCGAGTGCGCCAGCCTTCGCTCCGGTAAAGACGGTCGCGGTCCCGGCTTTGGGGTTGAACGTGATGTTGGCGAACGCACCGATCCAGCCCTTTGGTTGCGATCTCCACCTGGATCTCTTCGCAGTGGACCGCGAATGAGAAGATCGGCGGGGTCCTGAAGGTGGGCGGCGAGCCCGGTCGCGTACTGCCAGAAGGCGCTTTCGTAGCGCAGCTCAGCGTCGTTGACCTGAGCAATCCGCGCCGTCCACTGCGTGAGCAGACTCGCGCTCTCGGGTGTGCAGACCTTCGTCTCGCACGCCAGACGGGCATCCCAGGGTGAGACGCCCTCGCATTGCGTGGTGGCGTGATTCTGGGGCTGGTACGGATCGAGCGCGCCACCGGAGCTGTACGCGGCGCCGTTGTTATCGGTGGCGGCGTCGAGCGCGGTCATCTGCGACTCATAGGAATGCCAGAGCGAGTGCAGCCGCGGCTGTCATTCCGCGGTGGTCATCGCGCGCCAGACGGCGAGCCGTCGGTGGAGGGTCTGCGAATTGGGGTCGTGGACCTTCGAGAGCGCTTCTGCGAGAGGTCGAAGATCTTCGACGCGACCTGGACCGGACTGCCCTCCTCGTCGGTCGTTGCATAGCCCGATTGGTGCTGGCGCCAGAACGGCGGGTCGGCGATCACCGGCGGGTTACCGCGGCTACCGCCCGGCAACAGCACCCAGTTGCATTGCTTCGCTGCATCGAGGTTCACCCGCGCCTCTGACAGCAGCGGTGCCTTCTTCGCCGCGGACTGCTAATCGCCCATCGCCTGCTTGGGATGACCGAGTAGCAGCAGCGCGTAGCCGCGATTGTTGCTGGCGACCGCCTGAATACCGATGCCCATCGGGGACTTCGCCTTCGGCTTGCGTTTCGTGGCCGCGTTCAGCAGCGCGAGCGCCTCCTGCGGCATTCCCTGCGGGCTCACAAGCCCGGCGACGCTGAGCAGCGGGCCGCGTCGTTTCCATCGAGCTTCTGAACTCGCAGCCCGGCGTCGATCGCCGCCCACGGCTTGCCGTCGCCGATCGCGCCGAACACCGCGCTGGCTGCGTTGGCCGCCGTCTTTGCGTCCTTGCTGCGCGCAAACGCCCTCCGTGCCTTGGCGCTCGAGCTGCGGTTCAGCCGGCTCTGAACATGGGGCCAGCGC
Source organism: uncultured Solirubrobacterales bacterium (assembly GCA_963813265.1). Taxonomy (GTDB): domain Bacteria; phylum Actinomycetota; class Thermoleophilia; order Solirubrobacterales; family Solirubrobacteraceae; genus Palsa-465. The sequence continues at coordinate 25,956 of CAWEYQ010000029.1, read as the reverse complement.
CGTGGCGAGGCTCATGCTCCTGACCGCGAGAACCTTGGGCGTACAGCCTGATCGCAGCTGCGTGGCCAGATCGGTCAGTTCTGACTTGGAGGTGCTCGCACCGTCGGAGAACGAGCGCAGCACCAACTGCGCGCTCGCGGGCGCGGGAACCACGACCGCCAGTACCAGGACGCCAATCGCACACCGAGGCCCCCACCCCCAACGCATGCTCTTCAGGCGCATTCGACCCTCCACTCCGGGCTTAACCAGCGATTGACGATCGAGCTCCGGATGCTCATGACACGGTAGGACGAGCCAGCAACGCATCACCAACGACCCGGGCTTTTCACGACTTCCCCGAGTGCGATTCTGTACGAGCGAGCTGGTCAGCGGGCGCCCGGAGCGACTGGCGTTGGGCCTCTCACGCGGGTCCTGGGCTTCCTGATACGCGTGATCGCCGTGGAGCTCGTGCTCACGGCGCGCCCGCCATCACGCCCGGGCCGCGATGAGCGCCCGGTCATCCGATCAGCGGCAGCGCGCGCGCTTGCGCGAGCGCGCGCAGCGCATCCTGCATCCGCCCCGTGACGAGCTGGTAGCCCTCGTCGGGATCGCCGCGGGCGCCGCCGAGTTCGTCGCGCAGGTCGATCGGCGCGAGCGCTTCGATCGAGATCTTCGCCGGCAGCGGAAGGCGCGGCGGGAGGTCGAGCACGGTGATGCCCCACGGCGGTGCGATCTGGACCGGCGCAACATCGATCCGCAGCAGCTGGTGCAGGTGCAGCAGTCGCGCGATGTGCTCGCCCTGGCCGAGGAACAGCGCCGTCTCCTGGCCGCCGATCGACACGACCGGGACGATTCGCACGCCGTGCTCAAGCGCGAGCCGCACGAACCCGGTCCGGTGGGCGAAGTCGATCTCGGCGGAGTGCCAACTGGCGCGGTAGGTCTCGTGGTCGCCGCCCGGATAGACAAGCAGCGCAGCGTCGCGCGCGAGCGCGCGGCGCATGTTCTCCGGCGAGGCCGGCACCGTCCCGTACGGCGTGAGCATGGCCCGGATGCCAGGCACCTTGAACACGAGGTCGTGCGCGAGCTGGAAGAACTCGCGCTCGGGGCCGAAGTGGTCATAGAACGCCTGCGCGAAGACGAACGTATCGGCGATCAGCGTGCCGCCCGAGTGATTGCCGACGAGCAACACCGGCCCGCGTGGCGGGATGTTCTCCAACCCGCGCACATCGGCGCGGAACCAGACGTCCGCCATGACGCGCAGCGCGGGCAGCGTCCGGGCGATGTACTCCGGGTCACGCAACTCGAACGGGTCGGCGGCTGGCGGCCGGCGCGCGAGATGGCGCGGGTCCGCGACATGGGCGACGTCGGCCGATATGGCGCGGAGCATCCGCGCGTCCGCGGAGACGGCGCTGAGCATCCCGCGCACCCCGCTGCTGCCACGGCGATCGCGGACGACCACCGGAAGGGCGCGACGTTGGGCGTGACGGTCCGTGGTCTGTGGCATCGAGCGCCTCCTTGATCGCCTCCGACCATACGACCAGGGCAGCCGCTGCGCATCGGTATCGAGTACTGAGTGCGCCTCACCACGTCGCGACCGCGCTCGCCAGCCAGCGCGATACGCGACCCAAATGTGCGCGGGCACCATACGGCCGAGCTGGCGATGAGCGGACTCGCCTTGATTCTTGACCTCAACCGGTCAGCGCTCGGACGCGCCCGTGTGGAGCCCGTCGATCAGCTCGGTGAATTTCTCGGCCGGGGTCCGGAAGCCGAGCGTCTGGCGGGGCCGGTCATTGAGCTAGCGGGCGACCTTCGGTCCGGCTTTTCCCGTGATCACCGCCCGCCTGGTGCCAGCTCTCGGACGGAGCGGCTCGATTGAATCGTCCGGAGCGACCAGAGGTAGCGCGCCAGAACGGAACGAGGTGTTCCAGCCGCAGCGCGCACGTGTCGTTGTCGAACTCGAGCTCTTCCGGTGTCCGCCAGGGGCGGCGCGACGCCGGTCTCGGCTCCCCACGAGTCGAGGCCCGGCGCTCAGCTTCATGAGAGCGCCGCAAATTACGGATGCCCGCTGGGGATTCCTCCCGATGACCTACCACCTTTCATGGGCCTAAGGTCGAGGGTGAATCGCTAGGTCTTAGGTCTGGAACCAGAAATGGCGTCCCGGTCAATCCCATCCCAGCTTGATGTGGGGCCAGGGTCGTCGGCGACGCCGTCGGCGATGACTGGCACGGGTACACGGCTACGCCATTTCGCCAGGAAGCTCGCGATCGGCCTGATCGCTGCCGGCCCAGTGACGTTCATCGCGATCCGGCGGCACGTGAGCGGTCCGGTTCCCGGCGCCTTGACCGTCGTTGGGAGCTCCCCTGGCGCGGTGTCGTGTACGGCGCCGCCGATGGGCCGCGCTCTGTTGCGGCAAGCACGGTCGCAGCGCATGAAAGGAGCGACGATGGGAACCACCGCCCCACCGACGAAACTGAACACGGCAAGAACGCACCCGATCGCGCGGCCGGCCGAGCGCGCCGCCTCGTTGGAGGAACTCTTCCCGGGCCGGTACCTGAGCATCACAAGCTTCAAACGTGACGGCACCGGCGTCGCAACGCCGGTGTGGTTCGTGTCCGACGGCAGCCGGCTGTTCGCGTTCACCGACCTGCAGTCGGCGAAGATCCGGCGCATACACCGCAATCCGCGCGTCCTGGTCGCGTCGTGCCGCGTGGACGGCAAGCTGCGCCGCGAGCCGGTCACGGCGGGCGCCGAGGTGCTGACGGCTCCCGCGGAATTGGAGCGCGTGCAGAAGCTTCTGTTGGCGCGCTACAAGATCTCGTACCGCATCGTGATGCTCTTCTATCGGCTGGGACGCCGTCTCCGCGGCAAACAAAGCGTCGCCGACGGCGCTGCGCTGGCGATCACGCTCGAGTAGCGGCGAACGGGCACACCAGGCTGGTGACGAGGTTGCGGATCCTCTACCGATGGCATCGACCCGCCGACGCGCTGTTCTCGCTCGTGCTCAACGAATTCGGCGACTTCCCAATGATGCGCAAGATGCTCCGCACGCTCAAACAGCGCGCCGAAGCCGGGCCGCACCTAAAGGACTAGGGCACCGGTGTCTCTCGGGCCGCAACTGCTCCCCCGGCGCTCGACGGTTCACGAGGAAACGAGCCTGCCGCCGGCGCCGGGAGATCGGCGCCTCAGTCCGTTGCAAGTGGCTGTACGCCGGGAGCCCGTGCTCAGCATCTGCCTTGCAGTCGTCGCGCTGCACCTGGCGGGGGTCGCGGCGCTGTTCGCGGGTGGCGCGACCGTCCTCGTGAGGGTTGCGGTGCTGCTGAGCGCGATGCTGGCTCCGCCTCTCCTGCTGTTGTGGCTTGCGACGGCGTCGCGCGTCGCGCGCGTCCTAGCAATGGGGCTCGTTGGTCTGGGCGCCACCGCCGCCGGGCTGGCGACGAGCGTTCCGCATGCGGCGCTAACGGGTTCAAGCGGCAGCGACTTCACGGGGATCCCGGCCACTGCCGCGGGCGTCGTGCTGGTCGCTTTAGCGTTCCGGGACGCGCTTCGCGGCCGTCGGCTCGCGATCAAGCTCGTGTTCGGGGCGCTCGGCGTGTTGCTGATCCTGCAGTGGCTGATCGCGCCGGCGATCAACACTGGCGTGGCCACTAACGCCCCGCGTCCCGCCGCGGCCGCAGCGGCCACGCTCGACTTCCCGGGCGCGCGCGATGTGAGCTTCCCGGCCAGCGACGGAGTCCGGCTGGCCGGCTGGTACGTCCCCGGACGTAACGGCGCAGCCGTGATCCTGCTTCACGGTTCGCACGGCACCCGCAACGACACGCTCGGGCACCTTCGAATGCTTCACGCCGCTGGCTACGGCGTGCTTGCGTTCGACGCCCGCGGCCACGGCCAGAGCGCCGGACAAACCAACGCGCTCGGTTGGAGCGGCGACCGCGACATCGCCGGCGCCGTCAGCTTCCTCGAGCGTCAGCCGGGCGTCAACCGTCGCCGAATCGCCGCGCTGGGATTATCGATGGGTGCCGAGGAAGCGCTTCGCGCGGCCGCGACCGGCGTTCCGCCGAGCGCAATCATCGCCGACGGCGCCGGCGCTTCGACGCTCACCGACGACCAGCTACTGGAGCACGGGCTGGGCCCAGTCTTTACGTCGGTGACGTGGCTGACGATGCGGGGCACCGAGCTGGTCTCTGGTGAGAGCGAGCCGACTGGCCTCAGCCAGCTGGTCGGTCGCATCCGCGTGCCGGTGCTGCTCATCGCGTCAAGCGCGAGCGGTGAGCGTGCGATCGATCAGATCTACCGCGACCGGATCGGGCGGAGCGCGAGCTTGTGGTACCTGCCGGACACAGGCCACACCGGCGGACTGAGCGCTCACCCAGCGCAGTATGCGGCGCACGTCGACGCGTTCCTCGCCGGCGCCCTCCACGAGCCACAGTCGGGACACCCGTAACCACACCGCCCATGCGCCAAGGCCCGCGCCGGATACCGTTCGCCTTATGACCGCCAAGCGACAATTCACCGTAGACGAGGCGCGAGCTGCTGGCGAGCGCATCGGAATCGACTGGAGCACCTCCAGGTTCGATGTGGAGCAGTTCCGGATGGGGATGCAGGTCGAACTCGAGCACGGCACGCACGATCCTGAAACGAACGTGACCGACGACAACGTGGACGTCACCGCAAAGATCGCCCGCGCCCATCTGAACGAGTTCCCCGACTACTACTCGCGGCTGGCCGTCATGGAGGCAGACGCCGAGGCGTACTGGGAATCGCGAGGCAACTAGCCGCCCAAATGCGCCCCGGATCGAGCGGCGGGGTCCGGATCGCCTCTAACAGGCCCGCGCCCGCTCGCGCACGAAACAAGTGTCGATCGCCAGACCCCGTTCTCGTCCGGGAGCGTGCATGTCGAGGCGGGAAGCCGACTTCCCTGCATTGCGCCCAGCCCAACTCGCCGCGGCTCGAACGTCGCCAACTCGATCGTGAGCGGTCGGGCACGTCAAGGGCGGCAGCGATCGCGAGGGCCCGAGCCGCAAGCACTCTCGAGCGCGGGCCGGCGGTGACGCACCCGAGTTCGAGGTCGCCTCGGACACCCACCGGGAGCAGAGCCTCAACCCCTGCCACTCCGGGATCTACGCCATCGCAACCCCGCGAGCTCGGGGAGGCTAGCATCACGAGCAGCCGCATTGGTGTTCTGCGGTCGCGAGCCGACGAGGACTGGCCCGGTTCATTCACCTGGGCTGGCGCCCACGAGGCCGGCGTCGACGACACTCCTTGGGCGCGGGAGAATGGTGGAAGGAATCTGGTCGATGGCGCCCATTGAAACCCAACAACTAAGAATGCTGGAGCAGCTACGGCAGGCGGGGACGCGGCCAATGACGCTCGATCAGTTGCGCGCCGGTGGGATTGACTTTCCCGCCGTCGTCATCGGCGAGCTCGAGCTCAACGGGTACGTGATCGAGCGCGTCCACGAGCAAGGCAAGCTGCTCGGCGTCCGACTGCTCGAGACCGACGCCCCCGATCCACCAACCACCCGCCGGCGCAACCGATGGCGCCGCCAACAGTCGCGATAGCCACGCAGGCGCATCGGCGGCGGTCGGTGTAGAACGACCCTCGACGACAGCGCGTCGCTGCCAGCTGGGACCCGCCCGCAAGAGCAATCGAGCAGCGGACCGCTGCAGAGCGATTTGGCCGTCGACCCGCCGGAGCGCCTCCGATGCCTCACGAGGGCCTTGGAAGAGCCCGGGAGCGAGCGCGCGCAAGGAAAGGATCACCGGACACGCCGGTCCCGAGATTGACGACTCCCTCCGGAGCTCATTAGCGGTGTGGTTCGTTTTGGAGTGCGTGGTTGAGGATCTCGGTGATGGGATGCGGTTTGCCGATGTGGTAGCCCTGGGCGTAGTCGACGCCGAGTCGTTTGACCATGCGTTTGGTCTTTTCGTCGGTGACGAATTCGGCGATCGTTTCCTTGCCGAGGCCTTGGGCGATGCGGACGACGGCCTCGATCACGAGTTGGTCGATCTGTCCGGTGATCGCGTGCTTGACGAATTCCCCGTCGATCTTGACGTAGTCGAACGGCAGGTGCTTGAGGTAGTAGAAGGAGCCGAAGCCGGCTCCGAAGTCGTCGAGCGCGAAGCGGCAGCCGCGGTCGCGGAGGTGCTGCGCGAACGCGCGGGCGTGGGTGATATTCGCGACGGCGGCGGTCTCGGTGACTTCGAAGATCAGATGGGTGGGGTCGACGCGACTTGCGTGGAGGTGCTCATCGATTGCCTGCAGGAGCGCTTGGTCACCGATCGATCTTCCTGAGATGTTGATCTCGAGCTGCAGGTCTGGGTGTTGCTCGAGCAGTTCGATCGCGTGCGTGGCGACCCACTGGTCGATCTTCGCGATCGATCCGAACCGCTCGGCGATGTACAGGAACGCGGCGGGCGGGATCAGGTCGTCGCGCTCGTCGAGCATTCGCAGGAGTAGCTCGTACTGGCGTACTTGTTCGCTGCTGAGGTCGAGGATCGGCTGGGCGACGAGCACGAAGCGGTCGTCCTCGAGCGCTTGTTCGATTCGGTTTGACCATGTCAGCCGCGCTTGGGTGCGGCTGTAGCGATGCTCTGAGGTTTCGTAGAAGGCGTGGTGGTCGCGGCCTGCTTCCTTGGCGTCGTACATCGCGAGATCAGCCTCGATCAGGATCGTCTCGCCGGTGAGCTGCTCGACTTCTGTGCTGAACATTGCGATACCGAGCGAGGTCGTGACCTTCTTTCGCTCGCCGCCGATCAGCGAGGTGTTGCTACGGATCGCGCTCACGATCGCTTGGGCGACCTGCTCGGCCTCGTCGCGATCGGCCTTGGGGAGCAGCACGGCGAACTCGTCGCCGCCGAGTCGGGCGAGGATGTCCGAGGCGCGCAGTCGCTCGCGCAGGATGGTCGCGATCGAGACGATCAGCTGATCGCCGGCGTTGTGTCCGAGCGTGTCGTTGATCGTCTTGAAGTGGTCGATGTCGAGCACGAGCACTGCTCCCTCGGCCCCGTAGCGCTTCACGTGCTCGACGTGTCGGTCGAGTTCTGCTTCGAACTTGCGGCGGTTGAGAAGGCCGGTGAGGGGGTCGTGGTCGGCCATGAATTGCAGCTGGGCCTGGAAGCGGTTGCGGTCGGTGACGTCCAGAAACTGCCACAGCAGCTGCGGGTTCTCGCCGGCCTGGTGGCCCAGGAGCGTTGCGTGAACAGAGACCTCGACCGGCGAGCCGGCCGCGGGGACGATCCGCATGTCGAGGGCTAGTTGTTCAGCCTCGCCGTGAACGAGCGTCTGTAACGCCGTTGTTCCGGCGTCGCTGTCGCCTGGGTGAAGAAGGTCGCGCAGCTGCTTCCCTTCAAGCTCAGCGCGGGTGCTCCCGCAGATCGCCGCCAGCGCCGAGTTTGCCTGTTCCAGCCGCCCGTGGACCGAGATGAGCGCCATCCCGACCGGTGCCTCGTCGAACGCGAGGCGGAATCGCTCCTCGGCGTCTCTGAGCGCGATCTCGGCGGCGCGCTGCTCGGTGACGTCTTGCACGGTGCCCAGAACGCAGCGGGGGCGGGCGCGATCCTCGTGCGCGACAACGTGAAGGGTCCGCTCGGTCCCGTCCCCGGCAATGATGCGGTGATCATGCTCAAACCCGCCGCTCCCGCGCAACGTGTCCTCAAACGCGGCCGCAACGTGTTGGCGATCGTCGGGATGCACGTACGCGAGCGTCTTCTCATGGCTGGGCGCTCCGAGCGCTGGGTCGCGACCGTGGATCTCGAACATTTGTGGGGACCAGGTCGTCCGCTCGGCGCTCGGATCCCAGGTCCATGATCCGATCCTGGCGAGCCGCTGTGCCTCCTCCAGGTCGCGGAGCGCCTGCTCGCGCGCGTGTTCGGCCTGCTTGCGGGCGCTGATATCGATCGCGATTCCTGTTGCGCCGACGAGCTGCCCGTCGACTGTCCACGGGGAGACGGTCAGGAGAACGTCGATGAGCGTGCCGTCCTTGCGCCGGCGTCGAGTCTCGTGCTGGAACGCTGCCTCGCCGGCGCGTAGACGCGCGATCGCGTCATTCGGTTCGTCGGCTAGGACGGTCAACACGGTCAGCTCGGCGAGTGTCCGCCCGATCGCCTCCTGGGCGCTGTACCCGTAGAGCCGCTCGGCCCCGGGGTTCCAGTGACGCACCCGCGCGTCGAGATCGATCGAGATCACCGCGTCGGTGCCGTACTCGGCAGCCTCCGCGAGCCGCTGCAGCTCACGCTCGGCGAGCTTGTGCTCGGTGATGTCGCGAGCGACTGTGGACGCGCCCATCAGGCGGCCGTTTGCGTCCTTGATCGGGGATATCGTCACCGACACGTCGATCGGCTGACCGTCCTTTCGCCGGCAGATCGTCTCGGCGTGCGAGACGCGGTGCCCGGAGGTGACGCTGGCCAGCATGCGGGTTGTGTCGTCGTCGTGACCCTCCGGCAGCAGCATCGAGATGTGCGCGCCGATTGCCTCTGTCGCGGTGTAGCCGTAGATCCGCTCGGCCGCGTGATTCCAGCTCGTGATCCGGCCGTCAACCGTCTTGCCGATGATCGCGTCCTCGGAGGACTCGACGATCGCCGCCAACCTTGCGGTCGCCCGCTCGGCCCGCTGTCGCTCGCTGATGTCCTGCGCCACACACGCGACGCCTGTGATCGTCCCAGCGCTGTCGCGGATCGGCAAGATCGTCACCGACGTCCTCCACGTGGCCGCCGTCACGCCTGACGTCCTCGCTTTCGAACGTGACCGTCTCGCCGGCAAGCGCGGCGTTGACGTGAGCGCGGCTCGCGGAACGCTCCGGTGGGTTGAGGATCGTGATCGGCCGCCCGATCGCCTGGTCCGCCGTGTGTTCGTACAGTCGCTCGGCGCCGGCGTTCCAGCTCTCGATTGTCCCGTCGGGCGTGACGCCGATGATCGCGTTCGGGCTCGAGTTCGACGATCGCGGCCAGTCGCGCCGTGGCCTCCTCGGCGCGCCTGCGATCGGTGACGTCCCGGATCGCGCTCGACACGAGCAGCCCCTCGTCGGTCTCGATCGGGTTCAGTGTGATCTCGGCCGGGAACACACTGCCGTCCTTGCGCCGTGCTTTGAAATCGCCTGGCCGGTTGCCGTGTCGCGGGCGCGGCTGATCAGCGTAGCCCTCGCGCAGCGCGGCGTGCGCCCGTCGTTTCTGTTCCGGCAGCAGCAGCTCGACGGGACGCCCGATGAGCTCTTCTCGCGTGTACCCGAAGATCGCCTCCGCGCGGGCGTTTGCGAGCACGATCTCGCCGCTGCGGTCAACGATCACGATCGCGTCCGGCGCCGACTCAAGCAGTCCACGGAACTTTTCCTCGGTGCGCCTGCGCGCCGAGACGTCACGGAAGACGCCCGTCACCGACCTCTCAGCATCCGTCTCCGAAAGCGCCCGCGATACCTCCGCCCGCAACTCCCGCCCGTCGTGCCGCACGATCCGCAGCTCGTCCACCGGGTCCTCAGACGTCACAGTCGTTGCCAGAGGCCCAGGATCGAAGCGCCGTACCTGCTCGGCACGGGCCGACTCGGGAAACAGCACGCCGAGTGGCTCGCCGACGAGTTCGGCCGGCTGGTAGCCGAACATCGCTTCGCCGCCACGGTTGACATATCGGATGGTGCCCTGGCCGTCAACGGTCACGACCGCGTCAGTCGAGGTCTGCGACATTGCGAGGAACGCGTGCTGCGCCAAGCCGCGCTCCACGCTACGGCGATCGATCACGACTGCCAGCGCCCATGCCAAGCTCGCGAGGATCGCGATCATCGCGCTCGCATCAAGCCACGCTCCGACGCCCGCGCCGTAGAGCCCGGCGTCCTTGCCCGCTAGCGCGAGGCCGGCAAGCACCACGGGAGCGGCCACCGCGACCGGCAACAGCCAGCGCAGCAACACGCCGCCGGCACTCGGGCTGCTGAACAGCGCCACCGCGCCGTGATCGAGCCTGGCCAGCAGCGTGGCTCCTGACAGCATCACCAGGCCGAGCGCGGTTGTCGTCGCGATCGCCTGGCCGGTCGCGAGGTCGCCCAGCGACGTCGTGCCCGTCGCCGTGCCGGCCAGCGCCAGCAGCCCCAGCGCGCCCGCGGCCCCGGCCAGCGCATGACTTGGCCACCAGCGCCCCAACCGCACGTCCACGAGCACGATCGCTCCTGCAACGAGCACGACCCCCAAGGCGGTGTTGAACGCCGGGCGCCCGGCGTAGCGAGCACCGCGGATCGCGTGGTCGCGAAAGAGGAGTTGATCGACGCCCAGCCGCCAGCCGAAGACGTACTCGCCGAGGGTTGCCAGCGCGATGATCGCCGCGAGCGCCGCGCACCCAGTGCCGAGCCTGCGCCACCCCGTGCCCGCGCGCTGCTGATAGCCAACCAGCGCGCCGCTGAGCAGGATCAGGCACGTCGCGGTGTTCGCCTTCATCGGAACAGGGCTAACCGCGACCCGCTTCAGCGGATCGATGTCGAGTAGCCAGCCGAGCAGCGCGACCCCGCCGAGCAGCCCCACCGCGACGATGAGGGCCGCACGGAAACGCAATAGAAAAGGCGTGGCGTTGCGCGTCAGGCGCATCTGCGATGAGACTCCCTCAGTGCCGTGCGGTCCAGGTGCCGTACCGATCGCTACGAACTTGAGAGATGCTTCGGCATCTGGACAGATCGCTGATCCGCAACAACCCACACCACGCAACCGTACGATCTGCGTATTCGCCCGAAAACCTCGTGCACACATGCCAGACCCTGTCGTTTGCCGGCCGGCGAAGGCGTGATCGCTAGGCGACGGCCGGCAGCTCGCTCGCGCTTGTGGCCGTCAGCGGCTGTGGCGTGAGCGCTGCCGCGGGCACGCGCCTCGGCGAGGGCGTGCTGCCCGGTACCGCGCCGCACGCGCTCGGACGCACGCTGCCGCAGGCGGCTTCGATGAACCGTGCGAGCTCGCGCGGACGCTCGCGCTGCGGATGGTGGCCCATCTTCTTCCAGACGCTGACCTGCGCCTGCGGGAACGCTGTCATGACACCGTCGCGGTGGCCGACCGGGACGAGCCTGTCACGCTCGCCCCACAGTGCCAGTACCGGCCCGCGGTAGTCAAGCTCGCGGCGGTAGAACGCGCGGCGCGAGCGTCCCGACGCGGTGATCGCCTCGTTTGCGCACGCGGCGCCGGGCGCCCAGCGGAGGGCGTTCTTGCGAAGCCGCGCGACGAGCTCTGGGTCCGGCAGATGCCCGTTGCCGACAACCGCCATGTAGACGCCCAACGCGCTCACGGGGTTCATCAGCGCCAGCGGCAGACCATGGCGAACCAGGCTGCGCACGCCCGGGAGTTGAATCGCCTCGGCAAGCTGAACGCGCCCGAAGCCGGCGGGGGCGATCAGCACGAGCGCGGCCACATCATCGCGTAGCCGCTCCGCCAGCGCTGTGGCGACAGCACCGCCGAGCGAGTGTCCCACCAGCGTGAAGTCGTGAACGTCGAGCGTCGCCAACGCGGCGTGCACGTCCTCCGCGTAGGCGGAGATCCGGTTGCGCGTCGGACAGTCAGAGTCACCGAAGCCCGGCAGATCGAACGCGTAACAGGGACGGTCGATCATCCTCGCCAGGTGCTTCCAGCCCAGGCCGCAGTCCAGCAGGCCGTGCAGCAGCACCAGCGGCGCACCCTCCCCTGGCCAGCACTCCACGCTCAACCGCCGGCCATCACGCAGCTCGACAGCGATCGCCCTCGCGGCACGGTCAATCCCCGGAGCGTCGCTCGCCGACCGTACCTGGCCTGTGGTCTGAACGTCCCGGGAGGCCATCACCGCGTAGCCCCGCACTTGCCGTCGAGCGGACCCTCGTGTCCCCGCTCGCCAACTCCTCGCGCCGAAGCGACTGACCCACCCCGACCGTGGCTACCAGTCATCCTCGGCACGCTGTCTTGGAGTCGCGAGCCATCGAGGGACGCGAGGCCGCTTGTCCGTCGACAGCCAGCAGAGATGGGCTGGCCGTGAGACGTCTCGAGACGAGCGTGAGTATGCGCGCTCGTCGCAGGTCGATCCGGAGCTCTGCGGCGCGACGCTGGTCGCTGACCGTGCCACCCGCTCCGCTCCGCGAGGCACCCCGTGCGCGCAGTACCACAGCGATCGTCGTCACATTGCTCATCGTGGCCTCGACCGTCGCTCGAGGCTAAGGGCAGCGTTGCCCTTGGGTAGCGAGTCGCTGGCGTAGAGCACATCCGCGGGCAGCCGGGAGCTGAACAACTCGACCGTCGTGCTGGTGCGTGCCAAGCACCGTGGGCACTGCCTGATGGCCAGCAAGCGGACCTTTGGCGATGATCGTCAGGCCACAGCGCGGGCAGTTCCAATACCGCGGGCTGGGACCGGCAGCGGATCTCAGCCCGGTCAGCACGACGCTCGGCCGGTCCCTCGATGTGGTGCGCGCTCTGATGGGTTCATCGCCGATCGCCTCAAGGGTCGCCCCGAGCCAGCGCCTCGGCGCAGTCTCGACGGGGTGTGACGGATCTCGGACGACCCGCCGGGACACGCCGACGATTGTGAGTCGGCGCGCAACGATGCACAACGCCTCAAGGGACTAGTGTGTACTCATCGATCGACAAGTCCTTGCCGGTCGCGACCAAGGGACGAGGCGCCATGCCACGCAACACCGCCAAGGATGGCGTGCTGTCTCACGCCGAGGTGCGCGGCGAGCCTGAAGCGACTGGGACAGCGGAGCCCGCGGAAGACGTCGCCGCGATCCTCTATGCCCTGCCTGCCCTGGTTAGCTACTGGGACCCGGACATGCGCAACCGCCTTGCCAACCGTGCGTTCGCCGAGTTCTTCGGGCTGGAGCCGGGGATGATCCACGCCCGGCACGCCAGTGAGGTGCTGGGGCGGGAGCTCTACTCCCTGGACCGCCCGTCCATCAACCGAGCGCTCGCGGGCGAACCGCAGCTGTTTGACCGCGCGACGATCGGCCCGAGCGGCGAGCCACGTCATATGCAGATGTCCTACATCCCGGACGTCGTCGACGGGAAAGTGCGGGGTCTGATTGTGCTCGGGACCGATATCACCGCCCGACGAGTCGCCGAACAGGCACACGCCGCCGCCGAAGTCAAGTTTCGGGACCTGCTCGAATCGGCTCCGGACGCGATCGTGATCGTCAACGCCGAGGGCACGATCGAGCTCGTCAACGCCCAAGTCGAGAGATTGTTCGGATACGCGCGCGAGGAACTGCTTGGCGAGCAAGTCGAGACGCTGGTGCCCGGCCGCTTTGGTGATCGCCACGCCGAACATCGCTCCGTCTACCGGACGAACCCGCGCGCTCGCTCGATGGGCGCCGAGCTCGAGCTGCTCGGTCGTCGTAAGGACGGCAGCGAGTTTCCGGTCGAGATCTCACTCAGCCCGCTCGAGTCCGAGGGCGGGAAGCTCGTCTCAACCGCGATCCGTGACATCAGCAAGCGCAAGCGGGTTGAGGACGAGCTTCGCCGCAGCCGCGCACGACTCGCCGAGGCCGAGCGCATCGCCAGGACTGGTAGCGCGGAATGGGACCTCGCCAACGACCACACGACCTGGTCAGACGGCCTCTTCCAGATCTACGGCCTCACCCCCGACCAGTTCGACCCCAGCTCCCAAGGAGCGCAAAGGCGCGTCTACCCAGACGACCGAGAACACGTCACGCAAACCCTCGAGCGTGCGGTCACAGAGCGATCGTCGTTCACGCTCGAATACCGGGCGTTGCGCGCCGACGGCAGAGTCCGCACACTCCGCAGCCAGGGAGAGGTCGTCGTCGACGACGCCGGCGAGCCGATCCGGGTCGTCGCGATCGTGCAAGACATCACCGACGCCAAGCTCGCCCAAGAAGCCCTCCGGAACACCTCAGCGGACCTCGAGCGCCGCGCCAACGAGCTACAGCAGCTCGCGCTACGCACCGCCAACGAACCACCCGCGACACCACACGCACCCCTCACCGCACGCCAGCTCGAGATCCTCCGGCTGATCGCACAGGGCCTGACAAACGCGGCGATCGCAGAACGACTCGTCGTCACCGAAGGCACGATCAAGTTCCACGTCAGAAAGATCCTCGCCAAGACCAACTCAACCAACCGCACCGAAGCCGTCGCCCGCGTCCTCGGCGCACCCCAATAAGAACCACCTCGCACCAACCAACTCGTGCCGTTGATGCTGAGGCTCGATGTGGCGTCGGCTGCCTTCGCGGACGGTTCAGCGCTGCTCGAAGTCAGCATCGGAGCCTGCGACGTCGTCATCGTCATCGTCGATGATCTCGCGCTGCAGCACCCGGTGGTACGCGTCGAACACGAGGAGCTCGCAGGGATGCAGGTGCGCTGCGCACCGATAGGCGACCCGCCTGGCGTCGGCGAGGGTTTCGCATGTGATGCGGTCGCGCTGGTCAGACAGCACGATCTCCCAATTCCCACGCCTGTCGAGATCGACGCGCACTGCTCTAGCGCTCATTGCGGTAGCTCCTGTCGTTGCATCGCGCTGACGGTCTTCTTGGGTCTTGATGCCGGCACGATCGTGCGTCTGCGACTCCAGAGGCCTGACCCAGGCACAGCGCACGTAGGCGGCGTCGAGAAGAAACCGTTGCGAGGTGAAGCGGGCTCGCGGTGAGTACGAGCGGCGCGTGCTGATCAACTCGACAACCCCCAAAGGCCGCGCCGGCTTGCCAGTGACCAACATTGACTCCGTCTCCAAACTTTGGTCGCTTCGCTCGTCGAACGGGCACCTGGCTGCCTCCGCATTCGACGGGCGTTGACGGATCTCGGACATCGCGCCGGGACAAGGGGATTGTGATTCTGGAGCGCAACGAGCACAACGTCTCAAGCGGCTAGCGTGTACTGCTCGATCGATGAGTCCTTGCCGACCCCGACGGAAAGGAAGAGGCGCAACGCGCAAACGCCCAAGACGGCGTGCTCTCACATATCGAGACCGCGCGATGATTGACGCGCACCCGGCAGGAGACCAGCGCGCTCGCGCCTGCCGCATGCACTACATCCTCGACCGCAACGCCATCGCTGTGTCCGCGGTTGCCGTCGAGACGGATGAGGTTAGGCACGTCCCGGTCGCTCACCGCGACGGATGTCATGACCGCGTTCCCGCAGGCGCAGGTTAGCGTCTGGAAGAACTGACGGAAGATGCTCGTCGCCATGAGCGATCTCGATGTCGGCGAGCCCGCGAGCTTTGAGCTCGTGGGGCCCGGTTTCCGATTTGCCGGCCTGGCCACGGTCGCGCACCGCACCGACCGGGCAGTGGGCCTGCGCTTCCTGAGCTGGGAGGGGCCGGCGTACCGTGCTGTCTGCGCCCTGTGCGCGACTGCCCAGACAGCTGGTGTCCGGGGGCGCTGGCAGGCGCGATCCGCACCGACTGCGGCGCTTGGTGGTGTTCACCGGCATCGAGCGCCCCATGGAGCCCGCGCTCGCGGTGCAGGCGCGGCGATCTCGCTGAGCTGCGACCAAGCGGCGAGAGCCTCTCGCGCGGTCGCTCTCAATCACGACCCGGCCGCGCCGGCCCGGCCGGACGGCAGTCGCGCTGTCACCGGTAGCACGCGACGCTTCGGCATGGCGATCGGTCGCAAGCCCTTGCTAGCAAGCTGGGCCGGTTGGCGCGGCCAGATCGGGTGACGCGCCCGTGGTGCACTTCGTGTGCGCTGACGTGTTCTGCTAAATACCCGCTCGAATGTGGGCGCTCAACGTCAGAGCAGAGGTGTGATGGTCGCTTCGGCGCCCGAGCCCCGGCGGCTGGTCCGCGACGTGCTGCTGCGCGATGGGCAGACGCTGCGGTTGCAAACCCCGACGCCGGTGGACTACGAGGACATCAAGGCGTTCTATGACGGTCTCTCGCCGGAGAGCCGTTACCTTCGCTTTCACGGTTTTGGGCGCACCGACACTGTCGCGCGTGCGGACGCGGAGGCTGGTGGCGTTGATCGCTTGGCGTTGCTGGGCCGGCTCGCCGGTCGCGTGGTGGCTGTCGCCAGCTATGACGGGTTGCGCGAGCCGGGTGTCGCAGAGGTCGCGTTTGCGGTGGCTGATGATGATCAGCACCGCGGGATCGGAATGCGGATGCTCGAGCAGCTCGCTGAGATCGCGGCGGGCCATGGGATCCACCGCTTCGATGCGGAAGTGGCGGGCGGCAATCGTCTGATGTTGGGGGTGTTCGAGCACGCCGGCTTCGCCGTGCGGCGCAAGGGGTTTGGTGAGCTGACGGTGTCGCTGGATATCACGCCGACGGAGGCGGCGCGGGAGCGGATCGACGAGCGCGACCATTTCGCGTCGATCGCATCGTTGCGGGCGATCCTCGCGCCCTCGTCGGTGGCCGTCGTCGGCGCCGCGGCGACGGCGGGCAATGTCGGCCGTGCGGTGCTGGAGAACATCATCGCGGGCGACTTTGAAGGTGTTGTGACGCCTGTCAACCGTGCGGGGGGTGTGGTGTGCTCGATGCGGGCCGCTCGCAGCCTGGATCGAGTTGGAGGTCGCTGCGGAGCTGGCGATCATCGCGGCCGCGGGCGATGAGGTGCTCGAGTTCGCGGAGGAGGCGGCCGCGAGCGGAGCGAGAGCGCTGCTCGTTCTCCCCGCCGGTCCCGAGCAGGACGTCGAGGCGTTGCTGGCGCGAGAGGAGCGGCTGCTTGAGATCGTTCGGGGCGCGGGCATGCGGTTGGTCGGGCCGAGCTCCTTGGGGGTGATCAACACTGCCACCGAGGTCAGCCTGAACGCGACGTTCACCGGCGCCAGCGTGCGCGCGGGGGCGCTGGCGATCGGCTCGCCGTCGGGCGCGGTCGGGATCGGGCTGCTCGGTCATGCGGCGGTCGCGGCAGCTGGGGGTCTCGATGTTCGCCTCGCTGGGCAATCGTGCGGACGTCTCGACCAACGATCTGCTCGAGTGCTGGGAGCAGGACGAGCGGACGGCCGCGGTGATCCTGTACGTGGAGTCGTTCGGCAATCCCGAGCACTTCACGCGGATCGCTCGGCGGGTGTCGCGCAAGAAGCCGATCCTTGCTCTGAAGGGGCGTCGACGGGCCGAGCGGGTGCTCAGCGAAGCGCGCTCGCACACGGCCGCGGCGCTGCGCGGCGACGCGGCCGTCGACGCGCTCTTGCAACAAGCCGGGGTGCTGCGCTTCCACGGCGGCGAGGAGCTGTTCGACGCCGCCGAGTTCTTCGAGCGCCAGCCGCTCCCGAGCGGACGGCGGATCGGAATCGTGAGCAACACCGCAGGCGTAGCGACGCTCGCCGCCGACGCGTGCGCGACGCGCAGGCTGGAGGTCAGAGAGGCAAGCGACCCGCAGAACCCCTTGCTGATGGGGATCAGCGCCGGACCAGACGAATACGCTGCCAGCGTCCGTGAGCTGCTCGGCGATCCCGGGATCGATGCGCTGATGGTCTTCTACGTCGACTTTCACGACGGCGACCCGGAGGCCGTGCTGGAGGCGATCTCCGCGGTCTGCGACGGGCAGCCCAAGCCGGTCGCGGCATCCGTCGTGCGCTCCGACGGCCAGCTACCCCCGCGGACCGGCGTGGGCGTACCGAACTACCTGTTCCCCGAGTCGTGTGCCGCCGTGCTCGCGCGCGCCGCCGAACGCCGCGAATGGCTCTCGCGGCCGCTCGGCGAACTCCCGCACTATCCCAACCTGGACGGGTCGGCAGCACGCGCGGTGATCTCCTCATTTCTAGATCGCGAGCCCGCAGGCGGGTGGCTTTCGCTCGGTGAGGCTGAAGCTCTGCTGGCCACGCACGGGATCCCGGTTGTCGCATCTCATCGCTGCCAAGACGTCGACCGCGCGGTTGCGGTAGCGGCGGAAATCGGCGAGCCGGTGGCGCTCAAGGCCGACTTTGCTGCTCCCGCGCATGCGAGCGACATCGATGCCGTGCTGCTCGGGTTGAAGGGTGAGGCGGCGGTGCGATCCTGCTGGCGCGAGCTCGAACGACGCGTACGGGCGGCCGGAGGGGATTGGATCGGAGCGATCGTCCAGCCCCTCGTCGCGCCCGGCGGAACGGACGTGCTGGTCGGCGCCGTCGGCGATCCCGATCTCGGCCCCGTGCTGGCAATCGGTCGCGGCGGCCGCCAAGCCGGCCTCAGCCGAGGGGCTGCCTTCCGCCTGCTGCCGGTCACCGACGCAGAAGCCGACGAGCTGATCGACTCCGCCGAGAGCGTCGCCACCCAACTGGACGGGTTCCGCGGCAGCGCGCTGCTCGATCGTGCAGCGCTGCGCGAGCTGATCCTGCGCTTCACCCTCCTGCTCCTGCAGGTCCCCGAGGTGGTCGAGGCTGACCTCAACCCCGTCCGATGCATGACAAACGGCTGCGTCGTGCTCGACATGCGACTCCGAATCGAACCCCTGCGCCCAGTCGAGCGCGTCAAGACCTGGTAACCGCCCGTCCGGGATCGCGGGCGGCCGTGCCAGCGGTCTCGATTTCGGAGCGTCACCGCGTGTGAGGCCTCCAGGCCGCACGATCATGTCGCGCTCGCCGACCGGGGCATGGGGCACCGTCCCGTCGCCAATCCACGAACGAGATGTCACGGTGGCCATGTGCCCGCGGCCGCATCCTGCAATTGGGTCTGCGTGCCCATTGAAGCGGCGGTGCTGCGTTGCCGTCCGCCGTTAACGCTTCAACGAGCAGGCAGAGGCGTTCAGCCCGTGAACGGACACGCCTTGCCTCAGAGAGGAGTTCAACCGTCGACCGCACGCTGCCGACGCTGGCCGCGGTGTGAGCAGACTCCTTAACGTCGTGCCCACCGGCTCGGTTGGCCCTGTGCGCTCGCTTCGCACGGCGATGATCGGCCCGCAGCCGCGCAGGCCAGAGCCCACCAGAACAATCGGGCGCAACCACCGCTAACAGGTCCGGCGCTAGCTGCCGCGTGCTGCTCGGCCCGTCAGCTAACAGCAACGCGAATTCGGTCGGCTTCCGCAATGGCCCAATGGCAGGCGTCGCGGTGGCCGCCGAAACCGACTTCGCAGCCGCAGCCGCAGCTGCGGTCGGCGACTGTGCCTATGTATCGCCACCATTTTGCGCGGCGTCGCGCCAGCCCCGCATCCGGCGAAGCGCGAGCCCGTTCTTGCGGTCGCCGACGCCCTTGCCTCGATCCGGCTAGACGGTCCCGACGCCAGCACCGCACCGGCTTCGCTCGCCGCGCGAACGGGGACGCTGGCCAACAGTGCCGAGATGCTCGTGCTGGTGATGAAGAAGGAGTGCAGGGAACCGACGAGCGGTGTGTTGCTGGTGCTGAGGAGCGTGAGCCGGCTCTATTCGCCCACCTGCCAGTCGACGCGGTAGCCGTTGCTGCTGCGTCGACAGGTGACCGTGGCGCGGCGGGCGTTACAGCGGTAGCGCTTGAGCGTGCAGGCCTTGTTGAATGAGCAGCGGCCGGCCGAGCTATACCAGGAGCGCGCGAGGCTTCGTCCGCTGCTGCAGGCGGGTCCGAGGACGTGCATGTTGAAGAAGCCGACGCCGCGGTAGGAGAAGTCTCCGCAGTTCTTGGTGAACGCTCCGCAGCCGCCACCGCCGACTGGGGTGTAGGTGATCCGTTGCGTGCCGTTCGTCATCAGCGTCTGCTTGTCGGTGACGACTGTCCATCCCGTCGACACCGTGCCCTTGACGCAGCGCGTCACGATCCGCCGGGCGGCCTTGCAGGAGATCTTGGTCGCTCTGATGCTCATCGCCCCGCCGCTTCCCTCGGGCTTGAAGTCGACCCGCAGGAAGCCGCACCCCGTGCTGGCGGTTGACCCTCTTGGGGTCGGCTGCAGGGCTGCTGCCACCCCGACTACGGCCAACAGCGCGACGCCGACGATGACCAGAAGGCGGGTGAACCGGATCAGCACAGCGAAATCGTAGGTTCCCTGCAGGCGCCAAGGGAGCGAAAGTCCTACGGGTCGAGATCCGTAATTCTCCCGGTCCGTGCGCCGACGCGGAATCCCGTCTTGGGCCGTGTGATCGTGCTTTGCCGGTGCCCGACTCAGCGGAAGCCGCACTGCGAGCTACAAGCCCAATGTCCGCGCTGCAAAGACCAGGTCCAACGCTCGGTGTGCTCGCGACCGTCTGTGGTGTGCGTGGCCTTCAGGAACACGCTGACGCTCGCGCGTCCTCGCGCGGAGGGGTGCAGCGCGACTCGGTCGCCGGCGATCACCTGCAGGCGGGCGAAGGTGCGCGCGTATCTGGACGTCTGGCGAAGGATCGTGAGCAGTTCGCCGGCCGAGGGGGTGATGAAGTCGCGGATCGCGATCTCGAAGCGCTTGTCGCGGTTGAGATCGCCGACCCATGCCTGGCGCAGGCCGCTGTCTCGGGAACCGGGGCTGGTGAACGTGTACTTGAGCTGCCCGCGGACCAGTCGGCCGCCGACGCGGTCGCAGACCATGAAGCCGGTCATTGCAGCGCCGCTCGCGTCGGAGTTGAAGACGTCGATGCGCTCCCCGGCGCGGTCGCGGTCGAGATTGACGTTGAAGATGTGGTGGCGGTCGGTCTCCGGAACCTGACAGGGCGTCCCGGCGGCGCTGCTGACCTTGATCGTCGGCGCCCCGGCGGCAACAGCCGGACCGACGAGAGCGCCGACCACGGCCAGCACGGCGATCGACACACGGCGATACCCCACGGCGGACCTTCCTTTCCGGACGACCTTGCGAACCGAGACCCACCACGATGCTACGCCACGTCACGAGTCTGCATGGAACGGCACCCACGCGGAACCGTCAGGGAACGCATCCACGTAAGCGTCACCAAGCGGGAAACGGGGCAGATACCGGCTCTGCACCCTCCACGCGAACGCCTCGCCAGAACGCAACAACGTCTGCATCGCGACCTCCAACGTGTCGCCATGGCGCACAACACGCGCACGAACCGGGTAGCGCGGCTCGCCGTGCGGACGACTGACATGCACCTTGCCGTCGGGCGTCAGCTGCACTTCATAGCGCTGCTGGTCGACGCCCGACACGGAGGCAGCGCCACCCGTCGGCCGTCGGCGGGTCTCAAACGCGAACTCGCTTCCCACACGCACAGAACCGGCCAGACGAAAGGACACGCAAACCACACCGTCACCGCCACGGCGCACAACCACCGCCACGAGATCGGCGCCGGCCATCCTGACCCGCGCACCCGGCCGCTGACCGGCACGAGCCTCACATCCCCCCGGCTGTCGCGCTCGACGCGCCCTCCACCGGATCGGCAGCGCAGCACCGCCCCGACCTCGGGCGATGTCGTGCTCGGTCCCGTTGCGGCTCCACCCTGCACCCCAAGCACGGCCAGCGACGCGACCGCCCCCAGAACCACAACAACGGACCAATACGCGACAGCCGACCGCATACCCGCAGCCTAGCCTCGACGCCGACAACCCACCCCGAGCGCCATCAGCACCTGGTTCATTGGGGCGAGCTGATGACGAGTGGGCGTTGGCGCAAACGGGCGACGAGAACGCGCCTACCTCAGCGCGCTCCTCTCGCTCCCTTGTTTCCCCGCCACAGCTCGGGTGCGTGGTCTTCCGAGAGCGCCTAGGCGACGGAGGGCTGCAGAGTCCCGCGGGTCCTCAGGGCAGCCACCGACGATCAGGCTACGCCGCCGGTCAGTAGTCCAGCGCGGATGCGTTGCGTCGTTTGGGGGGGCCGCCATCCGTCGTTAATGCGGATGACGGGGGCCGTAGCGAGGCGCAAGCTGGATGGAGAACCCTTTACCAGGAGAGATCGCCATGATCTGCTGTGGGCGTGTTCCGCTCACACCCTTGGCGGTTGCCCTGGCTGCCCTGGCCCTCGCGGGCACCGCCGCCTCCGCCTCCGCCGCGACGCGCTATGCCGGTCCGGGGGCCAGCGGCACGGCAGCATGCACGCAGGCAGCGCCGTGCTCGATCGCGACCGCGGTCAACGAGGCCCCTGCGAACGCCGAGGTCGTCGTCCGACCCGGGACCTACACGCTCACGACCCCGCTCAATCCCGGCCCGACGGCCGGGCTCCACATCCACGGCACGCTCGGCAACCCCGATGCGGCGACGATCGACGTCAGCGGCCTGACGGTCACGAACGCTGTGCTGATCGGCAACGGGGGACTGATCGCCGACCTTGCGTTCAAGTCGTCCGCGAGCTTTTTCGGCGTCGCCAACGTCCTCGCCTCCTACGGCGGAAGCGCGACCCTCGAGCGCGTGCGGCTCACCACGATCCACAGCCGGGGCGTCGCTTTCAGCGGCAGCTCGCTGATCGTCCGCGACAGCGTCATCAGCGTGACCGGCGATGCCTACGAGCCGATCGTTGTCTGGGATACCCTCAGTGCGCAGATCTGGAACGACACGTTCGTCTCGAACGCCAGCTCGCCGTTCGGGGTCGAGGTGGTGGCCTACGTCACCGCGACGGCGGTCACGGTGCGCAACTCGATCGTGCGCGGGAGCGCCCACGACTTCGACGTCGAGAATCAAGGGAGCCCGGCGGCCCTCGACATCGACTACACCAACTATACGGGCTCGACCACCAACAATGCAGGCGCGACGCTCACCCTCGGCTCGCACAACCAAACCTCGCATGCGCCGGCGTTCGTCAACGCCGGCGCCGGCGACTTCCGCGAGGCGGTGGGTTCGCCGACGATCAACACCGCCATCACCTCTGACAGCGCCGGCACGTACGACTTTGCCGGCAACGCGCGCCGGTCCGGCGGTGCTCCGGACATCGGTGCCTACGAGTTGCAGGCTCCGGCTGTCGTGACCGGTGCCGCGAGCGCGGTCATGGCGACCTCGGCGACGATCGCAGGGACCATCAACCCGCAGGGCTTCGCGGGGACGACGTGGCGGATGGACTACGGCCTCAGCACTTGGTACGGGAGCTCGCCCGATGGGGGCTCGACCGCGTGGCTGGACGCCGGCTCAGGTAGCACGCCGTTGCCAGAGAGCGCGAACTTGACCGGGCTAAAGCCCTACGCGACCTACCACTACCGGATCCTCGGCTGGGGCCCGGGCGGCGTGACCACCGGCGCGGACCAGACTCTCACGACGCTAGGGATCGTCCCCGCCAACACCGCCGCCCCAACCGCCAGCGGTACACCAGCCGCAGGCAGCACGCTCACCTGCTCGCCTGGCACCTGGTCCGGCACGCCGGCACCAGCACTCACCTACCAGTGGCTGCGCGACGGCACTGTCATCGCCGGGATGACCGGCTCCGCTTACACGGTCCAGACGGCGGACGTCGGGCACACGGTCGCGTGCACTGTGACCGCGACCAACCCACTCGGCACCGCGAGCGCCACGAGCAATGCCCTGACGATCCTCGGACCGCCCGCGAGCACCGCGCCCCCGGTTCTAAGTGGTACACCGGCACCGGGCAGCACGCTCACGTGCTCGCCCGGCAACTGGTCAGGCACTCCCGCGCCGTCGCTCGCCCACCAATGGCTGCGCGACGGCACCCCGATCGCCGGCGCGACCGCAACCACTTACACGATCGCCGCCGCCGACCAGGGACACGCGCTCACCTGCACTGTGACGGCCACCAACCTCGCCGGCAGGGTCACCGCGACCAGCAACGCCCTGACAATCCCGGTCGCCACCACGCCGATCACCACCCCGCGGATCATCGGGCTGACGCTCTCGCCGCGCACATTCGCACTCGGATCCAAGACACCGACCGTCGCGGCCGCCAAGACGCCGGTCGGGACGAAGATCCGCTTCAGCCTGTCTCAGACCGCAACAGTGACACTGACCTTCGAGCGAGCGCTCCCCGGTCGCCTCGTCTCCAAGACCTGCAAGCCCGACTCGGCCAAGCTGCGCAGGCACAAGTCCTGCACCCGCTACGTCCCGGCCGGCAGCTATCGCTTCAGCGACCGGGCCGGCCCCTGCAGCGTCCGGTTCGAAGGCATCCTGGCAAATCGCCGCAAGCTCGCCCCCGGCCGCTACCGGGTGACCGTCACCGCCACCAACGCGGCCGGCCGCCGCTCGACCCCGGCCGCGACAACCTTCACGCTCCTCGCCGCGCCCAAGAAGCGCTAGAGACGAGCCGCGGCCAACGGTCGCAGCTCTTCCGCGTCGAGACAGCTGCGTGGCGCCGAACCAGCAGCCTCCGCGACAAGGCGCTTGCAGCGTCTGAGCTAGTGATCCAGTCGAACCAGAAGTCTGGGCCGAGAGCGCGCGGGCTTCGCGTTTGGAACGATTGCGGGCACGTGCTCCCGGCGGGCCCAATCCTTGATGACACACCCCGTCATGTTCCATAGGGGCAGCCCGCTCGAGATCCGCGACGACTTCTGTCTTCAACGAGTCGGCGCGCGGCGCTGCACATGCACGTACCGTCCGTCGGCATCTGCCGTCAAGCTGCGCCGCGGGAATTGGACCGTGTCGCTCTCAGCGAGCAGGGGCGCTCTCGTCTCCATGCACTCCGAGACTGCTCCGTGTCCTCTTTCTGAGAGCGGCGCCACAGGTCGGGCGCGACTCCTCCCTTGACGGGACAGAGCGGAGGCGCGCGAGAGAGCAGGAGGTCGGGTTCGGCGGCTCGTCCGGGACGGTTGGTCCGCTTGAGCTATGGGCGGCTTCGGTTCTGAACCCTCGGGCCCTTGGCGCGAGCGGGATACCGAGTGTCGAGCGAGCGGACGGGTCACCCGTTCTCGGCGACTGCTGCCGGCGCTAAGGAGGCGCCGGGTCCGCTTGGAACGCTCTCATGGAACGGCGACCGGGGGCAGCCCTCTCAACTTCAGCAACCATCGGGATAACCTCGACCGGAGGTCTTCCGTTCGGGGTGGGCGCGTTCGAGAACGGCATGGAGCGCTTGGCCAGCTTCGGCAGTGAGTACCGGCGGTTGAGACCTCGCGACTTTGGCGCGCACGTGATTGAGTCGGCTTGCGGTCTCGGGAGACCAACTGTGCCGCTCGAAATGCACACTGGGGCGCCCCGCCGATCAGCGTTGGAGCGAGCATCCTGCGAGGTGTGGGCGGCAGGCTTTTGGACCTCGGTCGGGACGTGGGATGTCCTCTCAGCGGCGGGGCACGACGACCGGCTGCACGATGCCCTTGCCTCCGACTGACAGTCGAAGCTGTAGGCGCAGGGTGCTGAGTCCAGGCTTGACGTTCACGCGAACCCGTCGTGGGTGGCGGTCCACGGCGATGCGAAGCGCGCCGATTCGCAGCAGCGCGGGTTCCGTCGTTGATGCGGTCAGGGTGAGGAGACGCGCACGGCGGGAGAGCGACCGCGGTGTCTTGAGACTCAGGAAGTACGGCGTCGTTGCGCGCGTGATCGCTGCGACCGACGCGGCGCCGGAGCGGCCGGAGCGGCCGATGGCCACGAGTCGGATGCTGCGCGTGCTGGCGGGCAGCACGGCGCTGATCGTGTCACCACGACCAAGCACCGTCTTTCCCGACCGGACCGCCGTCGGCGTCGAAGCTATGCCATCGCACCGTCATGCTGCGGCCGACGCCGACGCGTGCCCCGGCCGTGGGGGGGCTGAACGTGGCGTCGGTGGTGTCGCGCTGGCGCTACGGGACGCGAGCACGGATCCGCCGGCGGCAGTGATCTGGACCGCGGTGACTCCCGCTGCAGGTGCCTGCCCGTCCAGCACCGAGAATCCAAGTGCCTCACCCGCGCGGAGTCGACATTGGCGCTCGTCATCGCAACGGAGGACAGGGTGTGTCCCTGCCGGTCGCGGGTCACGATCGTGTAAGAACAGGCCGGTGACCGAAGCGATGGCCCGGTTGACCGCCCGACCGACTCGATCCGCGCGCCGCCGGCGTCCGCTCTCGCGCGCACGTGCAGAGTGTTGGTCTTGATCGGATCGATTGCGGCGGTTTGGTCTCGGCTTGCGGGTGGCGCGCCGGCGGCGAGCATCGCGTTCCAGTTGATCGCCGAGATCCAGGAGTTCGGGTCGCCGAAACCAAGCGCCGCTCGGTGGTGTCGGGAATCATCCGGTACGGAGGACTGCCGACGCCGCCTCCGGAGAGGAACAGCGTGTCGATCCCAACCCGAGTTCAGACGCCCCTTGGAGTCGGGGAAGCCCCCACCGCCACCGTTACCGCTGCACCTTCCGTTGGCGCTGCTCTGGTCGGCCCGATGCCGAACGTATGCAGCACTTCATGGGCG
>CAWEYQ010000028.1:0-29600 GCA_963813265.1 uncultured Solirubrobacterales bacterium | reverse complement strand
ACGTTCTTGCGCGCGCGGCCGAGCGACGCGCCTGGCTTTCGCGACCCCTCGGAGAGCCTCCCCATTACGCGGATCTCGATCCAACGGCCGCCCGCGAGCTGATCGGCTCCCGTCTGGAGGGGCAGCAAAGCGACGGACCGTGGCTCGCGAGCCACGAAGCGGAGGCTCTGCTCGCTACGCATGGCTTGGCGTATGTGCCCTCGCACCGGTGCGAGGACGCTGACCGCGCGGTCGCGATCGCCGAGCAGATCGCTGGGCCGATCGCGCTCAAGGCCGGGTCGGCGGCCGCCCGCTTACGCAGGCGACATCGACGCGGTCCTACTCGGCCTGGAAGGCGAAGCAGCGGTCAGAGCCGGCTGGCGAGAGCTCGAGCGACGTGTACAGCAGGCCGGCTGGCCATGGATAGGAGCGATCGTGCAACGGCTAATGCCACCAGGAGGCGATCTGCTCGTGGGCACGGTTAACGATCCCGAGTTCGGCCGGGTGATGGCGGTCGGGCTCGGCGGCCGGCGCGGCGGGCTCGCCGGGACCGCCGCCTTCCGCCTTCCGCCGAACACAGACGTCGACGCGGACGAGCTGATCAACGCCTCCGAACAGGCGACCACGCAGCTCGACGGGTCCCGCGGCCTGCCCGGCCTCGATCGGGCCGCGCTGCGCGAGCTCGTGCTGCGCTTCGCGCTATTGCTTCGCGAAACACCGGAGATCGTCGAGGCCGACCTGAACCCGGTGCGGTGCACTGGCCAACGGCTGCGTGGTGCTCGACATGCGGCTGCGGATCGAGCGTCCGCGACCAACCGAGCGGATCAAGACCTGGTGATCGCGCCGGGCGCAAAGCCCGATCTCCACGCCTGCGGGCCACCGGGACATCATCGCGGGCTCCGATCGATAGCTTCGGGTTAACCTCGACCCCGCGGCCCCTATGAACCAGGACGTGCGTCCGAGGTGCCGTCAACCCCGGACACCCTCGAGGGCGCACCCTCTCGACGTCGATCGCTCCCAGCATCGCTCCGGCGTCGCGACCGCGCGAGCGACCGGCGACCGCACCACCCGCCCACGGCATGGGCACTCGCCTCGCGACGCTCGAAGAAGCCAAGAGTCAGAAACACAGCCCCACCCTGCTCGAGGCTTGGCGAGGCTTCGTCCGACATCGCAGCTCCGTCGCTCAATCACGCCGTCCGGCGCTCACCGGCCTGGAGGGCAGCGCGCCGCCAAGATCGACCAGCACGTTCACTAGACCTGCACTCCGCGGCACTACCGTCGTCGGTCCGAGCCGGCTCAGCAGGTGAATGAACTTGTCGTTGCTAGCAGGACAACTCGCGTTTAGTTGCTTGACGTCGACAGACCGCGCTCTGGCCGCGACCCGTTCCAGCAGCGCGGTCGCAATGCCCCGACCCTGCCAAGCTTCGGCCACCGCAACCGTGATCTCGGCGCTCGCGGACTTGCTGACCGGCAGGCAGCGCGCGATCCCCACCGTCACCCCATCAGGGGCGAACGCCGCGAGTGCATCGGGAGTGAACCGGTCCACACCCGGCAGCGCCGACCCGGTGAAACGATCGAGCCACTTGAGCAACACGAACAACCGCGCGTACAGCGTGTCGGCGCCGAGCCCAGCGAAGCAGCTCGTGAACCAGCTGGCGACCCCAGCCTCATCGCCACTAGCCAGCAACCGGATCACGGCGCTCGACCCGTCGCGCAGGACCAGCCGTTCTACGTCCGCTTGTGATCCGCCATCACCACCACCGGCAGACATGAACGCGGTGCCGGTTTCTGAGCGCTCCATCCGCTCTCGCTCCTCTCTACTGAAGGTTACGCCCCGCGCCAACCACCATCCGTACAGACCGGCAATCTCAGCCCTGGATTTCATCGGTCGCCGGGTCCCACCAAAGCGGGTCCGGAAGTGCAAGGCGCGGTCGCTTCCTGCTCGCCACCTGAGGGTGTGTCATCGGCCGCCACGGGCGCTTGTGATGTCTTCGACTGGGTGGCGGCGGCTTGAGCTGCAGAAACAACGGATCTCCGTTCTCGCGGCCGACCAGCAGGATGATCCACGCGCGGGTGTGGACGCGACGGGTAGCCGCGCTGCGCGCCAGAGCGCTACGACTTCAGCAAGCCGCGTACACCGCCGTTGACGCCTTGTTCAGGACCGCTCTCTACGCGGCTAGGTCGAGACGAAGCCGCACGAGCGCTGCTGAGGGGGAGGAACGAGCGCTCGAAGCCTTGCCACGATTGATGCTGGCGGCCGGGTGTCGCACGCGGAAATATCTCTGCAGCCGCTTAACGCACGACTGCCGCCCGCCGCGCTGCTGGCCGCATGGCGCCGACGGGACGATCGATATCAACGACGGGCACGCGCCGAAGCCGCCACACCGGAAGCATTCGGCCATTTTCGAGCGCCGGGGGTACCGCGGTCCGGACGATTCCTTTCGTCGTTCCAACGCCCTCGGGTCGCGCGATCGCGTTGGCGACAAACCGCAACCTCGCGATCAGGCGCCGTTAGCAGCCGAGCCCTCGGCCAGCAAGCAGCACGCGGCTTAGAGCAGTAGCGTCGCCGGCGCCCGAAATCTATTCCATGGACGAATCTCGCCACACCGGTGCCGCCGATCTCCCTGTGCTCCTTCTCGCGGTTGAGGAAGTCGTGTCCGACGACGACGGCCGACTCGGTCACGGTCGGCAGAGTTGTGCGAGTCGTAGGATCGGAGGGCGTCGAGGGAAGCGCGAGCAGTCGCCTGTTGGCGGCTTGCTTACGGATGCTGGCCCAGGAATCTAATGTCGATCCGGTCACGGTCCCAGAGGCGACTGGGGCGCCCATCCGCCGTCATCGCCGGCGCGACTGTGACTGACTCGACGGTGTCGGTGATCAGCCGTCTCCACGCAGCTAACCGCTTCGCGGGTTCGCGCAGCTTGTCGATCTCGTCAGGACCGATGACATTGCGCTCGCCCACATCCCCGAGTCGGGCCCGGGCGGTGTGCGCGTCATCGAGCGTCTTGGTCAGCTTCTCCAAGGTCTGCTGGCTCGCGGGCCGGCCCAACAAGCCAAGCTCGCCGAGCTGCCGGATTGTGTCATCGAGATCCGCGTTGGCGCGTTCGATCGCCTCGTCCGCCTCGCGGATCTGCTGCTTGCGCGACGCGCGTCCGTGCGCGTCGGCCGTGGCCGAGTTGGCCCGGAGGGCGTCCAGCACGATCTCCTCGACGCGGTCGGCCTTGACCGCCGCTCGTCGCTGGCAGCGGTCAGCGCTCGTGTCACCGCAGCGGTAGTTGCCGCTGGAGCTGTTGATCACCATCCGCGAGGCGCAGGTCCCGCAGCGCAGCACACCGAGCCGCGCCAGCGGGCTCGGACTTGGCTTGGCGCCCGCGCGAGACCGTTCGCCGCTGCACGCGCTCAAATAGGCCGCGATCCTCGATGATCGGCTCGTGAGCGTGCGGGTTGTGCAGCTCGCCGAAATGGATCTCGCCGAAGTACATCCGCGAGCGCAGCATCGACGCCACGCCGGCGACCGATCGCTCGATCCCGCGCTCGAGCAGGAACGCCTGCAGCTCGACGATCGTGGCGCCCCGGTCGCGGCGCTGGAATACCTCGCGCACGACCGGCGCCAGCTCAGGCACGACCACCAGCACACCGTCCTCGCCGCGCATGTACCCGGGCACGATCCGCGAGTTCGGCAGCACACCGCGCGCCACCGCGCGCGCCTGCGCGGCCGTCACCTTCTCGCCGGTCACCTCGGCGAAGTACTGGAACACCGCGCCCATCATGTTCGTCGACAGCCGAGTGGCGGCGGTCCCGTTGGTCAGCTTGCCGTGGTCCAGCGCGAAGATCTCGCCACCGGCCTTCTCGACCCGTTCGATCACCTCGAGCTGCACCTTCAGCGACCGCACGAGCCGGTCGAAATAGGCGACGACGATGTGGTCGGCCTGACCGGCCTCGACCATCTCGACGGCGAAGCAGGCCGGGGCGCTTGACGAGCGGGCGCTTGCCCGAGACGTCGATCTCGCCGAAGTGCGCGACGAACCGCTCGCGGCGCTTGCGCGCCCACCGCTTGGCGCTGTCGAGCTGCACATCAGGAGAGTGGAAGTGCTCCTCTGCGCGGTCGCCCTGGGCGCTAACACGACGACGGCCACGGCGCGGGGCTTGCTGGTCACGGCGGCTCCTCTCGGTCGGCGGGCACGTTACGCCCTTTAGAGGCATTAGACCCGACCGGGGAGAAGGCGTAGGCAGTCAAGGCCTGCTACGTGGGGGTGTGTCGCGGCTGTGGCGCGCCAACCCAGGCGCGCAGCGGCAAGGGGGACGCCTACGATTACTGCAAGGCCTGCCACCCAGGCGCCATCGCTCGAGCCCTGACACGCGAGGCTGTGCGCGAGGCGATGCGACGCTGGCAGTCGCTGTACGGAGCGCCCCCGTCCTCGTACGACTGGTCTCGACTCACGCCCGCAAGCGCGGGGGCGAGGCGCTTGCGCGGCTGAGGCGAGGGGCCTGGCCGGCCCCTGCTACCGTCATCGATCTCTACGGAACATCGGCCGCAGCGCGAGCAGACGCGTTTGCGGCCGATTGAGGGCCGGTCGGGGTGGAGGCTTCGCCGATCGCGTCCGGTACCTGTCGAGGCGGGATGCTGGAGAATCTTGCTGAACGGGCCGGTGCAACCGACGGCGATGCGGCTACTCCGGACGGATGGCACGAACTCGCGGTGGCGAACCCGACGTTCTTGCTGGAGCGGCTGGGCAGCGAGTGCACGGACCTTCAGGGTCTGCGTGAGCTGACTGTCAACGGGCTGGACGCGATCGCGACGCTTGGCGCGGACCGCCCCGGCCGGGTGGTGTGGGATCTGGACTGGGAGCGGTTCGACGGTTCCGGTGGCCGGGTGCGGAAGCTGTCGGTGATCGACACCGGGACAGGGATGACGGCCGTGGAGCTGGGCTGCTACATCAATCAGTTGGCGGCGAGTGGTCACGAGCAGTCGCTGACCGGCAACTTTGGGGTGGGAGCGAAGGTGGCCGCGGGGTCGAGGAATCCGCACGGACTCGAGTACCGCTCGTGGCACCAGGGCGAAGGCTCGCTGGTGTGCTTCAAGCGTCATCATGACGGCCGTTGGGGACTGGAACCCCAGCGGTGGGCGGACGGCCGCGTCGACTTCTGGCGGCCGCTAGGTGACGAGGCGGAGAAGCCCTGGCTTCTGCGCGGCCAGGATCACGGCACCCAGGTCGTATTGCTCGGCCAAGATGAGCGACACGACACCACCCAGGCGCCGACGAGTGTTATCGATTTCGGACGGCAATGGATCACGCGCTACCTCAACGGCCGCTTCGTGCGCCTCCCGATGCGTGTCGAGGTGCTGGTGCGCGAGGACGTGGGCCGTCGCGAGCCGGGGCAGTTGCTGAGGATCCACGGCGAGCGCCACCACCTCGACGGCCGTGCGGTGGCGGCTGGGCGGTGGAGCTGAGCGACGCGGTCGCACACTGGTGGGTGCTCGACGACGACCAGCGCGGCCGACGTCGCGAAGCCGTTGAATGGGCGTCCAGTGGCCACGCCGCCGCGGTGTTCGCAGACGAGCTCTACGACGTGCTGCCGCAGACCCGAGGCGGATACGGGCGACTTCAGGACTTCGGCATCCGGTTTGGCTATGAGCGCGTGGTGGTGCACGTCGAGCCGCCGACCGATGCCGGCCGTCTGGAAGCCAACACGGCCCGCTCGGTGCTGTTGCTCGACCACGAGGCGCTGCCGTGGTCCCGGTGGGGCGAGGAGTTCGCCGCTCGGATGCCCGACGAGATCCGGCAGCTCCAAGAGCGGGCGGCCAGCGCTGACAGCCTGCCGCGATACGAGGCGATCCGCAGCCGCGTCACCGCCATCCTGCCCCTCTACCGACTCAGCCGCTACCGACCCCCGCGGTCGTCAGATCTGGCAACTGGGCGGCACCCCGACGCCCCGACGGACAACTCTGCGAGCAAACAGGCGGGGAACCCGGTGTCACACGGTAAGGACGTGGCTGCACATCCGGTGGGCGCATCGCTCGATGTAGAGCGTGATCGCGAGGAATCGCGCGGCGATACGCGAGAAGGTCCCGTTGGCGATGCGCGCCGTGCGATCTCCGTCGAGTTGCCCGAAGTCGCCTATCTCAGTCCGCGATGGGAGCCGCGCGCCCGACGACCTCGAAGACCAAGCAGCTCGCTACCACCCCGGGCGACACGAGCTGACCATCAACTCAGACTTCCGAGCCATCCGAGACCTGATCGCCCACTGGTGCTCCCGTTACCCGGGCGTGCCCGGCGCGCGGACCGTGATCGAGGCCCAGGTCCGCGAATGGTGCGAACAGGTCCTCATCGAGGTCGTGCTCGCGGTCCGCAACTCAGAGTGGCACGCGTCATGCCCCGACACGCTCCTCTCATCGACCTCGTTCACCGCGGCGCTCCTGCCGCGGCACTTGCTCCATGCCACGCTCCAGAGGCGGCTCGCGCAGAAACTCGGGACACCGCGAGGCAAACCGACCGAGGCAGCTCGACGCGTGTGAGGGTGCAGCGCAACGGCATCGCAGCTCCGGTTGTCGCCGAGCTGCCTTCGAGGGAGAGACCGGCCCAAGGCCGCGCGCTCGACCGGCCATCGCGCGATTATCAGCCGCTGACTGATCCCCTGCTCGATGAGCTCGCCGACAAGCTCTCGGGTCGGCTCGTCGAGAGGCTCGCCGACCAACTCGCTGGAAGCGTCATCGAGCTGGCGCACGACAATCGAAAGCGCCGCGACGACGTCCTCCCCATTCCTGACGGGGCGAAGTACGCGACATCCGAGCAGCTCGCCGCGCGCTACCAGCTGTCGGTGCAGTGGGTAGAGTCACGGGCAGCCGAGCTCGGCGCCACGCCCATCAGCGACAGTACGAACTCGAAGCTCCGCTATCACCTCGCGACCGCGGATGCGTACATGGACTCGAGGCGACGCCGACCTCCCGCGCGGATTCGCGGAAACGGTGGGCGGCAACCCAAGCCGAGGAAGCGAACCCGCACCAGGGCCGGGCGACCGCTGCTCGACGTCGAGTAGAGCGCCGTCAGGCCGTCCCAGCACCGGCTCCGCCCAGCCAGGCGGCGACCAGTGCCCGGGCGTCATGATCGCGCGGGAAGGTCTGTTGGTAGGCCTCGAGCGTCATCTTCGCCGACTCGTGACCGGCCTGCCCCATCGCCCAGCGCTGATTGCGATCCGCCCACGCCCAGTAGGTCATCGCGGTGCGCCTGAACATGTGCGGGGTCACGCGGATTCCGGTCGGATTGCCGTCGGCGTCGACGCGGGCTCGCAGGGGCGTTGGCCCCGTTCCTCGAGCAGATCGGCGGCGAGCTCGAGCACCGGCGCCAGTAGCCGGTTGCGCACGTTGTTGCGGTCTCGCTTGGTGCCGGCGGCCGACGCCCAGATCCAGTCGCTGGGGCGGGGGTCGAGCTCGGCCCGGCGCTGTTCCAAGGCGGCGCGGACGATCGTCGGCAGCTCGAGGTGCCGGCGGCCGGCGCTCGTCTTCGCCTCCGGTATGTAGAGCCCCTCCGCTCGAGAGGTCCCGCCATCGGGCGGCGCAGAACTCCGATACGCGCGGACCCAGCAGGCCGAGCGCGAGAATGGCGCTGTATCGCCCGTGCTGCGCGTAGGCGTCCTGCGCCGGGTTGGCGTCGAGCGCCTCGGCTGCGTCGATCAGCGCCTGCATCTGCACCGGGTGCAGCCACTCGCGACTCGGATCCTCCCGCGGCAGCGAGCAACCCTGCGTTGGATCATCGACACCGAGCTTGTAGCGCCGGTTGGCCATCCTTACGACGTCGCGCATCCGCGCCAGGCAGCGATTGATCTCGTTGTTGTTCAGCCCACGCGAGGACAGACTCACGACGCCGGTCGCCGACGGGTCGAGGATCTTGTGGCGACCGCCTCGCTGCCCGTAGCGACGCAGAAGCCGCCACTCGTCCTCGTCGAACTCCCTGCTGAGTAGGTCCAGGTCGGCCCGTGTGGCTCGATCGAGCTCCGCGAGCGTCTCTGCCACATCCTGCAGCACCGCGCGCTCGGCTTGCTTGGCCGCCACGAACCGCAACATCAGAGCCTCGTCGACATCGACCAGCGCGCGATCTTCGGTACGCGCGTCATCGACGTAGGCGAGGAACGGCAGAAGATGCTTGACGACCGGCGATCGATACGCGTCGAGCGTCCTCGGGTTCTCGTACCGGCCGAGCGATTCGACGTACTCGGTCGCTGCCTCACGGACGGTCAACGATCGGATTCCGGCATCGGTCGCGCTCCCGAGCTGTGTTCCCGGGGATGAGCGCGGTCCAGTCCTGGCGCAGTCGCGCCGCCGGCAGCAATCGGTTCTCAAGCAGGTTCCGGACGCGCGCCTCGCTCCACTCGGAGGCGGGCCCCGGGCAAGGCAACGAAGCTCGCCCCGGATCTTGACGTCGACGACGAGCGTGTCGTCGGCGAGCGCGGCGGGTGAGGATGCTGCCGGATAGCGGTCGTGGCACCGGATCTCCCGGACGTTTAGTGAACCGAAATCGTAAATCGACGATACCACCGATCGGTCGCCCCGGCGCCTAAATCCGAGGAAATGCTCGATTTCGAGGACTTTTGAGATGGAGCCAGCCGGGATCGAACCGGCGACCTCCTGCTTGCAAAGCAGGCGCTCAATCTCACTGAATCCCGGCAATTTGCAGGGGGTATGTGAGGTACGACACACCGACACCCGTCTCGGAGTGCGACGCGTTTGCAGGCATTTTCTCTGAATTCTGCCGAGAAACCCGGATCTCTCGGCAGAAATAGTCAAGAGCGACCGTGTCATACCGCAGGTGCTGGATCGACCCCGAGCGCAAAGAGAAGTTGGCCGCGGGCGGCGATCCTCCCGCCCGAGCGGTTGGCGGCTGCGGACGGGAGGAAGGGGGGCGTCTCGGTCTGCGCTACGCCGCCTCGGTGTCGACTCCCGTGCAGGTCGAGCTCATCGAGGCTTGACGCTGCCCGGTGGCTGGAGAGGTCGACGGTCGTCTCGACCCCATCGCCGATGAGGAAGGCATCGCGGTTGAGCGCAACGACGCGGGCGAGAGCATCGGCCGCATGAACTCCCACACGGCTGTCGCTAGCGCGCCCTCGCCGCCGGGGAGCGCGGCGCGGATCAGGCCCGTCATCCGCTCCGTGCCGAACGCCTTGGTGCGGGTGACGCCGGCGGGGTCCAGCATGAACAGGGCTGCCCAGCGTGCGATGAGCTGGGCGATCCCGCGAAGCGGGTCGGGGTCGGCGAGCGCGCGCTCGAGCTCAGCGCCGATGATCGCGTCGGCGTGCTCGTATCGGCCGGTGTCGCCGACGGGGCGCTGGCGTTCGGGGTCGGTCCAGCCCGCGCCGTAGGCGATCAGCTGGCCGTAGTGGCGGACGAGCAGCCGACGGACAGTCTGGCCGAGCGCGTCGAGCTGGGCTTCGGTGGGTTGGATCAGTTCGGCGCGGATGTCGTGGCCGTCGTCGATGATGCGCTCGATCTTGCCCATGCTCATGCCGTCCGCGGTCTCCGCGTCGGTCCCGGGGTCATCGCTCCCTTGTTGGAGTAGATGCGCCCGTAGGCCAGCACGTACAGCTGCGGGTTGAACAACTGCCGATACAGCTCATCCAACGGCAGGCCGCGCCTGCCGCGTTCACGGAGGACACTCAATACAGTTTCGGCGTTCTGCATTACGCATACCTCCCGGTACTCGACTGTCCAGTCACCTGTGCCCCTTCGCCCTGCAGACGGCTTTCCCGTCCTCCTTGGTGCGGCGCGACTCGCACGACTACTATGGGCACTCCGTCACCTTGGGGCTCGCGCCCCGTAGGTTGATCCCGCGTTCGTCTCTGTTGTACGTCCGAGCGTGACTTAGGCGCCCCATTCATCTCCTTGATTGCCCTCACTGGGCAACGCTCCGCGCTCCGAAGGTTGCGGCGACAGGAAAGCGATGTCGTCGCAGGGCGCGGCGCCGGTATCGGGTGTCTTTCCGGCGGACGATGCCTTGCATCTTCTGGGGATTGGGGTTTAGGCAGTGTGGCTTTCGCCATATCACGCGGGTCCCACGGCGCATCAGCCCTGATACCTGGTCTTGACCGCCGGTTTACTGGCATGCGATTGTCCCTTTCACCTTTCGGATCCGGGTAAGCCATCAGACCCAAGCACCTTCCTTCGAGTTCATCCCGGCTGCGCCGGGGATACAACAGAGCGCCTCGCGGCGCATCTTTTCTGGCATGCGCTTGTCCCGTTCACCTTTCGGATCGCAGTAAGCCATCAGACCCAAGGACTCTCCTCCGAGTCCCTCCCGGCTGAGCCGGGGATACAACAGAGCACCTCGCGGCGCATTAGAAATACGCCTTGATGGTCGCTGGCGAGCGACCGAGACGGTCGGCGATCTGCCTGATCGGGAGGTCCTCGTACTCGCGGTAGTGGCGAGCCAGGGCGACGGCTCGGCGACGCTCGAGAACCCGACCCGTTCCCGCGGTTGACGCCTTGCCCGTCACACCGGGTCACGCTACCTCGCTCAGTTGGCGTTTCCGTCGAGGTCGATACGCAAGTGCGGACGCAGTCGCCTGACCTCCTACCCGCGCGCATCGCAGGGCGCGTGGCGGAGCTCGCGACGCCGCGTCCGCCAATTCCGCGTCGGCTCAGACACCTTCGCCGAGCTCACGCGCGGCGAGGCGATCATCTACAACACGATCGACGGGGCCCACGACGAGCGCACCTCCTGCGCGCGCGGCTACCGCACGGCGAGGCGGAGCGGATCGGCGCGGGCGAGCGCCACCCGTGTGAGATCGCCGTCCACCCAGCAAGCACGCCTGAGCAACTCATCCCCGCCGGCGCGACCACACATGACGGTGCTTCCACGAGAGCCGAAGTGCTGACCGAGCCGGAAGTCCTCCACCTATTCGGCGACGGTCCGGAGGCCCTGCCGTGAGAGGCTTCTTCTCGCCGTCTGTGCGCTGCGCCGGGTGCGCCGGCTCGCAGCGCCAGCGATCCTCATCCCGCTGGCCGTGCTGCTCATCACAGCGGGTCCTTCGCACGTCAAGACGGTCGACACGCAGTTGGAGCCGTCGAGCGCACCGTCCGGCCTATCAAGCACGACCTCCAACAGACTCTCGGGGAGCTGTTCCGCCGGTGAGCGACTTTGCGCTGCCGGACGGCATCGTGGGCTCGGAGCACCTCGGGGTCCGAGTCTTCTGCCTCGCCGCTTCGACCCGCAGCACCTCGGCGACCAGATCGCCCTCGTGCTCGGCGAGCACCTCGCCGCCGACGATGAGCTCCACATCACCGACAGCGCGCTCCAAACGGGCTGGCAGCACGACCCGGGCTGGGCCGGATAGCTGGGCCGCGAGCCGGACACCCAACTCTTCCTGGAGTACACCGCGCTGCTCGTCCCTGCGAGCCCCAACTTCCGAAAGAGATCGGCGATGAAAGCCAGCCGCGAGAGACGGGAGCGAGCCGGCTCGACGAAATTGCCGATCCGGCAGAGAGCAGGGTGAAAAGCCAGCGAGCCGACCCGTAGTTACCCCCGATGATGCCCCGGCCCGCGTGACTAGCGTTACAGCAACGATGCGGACACTGGCCGACGACGGGCTCAACGCGGGGCGGACGGCTGTTCTGTGTGTGCTGAACGATGCCCCGGGGCGGCGGTTGGCGTGAGCCGGGTCGTCGTCCTGGGAGCCGGCATCGCCGGACATACCGCCGCGACCTTTGCGCGCAGCTGGCTCGGTCGCGGCGACAGTGTGACCGTCGTTTCCCCGAGGCCGGATTACAACTGGGTCCCGTCCAACATCTGGGTCGGGGTCGGGCTGATGAAGCCGGCGCAGGTGACCTTCCCGCTGGCGCCTCTGTACGAGCGTGCCGGGATCGAGTTCGTACAGGCCTCCGCGCGGGAGATCCATCCGGACGGCGACCAGGACAACCGCACGCCCGTACGTCACGGCCGAGGCCGCCAACGGGACCGACGTAAAGGTGCCCTACGACTTCCTGATCAACGCGACCGGTCCGGCGTTGCGCTTTGACAAGACCGACGGTCTCGGACCGGACGGCGGCAACAGCCTGTCGGTCTGCCTTCCGCAGCACGCTGCCCAGGCCGCGGCGGCGCTCGATGAGGAAGTCGAGCGGATGCGACGGGGTGAGAAGCGCCGGTTTCTGGTCGGCGTTGGTCACGGGACCTGCACGTGCGAGGGCGCGGCGTTCGAGTACATCGTCAACCTCGAGTTCGAGCTGCGCAAGCGGGGAGTGCGCGATCGGGCCGAGATCACCTGGATCACGAACGAGTACGAGCTCGGCGACTTCGGCATGGGTGGCATGCATCTCAAGCGCGCCGGCTACGTCACCCCGAGCAGCATCTTCAACGCGTCCCTGTTCGCCGAGCGAGGGATCGATTGGATCACGCGCGCGCACGTCAGCAAGGTCGAGCCCGATCGCGTCCTCTACGAGACCGTGGACGGGTCCGAGGGGGAGCAGGAGTTCGACTTCGCGATGCTGCTGCCGCCGTTCTCAGGCGTCGGACTCAAGGCCTTTGACCGTGACCGAGCGGAGATCACCGACCGGCTGTTCCTCCCCAACGAATTCATGCGTGTCGACGCCGACTACACCCCCAAGTCGTACGAAGCAATGGCAGGCGACCGACTGGCCGCGCACCTACCAGTCGCCTGACTACGGCAACGTGTTCGCGGCCGGGATCGCGTTTGCGCCTCCGCACGCGATCTCCGTTCCTCACAAGAGCCCGACGCGGCACAGTGATCGCCCCGGCGCCGCCGCGAACCGGGATGCCGTCGGCCGCGATCGGTAAGGCCGTCGCCCGCGAGCATCGTCGACATGATCGGCGGCGCCCGGACGCCGACCCACACCGCGTCGATGGCCGAGATGGGCGCCGCGTGTGTCGCGTCCGCCGGCGCTAACCCGCTCACAGGCACCGCCGCCTCGATGACCGTCTTTCCGATCGTGCCTGACTACGATCGCTACCCCGAGTACGGCCGCGACCTCGACCTCACGTTCGGTGAGATCGGCCTCGCGGGCCACTGGATCAAGATCCTCTTGCACCACCTCTTCCTTCACAAGGCGCGCCTGCGCCCCGGCTGGCGCCTGATCCCGGAGTAGCCGATATGGACGACGAGAAGACACGCTACGTCACCAAGCCGACGAGATTCACAGTGTTCCTGCGGACGTTCCTGCCCTGGCAGGCCTGGCGGTTTGCTGTGATCAACCTGAAGATGCTCGACATCATCCGCCGCGGACATAAAGCCAAAGCACGGCAAGTAGCCTCGGGCGCAGCGCTGGTGCGACCCGAACCGAAGCGCCGCGATCAGCGGACACGGCTGAAGCGATTGACCGCGTCGAGCAGCTCACCGCTTTTCTCGGCCGCCTGCTGCTCATCGCCGGAAGCGAGCGTCTCGGCGACGCAATGGTTGACGTGCTCCTCGAGGATCTTGAACGCGACCGCCTCCATCGCCGTCTGAACGGCTGCGATCTGCGTGATGATGTCGATGCAGTAGCGGTCCTCGGTCGAGCATCCGCTCGATCCCGCGAACCTGACCCTCGATCCGGTGCAGGCGCTTGATCAGCGCCGGCTTGTCGGCCGTGTAGCCGTACGTCGGCGATTCGGTGGTGTCGGCTCACGTGGCGCTCTCCCGCGTCGAGTGAAAGCGCCGCAGGCGCAGCGAGTTGGTGACGACGAACACGCTGGAGAACGACATGGCGCCGGCGGCGACCATCGGGTTGAGAAGCCCGCTGATCGCGAGCGGGATCGCGGCGACGTTGTAGGCGAACGCCCAGAACAGGTTCGCCCTTGATCGTGCGAAGGGTCCGCCGGGCGAGCCGGATCGCGTCGCCCGCGGCGCGCAGATCCCCGGATACGAGCGTGAGGTCCGAGGCCTCGATCGCCACGTCGGCGCCGGTGCCGATCGCCAGGCCCAGATCCGCCTGGGCCAGGGCCGGCGCGTCGTTGACGCCGTCTCCCACCATCGCGACGATCTCGCCGGCCTCCTGCAGCCGGCGGATCTCCGCGGCCTTGCCATCGGGGAGCACGCCCGCGAGCGACCCGTGCGATCCCCACCCGCTCGGCCACGGCGGCCGCGGCACGCTCATTGTCACCCGTCAGCAGCACTGGCTCGATCCCGAGACGTCGCAGGTCCGAGATCGCCGCGCGGCTGGTCGGCTTGATCTGATCAGTGATCGCGATCAGACCTCGCGCGCGTCCGTCCCAGCCGACCGCGATCACCGTCACGCCGGTCGCCTCCAGGTGCTCGTTCTGTGCGCTCAGCTCGAGTGGGAGATCGATCTCCCACTCGGACAGAAACGCGAGGCGGCCGACGACGACGTCGTGGCCATCGACTCGCGCTCGGACGCCGAACCCGGCGCGGCTGCTGAATCGCTCGACGGCCAACAGCGCGGCCGAAACCGCTCGCGCCCGAGCTCGGCGATCGCCCGCCCGATCGGATGTTCGCTGGCATCCTCAACCGCGGCTGCGAGCTGCAGCAGTTCATCCTCCGTCACGCCGGTCGCCGCGATGAGCGCCGCCACCTCCATCCGGCCCTCGGTCACGGTACCGGTCTTGTCGAGCGCGATCGTCGTGACCTGTCGGGTCTGCTCGAGCGTCTCGGGCCCTTTGATCAGGATCCCGAGCTGGGCGCCTCGCCCGCTGCCGACCATCAGCGCGGTCGGGGTCGCGAGACCGAGCGCACACGGGCAGGCGATGATCACGACGGCAACCGACGCCGAGAACGCGGCCGTGGCGCTGGCGCCAGTCAGCAACCATCCGGCCAGGGTCAGCGCGGAAAGAACGATCACCACCGGGACGAACACGCCGGAGACGCGGTCGGCGAGGCGCTGCACGTGGGCCTTGCCCGCCTGCGCGCCCGCGACCAGCCGCGCGATCTGAGCCAGCGCCGTGTCTGATCCGACCCGGGTCGCCCGCACAACAAGTCCGTCCGGACGCGTTGATCGTCGCACCCGCGACCTCGTCACCGACAGCCGACCTCGACCGGCACCGACTCACCGGTGAGCATCGACACATCGACCGCCGACTCACCGCTCTCGACGATGCCGTCCGTCGCGATCTTCTCGCCCGGCCGGACGACGAACAGGTCACCGACGCGGAGTTGCTCCACCGCGACCAATACCTCCGACCGTCGCGCAGGACGCGCGCCTCCTTGGCGCCGAGCTCGAGCAGGTTGCGGATTGCCTCGCCCGAGCGGCGCTTCGCCCGCGCCTCGAAGAAGCGCCCGAGCAGGATCAACGCCGTGATCATTGCCGCCGACTCGAAGTAGGTGTCCTGGCCGAGGCCGGCGAGCAGCACCACCGTCGACCATGTCCAGGCGGCGATCGTTCCGATCGAGATCAGCGTGTCCATCGTGGCCACCAGATGTCGGGCGTTCAACGCCGCGGCGCGGTGAAACGGCCAACCGCACCAGAACACGACCGGCGTCGCCAGCGCGAAGGAGACCCACTCCCAGCCCGAGAATCGCATCGCCGGCACCATCGCCATCAGGACCAACGGCACGGCCAGAACCACGGCTGCGAGCAGCCGCGGCCGCAACGCCCGCGCCGGATCGTTCTCACCCAGCGCATCCCGCGGCAGCGAAGCGTGATAGCCGGCGCCCTCCACCGCGGCGATGACATCTGTGACGGACACCTGCCGTGGGTCAAAGCAGACGGCCGCGTGCTCGCTGGCGTAATTGACCGAGGCCTCGACCCCGTCGAGGCGGTTCAGCCGCTTCTCGATCCGCGCCGCGCACGACGCGCAGGTCATCCCCTCGATCG
This sequence comes from uncultured Solirubrobacterales bacterium, assembly GCA_963813265.1. GTDB lineage: Bacteria > Actinomycetota > Thermoleophilia > Solirubrobacterales > Solirubrobacteraceae > Palsa-465. The sequence goes on along the minus strand of CAWEYQ010000028.1, from coordinate 13,872 downwards.
CCAGCTCGACGCGATCAGAGTTCTGCGTGACCGTCCCCATCGGCGTCAGTCCGCCTCGTACCCGGCCTCGGCGATCGCTGATCGCACGGCCGCGTCGTCCAGCGACTCGCCCGTGACCCGCACGATCTTCGAATCAAGGTCGACCACGACCGAGTCGACGTTCGCGATCGCGGTCAGCTCCTCGCGCACGGCCCGCTCGCAGTGCTCGCAACTCATTCCAGGGACCCGATACGTCGCCGTCTCTGGCATGTCGAACTCCTTCGTGATCAATACCCTGGCGGGGTAAGTGCGATACCGGTAGGGAGTATCGACCTCGGCTAACGCCGCCACATCCGGGGGCACCACCGCACGGTGGGCGCAGTCACTACGGATTCTCAGCTGGAACGGACGAGCGTCGCTCGTGAGCCTCGACCAGGACCTCGGAGATGTCCCGGAAGGTAACCGTCTCGCCCGCGGCCTTGGACAGGTTCACCAGACAGAGGGGGCACATCGTGACGCACTCCGTCGACACGGCATGCACTTGCTCGACCCGCATGCGAGCCGTCGCCAGCGCCTTCTCCGGGTACAGCGATTCCGCCGGTCCGCCACAGCACCACGTGAGCCGACCCGCATTGCGAGGTTCGAGCGCCTCGAGCCCAGCACCTGCGAGGAGCTTCCGTGGTTCCTCGACGACGCCCTCGTGGCGGGCGTACATGTCGGCGACCGAGGTCGTTGGCACATCCGGCACAACTACTCAATGGTGCAGTAGAAACCCGGGCCGGCCAGATTGCGTCGAACACATGCGAGCGCGGCAGCCGCGCGTGCTTTCTCCTCACGGGTCTCAGGTGGTTTGCGCGGATAGCTACACCACCTCCCGCGTCTACCTTCGAAAAGTGATGAACGACTATCCCTTGCCTCGTCCACTCCGCTCCGTCGGTCAAGGCCGAAGCTGCCGGCACGAGTCCCCAGCGGTGCCCGATGGCGTCACGCGCTGAGCACAAACAACAAGCGCGTGCTCGGCGCCTTGCAGACGAGCAGGCGCAGGCCGAGCGGAGGCTCCGCCAACGACGCCTCTACACGCTCGGCGGAGTCGCGCTCGCGGTGGTCGCGGTGGTCGCGGTGGCGATCACGGTCTCGGGCAGCACCGGCGGTTCGACCGGGCTCACCAACGGGAGCGGTGAGACGACGCTCGTCGCTCAGGTCAGGCAATTGCTGGCTGGGATTCCGCAGTCGGGAGTGACGTTGGGCAATCCGAGGGCGCCGGTAACGCTGACCTATTACAGCGACCTGCAATGCCCGGTCTGCGCAGAGTTCACTCTCGGCAGCGGCTTCCCGAAACTGGTCGCCAACGACGTGCGGGCCGGCAAGGTGAAGGTCGTGTACCGAGCCGTCAAGACGGCGACTCGCGATCCGCAGACCTTCCAGGCCCAGCAGGTCGCGGCTCTCGCCGCCGGGAGGCAGTCCCATTTCTGGGACTACGTCGAGCTCTTCTACCGCCAGCAAGGCACCGAAGGCACCAGCTACGTCACCCAGAAATACCTCGACGGGCTGGCACGGCAGGTTCCTTTGCTGAACCTTGCTGCCTGGCGCAGCGCGCGAAACGCTCCGTCGCTGACCGCCGAACTGCAGTCCGACGCGCAGTCAGCGACCACGGCCGCGGTTCAGGGCACGCCGACGTTGATCTTCCAAGGCCCCCGCGGGACGGCGCAGGTGCCCGCAACCGTGCCGAGCTACGGCCAGCTCCAGCAAACGATCAAGTCAGTCACGTGACAGGTCCTCAGCGCGCGAACGCGCCCGACGCATCCTGACTCTCCGGTCGGCAACTCGGTGCCGGCCGCGCCGCGCTTGATGCGTGGCGGCGACCGGTGACCTGAAACGAGTCACGCACTAGAGACGAGCGTCGCCGATACGTTCGCGGTTTCGTCGCAGGCGGCGGTGGAGGACATGCGCGGTGTTGACGCTGAGGTTGGCGAACGTCATCAGTTGCGCGATCGCCTTAATGTCGCGCTGGAGTTCCACGCCGAGGTATGCATCGGCCACTGCCTGAGCATGCGGGTGGACGCGACCAAGGCGCGCCTCAGCCAGCGCAGCTGCGTATACGACTGCCGCGCGCTGCTCGGGGGCCATCAGCGGCAGCTCGCCAGCGCTGATCTGTTCGAGCTCCTCGGTCGATACGCCGGCTCGCACCGCCCATGCCTCGTGGACCCTCGTGCATGCGCCGCAGGCGTTGGCGCGGCTGACGGCCACCATCACCCGCTCGCGCAGACCCGGAGCCAGCCGTCCACGACCGTAGATCGCACACAGGCGCGGACTCGCCAGCATCAGCTTGACCGCGTCCACCGTCCAGCTACGGGGCGTGTAAGTTCGCCCCATCGATCGGGCGACCACTACGCGCCTACTGAGCGCGACGGGATCGTCCCTCAGGCCTGACGCAGGATTCACACGCCAAGCATGCCACCCCGCGAAACCGGCGGCCTTGAGCCCGGACACGAACACCCGAGGTACGGGTGACCTGAAGGCAGCAGCGTCCGCCAGCAAGTGGGTGAGAATCAACGAGACCGTGGAGCCCACGGACCGTGTCTGCCGCTTGGCCGCGACAAGCGTGCATGGACATACGGATGGCGTCTCGCGGTCAACCCCGTAGCGTTTTCCGGGAAACGACGCTCGGAGACTGATATGGCACGCATACCCGCCCGGTCTGACCGGCACCGCCACTTGTTCCGAGGCTTCGACGCGTCGATGACGCGGATGCTCGGTGCCGATTTGCGGCTGCTGTACGGGATCGCGGTTCCCATTCTGATGGTCCTCGGCCTGATCCTCCTGCTGGCATTGAACCCCGTGAAATGGGTCGTCGCGGTGATCGTCGTGTGTGAGATCGGAGGGCTTGCGCTGATCGTCACTGGGCTGTACGCGATGATGAGCGACGACGATGAGGCCCAACCCTCATCCTGAGCCGACTGACAGCCGCCAGCGTCACCGCCCACGGCCGGCCTCGCCGTCGTGGATTCGTCGTGATGTCGGCTGCGTGACGGTCGAGCAGGTCGGGCGCCGATCGAGTTGGTGAAGGACGATGACAGCCGCGAACCCCACGTTTGTCTCGGGTCTGCTCGGAACTGACTTCAGCTGGTCGCGCGTGATGCGAACCGACAAGCTCACGTGGCTCTCGCGCGCGTTGAGCCTGACCGGGTTCGCGATCGCTGCGTACCTCACAACGGTCTATCTGCAGGACATTCCGCCGGCGTGCTTCGGCGGATCCACCGGCTGCGTCACGGTGCAGCACTCAAGCTATGCGCATCTCGCGGGCATTCCATTGCCCCTGTTCGGACTGGTCGGCTACGCGCTGTTGTTCGTCTCCGCCTGCCTGCCGGGCCAGCGGGCGCGGACGGCGGGCATGGTCTTCACCGTGGTCGCCGTCGTCGCGAGCGCCGTGCTCACGTACCTGGAGCTGAACGTGATCCATGCGATCTGCTACTGGTGCGTCGCGTCGGCGGTCTGCGCGAGCTTCCATGTGATCGTCAATTCGGTCCGGTACGTTCGCGGCGAGCCCCATCTTGGGTAGCCGGCTGCTGTGACGGGTCGGTCAGCGTCGGTGAGGAGCGTGACGTGCGGCGGCTCGGGCCCCGCATCGGGTGTCTTGGCGGGCGGCCGTCAACCGGTTAGCGTCGCTTCAGACAAGGAGCCATGCTGACCGACCCGTTGCCACTCCCCGACGGCTTTGAACTCGGACACTGGACCGATGCCGAGGCCAGGACCGGGTGCACGGTCGTGATCGCGCCGCCGGGCGCGCGAGGCGGCGTCGACGTCCGCGGCGGCGGCACCGGCACCCGCGAGATTGAGTCGCTCTCGGCGCTGGCGAACTCGGAGGGGCCCGACGCGGTGCTGCTGACCGGCGGGAGCGCGTTCGGTCTCGCGGCGGCGGACGGGGTGTCGCGGTGGCTCGAAGAGCGGGGACGCGGACGACCGACCCCGGCCGGCGTCGTGCCCCTCGTTCCCGCCGCCGTCGTCTATGACCTCGTCGAAGGGAACTCGGGAGTGCGACCCGGACCAGAGCAGGGCTACGCGGCGTGTGAGCACGCGGCCGGGGGCGTCCCGGAGCGCGGTGCGCTCGGTGCCGGCGCGGGTGCCGCCGTGGGCAAGCTGCGTGGCCGCGAGCGCGCGACCCGCGGGGGAGTGGGCTACGCGACGAGCGCGCTCGCCGGCGGAGACGTCGTGGCGGCGGTCGCGGTCGCCAACGCGTTCGGGGACGTGATCGGCAGCGACGGTGAGCTGCTCGGCGCCCCGCGCGGCGAACGCGGCGAGCTGGTCAGCACGATCGAGCTGCTCGCGCAGATGCCCGGACCGCCGGAGCTACTGTCGCAGCGCGTCGTCGGCAACACGACGCTCGCATGCGTCTGCACCGACGCCTCGCTCGACAAGCGCAGCTGCGCGATCCTCGCGCGGATGGCAAGCGCCGGGATCGCGCGTGCGGTCGATCCCGCGTTCACACCCGTGGACGGCGATGTCGTCTTCTGCATCGCGTCGGGATCCGAGCCGCCGGCCGCGCCCGGTGTCCTGGCGTCGTGGCGGCTCGCCGCCATCGGCGCGCTCGCCGCACACGTGACCGCTGCCGCAATCCGCGACGCCGTCCAGCACGCCCGCCCGTCGCAGTAGCCGGCCGGGCTCGCCGACCGGCGCCCAGCCGCTCGGCGGGACCTTTGGATCGGGTTGGAGCGACGCCCATTGCCATTCGGGCTGCAACGGCGACGCGCGGCCTGCACGAACGACCTTTCAAACCTCGAAGACTGGAGACACACAATGACCGACTGGTCAAACCACGAGTCCGATGAACTCGGCCCCGGCCATCACCGCTGGCCGATGGCGACGAGCAACCGGTCCATCTCCGGGGCGGTGATGTCATCGAGCATGACAGCGACGGCCGCGGACGTGAAGCGGAGCAACAGGCCCGCGTCGATGATCCCTCCGCTCTGCATCGTGCCGGGGAACGGGAACGACGACGAGGCCGGCCGCCCGAAGGCTTCGCCGAACAGCGCCTCGAGAACGTGCTGCTCGGACCTCCCCTCCACGAAAAGTACGACTGCGACAGCAAGAGCTCGCCGTGGTCAGCAGGCGATCCGCGGGGGTAGATCGTTGGGGACGTCGGTCAGGTCGACGAACTCGTCGGCGAATTCGGTGAACTGGTAGCAGGTCGTGGTAGTTGGAGGCGAGTCCGAGTGATGCGCGGATCGCTCCGCCGGAGGGTAGGCCGATCTGGGGGATGTAGTCGTCGAGGGTCATGCCGTCGCCGAATTCGCCGCCGAGGAGCGTTTCGCGCGAGATCGTGAACGCGACCTCGCCGGCGCCGGGGTTGCAGAAGCATCCGGTGCGCAGTGAGACGTTGTGCTCGGCGTGCGATGCGGTCGACGTAGCGCTCGTCGATCACGCGGCCGTCGGGGTGCAGGAAGTTGAACGCGATCGTCGCGCCGCGCTGATGCCAGGATCGCGGTCCGTAGACGGTCGCGGCGGGGGAGCCGTCGGTGTGTCTGAGCGAGCCGAGCGCGTCGAGCAGTCCTGCGCCGAGCGCGTTGACGCGGGTGTGGATCGTCTCGATCCCGATGCGGTCGAGGAACCGCAGTCCGATCTCGACCGCCGGGAGGTTGAGGTAGTTGACGGTGCCGTCCTCGAAGTGCGCGGCGCCGGGGGCGGACTGGTAGTACTCGCGCTGGACGAACGCGGCGACGATCGTCCCGCCCGAGAACCACGGTCGCTCGAGCTTGGCGAGCGTGTCGCGGCGGGCGAGCAGGCAGCCGATTCCGGTTGGCCAGCCGAACATCTTGTAGAACGAGAGGGCGACGAAGTCGGGACGCCAGCGGCTCAGGTCCAGACGGTTGGTGGGGACGTATGCGGCGGCGTCGAGCAGCACGTCCCAGCCGTGCGATTGGGCCAGCTCGATCCATTCCATGGGGTGGTGCACGCCGGAGAAGTTCGACTGGGCGGGGTAGGCGAACAGGTTGTGGTGATCGCCGGCGGTGTCGGTCAGGTAGCGCGGCAGCAGCCCCTCGTCGACGCGCAGATCAGGCGGGACGCTCGGCAGGTAGGTGGTCTCGGCGCCGCGGGCGCGGGCGAACTCGCGGATCCCGTTGACGGAGTTGTGGTTGTCGAAGGTGAGCAGGAACCGGTCGCCGGAGTGAAACGGGTAGGCCTCGCCGACGAGGCGCAGCGCACCTGTGGCGTTGGGGGTGAAGATCGCGACGTATTCCTCCGGTGAGCCCCTGAAGAACCTGAGCACGGAGGCACGGGCCCGCTCGACGAGCTCGGTGCTGGCGGCCGAGGTGGGGTTGACCGAGTGCGGATTGCCGTAGACGCCCGTCTCGAGCAGCCGCACGTGCTCGCGCAGCTGCGAGTGTCGCGTAGAGACCACCGCCGGTGTAGTCGAGGTACACATGGCCGCCGTCGTCAAGCCGCGCGAACTCGGTCTGGCGAACCTCGTCGAGACTGGCGGTGTCGGCGTACCCGGGGTGCCGGCGGACGAACGCGGCCTGTGCGTCCTCAAGCGATTGTCGTTCGGTCGCCAGCGACGCTCATGATTTTCGGCGGTGTCGGTCATGCGAGCTACTCGTTTGCGGTCACTCGGGCCGGCGGGCGCGGAGGAGCGCGTCGAGCGCGATGCGCTCGCCGTCGGGCGTTTGTACGGGGCGTTCCACACGCTCGGCACGCTCGATGTGCAGCCCGCGGCCTTCGATGTCGGTGACGACGTCGTCCGCGGTGTAGAGCCGGGCGGGGTCCTGCGGGCCGCCGTGTCCGTGCTGGAGGTTGCTGCTGTCGTGCGCGACGACCAGAAACGTGCCGCCCGGTGCGACGGCGTCGGCGGCTGCTTGGAGGATCGGCCGCCGCTCTGCGGCTGGAACCTGGAGGTAGAAGACGAGCACGAGGTCAAACGCCTGCGGGTCGGGGCGGTAGTCGAGCAGATCCGCGGCGACCCACTCCACGTTCACGCCGCGCCCGCTGGCGAGCTCACGGGCCTTCTGCAGTCCGACCTCGGAGAAGTCAACGCCGACGGCCTGCCACCCGCGCTCGGCGAGCCAGACCGCGTTGCGTCCCTCGCCGCAGGCGAGATCGATCGCGCGTCCCGGCGCGAGCGTCTCGGTCTCGGCGACGAGGAAGCGGTTCGGCTCCGCTGTCCAGACGAGTTCGCTGCCCTCGTAGCGGCGATCCCAGCTTGCGCTGTCCATACCGGACGCCATGCTAGGCGGCCTCGATCACTGCACGGACGTTGACGGTCGTCTGCACCGGCAGGTCGAGCGAGACGGTGACCAGGCAGCCGTCTTCGGCCTTGGCGATGAGCGCCCGCGCTGCGTCCTCGTGGTCGGCGTCGGTCGTCACCTCGACGGTCTGCTCGATCCGCACGAACCCGAACCGGCCGTCGGGCCGGCGCCCGACGATGCCGTCAGCCTTGACCGACAGACCGTGGAGCGGAAGCTGCTTCGCGCTCGGCGAGCGCGGCGATTGTCACCGCCAGGCAGGACCCCGCGGCCGCGACCAGCGCGTCCTCCGGGCTCCACATGTGCGGGTCGGTGCCGCGGAACTCGGGTGGAGTCGCGATCCGCAGCGGCGGCTTGCCGTCGACACGCGCGACGGTCCGCTTACCAGCGTCCCAGGCGATCTCGACCGGGAAGCGGAACTCTCGATAACGGACTGGTGGTGCCATGACTGCACACTCCTATCGATGCAAGGTTGGCGCGACTGGCTCGACGCTCGGGGTCGGACCAAGCTCAATGCGGCAGCGGCGGCTGGCCGTGGCGGCTGCGACCGAACACGGAGTACAGAGGGCAATAGCCGACGGCACTGGTCGCGAGCATGATCGCGGCGATCGCGTAGAGCACGATCGCGCCGATGGACCCCGGGCCGATCAAGATCCCGATCACGACCGCGGCGGGGGCGACCAGGAAGGCTCGCACGCGGCGGTCCAGGATGTTCATGTTCTTGCTCATAAAGCTCCCTCCGTTTGCAGCGCTCCAGGCGGATTTCCGCGGGGGTTGGGGTGGGTGGCGCTGCACGTGACATGATACAAGTGCACAGCTAAATAGTTGTAGAGTAGTTACTACGGAGAGTGGGTTGCCGAAAGTCCGCTGCCGGTGGAGCGCGCGCTCCTCGAGCCCGGCGGCGGCCGTCCGGATGGGATCGCCGGCCGGTGACGCCGAGTTGTCCTCGATCAGTCCTGGGGTCGAGGGCACCTTCGGCGTTTCACGCTGTCCGAACGGGCGTTTATCCCCGATGCAGTCGCGGGCAGGCCGAGAGACGATCTTGCGATGTGCGACGTCGACCCGGGCGGGGCTGGCGCCGACGCGGGCGCCGCTCCGCCGGGAGTCAGCGTGCCGGTCATGCGCGAGGAGCCGGTGCCCGGGCAGACGCGTGGGCGGTGGTCGCGCGCGATCACGTTTACGTTCGGGGCGGTGGTGGCCGTCGGGGCGCTGCTCGCTGTTCTGTCGTCCTCAGGCGGTGTCGGCGATGTCCTCGCCGCGCTCGAACGTGTCTCCCCGGGGTGGGTGCTCGCGGCAGTCGTTGCGACGGTCGCGGGCTACGCGCTGCTGGCACTTCACATGCGCCGGCTTGCTGCGCGCCGGATCTCGTTCTGGCAAGCGGCGCGGGCGGACCTGCTGCTGTTCGGGCTTGGCAACGTGCTGCCGGGATCGCCGGCGCCCGGAGCCTTGCTTGCCGCCGCGGAGCTCCGTCGCGATGGACTGTCACCTCGCCGGACGCGGTTTGTGCTCGCGTTCACGATGTGGTTCAACGTTCGGACCCTGCTGGGGATTGGAGCGATCGCATTCCTTGTGGCGTTCGCACGCCAGCATCCCGGTGTCCGCGATGCGGGGCTGTGGTGGCTGGCTGCGGTCGCTCTGATCCTCGCGCTCGCCACCAGTGCCGCGCTGGCCGCACGACCGTCGACCGCCGAGCACACGGCCCAGCTATTCGCGCGCCTGCGGGTGACGCGTCCACGTCCGCCGCCGGATGTGATGCGCGCGGGCGCGGACGCGTGGCACGCCGAGGCCAAGGCCACGGTCGGATCGCGGCGGAACCGCGTCGTGCTCGTCATGTTGGCGGCCGGATCGTGGCTCGCGGACGCGGCATGCCTCTGGCTCGCGCTGGCCTCCGCCGGCGTTCAGCTCGACGCCGACGTCGTCCTGGTCGCCTACGTGGCAGGAGTCGTGATCGCCTCATTGCCGCTCCTTCCAGGCGGCATCGGAGCGGTCGAAGCGGCGATCCCGGCGGTGCTCCACCACTTCGGCGCTCCTCTGGACGCGGCACTCGCGGGGACGCTGGTGTACCGCGGGATCTCATTCCTGCTGCCGGTCGCGGCCGGCTCCCTGACCCTCGCGCGCACCTCTCTGCAGCGCCGCGGCGCGCATCGACACTGGAGCTCGGATGGCCCGGACCCGTCTGAGAAAGCTTGATCAATCCTTGACCACAGCTGCGCTCGACGGTTGACCTCGCGGTCCGATCATCGTGGCAGACCAATAAGGAGGTCAGTCATGTTTCGTGGAATGAACGAAGGAATGGGAGCCGGAGGCTGGGTACTGATGATCGTGTTCGGTACCGCGCTGCTGGGCGTTGATCGCATGGGGGATCGCCAGAATCGCCCCGAGCCGCACCGACGATGGTCGGGAGCCGTCGGCGCTCGGCAGACGGGCCGGTTGAGATCCTCGACCGGCGGCTCGCCGGCGGCGAGATCGACGTTGAGACCTACGAGCAGCTGCGCTCGAAGTTGAGCTCGCGCCCCGCCGCGGGAATGGGGTGATCGCGATGTCGGACAAAGAGACTCGCGATCGTTGCGGCCACTGTGACCGCGGTCGCCGCGGTGAGTGCGGTGGTCGCGCTCGCCGCCGGCGGCGGGGGCTCGTGGAGCTCCGGCGCGGGGATGATGGGCGGACGGTACGTCTATCGCCCCGCGCAACCGATCCAGGTGCACACGCTCGCCGCCGCCCGCTCCGACGCGCAGCAGTTCGCCAACCGGCTGGGTCTGCGGGTCGATGAGGTGATGCAGTTTCAGCGCAACTTCTACGCCAAGCTCGTCGACTCGCACGGCAACGGCGCGACCGAGGTGCTCGTCGACTCCTCGACCGGAGTGGTCTCGATCGAGTACGGCCCCGCGATGATGTGGAACACCCGGTACGGGATGGGCCGGTCGGCCGGGTCGATGATGGGCAGCTACGGACGCGGGATGATGCGCGGCCAAGGCAACCGCGCGATGATGGGTGTGCAGTCGACCAGTTCGACCTCAACCGGCGGCGACGGACCCGGGATGATGCGCGGCCAAGGCAACGGCCGGGGATGATGGGCGGCTCCGGCGCAGCCGGCGCCACCAGGAGTCCCTCCGCGTCAACCGTCGACGAGCGTGTCGCTGGCGGAGGCTCATACGCTGGCGCAGCGGTGGCTTGACGCGAACGAGCCGGGCGTGACGGTCGAGACCGGCGGCGACGCGTTCCCGGGCTACTACACGCTCGAGACGCTGAAGGACGGAAAGATCGCAGGAATGATGTCCGTCAATGCCGTCCACCGGGGCGGTCTGGCCGCACTGGTGGCACGGAGCGTTCATCGCGAAGTCGTGATGAACGACTCCGTCAGTGGATCACAGACCGGCGGGCACTCGCCCGCCGGTCTGCGTGCGCTCGTGGTCGATGACGAGCCGCCGCTGGTGAAGGTCGTCTCCACGTACTTGGAGCGCGAGGGGTTCGAGGTCGCGACTGCCGCTGACGGCGAGCAGGCCGTCGACCTCGCGCGGGAGCTTGACCCGGACGTGATCGTGCTCGATCTGATGCTCCCGGGAATCGACGGGATCGAGGCATGCCGGCAGATCCGGGCGTTCAGCGACGCGTACATCGTGATGCTGACCGCGCGGGCGGAGGAGATCGACCGGATCGTCGGGCTCTCGACCGGGGCTGATGACTACGTCAGCAAGCCGTTCTCGCCGGGTGAGCTGATGGCCCGGGTCCGGGCGATGCTCCGCCGCCCGCGCGCCAGCAGGCAGTCGGGTGACGGGGTGCGGCGGTTCGGGGACCTTGAGATCGACGTGATGGCGCGAGAGGTGCGCCGTGGCGGCGAGCTGGTCGAGCTGACGAAGCTCGAGTTCGATCTGCTCGACGTGCTCTCGGGCGAGCCGCGGGTGGCGTTCAGCCGCGAGCGGCTGCTCGAGCGCGTGTGGGGCGGGGAGTGGTTCGGCGATGACCACATCGTGGACGTTCACATCGGCAACCTCCGCGCGAAGCTCAGCGATGACCCGCGCGCGCCCCGCTATGTGCGCACGATCCGCGGCGTCGGGTACCGGATGGGAGAAGGACAGTGAGGAAGCGCCTGTCTGGCAGCCTGAGCGCGAAGCTGCTGGCCGGTCAGCTGCTGGTCGTGCTCACCGGCGCGCTCACGCTGCTGCTCGTCGCGCTGCTCGTCGGGCCGGCGATCTTTCGCATGCACGTCCGCGACGCGCTCGGGTATGTGCCACCCGACGTCGGCCGCCACCTCGACATGGCGTTTCACGTCGCGACGCTGATCTCGCTCGGTGTCGCGGTCGGCGCGTCGGTCGCCGTCGCGCTGGCGCTGAGCTCGATCATCTCCACGCGGATCGTGCGGCCGGTGCGTGAGCTCGGGGCTGCCGCCCAGCGGATCGCCCACGGCAGCCGTGACGCACGCGTGCCCGCTCGCGGAACCGACGAACTCGCCGAGCTCGCAGGCGCGTTCAACGAGATGGCCGCGTCGCTTGAGCACGCCGAGCAGATCCGCAGCCAGCTCCTTGCCGACGTCGCGCACGAGCTCCGCACGCCACTCGCCACCGTCGAGAGCTACGTCGAAGCGCTCGCCGACGGAGTCCTCGCCGCCGACGACGAGAACTGGGGAGTGATCCGTTCTGAGACCTCCAGGCTGAACCGGCTCGTCGATGACCTCCAAAAGGTCTCCCGCGCACAAGCGCACCAGCTCGACCTTCACCTCGCTCCCGTCGCGGCCGCTGCGCTGATCTCCGACGCGGTCAAGGCCGCGGAGCCGTCCTTCACGTCAAAGGGAGTGGCTCTGGAAGCCGAGATCGAGCCACGCGTGCCGACGATCGAAGCGGACACCGAACGGATCGCCGAGGTGCTCGCCAACCTCCTCACGAACGCGCTTCGGCACACACCCTCAGGGGGCATCGTCAAGGTCTCCGCGCGGCAACGAGCCGAACAGCTCGAGATCTCCGTCGCCGACAACGGCGAGGGAATCGCACCCGAGCACCTCGACCGTGTCTTCGAGCGCTTCTACCGGATCGACCCAGCACGCTCCCGGGCCAGCGGCGGGACCGGCATCGGCCTCGCGATCGTCCGGGCCATCGTCGAAGCCCACGGCGGCACCGCGATCGCCACCAGCCCCGGCATCGGATCCGGAACAACCGTCACCCTGCTGCTCACCACGACAGCAGTCCTGGCGTCGATGCTCGCCGTCCGGCCTGACCCGGGTCTCGAATCGAGCCGAACGCCGGTTCGGACCGCTGCTGCAGCCAGCGGGGTCCGGTCGCGTCCGACCAGTAGCGCTCGGCCTCGGCCTCCATCTCCGCAAGGCGGGTGTAGTAGTCGGGGAACTCGTTGAGGTGCGCCAGCGCGATCTTCCCGGTCGTGATCTCGTCATCGTCGCTGACGTTCGTCGCGGGGTCGCGGATGCCGTGCTCGAGCTCGACCTCCAGGCCCTTCTGGAACTGTGCGACGTCAAATCGGGAGGTCGCCCAGTCGATCCCGATCGTCTCGCCGATCGCGCGCGCCTTGTCTTCTGAGAACGTGAACTGCTCAGTCATGGCCGTCATCCTGGGTCGTGTTTGATGAGCTGGTCGTAGTGAAGCAAGAGGCTGCGGAGCGCCGCAGGGTCGCCGGACATCGGTCCCGATTCCCGCTCGGTGCTTGGGATCGACGATCTCCGGCACACCGGCGCCGTGTCAGGATCCGGGCGGCCCGCCGAGAAACGCGGCCGAGATGATCAGGTAGCCCGCGACGGTCGCGACCATCGTCGCGAACCCGTGTCCGAGCTGGCGTTGCGGGACGCGGCCGGCGAGGCTCGTGCCCGCGAGTGCACCGACGACGCACGCTGCGGTCATCGCGACGGTGACCGGGATGTCGAGGCCGCGTCCGGTGAGCAGGTGCGTCGTCAGCGCAAGCGCGGACGTGGCGGTGATGATCGCGAGCGAGGTGCCGATCGCGAGACGCATCGACAGGGCGAGGAAGACGGTGAGCGTCGGGACGATCAGGAACCCGCCGCCGACGCCGAAGAAGCCGGTCAGCGCACCGATCAGCAGACCTGCGGCGAGGGTGCGCGACTGCCGCAGCGGCGGGCAGGCCGGCTCCTGGCGGACGCGACCCTCGGTGCGCTGGCTGGCCTTGCGCCAGGTCGCGGCGGCAGCGATGAGCATGATCACCGCGAACGCGGCGATCAGAGTGCTGCCGCTGACGGCGTTCCCGAGCGCGGTTCCAGCCACGATGCCTGGGATCGCGGCGAGCACGAACCCGCCGGCGTGCCGCCAGCAGACGTGGCTCTCCCGGGCGTGGCCGAGTCCGCCCGCCAACGCGCCGGCGGTCACGACGACGAGTGATGCGGTCGTCGCCTGGTGCACGCTCTGACCGAGGACGTAGACGAGGACCGGGACGGCGAGCACGGAGCCGCCGCCGCCGAGCATCCCGAGCGCGATCCCGATCGCCAGCCCGAATGGGATCGCGACGAGGACCATCGTCGGGCTACCGGACGCTCGCGGTGCGCTGGTTCGGTTCTTCGATCGGCCAGCCGTGCCTCTCCCAGGTCCCGACGCCTCCGTCGGCGACGTGAATGACCCGACGGAAGATCATCATCTTCTCCGCGGCGGCTTCGAGCTCGTCGGCAGCCCGGCTCGCGTCCACGCGCCAATGCCGCCCTTGA
>CAWEYQ010000027.1:0-36361 GCA_963813265.1 uncultured Solirubrobacterales bacterium | reverse complement strand
GTGACCGGCCGCCACCAGAGCGCAACCCTCGCGTCCGGCAGCGAGATTCCAATCGGACATCCGGGACTCGCGGCCGGACCCCACCCTTGCCTTTCCCGGGCAACCAGTTGGCCATTGAAATGTCGCCGATGCAGTCACCGGCTCCACGGGGCCACCGAGACGAAAGGAAATCGTGCAGCAGCGGGGATCGCGGGCGCCCGGCTTTCGGGCGGAACGGGTTGTCGGCCGCCCGGCGATGTGCTTGCTTCTGCGGGCCGAGCAGGAGCATGCCGCCGTGCGCGGATGGCTGCCGGTGGTCATCCAGACCAGCACTGCTTGGTCGGACGCCTGGTTTGCGATGGCGAAGCACAAGGCTCAGCGGCGATCCGAGCGACCTCACGACGAGCTGCGCAACTCCTTCCGCGAGAACGTCAGCCTCGGCCGCCCCGCGCGTCGCGGGATCGAAACGGGTGTGGCTCAGATTGCGGCGATCGCTTCGACGATGACGTCCGCGATCGTCTTCGGCGCCTCGTTGGGGAGAAAGAAGACCGAGCCTGGCAGCGTCACCACTCGAACTTGCGGGCACGCTTCGAGTACCTGTCGTTCGTGTTGGGTCAGTCCGCCGTCGCCCTTCTCGGCGTGTACAACCCAGGTGGGGACGCCGGCTTCGCACAGTCGCCGCGCGCGGTCGTCATCGCGCTTCAGCCATTTCAGGTAGGCCTGCAACCCGAGGCGCATATGACTCGCGTTGTTGAGCGCGAAGTCCGCCCTCAGCGCGGCTGCGCGGTCCGGCGGAAGCTCGGCTTTCTTGACCATCCCCGCCGCTCCCTTTTTCAGGACAACCGCCGGCAACGTCCCGAGAACCGAACCGAGGCGAATGATCGCTCGGAACGCTGCCGGTTCGTCCGGCGGGGAGAAGCTTGACCCGAGCAACACTGCCGGGCCGGAAAACGCACCCGAGACCACCATCTCGTAGGCGACCATCGCGCCCATGCTGAACCCAACGATCACATCGGCCTTCACCTGCTTGGCTAGCTCGGCCGTGATGCGGGCGTACTCCTCGGCGCGGTAGTCTCCCGGCGGGGACGCTCCGGCGTGTCCGGGCATGGTGACAGCGACGAGGCGCATCTCAGCGAGCGTCGGCTCGGCCATGACCTCGGCGTACGAACGTGCGCTGCACATCCCACCCGGAAGCAGCAACACCGTGCGTTCGGCGTCCGGCGGCCCGGACTCGACGCTTTCCCACCCCACCGTCACGGCGCCGAGCATATTCGATCCGTGGTGGAGCAATCGTGAGCTGCCTCGCGTCGAGATGCCGAAAGCCTCGGCGTCCGTCCGGGTCGCCGTCACGCTTTGCTGCCCCCCAAACTGTGGTGTGCTGGCGACGGCCGCTGCCAGGGCACGCCGGACGGCAAGCACCGCCGCCGCCAGGTCGACTCTGACTTCCCGCTTGCGTGTATCTCGTGAATGACTAGACTTGCCGTTCGCATACGGATGTGCGAGTGGGGCAAATCGCCGCTTAGCCCCGATCGTGCGGTAAGGGTGTGAGGGTGACCGTCGCGTCTGGGTTTTGGGGGTGTGTGCCTGTTTCCGTTGTGTGCGTCCGGTCCGGATCCGACGTGTGGGACGTTTCCGCGGAGACGGTTGACGCGTTTCTCGGACCGTGCCGGCAGCGGTGATCGCGGCTTATGGCCGGCGGGGTCTGCTGGGGGTCTGGTGGCGACGTCGGGTGTGTTCAGCCGCTCGCGGCCGGGAGCGTCGCGAGTTTCTGAAACGCGGCGGTGAGCGTTTGGGTCCACGGCCACGTGGTCGGGAGGTGGAGTTTCCCGCGGCGGCCGGAGAACGCGAGGCGCGCGGCGATGTGCAGCAGTCGGTAGCGCACGCGTTTCGGTTCGGCCTTCGCGAGCTCGGCGTCGAGAGCGAGGGCTTGGGTCCAGATGATCAGGTCATGCGCGAGCATCACGATCTCGACCCACACCTCGTTGAGGGCGAACTGCTTGAACGGGAGTTTGGACAGGCCGGTGTCCAATCGCTGCGCAGACCGTCGGGTGCTGACGCACTGTGGTGATCCATTTCGACAGTTCGTAGTTCAAAGCGAATCTCCCTTCCAGGCGCCGCCAACCGGGGCCGCAGAGTCGGCGTTCCGGCCAGCGGCGTCACCCGTCCTTGACCACTCCGCCCTGGCTCGACCGCAGATGAGCTGAGCTAGATCCAGCTTCTGGTGCGCGATCCAACCGGCAGTCGCGCTGAGTGCCGCGCCTTTAGAGACGCAGGCAGCGAACACGTTCGGGGTTGCTTCCGCCGTCAGGCGCCTTCGGGCAGGTACGTCTTCGCGCTCTCATACTCGATGTCGCTGATGACGCCCTGCGCGCGGAGCTTGACGAGCTGCGCAAGCGCGTCGCTGACGTACCCGGTCATCACGCTGAACCCGGGCCGAATGGAAAACCCGCGGCCGGAGGCCGGAGGCTCGCACCGCAACCTTGGGATCGGAGGAACACCGTCCGGCAGGCGCTCGACGACGGCTCGTTCGAGAAACGCACTCCAGGAATGCAGCGTGCCGGCGGGGACGAACGACTGTGGGGCCGACAGAAACCATTGGTAGCCCAGCAGCTCGCTGCAATCCGCAGCGAAAATCAGCTCGATACGTTCCGCGCGCTCCACGCGCGCGAGCCCGCGTCCGACACGGCCGAGCTGGTCGCTGAGCTCAGGAACAACCTCCACATCGGGGAGGTGGCGCGCCAGACCGTAAACCGTCTCGCACAGCTCCGCCTCGACCACGGCCTCCCCGAGAAGCTCCTGCACAGCATGCAGCGAGCGTGTGTACTTCATCAGCGCCGCAGTCCGCCCGTCCGGATCGCGTTCAATGAGAGCCCTCCGCATCCGACTGCCGCCAAGGCATCCCGGGGCAAACAGATCGATGCCCGGCCCAGAGGCAGGCGCAGGGCTTCCCGCCGCCTCCCACGCCGCCCGACCCGACTCGCTAAAGAAGCTCATCGGACCGCTGGACTCCCGGATCAACCCCGACCCATCGCTGCCAATCCAAATCTCACGACGCGAACCGACAAAGGCGTCAAACACGCCAACGTAGTGATGCCCATGCGCACCCTGTGACCGGGCGTACTCGAAATCCACCACGGGCACATCCTCCCGCAGTGGAGCCGACCTGACCAGGTGCCGCCTCACGCAACTCGATCAAGGCACAACTCCGCCACAACGCCGTCTTGACTATCCGGCGACAATCACGGTGATGAGCGCTCCCCACGGCACACGTCACGTCGGGCGGGGTGCCGTCGCCGTCGCCGCCGTTCTAGGCCTCATGATCTCAGCGTGTGGTAGCGGATCGCGGGGCGCACGGACCGTTCACTTCAATGGACAAGCGACGGGCAGCGACGTCAGCGAAACCTCGGCATCTGGCACGACGTTTCTCTTGCCCGCCGCTGACGTCGCCCAACAGGGCTCACATACGTTTGAGGTTGTCGACGCGGCCAACGGCAATGCTCCCAGCCGCGTTCTCATCGGCACCTCATCCGTCGGCTCGTTCTATACCGCGATCGTTGCCTCGGCCACGACGGTCGTCCCTCACGACGCGCACGTTGAGCTATTGGCCACAGGAACCCCGGGCGTCCGCTTCCTGCTTAAGTGGACCGACACGTGCGGGGGGAACGGTGGGGACGGGTGGCTCGTGCTCCGCAGCCCGGCCGTCGTCAATCTGACGCTACCGCGCTCGACGGGCAACAAGACCTGCTACGTCGCCGCGATGGCGGTCACGCACACGTTCGCCGCTCTTCATCTCGGCATCCTGGATCACTGAGCTACACGCGAGACCGGACTCCGACTATACATCCCATCGGAGCCGCGTCGCACACGAACACAGTCCGGTTCGCCGACCCCTCCGCGTCATGGCGCGAGTGTCGCAACGGGCTACAAGCGGCAGCGCGACCGGCCACGCCAGCGAGCGATGAGCCTTCCCCAGCGGAGATGCGTTCATCCCGTCGCAACCTCGGTCGGCCTCAGGCACCAGCGTTCGCTGATCGATCGGCTTCTGCGACGTCCAGCGAGGCAGTTCGCGCGCTCGCCTTTCGCGCAGAGCACAAGTCGTGTTGCACGTTGCGCGCGAGTTGTGGAGCTCTTGAAGACGGCTATGAGATGAGCTGGCTGAGGATTGCGTCGAGTTGCTGCCATTGCGCCTGACGCGTCGAGCGAACCCCGCTGGACGACTGCAGCTCGAGCGACGGTCCATACCGCTTGAAGGAGGTGTAATACGGCGGGCGGTGATTCGCGAGCGTGTCGTCCCAACGGACGCCGTCGCTCCCAGGCGGACCGGCGCTTCCCTCTGCGATCGCGAAGCCATGCGTGCGCTTCAAGATGTGGACAACGAAGTCGCCGAACTTGTGGCGACTGTCGGGCACCAACTGCGTGTCGTCACCACCGGCGTAGAGCCCGCCCTGCTCGTGCAGCGAAACGCCCGCTTGTTTGAAGCGGGCGATCGTCCGGTCTCGAAGCCCGCTGCTCCCGTGTCCTCCTCCACACGCGGCCAGAAGCGCGAGGCACAGCACCGTGAGCGCTACAGAGCTAAGAACCGTGGGAGTGCGACGCATGGGGAGATCCGCTGCCAGCCTATCGGCGTGCCCGCCAACCATTCCAGCCGGACCGAGCGGCAGCCGTTCGACGCCTCGCTCCATCGGTCTCGTCCCATCGCGCCGCGCCTGGGCGCGAAGGAATCTCTGCGAGCGCGGCTCTCGCCTTCGCGTGGCAGCAGGCGTGGGCATTGCGCGCGCCGTCAGGTCGACGAGCTAGCGTTCGCTGAGCCTTGGGATCTGAGACGCCGCCGGCGCCGGCGCCAGACGCCCTGATCGGATGTCCGGAGCGTGCGGTGGTCGATCCCGTCTGAGACGAACCCAAGAGGCGGGTCCGGTGCTCGCTTTTCGCGCAACGCGAGCGTCCGGCGATCGGCGTCCGGCGCCGCGCCTCCGGCGCTCGCATCCGTGGCATAGCAGAGTCGTCCCGCCGCGGCGGGTCTGACGATTGCTACTGGGCGATTGCTGTCGGGCGGCTATCGGGTGGCGAATGCCTACGTGGCGGAGCACTCACGTCCGGTCGCGGCAGTCGTGACGACTCTGGGCGATCGGCGTAGCGCGGGTTTGGTCGCGCTGTCGCTGATCGGCGCGGCGTTGGGAGCGAGATCGCCCCTGGCGGTGACCACTGCTTCGACCAGAGAGTTAGCCAACGGTTCTGCAGGCACTTGATGTGGCCTGTGGCGAGATGCAGGGGCGCTGCGGAAGGTCGGCGCGACGCATGGATCGTTGCGATCGCGATCGCGATCGCTAGCGCTGACGCGGTCGGCGCGATCGGGCTCGTTCCGACTCGGGAGTGTCGGAAGGCTTTGAGGGGCTGGTCGAGACTCCCGCTCCCCGCGGGCGCAGGAGCTGCGGGCTAATGGGCGCCGACCTTTCGATGTCGCCAGCGGTGGCGGGGAGCGTCGAGTGACAGCGGTGACGGGCTTGGATCGACGGCTTCTCGTCAGCGCACACGACGATGGTCGGTCGCAGAGATTGATGCGGAGGTGCCGACTTCCCGCGCGGCGATTGCGCGCGGCGGTTGCTCGACAACTCAGATAACGGGCATCGCTCTGGTCCGCTCCGATCTGAACGCGCCCGCTCTGCGCAGCGACTGGCACATCATCGCGCTGTGGCACTTTGAATCGGTTCATGCTGGCTCGCCCCGCCGCGTGGTTTCGCAGCGCTCAGCGGATCTCCGTGATCGGAGTCAGCCGGTCGTGGTGTTGCGTGGTGCGCCGGCTGGCAGTTAGGTGATCGCCGCGGTGTCCCTGCCGACGTGGGCTGGCACCCGGCCCGTCGACTGCGACGACGGACTGGCGGAACTGCCCCGCGCCGCCGCCGAGCAAGGGCTTGCGTGGACGTGAGGCATTCAGGCCGCGAAACGACTCCCGGGGTCGAAGATCGCGCGCACCGCCTCCAGGCGCTCCACGGTGACGGCGTCGAACGCCGCGGTGGCGTCCGTCGGCCGGCCCGCGAAGTTCAGGTACGCGCGGCCGGCGTCCCACGGCGCCAGCGCGTCGAGCAGCCGGGTCGCGTGGTCAACGACCCGCTCGGTCATCGCCGGGGTCATCGCGACGCCGACGGTCGCGGCGAGGAACCCGGCGCCGAGGGCGCCGAGGGCCCCGTGGCCCGCGGGCGCGAGGGCGAGCGAGCCGCCGAGCTGACGGAGCTCGGCGATCATTAGCGGCGACCCGGAGTCCGCGCCGGCGAGCGCGACGAACGCGTCCAGAGCGTCGTCGTCCAGCGAGTCCAGTAGGCGGTGGTCGACCTTGCCGGGCACCGGGTCCTCGGGGTCGCCGTGCAGCCGGACGAGGCCCGCCGTCGGCATCCGCGCGAAGCTGTCGAGGTCGGGCCGCAGTTCGCGCAGCGGCCGCAGGATCTCCTCGGCGACGGCGTCGGACGCGCAGCACGCGCCGTCGATCATCACGACCTTGCGCCCGCGCAGGTGCTCCGGAAGATGGGCCAGCGGTGGGAACTGGATGATCCGCGCGGACGTCGTGATCTCGGCCGGGGCGTCGGCACACCAGGCGACCCAGCGACCCAGGACCTCACGCGCATGGGACCAGTCCCACACGAGCGCGCCGCCGTAGACGTCGGCGACGGGGTAGAGCGAGAACTCCAGCGCGGTGACGACGCCGAACGCGCGCTTGCCCCCGCGCAGCGCCCAGAACAGCTCGGCGTTGTTGCGGGCGTCGGCGCGGACGAGTTGGCCGTCCGCGGTCACGAGCTCCACCGCGATGACGCTGTTGCTCTGCAGCCCGTAGCGGCGGCCCAGCCAGCCGATGCCACCGCCGAGCGAGTAGCCGACGACGCTCACGTCCGGAGAGGACCCGGCGAGGGGTGCAAGGCCATACGCGGCGGCCGCCGCGACGACGTCCGCCCAGAGCACGCCCGCAGCGACGCGGCAGCGGCTGAGCACCGGGTCGATCTCGACGCCCCGCAGCCCACTCGTGCGCAGCAGGATCGCGTCGTCGAGCGGGCGCAGCATGTCGGACTGGTGGCCTGTCGCCTGCGGGACGACGCGGAGCCCGGCGGCCGCGGCATGCGCCACGACGGCCTGGACGTCGGCCACGTCGGCGGCCGTCACGACCGCGGCGGGGCGCCGATCGGCGGCGAGGTTCCACCCCGAGCGAGCGGTATCGTAGTCGGCGTCGTGCGGGAGGACGATGGGGCCTCGGCAGTTGGCGGCAAGGGGTGCAGCGGCGGTGAGCGGGTTCATGGCGATCTCCTGGAACGGGGTGCTGGTGGACCGCACCGTGATCGCCGGCGGTTGACGTCAGCTTGCCGGAGTGTTGCCGCTGCTCACTGCGTGCTCGCGGCCAGCGCCGCGGCGAGCTCCGCGTCGTCGCTCACGCCGAGCTTGCGCCGGGCCATCCGCAGGTGCTCTTCGACCTGCCACGGCGCGAGGAAGAGCGCCTGGGCGATCGTGCGCTGCTGCTCGCCGCGCGCCGCGGCGCCGGCCACGCGGCGCTCGGTCTCCGTCAGCGCGGCGCCGGTCGCGGCCGGGACGGCGGCGCCGCGGTCACGCAGGTGCCCACGGACCGCCGCGGCGACGCGGATCGCGCCGCACGCCTCGGCTTCGCGCAGCGCGCGTCGCAGCGCGTCGCTACCCGCGTCCCCACCCAGGGCGAGGCCGAGCGCAGCGTGGGCGTGGACGCGCTCCAGGCGGAAGCTCGAGTCCTCGAGGAGCACCGTCGCCTCGCGCAGGCGCTCGATCGCCGCGTCGCCGTCGAGGCACTCGCCACAGACGCGCAGCGCGCTGCCGACGACGCCCGGGACGCCCCAGAGCCGCGCGTTCGCAAGCTCCTCCTCGGCGATGGCCAGCGCCTCCTCGCGCCGCCCCAAGAGCACCAGTCCACGGGCCTTCTGCGAGCGCCACGGCAGGTACGCCGGCAGGATGATCGGGCCGGCCGCCGCCCCGGTGGCCTCGGCGGCAGCGACCGCCTCCTGCGGGCGGCCGGCCGCCAGCAGCAGCTCCGCACGCGCGTTCATGATCGACCGGTAGGCCACCGACTGCGGCGCGGCCTCGCTGCGGTCGATGAGCGCGAAGGCCTCGTCGGCCCGACCGAGCTCCATCAGCACCTCGGCGAGAAAGGCCTCGACGTGCCCGGCGAACGCGCCCCACGGGCGCAGGTTGTCCACCGCGGTTCGCAGCGAGTGCTCGGCCTCGATCAGCTCGCCGCGCAGCTTGCGGGTCCAGCCACGCCAGATGTGCACGTTCGTGGCCAGCAGCAGCGACCCACTGCGGTGCGCCTCGGCCTCGACGAGCGCCCACGCGTCGATGACCTCGTCACCGTCCGCCATGGCGAGGGTCAGCATCGGCGAGGTGACGAACAGCCCCTGATCGGCGCGGGCCAGGGTCCCGCCCGCCAGCGCCCGCCGCGCGAGCGGCGTGCACGTCGCGGCTGACCCACCGGTGAGGGCGGACACCGTCAAGGCCACGGCGAGCAGGCGCTTCGCGCCGGGGCCGTCACCGGTCGGCGGACGGTCTCGGTAGGGCTCGAGCAGCTTGATCGTGTCCCCGGGGCCGAAGAGCCAGCCGATCTGCAGCTCGATCGCCGTCAGCGCGAGACGCAAATCCTCCTCCGCGTCGCCCAGGGCGGCCGCGCTCTCACGCACGAGGGGGACCACCTCCGGCGCCGTATGGAGGAAGACGTGGGTGCGCGCCAGGGCGTACGCCGCGGTCGCGCGGGCGACCGGGTCGGTCAGCTCGTCGTAGGCGCCGCGCAGATGCTGGGCGGCGCCCGGGGCGTTGATCGCCGCCTCGGCCAGGCCAAGGTCGAGCAGGACCTGCGCGCGCGGCTCGCCGGCGCCCGACTCCTCCAGCGTGCGCTGCAGCAGCGCGACCGCGCTGTCCGGTGCGCCCTTGCGGATGGCGGACGCGGCGGCATCCCGGAGCACGGCGACGGCCTGCGCGTCCCCGCGCCGAGGCGCCGCGAGCAGGTGCACGGCGATCTCGTCGGCAGGCCGGTCGGCGGCGCGCAGCACCGCGGCGGCCTGCTCGTGGCGCAGCGCGCGCTCACCGGCTGCGATCTCGGAGCTGATGGCGTCCCCGACGAGCGGATGCACGAAGCCGAGCGGCGGCTCCGAGCGCACGATTTCCGCGGCCATCAGCGCCGTGAGCGCCTCGCCCGTAGCGGCCTCGTCGATGCCCGCGAGGGCCGCGACGACCGGCAGCTCGGCGCTCTCACCCAACACCGAGATCGCCTGCGCGACACGCACGCAGTCGTCCGGCAGACGCCCTAGTCGCAGCACGACGTTGCGCGAGACGGCCCGCCGCCCGATGTCGCGGACGACGCCGACGCTGGCGGCGTCGGGACGGACCGCGTCCGCGGCGAGCCCGACGAGCAACTGGGAGAGCAGCAGCGGGTTGCCACCGGTCGCCTCGTGACAGGCGGCGGCGAACTCGGGTGCGACGTCGTGCTCGAGCCGCGCGCCCACGAGCACGCCGACGGCCGCGACGCTGAGGGGACCGGGTCGCACGACGAGCGCACGCGGGTCCTCGGTGATCTCGGCCTGCAGGAGCGCGTCGGTGGCCGGCTCGCCGGATCGCAGCGTGCTGACGAGCAGCAGCGGCGCGTGCTCGACACGTCGCGCGAGGTAGGCGAGGAAGCGCAGCGACGGCCGGTCGCACCACTGCAGGTCATCGACCGCGAGCAGCAGCGGACGCTCGGCAGCGAGGTCGAGCGCGAGCCAATGCAGCCCGTGCAGGACAGCAAACGACGAGTCGGCACCGGCGTCCGCGTCCCCGCCCGCTCCGAACACCGGCGCGGCCGCAGCCGCAGCACCCTCGAACCGGCTCCCGCGGCCGGCGAGCATCGGCTCCAGCAGCTGGCGGACGACGCCGAACGGGAAGTCGCGCTCGAGCCGTCCGGCGCGCGCGGTCACCGCCATGATGCCGTCCTCGGCGTCGATGCGGTCGCGCAGGCTGGTGAGCAGGCGCGTCTTGCCGAGCCCGGCAGCACCCTCGATGACGACGACGTGGCCGCGACCGGCGCGCAGCTGCGGCAACAGGGCGGTCAACCGGGCGATCTCGGCGTCGCGCTCGACAAGCACCTCGGCGGGCCGAGCCTCGGGCGATGGCGCGAGCGATGGCGCGGGCGGGGCGTCGGCCGCGCGCAGCAGGTCGGCGTGCAGAGCGACGAGCTGCGGCCCGGGGACGGCGCCCAGCTCGTCCATCAGCAGCTCGCGGCCGTCCTCGTAAACGCGCAGCGCCTCGGCGACGTTGCCGCGGGCCCGGAGGACCTCCATCAGCGCGACCCGCGCGGACTCGCGGAACGGGGCGGCGTCGACGGCGGCCGTGCCGGCACGCTGCGCGGGCGCGAGCGCGGCGCCGCCCTGGCGTGCACCGGTCCGCGCGAGGATCTCCAGGGCCTCGACGCGGGCGTCGGCGAGCTCGGCGCGCGCCCCCTCGATCCAAACGGCCTCCAGGCCGGGCAACAGCCCCGCGTCGGCCGTCGCGACGACGGCCGCAGCGGCCGCCGACGCCGCGTCGAGGTCACCGGCGGCGAAGGCGGCCTGGGCGGCGGCGAGGTCAGTGTGGGCCGCCTCCCAGTCGATCCAGGTGTCCTCCGGAAGCACCAGCCGCAGGTCGGCGCGGCCGTCGACCGCCTCGGTTCCGAGGATCCGGCGCAGCCGCGAGAGGTGCGGCGCCAGCAGCCGCTCGGCCCCGGCGGGGGGCGCGCCGTCGGACCAAAGCGCGTCGACGAGCTCGTCGCGGCGCACGACGCGCCCGCGATGGAGCACGAGGTACGCGAACAGCAGGCGGCCCTGACGACCGCGTAGCGCACCCTCGACCGCCTCGCCCCGCCAGCTCACCGCCAGCCGACCGCAAAGGGCGATCCGCATCGACTGTCCGCTCAAGGCAACCCATGATCGTTCTGGCGCGGGGTCCTGTCAAGGCGACCAGGACCCCGCGCCGGCAGCGCTACCGCTTCAGCGTGAGCTTGGCGGTGAGTCCGCCGCCGGTGATGGTCAGACGCAGCGGAGCGCGGCGGCTGCGCAGGCGCTTGCGCGCCGCGCTCGTGAAGCGCAGGCGGACCGCTGCCGCACCGTTTCTGACGCTGCCCGAGCCGGATGCGACCACTCGGGTGCCGTCCTTCGCCTGGAGCTTGATCGTCCTGCCGGTCAGCCCGGTGAGCTTCACGACGAGGCCGGAGGACAGCGCCGCGCGCAGCCGCGGTGGCGTGCCGGCGGCGAGGCGGACCGCCGCGCCTGCGGGCGCCGATCCCGTGCCCGTGCCCGGCTTGCCGGTGCCGGCGGCGACGCCGGATCGGTCGACCTGCTCGCAGTCGGACCCGACGACGTCCTGAGGGTCGGCGAGGACGCGGTCGACTCCGGCACCGCACGTGACCGTGTCGGTCTCGCCGTCGCGGACATTGATCGTGTCGTTGCCGTAGGGCAGCTTGCACCACTCCGGGCCGCAGTCGCCGCCGGCGAGGTCGGCGGAGATGCGGTCCTGGCCGGGGCCGCCGGTGATCGTGTCGTCACCGTAGCCGCCGTCGATCGCGTCGGCGCCCGCGCCGCCGTCGAGGCGGTCGGCGCCATCACCGGCCTGCAAGTCGTCATCCCCGGCGCCGCCGATCAGCTCGCTGTCGCTGCCGACCTGGCTGAAGGCGATCTCGTCCGGGCCGTCGGTGCCGACCACGCGGCCGCCCGTGCGCAGGACGATACGCTCGACGCCGCGGAGGTCGTCACCCTCTCCAGCGCGCCCGTCGTCGGCACCGCCCGCAAGAGTGATCGAGACGGGGCTGAGCGCGGCCGAGAAGCGGCTCGAGTAGTCCTGGTCGACGGTGTCGCGACCGGGCCCGCCGTCCACGACATCGCCCGACGGGTCCTCGTTGCCGTCGGGGCGCAGCAGGTCGTCGCCTGCCCCGCCGTCGAGCGCGTCGCTGCCGGCGCCGCCCGCGAGCTCGTCGGCACCATCGCCGCCGCGCAGCGTGTCGCTGCCGCCGCTGCCGGTGAGCTTGTCGGCGTCCGCGCCGCCGTCGAGGACGTTGGCATTGTCGTTGCCCTCCAGCCAGTCGCGGCCGCGGCCGCCCGCGAGCGTGACCGGGAAGACGACGTCGGCGCTGACCTGGCCGTGATCATCGCCGTCGCCCATGTCGACGCGGACGGACGGCGGCTGCGGGCAGGTAATGACCGACGCGTCGTACTGGGCGGTGCAGTCGCCCGGATAGCTCGTCACCGCGTCGAGCGACGAGCCGTAGAAGACAGCGGCCGTGCCGTCGTAGCCGGCCTGGACGTCGAGCTTGGTGGAGGCGGGGCCGCCGCTGTAGACGAGCGTCCCGTCGGCGGCGCGGTCGATCGTGGCGGCACCGGCGGCGGGCGCGAGCGTCAGCGCTGCGAACCCGACGGCAATGTGGCTTCGGAGATGCATGACAGGTCCTTTCGGTTCGTGGTCGGGCCACGATGCGCCGCCGGCGTTGCCATTGGCTTGCCCGCGTGCTGCCGCCGGCGGCAACCGGCCGGCAAGGGTGCGTCAACGCCGGCCCGCCAGGCTGGGGCCATGTTCAGATCAACACAGCCCCAATCCATCCGCCGCCTCGCCCTCGCCGGGCTGTCCGCGGCCGTCCTCGTCCCCGCGGCAGGCGCCTCGCCGGCCACCGCGGCGCCGTCGGGCTTTCACATGACGCGCATGCAGCTGACGCTCGAGCTCACCGGCATCGACGTCATCGACTGGCACGAGCGCTCGCCGGCGTGCGAGTCTCCAAACGCGGTCTGCGTCGAGGGCCACGGCACCCAGACCACCGGGTTCTCCACGCCCCATCCGATCCCCTATCGCGGGTATGTCATCACCGGGGTTCCCGGTCACGAGACGCCACGCATGGAGCTGCTCCCCCAGAAGGTCATCCCGCCGCTGAAGGCCAACCAGCGCCGCACCTTCAAATGGTCCCAGCATGTGCCGACGCAGTGCGGCGGCGAGCTCGGCCCGTGCGACGGCAGCACCCCAGCGCAGCCCAAGTGGCACTGCGGCCGCAAGACGACCTCGGTCACGACGCAGGTCGGCATCGTCGACCAGGGCCTGGCCCTCTACGCACGCGTGAATCCGCTGAAGTGGACCGACTGCCCGCCGCCGAACGGGCTGAACCTAACACGCCTGCGCTCCGCGATGCTGAAGGACGCGCCAGCGCGCCTTGCCCACATCCGCCGCGGGCAGACGATGACGTTCAAGGGCAGCGACATCGAGGGCAACAGCGCGGCCGCGTTCTTCTCCCCGACCTGCCCGAAGCTCAAGGGCCCCGGCCATCAGGAGTGCGCGACGACGGACTACACACTGGAGGTGCACCGGGTGCGGTGAGCCACGCGTACTCGGCCGATGAGTGCGGCCCGGACGATCCCAGACCCGTCGACCCGCGTCCCGGAAGGCCCCAGTATTCGCCTGGGGCCTTCTGTGCTCGCGGACGGACCACGCTTCGGGCCGGACCCCGCTGAGCTACGAACCACGTCTCGCCGCTGCCCGCACCCCGCGGGCGCGAGCCCCTCGTGGGAAGAACAGGCTCGATCGCCGCGGGCATCGCTTCGTGCGCTACGCCGACGACGGACGTATCTACGTCAGAAGCGAGCGCGCGGGGCAGCGCGTCATGGAGAGCATCACGCAAGACATCGAGCAGCGCCTGAAGCTGCGCGTCAACCGACAGAAGTCGGCGGTCGCCCCAGCGGTCGAACGGCCCCTTTTGGGGTTCCAGTTCTTCCGCTACCGGGACGGCAGGATCGGCGTCACGGTCGCTCCGAAGGCTCTCAAACGGCCCGGTGCGGACCCGCATGCCGGGTGGTGTGGGAGGGGCCAGGGCAAGCCTGGCCTCCTACCCGATTCTCTGAGGGGGGCCCGGTGTCGCAAGGCGCCGGGCCTACCCGACGAAGGCGAGCGTCGTCGGGCGGACGCCGGACGCCCGCTATCGCGTGGGAGGACTCGTTGCATGGACCTTCGCGCCTGAGGCGATCTGTTGCGGTGAACCTGCTCGACGACGAATCGGCGAGTGCATGGCTGCAAAGTGCTGCGGGTGGTGGTTGGTGCGGGTTCGACCCGCCTGGCTGGCCGGCGGCGACGTGGATCCTGCACGCCATGTACGAGCGTCCTGATCTTCCCGGTGACGTCAGCCACGACGACGTCTGCCGGATCGAGCGAGCCGTAACCCCGCAGCGTGAACTCTCGCCTGCTGACAAGTCGATCGAGGATCTGCTCGCGCCCGCGACCGTAGTTGGCGCGCCGCTGGGCCGCTCTCGCGATCCAGGCGATGGGTGGCGACGTCTGCGCTGGCGCGAGCTCGCCAAGCGCCTCGGCGTAGACCCGTTCGCGTGCGGCCGTCCGTCATATCGCTCGTTTCCGTACTCGAGCTGGCCGGTAAGTATTCGCCCGCCGGCAGAGGGTGGGCTGGACCGCAAGCAATACCGGCGGCTGATAGACCGGCTCGCCGGTTTCTCCGCCGACGGCGATCACACCGAGTGTTTCGCTCGCTACGCGCCGTGCTGGGACATGCAACGGGAATGGGTGTTCGCGGGGACACTCAGCGAAGCCCGCCAGAGTACGACGATCCCGAGCAACGTGGGGTCCCGAACAACCTGTGGCCGGGCGACCGGTCCTGGTTCGTGCACAGCGACTACGACCTCTGCGGCACCACGCTCAGCGGACCCGAACGGCTCGTCGCGAGCATCAAGGCCGACCCCGTGCTCGAGACCGTCGAGCTACCAGAGGAGCGCCGCGCCTGGAAGCCGAGCTCGCCCGAAGACGTTCGGTAGGCGTTCGTGACTGCAGCATGCGCGCCTGCGCCGCGGTCCCCCCGAGCCGGACCGACGGAGCGTCCCGGTGATTCATCCGCATTCGCCGGGGCCGTGGTCAGCGTCAGTTCTGATGTGTGTTCGTCAGCCGGAACGTCGGCGCACGGTTGACCGGTTGATGGGGCGCGTCCGCCATGGGCTATGCGCCAGGGTCAGCCCGGCATACTCGCGGCGATGAGTTCCGAGTTGCAGGCGCGCGATCCCGACTTCGAGGAGCGCGTCCGGGCGAGCTTCGCGCGGCAAGGCTTGATGTCGACGTTCGCCGCCGAGCTCGACCGAGTCGAGCCGGGGCTGGTGGAGATCGTCGTGCCGTTCGCGGACCGGCTGACTCAGCAGGACGGGTTCCTGCACGCCGGAGTAGTGATCGCGGCGATTCGACAGCGCCTGCGGCTACGCCGCCCTGACTCTGATGGAGCCGGATTTCCGCGTCCTGACCGTTGAGCTCAAGGTCAATCTGCTCTCGGTCGCGAGCGGGGAGCGGCTGCTGGCGCGGGGTCAGGTCTTGCGACCCGGGCGCACGCTCACGGTCTGCCGCGGGGACGCTTATGCCGGGACGGGCGAGAAGGAACGCCACGTGGCGACGATCCTCACGACGATGATCGCAGTCGGCGAGGTGTAGCTCTCGCTGAGCATCGCAACCGCGCCTCGATGACGAGCCGTTGACACGAGCACGCGACCCTTGCGAACCGGCGCGGCTTCGTGCCAAGATGCCCACCATCGGCACAGCAGGACGCTTGCGAGTTGTGACACGCGAACCTGCTCGTCGCACTAGCAGGGCCGCACAGCGTTCGTGCCGACTGTTCGCAGGACCGTTGGGATGTGAGACGCACTTGTCGCGACCGCCGGCGCTTTGATCGGACCGGCGCACTTCGTGCACGAGGTACGCGCCGGCAGCCGGTCTCCGGCGACGCCGCGTGCGGGCACAATGCCAGTGTGTCGAGAATGCCTCGGTTCGCTGAGCTCGCCGTCGACCCGGACGCAACCCTGGATGTGCTGGGGCTTGCCATGGCAGCGGAGTTCCGTGAGGTCGACGCGGCTGGCGCGATGGCGAGTCTCGACGCCCTCGGCACGGAGCTCCTGGCGAGCAGCCGAGCAGACGAGCGGGACGCCAGAGGCGCATGCACTCGCATGCGGGCAGACGCTTGGCGTCGCACACGGGTTCCTGGGCGATCGAGAGCAATACGACGCGCCCCAGAACTCGATGCTCGACCTGGTACTGGCGCGGCGTCGCGGCCTACCGATACTGCTGTCCGTCGTGTACATCGAAGTTGCTCGCCGAGCGGGGATCGAGCTCGCGGGCGTCGGACTGCCGGGCCACTTCGTGGTCGGTCACTTCGGTACATACCCTCGACTGCTACTGGATCCCTTCGCCGGCGGCGTACAAGTCAAGACCGACGTCGCGCAGGACCAGGTGAGGCCCTGGCGCGCTCATGAAGTCGCGATGCGGATGCTCAACAACCTCGTAATGGCCTATCACCGGCGGGGCGATCTCGGCGCCGCGATCCACGCCGCCACGTTGCGTCTGGTGCTCCCGGCCGACGCGTCGCACCGCGACATCCTCCAAGGCGAGCTCCGAGCAATGCAAGCGCGACTCAACTGACCGCCACCCCGTCTCGGACGAGCTGCTCCGCCGTCGCAGTAGACGTCCTCGATTGAGACGGTCGCCGCCGTCGACGTCGAGGCTCAGGCGGACCCCCTGCTCGTCGCTCTCAGCGATCGACAGTCGGGCACTGGCTCGGGCCAATCCTGGCTTCGGGAGTGGACAATCAGCGGGACGGTGTGATCGCCGCGTTGCCGTAGTCAGACCAGCAAACCGTCGCCCACTCTCTCCAGCAGAAGCTGCTCCTCCGTGCTAGATCCAGCGGCGCCGCTGCGCGGGGCGTGCTGCTGCATCCGTGGGTGATGCAGCAGCCGACCTGACCTCGGCACTCGGTTGTCCGGCGCTCTGCCGCGAGCGGGGAGGTGCTCCCAAGGGCCGAAGGAGCAGTGGATGACCGAGGCGATCTGCCGCTTGCTCGGGCTCCGGTCCGTGGCCCTAAGCAACGGTCGCCGACAGCGGCGCTGGCGATCGGGCGGCGCGACCCACCGGCTTCGACCCAAGGATCGTGGATGTTCCCGTAACGATGTCCGTGCGGCGCTTCAGCGCCGCACGGAAGCGGGCGGAGCAGTCGCTGATCAGGTCGACCGCCGGCGAGGGGCCCGAGTTGGGCTGGCGCAAGCCGTCGAGGATCGCGCCGCCGAGCGGGCGTGCCGTTGATCGTCGTCGACGCATCGGTGATTGCTAACGCCGATTTTCGCGTGACGTGAATCGTCCTGGGATTGATGGAGGCTCCGGCGTTTTGCGATCCGGTCGGCCTCTGGTCGACCTCGGGTGCAGCGTAGTCGTCCTCGAGCTGAGCCGTGGCGTTGTTGATGTTGTTGATGTTGATGTCAGTCAGCCATTGCTCTGTCCCGTGCGGCGTCCTCGGAGTAACGGCAGCGCCGCCGGTCGGGATGCGGCAGCGGGGTCCCGGAGGGCCTCCGGGAGGCGACTCGGGCGTCGATCTCGCCGCGTGATCGCGTCGGGGTGAAGCTGTGGGACGCGTTCTGCGGGCTTGCGAGTCGGGCTCGCGCGACCGGCAGCACCCCTCGATCAGGGTCTTGCCGGGCGGCGTGGGAGCTTCGAACTCGGCGGGCTGGGAGGTCGCCGAGGTAGCCGTGCAGCCGCTGGGCGTCGTGCCAGTGCACCCAGCCGAAGAAGTCCTCGAGCTCGACCTCCTCGATCGGTCTTCCACGGCCCGCTGGCGAGCCGGCCCGCGGATCAGCTTCCGCCTTGTAGTAGCCGTTCACCGTCTCCGCCAGTGCGTTGTCGTAGCTCATCGCCCACCGTGCCGATCGACGGCGTCCGCGCCGATCTCCGCCAGCCGCTCCCCGTAGCGGATCGACGTGAACTGCGACCCGGCGTCGCTGTGGCAGCGCAGCCCGCCGTGGTGCAGCCCGCGGTTCCAGCGGGCCATCTCGATCGCGTCCAGGACCATCGGGGTGCGCATGTGCCCCGCGACGCGCCAGCCGACGATCATCCGCGAGAACGCGTCCACGATGAAGCACACGTACGCCACCCCGGCCCACGTCGCCACGAACGTCAAGTCCGTTACCCACAACTGGTTCGGCTCCTCCGCGCTGAACTGGCGTTTGACGAGATCGGGGTGCCGCCCGGCGCTCCGGTCCCGCCGCGTCGTCCTGATCCGCTTTGAACGCAGCACGCCCTGGATCCCGGCCTGGCGCATCAACCGGGCGGTCTGGTCACGGCCGATCTCGATCCCTGCACGCCGTGCGGCCTTCCACAGCTTCCGCGACCCGTAGACCTCGTAGTTCTCCTTCCACAGCTCAACCAGCGCTGGGAGGAGCTCCGCGTCGCGCCGGGCGCGCTCCGACAGCGGCCGGTCCCTCGCCGCGTAGTACGCGCTCGAAGCCACCTGCAACGTCCTGCAGATGGGCTCGACCCCGAGCCTGCTGCCGTCCACCATCGCATCCTTGTTGGCGTCGATGAACGCCACTACCTGCGCTGCTGGCGGTCGAGCTCCGCCCCGAAGAAACTCGCCGCACGTCTGAGGATCTCGTTCGCGCGGCGCAGCTCACGGTTCTCCTGCTCAAGCTCCTTCAGCCGCTCCGCTTCGCTCGTCGACGTTCCGGGACCAACGCCCTGATCGACCTCCGCGCGCTTCACCCACGAGCGGACCGACTCCACCCCTAGCCGAGCTGCTCAGCAACCCGGCGGACCGCCCCGTGCGTCATCCCTGTCTCGGCCTGCAACGAGCGGACCATCCGAACGGCCGCCTGCTTCTCCTCCGACGAGTACCGACGCGTCGTCGGCTTCCCAGCTGTGTGCTCTGTTGGCATGAACTCCGTCCTTGATTTTCCAAGGCCAGGAGTCTCCACGCACCCCAGGACGGTTCAACGGGTTGAGTGGGGGCGGCTTGCTCGGTTGAGCCTGGTGAGGGGCGCGAAACCCGTTGTTGCGCTGGGTTTGGGTGCGTGGGGCGCGTTGTCGGCGGTTCTTGAGTAGGGTCGATATCGGTGACTGGTTACTACGAGTCTCTGAAAGTGTTCGCCGGATGGTGGTCGCTGAGAAGCGCTCGCGGCGAGCGAGCATCTGGCTCAGATGCCACGGATTTGAAGGCGTATCGCGATGCTGGTTGGGCGGAACGCTGGCGTGTGGGGCGGTGCCGTCCGCCGAGTCAGCTGTACTATTGGCATCGTCCAGTCAGCGAGATCACCCCAACCCAGGTCTGGTGGTCAGTTCTTCGCCCAGCCCACCGACCCGACCCAGCGCCGTTACGAGGCGCTGCGCGCGTATCTGTTCGAGGGTCGGCCGGCGGCCGAGGTCGCGAAGGCGTTTGGTTACACGATCGAGACGTTGAACTCGCTGGTGCGCGACTTCCGCGCCGGGCGTCGCGAGTTCTTCCTCTCCTCGCGCCCGGGACCCAAGCGCGCGCCAGCGAAGGACCGAGCGCACGGCCGGATCGTCGAGCTGCGCTCGGCCGGGCACTCGATCGACGAGATCGCGCTGGTGCTCGGTCGGGAGGGGATCGCACTGAACCGGACCGGGATCGCGGAGGTGATCGCGGAGGAGGGGTTCGGTCGGCTGTGGCGCCGCCCGGAAGCGCTGCGCGGCGCGCCGCGGCGCGAGCAGTTACCGCGGACCGGCGTGATCGACTTCGAGCAGTGGCCCGAGCGGGTTCAGAGCAAGCACGCCGGGCTGTTGTTGTGCATGGGCGATCTGGTCGCGCTCGATTTGCCCGCGATCGTGAAGACCGCGGGGTACCCGGGCACCAGCGTGATCCCGGCACTCTCATCGATCCTGTCACTGCTGGCGCTCAAGCTCGCGAACATTCGCCGTACCTCGCACGTCGAGGATCTCGCCACCGACCCTGGCGCGGCGTTGTTCGCCGGGCTTTCCTCGCTGCCGAAAACGACCGCGCTGACGAGCTACTCCTACAAGCTCTCACACGAGCGCCAGCACGCATTCCTGCAAGCGCTGAACTCTGCGATGCTGCACGAGGGGCTGATCGACGGCAGCGACTTCGACCTCGATTTCCACGCGATCATGCACTGGGGCGAAGACGCCGCCCTGGAGAAACACTACGTTCCCAGCCGCTCGCAACGGACCCGGTCGGTGCTGACGTTCTTCGCCCAGGACGCCAGCACCCACAACCTGATCTACGCCAACGCCGATATCTCCAAGGCCACCCAAGCCCGCGAGGTGATCGCGTTCTGCGAGCACTGGCGCTCACTCACCGGCCACGATCCAGGGCTGCTCGTATTCGACCAGAAGCTCACCACCCAAGCCGTCCTTCAAGAGCTCGACGAGCGCGGTGTCACGTTCATGACCCTGCGGATGCGCTCACCCGCGCTGATCCGCCACATCGACCAGCTCCACCCCGCAGCGTTCAAGACAGTGCGGCTCGATCGCGACGGCAACTACCGCAAACCCGAAGTCGTTGACGAGACCGTGCGCCTGTCCGACTACCCGCATCCGATCCGCCAGCTCGTCGTTCGCGGCCTCGGGCGAGAGAGCCCGACCGTGCTGATCACCAACCACAACACCGCCACCCCCAAATACCTGATCGAACGGTACGCCCGGCGGATGACGATCGAGCAACGACTCGCTGAGGCGATCCGCTCCTTCCACCTTGACTCACTCTCCTCCGCCGTACCACTCAACGTCGACCTCGACGTCGCGCTCTCCGTCCTCGCCTCAGCGATCTGCTCAGCGCTACGCCAACGCCTCCCCGGCTACCACACCGCCACCCCCGACACCCTGCAACGACGATTCCTCCAAACCAGCGGCCTGATCCACACAACCAACGACACGATCACCGTCCGGCTCGACCGCCGCGCCTACTCACCCGTCCTCCGCGCAGCCAACCTCCCCGACACCACCGTGCCCTGGTGGGGCGGGCGCCGGCTCCGCTACGAATTCGCCGAAAAGTAGGGTCGATCTCGCTGCGCGAAAATCGGCGCTAAGGCAGTCGCGGACGACGGGGCAGACGGAGGGCGAGCCCGCAGCGAGCTTCGCCCGGCCGAGGAGCTGGCCGCTCCCGATCGGCCGAGAGGTCAGGGTTGGTCTGAACTGACTCCGTGTTCTCCCGACACTGGTTGGGCGATCGTTAGGGCCTTAGCGGACGGGCTCGCCCGCTCAGGCGAGTCCGTCCACTATCGCGGCTGGCTTCGGCGCGCAGTAGCCGATGTCGGTGGGGGGGAACCCCTTCTTATACTGCTCCCAGACGAACCTGGAGAGCTGCATCCCGTAGCCCTTCTGGTCGTCGACCGTCTTCGTGGGCGGGGCGAACATCGGATCGGTTAGCTCTTTCGGCGGGTACGCGTAGTAGGTGATGCTCAGATCGTGCCGGCCGAGCACGAACAGCGTCGGAAACGTCCCGGACTCACCGTCGCGGCTGAAGTCGCCCATCCACCGTATCTGTGCGCTGGCTGGCGTCCCCTTCCACGTGGTGCCGTACCTAAGGTCACGGCAGAAACCAACGCCGAAGTTCCAGGGCCTATGGCCGTCCTTGAACAGCGCGTAGACCCCATATGGGATCGGCACGAGTTCCGAGCTGAAGAATGCCCTGGCGGCCGTCGTGATGTTGTCCGTCAGTGTCGAGGAGTCGATGTTCAGGCTGCCGTCCTCGATCAGGGATCCGAGCTTCTGCAGGCGACCGTAGTCGGAGATGATCACGTCGCGCAGCCGGACGAGCGCACCCGCGGTATCGAAGAGGCGTTCGGCGACCTCTTGCGACAGGTCCCCCACCTTGCTCGCGACCTGCTCGCCGACGGGCGCGCCGCCCTCGTCGCTCACGAGCTCCCGGACGAGCTCATACACGGTGACGAACGCCTCCCAGGCCGCGAGCGCCGGCGTGGCCTCAGGGAAGAACGCCAGAATCGCCGCGGACATCATGTTGCCGAAGAAACCGCCCAGGGACCACGCGACCTCCCCATTGGTGTTATCGGATGTCACGGCCGTTCGGATCGTCTCACCGATCTTCTGTAGATCGGCCTGCTCCAGGTTGCCGCTGCTGCTGAGGGCCTTGTCGTAGCTATCGAATACTTCTTTCGTGCGGTTGAGCCAGGAGAACTCGCGCTGCAGCTCGGCCTTGAGGTTGCAGAACTCAGCCTCGCCGAAGTTGTGCCCCGACTCGAACTGGAGCCCCTCGAGGTCGATCTTCTGGTCGCTCCAGGTGTACTGATCTCGGGTGATGTAGGCCGCTCGCACATCCGACGCGTCCGCCGGCAGGTGGATCCCCTGCGCGATGTAGGAGAGCGCGGCGGCGTAGGCTGCTGTGTTGGTGCCGGGCTCCGGGCAGTTCTCTTCCTGGGGGAAGTCGCCGCCGGCCGTATACGGCCACGGCTTCGGCGAGCCGAACGCGATGTCGTAGAGCGAGGAGTTGAATGACCCGACCGGGTCCGCGAGCGTGGGCATCCAGTAGCCGTCGGCGCGCATGCTCATCCGGCCGCTCCGCGTCCCGGACTCGTGCTCGCCCGTGGTCGGGTCGATCAGGACCGATGAGCTCGAGTCGGCCACCTCACTCTTCTCGAGCTGCTTACCGCCGATGAAGGCGTAAGGCCGTTCGTGAGAGCCGTCTTTGTTCGAGCCGTCGAACGTGTTGAAGATGTGCGGATTGGCACCGAACGCGGCGAGCGCCGAGGCCACTGCCGGAAACCCCTTGGCCTGGCCGATGCTCTGCACGGCCACGTAGAGCGGTGCCGTGATCGTGAATCTGGTTCAGCCTTCGCGGCCATCGCTTCCAATCCGCCGTTGTATCCGAATGCGTCGCTCTTCACGACGCTGAAGTCGATCGGATCGAGCTCGACCACCTGGAAGCCGCCGGTCTGGCCGGGTGAAGGGAGGCGGTCACCGTCTGATCGCGGATCGTCATCGTGTTCGTCGTGGGCGTGGAGCTCGTCGAGGTGTTGAATGCGGGCCGTTCGGGCTGGTAGCGGAAGCGGAAGCTGGCGCCATCCTTCAGCGCATCGGGCATCAGCCAGCCCGTGAGAGCAGCGACGTCGCCGCCTCCGTGCGTGTAGAACCCGCTGCCGTCGCCGCCGAACGGCACGCCGAGGATCGAGAGCTTGTTGTGGTCCTGGAGGATGCTCCGGTCGATCGCGCCGACGCCGAGCGTCTTCATCGCCGCTTTGAAGGCGTCGATCTGGTCCGCCTGGACCGGCGGCGCGGGACCCCCTGCATACGGGAATGACAGGATCACGAGCTGGTTGGCGCCCTCGTCCTTCAGCGCGGCGGTGAGCGCGTTGATCCCGTGAGCGCCGCTCCCCGTGCCGTCGAGCCAGCTGTTTCCGGTCAGCGTGGGCGTGAGCGTCCTTCGGTCCAGCGTCAGCCACTGCATCGACGCTGCGTTCGGGCTGGGATTGCGGTAGCACGTGTCGCCCACCTGGATCCCCGTGGTGTTGTCGCACACGGTCCAGCCCTTGAACGGGATCAGCAGCGAGCTTGGCCCGACCGTTACCGTCACCGTGTCCGCGCTCGCGCGCGTGTCCCGGGAGGCTGGCCGGGTTGCGGGCGTGCCCTCACTGTCAGCGCGATGTTGTAGCGGCCGGGTCGGTCCGGCGTGAGTGCGGGGCGTGCGGTCCCGGCGGCGCGTACGCTGGCGCGTGAGCCG
The DNA here is from genome assembly GCA_963813265.1 of uncultured Solirubrobacterales bacterium. GTDB lineage: Bacteria > Actinomycetota > Thermoleophilia > Solirubrobacterales > Solirubrobacteraceae > Palsa-465. The sequence goes on along the minus strand of CAWEYQ010000027.1, from coordinate 12,891 downwards.
CGCGGCTTGGCGATGATCCGCCAGTTGTAGTCGAGTCGACCGCCGCGGGCGAGCCGCGAGAGGCGGCCGTCGAGGGTGACGCGGCCGCCGACGCGTGTGGCGATATCCCATCCTGCGGACGCGAGGTGGCGGCCGCGGGCCAGCACGAAGCGTCGGCTCACCACCGCGTAGCGGCCCGTGTCCGGCTCGAGGACCAGTATCCGCAGCCGGTTGACGCCGTAGCGCAGCCCGTGCGTGGCCGACAACGATGCCGTCCAATGCGTCCGCTGTGGCGTGTTCGCGGCGCGGCTGATCGGCCTCCCGTTCAGCCACAGGCGAAACGTCCGCTCCCGCCGGATCACCGTGAGACGCCTCGCGAGCTCCCGCGGCTGCCCGAAGACCCCAGCCAGGCTGGGCGCAGCCACTCTCACGTCAACCGACGTCACCGGCCCCGGCCGGACCCGCACGCGCACCAGACCGGCGTGGGGGCGGGCAACGACGAACGAGCGCGCGTCCATGACGGGCCGCCCGCCACGCCGCTCGGCAAATACGAGGAGATGATTGGACCCATAGCGCAAGCCATCGGTACGCCGCAGCAGGGCGGCGCGCAGCGAACCACCGTCGGCACGGAAGCGGGCGCTGACATCACGACTTCCGAGTAGCACCCGAAGCCGGGAGGTCCCGCTGGGAACCCGGATCGCGATCCGCACCGGGACTCGCATAACGAATGCCCCGGCCGCCGGTGCCATCAGCATCCGTCCGGCCACAGCGCGCGTCGCCGCCGACTGAATCGGCGTCAGGCCCGGACCGTGCGGCTTCGCGCCCGCGCTTGCGAGGCACGTTTGGCTCAACGCCAGGACAGCAAACACACCCGCGGATGCGATCGCGCGTGCTGCGAACAGGGCAGGCTTGCGAGTACACGTCAGCTCCCATCAGTGCTCTTGAGTTATGCGTCGAAGCGCCCGATCACCCGTTCGGCGATCGTGGTCGCGCAGGGCAGGCCTCGGGATGAGGCCTTGAGGTTCGTCCAGTCGACGAGCGTCAATTTGCGCGCCGGGTCGGAGGACGCGAACGTTTGGAGTCCGGGAAGCTCGCCAGCGTGCCCGCACAGCTGGCCGAACATGGCGAGCGCGAGGCCGTCGCTCGCCCAGGACGCCGCCGCCATGGGACGCCGACAGCTCGATGCCGGGCGCGCGCAGAAGCATGAAAGCGCCGGGCCCGGACTGCAGCAGCATCCGCCGGCTGATTGCGGCGGGATCGCCTGTTCCTGTTCGCCGGTCATCACCGTGCATCGGGATTCACCGCCTCGGTTCTCGTTGTTGACATGAGCCGCATGCCGTTCACCGTTCGTGCTGGGGGCGTCCGCGTCCCTCGCGGACGCCCCCCGGGCCTCGGCCCCCATGCCCTGAGTGAGGAACTTGTCGAGCGCGGAGATCAGGCCGAGCCATCCGGAGAACGATCCGGTCGGCCCGTCGTCGCTGCGGATTTGCCCGTGGATCTCGTCGTCAGCGACGTGGGCGTCGATCGCGATGTGCACGGTGCTGGTGCTCACGAGCGACAGCATCCGACGCGGAGGCGTCCGGCACATCGTGGCGACCCCCACTCTCGACCCCCAGGGTTTCGGTCGCGACCCCTGGGTTATGGCTGAAGCCGCGCCTGCGGCCGTGCGTGCGGCGGAAGTCGCGCGCTTGCGGTGCCCGGCATCATTCTGGGTCGATGACAACGGTCCCGGCACTCGGGCGGGCGACGGCGGGCGGGGGTGTTCTGCTCGAGCGTGACCGCGAGCTGGAGAGCCTCGATCGCGTCGTGCAGGCGGCGCGCGCGGGTGAGGCCGTCCTGGCGTTGATCGAGGGACCCGCCGGGATCGGCAAGAGCAGGCTGCTCGCGAAGCGCGCGTGAGATGGCGGGTGCCGGCGGCTTTCGCGTGCTGAGCGCGCGAGGCAGCGATCTGGAACGCGAGCTGCCCTACGGCATCGTCCGTCAGCTGTTCGAGCCGTTGTTGCTCGAGCCCGGCGGTCGCGAGCGGGTACTGACCGGCTCGGCGCAGGCCGCCGCGTCGTGTGTTCGAGCCGCCGGAGGCGGACGACGCGGTCAGCGACGGTGGCTTCGGCGCTCTGCACGGACTGTTCTGGCTGACCGCGAACCTCGCGGCGGAGCGCCCGCTGTGTCTGTCGATCGACGATCTGCACTGGTCGGACCGTGCGTCGTTGCGGTTCCTTGCCTATCTCGAGCGCCGGCTCGAGGGGCTCGGTGTGCTGGTCATGGCGGCGGCGCGGATGGAGGACCCCGAAGCTGAGTCGAGGCTGATCTGGGAGATCGCGCAGGACCCGGCCGCGGTGTCGATCCGTCTGTCGGCGCTGAGCGAGGATGCTGTGAGCGAGTTCGTCCGCGATCGCCTCGGTCCCGGCGCCGAGAGCGCGTTCTGTGCGGCCTGTCATCACGCGACGGGCGGCAATCCGCTGCTGCTCGGGGAGCTTCTGAAGACGATGCGCGCGGAAGGGATCACGCCCGACGCGGCGCACGCCGACGCGATCCGGGAGATCGGGCCGCGGGCCGTGGCGCGCACCGTCCTGCTGCGGCTCGGGCGGCTGCCGCCGGAAGCGGTCACCGTCGCCCGCGCGATCGCGGTGCTCGGCGACGGCGCGAGCCTCCGGGCAACCGCATCGCTCGCGAACCTCGATGAGCGCAGCGTCGCCGACGCGACGCGTGCGCTCATCGCCGCGGAGATCCTGCGACCGGAGCCGCCGCTCGGCTTCGTGCACGCGCTCGTGCGCGACGCCGTGTATCACGAGCTCGCCGCATCCGAGCGCGAACTCGAGCACGAGCGCGCCGCCACCGCTCTTGCCGACCTCGGCGCCCCGCCCGAGGTCGATCGCAGGCCACCTCCTCGTGGTACCGCCGCGCGGCGAGCGCTGGGTGGCCGACGTCCTGCTGCAGGCGGGAAGCCTCGCCACGCGCCGCGGCGACCCCTCGAGTGCCACTTCGTATCTGCGTCGCGCACTCGATGAAGGAGCCCCCGGCCAGGATCGGCCGCGACTGCTGCTCGAACTCGGATCCGTCGAGTCGCATGTCAGCGTCCCGTCCGCCAGCGAGCACCTGCGCGAGGCGCGCGAGCTGCTTGAGGCCCCGCTCGAGCGCGCGCTCGCCGCCGAGATCCTCGCGCGGGTGTTGATGTTGCGCGGCGCCGCGGACGACGCCGTCGAGGTCGCGCAGACCGCGGTCGCCGAGCTCGGGGAGCGGCACGCAGACCAGCGGCGGGCGCTCGAGTCGATCGAGCTCTACGGGCTCGCGTTCGGCGCACACGTTCCCGATGCCGCCAGCTCGGCTGGCGAGCGTGCGCGCCGCCGGCATCCCGGACCGACTGGGCGCGAAGGCTGCTTGCCGCCGTCGCGGCGTGGGACTGGGCGCTCGGCGGTGGCTCCGCCCGGGAGTGCGCGCAGTTCACGCGCGAAATCCTCGCCGACGGATCGCTGATCGCCGGCTACTCCGGATTTGGCGCCGGGATTGCGGGCGCCGTGCTGATCCTCGCCGATGACGACTCGGCGCTGGCGGTCTGGGACGGGGCGATGAGCGCAGCCCGCAGGCGCGGCTCGCTGTACTCGATCTGCGCTGTGAACATCTGGCGAGGCTGGACCTGGTTGCAGCGTGGCGAGCTCGCGGAAGCGGAGGCCTCCCTGCGCGAAGCGAACCAGCAGCTCCACGACCTCTTCGAACCCGATTCGCATTCGATCGCGTACGGGGCAGCGCACCTCGCACGAGTGCTGACCGAGCGAGGCGACCTTGCCGGCGCCGCGGGCCGCCCTCGCCGCCCGCGGCAACCCAAACCCGGCATCCGACGCCGACGCCCTCGTTCGCCGCGCCGAGATCGAGCTGCTGCTCGCCGAGCACAGCTGGGATGAGGCGCTCACGGCCGCAGACGAGTATCACGCGCGACTGCGCGGGATCGACAATCCGGCGTGGGGGCCGTGGCGCTCGCTGAAAGCGCTCGCACTCGACGGCTCCGGGCGTCGCGACGAAGCGTCCGCGCTACTGGAAGGAGAGCTGGAAGCTGCGCGGCGATGGGGGGCTCCTGGGGCGCTTGCGCGGGCGCTGCGGCTGCTCGGCACGCTTCGCCGCGAGGACGGCCACGACCTCCTGCGCGAAGCGGTCCTCATCGCCGAGACCTCGCCGGCGCGCCTCGAGCACGCCAAGGCGCTCGTCGCGCTCGGCTCCGCCCTGCGGCGTGCGGGTCAGCGCTCGCAGTCCCGCGAGCCTCTGCGCCGCGGCTTCGAGCTCGCGACTCGCTGCGGCGCATCGCCGCTTGCGGACTGGGCCAGAACGGAGCTCTACAGCGCGGGCAGCCGCCCACGCCGCGAAGCGCTCAGCGGCCCCGAGTCGCTGACCCCGAGCGAGCGACGTGTCGCCGAGCTCGCGGCCGAGGGACAGCAGCAATCGCGACATCGCGCAAACGCTCTACGTCACACCGAAGACCGTCGAGATGCACCTCACGAGCATCTACCGCAAGCTCGGGATCTCGAGGCGAGCCACACTGTCCGACGCGCTGACTCACGACGCCACGTAGTCCCACGGGCGACCGTCCGTGGCCCTAGTCGGCGACGCCGAGCGAGCGGCAGGGTGCAGGTTTCAATTCCTGGGGATCCCGTGTGGGGGTCGCCACGATGTGCCGCGGCCATCTGAGCCGGATGCTGTCGCTCGTGAGCGCCCAGACCGTGCATATCGCGATCGATGCCAGCAGCGACGGCGAGGAAATCCGCGGTCACATCGGCGACGGCATCAGCGCGGCCGAGGGCGTTCACGGGATGGCTGGGGTTGATCGGCTCGCTGGATGGGCTGCTGAGCGTGCCGAGCGCGAGCGGTGAGAGCCGATGGTTCGCGTGTGCGTCGCGTTCGCGACGGCCGAGCAGGCCGAGGCGTTGCCCGCTCGCCTGAGCTGCGTGCGGCGCTGCACAACGCCGGCGTCGGCAGCGAGCCGGAGATCGTGTTCACGCGAGAGAGCTGAGGAGCAATGAGAACACCGACGAGATCAACGACCTTGTTCAGCCGCGGACGGATGCGAGTCTTGGGGGCTGCAGTGATCGGCTCGCTGGTGCTGAGTCGGGGGCTGGCGAACCTGGGAGCGCCCGCGGCCCGCGCGGGCGCGCCTGGCGCCGTCGCTACCGCAATACCGCCGAGCGTCGCGACGACGATCGCACGCGTCACATCGAAGGCGAGCTACCGGCACAGCAGCTGGGGGGTCGCGATCCTCGACGCCGTGAGCCGCAGGTTGCTGTACGGCCTGAACGCCGGCCAGATGTTCGTGCCGGGATCGCTGATGAAGATCTACAGCACTGCCACCGCACTGCAGGCGTACGGACCGGGCTACCGGTTTCGCACGCCCGTGTATCGGGATGGGCGCGTGAGCGGCGGAGTCCTCCACGGCAACCTCGATCTCGTCGCGTCGGGCGACTTCAGCATGGGGCTTCGAGAACGCCCCGGCCGGACCCTCGCGTTCAACAACTTCCCGGTCTGCGACCACAACTACGCCGACGTCGCCGACAGCTGCGGTCTGGTCGGCGGCAACCCATTGGCCGCCGTGCAGCGTCTGGCCGCGAGCGTGCGCGCAGCCGGGATCCGGCGCGTCAGCGGCAACGTGATCGTCGACGACCGGCTGTTTCATTCGTTCACAGGCTGGCCCGACGGCGTGATCTCGCCGATCTGGACCAACGAGAACGTGATCGACGTGACCACGATCGCGACCGCGCCGGGGCGGGCGGCGCGACTCTCGTGGCGCCCACACGTGGCCGGCTACCGCGTCAGCTCGACGGTGCGGACGGTCAATCGCGGCGGGGCAACCAGCGTGCGCATCGCTCGCCGTCATCCGGGGTGATCACGGTCAGCGGAACGATCGCCGCCGGCTCAGCGCCGCTGCTTCGCATATGGCAGATCGCCGACCCCGCCGCGTTCGCCCGGGCCGCGTTCATCCAAGCGCTGCGCCGTGATGGTGTAGCGGTGAGCGCGCCACTGACCGGGCCGAACCCCACCCGACTGCTGCCGCGGCAGCCGCTACAAGCCCGGTAGCCGCGTGGGACAGTACGTCTCCGCGCCGCTGTCGCAGTTCGTCAAGGTGATCCTGGGCGTCAGCTACAACCGCGGCGCTGACCTGATGGTCTGCCTGGCAGCGGTGAAGGCCGGAAGCAACGATTGCGAGCGGGGCCTGGCCAGCGTATATCGCCACAACGTCAGCCTCGGCGTCCACCCGACGAGCACATACGTGATGGACGGCGCCGGATCCGACGACCACGGCAAGACGACTCCGCTCGACGCCGTGACGTTCTTCAGGAGCCTCGCATCCCGCCGCTACGGCGGCGCATTCCGCCGAGCCCTGCCGATCCTCGGACGCACAGGCACGCTCGCGACGCTCGACCCCGACTCTCCAGCGGCAGGACACGTATCGCTGAAAGATGGCACTCGTGCCGCGGGCTCGCCAATCACCGGCCAGACGATTCTGACGGCCAACACGATGGGTGGCTACGTCGACGCCCGCAGCGGCCGGCAGCTCACGATCGCGATCTTCGTCAACAACGTGCCGGTGGACTCGCTCCCCGCGGCCCACGCCGTGGCCGAGGACCAGGGTGCGATCGCCGCGGCGATTCAGCAGGGATATTGAGATGAGCGGCCGGACCCTCACGCGAGCCCTCGCCGCGACCTTCATGCTCTGCCTCCTGGGCGCGAGCCTGACCGGGACAGCGGCCGGTAACCAGCCAAAGACGGCGCTCCCGCAGCGTTAGGCAGATCATGAACGGCCCGCGGTACCCCACCGCTTCCCGGAGCCTGTACGTCGCCGATCTGAAAGACGGGCCGCCCTCTGTACTCGCTGCACTCAGACCAGCGTTCGTTCACCGGCTCGACGCGCAAGCTGTTCTCGGTCGGCATCGCCCCCACGCAGATCAGCTTCCCCACGAACGGCAGCGGCACGCCCGACAGCATGGCCTCTGCTCGCGCGCTCGTCCAGCTTCTGCGCGGCATGGCCCGCACCCGCGTCGCGACACCGTTCCGCGCGGCGCTGCCGATCCTCGGCCGCGACGGCTCGCTCGCTCACACGGGCACGACGCTGCCCGCCCGCGGCCACGTGTTCGCGAAGCCCGGGACGACGATCGTCCCCGCCGCAGACGGCAGCTCACTCGAGCTCAAAGCACAGACCATGGCCGGCTACATCAGCACCCGGTCCGGCCGGAACGTCGCGTTCGCGCTGATGGTTCGGACGCGCTTGTGCCTCGCGATCGCCGTCGCCATACAAGGTGCCGTTGAGCGGGTCCATGTCGAGTCGGAGAAGCTGCTGCTCCTCTGACTGGAGGACCACATCCTGCACAGTGCTGAGATCGCGAGGAACTGGTGCAGGGATCCTGCGAGCTCGGGTGAAGTCGGCGAGCGCATCGGCCTGCTCATCGCCGATCTCTCCGCGAGCTCCCAACGATTCGGCGGCGAAAGCATCGGCTGAGACGAGATGATCCAAGCGTCAAATCGAGCCTCCTGCGGAAGAGCGCGGGGCCAGGGTCGCCGCGCGAGGCCGCTGGTCTGGATCAGCTCGACGTGGCTCGCGTTGCCGAATATCGCACCCTCGTCCCCGTCGACAGGAGGGTGAAGACGACGAGCATCCCGTCGCCGGGTACTTCACCCGGCACCGCGGCCGCACCGTCGTCGACTGCGTCGGCGACATCGCTGCGATCGCAGACCAGGTCTCTGGCCGGCACTCATTCGGCATCTGCTCGTCGCAAATTCCGAGGCTCGGCTGGCTGTCCGCTGAGCGTTCCCGTTGTGCGACGCGGCGACGCCATCAAGGAACGGCCTCAGAGGACCCTCGGCGACCGTCCGCTGATCGATCGGCATACGGACTGCGCGAGCGTGCGCTTTGGACGCCCGCCGAGCCGATGGGGCATCAGGTCGTGGTGACTACGGACGCGTCCCTCGGGGGACCGCGGATGCTCCCAAGAGGTTTCATGGCTAGTGTGAGCTTCCCCATGAGTTGTGGATCCATCGGTTCACGCTGAAAGGCGTCGCGAATGTCGTTGCGGTCCATGCGCGTGCTCGTGCCGATTGCCGTCGCCGGCCTCTTGGCGCTGATGGTCGCGGTCGTGAATGTCGTGTCGCCTCCCCGGGCGATCGCGCGCGGCGGCGCCGGCGGTGCGCTCCTCACGCACTGCGCCAAGGCGGTGCTGGGGGTGGGGCGCGTTCCCGCGACGCCGGTCGTGGGCAGCGCCGACGCGCAGGTGGTCTCGCATCTTGCTGTGTTCCGCCGGGCGAGATCGGCCGCGGACAGGCTGCCGGCGGCCGCCGGCCTGCGCCAGGCCCTGGCCGGCGCGAGCGCGACGTCATATGACCCGTCTGCGGCTGTCCTGCTGAGGCGCGACGGCAAGCTCGCGGTGTACGGGGTGCCCGCGATGATCTCCCTCACCGCGCTGCCCGCCGAGTGCAACGGCCTGCCGCAATTCGCCGGCGCCGGCCCTTATGTCGCGCTGCAGGCCGAGGCGACGGGTAGCGGCCCGGGCGCCTGCCTGATCTCGACCCAGCTTGAGCAGCGCGCACCACAGGGTTTGGGTCTGCCCGGCATGGCGCGTCCCAAGCCGACCAAGACGCTCGTCGTCGCGCGTACGGTGTGCCACAGCGAAGTGGTCCTGTCGGGCTACGACGGCGCGCTCGGTGATGAGTTACGGAGCCCTGGCATCCGGCTCGCCCTGATCCCCGACGGCGTCAGCGCGGTTACGTATGCGCTCGCCGACGGTCGCGCGTTCACTGTCCCGGTCGCCGGCAACTTGGCAACGCCGCCGGCAGAGCTGTCGCCCCAGACGCCACTTCAGCACCCGACCGCGGCCGAGCTGGGCAAACAGCTCGCCGCGCACCTGCCGACGACCGTGACCGAGAGCAGCACGGGCGCCGGTCCGAGTGTGACCCTGGCCCGCCCCGTCTCGCTGATCCCCGACACAGTCGGGAGCCTGCCGTTCCTGCGGCGGCTGCTGAGCTCGAGTCTCTCCAGCTCGATCAGCAACTCCAGCACCGGCGCGTCGTGCAGCGCCCGGACCCACCGCTGCGTGGCCGTGACCGTGACCACAACGTGCGACAGCCACGAGCACTGCTACATGAGCCGTACGATCAACCGGTACCGCTACGTCGGAGCGAAGCCGCCGGCCGGGACAACGGGGCCGGACACGCAGCCGACAGGGCCGGATCGTTGCGCGCGTGAACCGCGTCATCACTCGGCCGAGGAAGCTGACGCTCGTGCTCAGCGGCACGCTCCATCGCCACGTCGTCGTCCTGCTGTCGGTCAGTTGCTTCTCCCGCAACTCGGCGGCCGGCAGCGGCGAGCCATCACTTCGGCTCGCGGTCCCGTCCCGCACGCCGATCTCGCTGCCCGGTCCCGCTCGTACGTTTCACTCGTGTGACGTCGGCGCGCTCGTGATCTCGAGCCAGCGCGGCACCGTGCACGTCACGGTCGCGCGCGGCTGAGCGCGGTCGCACAGGACGACAAACCCGGGTCTCGGGAAACACGCTGCTCAGGCGGTCCAGCGGCGACAGCCGCCGCGCTCGCGCGAGCCGGCCGACTGCGCTAATCAGCAAGCACCGAAAGAGTCGATCTCACGGTCTGTGCGAGGTGCGCGCTTGCCTTGGGATTCCATGCGCCGGACCGTTGCCCGTCACGGGATCAGACCCGAGATACACGAAGCCTCCCCGGGGAAACCGCGCCTCGTGCGGGCTGAACCCGAGGTACGTGCAGAAAGCCCGGCGCGGCACAGCTCTACAAGCAGGCGTCGTCCACGCTCCCCGGGCGCTGGCAGCTACGCCGATGTCCGATTGTCCTTCCTCGATCGAGACCCGCCGACGGTCGCGTCGCTCCCTGTTCCGCTTCATCAGAACCGCCTCGCCGATCGATCCGGTTTCGGACGGGCCGGGCGGTCCCGTCACAGGGCCTCGTCGCGCAGCTCCGGCGGCCCGGAGTCGCGCGCGGAGCACGGCCCGCCTCGAGCACGGCGAGGGTGCCGTGCCGCGAGCAGAGTGTTCATGGCCGTGTGAATGGACGAGGGGACGCTGTCGTCGTTGTCGCTCCAGGTTTGGTCGGTCGCCCGCGTCGATTCAGCGGCGTCGATCGTGGCTGCCCAGCTACCGAGGAGGTTCAGCGCTTCCGGTGAGCGAGAGGCGGGCTCGGCGGTGTAGGTGAAGAGGGTCAGTCGGGGTCTCCGGCGAGATCGAGTCGGTTGAAGCTGAGGGTGAGGTCGCCGACGCCGGGATGGTGGAAATGCTTGACGCCGGTGTTGTGGAAGCGGACGTTGTGGGTGGCCCAGTGGGAGCGGAACGCTTCGCTCTGGGTGGCGAAGCCCGCCGACGAGGTCTGAGAGTCTCGCGGTTGTGCGGGTCGCGGCCTGCGGCGGAGCGCAGGATCGCGACGGTTTCGGTGGCGACGCGATCCCAATCGACGAAGGTGGTCTGGGCTCGCGGGTCGAGGAACACGAACCTGGCGGTATTCACCGGCCGTTCGGGCGGTTCCGGTACAGCTCGGAGTACAGCGCGCGTCCGAGCTGGTTGGCGGCGAGGATGTCGAGGCGGTCGTTGCTCACAAAGGCGGCCGCGCCGGTGATCGCGTCGAGGGTCCAGTGGATTTTCGGCTGGGATGCTTCGTTTGGCGTGGCGTCGGCGCGGCCGTGCAGGCGTCGGGTGTGCGGCACGGGCGAGGTCGCGGAGGTGGGCCCGTTCGGCGTCGTCGAGTTGAAGCGCGCCGGCGAGCGCGTTGAGGACGCTCTCTGAGACGCCGTTGAGGTCACCGCGCTCCAGTCGGTGTAGCACGGGATGCTCACGCCGGCCAGGACGGCGACCTCTTCGCGGCGCAGCCCGGTGACGGGCGTCGGGCCGTAGGCTGGCGACGCCGGCTTCGGCCGGGGGTGATCCGCGCGCGGCGGCAGGTCAGGAACTCGCGAAAAAATCTCGGCACCTTGGCGTCCAACAACCGCAGGGTAGAGCCGCCCGCTGGCGCGTGGGAGACCCTGCCAGTACCCCTATCAGCAGGACTCACTCCCCGGCATCCCGTGCTTTCTTGTGCAGTCCTAGCATCCTCGATGACAACAGGAGCACTTTCATGAAGCACATCTCACTCGGCGGCCTTGACGCTGCAATCGGACTCGGGACGATGGCGATGTCCGGCGATCACCTTGACCCACAGCAGCGACGCCGAATCGATCCGAACGATCCACCGCGCGCTCGAGCTGGGCGTCACCCACATCGACACCGCTGAGATCTACGGGCCGTACGCCGACGAGACCGTGGTCGGTCGGGCCGAAGGTCGACCGTGACCACGTCGTGATGGCGACGAAGTTCGGGCTGGTGGTCGCACGTCGGCGATGGGCCGCGAGCACCGACAAGCTCCGCCAACATCCGCGCCGCAGTCGAGGGCTCACTGAAGCGGCTGGAGACCGACCGCATCGATCTCTACTACCAGCACCGCGTCGACCCGAACACCCCGATCGAGACACCGTCGGCGCGCTGGCCGACCTGATCGCCGAGGGCAAGGTCCTGCACATCGGGCTGTCGGAGGCCGGTCCGAGACACATCCGCCGCGCGCACGCGGTGCATCGAGATGCCGCCCTGCAGACCGAGTACTCGCTGTGGAGCCGCGATCCCGAGGCCGAGCTGATGCCGCGTCGCGAACGCTCGGGATCGGATTCGTGCCGTACTCGCCGCTCGGGCATGGCCTGCTCACCGGGCAGATCCGTACCGTCGACGACTTCGCCGACGACGACTGGCGCAAAGACAATCCGCGCTTCACCGGAGAAAACTTCCGAAGAAACCTGCGCATCGTCGACGAGGTGCAGTCGGTCGCAACCGAAGCGGGGCTACCACCGCACAGATCGCTCTGGCGTGGTTGTTGACTCGAGGCGACGACATCGCCCCGATCCCCGGCACCAAACGCGTCGCTCGCGTCGAGGAGAACACCGCAGCCGACGGCATCGAACTCACCGCAGACCAGATCGAGCGGCTCGACACCCTGACGCCCGCGGCCGGTGCCCGTCACAACGAGGCGAACATGAGCACCGCATGTGTGTGTCGGGGTGTCGCGCTGTTCCCGCTGAGATCCGGGCCACGGTCGTCTACCCAACCCAAGGAGGCGTAGTTCATGCAGATCGGCGTCGTCTATCCGCAGACCGAGCTTCGCGGAGATCCGACCGCTGTTCGGCGGATCGGACGAGCGGTCGAGGACCTGGGCTTCGACCACCTGCTCGCCTACGACCACGTGCTCGGTGCCGTTCACGCCGATCGGACGCCGCCGCTGACGGGCCCCTACACCGAGCACGACCCGTTCCACGATCCGTTCGTGATGTTCGCCTACCTGGCCGGCATCACCGAGCGAATCGGCTTCGCCACCGGGATCCTGATCCTCCCGCAGCGCCAGACGGCGCTCGTGGCACGGCAGGCCGCCGATGTCGATCTCCTGTCCGGCGGTCGGCTGCGCCTCGGTGTCGGGGTCGGCTGGAACCACGTCGAGTACGAGGCCCTCGGGCAGGACTTCCGCACCCGCGGCGCCCGGCAGGAGGAGCAGATCGAGCTGCTCCGCCGGTTGTTCACCGAACCCGTCGTCGACTTCTCGGGCCGCTTCGACCGGGTCGACCGAGCCGCGCTCGTGCCGAAGCCGGCGCGGCCCATCCCGATCTGGCTTGGTGGATCCTCGCGAGGCGGCGTTCGACCGGGCCGCCCGTCTCGCGGACGGCTTCATCTTCTTCGGTGGCGGCATCGACCACACCGTCGACGCCTGGAAACGGCTGCGCGATCGGGTGCGCGGCCTCGGCAGGTCGGTCGAAGACTTCGGCGCTGAGTATGTGGCGCTTCCTCAGGGCGGCGTCGACGACCTCACGGCGGAGATCGATGCCTGGCGCGAGGCGGGCGGCACCCACC
>CAWEYQ010000026.1:0-24839 GCA_963813265.1 uncultured Solirubrobacterales bacterium | reverse complement strand
GTAACCGTTCAGTCGTCGGGGCCTTGGGCAGGGATTCCTTGTTGGTGCAGCGAATCTTGCAGGTATGGACCGCGCGGAGGCGGAGGCGATCTATGACGCGGGGCGTGAGGCGTGTGTCGAGTTCATTCTCGATCTCGCGGGCCGGTTTGCGCAGCACGAGGATCGCCTGAAGCGGCTCGAGGAGCAGGCTCGCCAGGACTCGCGCACGAGTTCCAAGCCGCCGTCGCAGGATCCGCCGAAGACACGGGCGCAACGGCGGGCGGAGGCGCGCGCGAAGGCGAAGGAACTCGCGCGGCGGGAGGGTGAGCGCCGCAAGGCTGGTGGGCAGCCTGGGCACCAGGGTGCCGGTCGCGAGCTGCGGCCCGAGGATCAGATCGATGAGATCGTCGATCACTACCCCGATGCGTGCGGTGGATGCGGGCACCGGTTCAGCGAGCAGCAGCGCCGACCGAAGCGACGGTTCGGTCGCCACCAGGTCTGCGAGTTGCCGCCGATCAGCGTGATCTGGACCGAGCATCGCACGCATCAGTTGCGCTGTCGGGCACTGCCGCGCGCGGACCAGCGCCCGGGTGCCCGAGGAGATCGGCTCCGCCGTTCGGGCCGCGGTTGCAGGCCGCGATCGTGACGTTGACCGCCCGGCATCGTGTCTCGCGCCGCGGGATCGCGAGCTCGTCCGCGACCTGTTCGGCGTCACGCTCTCGACCGGCAGCGCGGACGCGATCTGCCAGCGCGCGTCAGAGGCGCTTGCCGGCCCGCACCTGCAGCTGCAGGACTCCGTGCTCGACCAGGGCGCGGTGCATGTCGATGAGACCGGCTGGCGCACCCGCGGTGAGGGTCGCGCGTTGTGGACCGCGACCACCGCGGACGCGGCGTTCTTCCTGATCGCCGAGCACTGCAACCGCGCGCAGTTCAACGCGCTGATCGGCACGAGCTACCCGGGGATCGTGATCTCCGACCGCTGGAACGGCTACAGCCATCTCGACCCCACCCAGCGGCAGGTGTGCTGGTCGCACCTGCAGCGCGACTTCCGCCGCCACGCCGACGGGCTGGGCGAGCAGAAGACCTTCGGCGAACACGGGCGTCCCGCTCACCAACCAGGTGTTCGCCGCCTGGCGCGCCTACCAGCACGAGCACCACGACCGCGACCAACTCCAAGCCGAGATCGCCCCCGTGCAGACCGAACTCCGCCAGCTGCTCGAAGACGCCAGCCCGAAGAGCCGGCGCACCCGCTGGCACCGCCAGTTCGCCAACAACCTGCTCAAGGTCTGGCCCGCGCTCTGGACCTTCACGCATCATCGACGGCGTCGAGCCGACGAACAACCCCGCCGAGCGCGCGCTCCGCTCACCGGTGATCCACCGAAAACTCTCGCTCGGCACCCAAAGCGAGCATGGCGAACGGTTCGCCGAACGCGCCCTCTCCGCCGCCGTCACCTGCCGCATGCAACACCGCTCGCTGTTCACCTACCTCAGCGAACTGATCGCCGCGCACACCCGCGGCGACCCATTCCCCGCGCTCACCGGCTGAGCCCCAGGGACTGAACGCTTACTCAACACCAACCGTTACCAGGCACTTTTTCACTCGTCCTGAAGTAGCCACACCCGATCGTTTTGCCGTCCTGCTGTTCTCGGCGATCATGTACCAATCGCGCGAGTAGACCAGCTGCAGATCGACGGTGTAGCCGTCGAAGTCGGCCTTGGTGAAAGGCACGAAGCCCCAGTTATGCGACCTGGCTGTTGTTCATTGTCGAGCGTAGATTATGGAAACAGCTGCTGGACGACACTCAGAACAGACCGCTCATAGTCCTCCCGCCGCCCTGAGGACCGATCGGCAACTTCGACACGGACACGGTCTGCGGCCAGCTCGCCCGTGAGAAACTCCCGGATTGAGGAGCGATCGCAAACGACCACGAGACGGAGCGGAGATGACGACGTTGGAAACTTGCGAGACAACGCAGCCGCCCGCCGGACAGCAGCTGAAGGGCCGAGTCGCCCTGGTCAGCGGCGGCGCGCGGGGGGTCGGCACGGCGATTGGTCGCCCGCTCGCTAGCCGGCTGGGGCGGCGCGACGGGGTGGCATGCGTGGTGGATTTCCTGTACGCGGCCGCCTGCTCGTTGATCACCGCTCTGGTGTGGGCGGTCGACGGCAGCCAGGTGATGTGATGGCTGCTTCGGCGCGCGAGCGTCAGCCGCTGGTCAGGGACGTTCTGCTGCGTGGTGGGTCGACGCTACGCCTGGAGGCTCCGTCGCCGGCGGACTACGAGGACATCAAGGTGTTCTATGACGGCCTCTCGTCGGAGAGCCGTTACCTTCGCTTCCACGGGTTTGGGCGCACCGACACTGCCGCGCGCGCGGACGCGGAGGCGACCGGTGTTGATCGCTTGGCGCTGATCGGCCGGCATGACGGCCGCGTGGTGGCCGCGGCCAGCTATGACGGGTTGCGTGAGCCTGGCGTCGCGGAGGTCGCGTTTGCGGTGGCTGATGATGATCAGGGCCGCGGGATCGGGATGCGGATGCTCGAGCAGCTCGCGGAGATCGCGGCGGAACGCGGGATCCACCGCTTCGATGCGGAGGTGATGGCCACCAATCGGCCGATGCTGGGGGTGTTCGAGCACGCCGGCTTCGCCGTGCGTCGCTTGGGTTCGTCTGGTGAGGTGACGGTGTCGCTTGATATCACGCCGACGGAGGCGGTGCTGGAGCGGATCGGCGAGCGTGACCATTTCGCCTCGATCGCATCGTTGCGGGCGATCCTCGCGCCCTCCTCGGTAGCCGTTGTCGGCGCCGCGGACACGCCGGGCAATGTCGGCAGCGCGGTGCTGGCGAACATCATCGCCGGCGGGTTTCAGGGTGTGGTGACTCCGGTCAACCGGGCGGAGGGTGTGGTCTGCTCGATGCGGGCGGCCGGCAGCCTCGGCGAGCTGGGGGTCGCTCCGGAGCTCGTGATCATCGCCGCTGCGGGTGATGAGGTGCTCGAGTTTGCGGAGGAGGCGGCGGCGGGTGGAGCGAGAGCGTTGCTCGTGCTCCCCGCCGGTCCTAAGGAGGACGGCGAGGCGTTGCTGGCGCGGGAGGAGCGGCTGCTTGAGATCGTTCGGGGCGGCGGGTTGCGGATGGTCGGGCCGAGCTCGCTGGGGGTGCTGAACACCGCCGCGGAGGTGAGCCTGAACGCCACGTTCACGGGCGCGAGCGTGCGCGCCGGAGGCCTGGCGATCTGCTCGCCATCGGGGGCGGTCGGGATCGGGCTGCTCGGTCGCGCGGCGGCCCGGCAGCTGGGGGTCTCGATGTTCGCCTCGCTCGGCAGCCGCGCCGACGTCTCGACCAACGATCTGCTCGAGTGCTGGGAGCAGGACGAGCGGACGGCCGCGGTGATCCTGTACGTGGAGACATTCGGCAATCCCGAGCGGTTCACGCGGATCGCTCGGCGGGTGTCGCGCAAGAAGCCGATTCTTGTGGTCAAGGGGCGGCGTCGGGCCGAGCGGGTGCTCAGCGAAGCGCGCTCGCACACGGCCGCGGCGCTGCGCGGCGACGCGGCCGTCGACGCGCTGTTGCAACAGGCCGGGGTGCTGCGGTTCCGCGGCGGCGAGGAGCTGTTCGACGCCGCCGAGTTCTTCGAGCGCCAGCCGCTGCCGAGCGGACGGCGGATCGGGATCGTGAGCAACTCCGCCGGTGTGGCGACGCTCGCCGCCGACGCGTGCGCGACCCGCGGGCTGGACGTCAGAGAGGCAAGCGAAGCGCAGAACCCTCTGGTCTTGGGGATCAGTGCCGGATCGGAGGAATACGGTGCGAGCATCCGCGAGCTGCTCGGCGATGCCGGCATCGATGCGCTGATGGTCTTCTACGTCGACGTTCACGATGGCGACCCGCAGGCCATTCTGGATGCGACCTCGGCGGTCACGGCGCGGCAGCCCAAGCCGGTTGTCGCATCTGTGCTGCGGTCCGACGGCGAGCTGCCCGCGCGGACCGGCTTGGGCGTGCCGAACTACCTGTTCCCCGAGTCGTGCGCCGCCGTGCTCTCGCGCGCGGCCGAACGTCGCGAGTGGCTCTCGCGGCCGCTCGGCGAACCCCCGCACTATCCCGACCTCGACGCGCCGGCGGCGCGCGCGGTGATCTCTTCATTTCTTGATCGCGAGCCCGCGGGCGGCTGGCTCTCGCTCCCTGAGGCAGAAACTCTGCTGGGCACGCACGGGATCCCGGTCGTCGCCTCGCATCACTGCCGCGACCTCCAACGCGCGGTAGCGGTAGCGGCGGAAATCGGCGCTCCGGTCGCGCTGAAGGCCGACTTTGCCGCTCCCGCGCATGCGAGCGACATCGACGCTGTGATGCTCGGGGTGAGGGGTGAGTCGGCGATGCGATCGTGCTGGCGCGAGCTCGAACGACGGGTGCACGCGGCCGGACGGGAATGGATCGGAGCGATCGTCCAGCGCCTCGTCCCGCCCGGCGGGGCGGACGTGCTCGTGGGAGCGATTGGCGATCCCGATCTGGGCCCGGTGCTGGCGGTCGGCTTCGGCGGTCGCCGGGCCGGTCTGGGCCGAACGGCTGCGTTCCGGTTGCTGCCGGTCACCGACGCGGAAACCGACGAGCTGATCGACTCCGCCGAGGGGGTGGTCAGCCGAGCTGGACGGGTTCCGCGGTAGCGCTGTGCTTGACCGTGAAGCGCTGCGCGAGCTGATGCTGCGCTTCGCGCTCCTGCTCCGGGAGCTTCCGGAGGTGGTCGAGACGGACCTTAACCCCGTCCGATGCATGACGAACGGCTGCGTCGTGCTCGATATGCGACTACGCATCGAGCCCCGCCGCCCAGTCGAGCGCGTCAAGACGTGGTGACGCGCGCCACCGCGGCGATCGGCGACCTGCCGATCCGAGGCGCGGTCCTCAGGCCGCGTGCGCTGGCTCAGCTGATCGCCGCGCCAGCATTCAGCGCACATCACGTGCCGCCGACGACTGCCCGCGTCGCGTTCTCGGTGGGGGTCAGCTCGCCGATTGCTTGGCTGAGGTCTCGGTCGCGAGCGCGTGCAGACGGCCGGCGAGCCGCGCCCGGCCGCTGCGCAGCCGGCGGCGAGCGCCAATGGCGCTCCGTTGCGCCGGCTGTTGTGTGGTCGATGACTTACTTGGCGGCGCTTGGCCTCGCTCCGTTGCGGCTGCTCAGCGACTTGGAAGTGCTGCCGATGACTTTGCGCAGAGAGTCGTACCACGCGTGGACCAGCCGGTCGGCCGTCTCTGGGCCTGCAGTACGTTAAGTCAAGACCGGCACAAGTCGACTAGACCCGATGTACTACGCATCGTCCGGCATTTTCGCGGGGATGAGGATCGCGGCGAGGGCGCGTGGTGGCGGCCTATCGTGCCAGGATCAACGCCGCCGTCGGCGTTACGTTGCAGTCGTGGGCGCCCCCAACGTCCTCGGCCATCCGATGCAGGGCGTGTAGTTGCTGTATGAGAATGATCGCGTCGGCGAGCTTAGCCAATTCTTGGTTAAGTCATCTGGAAGAACCTGCCTTTTGAAAATCAATGATGATCCGAAGCAGCCTTTTACTCAACAGCAGCAGTGACGGTCGCACCGCAATCCAGCAATTCTCCGTTCGGGCGGTAACAGCCCGCGGGAAGTAGTCAGCGTGATTGCGTCGCATTCCGGCACGTTTCGACGTTTCCGCGGTTCATTGACACTCAAGTCCGCCCCTCGCTTTGCTATGGACAGACGGATATACCGGGCTCGCGAATCCTGGACGGGGCGCGCTTGTGAGCGACTATCCCGCGCGCGAACATGCCATTGGTTAACGAGGCGACGTTTCGTTCCTCTCCTCCCGTCGCTGAGCAACCGGGGGGCCGCCGGACGACATGCCGGCGGCCCCTCCTCTATGCAAGTGGGTCGTCCACTCGCCAGTTCCTCGCGTGCGTATCCGTCAGACGGCGACGCGCGTTTGACGGCTGCACTCACCGTGGTCCGGAGAGACGTTGCGCTGCGTGCGCCTGACGGTCTCGATCGTCGACTCGCATGGTTCGTGGACTCGACCGTGCGCTTGAGCTTGCCGCGGATACCGAGCCCGATCACGGCGAGTGTCGCCTCCATGCCCTCGCGCAGCGAGCTGGCCGCGCCCGGGTGCGTGTGGTCGAGCTCGTCGGCGAGGCGTTGGAGTTGCTCGAGCGCGCGGTGGTGGTCGGTCTCGGCCCACGCGCGACGCGCCCAGCTTGTACCCGCGGGGGCCCCTACTCCGGTTTTCCGCACGAACTCTCTACCGACCCCTGAGCTGACTGGGATCTCCCGGTAGGCGTCGCCCTTCTCCGATTATGCCGGGGCGCGTGTTATGCCGACGTCGGCACAATTACGACCTACGCCACTCGTTCGCGTCCCTGCTGCTTCACGAAGGCCGGTCGGTGATCTACGTGGCACGCCAACTCGGTCACGACGCGCGCCTGACGCTCGGCACTTACGGACACGTCATCGACGAACTGGACGGCACACCCCGGATCGACGCCGAGACGGCGATCGTGACCGTACGCGAAGAGCTTCGAACCACTTTGATTTCAGTGGCGCGCGACGCGTGAAGAGGTGCTGTTCTCTGCCGATCGCCCACAGCGGTCTTCCGCGTCGCTGGTCCGTCTGCGAGGACCCATATCGTGACCGGGTCATGGAGGCACGCGCGTACATCGAGCCGGTCTCCGGGGTGCACCAGGGGTGCATCAGGTTTTCGTCCAGCGTCGTTCAGCGCGTTTTCCCGGAAGTCGCTCTCAGTCGATTTGCAGGAAGATTCGCGACTGGACACGACGCGATGCGACCATGAATCCTCTCTGATAAGGAAGAGGTCCCAGGTTCGAGTCCTGGATCGTCCACTCCGCCGCACGGTAACGATCGACGATCGGTACCCGCAGCCGGCCGGCGGACACGCTGGGACCGCGCTCGTGTCGGTAACCGAGAACTGCAATCCTTTCCGGGTGGGCACTTCGGGGGCGGAGGCGGCAAAGGCGGCGGCTGTGCCGGGAGCGAGCTGGACGGACGAGACCTGGTGGAGAGCCGAGATCGATGCGGCGATCGATGGCCGCGACCCGGTGTTGAGCAACGTCCGGATCACGTTCGCGCACCGCCAACTGTCGCTGGCCCTCCGTCAGGTCACGGGGCCGGGGAGCGGCGCGAACTTCCACACCTGGGCGGTGTGGGGGTCAAAGAAGGCCGGGCGGACGATTCGTCAGGAGGACGCGCCGTGGCTGCCGCGGGCCACGACGGCGCTTGGAGCCGGGGCGACCCTGACGGTGGTTCGCCGGGCGCCCCGGACGCGGATGCTCGCGGCCGCGGTGACAGCGGGGGCCGCGCTCAACGCGCTGACTCATCGCGTGCTCTCGCGGACCGCGACGCAGATCTTCGGCGGCAACGTCACGGTGCTCGACGACATCGGGCGCCAGACGGCCCGCTTCGTTTCGACGTTCCTCGACCCGGCCGACCGCACCGAGGATGAGCTCGAGCGGTTTCTCGCACCGCTGCGGACCGGGTCGGCGCGAGCGGGCGGTCAGGAGTTGTTGCGCGTCGCGTACCGCCACTACCTCGAGGTGGCGCGCACGCCGCCTTCCGATGAGCGTGACGAGCGGATGCTGACCGCAAACCTGCTCGCGATTCTGCATGAGCACCACCGTCTTGATCCGTACATCGATGCCGCCATACCGCGCCTGCTGCGGCCGCTGGTCACGCGGTACATGCTCACGTTCAGTCTGGGTACGGAGGTGATGCGCGTGAGCCGGGACGTCACGGCGCGCGGTACGGCGGCGTTCCCGGAGACGCTGAGGACGATCGAACTGCCGGAACTCGCTCGCTTGCTCGATGGCCCGACCGGCCTCGATGGCCCGAGCGGCCTCGATCGCACGCCGGACTCGGTTCTCGGCAGCGGCGCGCGGGATTGGACCGAGCTGGCCGACCGCATGAACTTCATCGTCGACCTGTTCCGCACGCGGCAATTCGACGAGCACCTGTTCGCTTCACCGTTCTCGCCGCCGGAGTGGGACGCGCTCGTCCGCGCGCATCCGGACGTGCGATCGTGTGCGCGGTGACGGCATCGTCCGACCCGCGTTTCGTCATCCAGAAGCACGCCGCCACGACGCTGCATTACGACTTCCGGCTCGAGGTCGACGGCGTGCTGCGGTCCTGGGCGGTGCCGAAGGGCCCGTCGACCGACCCACGGGTTAAGCGACTCGCCGTTCAGGTCGAGGATCACGCGCTCGAACACGCCGAGTTCGAGGGGCCCGCCGGCGCGGGCGCGGTGATCATCTGGGACGGCGGTACGTACCGCAACCTCCACCCCGAGCAGACGATGGCCGGCGCACTCGCCACGGGGCACGCATCGTTCTGGCTGCAGGGCGAAAAGCTGACCGGGGGCTGGACGCTCCAGCGCACCGATGACGGACGGCAGCCACAGTGGTTGCTGATCAAGCGCCGGGACGAGTTCGCCGACCCAGCGCGTGACCCGGAGGTGACGCAGCCCGAGTCGATCAGGTCCGGCCGCACGATCGAGGAGGTGCTGCCGTGAGCATCGCTCCGATCGGAGTGAGCCGCCGGCTCGCCCCGATGGCGCTGGTCGCTTTCGCGGCGCTCACGGCTGCCTCGCACACGGCCTCGCACGCGGCGTCGGCCACGCCCGCACGCGTGGCGCCACCACCGGGCGCGCGGTTCAGCTACCAGATCGGCGGCGCGTTCCCGCCCGGCGTCGGCGCGTTGATCGTCGACCGCGACTGGCACGACCGCCCCGCTCGCGGGCATTACAACGTGTGCTACGTCAACGGCTTTCAGGCGCAGCCCGAGGAGATCGGCTGGTGGCGCGCTCACCACCGCGCGTTGCTGCTCTACCGCAACGGTCACCCGGTGATCGACGCCGGGTGGAACGAGCAACTGCTCGACACGTCAACCCCAGCCAAGCGCGCCGCGCTCAGCGCCATCGTCGGGAGCTGGGTGACGCGGTGCGCGCGCAAGGGCTTCCAGGCCGTCGAACCGGACAACCTCGATTCGTGGCAGCGCTCCCAGGGCCGCCTCACCCGGGCGGACAACGTCGCGTTCGCCGCCGCGTTGATCCAGCGCGCCCATCACGTCGGGCTGGCGATCGCCCAGAAGAACGCCCCCGAGGGTGCGATCAGCGGACGCCGTGCCGGGTTCGACTTCGCGATCGCCGAGGAGTGCCAGGTCTACGGCGAGTGCGCCGCTTACACGCGCGCGTACGGGCGCGAGGTGGTCGAGGTCGAGTATCCGGACAACGGCGGGGTGAAGAACTTCGCCGCTGCGTGTCGGGCCCGCGGAACGCGGATCAGCATCGAGTATCGCGACCGCGACATGCGCGCTCGGGGGCGGCGCGGATACGTGGAGCGCTGGTGCACCCAATCGCAGTAGCTACAGTGCCGATCCGTGCCTGACGCCTACATCGTCGAGGCGGTCCGCACGCCGTTCGGCCGCTACGGCGGCGGGCTCTCCTCGGTGCGGCCGGACGATCTCGCCGCGCACGCCGTCCGAGCACTCCTCGACCGGCTCCCGTCGCTCGACCGAGAGCGGATCGATGACGTGCTGTTTGGGGACGCCAATCAGGCCGGCGAAGACAACCGCAACGTCGCCCGCATGGCGGCACTCCTGGCGGAACTCCCGACGAGCATCCCCGGGGCGACGATCAACCGGCTCTGCGGCTCGAGCCTTGACGCGGCGATGCAGGCGAGCCGGATGATCGAGTCCGGCGACGCGAGCACCGTGCTCGTCGGCGGTGTCGAGTCGATGAGTCGCGCGCCGTGGGTGATGCTCAAGCCGGAGCGCGCGTTCCCCCGCGGTCACGAGCAGCTGTACTCGACGACCCTCGGCTGGCGGATGGTCAACCCCGAGATGCCGGGACAGTGGACGATCTCGCTCGGCGAGAGCGCCGAGAAGCTCGCGGGCATCCACGAGATCTCACGTGATGCGCAGGACGCGTTCGCGCTGCGCAGTCATCAGCGTGCCGTTGGCGCCTGGGACGCCGGCTTCTACGGCGACTGGGTGATTCCGGTGCCGGGCACCGAGCTCGAGCGCGACGAGACGATGCGCGCAGACACGACGGCCGAGAAGCTCGCCAAGCTGAAGCCGGCGTTCGCCACAGACGGGACGGTCACCGCCGGCAACTCCTCTCCGCTCAATGACGGAGCGGGCGCGCTGCTCATCACCGACGAGGCCGGTGCGACCGCCGCCGGACGCGAGCCACTCGCCCGGATCGTCGGGCGCGGCGCGGCGGGCGCGGACCCGGACGTGTTCGGGATCGCTCCGGTGGAGGCCGCGAACCGTGCGCTCCGTCGGGCCGGGATCGGCTGGGACGACATTGCCGTCGTGGAGCTGAACGAGGCGTTCGCGTCTCAGTGCCTCGCCGACATCTCGCGGTGGCACGGACTCGATCCGGACAAGGTGAACCCCAACGGTGGTGCGATCGCGATCGGGCATCCGCTCGGGGCCTCGGGCGTGCGCATCCTGGGCTCGCTCGCGCACGAGCTGAAGCGCCGTGGTGGAGGCTACGGCGTCGCCGCGCTGTGCATCGGCGTCGGTCAGGGTCTCGCGGTCGTCGTCGAGGCGTGAGCCGCGGGCTCACGCCACTCCGGTCGCACGCCGCCGCCGAGGCCACCTCGTAGCTGCGAAGCGACCAGCGCCACTACGATGGGCCGTCGATGTCGGGGGGTTCTCGTCCGGGCTATGTGAATGCGGCCGCCGGCGCGCCGCTGATCGAGCGTGACCACGAGCTGGCGGTGTTCGATCAGCTGCTCAGTGCCGGCGGGTCGGAACGCTCACAGCTGCTTGTCGTTGAGGGTCCGGCTGGGATCGGGAAGAGTCGGCTGATCGCGGAACTGCGCGAGCGCGGAAGCGCCGGCGGGACGCGCATCCTGTCGGCCAACGGCAGCGACCTCGAGCGGGAGTTCCCGTTCGGGGTCGTGCGCCAGTTGTACGAGCCGCTCCTCATCTCGCCGGAGGACCGCTCGCAGCTGCTCGACGGCGCCGCCCAGTCGGCGAGCTCCGTGTTTGAGCGCGTCAGCCTCCAGACCGAAACCGACGGAGATGGTTCCTTCGCCGCGCTCCACGGTCTGTACTGGTTGACAGTCAATCTCGCATCCGCGCAGCCCGTCGCGCTCGTCGTCGACGATCTCCACTGGTGCGACCGACCGTCGCTGCGCTTCCTCGCGTACCTGGCGAGGCGGCTTGAGGGGCTCGATCTGCTCCTCGTCGCTGGCCTGCGGAGCGCCGAGCCGGGAACCGACCCGGTCCTCATCGGCGAGATCGCAGCTCATCCCGACGTTGTCCGCGTCCATCCGGGCCCACTGAGCGACGTGGGGGTCACAAAGCTCGTCGAGGCGGCCCTCGGCGACGAACCCGAGCCGGGGTTCATCAGCGCCTGTCGCGCCGCGACGGGCGGCAACCCGCTCCTCCTGAGACAGTTGCTGAGCTCACTCGTCGCCGACGGCGTTCGTCCGCAGGCTTCGGAGGTGACAACCGTCCAGGAAGTCGGCCCCCGAGCCGTGTCGCGGACCGTGCTGATGCGGCTGCAGCAGGCTGCGCGCCGGAGGCGCCCCGCGTCGCGCAGGCGGTCGCCGTGCTCGGCAACAGCGCCGAACTGCCGCTCGTCGCCGCGCTGGCTGAACTCGAGGAGCCGCTCGTTGCGCGGGCGATGGCAGATCTCGTGCGGGCGGAGATCCTTCGTCCCGACGCTCCACTCGGGTTCGTCCATCCGCTCGTGCGCGACGCGGTCTACCACGAGCTTCCCGCCGCCGAACGGGCGCTCCTGCACGCGGCCGCGGCGCAACTTCTGCGCGACGCACAGGCATCCGACGAGGACGTCGCCACCCAGCTGCTCGCGGCTCCCTACCGCGGCGAGCGGTGGGTCGTCGAGCTCCTCCAGGCGGCGGCCGCTGGGGCGCGACACAAGGGTGCGGCGGACAGTGCCGTCGCGTACCTCGAGCGTGCGCTCGCCGAGCCCGTCCCGGAGGACCTCCGGACGAGCCTGCTGCTCGAGCTCGGTCTGACCGAGACCCTCACGTCCGGTCCTGCGGCGGCGGCGCATCTCCGTGAGGCCTGGGAGGCGATCGACGAGCCGCCCGCCCGTGCGAGCATCGCCGCCACCCTCGCACGCACGCTGCTCTTCACAGCGCCGGCCCAGGAGGCGGCCGAGGTGACCAACCGAGCGCTCGCCGAGACGCCCGCCGAGCTCATCGACGAGCGCCAGGCGCTCAAGGCGCTCCAGCTCATGGCTGTCTTCTTTGGTGCCGACGGGCACGACGAGATGACCCGGCTCAGGCATATCGCGATCGAGGGGGCGGGCCCGGGGGCGAAGATGCTCGCCGCGATCACGTCGTTCTGCCTGGCGTTGACGGGTGCGAGCGCCGAGGAGTGCGTGCCGATGGCCCGCGAGGCGCTGGCCGACGGAATCCTGATCGACGTTGATCCCGGCCTGTTCCCGGTCGCGGCGATCACCGTTCTGGTCATGGCCGATCTCGACGAGGCGCTCGTCGAGTGGGATCGGCTGCGCGACCGCGCGCACCGCAGCGGCTCGCTGCTCGGGATCCTCACCGTCGGCCTGTGGCGCGGCTTCACCCTGCTGTGGCGCGGTGAGCTCCTCGACGCCGAGGAATCGCTCGACGGCGTCGAGCAGGATTTCCTCACCTGGGGGCTCGTGCAGTCGAGCGAGACGTACGTGCCGGCCTTCCTCGGCGCCGTCCGCGCGACTGCGCGGCGATGTCGATCGCGCGCGGGCGATGCTTGGACCCGGCCCGGATCGACGAACACGACACCGACGGGTACCGCCACCTGCTGCGGGGCTGGGGCGAGATGCTGCTCCTCGACGGACGGTACGAGGATGCGATCGCCCTCGCCGACGACCTCGCGGCCCGGCTCACGTTCATCACTCATCCGGGATGGTCGGCGTGGCGTTCGGTGAAGGCCCGCGCGCTCGCCGCCCTCGGGCGGACCGATGAGGCGATCGAGCTTGCGCGAGCCGAGGCCGAGGACGCCCGGCGATGGGGCGCCCCCGGCGTCCGCGGCCGCACGCTCTCGCTCGTGGGCCGGCTCACCGGAGGTGAGGACGGGCTGGCGATCCAGCACGAGGCCGTGGCCCTGCTCGAGCAGTCGACCGCCAAGGTTGAGCTCGCGACCGCCCAGCTCGAGCTCGGTTCGGCGCTCCGTCGCGTCGCGGCGGCCGAGCGACGCGCGAGAGCCGCTGCGCCGCGCCTTGGACATGGCCGACCGCTGTGGCGCGGTCGGCATCGCCGCTCAGGCTCGGTCCGAGCTGCACGCCACGGGCGCGCGACCCCGATCGACTGCCCTCCGCGGTGTCGACGCGCTGACGGCGAGCGAGCGGCGGGTCGCCGATCTGGCGCTCGACGGGCCGGAGCAACAAGGAGATCGCGCAGGCGCTGTACGTGACGCCGAAGACCGTTGAGGTCCATCTCTCCAACGCGTACCGCAAGCTCGACATTCGCTCTCGCCAGGAGCTCGGTCGTGCGCTCGCCGCCTGACCTCGGTGGATCCCTAAGGGACACGAGCGCCTGAAATCTTAGGGTCGCGATTGTGGGGTGCGCCTCGATGCGACGCGACGCCTCCTGGTCGATTCTGCACGCGTCCACTTCGACTTCGAGAGAAGGAGCATGCAGATGTTGACCACCACCGATCAGACGCTTGGCGGCGCCGTCCGCGGCCGGGTCTCTTACCCCGGCGACGGCGACTGGGATGCGGCTCGACAGGCGTTCAACCTCCTCGTCGACCAACGGCCGGCCGCCGTCGCGTTCCCGGTCGACGAGCGTGACGTGATCGCCGTTGTGCACCACGCGACCGAGCACGGTCTGACGATCGCGCCTCAGGCGACTGGCCACAACGCCGGCCCGCTCGGCCCGCTCGACGACACGCTGATCGTCAACACCTCGCTGCTTCAGGACGTCAGCATCGACGCAGCGGCCCGGCGCGTCCGTGTCGGGGCGGGGACCAAGTGGGAGGCTGTGATCGCGCCGCTGTCCGAGCTCGGCCTCGCGGCGCTGCACGGATCGTCGCCGGATGTCGGGATCGTCGGCTACTCGCTCGGCGGTGGGCTCGGCTGGCTGGGACGTCGTCACGGTCTGCAGTGCAACAGCGTCACCGCGATTGAGCTCGTCACCGCCGACGGCCACCTGATCCGCACCGACGCCGTCCATGAGCCCGAGCTGTTCTGGGCGCTCCGCGGTGGTGGCGGCAACTTCGGCGTCGTGACGGCGATCGAGTTCGAGGTGTATCCGGTGACCGAGCTCTTACGCCGGCGCGCTGTTCTTCCCCTACGAGCGGGCGAGCGAGGTCATCACGGCGTGGAACGCGCTCGCCCCGTCACTGCCGGACGAGATCACGACGTGGGCCTCCGTGCTCCACGTCCCCGACCTCCCGTATCGTGCCCGAGCCGGTGCGCGGCGGCTCGTTCGCCGTCATCAGCGGCGTGCTGCTCGGTGGCGAGCCGGCCGGTCGCGAGCTGCTGGAGCCGATCCGTGCGCTCGGCCCGATCATGGACACGTTCGCCATGGTCCCGCCGGCGGGAATCGCGGAGCTCGCGATGGATCCGGCGGATCCGCTGCCGAGCGCGAGCACGCACCACAACCTCGGGTCGCTGTCCGAGACGGCGATCGACGAGCTGGTCGGCGCACTGACGCGCGAGTCCGGCGATCGTCGCGTGCCAGCTCCGTCAGCTCGGCGGAGCGCTCCAGCGGGTCCCGGCGGACAGCGGGGCGCGCGGGGCGCTGACCGGCGAGGTCGCTCTGTTCGCCGTCGGGCTCGTCCTTGACCCCGCCTCGGGCACGGCGCTCCAGCGCACGCTGCGCGAGATCGACCGGATCAGCGCTCCCGCACGGGTCGGCGCGTACCCGAGCTTCGTCGAGGAGCCGGCCGACGCGAGCGCGTTCTTCGATGCCGCCACCTGGACGCGGCTGCGTGAGGTCAAGGCGCTGTACGACCCGAGCGACCGGTTCCGCGGCAATCACCACATCCCGCCGGCCCGCTGAGCCGCGTCGGGCACCGGACGATCTCAACCGACGGGCCTCGTCGCCTTTACCCTGAGCGGCGAGGCCTGTCCCGATGCCCGCCGAGCACATCCACCCCCCGATCGACGCCGTCGTGTTCGACATCGGCGGTGTGCTGCTCGACTGGAACCCGCGGTACCTGTACCGCAAGCTGTTCGAGGACGAGGGCGAGATGGAGTACTTCCTGTCCGCCGTTTGCACGCTCGAGTGGCACCACGACAACGATCTCGGGGTCCCGCTCGAGCAGACGTGCGGGCGACTCGCGGCCGAGCGTCCCGAGTACGCGGAGATGATCTGGGCGTGGGGCCGCCGCAGCGAGGAGATGATCGCGGGCCCGATCGACGACACGGTCACGCTCCTGCGTGAGTTGCATGACGCCGGGACGCGCTGCTACGCGCTGACCAACATGGAGAGCTGGACGTTTCCCGTGCGGCAAGCGCGGTTCTCGTTCTTTGACTGCTTCGAGGGGATCGTCGTCTCGAGCCACGAGGGGGTGGCGAAGCCCGACGCCGAGATCTTCCGGCGCGTCGTCGAACGGTTCACTCTCGAGGCGTCGCGGACGCTGCTGATCGACGACGCCGACCGCAACGTCGATGCAGCGCGGGCGCTGGGCTGGAACGCGATCCGGTTCACCTCGTCGGAGGCGCTCCGCGACGCACTCGTCGATCTCGGACTGCTGCCCGCGGCCGCGCCCGGCCGTTAGCGATCTCGGAATGCCGCGCTAGCCTCGACTCCTGTCGTGGAGGCGTACATCTGCATCACCTGCGGGACGCAGTTCGCTCCGTCCGCCGCGCCGCCCCAGCGGTGCCCGATCTGCCTCGACGAGCGCCAGTACGTCGGCTACGCCGGTCAGCGCTGGACCACGCCTGACGAACTGCGCGCGGCTTACCACGCCCGGATCGAGCCGGTTGAGCCCGGGCTGCTCGGCATCGGAATGGAGCCGAGCTTCGCAATCGGACAGCGAGCACTGCTCGTCGACGGGTTGTTGTGGGACTGCATCGCGCTGCTCGATGACGCAATCGAGGACGCCGTCCGAGCGGCCGGTGGAATCGACACGATCGCGATCTCTCATCCGCACTACTACACGACGATGGTCGATTGGGCCGAGCGGCTCGACGCTCGAGTGTTGCTGCACGAAGCCGACCGGCAGTGGATCATGCGTCCGAGCAACCGGATCGAGCTGTGGTCCGGCGATGAGCTGGCGCTCAGCGATTCGCTACGACTCGTCAACCTCGGCGGCCACTTTCCGGGCGGCACGGTCTGCCTGTGGACGCACGGTGCCGACGGCGCCGGCGCACTGCTCTCCGGCGACATCGTCCAGGTCGTGCCCGACCGCGATTGGGCGAGCTTCATGTGGAGCTACCCGAACCTGATCCCGCTGCCCGCGCGTGAGGTGGCGCGGATCCGTGACCGGGTCGCGGAGATGTCGTTCGACCGCGTCATCGGCGCCTGGTGGGAGCGCACCATGGACGGCGACGCGCGGACGAAGGTCGTGCGATCCGCCGACCGCTACATCAGCGCACTTCAGTAGCGATCGGCGGTCGCGAGTACTAGTGAGACGCTGCCTTAGGCCGCGTCACGCAGGCCTTCGAGCTCGCTGTGCTGCGCGAGGCGGCTGAGGCCACGGGCCTCGAGCTCGCGAGCACGCTCCGTGGTGATGCCGAGCTCGCTGCCGGTCTGGCGCAGCGTGCGCGGTTCATCGCCCGTGAGGCCGAAACGCAGACGGATGACGTTGCGCTCGTCCTCGGGCAACTGCTCGACGACGTGGTGAACCCGGTTGTCACGATCGGCCGTCACCACCTCTTCGGTTGGCTCGGGCCGCTCGCTCGCGAGCAGATCACCGAGGGCGGTCTCGCCGTCGTCACCGACGGGCTGGTCAAGGCTCGTCAGGCCGCGGCTGAGCTCGCGGAGCTCGGCAACCTCCTCGACGGGCAGTTCGGCCACAGCCGCGATCTCCTCGTCGGTCGGCTCACGTGACAGCTTGGTGTTCAGCTCGGCCTCGATCTTGCGGACCTTCACCTGTCGCTGGGCGACATGAACCGGCACGCGAATCGTGCGGCCGTGGTTCTGCAGGCCACGCTGGATCGCCTGCCGAATCCACAGCGTTCCGTAGGTCGAAAACTTGAAGCCGCGTCGCCAATCGAACTTCTCGACAGCGCGGATCAAACCGAGCATCCCTTCCTGCACAAGATCACCCATCTCCAGGCCGTGCCCCTGGTAGCGGCGGGCCTGAGAGACGACGAGCCGCAGGTTCGAGTTGATCATCCGCTCCTTGGCGGCGAGATCGCCACGTTCGATCCGCTGAGCCAGGTCGATCTCCTCGGCAGCCGTCAGCAGCGGGTGCGTCCGGGCCTGCCGAAGGAACAGATCGAGGGCATCGGTCGTAGCCGAGAAATGCTCGCCCGCGGCCGCTACCGCCTCGCTCTGGCGGTTCGCAACATGAACGTCACGACGCCGGCGCTGGCGCGTATTGCCTGCGGTTCCGGTGTTTCTCGTGCGTCCCTTGTGCTTCTTCTCCGTTGGTGTGTCTGGATGGTCGCTCCGAGCGCGTGCTGCCCCGTCGCGGCCGTGCCTATCAATGCTTTTCAGCGCAATCTCCAAATGGTCGTACTTGTGGGCCACTAATAATAGCACTTGTTCGATAAATGTCGAACAAGCCCCCCGGGTCCTCAGAGCACGTCCGCTCCAAGTCGACTTACACCAGTATTCGGCACTCGGGGCCCCCTCTACACCTTCTTTACGTGTTCTTAGCGCGACACTCGCGCGCGACTCGTTCAGAGCGGTGCATAGACCGAGACCAAACTGGGCAGGGCCCGAGACGATGAGGCTTCGCCGCCTGCTTCTCTCGTCCATCGCGACCGGCGGCATCATCTGCGCCGCCGCGACGACGCCCCTCGCCAATGCGGCCACCCCGCCGACCAAGCATTCCGCCGAGCTGGTTCGGCGCGGAGGCGGGGCGGCCGGCGTGCTTGCGCTCCGCTGATCGGCGCTCCCGGAGAACGGCTGGGCTGCCGCGTAGGCTGTCGGCCCGATGGAGATCTTCTCCGGCCTCACCGGACGCGGCCCGGTTCAGCCTGAGCTGACCGACGCCGCGTTCCTGCGGGCGATGCTCGACGCCGAGATCGCCCTCGCGCGTGCGCTCGTCGGGACGGGTCTTGCGGAGACGAGTGCGGCTGATGAGATCGCGGCGGCGTGTGCGGACGCCGACGTCTTCGACATCAAGGCCATCGGGAAGAGCACGAGCGATTACGGCACCCCGGTGCCCGGACTGCTCTCCGCGATCCGGGCCCGGCTCGGCCCCGAGGCCGCTGAGACACTCCACCGGGGCGCGACGAGCCAGGACATCATCGACACCGCGATCGTGCTCGTCTCCGGCCGAGCGCTACGACCGCTCGACGTCGAGCTCGCCGCTGCCCAGGAGCTATGCGCTCGTCTCGCGGGAGCGCACCGCACCACCGTGATGGCGGGCCGGACGCTGCTCCAGCAGGCCCAGCCGACCACGTTCGGGCTGAAGGCGGCGGTGTGGCTCGACGGGCTCACCGCGGCTCGACGCGCGCTGCGCGACGCCGCTGCGCAGTCCGCCGTGGCCCAGCTCGGTGGTGCCACCGGCA
The DNA here is from genome assembly GCA_963813265.1 of uncultured Solirubrobacterales bacterium. GTDB lineage: Bacteria > Actinomycetota > Thermoleophilia > Solirubrobacterales > Solirubrobacteraceae > Palsa-465. The sequence continues at coordinate 6,244 of CAWEYQ010000026.1, read as the reverse complement.
CACTCGCGGCCTACGGTGCCCGCGGGCCGGACGTGCTCGCCCGGTTCGCCGCTGAACTCGGGCTCGCGGATCCGGGGATGCCGTGGCATACGGTGCGCGTCCGCCCGGCGATGCTCGCGGCCGCGCTCGGCACAGGCGTCGGGGCGATGGCGAAGATCGCGCGCGACCTCGTGCTCCTCGCGCAGACGGAGGTCGCCGAGGCCGCCGAGCAGGCATCCGGCGGCCGCGGCGGTTCCTCGGCGATGGCCCACAAGCACAACCCCGTCGGCGCGATCGCGGTGCTCGCCTGTGCGCAGCGCGCGCCGGGCCTCGTCGCCACGCTCCTGTCCGCAATGGCTCAGGAGCACGAGCGCGCGGCTGGTGCCTGGCAGGGCGAATGGGAGCCGCTGATCGAGCTGATCGCCGTCACCGGGTCGGCGGCGACCTCGCTGCGCGAGGCGCTCGGGATGCTCGAGCTCGACGTCGATCGCATGACGGCGAACCTCGCTCCGTTGCGCCAAGCCCTCGCCGACCCGCCGGCCGATCAGCTCGGGGCCATCGATGCACTGATCGATCGCGCCATCGCGACGTACGAGGCCGATCGCACGTCCACGACCGAGAGGGAGAGCAGTGACTGACTACGAGACGGGCATGCAGACCCGCCGCGAGGTGCTCGGCGACGCGCACGTCGATCGCGCGCTCGCGGGCGCCGGGGAGTTCGGAGAGCCGTTCCAGGACCTCATCACCCGGTACGCCTGGGGCGGGGTCTGGTCGCGATCCGGGCTCGACCGCCGGATGCGCAGCGCGATCACGTTGACCGCGCTCATCTGCATGCACGCCGAGCATGAGCTGGCGATGCACGTTCGGGCCGCGCGGCGCAACGGGCTGACCGTCGATGAGATCCGCGAGGTGATCCTCCACAGCGCCGTCTACGCGGGCGTCCCGGCGGCTAACGCGGCGTTCCGTGTGGCGCGGGAGACGCTGGCCGAGGCGGGCGAACTCGGCTGAGCGCGAGTACCGCGTCGGCGTGGGCGATGACGCGCTCGTCGTGGGTGGCACAGATGACGGTCTGACGTTCCTGGGCGGCGAACGCAGCGAGCAACGCCGCGACATCGACCGCCGCGCGTTCGTCGAGCCGTGATGTCGGCTCGTCGACGATCACGAGTCCGCGGGCGCTCGCCAGCGCTCGTCCCAGGGCAACCCGCTGCGCCTCACCGGCCGACAGTCGGCTGACCCGCTGGCGGAGCCGCTCGCCGAGCCCGAGTCGGGCGAGGACCTCGGTGGCGCGCGCGCCGGCCTCCGCGGCCGGCCAGCCGCGGACGCGCAGTGCGAGGACGACGTTCTCGACGGCGCTGAGGAACCCGACCGGCGCCGGGTCCTGCGGGAGGTAGCCGATCTGGGCACGCCGGCGCGCCGCACGCTGCTCGGCACCGTCGCCGCCGACCGCCATCCCATCGACGAACAGCTCACCGGCGTCGGGGACGTCGAGTCCGCTGAGCAGCGACAGCAGCGTCGTCTTGCCGCTCCCCGAGCGGCCGGTCACGACGGTCAGCGCGCCGGTGGCGAACGTCCACGACAGGTCCTCGAGGACGGCGCGGGAGCCGTAGCGCTTGGTGAGCGCGCGGGCCTCGACTGAGGCCGGCGTCGAGGGCGCCGCCCGCCCGCCCTCGCCCCGCCCGCCCCGGCCGCGCTCGCGTCCGCCGCCGTATCCGGCACCCGCCCGTTCGCCCCGGTCACGAGCAGCCCGCCCGCGGCCGGCTCGATCCGCACCCGGTCTCCGATCCCGGCGTCGGCGAGCAACTCCGGCGGGAGCCGGATCCAGCCACCCGCGCCGACGACGAGCGCGCTGCCTTCTTCGACGAGTCGACCGTCCCGGATCCGGATCGTCCGGTCGGCGATCTCGCCCATGGTCGCATCGTGGGAGACGAGCACCGCGGTCGTCTCCTCCGTCCGCGCGAGCGAGACGATCAGGTGCCGGATCTCGGTCGCGCTCTCCTCGTCGAGCTCGCCGGTCGGCTCATCGGCGAGCAGCAACTGCGGGCGGTGCGCGAGCGCGACACACAGCGCCGCCCGCTGTCGCTCGCCGCCGGACAGGTGCATCGGGCGGGCGCCGGCGGCGTCGGAGAGTCCGACTGCCCTCAGCAGCTCATCGCGACGCGCCTCCCGCTCGCGACGGTCGGCGCCTCGGAGCGCGAGCGGCAGCATCAGTGACTCGCCGATCGAGAGATCCCCCGACAGGACCGCGTCCGAGTCCTGCGAGAGAAACCCGATGCACGCCTGGCGCAGACGCGCTCGCACCCGCGCGGGCGCGCGCCCGACCTCCTCGCCGAGAACACTGACCTCGCCCGCCGACGGCGTCTGCAGACCGGCGATCACGCGGAGCAACGTGCTCTTCCCGGCTCCGCTGGGACCGAGCACGCACACGATCTCGCCCCGCCCTACCGTGAGCGTCGTCCCCTGGAGTGCCGCGGCGTCGCCCTCGCTCGTGCGATGCACGCAGAACACGTTGCGCAGCGCCACGGCTCTCATCGCGCCGCTCCGGATGACGCGGTACCGATCACGCTTGCCAGTGCGCATGCGGCGAGCGCCGCGGCGGCGAGCCCCACCAGCTCCGCCCAGGGTGCCACCGTGATCAGCGGTGGTTGCGGCACGCCGGCGCCGAGGCCGGCTCGGACGGCGGCGAGCGCCAGCACCGTCAGCACGACCGCGATCACCAGGCCGGCGAGCACCCCCAGCGCGGAGGCGACCGCGATCCGCAGACGCATCTCGGCCCGGACCTCCCGCGGCGAGAGTCCCTGGGCGACGAGGTCAAACTCGATCCGGCGGTCGCGCACGCTCCCGAGCAGCGCGACCAGGAGCCCGGCCAGCGCCAGCGCTCCGGCCAGCGCCGCGGCGGCGATCATCGTTCCGAGAATCGCCCGCGCCACCGGCGCGTTGCGCAGTCCGCGCTCGACGTCCGTTCGCCAGCCGTAGGTGAGCCCGCCAAACGGCTCTGCCGGGCGGCCGCCGAGCTGCCACAGCTCGTCACTCGCGCCCGCTCCGGGCGTCTGGGCGTCGAGCGCTGCCGCGAGCGTCGCCTCGTCCGCCACGACAAATCCGCCGCCGGCCCCGACCGTCGGGAACCGGTGGATGACGCCGACGGGCCGCGCGATCACCGGTTGGCCGTCAACGGTGAGCGCGAGCCGGCGACCGTGCGGGATGCCGGGGCCGACGAGCACCGGAACCGGTCGGGAGTCACTCGGCTGCGCCGGGCGCAGGTACCCGGTGACGGACGTCGTGGCAAAGCGGATGACCGCTCGCCCGCGATCCTCCGCCCGGACCGCGGTGATCGCCCCGACCCCATGCCAGCCGCCGATCCGAGCGCCGGCGACATTGACCGGGCCGAGCCGGACCGACGCGGTGAACTGCGTGCTCGCGGCCGGGTTCTCGGCGTTCTGGTGCCCGTTCGTCGCCTCCAGCCCCGCCCCCTCGCGCAGTTCAAATCCAGACAGCTCCCAACGGCCCGCGGGCAGACGCGCGCGCAGCGTGCGCTCTCGCCCGCCGGATTGTCCGAGGCTCAGGCGCCGCACCGCACCGCCCGGGCTCCGCAGAACCGCCGTGAGGTCAAGCGCGACCGACGGCGAATCGACGGGGACGGTGAGCGCTCTCGGTCCACCGGGCACCGTCGGCCCGGGGGTTCGGAGCGGCCCGGGAGGCACGAGCCGCTGCGCGAGCGTTGTCAGCGGCGCCGTCGCGTCGCTCGCCCGCCAGCCGTGAATCCGCGGCAGTGCCGCCGCCGGGACGCCGAGCGCCGGAACGGTGACGCTTGATCCTCCGGACACGTAGGTCGCGTCGGTGCGCCTCACGGGCCAGACCATCCCGCCCTGCGCCCGCTGCCACCGGGCGAGGCTCGCGACGTCGAGCGGGCGGGTGAAGTCCGGTCCGGGGGCGATCAACCCGTCAAGCGGGACTCGGTCGGCGGCCTGGTCGGCGGCGCCGCGGAGGAGCGTCGCCCGGTAGGCGAGTGCGAACCCGCCGAGGCCGATGCTGACGGCGAGGAACGCCGCCGCCAGCGCCGGCGCGCTCGGCGCCCGGGCGAGGCCCACGAGCGCGAGCCGCACCATCACTGGCCCGTGCCGCGCAGCCCGCTCCGCCGACCGGAGGGTCCCGGACGCGAGGCGGAACACGAGGACCCCGCCGGCGAGTGCGCACAGCGGGGCGAGCAGCACGGTGAGCGGGTCGCGGCCGTTCGCGTCGTGGTTGACGGCCAGCGCCAGGGCGATCGCGGCGACAGCCGCGACCGCGAGGGCATCGGCGATCTGTCCGCCGCGTACGGCCGCCGAGCCGGCCAGCAGTCCGGTGCTCAGCAGCCAACTCCCGGCCAGGACGGCGATCCAACCGGGGGTGATCAGGCTGTGGGTGAGGACCGGACCGCTCGGTGTCCCGGCGATGTGTGCGAGCACCGCCCCGGCGGCGATTCCGCCGGCCGCGCCGACGAGGACCGCGACCGCGCTCAGCAGAGCCGCCTCAACGGTCACGAACGTGACGAGCTGTCCGCGCCGAGCGCCGGCGTTGCGCAGCCGTGTGAGCTCGGCCTCCCGATCACGGCTGAGCGCCCCAGCGGCGAGCACGACGAACATGATCAGCGCGGCCGCGGCACCACCGCCGGCGAGCCATAGGCGATGTGGGGTGGCGTCGGCCTCGCTCCGGGCGGCAGCCAGCGCGGTGAACGGGGCGCTCATGCTGAAGGCGCTGTTCATGGCCAACAGCTGCTGCTGGGCGGCGCGGAGCCGCTGGGCGAGCGGAGCGAGCGCCCAGGCGTGCAGCGAGGAGACGCCAAGCGGCGTGACCCAGCTGTCGGTGCGGTAGATCGCGTCGAGCCCGCTGATCGCGTCGAGCCCGCGGGCGTCGCCGGTCAGGAGCAGCGGCGGTGAGGCGCCGGCGCGCGGCACGAACCCGAGCGGCAGCGACGAGCGCAGACGGGCCGAGCCGGTGACCGTCAGACGGATCCCGGGCGCGGTGAATCCCGTGGCCGCACCGAAGCCCCCGGAGGCGGCGAGCACCGGGCAGTTGCTCGGGGGGCAGGCGCCCACCGTCCGGACCGCCGCCGCTGCCGTGGTCGTTGCCGTCGCCGTCGCCGGTGTCACCCACGGCGCGAGCGGCGTGATTCCGGCGGGCCGCACGACGGTCCCGGAGAGCCGGACCGGGTTCATCAGCACCACCTCGGCCGGTGGTGGCAGCCCAAGCCGGCGGAACAGCGCGAGCGCCTCGGTCTGTACGCTCGGCGTCACGACCGCCTGCCAGGTCAGGCGTACGGCACGTTCGGTATCCGGGACCGAACGCAGCACCGCCCGGGCGCTCCGGTCGGCGGCGATCGTCGACGCCGTGACGACGGCGCCGGCATAGGCGAGCGTCACCGCGATCCCGGCGACGCTGAGCAGCCATCCGGCCGGGCGTCGTCGCGCCCGGGCGAACGCGAGCCTGGCGAGCGCGCCGACGCCGGCCATCCTCACGTGTCCCCGCGCGTGCGGCGGTAGTGCGCCCGCGCCTTCTCGCGCCCGCCGCAGATCGACATCGAGCACCATCGGCTGCTCCCGTTGCGCGAGTGGTCGTAGAAGGCCCATTCGCAGTCGCGCCCAGGACAGATCTTCATTCGCGCCCAGCTGCCGTCGATCATGGCCTGCGCGACGTGGGCGAGCACGAGCCCGACCCCCGAGTCCGCGCTGCCGTCGGCGATGAACACGGGGCCGTCCCGGGTGAAGCGGACCCCGATCGCGGCGCCCTCGCCGGCCTCGCTCAGCGCCCCCATCACCGCCTCGTCGTCGCGGTTGTCGCCGGCGTCGTCGGTGTCATCGTCGTCGCCGATGCCGTCGCTGCGGGCGAGTTCACGGAGCGCGTCGCGTACCCGGAGCGCGCGAGCGAGCTCGGCCGGTCCAACCGTGGCGCCATCGGCGAGCAGTCCCCGTGATCGCAGCCACGCCCCGTACGCCTCGGGGGTGTGCCACACCTCGGCCCCGTGCTCGGCTCCGAGGTCGTAGTGCGTGTTGAGAAACGCTTGGACGAGCGCGAGCGGCCCCGGTGCCGGTGCGCGTCCGCCGGCTGAGGATGGTTGATCTCACCGGTCATGACACTATGACTGGTGAGAGGCTACCGGGCGCCACGCCGGTCCGCTAGCTCCAGATCGCCCTGACCGTGCCCCTCGCCAATCAGCCCGTGCAGCACGTGCGGGGCGATGTACACCTCCCACAGCGCGCTCACGACGAGCACGGGCACCGCGATCAGGACC
>CAWEYQ010000025.1:0-151501 GCA_963813265.1 uncultured Solirubrobacterales bacterium | reverse complement strand
CCGCCCATCGCGAGTGGTGTCGTGGGGATTGTCTTTTCAGGGACACCCCTCTGTACGCAAAAGCCAATCCCGCGCTCGTCGTTGCCGGGGCCGTTTCCTACGCGGACTGCACGAGGTGGCGCTCGAACGCCCACACCGTCGCGGCGCTCCGGGTTCGCACGCCCGTCTTTTCAAAGATGTGCTGGACGTGGTGGCCCGCCGTCTTGGCGGAGATGCCGAGGGTCTCGGCGATCTCCTTGTTGGTCTTGCCGGCGGCAAGCGCGAGCAGGACCTCGAGCTCGCGGTCGGTCAGGCCCGCGGGCAGCTCGCGGGGCCGTTTCGCCACGCGGTGTCCGGCGGCGGCGAGCACGGCGTCGACCGCCTCCGGGCACAGACGGCCCTCGTGCGCGTCGCGCAGCAGCTCGGCCTCGGCGCCCTCCGCGTCGAGGGCGGGGCGGTGCGGACGCCGTTCTCGCATGGCCTGATAGGAGTCGGCGGCGGCGAGGATCCGAGCCGCTCGGCCGAGCCCCGGCGCCTGCGTCCTGCGGTGGTAGCCGGCGCCGTCGAGGCGCTCGTGATGGCCACCCGCCAGCTCGCCGATCGACGCCAGTGCGGGCGCGTGGGCGAACGAGCGCTCGGTGAAGTAAGGGTGTAGCTGCACACGCTCCCAATCGGTGAGACCGAACGGCCCCGGCTTCTCCCAGATTGCGTTCGACACCGCGACCCGGCCGAGGTCGAGCGCGAGCGCTGCGCGGCGCACCATGGTCACCTCGTCCTCCGGGAGACCGAGGCGCCAGGCGGCCGCCTCGGCGAGTTGGGACGTGCCCTCGGCGTGTCCACGCAGCCAGTAGGACTTGAGGTCGGTGAACGTCCCGACGACGCGGAACGCGGCGTCGATCTCGTCTCCGGTCATCCACCGCTGGGGCGGCGGCTCGGCGGCGATCGCCTGCTCCCAGATCAGCGCGTCGTCAAGCCCATCGAGCAGCTCGTCGAGGTGGTCGGTCGCGAGGGCGGCCAGTTCCGGGTCGTAGGCGCCGCCCGCGCGCTGCTCGATGACCTCACCCGCCCGACCGGGGCCCGCGGCCGACAGGAAGACCGAGATGTCGCGTGCGACATGAAGCACCCGAGCTGGCAGCGCAATCCCTTCCCCCGCGGCCGCACCTGGGAACCCGTTGCCGTCCCAGCGCTCGAACACGTATGCCAGGTTCGAGACAACGCCGTCCCCGAAGCCGAGCCACCGCGCGAACCGCTGTGCGACCTCGCAGTGCAGGGCGAATGTCGAGCGCGCGATCTCGAGCGCGTTCTCAAGCGCATGCGCGACCATTGCTTCACGAACCTCAGGCGGTCGTCCTTGACCCACCACGTCCATGAGGAACGCGCCGACCTCGTCCGGGTTGCCTCCATCGACGAGTGCGAACTTGGCGCGCGGCTCGATGTCGTCTCCGAAGAGCTCCGTCTGCTCGGGCGCGTCGGAGGTGCACCCAAAGGAGTGCAGCAGCGAGATGTAGTAGGCGTCCACGAGCTCCGCCGGTGAGAGCCCCGCGAGCTCACCGAGGCGCACCGCGAGGATGGCCGTCCTGAGCGCGTGCTCGAGCGGCTGACCGGTGCCCAGGTCGGTCGCGATCGACATCGCGCCGATCACCTCTGCGGCGCGGACGGGCTCGTCGCCGCCAGGCGGTCGTGTGGCGGACTGGCTTGCGCCCCCAGATGCCATGGGGCCCATCCTATGCGCGCAGCCCCCCGCGTGTCACGTGTCCGGCCGTCGGAGCAGGGAAAGCCGCCCGACGCGGGCGGCTTCCCTCTCCACAGACGTCCGTAGCTACGCCACTGCCTGCAGGTGCTCGTTCGGGTCGACCGCCCCCAAGCTCTCAACGACGTCCAGGACGCCGTTACGCACCTGAGCGATGTACATGTTCATTCGAACGTGGTGCTGGCCGGGGACCATCTCGGCCGGTCCGCCCGGGCCATCGGCGATCTTCGCGTGGTCGAGCGCCGCGACGACCGCAGCCTGGTCGAGCGAGCCTGCCTCCGTGACGGCGGCCTCCCAGAGCTTGAGGCCGCGGTACATACCCGTGCACCCACTTCCGCCGGTGAACTGGGGGCCGTCTGGGAAGCGGGCGTTGTAGCGGCCGAGCAACTCCTTGCCGAACGGGTCGCTCAGCGACTGGTAGTAGTCCATGCACGCGTACAGCCCCTCGATGTGCTCGGAGGGAAGCGCGGCGGCACAGGTTCTCCTCGAAGTACGTCGTGACGACGCGACCACCACGCTCGGTGTAGCCGGACTCGTAGAGTGCCTCAAAGAACGGGAAGCACCCGGGAGGAACCGTCGTGTTGAACACGACGATCGGCGCCGCTGGAGTTGATCCTGTCGACCGTCTCGCCCCACGCCGCGTGATCGAGCGGGAAAGTACTCCTCCCCGAGGATCTGGCCGCCGTTGGCCGAGGCGACTTCGTGGACCTTCCTGTTCATCACGTGCGGCCAGATGTAGTCCGCCGAGGGCAGGTAGAACGTCCGTGCTCCCGTTTGCTGCATCAGCCACGGGATGAGCGGCTCGACCTGCTGAGCGGGAACAGCGCCGGTGCAGAACAGGAGCGGGTGGTACTCCTGCCCCTCGTACTGCTCGGGGTAGATGTAGAGCGTCTCGCCCTCCTCGACCGCCGGTCCCTTGATCGCCTGTCTGGTCGAGCTGAAGATGCCGCCCAGGAGCACGTCGACGTGGTCATCCTGGACGAGCTTGGTCGCGGCCACCGCGGCCTGCGCGTCGTCGGTGGCGCTGTCCTCGATGAGCAGTTCGACGCGATGCCCGAGCAGGCCGCCGGACGCGTTGATTTCGTCCACGACCAGCGATGCGACGTTGGCCTGGCCGGCGCCCATGACGGACAGGGCGCCCGTCTGGTCGGCGATCACGCCGACCTTGATTGCGTCTCCCATGACGTCGCTCCTACGCCTCGTAGTTGCCGCTGAGCTCCGGCACCTGCGGCCGGCCCTTGTGCCCGGCCTCCTGCATGATCCCCGGGACCTCAGGGTCGGAGGCGAAGCTCTTCCAGCCGTCGAGATCCCAGTCGAAGATCACCCAGACCCGGTCCTCCTCGTTGGGGTCGCGGAACACGAGTGCGCCCTTGGAACCGTGCTGCTTGCGCTTCTCTGCACCCTTGGTGGAGAAGACATCACTGAAGCGGTCGAAGTCCTCGACCGTGGTCGTCGCCAGAAGCATCCTGGTCCTCCTTCTCGTTCCGGCGTCTCCAAGCGACGCCGAGGCTGGGGCCAGTATTCGCTTCGGGCAAGCGAGGCACATCGGGCAATTGCCCTATGCGGCGAATGGAGGGAAACACCCGATGCGAACGGATGTCTCCGAGCGCCAATCTGCGTCGAGGACCATCGCATGCTCTCGCTCCGCCGCATCGCTCGACACTCGTGGCCAGTGAATGCCCAGGCGCGATTCGGGACGCCGCTGAGGATCCAGCTGCCGGCGCGCGGCGACCGTGACGGTGACGGTGCTCCCGGCGGTTCCTGCCATTACTCGATTGATCCAGCTGCACCGGACGTGGCTCGAGCGTTCGCCGCGCAAGCACAGACCGCACCACCCGCCCGTGGGCACGAGGTTCTCATTCACCCTGAACACCGACGCTACGGCAACCCTCACCTTCGTTCGCCGTCAGAGATCCCGGTCCGCCACCAGCCCCCACTCGAACGCGCACTGGACCAGACGCGCTCGCTTCTGGTTCTGCGGCAGCTCAGCGATCCCAAAGCGCTGAAAGAGCAACCGAAGGTGATTCTTCACGGCATCAACGCCAAGGAAGACCTCGCTCGCGATCTCCTGGTTGCTGGCGGGCGCCGTGTATGCGTCGCCCGCCTTGTAGGGCCGACACAGCGCAATCAGGATCTTCCGCTGCGTCTCCGTGAGAGACTCGACCTTCGGAACGTCGGCGCCCGCGGAGGTGGCCGCCGTCGAGCCCTGACTCGGCGCACGAAATTCCACGATCGTCCTGCCGATGATCAGAACGTCGCCGTCCACCAGCCGTCGTCGCTGTGTGATGCGCTTGCCGTTGACGAACGTGCCGTTGCGCGACAAGCCGTCATCACTGACGGTCCAATCCCCGCCGATCAGCTCGAGTTCGGCGTGCGTACGCGAAGCCTCTCCGTCGCCTGAGAGCACCACATCGTTGGAGGACTTGCGGCCGACCGTGGCCTGACGGCGCTCCGCAAGCGTGAAGATCTGCTGGGCTCCGTCGACGTCACGCCAGAGTAGGAACGGCAGCCCGGTGCGCTCCGCCTGAATGATGTTCTTCAGCTCGGCCGGCGAGCGGCGTGGTGCAGGCTGGATGACCGACTGTTCACGCACCTGATCGCTCACCGCTCCACCCACGATCGACAAGCTGCCGCATCCCGGTTTCGGTCCCCGCGCGAGGGGACCTCGACCGACACCGGGAGCATATCTCCAAGCCACCCCCGCCGTCAGGCACGAATGCGTCCGGCGCAAGAAGAAGGGTGGCAACGCGATACCGCTAGGTCGCCTTGGCAGCGCGCGTCACCCGCGGGAGGCTTGATCGCACAGTCGCCAACCGCTCATGTCGATCATCCCACCTCCCAGCCACCACGCCGCCAGCGCGTCCTCGAACGGACAGCTCGTCGTGCGCGCCTCGCAACTGCTCAGCCGAGCGGCGATCGATGCGATACACGGCCATGAATCGAGCTGTCGTGAAGCCGCAGCCGAGGCCGGCATGCTTGGACACCGGGCCGGCATCGTGATCTTTGACCTCGCCGCCGATCACGTACTCGGCCTCTTGGAACTCTCGGTTCGGAACCTTCCCGTGGCGGCGTGGCACTTGACCAGATGTCAGCGGATGGCCAGGACGTCGCGGCTCATCGACCCGTGCGTCGTGCGCTATGAAGCAGACCTCGTCGAGGTCCTCATCTCACTCGGGCGCCGGCCGGAGGCGCGTCTCGTCGCCGCGACGCTCACCGCGCGAGCCGTGTGCTTCCACTCACCCTGGGCGTCGGTGGCCGCTGCGCGGTGTCGCGGCCTGCTCGCCGACGACACGACGTTCGACGCACACTTCGAGGGTGCCCTGTTGCTCGCAGGCGGGGAGGGCGATCCATTCGAGTGCGCGAGGACTGAGCTGTGCTACGGGGAGCGGCTGCGCCGCGCGAGGCGGCGTGTGGAGGCGCGCGGTCACCTCACTCACGCACTTGCGACGTTTCGTGCCATGGGGGCTGCGCCGTGGTACGACCGTACCGCGCGGGAGCTACAGGCCACCTCAGGCACCGCCCGTCGGCGGGGCGATCCGAGCAACGCCGACAACCTCACCCCGCAGGAGGAACATGCCGCGCGCCTCGTTGCCAAGGGCGCGACCATTCGCGAGGCCGCGGGGCAAATGTTCCTCAGCCCGAAGACCGTTGAGTCGCACCTTGGTCGGGCATACCGCAAGCTCGGCGTGCACAACCGGGCGCAGCTTGCATTGGCTCTGGAGCGGGACAAATTGGCCGCTTGACACCGGCCGATAGATAAGCCCAAATCGCCAGCGATCCGCGGATAGGATCGCCGCATGCGAGAGAGAGGCCGGTACATCGGCTTGGCAGCTGCTGCCGTCTTGCTCTGGACGCCAAATGTGGCGGGCGCTGTGAGCGTCGCCGCGTCGCAGACTCCACCGATTGTGGGTCCGGTCCCCAAGGTCGTCGCTCCCTTCTACCTCGTGCCGAGCTCTCGCAGCGCCAAGCCGACGGCGCTGACGCGTCTCGCGGTGGTTGCCGTCACGCGGGACGAACGTGTGACGAGCGCGTGCGTTGGGTGTGGCACGACCCGGTTCAGCGAGAAGGTCAGCTCCACCCGCGTGACCCTGAGAGCATCGCGGCCGCTGCGGATGCGGCCAACCACGCGGATCATCGTCGGAGTGACGGCCGTGGGATCAACCGGTCGCTGGATCCTGCTCGGTTTCAGGGGTGGCCACTACAAGGGCCTCGGCCACGGATGCATGCCGGCGACGGTCACCGCGCTATCCCCCGCGGCGGCGACCCATCCGGCCGTCATTCCCTCCGCATCGTGTGGCCCTCCGAGTCCCCGGGGGACGGAGTACGTGCTCTGGAACGGTGTCGATCGGCAGCTGTACGAGATGCAATACACCGCTCGGTCGTGGAAGCGGCCGCCCTGCCGATCGGCTCGGGACACGGAGTCAGGTCGGCGCCCGGCGTCCTCATGCGCTCGGGCGGAGAGCGGGATGTCTTCTGGAAGGGCGCCGACAGCGGACTCTGGGTCATGTCCTACACCGGGAACTGGAGTGATGCTGCGGAGCTGCCGGAAGCCGGGAAACTGGGCTCGGGCCCAAGCGCCGCCGTCGACGCCGAGGGCGTTGTGCACCTCTTCTGGAGGGGACAGGGTCGGCAAGGAACACTGTGGGAGATGTCGGAGGCCGGCGGCCTCTGGACGTCGTCAACGCCCGTGCACTCCGGACCGGTCGCGTCGGCGCCGGCGATCATCGTTCGGCCGAACGGCACGCTGGACCTGTTCTGGAAGGGGACGGATCGGCGGCTGTGGGAAATGCCGTACCCCGAAGGGAATAACCTGGCCCGCCCGATCAGCGGCGCCGGCAAACTCGGCTCGGCGCCAGCGGCCGTCCTCGACGGCAACGGCGTCGAGGAGGTCTTCTGGCGAGGCACCGACGGCTGGCTCTGGGACCTGTCCAATCCGGGCAGTCACGGGTCCATCTCGCACCAACGGAACTCCGGCGCGCTCGGATCGGCGCCGTCTGCGGTCGTTCACCCCGGCGGGTGAAGGATGTGTTCTGGAGAGGGACCGGCGGCGGGCTCCGGGAGATGGTGTGGGACGGACGGTTTTGGCGCACCGCGTTCCCCGTGCGGGGGTCGACCAAGCTCGGCTCACAGCCGGTCGTAGCGTTGAGCCCCTGACCCTCGCTCACCTGCACAAACAACGCTGGCGCACGTGCGAGGGAGCCGATACGATGCCCGCCTACCGTCGGACTTCCGGGCGGAGCGCACTGGGGGTAGGTTCTGTGGGACCCGGGGCAACGTGACAGCAACAGCAGTGATCCTGCCTCCGGGCGCGACCCTCGGCGGTTTTCGGGTTCGCGAGGTGCTGGGAATCGGCGGCATGGCTGTCGTGTACCGCGCCGAACAGCTGTCGCTTGACCGTGAGGTCGCACTCAAGGTGCTGTCGCTTGAGCTTGGGAGAGATGAAGCGTTTTCGGAGCGATTCCGCCGCGAAGGGATGCACGTCTCGCGGCTCGATCATCCGAACATCATTCCCATCTACGACGCAGGCGCGGACGATGGGCGCCTGTTCCTGGCGATGCGGCTCGTCGAGGGAATGACGCTGGCCGAGCGTGTGCGGGCAGACCCGATGCCGGCCGCGGAAGTCCTTGACATTCTGGGGCCGATCGCCGACGGCCTCGATTACGCGCACGCAACCGGGCTCGTCCATCGAGACGTCAAGCCGCAGAACATTCTGGTGACGGACCGCGGTCATCCCTACCTGACGGACTTCGGCATAGCGAAGCACGTGGAGACAACCGGGATGACTGCCACAGGCGGGTTCGTCGGGAGCTTTCAGTACGCGGCGCCAGAGCAGGTCCTCGGGACGCCGGCATCTCCCGCAACGGATATCTACGCCCTCACGGCGGTGCTCTATCAGTGTCTCACCGGAGCTCTCCCGTACGCTCGCTACGCGGAGGCTGGGGTGCTGTTCGCCCACATCAACGAGCCTCCACCGTCCTTGCCGCTGGCCGAGGCACGTGAGTTCAATGCCGTGATCGAGCGGGGAATGGCCAAGGATCCGGTCGACCGTTACACGAGTGCCGGCGAGATGATCGTCGCCGCGAAACGCTCCCTGCAAGGCCTCCCTCTCGCGTCCCTGCGCCGGCGCCCCGCATTCTCCGCAAGCTCTGCTGCCAACGGCACGCAGCTCCAGGTTCGGAGCTCGGCGCCTCATCCGAGTGGGAAGGGCTGGCGGCGGATCGGCGCGCTCGTCATGAGCCTGACGATTCTCGCCGGGACGGTCACGGTCATCCTGCTGGCCGGCGGTGGGCCCGCCGCAGCTCGGTCGCGAACCGCCCGCGCCGGAAACCTCGCGATCGCTTTCCGGCCCCCGTGGGCGAGGACGAACCGCGCCTTCGCGTCGTCTGTTCTGGACTCAACCAGGAACGGTGGTTCGGTCCGGATCGAACTCGGCTCGGCGGGGGCAACGATGGCCGCCGGGCCACTCCACGACTCTGCATCCGTCCCCGGAGGGCCGCCGCCCGCCCTGGTGGCGAGGTTCGGTGACGCGGCGCTCAAGACGGGTCGTCTCGCAAACGGGTCGGAGGTCGCGATGTACCGGTGGGACCCGATCGGCGGACGGAGCATCGATGCGTGGGTGATCCCGACGGTTCGAGGCGATGTGGCGATCATCTGCTCGGCGCCGGCCGCGATGACGACGAGGTTGCGGACCTGCGCCGGGATGGCGACACACGCGCGCGTCAGCGAGGTCCCGCTCTTGGCGGTCGGACCCGACCTCGGCTTGGCCGGCTCTATCCAGCGGATCACCGCAGTTGCCGTCGCCAGGCGACGCACCTTGGCGGACATCTACCGCGTGCGCCGACGGCGGCCCGCGAGCACGGTGACGTTGATCGCTCGGACGGACACGCGCGCCGCGACGACGCTGACGAGACTCGACCTGCCAGCGCGGTACGCGCAAACCGTCTCCGGCCTGGCCACCGCATTCGACGCCGAGGCGCGAGCGCTCACGACGCTCGCGCGCGCGGCGGCGAAGCACGATCGAAGGATGTATGCGCTCGCGTCGACTGCGGCGGAGCGCGCAAGCCGCAGTGTGAGGGCAGTCAGCCGGCAGGCCGTCAGCGCCGCGCTTCTCTCGGTGAGCTTGCCGACGCTCACCGTGCCCGGATTGCCAGTGACCCACCCCACCCCAAGTGCCCCGACAACGACCACATCGAGCTCGCCCGCTCCGGTGGTCAGTCGTTCCAATCCTGCGCCCTCGACGCCGAGCTACCAACCGTCGAGTTCCTCGTCGCCGACCCCATCGTCGGCCAGTCCGTCAGCGTCCAAACAAAGCGGTGGGAGTAACTCCGGCGGCGGCGGCACTTCCTCATCGCCAATTCACTGATCTCGGGTGGCCTCGGGTCGCTTGTGACCGGCGGCCGGGACATCTGACGGTGCGCTCCACGCCGTCCGAATGCAGGGAATCACCCGATGCGAGCGGCGCAGCAGCTCGTGACGATGGATCCCATGAGACGGAGCGCGGCCATTGCCGTGTGTTGCGCGCTGGCGCTGCTCGCGACACCGGTGAGGGGGGCGGCGGCACCACCCGGGATCACGATCACCCTCGGCACGGTGCAGCGGCCGATCCCGCCCGACTTTCTCGGGCTCTCGTTCGAGACGGGCGAGCTGCCCTGGTTCGACGCTGCAGGCGACAGCTTCGACCGCATGCTTGCCCTGATCCGGCCTGAGTCCGGCGCGGCGCTGCGTGTCCGGGTCGGCGGACGGTCCGCCGACGAGACCTACTGGCGGATGACGGCGAAGGGCGCGGGGCGATGGATCTCGCAACTTGACCCACGATGGCTGGATGGGCTGGCGCGGCTCGTCCGCGACGACGAGTTGCGCATCGAACTCAACGTCAACCTGCCCGTGCACTCGCCCGGGATGGCGGTCCGGTTCGTCTCGGATGTGCAACGCCGCCTACCCCGCGGGTCGCTTGCTGGGCTCGCGATCGGCAACGAACCCGACCTGTACCGCCTGCAAGCGTGGCTGGACCGGGAACGTGTAGCGACGACGACGCCGGGAACGCCGAAGTTCTGGACGGCGCAGTACAGCCCGAGTCGATATGTGAGCGATTTTCGTAGCTATGCGCAGGCGCTGTCACGTTCGTTTCCCGGCGTGAGGCTGTCCGGGCCGGAGCTCAGCTACCCGAGTCTCGGCTGGCCTGCGGATCTGCTGACACTCGGGCGGTTCGCGCCGGCGAGCCTCACCTTCCACCGGTACGCGACCGCCGACTGCACCCCTGACCAGCACCGGCGGTTGCCGAGCGCAGCCGGGTTCCTCGACGACCGCTACTCCGGTGGACTCGCCGCCACGATGGCCGGCGACGTCCAGTTCGGGCGCGTGCACCACCTTGCGGTCCGCGTCAGCGAGATGAACACGGTCGCCTGCGGTGGCCCCGCCGCACTCGTTCAGTCGTTCGCAACCGCTCTGTGGGCGCCCGATGCGCTATTCGAAATGGCGAAGAGCGACGTCGCTTCGGTCAACTGGCATATCCGCGCCTCGACCACGAACGCACCGGTCGTGCTCAGCGCGCACCGAATGATCGCGCGGCCGGAGTTGTACGGCCTCGCGTTGTACGTCCGGGCAGTGGGTGCCGGTGCCGAGCTTCTGGACGTGCGGTTGGACCCACCGCATGATCCCTCGTTGAAGGCGTGGGCGGTGCGTTCCCGCGGACACGTTCGACTACTGATCATCAACAAGGGTGCCCGGCCCGTCAGCGCCCGCATCCCCGCCCCGGCGGGCCTGTCCCGCGGCCCAGGGTCAGCGATCCGGCTGCTCGCGCCGTCGGTCGCGGCGACGCGGGGCGTAACGCTTGCCGGGCAGACGATTGGTGCAGACGGCCGATGGCACGGGAAGGCGGTCGTCGAGACGATCCGCGCGCGCGGCGGCAGCTACGGACTGACGGTCGCCGGGTACAGCGCTGCCTTGCTCACCCTGTCGTGACCCAGGGGTCAGCGAAGGAGACGCTCGGTTGCGCTCGCGATCTATTCGCGGGCGAGCATCGCCGCCGCTTCGCGTTCGAGGTCGACATACGGCTCGCCACTGACGTCCACCGCGACGCGGTTGATGGAGCCGCCGGTGAACTCGTGCGGGTGAGGGCCCGGGTAGTCGTCGGTGACGGGCTCGCCGGCGTCGCGACCCACGCACAGACCTTCGCCGGCGATCGAGAACTTGCCCGGCTGGGTCTTGATCCGCGCCTCACCGACCTTGGTCTCACCGTGGTAGAGGGACAACATCCCGGTCGACACGCCGGGCGGGTCCTCACCGTCTTTGACGAAGTTGGCGGCCAGGATCAGGTTCTCGCCGACCGGCACATCTTCACTGCCGACGATCTTCTGCTCAAAGTGGCCGACCCAGTTGTAGACGTAGTGCAGGCGGTTGTCCTTGATGTACAGCGCATGCCCGCCGAATCGCGAGCCGTGGGCGAACAGGACGCCCTCGGCGCCGGGGGCGGGGATGTCGACGAGCGCGCCGATCCCGTAGGAGCGGTTGCGGATGTTGACCGCTTGCGACTCGGGCACCTCGGCGAGGTCCGGGTAGTAGACGTAGCGGTTGCGCGCCGGGCTCAGGAGTGGACGCGGGGTCGTGAGGATCTCGATGCCGGAGCGGTCATCGAGCGGAAACGCTCCGTTGCGACCGGCTTCGGCGTACCAGAGGCTGACCATCTCGCTGAGCCGTTCGGGTTCCTGATCGGAGAGGTTGTGCAGCTCCGAGCGGTCGACGTCGGTGTGGTAGAGCTCCCACGTGTCGGTGCCGAAGTGGCTCCAGCCGCTGATCGTCGGGTGGGTGGTCACGGCCTTCCAGCCGTCGTGCCAGATCGCCCGGGAGCCGAGCATCGAGTAGAACTGCGTCGCTCGCGCGGTCGGCATCGTCCCCTGGTCGAAGCAGTAGCGCATGCTGACGCCGTCGAAATCGCTCTGGACGTGACCGCCGATCGTCTCGGGCGGCTCGACGCCGAGACAGTCGAGGATCGTCGGGACGAGGTCGATCGCATGGTGGTACTGCTCGCGGATCTCACCCTTCGCCTCGATCCCGGCCGGCCACGAGATGATGCACGGGTCACTCGTGCCGCCGTTGAATTCGTAGCGTTTCCACATCTTGAACGGGGTGTTGAACGCCATCGCCCAACCGTTCGGGTAGTGGTTGTAGGTCTTCGTACCACCGAGCTCGTCGAGCATGGCGAGGTTCTGCTCCATCGAGTCCGGGATGCCGTTCGCGATGTTGTTCTCATTGACCGACCCGTTCGGTCCGCCCTCTCCGCTCGCGCCGTTGTCGGAGATCAACAGGATCAGCGTGTTCTCGCGCTGCTCGGTCTCCTCCAGATAGTCGAGCAGACGCCCGATCTGATCGTCGGTGTGCGCCATGAACCCCGCGTACACCTCGGCCATCCGGCAGAACAGCCGCTGCTCGTCGGCCGACAACGAGTCCCACGGCCGCGTCATGTCCAGCGGCGGGAAAGGCTGCCCGTCCGGGCCGGTCTGGGCGGCGATCGGGTTGATCGGCGGCAGCTCGGTGTCCGCCGGGACGATCCCCAGTTCCTTCTGGCGAGCGAGCGTCTGCTCGCGGATCGCCTCGTAGCCCATGTCGAACTGGCCCGTGAACTTATCGACCCACTCCTTCGCGACGTGGTGCGGCGCATGGCACGCGCCCGGCGCGTAATAGAGGAAGAACGGCTTCTCGGGCGCGACCACCTTCGCGTCGCGGATGAACTCCAGCGCCTTGTCGGTCAGGTCCTCGGTCAGGTGATAGCCCTCCGCCGGTGAGCGCGGCGGATCGACGGGATGGCTGTCGTAGACGAGGTCCGGATACCACTGGTTGGTCTCCGCACCGAGGAACCCGTAGAAGCGCTCAAAGCCGCGGCCGGTCGGCCAGTTGCGCCGCGAGTCGAGGCGAGGTTCATCTCCGACTCCGGGCACAGATGCCACTTCCCGACCATGTACGTGTTCCAGCCGGCCCCCCGAGGATCTCCTGGATCTGCCCGTTCTCCGGCGGGATCACCCCGCTGGCGTTCGGGAACCCGACCGCACACTCGGTGATGCAGGCCATGCTGTTGCGCGTGTGATTGCGTCCCGTCAGCAGGCACGAGCGCGTCGGCGAGCACAGCGCCGTCGTGTGCATCTGCGTGTAGCGCACCCCGTCGGCGACGATGCGATCGATGTTCGGCGTCGGGACCGGGCCACCGTAGCTGTTCAACAGCGAAAAGCCGACGTCGTCGAGGACGATGTACAGAACGTTCGGCGCGCCCTCGGGAGCCTTCGGCGCCTCGAACGGAGCCCAGTCCGGCACCGAATCACGAATGTCGACGTTGATTACACCCTTGAACCGCTCGCTCATCGCGCCAGCCTCACATATCTCTGCCGAAGGAAGGGGATCGCGCACCACGGCGCGTGAGGTCACCGTGACGCATGCCCGATGGCCACGCATCATCCCGATCGGGTGATCGTCGCCCCCCGGGACGAGCACGTTGTGGCCTCAAATGGTTTGATATCAAAGCCTTTGCTGTCTATGCTTTGCCGAGGACGACCCTTCAGGAAGGAGGACACGTGCAGGAATCGACGATCCGCCCGGTGAACGCAGATCTCTCCAGCCGCGGGAGCTACCCGGACATCGCCGGCAAGGTCGCGGTCATCACGGGCGGCTCCCGCGGTATCGGCGCTGCCACCGCCCGCGCCTTCGCATCCAACGGCGCCTCAGTCGCCGTGGTTGGGCGCGACGAGCAGGCGCTGGCGGCGGTTGCCCAAGGCATCCGAGGCGACGGTGGTCGTGCCGTTGGCATCCGAGCCGATTGCACGGTGGAGGCGGACGTCGAGCAACTCGTCACGGAGGTCACCGACGAGCTCGGATCACCGGACATCCTCGCCACGTTCGCCGGCGGCAACGGCATGCCGGTGCCCACCCCGGAGGAAACGGTCGGCCATTGGCGGGAGGTCGTCGAGAGCGAGCTCACCTCCACGTTCCTCACCATCCGGGCGTTCGTCCCCGACATGGTCGAACGCCATGAGGGGTCGATCATCACGATGTCGTCGGCTGCAGCCCGCCAGCCAGCCCAGTCCAGCGCTGCCTACGCCGCTGCCAAGGCGGGCGTCATCGCACTCACCCGCCATCTGGCGAAGGAGCTCGGACCCGACGGGATCCGCGTCAACTGCATCGCGCCGTCGGCGGTGGAGAACGAACGGATGCGAAGCTGGACGACCGAGGAACAGCGGCGCGAGCTCGGTGCCTCCTTCCCCCTGGGCCGGATCGGACAACCAGTCGACGTGGCCGCAGCCGCGCTGTTCCTCGCCTCCAACGTCTCGTCGTGGGTCACCGGCATCACGCTCGACATCGCCGGCGGCAAGATCATGGTCTGACGGTCCGCCCTCCCGACGATGATGTGCTCGTGAAACCGGCTCGTCCACCGATCGGCCTGCATCTCACGCGCGCCGCCCGAGGCGTCAGTCGCGCATTCGACGACGCGCTCACCTCCGCCGGCGGGTCGCTGCCGGTCTGGCTGGTACTGCTGAACCTGAAGACGCGCCACACCGCTAACCAGCGCGAGCTTGCCCAGGCTGTCGGAGTTCGCGAGGCGACCTTGACCCACCATCTCAACGCGATGGAGGCCGAGGGGCTGCTCACTCGGCGGCGCGCCGAGACCAACCGGCGCATCCATCTCGTCGAGCTGACCGCCGCCGGCGAGGCCGCGTTCGTGAGACTGCGCGGCACGGCCGTCGCCTTCGACCGCCAGCTACGACGTGGCCTGAGCGCTGAGGAGATCACCAGCCTCGACGGCCTGCTGAACCGACTCGAGGCCAACGTCGGCGCGGGCGACGACGAGTTCCGCGTCGGATGAGTGAGCCCGTTCGGGCCCGCGAGGTGTGAGCAGGCTCACACCTGGGGTGGCTGGTCACGCTCGCTCGCGTGGTCAACGATCGGCCGATGTTCCTGACGGCGATCTGCTAGCTCAGCCCGGAGGTGAGGGGAGTGCCCTTCAACATGCGCAGGACGGTTCGACCCCGGTTGTCCTATGCCAACGTTGTTGCCACGGCGGCGGTGTTTCTCTCCCTTGGAGGCGGCGCGTACGCGGCGCTCGGCACCGGGCACGTCGACAACCTCGTCTTCCATGGTTGCGTTGACCGCAGCAGCGGCGTGCTGCGCGTCGTATCGAGCGCGCGGTCGTGTCATGAGCCGAGGACCATCGGGCGGGGGAGCAAGCGGATACGGCTTCCCGGTGAGCTCGCGATCAGCTGGAACCGGACGGGCTCGACGGGGCCGCAGGGAATCCCTGGCATCAACGGGCAGTCCGGCCAGTCAGGCCCGCGGGGTGAGCAAGGCCCCGCCGGGCCGTTTCCGACGTCGCTTCCAAGCCGGAAGACGCTGACGGGCGCCTATCGCACAGAGGCGTCGAACATGGTCGGCATTAGCGACACCGAATCGTTTGCGTATCCGTTGGCATCAGCGCCCACCGTCCACTTCGTCGGCATCGGGGCGACCGCGCCATCTGAATGCGGAGGAACCGTGAGCGAACCGAAGGCTGCTCCGGGAAATCTCTGCGTCTACGCCGCGCTCGGCGACAGCAGCGCGAACGCGGTCGAGATCTCGAATCCGGAGACCAACCTTCCAGGCGCCAGCCCACGCGGATTCACGGTCGCCGGACACGTCAGCTCGGGCTCATGGGCAGCCACCGGCCAGTAGCGGAGTGGGTGCTCGGCCGCCTCCGTCCGCCGGCAGAGCCGGCCGCCCCCGACGCTGTAGGCTCGCTCGGTGCCCGGGTGGTTCGAAGAGCTCCGCGATTTTCTCCGGATCCAGTCGATCAGCGCTGAGGCAGCCCACGCGACGGACGTGGTGCAGGCCGGCGAATGGGTATGCGAGCTGATCCGGGGCGCCGGCGGACGCAGTGAGCTGATCGACTGGCACGGTCAGCCGCTGGCGATCGGTGAGCTCCGAGCAAGTGCAGAGGCCGACCAGGCGCCGACGGTGCTCTGCTACGGCCACTTCGACGTGCAGCCGGCCGATCCGCTCGAGCTGTGGGAATCACCGCCGTTCGAGCCCGAGATGCGGGGCGAGTACGTGTACGGGCGCGGAGTGGCGGACGACAAAGGTCAGCTCTACCTCCTGCTCAGCGCCGCCCGCGAGTTGGCCCAGGCCGGGGAGTTGCCCGTCAACGTTCGCTTCGTCTGCGACGGCGAGGAGGAGACCGGTGGGCACTCGGTGGTCGAGTACCTGCAGTCAGACGAGCGCGGGGCGGACGCCGCGGTGATCTTCGACATGGGGATGATCCGGAAAGGCCTGCCGGCGTTCACCATCGCGACCCGGGGAATCGTCTACTTCCACGTGAGCCTGCGCGCGGGCGAGCGCGATCTGCACTCCGGCCTGTACGGCGGTGTGGCGCTGAACGCCGCCCACGCTCTGGTGCAGACGTTGGCGCCCCTGATCGCCGTTGACGGCCGACTTGCCGAGCCACTCCGTCAAGGAATCATCCCGCCAACCACCGAGGAGCGTCACGCGTGGCGAGACCTGCCCGCCGGCGGTGATGAGCTTGCCGCGCAGGGCGGTCGTCCCGGGGACGCCCGAGCGGGCGAGGAGTTCTTCACGCGGACACTCGCGGAGCCGTCCCTCGACATCAACGGCATCCACAGCGGGTCACCCGAAGTGGTGAAGACCGTGATCCCGAGTCACGCCGCCGCCAACGTGTCGATCCGGTTGGCGCCCGGTCAGCAGGTCGAGGAGATCGTGGCCGCGTTTGAGCGGCTGCTGCGCGCCGCGGCTCCCTCCGGTGCCGAGCTGCAGATCGAGTTACTCGCCTCGGCCCCTCCAGGAATGGTCTCACCCGACGCGCGTGCCGTGCAGCTCGGCCTGAAGGCGTTCGAGCAGGTGCTCGGCGTTCGCCCGGTGCTGATCCGCTCCGGCGGCTCGCTGCCCATCCTCGGGACTCTTGCCGACAGGGGCATCCCGACGATCGTCACCGGTTTCTTCCTGCCAGACGCGAACATCCACGCCCCGAACGAACGGTTCCTCGCCGAGTACGTGCCGCTCGGGACCGCCGCCGCCAGAGCGCTCTTTCAGGAACTGCGAGCGCTCTAGCGTGCGGTCTGGCGGGCTCAGAACCCCGTGGGACCCCCGAGCTCGACGATCGGCAGCGGCTCGTAGGTCTTGCCGGGCGCGCCGCCGATACATAGGAGCTGGACGCCCTCTGCGGCGGTGGTGATCCTGCGCTTCTCCGCCGGCCCCACGCGCGCGAACACGCCGGGCTCAATGACGTACTCGGTCTCGCCGACGTGGAGGGTCGCCCTGCCGCTCAGCGCCGTGTAGACCTCTTCCTCGCCGTCGTCTGCCGGTGGGTCGACGTGGTTGTGCTCCCAGTACTCCTGCCAGTCCGGGGGGAAGTTCCAGATGTTCATCCCGAACGAGCTCGCGCCGAGTGACGCGCGAGCCCGAACGAAGCTCCCGCCCCAGATCGACTCCATCTCGTCGACACGCTTGACCGTGACGTCGGTCATCGACTCACTCTCCTCTCTCGTATGGATGCGTTCGATGAGCGTGCGCCGTCAGGCCGCAGTGGTGAACCAGATCTCCGGCTTGCCCTGGACGCCGGCGCGCTGCATCGCCTCGCGCAACAGCGTCGAGGACGCGAACGACTGCGCCTGGTCCTGGCTGGAGAAGTCGTGCCAGGCCGTGACGTTGTTCTGATCATCGACCGCGCGGTACACCGCGTGATCGGTCACGCCCATCTTCTGCCGGTCCTCGTCGATGCTGTCGTACGTGTCGCGCCACGCGTCGTAGTCGGCGACGTCATGCCGAACGAACATCCTCACCATGGTCCCACCCCTTTCGCAACTGATACGCTTTGCATCAGTCCGTTGTGCAATAGATGCAGACGCGATAGTTGCAGAGCGGACTATCTCATGTCAAGGCCCTCTCCCCGACAACTGGCTGATTGGCGCGTGTTCCTCGAATCGGCATGGGCGCTGATGGACATCCTCGACGCCGAGCTGCAGAGCGAACGCAAGCTCACGCTCGTCTGGTATGACGCGCTCGTCCATCTCGAGGACGCGACCGACGGGCTGAGCATGACCGAGCTCGCCAATCGCATCCTGGCCAGCAAGAGCGGCCTGACCCGCGTGATCGACCGCATGGAAGCTGAAGGCCTCGTCCGCCGCGAGCGCCCGCCGGAGGACCGGCGCGTGGTCAAGGTCGTGCTCACGTCCAAGGGCCAGGAGACACTCCACGACGCGCGAGCGGTGCACCACCGCGGGATCCAGGAACACTACGTCCAGCACCTCAGCCAACGCGAGCTCGCAGCGCTGACGAGCGCACTGGAAAAGGTCCGCGACCACGTCCGTCCACTGCGCCCCGGCCGAGTCAGCGGCTAAACGATCTCCGGCGCTCAGCGGAACATCCCGCGGCGATACAGCTCGGTCGTGGCGACATTCCAGCGCCGCAGCTGCTCGCGCGAGAAGAGTGGCGCCTCGAGCTGGTCATCGAGCGTCGTTTCGAACAGGAGCGTCGCGAGGTTGAAGATCACCAGGTGGAGCGCCGCCCACTCAATGTCCAGATCGCGATGCAGGGCTCGCTGCCTCGCCAGCCGTTGCATGTTGGCCTGGATCACACCGACGAAGGCGGCGAAGACGCGGCGGGCGGCGGGGTCGTCCTCGACGAGGGCTCGACCGACGTATCGGAGCGCAGCGGGGTTGGCGGCGACGAATTCCGTGATCCGGTCGCCGGCCGCCTGAATCGGGTCCTCTCCATCGTCAACGGAGATCTCGGCAAACGCATCCTCGACGATCGCCGTCACGTATTCGTTCACGGCATCCCGCAGCTTCGCCTTGGTACCGAAGTGATGCTGCACGAGGCCGGGAGACGTTCCTGCGGCTTCGGCGATGTCACGGATGGAGGTGGCCTGCAGCCCCGCCTCGGCAAAGCGGGCCAGAGCCGCGTTGCGAATCCGGGCTGCCGCCGTCAGGTCTGACTCGGGGACCGAGCCGAGGTGGAGCGCGGCGCGCTGAGACGGCTTGGCCATCGTCGCCCAGAGGATATGGGCAGTCAGGCGAGCGCGCGGTGGTGGTCGAGCGACCGGATCCGGCGATACTGATCCGGTGCCCGCCCACACCCGGACCCATCGCGACACGTGGATCGACGCCGGTCTGACGGCGCTCGCCTCGGGTGGGCCTGATGCGGTTCGCATCGAGCCGCTCGCGCGGGCGCTCGGCGTGACCCGAGGCGGGTTCTACTGGCACTTCGAGAGCCGCGAGGCGTTCCTCGATGAGCTGCTCGACACCTGGGAGCACCGTTCCACCAACGCAGTCATCGAACGGGTCGAGGCACAGGGCGGCGACCCGCGCGAGCGTGTCCGTCGCGCGGGCCTCGAGACATTCTCCAAAGACCTCGTCCCGATCGACCTCGCGGTTCGCGATTGGGCGCGTCGTGACTCCGCCGTCGGGAAACGACTCAGACGGGTCGACGACCGCCGGATGGCCTACCTGCGCTCACAGATCGCGACGTTCTGCTCTGACCCGGATGAGGTCGAGGCCAGGAGCATGCTCGCCTTCTCACTCGCGATCGGCCGACACTTCATCGCGGCCCGACATGACGGCCGACGAAGGAGCGACGTGCTTGAACGCGCTCTCGCTCGCATCCTCGCCTGACCGCTCGCAGGCTCCCCGGAGCAGGGAGAGGACGACGGGTCCGTGAACCGGCTCGGTGACCGCCCACATCGCACTCGCCAGAGGGTTCTCGTGCGCGACGAACGTGCAGAACCGGACGCCGCGCACCTCACGCTTGAATACCAACTCGGCGGGCATGCCGACGCGCGACTCCGCCCCGAGCACGATGTGGTCGGGGGTGCTGATGCGCACCGTCCACCCGAGAATCGACGTCGCGCGCGGTGAGAGTTTCAGGCCGAGGGCCGACCACCCAGCGATGAGGCGTGACCGCAGCTGAAGCGGGGCCTCCACGAGCACCAGACGCGCCCAGCGTTCCGCCGGCCACCGGTGGGGCGCGGATACGCGCATCAGGAACGAGTCGGCGTAGTCGATGCGATCCAGCGAGCTCAGCGCTCGCGCGCCGTCCGGGACGCGGAGCTGACGGCTGACCAGCGGAGTGTCGGCAAGCGGCCGATCCATACAGTCCTGTATCTTTGCACGCTCCGCACCACCCGTCAAATCCGGGTCCATCGGCCGCCGCACCCGGCGACAGCACGATCAACCAATACATCGACGCTAAGGTACAATACAGTCGTATTGTCTGCGTCACGCAGGTTTCCCCCTCGCAACAGAGGAGCGCGATCATGGTCCGCCGCCGCAAAGTGTCTTTCGAGAGCGCCGGAATGCGCTGCGCCGCCTGGCACTACCAAGGTGACAACGCCGCCTGCATCGTCATGGCGGCCGGATTGGGCGTTCCGAAGGAGCCTGGCACCGACCTCCTCGCCGAGCGGTTCAACCGGGCTGGCTTTTCCGTGCTCGCGTTCGACTACCGCAGGCTGGGCGAGAGCGCCGGGACGCAACGCGGACTCGTCCGTCTCGACGAGCAGATCGCCGACTTCGAAGCAGCCGTTGCCTGCGCCGGCACACTGCCGGAAGTCGATCCACGCAAGGTGGCCATCTGGGGCTTCTCGGTGTCCGGCGGGCACGTCTACAGGGTCGCGGCACGCAATCCTGACCTCGGTGCGGCGATCGCGCATGCGGGTCTGGCGGACGGGATCGCAGCGACGCGGAACGCGATGAAGTACGTCACCCCCGGCGTGTTTCTCAAAATGAACCTCCTGGCCGCGGCCGATGCGGTCGCAACGCGGCTCGGCCGTGAACCGATCCTCATCCCGCTGAACGCTCCCAAGGGGCAGATCGCGTCGATCAACACGCCCGACGCCCAAAGCGGCCCGGACGCCCTCAGCCCGAATGGCCTCTATGACGACGTGTGGCCGAAGACGATCGCCGCCAGCTCGGCGATGCGCATCGGTCTTTACCGCCCCGGCCGCGACGCGCCTCGCATCCGGGTTCCCCTGCTCGTGCTCGAGTTCCAGGACGACGGCGTCACACCGCCCGGTGCGGGCGCCGCCGCCGCTGGGCGGGCCCCCCGCGGAGAACTCGTGCGGTTGCCCGGCGGACACTACGCGGCGATGACCGACCAGACGGATGCCGCCGTCGATGCAATCGTCGAGTTCCTGAGCCGACACCTTCTCGACCAGGCGCCCGTCGCTGAGCGTGAGACGATCATCGCCCGGTGATGCAGATGACCGCGCACCGTCCGAGAGGCGTCAGCTCCCGATCAGGTCGATCGTCAGCGCGGCAAACCGCTCGATCGCCTCGACGAGTGCTGCGTCTGGCGTGTCCTCCTCACGCGTGTGACTGATCCCGTTCGCGGACGGCGCAAACACCATCACCGTCGGTATGCCCGCGCCGGCGAGCGCCGCCGAGTCGTGCAGCGGACCAGAGCGGAGCGGCGCCCCGCCGTCGGTGAACCGGATCGCCTGCTCCACGAGCGACGGATCGAAGTCGACGGGCGCAATCGACCACAGGCCGACACCGGACAGCTCGCATCCATGCCGCAACGCCGCGTTCAGGAACTCCGTTCCGGCCAACGTCGCGAGCTCCTCGAGCCGCGCCGCGTCCGCGTGCCGAAGATCGAGGGTGAATGAGCATTCCGCCGCGATCGCGGTGGGAATGCCGGGGCTGGCCGACAGCTGGCCGACGGTCGCGAGGCCGCCGCCGGATTCCGCCTGGCCGCAGACCGAGGCGATCGCCTCGGAGGCGGCGCGCACCGGATCGGCACGAAGCTTCATCGGCGTGGCTCCGGCATGCCCGGGCCGTCCGCGCACGACGTACCGGGCACGCGTCACCCCGAGGCAGCCCGCGACGGCGGCCACCAGCCGTCCGCTCGCCTCCAGGATCGGCCCCTGCTCGATGTGGAGTTCGACCGCACACGTCACGGTGGCCAGCTCGGGCGTCCGCACGCCGAGCCGCCCAGCGTCGAACCCGAAGTCCGAAACCACCTCGCTGGCCGAGCGGCCGCGAGCATCTGTCAGACGGTCAAGCTCCGCCCGCGACAGCGACCCACACGCGGCGGATGAGCCCAGCAGCGACCGTCCGAAGCGCACCCCCTCCTCGTCCGCCCAATCGACGAGCGCGACAGTGCGGCGCGCTGGCCCGCCGTCGCGCGCGACCACGCGCAGGATCTCGAGCCCAGCGTGGACGCCCAGGGCCCCGTCCAGCCAACCGCCGTCGGGCACACAATCGGTGTGCGAACCAACGAGCACCGTGTCCGGTGACGCTCCGTCGAGCACGTACCAACGGTTGGCAAACGCGTCCGACGCAATGCGCACGCCCGGCACCAGCTCGTGGGCGAGCTCGTCAAACCGCTCTCGCTCCCCACGCCACTCGGCAGTCCACGCCACGCGTCGCCCGCCGCTACGCCCATCCAGCTCGCGCAGACGTCGGAGCACCGCACTCGCATCGATCTCGACCACGGCCGTACATGGTCCCGCTTCTCCGGCTCGCACCCTCGACCGGCTGTGGCAGGATCAGCCGTGATGGCAGACGAGCTGGTCATCCCGCTTGGCCCCGGGGAGCAACTCGGTGGAGCGAACAGCGATTTTGTGATCGTCGAGTGGCGAGACTCGGGAGAGTCGGAGTGGGAGTGGATCGCCCCGCTGCATGTGCACCACGCCGACGACGAAGCGTGGTACGTGCTTGAGGGCGTGCTCAGGTTCCGGATCGCCGAGAAGATCGTCGAGGCGGGGCCCGGCGAGGCGGTGTTCGCGCCAAAGGGCACCCCGCACGCATACGGCAACGCGCGACGCGGCGAGCCGGTGCGGTATCTACTGGTGATGACGCCGAAGATCCGCGCGCTCGTCACGGCACTGCATGCGCCCGGCGCCGGCGACTACGCCGAGATCTTTCGCGCCCACGACTCCGAGCTGCTCACGTGAAGGCGCGATGAGCGAGGCGAGATGACCGAATCCGCATTGCCCCAGCACGCGCCGATCGAGCTCGGCGGCGGGATCACGGTCACGGCGATCACCGACGCGGTCGCCGATCACCGCCGGCCGATCGAAGAGTGCTTCCCCGGAGCGCCGGCGGCCGGTTGGCCGGTGGTCAAGGAGCGCTACCCGGAGACGGTGGGCGCCGACGGCCACTGGCGACTACCGGTCAACCTGTTCCTCGTGCGGGCGCCGGCGATCACCGTCCTCGTCGACGCGGGCGTCGGCTGCGATCGCACGATTGCGTCGGACGTCTTCCGGGTCGTCGGCACCCTCCCCGCGCAGCTCGCGCGCTGCGGCGTGTCGCCCGATGGCATCGACAAGGTCGTGTTCACGCACCTGCACGAGGACCACATCGGGTGGGCCGACGATCCGGACTCGGGTCAGCCGACGTTCGCCAACGCGACCCACCACGTCCACCGAACCGAGTGGGTCTCCAATCACAGCGGCGACACTCCGGACTGGGTCGTGCAGGCGCTTGATCCGGTCGAGCAATGCGGCCTGGTCGAACTGTCAGAGCTCGGAGCGCTCACCGACGCGATCGAGATGACCCCGCTCCCGGGCCACACCCCGGGTCACGTCGGGCTCGTGATCACCGGGCCGGATGCCCGGGTCGTGCTCGTCGGCGACGCGTTCAATCATCCCCACCAGGCGACCGAGCCCGCGCTCCCGTCGATCGCCGACGCCGATCGTGACGAGGCGACAGCCACCCGACATGAGATTCTCCACCGGGCCACGTCGGGCGACTGGCCGCTCCTGGGCAGCGCCCATTTTCCCGGCGCCTGGTGGACCGTGGCGTCCGAGGACGATCAGCTGCGCTGGCGCAGCCGATTCCGGGGTCGCCGGGCCTGAGAGTGGTGATAGCGACACGTCCAACGTCGCTTCCCGTGAGATAGACCAGGCCTGACGAACCCGCCTCGGAAGCGACGCTGTCACGCGAACCATGGTGATTGCACGCCGAGCGGTGGCGGTGGATCGCCAGCGCTGGTCTTCGCGGACGGTGTGATTGACCGCCGGAGCGCCAAACCGGCACGATCGCCCGCTCGTGTCGTCGCGGGTGGGCGCTCGGGAGTTCGTGCCGCTGTGAGCAGCACAAACGCGCATCGGTCCCGGCGCACTGAGACGCGTGGGAACTCGTGCCGGTCTTTGCCATCGTCCAGCGATCGGGGCGGCGATGTCATGGATCGCGGGAAGCTCACAGAGCCCCTGGGAGCCGATGCCGAGCGCGATGTTGTTGATGTTGTAGAGGTGCTCGCTCGCGACGATCCAGGCGAGCTCACACGTCTCGCGGTCGCTGTAGTGCCGACGGACGCGGTCGATTGTGTCCGGCGAGCACCGCCGGTCGCGCGCGACCTCGGTGACGAAGCCCAGAGCGGCTCGTTCGCGGTCGGTGAACGCGTCGCTCGTCTCGAAGTCGGCGAGCGCGGCGAGCTTGGCCGGCGGAACCGAGGCCTTGTTCAGGGCGGCCCAGCCGTTCGAGTCCATGCAGAACGCGCAGCCGGTGGTGCTTGCCACCTGCTCGCGCGTGAGCACGACCAGCGCTTCGTCGAGCGTCAGCTTGCGGTCGAGCTTTGAGACCTTGCCGTAGAAGCTCGAGAACGCCAGCGGCATCCGAGCACAGAAGACGCTGAGCGGACCGGGCACCTGGCCGAACTGCTTCTTCGTGTACCGGTAGCCGAGCTTGAGCATCAGACCCTTGGGCTTCTCCACGGGTGAGAGATACGGCGCCATGCGAACGTCCTTTCCTGTGTGGATTGAGGGATCGTTCCCGTAGACAAACGGCGGGGCAGAAATTCGACATCACCCCGGCCGAGGAGAGCTCAGCCCGCTGCGTCAGCGTGCGCCAGGTCCAGCAGCGTGTGCTGCTCATCAAGCGTCAGACGCCGCCACTGGTCGTGCTCCGGCTGCCAGACATACACGTTCACATCGACGACGCTACGCACCTCGCGGAGGGCAGCGACCGCCTCGCGGGCGCCGACGTCGTCGACGAGCAGCTCACGCGTCATCACGTCGAGCACCCGGAACCGACGGGGCGCCGCGGCCTCCGGCTCGGCGGATTCCGGCGCGGGATGCAGCGTCCTCCGAACGAACACGGGCTCCATAGGATCTCCGCGTTTGTCCCGCCGCTCCAAGGGCACCATCTGCGCGCCTGTCCCCTTGGTCTCGGTGTGGAGGATCCAGGTCTTCGCCATACCTCCACGATAGAACCCGCCCACACCGCTGCGGGAGCGGAGGCCGGGCGTAAGCTGTGAGGACAGGATGAAGTTGCACGCCACGGCCGTTCAAGATGCTTTCCACAGATCACCGGAGCGCCCGCGCCGACGCGCGGGCGCCCTCGCGGCGATCGCGCTCGCGACGGCGCTGTCCGCGCTGCTCGCCGGATGCGGTGGCGGCGACTCGACGGGTGGCCACGGCAGCGCGGGACAATCGGGGGCCAAGACCCGGGTGACGACCACCGCCACCCCGGTCCGCGTATCCATCACGCCGACCCCGGGGCATGTCGACACGAAGCCGAGCCACGGGATCACCGTCACCGCCGCGGACGGAAAGATCACGCACGTCTCGGTCATCTCGGCCGGAGCGCCGGTAACCGGGAAGCTGAACGCCGACGGGAGCCGCTGGCACACCCGCTGGGCGCTCGACGTCGCGCAGCGGTACACGGTGGTCGTGACCGCCGTCGGTGCGAGCGGTCAGCCCGTCACGCACAAGAGCTCGTTCCGCACGTTCACGCCAACCCACACGTTCGAGACGAGGATCGTCGAGGGCTCGGGTCAGACGTACGGCGTCGGGATCCCGATCGTCCTCTACTTCAGTCGCCCGGTGACGCACCGCGCCGCGGTCGAACGGGCACTTGCGATCAAGACATCCAAGCCGGTCGTCGGCTCGTGGTATTGGGACATTCCGTGCAACATGGCTCCGGCGTGCGTGTACTTCCGGCCAAAGCACTACTGGCGGCCACACACCCGGATCAGCTTCGTCGGTCATCTCAACGGGGTGGAGGCGGCGCCGGGCGTCTACGGCCACCACACCCTCACGCAGTCCTTCACGATCGGGCGCTCGCTGATCGTCGTCGCCAGTACGTCGCAGCACTCCATGAACGTGTTTCGAGACGGGAAGCTGTTCGCGCACTGGCCGATCAGCAGCGGCCGCCCCGGCGACGACACGCCCAACGGCCGATATCTCGCGATCGAGAAGGCCAACCCCGTCCAGATGACCGGTCCGGGCTACAGCATCTCTGTGCCGTGGTCGGTGCGGTTCACCTGGAGCGGCGACTACCTCCACGATGCGTACTGGTCCGTCGGCGACCAGGGCTTCACGAACGTCAGCCACGGCTGCATCAACATGTCTCCGGCGAACGCCGAGACGTACTACAACATGGCCGTTCCGGGCGATCCCGTGACCGTCACCGGCAGTCCGCGCGCCGGGGAGTGGGGCAACGGCTGGACGATGTGGTTCCTGTCCTGGAAGCAGTGGGTCCGGGGGAGCGCGCTGCACGCGGTCGTCCACGCCGGGCCGCGCGGCAGCCGGTTCGTGCGGGCCTGAGCGGTCCTCTCAGGCGGCGTAGGCGTAGAGCACGTCGAGGCCGATCAGGTCACACAACGTGAGCGGCCCCATCGGGTGACCGCACCCGAGCTTCATCCCGGTGTCGATGTCCTCACGGGAGGCGAATCCATCCTCGTACATCCTCGTCGGAGGTGTCAAGCGCGAGCACGATCTCGACGAGCTTCATCACGGGCACGGGCGAGAAGAAGTGCAGCCCAAGCACTCTCTCTGGGTGACTCGTCGCCGCGGCGAGCTCGGCGATCGGAATCGACGACGTATTCGACGCCAGAAACTTCGCGTCCGGCAGCACCGCGTCGAGCCGCGAAAACAGCTCGCGCTTGACCTCGAGGTCCTCAACGACGGCGACCGGTGGTGATCATGGATTCAGCGATCCCCGACCCCATGAAGCCGGCTCCAGCGATTGCGACAACAGAAACGTTCATAAATCAGGCAAGACCTCCTGGTTGGGACTCGGATCGTATAGCCGCTCGATCACCCGAGCGAGCCCGAGCGCCGCCCGCACCGGTCCGCCGGTCGGGAAGTACCGGCGCCACCCATACGCGAGCACGCGGTCGTGGACGACCTCGTAGTGGTACCCCTTGCCGTCGGTCTTCAGCCAATCGCACACGTCCCCCGTCAGCAGCGCCGCCGCTGATTCCGGTGAGCTCGCTCGCACCCGGAACGCGCCATGAAGCGCCGCCGGGGGCACGGTCACCTCGGGAAGCCCGGCCGACTCGGCACGGCGCAACGGGCCGCGGCGCTCAAGCGCCACCCGTCCCTCCATCCGGCTCGTCAGCGACACGACCCCGGCGCTGTAGTTGTTGGCGACCGACTCGTTGTTGGCGGCGAAGTGTTTGCGGTTCAGCGCGACGTCGAACCGCCACGCCAGACGCCCGTCGAGCTCCGCCTGCCGCGGCGAGCGGAGCTGACGCGGGTCACGAAGCGAGCGGGTCAAACCAAAGGGAGCCGCGAGCAGTGCCCGCAGCTCGTCGTCGGAAGGCTTTGTCCACTGGGTCATGGGCGCCATCGTGACCGAGCGTGGTTCTCTGCGCCAGGGATGCCCGCCGCAACGCGGTGGCGGAAAACCGACGCCATGACTGCGGCTCGCCCCCACTCCGCCACCCCGCACCACCTGTCAGGCTGGCGTCATGCCCGCGCGCGTGCTGATCGTCGATGACCACGAGCGATTTCGCCGAACCGCTCAGCGCATGCTCGAGGCCGCCGGATGGGACGCGGTCGGCGAGCCCGCGAGGCATGCGCGGGCGGCCGCACACCCGTGCTTTCACCGTCGTGTCGGTCTGAGGCTCACGGACGCGGAGCGCTACCGGCCGAGAGCGCGGTCGAGCGCAGCGAGATGAGCCGGCGTCGACCCACAGCAGCCGCCGACGATCGTCGCGCCCTGAGCCGCGAACTGTGCGACCTGGCTGGAAAAGGAGCCCGGATCCTCCGGGTACTCGACCTTGCCACCGACGACTTGGGGGACGCCGGCGTTCGGCTTGACCCACAGCGGCACCGCGACCCCCGCATCGAGGAACTCGGAGACGATCTTCGCCGTGTCGGCGAGCGACCGGCCGCAGTTGGCGCCGACCGCGGCAAGGCCGAGCGATGCCGTCGCCTCCACGACCTGGGTCGGGCTGAGGCCCATCATCGTCCGGGTCCCCTGGTCGAAGCTGAACAACATGACGAGAGGCAGATCGCTCACCTCGCGAGCCGCCTCGGCGGCCCACAGAGCTTCGTCGAGCGCGAAGAACGTCTCGAGCACGAGCAGATCGACGCCTCCGGCCACGAGCGCCCGCGCCTGCTCGCGGAAGGCGTCGAGGCCGGCGTCGCGGGTGAGCGGCCCAAGTGGCTCGACAAGCTGACCCGTCGGGCCCATCGAACCGGCGACAAGGAGACCGTCCCCGACCGCCCCACGGGCGATCTCGGCGGCGTGCGTGTTGAGTTCTGCCGCGCGGCCGGCGAGCGGCCCATCCTCCAGCCGGACCGGAGACGCCCCGAACGTGCACGTCAGCACCAGATCGGATCCGGCCTCAGCAAAGCGACGATGCAGAGAGGCGACGTTCTCCGGAGCATCGAACACCCATTCCTCGGGAGCGACCCCGGGCTCGATGCCCATGTCCTGGTAGTTGGTACCGGTCGCACCATCGGCCATGAGGACGCCGCGACGCTCCAGGAACTCTGAGAATGAAGGCACGCCCGACACCCTAACCACCGCGGCGTCGACGGCCATCCGCTCGCGTCGCGCAAGACCTTCACAACACGATGCGCCGAGTCACGGCACTCTAGGTGCGTGACCGTAACCGAGACGACCGAGCGCGAGCCGGCGAAACCGGAGGAGAGCCCGCCGCGCCGCGGGCTCCAGGTTGCGTTGCTGCTCGGGACGCTTGCGGCCGGCGCCGCGTTGGTCGTGATTGTGCCAGCGTTGCGACACGCGGTTGGGCTCTGTCTGGACGGCAACTTCGCGGGCTTGCGTGACTACATCCGCGGTCTTGGGGCAGGCGGGGTCGCTGCTGCTCCTGGCGTTGATGCTCGTCCACGCAGTGATCTTCTACCCGACCGAGTTGGTAACCGCGACCGCAGGGTTCGCCTACGGCTGGCTTCCTGGCCTCGCGTTGTGTCTCGTCGGGTGGACCCTGTCGGCGCTCGCCTCCTACGCGATCGGCCGCCGAGTCGGCGATCCGGTACTACGGTCCGTGCTCGGCGAGCATTATCGGCGCTTTGAGCGCGCCGTTCACGGGGCCGACACCGTCGTGTGGCTCAGCGCTCGGCTGATCCCCGTCGTCCCGTTCAGCTTTGTCGGCTACGCGGCCGGCGCCGCCCGGTTCAACCTCTGGCGGTTTACGTGGACGTCCGCGATCGGGTTCGTTCCCCTCACCGCCGCCGTCAGCTATCTCGGCTCCGAAGCCCGCACACTCTCGCTGAGCAACCCGCTTCTCTGGACCGCAGTCGCGCTGATCATTGGCCTGCTCGTCGCCGGCCACGTCATCGCGCGACGCAGACGGGTCTAGCGCACGCCGGCATCTCGCCGCGGTCGGGTTTGGCTGCTGCGTGACACGCCTCGGGACGGAACAGCCAATCCCACGGCCGATTGATGCGTTCCGACGTAATTCTCACGTTCATCACTCAGCTTCCTCACAACCAGCGAGCAACATCAACCTCGTCCCTCGCAACCTACAGCTAGGAGAGACATATGAAGAATCTGAGATCGGTGCTCATCACCGGGGCCGCGGTCGGCGCAGCGGCGATCGGAGGCGGCGCGATCGCCTCCGCGGCGAGTTCGTCGTCGTCCACGACGACCAGCTCGAGCTCGAGCGCACCGCCCAGCGGAAGCAAGGCGGCGCCCGCGAACATGCCGGCCCCCGGCACGGCCGCCCATGAGGACAAGGAGAAGCCGGTCACCGGCACGGCCGCCGAGAAGGCCAAGGCCGCGGCGATCAAAGCCGCCGGCGGCGGCACGGCGGGCGCGGTGACGACCGACTTCACCGGAAAGGGCTACGAGGTGACCGTCACCAAGTCAGGGGGCGGCACTGTCGAGATCCACCTCGACAGCTCGTTCAAGGCCATGCGGTTCCCCGGCCCCGGCGGCCCCGGCGGTCCGGGTGGGCACCACGGTCCCGGCGGGCCAGGCGCCCCCGGTGCCTACGGCGCCCAGGGCTCGACGAGCGGCTGATCCCCGTACGTGACGAGGGCCGGCCAAGTCGGCCGCGCCCTCGTCACCCGGTCGATCCAGTCGTCCGCCGTCCTCAGAACGCCTGCGCCGTCGGTCGGATCAGGATTTCGTTCAGCGTCATTCGCTTCGGCCGGCTGATGGCGAACGCGATCACCTCGGCGATGTCCTGCGCCGTGATCGCCATGCGCTCGTACATCTGCTCAGCCTGCCGCTTGGCGTCCGCGTACGTAATGTGATCCGTCAGCTCAGTCGCCACCGCGCCCGGCTCGATCAGGGTCACCCGGATGTCAGGCTGCAGTTCCTGACGAAGCGCCTCCGACCAGCCGTTCATGCCCCATTTCGTGGCCGCGTAGACCGCGTTCCCCGGGCGGGCGAACCGTCCCGCGACCGAGGAGATGTTGATGAGGTCGCCGCCGC
Source organism: uncultured Solirubrobacterales bacterium (assembly GCA_963813265.1). Lineage (GTDB taxonomy): Bacteria > Actinomycetota > Thermoleophilia > Solirubrobacterales > Solirubrobacteraceae > Palsa-465. The sequence continues at coordinate 121,174 of CAWEYQ010000025.1, read as the reverse complement.
CGTCGCGCAGCTGATCGAGGAATACCTCGGTGGCGGTCATCGCGCCGAGCAGGTTTGTCTCGATCATCCGCCGGTGCTCGGCGCGCTGCTCGGAGACGAACGGACCGAGCAGCATCTGGCCCGCGTTGTTGACCAGGACGTCGGCGGACCCCAGCTCTGCGCGGACGCGCTCCGCCGCGGCGACGACCGAGTCCCGGTCGGTGACGTCGGCTTCGATCGCGACGCTGTCGGCGCCAAGCTCATCGGCGAGGGCGGTGATCCGGTCGGCGCGGCGCGCGAGCAACGCGAGCCTGTACCCGTCCGCCGCGAGCGCGCGGGCCGTCGCCTCGCCGATGCCGGACGACGCGCCGGTGATGACCCCGACCCGACCGCTGCTGTTCTCAGTGCTCACAGAGATATCTCCTTCAGCTGGAATGCCTTCGTGACCGTCTTACCCGCCCCGACCACGCTCACAGACAACCGCGCTCAAGTCCAGCCGTCGGCGTCCGATTAGTAGGGACAACACGCTCTACCCGGCACGCGCGCCGGCGAGCGACATAGCTAAGGGACAGTCGACATGGAGTCGGCTGAACGCACACAACCGCCATCAAGGAGATGAGCCCGTGTCCCTCATGATCAATACGAACATCGACGCGTTCGATGCGCATCGGAACTTGGTCAACACCGAGAATTCGCTGTCGAAGTCAATGCAGCGTCTGTCCTCGGGCCTGCGCATCAACAGCGCAGCTGACGACGCCGCCGGCCTCGCGATCAGCCAGAAGCTGACCGGCCAGGTCAACGGTCTCGCTCAGGCCCAGCGCAACGCGCAGGACGGCGTCTCGATGGTGCAGACCGCTGAAGGTTCGCTGAACCAGGTCCACGCGATGCTCCAGCGCATCCGCGAGCTGGCCGTGCAGTACACCAACGGCACCCTCGCCGTCGAGTGACCAGGGCGCGATCCAGTCCGAGGTCAACCAGCTGCAGTCCGAGATCGCCCGAATCGGCTCGGTTGCTCAGTTCAACGGCATCGCGCTGTTCAGCGGCGGCACGACGATCTCCTTCCAGGTCGGCGCCAACGACGGCGAGCAGATCGGCGTCAATACACAGGCTATGGCCTCGATGGTCGGCACGATCAGCCTCGGCTCGGCCACGACCCTGAGCACGATCGACAGCTACATCAACAACGTGTCCGCTCAGCGGGCGACGTTTGGCGCGATCCAGAACCGGCTCCAGTACACACTTGACAACGTCTCGACCTACGAAGAGAACCTCTCAGCGTCCCTGAGTCGCATCCGTGACGTGGACATGGCTTCTGAAATGGTCAACTTCTCCAAGGAGCAGATCCTCCAACAGGCCGGCACGTCAATGCTCTCGCAGGCCAACTCTGCCCCGCAGGCCGTCCTCAAGCTCCTGCAGTAGTAATCCCGTAATCCCGCACACCCGGCCATTCTTACGCCACGGGTGCCCGCCCCGAGCCACCGGGCGGGCACCTGTCGTGCGGCGACTCAGCCGGGGATGCCGGGCACGGGCGGAAGCCCGACGATCCACCCCGTGTAGCCCGCGAAGCAGTCATGCGCCGCGGAGCCGTGGCCGGCAGGCCAGTTGACACCGTCGTTGTAGAAGATGTCGGCCTCCTGCCCGTCCTTGGCGATCTCGGTCGAGCTGCTGGCGCTGCCGACCTGATCGAAATCGCCTGGATTCAACGGCGTGGTCGAACTGGTGTCCAGGGCGTCGCTGTTGGTATGGATGTTGACCTTGGTGCCGGCGGGTGACGGCCCGGTCCCGTCGAGATCCGCCGTCGTGTTCGCGGTCACGTCGAACGTGACCTGGTTCTGGCCGGTCTTGTCTTTCGAGCACGTCGAGCTGAACGTGAAGTGACCCTGGTGGCCGAGAACGACCGTTTGGCCCGCCTTCAGGAACTTCTCGCCATGTGAGTAGGCGAGGTGGCGGTACTGGAGGAAGAAGCTCGGGGACTGGCCGCCGAGATGCTTGGCGTTGTTCGCGGTGGCGACGACGACCGCCGCGACCCCGGTGCCTCCGAGCGCGACGAACAGCGCGAAGCTGCTCACCACCATCGCTGGTGAGATCCGACGCCTGATGGGTGACTGCATGGATTACCTCCTATGGGATGCGGATGCGGCGCCTCGGTATCAGCATCCAGCGTTTGGCCGCCCCGGACGATGAGAATCCGCTCATCAGTGATGCGCCACCCGGCTGCGCACGACTTGGCGCGCGACGACCCAGCGCTTACGATGTCGCCATGAGCGACGAGAGCATCGCGACGCGCATCGAGCGCTTGGTCGCCGAGGAGCATCAGCTGCTCGGCCGAGAGGAATCCGATCGCAAGGATGAGAAGTCACTCGAGACGGACCGCGAGCGGCTGGAGTCCGTCAAGGTCGAGCTTGACCGCTGCTGGGATCTGCTGCGCCAACGCCGCGCCCTCCGCGACGCGGGAGCCGACCCGGACGACGCACACGTTCGAGACGCGGGCACCGTCGAGCGGTACCTGCAGTAGCGGCGATCAGTCAGATGTCAGCGTGAACTGCTGCTGGTGAACGGTCACCTGCCCGCGGATCTCGACGACGACCATCACCACCTCTCCGCACGCGCGGCACCGAATCACCGCCCCGGGCGCACGATCGTAGACGGCCAGTTCGGCCACCAGCGAGGGGGTTCCGCAGTGCCCACACGCGCCGTGAGCCATCGTCATGTCCACGCCGAAGTGCTCGTACAACGCCCCGGCGACCGCGTTTCCATCGAGAGCGTCCATCGTCAGCCCACCTCCCTCGTCGTCATGTGCCCGATGCTCCGAACCGCTCGGTCCTGATCCGCGTCGGATCGTGTCCGCTGTCGACGAGCGTCTGGGCGACCAGTTCCACGAACGCCGTCGGTCCGCAGACGTAGACGAGCGGGCGGTCGGCCGCCGGCCAGGCGACCGCACCGAGCAGCTCGGAGTCGACGCGTCCCCGGTGCCCGGCCCAGCCATCGGGCCATTCGCGCGTGAGCGTGATCTGGATATCGACCCCGTCGGCCTTGGTCAGCCGCGTCAGCTCGTCGCGGAAGATCACCTCGTCGAGCGACCGCGCGGAGTAGAGCAGGCGCGGAGTGATCGCGCGCGTCCCGGCCGCCCAGTGGCGGAGCATCGCGCGCAATGGCACCACCCCGGACCCGCCGGCGACGAGCAGCAGCGGCCCTCCGAGTGACTCCTCCCAGACGAAGTAGCCGCCGATCGGCCCTCGCAGTTCCAGCTCGTCGCCCGGCTGCAGGCCATCGACGAGATACGGCGACACCTCGCCGTCGTCAAGGCGCTCGACCGTGAGCTCGAGGCGCGGATCCTCAGGCGCGGAGGCGATCGAGTAACTGCGCTGTGCCTGGTAGCCGTCCTCCGCGGTGAGCCGTACATCGACGTGCTGCCCCGCCCGGTGCCCCCGCCAGTCAGGCACGTCAAGGACGATTGTCTTGGCGCGAGCGGTGTCGTCGACGAGCTCGACCACCCTCCCGAGTTGCCAGCTCAGTCGCCCTGGTAGCGCTGCTCGAGCCATGGGTCGCCGTGGTTGTGATACCCGTAGCCCTCCCAGAAGCCGGGCTCGTCGTCGGGCGTCAGGGTCAGTCCGCGCACCCACTTGGCACTCTTCCAGAAGTACAGGTGGGGCACGAGCAGCCGGGCCGGACCACCGTGCTCAGACTCGAGTGGCTCGCCGCCGTACTCGTAGGCCACCCACGCCTGACCGCCGGTGATGTCCTCGAGCGCCAGGTTCGTCGTATATCCGCCGTCGGACCACGCGGTCACGTACTCGGCCTCGGTGTCGACGCCATTGAGCAGCGTGTCGAGCGACACACCCTTCCACGTCGTGTCCAGCTTCGACCACTTCGTCACGCAGTGGATGTCGACCGTGAACGTTTCGGACGGCAGCGCCAGCAGTTCATCCCACGGCCACGACACCGGCTCATCGACGGCGCCGTGGATCGTGAAGCTCCACTCGTCCAGCGGCGTGTGCGGCGTCGGGCCCGCGCTGAGGACCGGAAAGTCCGCGGTCACGTACTGACCCGGCGGTACCCGGGCCGGATCGGCGACCGGACGCCGACGTCCGCTGAACCCACGACTGATCGGAGACATGACTACCCCACGGATTGACCGTTCGCCGTCAGCTTAACGTCGATGTTGCCCCGCGTGGCATTCGAGTACGGGCACACCTTGTGGGCGCCGGCCACGAGGCGCACCGCCTGCTCGGGATCGTCGACGTGCGGCAACGAGACGTCGAGCTCGACGGCGAGCTTGAACCCCCGCTCCTCGGTCGGCAGGAGGCTGACCTTGCTGTCGATCGCGACGTCGCCGACGTCGAGCTTGTGACGACGCGCGACGGCGCCGAGTGCGCTTTCGAAGCACGCGGCGAACCCGACCGCAAACAGCTGCTCCGGGTTCGTTCCGCCGCCCTCGCCGCCGAGCTCTGCGGGGGGTCGGAGCTGAACATCGAGGGCCCCGTCGGTGCTCTCTCCGTGGCCCTCCGCCCGCCCGCCGGTGACGTGCGCTTCCGCCGTGTAAATGACCTTGGCCATGCGTGCTCCCTGTCCTAGTGCTTGAGAGCGCAAGGTTACCTCGGCCTATGGGCCCCGAGAACTAGTCTAGTGGTCGTTCCCGCAAGTACGGTCGCACCGAGAGGGGTCGCCAGCGGATGCCCGGCGAGGACGCAGAAGGCGACGTGCAGCAGCGCTGCACGAGCCTTCGAGGACGTGGCCAGGCGCCGCTGGAGGCCACTCGAATGCGTGGACCAGGAGAACTTCCCACCGGAGCGCGCCCGGACGCTGAATCGGGACCGGGATGCGGCCATCGCCCGGCTCGGTCATCGTCCGGCTCGCCCGGAGCCGCCCGAATCGGCACAGAATCCCCCGTTCAACACCCCAAACGCGAGGAAGGGATTTCAGGCCCGTCAGATGGTCCGGATCATCCCCTGCGTCGCACGGACGTTCGAGCGGGGGATTCTCGGACGATCCGAACCCCTCTCCTTCAGTGCAAATCCGACCCAGGCCGCGGCTTCGTCAAAACAGGGTCAGGCCGCGCCGACGCAGGCGGTCGATCCAGATCCGCCCGGGGAGGTGATCTCGTGGGTCACTCAGGTCCGCACCTGCGGGTTGGAAGGGTTTGCGCACGTTCGACAAATGTTCGATAGCGATTGGCGGGCAGGCACGGCATCCTTTACCGCTCGCCAGCAATCCACGGGTACCGGGGGCGCGGTATCGAACGAGCAGCGAGCCGATCTGTCTCAAACGTGGAGTCTTCGCCAGCGGTGGGCGCCCCCGGGGCAGCGCCCACCGTCGGTGTCTCCGTGGCCGTTGGGCGAGTCATGAATCGGACGTCGAGGCGGCCGGCACCCCAACGCCGCCACGGTTGCGCGCCCGGCGCTCCGCGACCGATGCGACGGCCACGCTCAGCTCAAACAGGAGGTACAGCGGAACCGTCTCGAGCAGCATCGTGACCGCGTCGCCGGGCAGCAGCGCCGCGACGGCGGCGCAGACGGCCACGGCATACCGGCGGTTGCGACGCAGCTGGCGGGGCGTGACGACGCCGGCGCGCGTGATCGCGAGGATGCCCACCGGTACCTGGAACAGCAGCCCCATCGCGAGCACGGTCGTCGCCGCGAATTTGTAGTACTGGCTTGCCTGGACGAGCACGTTGAACTGGTCGCTGTTGAAGTTCTGGAAGAACCGCACCGCGGCGGGCAGCACGACGAAATAGCCGAACGCGATTCCGATGATGAACAGCACCGGAATCCCGAGCAGCAGTGGCCGCATCTGCGCGCGCTGGTCGGGGTCGAACGCCGGCATCAGGAAACCGTAGATTTGCCACAGCACCACCGGTAGCGACAGGATCAGGGCGAAGATCAGCGTCACCGTCAGCGTCGTTGTGAACGGCTCCCCGATCCCGAGCGTGATCGGCCGATCGCCCTGCGGCGGCGCCGAGAGGCTCGTCACGTCGTGCTGGAGCTGAGTCTCCACATGACTCAGCACCGCTCCTACCTGCGGCGAGTGGTGCTCGGCCGCGAGCGCACCGGTAACCGCGCGCAACTGGATCGCGACATCCCGCGCGTCACGCTGGGTCCGATACGCGGTCCCGAGCGGCCCCTGACCGGCGCGCACCTGATGCTGGGTTTGATCGGCCAGCGGCGTATCGATCAGGTGCAGGAGCCGGTTGTTCTGCCAGAAACAGAGGCCGAACGCGACCATCACCGCGAGCAGACTGATGATGATGCGCGTGCGCAGCTCATCGAGGTGCCCGACGACGGACAGCCGGTCATCATGCGAGACGGCCCGGATCGCGTTCGGCATGTACATCAGGTGGTGCGGCCGACGGCGGCGTGATCAGACGGCGGACGAAGTCGGAGTCGGCTGGACGTCGCGCTGCTCTTCGGCGAGCACGGACACGGGCGCGGCGGGCAGGTCGTGGTGCTGTTCGCTCGAGCGGTCGCCGGTCAGCGCATCCTTGAATCCGCGCAGGCCGTGTCCGAGGGAGTGGCCCATCTCGGGAAGGCGCTTGGCGCCAAAGACGAGCAGCAGGATCACCAGCAGGAAGGCGATGTGAATCGGGTTGTCAAGTCCCATCAGAGGCTCCAATCGGTCGTCGGGTTCACCGCTAGTTCGGAGCCGACGCCGAGACGGATCACTTGATCCGACAGGTGTCAGCCACATCACGTGGAAGAATCGGCGCGATGACAGGGCGAGTGCACCCGGTCACGGAGGGCCGAGACGGCCCGTTCTGGGACGTCATGACAGGACGGGTGGCGCCGCCGCCGGCCGCCGCGCTCCTCGGCTGGCAGCTGGTCGAGATCGATCCGGACAGCGGGACGATCGACCTCCAGGTGCAATGCCTCGCCCCTGCGAAACCCGGCGAGCTTCGCGCCCGCGGGCGCATTGTCCGCCGCAGCAGAGATGTCGCGTTCCTGGCGGGGGAGTTGCGAGACAGCACTGACCGGCTCCTCGCCACGGCGACGGCGACGGCGAGCGCGATCATCCGCCGCAGGCCAGGGTGAGCGCCTCAGCACCCACGCGCGCCCGGTACCGCACGGCACGGCGGGCCGGCAAGCACGCCGACGCGGGACATGATCTGACCGTCCGCGGCGGCCTCGCCGCACTCAGCCTCGATGCGCTGTCGAGCGTCGCCTACGGGCCCGAGTCGATGGTGCTCATCCTCGTCCTCGCGGGGACCGGCGCGCTGAAATTCACCGTGCCGTTGACGCTGGTGATCGCGGGGATGCTCGTGCTGCTCGTCCTCTCCTACACCCAGGTGATCGCGGCGCATCCCGAGGGGGAGGGGCCTACGCGGTCGCCAAGCTCAACCTTGGCCGCACCGTCGCATTGCTCGGGGCGGCGTCGCTCGTCGTCGACTACATCCTCACCGTCGCGGTCAGCCTCGCGGCCGGGGCGGCGAGCCTCGCCAGCGTGTTCCCGGGACTCGCGCACGACCTGCTCGCAATCTGCCTCATCGGGCTCGTGCTGCTGACCGCGATCAACCTCGTCGGGATCACGGAGTCGGCGCGGTTTCTCATGCTGCCGACGCTCGTGTTCATCGTCAGCATCTTCGCCGTCCTCATCGTCGGGCCGTTTCACCCCCACCCGGTGGCCCAGATCGGCACGCCGATCCCGATCCACGCCACGACGACCGTCACCGTCATTCTCCTCCTCCGGGCGTTCGCGGCCGGGTGCTCAGCCGTCACCGGGGTCGAGGCCATCGCCAACGGTGTGCCCGCCTTCCGAGAGCCCCGTGTGCGCACGGCGCAACGGACCGAGATCGGGCTGGGCATCCTGCTCGGGGTGATGCTGATCGGGCTCGCGGTTCTGATCCGCGCCCATCACGTCCTCCCCCGAGGACACGTCACGGTCCTCGCCCAACTGACCGCCGGCGCGTTCGGCACCGGTTGGCCGTTCTACGTCTCCAACATCGCCGTGACGCTCGTCCTCGGCCTCGCTGCGAACACCAGCTTCGGTGGTCTCCCGGTCCTGATGAGCATCCTCGCCAAGGACCACCGGCTGCCGCATCTGTTCTACCTCCGGGCCGAGCGCCCGGTCTACCGCCACGGCATCGTCGCGCTCGCGATTCTCGCCGGACTGCTGCTCGTCGCGGTCAACGGGCAGACGGACAAGCTGATTCCGATGTTCACGATCGGCGTGTTCGTCGGGTTCACGATCTCGCAGATCGGGCTCGTCCGCCATTGGGCGACGAAGCGGCCGCCGGGCTGGCGGTGGCGGGCGGCGCTGAACGGCGTCGGGTCGGTGATGACCGCGATCGCGGTCGTCGTCGCCCTGACGACGAAGTTCCTCGAAGGCGCGTGGGTGGTCGTGCTCGTCATCCCGATCCTGATGTGGCTGTTCTCGCACACCGAGACCTACTACGGAAAAGTCGCCAAGGAGCTGCGGCTCGGCAAGACGCCCGGCGTGCCCCACGGCGGCGAGAGCATCGTGATCGTTCCCACCTCGGCGGTCAACCTCCTCACCGAGCATGCGCTCAACGCCGCGCTGTCGCTCGGCGACACGGTCGTGGCGGTGGCCGTCGCCGGTGACGAGGAAGAGTGCGAACGGGTTCGCGCGGCGTGGCGTGAGTGGGCCTGCTCGGTCCCACTCGAGGTGATCATCGACCCCCACCGCTCGCTCGTGCGCTCCGTCCTCTCCTACGTCGACAGTATCCCTCGGGAGGAGAACACAACCGTCACGGTGCTCATCCCGGAGGTCATCCCCACCAAACGCCGCCGGGAGATCCTCCACAACCAACGGGGCCGACTGCTCGAGAGCGTGCTCAAGTCGCGGACCGACGTCGTCGTTGCGGTGCTGCCGTTTCACGTCAAAGCATGAACGACGGCTCAGAAATGCCCGGCCAACCCGTTCGCCGAGATCCGGCGCTCATCCTCGGGCGCCGGCCGGAGGATCATGACCTCGGCCGGCACCCGCTCGAGCAGCCACCGCAGGTCGTCGCCGCTCAACCCGATCCGGGGGCTGTCGGTCGCCGAGACGATGATCCGGTCGTAATGCTCCTCGTCGAGCAACCGTTGGAGCGCATCGCGATACGTGCGGCCGCGACCGACCCGTGCGTCAACGGCGACGCCCTTGGCCGCCGCGCGCTGTTCGATCGCCTCGAGCAGCGGCATCCCGTTCGCTGACTGAGCCGGCAGCGGCGAGTCGATCGGGAGGTGCCGCGGGACCCGCGCCAGGAACGCGGGCATGATCGTTGCGTCCTCGGCCTTCGCCAGGCGCACCGCCGCCTCGAACGCCCGGCGGGAGATCGCTTGACCGGTGAATGGCAGGAGGATCCGTCGCACGGTGACGGCTTGCTTCTGCTGTGCCGGCGCGCCGTCCGTGGGGCGGGAGCCAGTAGCCAAGCGCGAGTCCGATCGCGAGCGCGACGCACGACGCAGAGGACGAGCACAACGACGTTCATTCGGACCCCTGATCGGTTCGGCGGCTGCGGTCGGCGACGATCCGGACATCGACGCCGGGGAGGAGTTCCATCAGCCGTTGTGGGAGTGGGACGCGCAGCCGCGCCAGCCCCCGGGCGGGGCGGCTGCGACCGAGCAGGATGTACGTGGTCCCGCGGCGGCGCGCGACGTCCGCGATCGCCTCGGGGATCGTGTCGGATTCCTCGACGAGCAACTGCGCGCCGAGCACCGATCCGAGGTGGCGGAGCGCTCGCACCGACTGCTGCTGATCCTCGGACAGTGTGATGCCGGGCGGGCGGATCCACAGCAGGTCGACCGGAGCGCCGAGCCGCTGCGCTGAGCGCCACGCCCGGCGGACGAGCCGCTGGGCTCCGGGGTACGGCTCGACGAGCGCGAGCAACCGCTCACCGACCGCCTGTGGCATCTCGCCCGCGATCAGGTCGTCGCGCGTGCCGACGGGCTCCACGGTGGCGAGCCGCTTCTGCCCGACCTCCTGGGCGACCTGGCGCAGCGCGACCTCCCGCAGCGCCGAGAGGTTCTCGATCCGGAAGAAGTTGTTGAGCGCGGCGTCGATGCGCTCCGGCCGGTACACCTTGCCGGCGCGGAGGCGATCGAGCAGCGCCTCGGGGGTGAGATCGACGAGCACGACCTCGTCGGCGTGCCCGAGGACAGCATCCGGGATCGTCTCGCGCACCCGGATCCCGCTCAGCTCGGCGATCTGGTCGTTGAGCGATTCGAGATGCTGGATGTTGAGCGTCGAGAGGACGTCGATACCGGCGGCGAGCACCTGCTCGACGTCCTCGTAACGCTTCTCGTGCTCGACGCCGGGGGCGTTCGTGTGCGCGAGCTCGTCGATCAGGCACAGCTCCGGCGCCCGGGTGAGGATCCCCGGGAGGTCCATCTCCTCAAGCGCCGTGTCGCGATAGGTGACCCGGCGACGCGGAACCGCCGGGAGCCCTTCGGCCAGCTTGGCGGTGTCCGCGCGGCCGTGCGTTTCGAGCAGGCCGATCACCACGTCGTGTCCGGCTTCCAGCTCCGCGTGACCCTCGATCAGCATGCGGAACGTTTTGCCGACGCCGGCGGCCATGCCGAGGAACACGCGCAGGTGCCCGCGACGAGCGGCGATCACCGGTCGTTCATGCTCCGAGGAGATTGTGGATGATGAGGTCAATGAGCTTGATCCCGATGAACGGCGCGATGATGCCGCCGAGGCCGTAGATCAGCAGGTTGCGTCGCAGCAGCGCGCTCGCGCCGATCGGTCGGTACTGGACGCCCTTCAGGGCGATCGGGATGAGGGCCGGGATCACGAGCGCGTTGAAGATGATCGCCGAGATGACGGCGGAGCGCGGGGTCCCGAGGTTCATGATGTTGAGGACGTGCAGCGGTCCCTGGCCGTTCTTCTGACACGGCGAACGTGGAGACGAAGATCGCCGGGAGGATCGCGAAGTACTTGGCGACGTCGTTGGCGATCGAGAACGTCGTCAGCGCGCCACGGGTGATCAGCAGCTGTTTGCCGACTTCGACGATCTCGATGAGCTTCGTCGGGTTGGAGTCGAGGTCGACCATGTTGCCGGCCTCGCGCGCGGCCTGGGTGCCGGTGTTCATCGCCACGCCGACGTCCGCCTGGGCGAGCGCGGGCGCGTCGTTGGTGCCGTCTCCGGTCATCGCGACCATGCGGCCGCTCGACTGCTGGTCCTTGATCAGCTCGAGCTTCGCCTCCGGCGTCGCCTCGGCGAGGAAGTCGTCGACGCCTGACTCCTCCGCGATCTTCGCCGCGGTGAGGCGGTTGTCGCCGGTGATCATGATCGTCCGGATCCCCATCGAGCGCAGATGGTCGAACCGCTCGCGCATGCCTTCCTTGATCGTGTCCTTGAGGTAGATGACACCGACGACCTGTGAGTCCCGGGCGACCGCCAGCGGCGTTCCGCCCTCGCGGCCGATCCGGTCAAGCACCGGCTGCAGCTCGGTCGGGGGACGTCCGCCCTCGGCCTTGACGAACTCGATGATCGCGTCGCCGGCGCCCTTGCGGACCTGGCGTCCGTCGAGGTCGGCGCCGCTCATGCGGGTCTGCGCCGTGAACGGCACGAACTGGGCATGCAGGCTGCCCATGTCGTGTTCGCGGATGCCGTACTGCTTGGCGAGCACGACGATCGAGCGGCCCTCCGGCGTCTCGTCGGCGAGCGACGCGAGCTGCGCGACCTCGGCGAGCTCCGCCTCGGTCACACCCGGCATCGGGATGAACTCGCTGACGCGAGCCGGTTGCCGATCGTGATCGTCCCCGTCTTGTCGAGCAGCAGCACGTCGACGTCGCCGGACGCCTCGACGGCACGGCCGGACAGCGCGAGCACGTTGCGGCGCACGAGCCGGTCCATCCCGGCGATCCCGATCGCCGAGAGCAGCGCGCCGATCGTCGTCGGGATGAGCGCGACGAGCAGCGAGATGAGCGTCGTCTCGGAGATCGGCGTGTCGGCGAACAGACCGAACGGCCGCAACGTCACGACGACGATCATGAACACGAGCGTGAGTCCGGCGAGCAGGATCCCGAGCGCGATCTCGTTCGGCGTCTTGCGCCGCGCGGCGCCCTCGACGAGCGCGATCATCCGATCGAGGAACGACTGCCCCGGCTCCTGGGTGATCTCGACGACGATCCGGTCCGACAGCACTCGCGTGCCGCCGGTCACCGCGCTGCGGTCACCGCCGGACTCACGGATCACGGGTGCCGACTCGCCGGTGATGGCGGACTCGTCGACGGACGCGATGCCCTTCGATCACGGTCCCGTCGCCCGGGATCAGCTCGCCCGCCTCAACGACGACGACGTCGCCCTTGATGAGCTCGTTGGCCTTCTTCGTCGTCCCATCACGCAGCGTCGCGACGGTCTCCTGGCGCATCGACCGCAGCGTGTCGGCCTGGGCGCGACCCCGTCCCTCGGCGAACGCCTCGGCGAGGTTGGCGAACACGACCGTGAGCCACAGCCAGAAGGAGATGACGAACGTGTACCACGCCGGCTCGTGGCCGCCGCCGAGCGGCGTGCCGCCGAACACCTGGATCAGCCAGGTGACGGTGGTGATGAGCGCGCCGATCTCGACGACGAACATCACCGGGTTGCGGATCTGGACCCGCGGATCGAGTTTGATGAGGCTGTCCACCACAGCGCGGTTGACGATGTCTCGCCGGAACAGCGAGATCGCGCGGCGCTCTGACGGCGTGCTCCCAGGAGCTGTATCGACTGACATCAGTGTCCACCTGTCAAACGGTTAAGGGCGAGATTGAGCTGCAGAACGTTCACTCCCGGCTCGCCGGAGAACCCCAGGCCGCGACCGTGGGTGTACTGCGACACCAGCGACATCACGCGGGCAAGCGTGAGGTGACGCACGGTCGGCGACCCGGTGCGCCTGGATGTCGGCGTTCGCGGTCGAGATGTCCGGGTCGATCCCGGACGCGGACGTGTTCGCCGCGTCGACCGGAATCTGAGCGTTCGTCAGCCCGGGGTTGTAGGGCTTCTCGAGCGCGAGGTACGCCTGCATGTTCGAGGCGATCGCCTGCTCGGTGGCCAGGTTGTTCGGGCCCGCGTTCGAGAACGCGGTGCCGGCGGCGTTATAGGCCGGCACGGTCGCCGACGGTCGGGACTGGAAGTACCGGGGATCCGGCACCGTCACCGGGTTCCCGTCCGTGTCCACCTGGGGCTTGCCGTTCTTGACGACCTGATCGGTGAACCCCTGGCCGATGATCTTCGAGCCGACGAGCTTGCCGTCGACGTAGACCTTCTGGCCGTTGGCGTTGCCGGGGAACGCGACCTGGCTGACGCCGGTGACGACGAGCGGATACGCGATCCCGAACACGAGGGTCAGGACGACGATCCCGATCGCTGCGCTGATGATGTCTTTTCTCATGATTAGTAGAGGTGTCCAGTGAGGCCCTGCACGAGGGGGCCGAGCAGGAGTGCGGGGAAGAACGTCAGCGCGCCGACGAGGACGATCACCCCGATCAGGAGCACGGCGAACGTCGGGTTGTCGGTGCGCATCGTGCCCGAGACCGGCGGGGCTGACCCGCTTACCGGCGAGTGAGCCGGCGACGGCGAGCGCGAACAGAATCGGAATGAACCGGGCGAGCATCATGTCGAACCCGCCGAGCAAGGTACGCGAACGTGACCCCGTGGGAGCCGAGGTTGCCGGCGTTCGGCTGAATGAAGCCGGTGTAGCCGGCGAACGCCGACCCGTTGTTGTTCGCCTGCGACAGGTACGCGTAGAACGACTCCGAGAACGCCTGCGGCTTGCCGGGACTGAAGATCGACGCGCGCCCCGCCCTGCTCGCCACCGCCATCGCCGTGCAGAACAGCGCCAGCAGCGGCGTCGCGAGCAGACCGAGGACGATGAGCTTGATCTCCCGCGCCTCGATCTTCTTGCCGAGATACTCCGGCGTGCGGCCGACCATCAGCCCGCCGATGAACACGGCGAGGATGACGTACAGCAGGATCGAGTACAGGCCCGTGCCGACGCCACCGAAGATCGACCTCGCTGGCCGACAGGTTCGCCATCGGGATCGCGCCACCGATGCCGGTGAACGACTCGATCGCACTGTTGACCGCACCGCACGACGTGACCGTCGTGACGACATCGAACAGGGCCGAGCCGGCGATCCCGAAGCGGGTCTCCTTGCCCTCCATGTTCCCGCCGACCGAGCCGTGCAGAACGCCGGTGTGCAACCCGCGGCATGCTGCGCCGGTGAGCCGTGCGCCTCGGCGATGTAGGCGACGATGCACGCGCCGAGGAACATGACCATCACCGCGCCGTAGATCGTGTACCCCTGGCGCCGGCGGCCGGTCATCCGGCCGTACGTGAAGATCAGCGCCGCCGGGATGATCAGCACAGCGAGCATCTCGACCAAGTTCGTGAACCCCGACGGGTTCTCGAACGGATGCGCCGAGTTGACGTTGAAGAACCCGCCGCCGTTCGTCCCGAGCTCCTTGATCGCCTCCTGAGAGGCGACCGGTCCCTGGGCGATCGTCTGCACTCCGCCGGTCAGCGTGTGCGCGGTCAGGTAGTGCGAGAAGTTCTGGATCGCGCCCTGGAAGACGAGCACGAGCGCGACGACGAACGCGATCGGCAACAGGACGTAGAGCGTCGTGCGGACGAGGTCCTGCCAGAAGTTCCCGAGGCTCTTGCCCGAGCGGGAAATGATGCCGCGGATGACCGCGACGGCGACCGCGATACCGACCGCCGCCGAGAGGAAGTTCTGGACGGCGAGCCCAGCCATCTGGCTGAAGTAGGTCATCGTCGTCTCGCCGCCGTAGTACTGCCAGTTCGTGTTCGTCACAAACGACGACGTCGTATTGAACGTCACGTTCCACGGCGCGGAATGGAAGTGCTGCGGGTTGAGCCCCGTGAAATTCCACAACGTCTGCGAGCGCAGGATGAAATACAGCAGCAGCCAGCCGGCGAGCGAGAAGATGATCAGGCTCTTGGCGTACGCCTTCCAGTCCTGACCCTTCGCGGGATCGACCCGCATGACCTTGTACAGGAGCCGCTCAGGCCCCCGGAAGATCCGGTCCAGGAAGGTGCGCTCGCCCGAGTACACAGCAGCCATGTACCGGCCCAGCGGCAACGCCAGAACGGTGAGGATGGCCGCGAAGCCGAAGATGGTGACCCAGCCGAGGAAGGTCATCTTAGAACCTCTCTCCACGAAGCAGCGCGTACACGAGGTACACGCACACGAGCACGGAGACGACGAGCCCAAAGAAGTCAGCGCCACTCATGTGGCCGATAAACGCGGCGAGCGACAGACTCATATCCGCTCGATTCCGAAGATCAACGCGTACAGCACCATGAAGGTGATGACGCCGAGTACAACCGCGACAATGTCCATGACAAGCATCATGGGCCCGCGGTCGTGTAGCCCGCATACAGAAACCCGGGACCGGCGTACAGATTGCGTACAGATGCCCGTCGGGCGGGCGGAAACCGCCGTCGCTAGCGCGGATCGAACCGGTAGCCGATGCCCGGTTCGGTGCGGATGAAGTGCCGGCGGGCGGCCGACGGAGGCTCGATCTTGCGGCGGAGATTGGCGATCTGGCCGCGGAGCACGGTGACGTCCTCCGCGTACTCCGGCCCCCACACCTCGCTGAGGAGCATCCGATGGGTCAACAGGCGGCCGCGGTTGCGGACGAACATCCGCAACAGGCCGAACTCGGTCGGGGTGAGATGGACCTCCTCCCCGTCGCGGCGCACCCGGTGCTCAGCCAGGTCGACCTCGAGCCCGGCGACCTCGATCAGTGCGCTGTCCGGCTCTGGGGCCGTCCGGCGCAACACCGCCTCGATCCGGGCGACGAGCTCGGCCGGCCCAAACGGCTTGGTCACGTAGTCATCCGCCCCTGCCCGGAGCGCCCGCACCTTCTCCTCCTCGTCCCCGACCGCCGACAGGATGATGATCGGCATCGAACTCCACTCGCGCAGGCGCCGGGCCAGCTCGATGCCGTCCCCGTCAGGGAGGAGCAGGTCGACGATCGCGACGTCGAGTGGGTTGAGCGCGGCGGCGTCGAGTCCCTCCTCCATCGTCGCCGCGGTCACGACCTCGTAGCCCTGGCTGCGGAGCGTTGCCTTGAGCGCCCGGAGGATCTGGAGCTCGTCATCGACGGCAAGGATCCGCCGGCCGCCGGCCCCGGAGGCGTTCACGAGGGCTCCTCGCCGGGGCCCGCGGCCGGGAGCTCGATGACGAACGTGCTCCCGCTGCCCGGAGCCGACTCGACCCAGATGCGCCCGCCGTTCGCCTCGACGAAACCCTTGGCGATCGCCAGTCCGAGACCGGAGCCCGGATGCGTCTCACCGGCGCCCTCCGCGCGGTAGAACGGCTCAAAGATCCGCTCCTGAGCCGCCGCCGGGATCCCCGGGCCGCGGTCGATCACGCGGATGATCACGCGGTCGCCGACTGGGCGGGCGCGGATGACGACGGGCTCTCCATCGGAATACCGCTGTGCATTCTCCATCAGGTTGGCGAGCACGCGCTCGATCTGGACGAAGTCGGCGCGGAGCGGCTGAACGTCGGGATCGATCCGCACCTCAAAGCTCGCGTCCGGTGGCTGCGCGGCGAGCGCGGCGTCGACCACTTCCTCGACCGTGCACTCGGACGATCCGCGGGGCGGCGGTGTGCGCTTCAAGCTTCGACAGGTCGAGGAGATCGTCAATGAGCCGGGCCAGCCGCGCCCCCTCGTCGACGACGAGACCACCGAGCTCGTCGCGCTCGGCGGGACTGAGATCCGGCGCTCGGACGGCGGCGCCCGCGGCGACCATCGCCGTGACCGGGGAGCGAAGATCGTGGGAGACGGCACGGAGGACGGCGGTCTTGACCGCCTCGCTGCGCCGCAGACCCTCCGTTTGCACCGCCTCGGCCACCAGCCGCTCATGCTCGAGCACCATGCCGAGCAGCGCCGAGAGCGTCGGCACGATCCGCTCGCGCAGGCGGGTCGTCAGCCGCGGTGGAATGGCCGCCGGAATCAACAGTGTCCCCAGACGACGCCCACCTGCGACCAGGGGGATCGCCGTCCGGCGGGCGTCGCCCCGCTGCTCGTCGAGCGCGATCGTCGCCCACGGAAGCTCGAACATCTGCGCGAGACGCCGGCCGATCAGCGCGAGCGCATCGTCGACGCCGCTGCGGGACAGAAGCAGCTGGGCCATCTCCGCGGTCAGGTCGGCCTCCGCGCGGCGGCGCTCGGCCTCGATCGCCCGGGACCGCGCACGCTCACTCACGGTGCTCGTCAGGATCGCGGCGACGAAGAACGTCGCCAAGGCGATCCAGTTGCGGCTGTCGGCGATCGTGAACCGGCCGATCGGGGGGATGTGGAAGAAGTTGAACGCCGCGGCGCTCATCACCGCGGTCGCGATCCCAAGCCATGCGCCCCAGAACGCAGACACGATCACCACCGCGAGCAGGTAGACGACCCCGAGCGAGGAGACCGCCGTCGCCTGCTTGAGCGGATACACGAGGCCGGTGGAGACCGCGACGAGCGCGACTGCGACGAGCACGCCGAGCGACCAGGGCGGGCGGCGGCCCCCGTGCAAGAGCGCCGATCCCGTGTTCTCATTCACGCGGCTGAGCGTATTACGCCGGCCCGCCGGTTCGTGGCGGCGTTCGTTCAGGCGACCGTCGCCGCGCGCCCGTCAGCTTCCGAGCAGCGGATCCGCGGCCTCGTTGGCCCAGATCATCGCCTCGGTGTGTGCGCGCGCGCAGCCCGGAATGAGCTCATCGGCGCGGGCAAAGTCCCCGATCTCGAGCGCGGTCACGCAGTCGATCAGCCGGCCCATCTCGCCGGCGTGCGCCACGAGCGCGTCGCGCATCTGCTGCGGGAACGGAATCGACCGCAGGACCTCTTCGATCGGCGTGTCGAGCAGCGCCTCGATGACCGAGAACAGTCCGAGCGTGAACAACTGCGAGGGCTCGGCGCCGCGAATGCGGGCCCCGGCGTGCTCGCAGAACCGTCCGCGCGTCAGCGCGGTGATCGTCAGCTCGGCCGGCTTGCCGTCGATGCTCGCGAACACGGTCAGCGTTGCCCACCGCTGCAGGTTCTCGATCCCGAGCAGGGCCACGGCCTGCCCGATCGAGGTCACCTCGCAGTGCAGTCCGAAGAACGCCGAATTGATGTAGCGGAGCAGGCGGACGCTGAGCGCGACGTCGCGCGCGATCAGCCGCTCGAGGTCCTGGAGCTCGGCGTACGGATCGTGCAGCGCGGCAATGACGTTCATCAACGCCGCGCGGTTTGCGTTCAGGCGCGCGGGGGCGAACAGCTTCGGCCGACGGTAGAAGTATCCCTGGAAGAGGTCGCAGCCGGCCGCCATGCAGAAGTCGTGGTCCTCGTGGGTCTCGACCTTCTCCGCGAGCACGGTCAGGCCGTGCCGACGGGCCCGGGTGACGTGCTCGGAGAAGCGCGCCCGTCCAAGCGCCATCACGTCAAGTTTGACGACGTCGACGAGACGGAGCAGTGGCTCTGCCTCCGGGCTGTACTCGAAATCATCAAGCGCCAGCCGGTAGCCCTCCTCCTTGAGCCCCGCGACCGTGGCGACGAGTTCATCGTCGATCACCTGGTCCTCCAGGATCTCGAGTCCCACGAGTCCGGGCGGGGCGACGCTCGCCAACCCGCGCAGCAGGAAGTCCCTTGACACGTTGATCCACCCGGGGTGGGACCCGAGGATCCGCTCCGGACCGATCTCGGTGAACACGTTGAGCATCACGTTCGCGGTCGCCAAGACGTCGTCGATGACCGCCGCCTCCTCGACGAACCCGGCCCGGAACAGCAACTCGTAGCCGGCGACCCGCATCCGACGGTCGAACATCGGCTGGCGAGCGACGAACAGCTCCGACACCTCGGGCGGTTGTGCCGGGCGGCGACGGTCCTTCTTCGGCACGGCAAGTTCGGCGCTGGCGGGCGAAATCCGATCCATCCTCGTTCGTCCCAAAGAGAAGCCCTAGAAAAGGCGTTACCCATCATTTCTCGGCAACGACCGGACCCACCCGACCGTACTTTCTACGGAACAACAAAGGCGGCCTCCAACCGCGCTGCGAGGCGGCGACTTTGCGGGGTGCGCCGCGTTACGGCACGCCTCGTGCCGGGAGGGCACGGATGATCCGGTCAAAGCGCGGCACGCCCACTCCGCTCGCGAGGTCATACCCGCGCTTGGCCCGGTGTCCGGGCACCTTTGGGGTGTACCGGTTGTCGCCGGAGACGATGTCGAAGATCGTGCCCGGTCGGTGACGGCGCAGCCAGTAGAGCAGCCCGTTCACCGGCCCGAGCGGCGGCCGGTGTGCGGCGCGCAGCCTCGCGTTGATCACCGCGAAGGCCGAGGCGAGCAGCGGCGCTGCGGAGCTCGTGCCCGCGTCCTCGATCCAGTGGCCGGCGCTCACGATCGGCCAGCCTGGGAGCATCGAGGCGTGGACGGCCGCGTCGGGCACCGCCCGGCGGCTCCCACCCACCCCGATGCCTCGCTGATACGGCGGCCGGTGGTAGAAACTCGAGACGCCGCCGCCGCCCGCGCCACCGCCGTTGTCCGGCGTCAGCCATTTCAGGTCGTTCCAGACCACCTCATTGACGCGAGCGTTGCGCCGGTTCAGGACGAGCCGCGTCCCTCCGACGACGGTCACGTACGGCGAGGACGCAGGCCACGCCACGCCCGGGATCGACACGCCGTTGCATGTCGAGCCGGAGTCGCCGGCCGAGCCGAACACCGGCACCCCCGCGAGACCGAGACGGACGAACATCGCGCCGAGCAGACTCGAACCCTGGCGAGCCGCAGAGCTGGCGAGAAACTGGCGCTCGCAATAGCCGTAGGAGATCGTCAACGCGTCCGGTAGCCGGCCGATGGTCAGAAGCTTCGCCGGGCCGAGGAACCACAGGCTGGGCGCGCCCCAGACGCCCGTGAGAAGCACCGATCGCAGGTGCGGAGCCATCCCTCGGACGAGCGCGAGGTCCTCCTGGGGTTCGAAGCTCTCCCGCCCAAACGGACGCGTCTGTCCATCGGTGAACACCGCGCGCACGCGGTTTGCGGGAAGGTGGAAGCACCGGGCGTTCGCGAGGATGTCCTGCTGGGGAACCCCCTCCTGATCGCCGAGGATGGCGACCGTCCCGCCGACGCCGGACCCGACCGCATCAAGTCGATACGCGTGCCGGACCTGGGCGAAGCTGTACGCCCCGGTCGCTCGAGCCGCATTGCAGCCATCGACCCAGGTACCCGCGTTGCCCGGGGCTGGGCCGGCCCCGAGTCCGCGCCGCGGCCCGACGCCGCTCGGTGGGCGCGAGGTCTTGGCGTAGGCTGCAACCGCCTCGCGGACGAGCGGGCGCAGCGCGCCCGAGAGTCGAAGCCTTCCGACTGCCTGGTACGACGTCGCGTTGTCCTGGAACACCGAGGTGATGCGGACGTGGAAGGCGCGACCGAGCTGGCGCGGCGTCCCGCTCACGCGCGCGAACACGCCGGACGGGTCGACCCGCGAGGTGAGCCCGAGGCGCCGGATCGCGCGGGTGAACGCGACTCGCGTCGCCGTGCTCGCGCCGTACCGGCGGGAGATCTGGCGCGGCGCGCTGAACCGACGGTAGGTCCGCCCGCCAGGCTGCTCGACGGCGAAGAACGCTGCGACCGCCTGGGATTCCGGGCGCCGCAAGCCGAAGTAGAAGCTGATCACCGGCGAGCGTCCTGCGGCTCGTGCCGATGAGGCGCCGAGCCGCCCAGCGACGAGCATGAGCGCCGCGACCATGCACCCGAGGCCGACGCCGACCATCAGCACGACCAGCCGCCGCCGAGATCGCTGCGCCATCGGCCCATCGTATCCGCGCCGCGGGCCGCGACGGTTGACGGAACGGCGGCGCTCAGCGACACTCCCGGCCGTGCCGGTGCGCGTCGAGATGAATGAGGCTGCGGCGACGGAGTTCGCAGAGGTGGCGCGGTCGTGGTGGGTGCTCGCGCTGCTCGGCCTGCTCGGCGTGGCTGCGGGCATCATCGTGCTCGCGGTTCCATCGATCAGCCTCGCCACGCTGGCGGTGCTGACCGGAATCTTCCTGTTGATCGATGGGATCGTCGAGGTCACCTCGGCGCTCATCGACGCCGAGGAGAATCAGGCGCTGATGGCGATCTTCGGCGTCATCACCGCGGTCGTCGGCGTGATCCTCATCCGGCATCCGACTCACGCGCTGACGGCAATCGCGTTGCTCGTCGGTCTGTGGCTGCTCGTCACCGGGTTGCTGCGGCTCATTCGGACGTTCGGGCAACAGGGCGGCCGGGGCCCGTCCTTTGCACTCGCGGCGCTCGAGATGCTCGCCGGGATCGTGATCGTCTCGAGCCCCGGAATCGGGGTGACGACACTCGCCCTGTTCATCGGGATCGCGTTCATCATCCGTGGGGTGATGCTCGCTGCCGCGGGCTGGGCGTTGCGGAAGCTCGGGCGAGAGGCCAGCAGCGCCGAAGCCGGGACAGACTAAGCGGCGACCTCAGCGGCGAGTCCTTCAAGCAACGAGGCCGTCGCCGGCAGCCGCAGTTCGATCCCGACCCGCCGATCGTCCTGCGTGAGCGGCGTCCCCAGCCGCGTCATCGCGGTGGAGAAATCGTGGGTGCTGGTGACCGTGATCATGACGTTGATTGTCCCCGGGGCCTCAACGTCCGGTTCGGTTAGGGTTGCCCCGGTATGGGGATGGTCGCGTCCGCATTGGTCCGTGTGTCGGCCCACAGGGTGCGCCGGTCGGTGCTGGCGCTGCTGCTGTGCTTCCTCGCCGGCTCGGCGCAGCTCGCCTCGGGTGCGCGCGCCGTGGCGCCGCCGGAGCAGGATCCGTTCTATACGTACTCCGGTACCCGGCCTCTCGCGAAGATTGCCCCGGGCACGATCCTCAAGGCGCGGGTCGTGCGCTACCACGTGATCGGCCTCGCGCTTCCGATCCGGGTCGTGCAGCTGCTCTACCGCTCGACCGGCCAGCTCGGCCAGCCGACGGTCAACGTCACCTCGGTCCTCCGCCCACCCCTTCACGCGGGCGTCGCCAAGGTCATCTCATATCAGTCGTTCTACGACTCGCTCGACCGAGACGACGAGCCCTCGTACGCAATTGCCGGGGGCGTGACGTTCGGCGGACTGCTCCCGACCGCCGAATCGGCGCTGATCGTGCCCGCGCTGCTGCGCGGTTACACGATCGTCGTGCCGGACACCGAGGGCCAGAGCGCGGACTTCGCCGCCGGGCCCGAGTACGGCCTGAACACGCTCGATTCCCTGCGCGCGGCGTTTCACTCCCGCGCAGCCGGGATCCGCCCGGCGTCCCGGATCGGGCTGGTCGGTTACTCGGGCGGCGCGATCGCGACCGAGTGGGCCGCCGAGCTCGCACCGCGCTATGCGCCTTCGATCAACCGCCGGATCATCGGCGCGGCGATGGGCGGGGTTCTCGTCGACCCCGCGCACAACCTCCACTACGTCGACGGCTCGAGCGTCTGGGCGGGCGTCATGCCGATGGCGATCATCGGCGTCTCACGAGCGTTCAACGTCGACCTCACGCCCTACCTCAGCGACTACGGACTCGAGCTGTACAACCGACTCCAACACGCCTCGATCGCACAGGTGCTCGGTGCCTATCCCGGCCTCACCTGGACGCAGCTCGCCAAGCCACAGTACGCGACCCCGGAGAGTGTGCCCGCCTACGTCCGCGTGGCCGACCAGCTCATCATGGGAACCGGCGGAACGCCGACGGTGCCCCTGTTCATCGGCCAGGGCGCCGGCGGCGAGCTCGAGGGCACCCGCGGCGACAAGCCGGGTATCGGTCCGGGCGACGGGGTCATGATCACCGGCGACGTACGCACGCTTGCGCGCGAATACTGCGACCGCGGCGTGACGGTGCAGTACACCCAGTACGACACCCTGGCGCACACGAGCGCCGCGCTCACCTGGCTGCCGGAAGCTGGCAACTGGCTGCAGGCGCGCTTCGCCGGCACGCCCGCGCCGCACGACTGCGACCAGATCCCAGCGGGAAACCCGCTTGACCCGATCGGCTCGGTCGCGGTCATCTCCCGCCGTCGATAGCCCGCGCCTCGGAGTCCGAGGGGAATTTAAGTCGCCAGACCATGCGGGCGAGTGCGATTCGGGCGAAACAGTTTCCGCCAGCGCAACAAACACGCCAGGATCCGGATGGCGCTCGAGGGTTTGGCGACTTAATGCCGCCCGCCCGGCCCCGGTCCGCCCCGGTCCGCTCCGACCCCCCGGCCGATCGTTCCCGACGCCGCTACCCGCCGAGTCCGAGCGCGCTCGCGAGCGCGGTCCACTGCACGCTCGGGACCCCGGAGACGCCAACCGTCTGCAGGCACACGTGGTTCGCGCCGGCCGCCACGTGCTCGGACGCGGCAGCGGCGATCGCGGCGGCGTCGCCGTGAGGCACGACGGCGTCGATCAGCCGGTCCGATCCGCCGTCCGCGATGTCGTCCTCCGTGTAGCCGGATCGAAGCAGCGCGTTCGTGTAGTTGCTCAGCCCCAGATAGAGCTTGGCGTAGCGCCGGGCGGTCTCGCGCGCGCTCGTGACGTCCTCGTCGAGGACACACGCGAGCTCAGGAGCGAGCAGGGCACCCGGGCCGAGCGCCGTCCGCGCCGCGCGGGTGTGCTCGACCCCGACGAAGTACGTGTGCGAGCCGAGTGACCGCTCGGCGCACAGCGCCAACATCCGGGGACCGAGCGCGGCGAGGCAGCGCGTGTCTGGCGGCACCGGCGTCGGGGCAGCGTCGAGCGCGTCGAGGAACGCACGCATCGCCGACAGGGGCCGCGCGTACTCACCCTGCGCTTCGGGGTGGCCGATCCCGATCCCGAGCAGGACCCGGCCCGGGAACTCCTCGCTGAGCGCCGTGAAATCCTCCGCGACCTGCGCCGGATCGCTCGCCCACACGTTGAGGATGCCGGTGGCGGCGACGAGCCGCTCGGTCGCGGCAAGGAACGGCCGCAGCGCCGGCACCTGAGGGGAGCCGCCGAGCCACACCGTGCCAAAGCCGAGTTGCTCGATCAGCTGCGCCGCCGCGCCGGCGTTCTCCTCGCCGATCGCGCGGAGCGCCGTCCAGATGCCGAACCGGCCGAGATCCACGTTCAAGAGGATGGCACGCTTGACATCGACAGTGTGTCGGGCATAGTGTCGGGGAGATGCTTGCCGACACCGCGGTCGACCCCACGACGGTCGACCTGTTTGACCCGCAGTGGCACCGTGACGGCCCGCCGCATGCGCTGCTCGCGCGGTTGCGCGCCGAGGGCTCGGTGCGGTGGAATCCACTGGCCGACGGGAGTGGGTGCTGGACGGTGCTCGGGCATGCCGAGGTCGCGCAGGCGAGTCGTGACTTCGCCACGTTCTCGTCGCATGAGGCCGGGGTGTTCCTGCAGCCCGACCAGGTCGCCCCGCTCGACTTCGCGCGGAACCTGCTCCTGTACATGGATCCGCCGCAGCACACGAAGTACCGGCTCATCCTCCAGCGGGCGTTCACCCCGCATGCGGTGCGTCAGCTCGAGGGCGCGGTGCGGGCTCGGGTCACGCGGACGCTCGATGCGTTCGTCGAGCGCGGGTCCGCCGACCTCGTTCCGGAGCTGGCGCAGCGGGTCCCGCTCGGTGTCGTGATGGACCTCCTCGGAGTGCCGGACGAGGACTACGAGATGTTCCTCGGGTTCACGACCGAGCTGGAGGAGGCGACGCGCTCGCCCGAACCGGCCGCCGGACTTGACGCGATCGTCCGCCTCGGCGGCTACCTCGACGAGCAACTGAAGCGCCAGGCCGGCGAGGGACGTGACGACACGATCGTCGCTCGGCTCCGCGACGCGCAGGTCGACGAGCGGCCCCTGACCGACGCCGAGATGCTCGTGTTCTTTGCCCTGCTCGCGTTCGCCGGACACGACACCACGCGGAATACGACGTCGAGCGGGATCCTCACGCTGTTGCACCATCCCGAGGTGCTCGCCGAGATCACCGCCGACCCGTCGCTGATCCCGGCAGCGGTCGAGGAGATCCTGCGGTACACGAGCGTCGTGCAGTGGTTCAACCGCACCGCGCTGCGCGACGTCGAGCTCGGCGGCCAGCAGGTCCGCCGCGGTGACCGCGTCGTGCTCTGGTACACGAGCGCCTCACGCGATGCCGCGCTGTTTGATCGACCCGACGCGTTCGACATTCATCGCGACAAGCCTGACCACGACGCGTTCGGCGGCGGCGGGCGCCACTTCTGCCTCGGGGCGGGACTCGCCCGGCTCGAGCTGACGGTCATCTTCGGAGAGGTCACCCGCCGGCTGCGCATTCTCCAGCTCGCTGGCGAGGTGCACCGAATCACCTCCTCGTGGACGAACGCGCTCACTAGCCTGCCCGTGACCTTTGACCCGGCCCCGAAGGAGGCAACATGAATACGCCAACCGAGAGCCACAGGACGGCCTCGATTGCACCGATCCGAGCGAGGGCCGACATCAGCCAGGCGTGGTTGGCCCAGGCGATGGATCGACCCGGCCTCACGATCACGAACATCGACGCGATCGGAACCGGGCAGATGAGCCAGTGCTACCGCGTCACCCTCGACGGCGGTGAGACCGTCGTCGTCAAACTCGCCTCCGAGGATCCGACGAGCCGCGCTACCGGCCAGGGCATGGGCGCCTACGCGCGCGAGATCTCGTTCTACCAACAGCTCGCCGGACGGATCGGGGAGGGGCTGCCGACCTGCTGGTTCGCCGCGATCGACGGAGAGGGCTGGTTCACGCTCGTGCTTGAGGACATCGTCGGCGCCGAGCAGGGCGATCAGATCGCCGGCTGCGGCCTTGACGAGGCTCGCCTCGCGATGCGGACGCTCGCGCGGGTGCACGCGCCGGTTCTCGGCGATCCGCATCTCGGTGCCGCGCCGTGGCTCAACCAACCCTCCCCGCTCAACCAGGGCCTGCTCGAGATGCTGCTCACCGGCTTCCTGGACCGCTACGCCGAACGCGTCACCCCGGAGCACGCCGAGGTCTGCAAGCGCTTTGTCGCCTCGCTCGATGCGTGGTCGGAGGATCGGCGGGCACCGCTCGGGCTCGTGCACGGGGATTATCGGCTGGACAATCTGCTGTTCAGCGAGTCGAGCTGCAACGTCGTCGACTGGCAGACCGTGTCCTGGGGTCCAGCGATCCTCGATGTCTCGTACTTCATCGGCGGCGGGCTGTCGGTCGAGGACCGGCGCGCCCACGAGGCCGAGCTCGTGCGCCTCTACCACGATGAGCTGCTCGCGCACGGGGCACGAGGACTGTCGTGGGAGATGTGCTGGGAGGAGTACCGCCGCCAGGTCTTCCACGGACTGCTGATGTCGATCGCCGCCTCGATGGTCGTCGTGCGCACCGATCGGGGCGACGACATGTTCATGACCCAGCTGCACCGCAGCGCCCAGCAGGTGATCGACCTCGACTCCCTGTCGCTGCTGCCCGCGCCTGGCACCAAACCGCCCGCGCTCGTTCCCTTGCCGACCGACGAGGGCAGCCACGCCCCGGGGCCGGAGCCGACGTGGAACGAGAGCTGGTACTTCGACGCGGTCGCGGACGACGCCAGCCTCGGCGTCTACGCACGCATCGGCCGGGTTCCCAATCAGGATTTCGCGCTGTACAGCGCGGCGATTGTTGCGCCGGGCAAGCCGGCGATCATCGTCCTCGACGCCGCGGCGCCGCTCCCCGACGCCGACGATCCGACGCAGACGATCGAGCGCGACTCGTTCCACGCGGCGCAGGAGTGTCGGGAGCCGTTGCGGCGCTTTCGGGTGACGCTGCACGGGACCGGGCAGGCGTTCGAGGATCACTCGGCGCCGCTGCGGGGCGAGGCCGGAACACCGGTCGAGGTCGCGTTCGACCTCACCTGGGAAACCGCCGGGACGCCGTACCAGTGGCGGGTGGCGACCCGCTACGAAATCCCGTGCCGCGTCACCGGGACCGTCCGGATTGGGGACGAGGAGCACGCCCTGTCCGGACCGGGCCAGCGTGATCACTCGTGGGGCAATCGCGACTGGTGGGCGAACGACTGGATGTGGAATGGGCTGCACCTCGAGGACGGCACCCACGTCCACGTCGTCACGATTCCCGAACTTGAGGGCTTCGGAGTCGGCTACGTCCAGCGCGACGGACTCGTCGAGGAGGTGGCCGGCGCCGCGAACACGGAGACGGTCGCCAGCGACGGCCTGATCTCCGCCGCGACGGTGACCATCACGCAGCCGGAGCCCGAACTCGCGCTGACTGTCGAGCCGCTCGCGTTCGGCGCGCTGCGACTTGAGGCGCCCGACGGTCGCGTCTCTCACTTCCCCCGCGCGATGTGCCGGGTCACGGCCGCCGACGGGCGCTCCGGGCTCGGTTGGATCGAGTGGAACCGCAACCAGCACTCGTGAATGCCGTCGGTCACCCGCCCGGCTAGAGACGACAGCCACCGCGCAGTCGTTGAGCAAGAGGTGCTCGAAGCGGTGGAGCGTCTGCTCGCCGGTGGCGAATCGTTCACGTCGCTGGGCGTGCAGCGGATCGCCGCCGAAGCCGGCATGGCCCGGACGACGTTCTACGGCCACTTCCGTGACAAGTCGTCGCTGCTGATTCGCCTCACCGAGTCCGCGACGCTTCGGCTGTTCACCGTCGCGGCGGATTGGGTGCGTGACCCGGACAGCACCGGCGACGGTCTTCAGCAAACGCTGGCACAGCTGATCGAGGAGTACCGCAAGCATGCCCCGTTGTTGCGCGCGGTCAGTGAGCTCGCGTCCTATGAGCCCGCGGTGGAGGAGTACTGGCGCGCGGCGATCGACGACTTCGCCGCGTTGCTGGCCGAGCGGATGCGCCGAGACCGGGCGGCGCACGGGGCCTCGGAAAGTGGCCTGCCGCGGGGGTCCTCGGAGCGTGCCCGCGCGCGAACGATCGCGACGTGGATCGCGTGGGGCACCGAGCGGACGATCGCCATGCATGTCGCCGCCCACCCGACCGATTCGCGCTCTGACGCAGCGCTCGCCGCGGGAATCGCGGCCGCGACCTGGGCGGCGATGCAGCACGCGTGACCGGTCGACGGATGCCACTCCAGGCAGTCGTATTCGATCTCGACGGCGTGCTCGTCGACTCCGAGACGGTGTGGGACCGCGCCCGGCGAGCCGTCGTGGCCGAGTCCGGCGGCACCTGGCGAGAGAACGCGACCCGGGCGATGATGGGGATGAGCTCTCGTGAGTGGTCGCGCTATCTGCGTGACGAGCTCGGGGTGCCGCTTCAGCCAGAGGTGATCTCCGACCGCGTCGTCGCCCACATGATCGCGGCCTACCGCGAGCACCTGCCGCTCCTCCCCGGCGCTGCAGCCGCCGTTCGAGCGCTCGCCGAGCGCTGGCCGCTGGCCGTTGCGTCGTCGGCGAATCGGCCGGTGATCGACGCCGCGCTTGACGGCGCGGGCCTCGCCGACTGTTTCACGACGACTGTGTCCGGCGACGAGGTCGCCCGGGGCAAGCCCGCCCCCGATGTCTACCTTGAGGCGGCGCGGCAACTCGGCGTCGATCCACAATGCACCGCGGCGGTGGAGGACTCGAGCAACGGGCTCCGCGCGGCGGCCGCAGCGCGGATGCTCGTTGTCGCGGTACCGAACCGGGAGTTCCCGCCGGATCAGGACGCGCTCGCGCTCGCGGCACTGGTCCTCGATTCGCTTGACGCGCTCACCCCGTCGGCGCTGCTGCGCCTGGAATCATGAGGGACGTGCCGCTCGGGCAGGCTGGTTACCCGACTGCGGCAGTGCGGGTCACGGGAGGTGCGTCGTCGATCAGCGGCCGCCCACTCAGGAGCAGATCCTCGATCGCATTCGGACCCACCGGAGGTGAGAACAGGTAACCCTGACCGAGCGGAGAGCGCATCCGGCGCAGACGGTCGAGCTGACCGTACCGCTCGATGCCCTCGGCGACGATGCTCAGGTGCAGACTGTCCGCGAGATTGACGATGCCGCGGACAAGCTGTGCCTTGCCGGCATCGTGCTCCATGCCGGTGACGAACGATCGGTCGATCTTCAGCACGTCGACCGGATACGCCTGCAGACGTGACAGAGCCGAGTAACCGGTTCCGAAGTCGTCGACCGCGACGCGCACGCCGACGTTCTTGAAGTTGTTGAGCAGCGTGATGATCCGATCGCTGTCGTCGGGAAGCAGGCTCTCGGTGATCTCAAGCGTCAGCAGCCCCGGCTCGAGCGCATGCTCCTGAACGGCACGCGCGACCGCCTCCGGGAATGATGGATCGCGGAGCTGCCGGGTGGACACGTTGACACTGATCGTCAGACGCAGGTCGGGGAACATCCGGGCCCAGTCGGCCGCCTGCGCGCAGGCGGACTCCAGCACCCAGGCGCCGAGCGGGACGATCAGGCCGGTGTCCTCGGCAAGGTCGATGAACTCCGCCGGGGAGAGTCGGCCCCGCACGGGGTGTGCCCACCGAACGAGCGCCTCGCAGCCGACCATCCGGCCGTGCTGGAGCTCGACGATCGGCTGGTAGTCGAGCACCATCTCACCGGCCTCAATCGCATGCTGGAGCTCGCCGCTCAGCTCGAGTCGGTCGAGCACGCGTTTGTGCATCCCGCCCTCGAAGACCCGGACCGTGCCCTTGCCGGCGTCCTTGGCCGCGTACATCGCGGTGTCGGCGTTGCGCAAGAGCTCGTCGACCGTGAGCCCGCCGTCGCTGGCAGCAACGCCGATCGACGCCCCGACCCGCAGCTCGCGGTCGCCGACCGTGATCGGCGGGGCGAGCTCTTCCAACAGGCGGCGCGCGACACGCTCGGCGTCCGCGTGGCCGTCGGTCAACTCGAGCAGCACCGCGAACTCGTCGCCGCCCAATCGGGCCGCGGTGTCCGTGATCCTGGCAACGTCGGCGATGCGGGTCGCCACGGCTCTGAGAAGCTCGTCGCCGCTTGAGTGGCCGAGGCTGTCGTTGATCGTCTTGAAGTCGTCAAGGTCGAGGAACAGGACCGCGACCGGGTGCTCCTGCCGACGAGCACGGGCGAGAGCGTGGGCGAGCCGGTCCTCGAACAGCGCCCGGTTGGCAAGGCCCGTCAGCGAGTCATGGAAGGCCCGTCGGCGCAACTCGTCCTCAAGCGTCTTGCGCTCGCTGATGTCACGCATGCTGAGCACGACGCCCTCGATCGCCGGATCGCTCAGGCGGCTCTCGGCGACGACCTCAAGGTGGCGCCACCCGCCATCGGCGTGTCGGAAGCGCACGGTCTCGGTGACGATGCCGCCGTTACGTGTCACCGACGCAAGCTGCTTCTCGATGCCGAGGGTGTCGTCCGGGTGCACGAGGCTCGTGATGCGGCGCCCGACGACGTCCCCCGCGGCGAGGCCAAGCGTTCGCGTGACGGACGGCGATTGCCATCGGACCGTCAGGTCCGGCGAGACGACGGTGATCACATCGCTGGAGTTCTCGACGAGCGCGCGCACGCGGTCCTCGGTGCGCCGCTCCAGCGACCGCCGCTCCTCGGTGATGATCGAGCGGCGGGTGATCCGGTACAGCTGGAGACCGAGCAGGACGAGCAGGACAAGTCCGACGACCAGCGACGCGACGTACGCAACGCCCGCCCGGGAGGCGGCGGCGCGCGCCACTCCCTGCTGAGCCGCGGACGCCCGAGCGGAGTCCCGGTCGAGGGCGTCGAGCGTCGGGGTGAACACGACCCGGGCCTCACCAAGACCCTTCGTGGAGTTCGGGGTGTGATTGAGCGCCGGGAGCATCGCGAGGCCTGCCGAGTACAGCCGGTTCGCGTCGCGGAGCAGTGCCCGGGTCCGCGGGCTCTGATCGGCCGCGCGCAGTGCGTTGATCGAGGCGCTCAGCGAGCTCCAGATCCGCAGGCCCTCGTTGAGCACGGTGCGCGGGTTGAGCTTGCTTTCTTGGCCGCCGACGCTCGTCTCGGCGACCGCCTCCCAGGCGAATTCGCCAAGCGCGCTGCTCGTCGCCTGGACCTGCTGGACAAGCACCTGGATGCGCTGATGGTGTTCCTCATCGCGCCGAGCAGTTTCGGCGATGGTGACCATCGCGGCGATGACCGCGATCCCAGCGGCGATCGTGAGCAACTGGCGCCAAGGCAGGGCAGCCGCGTGGCCCCGTATGCGCCGGGCAGGTCCCATATTCATGAACTTCGGCCGGTCCAGCCCGTGCTGAAGTGCACGGCGGCGCACAATATTCCCGATCGGCGCGCGCATGTGGATCACTACGCACCGCCCTCATCACGGCCACACCCGGCGGACTACGGACGTCGGACGAGGGAAGTTCGCCGATTACGCGGTCCCATGGGCCACCTACGGTGTGGGAAACGCCGTGACCAAACGTCAGCCGGCCGGAGCGACCGCGGTGCTTGCGCTCCCAGCTGCGGTGCTCTCGGCCGGCTGGCAGTCTGGTCTCGGTCAGTCAGTGCGCAGCAGCACGCGGGCGACGCTCTCGGCAACACACGCCGGCTTCTCCCCACCGTCGATCTCGACGGTGAACTTGTCGACGACCTCCCACCAGCCGCCGCCCTTCTCCTCGACGGAGACAAGCTCGGCGGTGATGCGGACGCGGCTGCCTGCCGGGACGGGCGCCGGGAAGCGGACCCGGTTCCAGCCCATGTTGACGCCGAGTGCGATCCCCTCGAGGTCGGACGCGTCCCGGGCCGAGATCTCCTCGCGAAGGCCGTCGATGGTGCTGAGCGTCAGGTTGCCGTGGGCGATCGTCGTGCCGAACGGCGACTCGCGCTTGGCGCGTTCGACGTCGACGTGGATCCATTGGTGATCGCCACTGATTTGTGCAAAGGCGTCGATGTCCTCCTGCGAGACCGTTCGCCATTCGCCGGGTCCGCGCTGGACGCCGATCATCTCGCGCAACCGCGCGATGGGGTCACTAGTCGTGCTCATGCGCGACAACGCTACCGCCCGGCGGCGTTTCGTACTACCTCAGGTGCCGTCGAGCTCGGCGGCTGCGGCCTGCGCGGGACGATTGCTACGGGTACAGCCGTCGCTTGACGGCTGCGGCGAGCGGTCGCGGGAGCGCGGTGAGCGCTCGCAGCGCGTGCGGCATCGCGCGCAGCTGGCGCTCGCTGAACACCGTCGGAATGACCACCTCGACGACGTGCGGCCCCGGCTCGGCGAACCCGCGCCGCAGCTCGGTGACGAGCTGCTCGACCGAGTCGACGCGGACCGCGGGCACGCCGAGTCCGCGCGCGAGGTGGACGAAGTCGACGTCCGGCCGGCTGAGGTCGAGCTGGGATTTCGCCTTCGGTCCGGCGGCCTTGGCGCCGACGCGCGCGAGCTCGACGTTGAGGATCCCGTAGGAACGATTGTTGAACACGAGCACCGTGACATCGAGGCCCTCACGCGCCATCGTCCAGAGCGACTGGATCGTGTACAGGGCGGAGCCGTCGGCCTCAAGCGCGAGCACCGGTCGGTCGGGGCAGGCGACCGCGGCGCCGACGGCGACCGGCAGTCCCTGACCGATGGCACCGCCGGTGAGCGCGAGGAGGTCATGCCGCGGTGCGCCGGCGGACGCGGCGGCGAATGTGAGTCCGGACGTCTGGGCCTCGTCGGAGACGATCGCGCCCTCGGGCAGCGCGGACGCCACCGCCGCGCACACCCTCTCCGCGGTGAGCGCTCCGTGGGGCGCCTTCGGTGCCACGCGCCTCTGAAGCGTCGGCGTCGTGGTTCGGGCGCCGGAACCCATGCCAGCTTTGAGCGCATCGCGCAGGGCTTCGAGATTGCCGAGCGCGTCGCTGTCTGGCGCGGCGAGCTCGTGAACCTCGCATCCGGCCGGCACGAGATAGCTCTCCTTGCCCGGATAGGCGAAGAACGA
Organism: uncultured Solirubrobacterales bacterium; assembly: GCA_963813265.1. GTDB lineage: Bacteria > Actinomycetota > Thermoleophilia > Solirubrobacterales > Solirubrobacteraceae > Palsa-465. The sequence goes on along the minus strand of CAWEYQ010000025.1, from coordinate 88,507 downwards.
GACCGGCGGCTTGGTGTCGACGAGGACGAGGTGCTTGAGGCCGGCGAGCTGCACCATCGCCAGCTCCGGGAGGTACGCGAGCCGTTCGACCGCCGGCAGCCCGGCACCGCGTTGGATCCGGGTGGGGAACACCTCAGCGAGGAGCGTCGCGCCACTGATCGCGGCAATCTGCGCCGCCGTCAGCAACCCCGGTTCCCGCAGCGCTCGACCGCCGAGCAGAATCGCCGTGCGGCCGCCGCCGCGTAACGCACGGGCGATCGTCTCCACAGCCTCCGCCGACGGTCGCGGTGGAACCGCGCGGGGCATGGCCCGAGCCGGCTCGGCACCCTCGCTCCATGACACGTCTGCGGGGAGGATCAGCGTCGCCACCTGACCGGGCGGCCCAAGTGACGCGGCGACCGCCTCGGCCGCGTCGGCGGCCACCGTCTGCGGACTCGTCGAGGTCCGGATCCAGGAGGAGACGTTGCGGGCGACAGTCTCGATGTCGGATTGCAGCTGAGCGTCGTACTGCGCGTGGTAGGTCGCGTGATCGCCGACGACGTTGACGACCGGGACCTTGGCTCGCCTGGCGTTGTGAAGGTTCGCCAGACCGTTGCCGAGCCCAGGACCGAGGTGCAGCAGCGTGGCCGCGGGCCGATCGGTCATCCGCGCGTAGCCGTCGGCGGCCCCGGTGGCCACTCCCTCGAACAGCGCCAGCACACCGCGCATCTGCGGCACGGCGTCGAGGGCGGCGACGAAGTGCATCTCGGACGTTCCCGGGTTCGTGAAACACGCGGTCACGCCGGAGTCGACGAGCGTGCGAATGAGGGCCTGGGCGCCGTTGGACATGAGCGGTTGGTCGGCTGCTGGATCGCCGAGGATCGGAGCCTACCCTTCGGGCGACGGGCCGGCGTGCCGTTCTGAGCGCGCCGGACCCGGGACCCCCGGAGAAGTGCGTTAGATTCCGGGCCGCAATGAGCCCGCTTCCCACGCGCCCCCTCGGCCACAGCGGTCCGCCGACATCGATCGTCGGGCTCGGATGCAACAACTTCGGCCGCCGGCTCGACCTCGACGCGACGCGCTCGGTCGTCGACGCGGCGCTCGACGCCGGCGTCACGTTCTTCGACACGGCCGACATCTACGGCCGTGGCGAGAGCGAAGAGCAGCTCGGGCGGTTACTGGAGGGTCGACGGGACCAGGTTGTGCTGGCGACCAAGTTCGGGATGGACATGGGTGACGGCCGCGGCCCACGCGGCTCACAGGGGTACATCCGCCAAGCGGTCGAGAACAGCCTGCGCCGGCTCCGCACCGACGTGATCGACGTCTACTGGTATCACCAGCCGGACGGCGAGACACCGATCGCCGAGACGCTCCTCGCGCTCCACGAGCTCGTCACGGCCGGGACCGTCCGGGCAATCGGCGCCTCGAACTTCAGCGCCGCGCAGATCGAGGAGGCAGACGCCGTCGCCCGTGAGCACGGGCTCACCCCGTTCACCGCGATCCAGAACGAGTACAGCCTGTTGACGCGGGAGGCCGAGCGCGAAGTGCTGCCGACGTGCGAGCGACTCGGGCTCGGGTTCGTGCCCTATTTCCCGCTCGCCTCCGGGCTGCTGACCGGCAAGTACCGCCGTGACGAGGATGCCCCCACCGGCACGCGACTTGCCGGGCGCGACCAGGTGGCCTCGCCGGAGCAGTTCGACCAGCTCGAGGCTTTGAACCGGTTTGCGGAGGAGCGAGGACGGCCCCTCCTGCACGTCGCGTTCGGCGCTCTGCTCGCGCGCAAGGTCATTTCGTCCGTGATCGCAGGCGCCACCAAGCCCGACCAGGTGCGGGCAAACGCCGCCGCCGCGACGTGGACGCCAAGCGCCGACGACCTGGCTGAGCTTGAACGTATCCTCGCGGTCTCGGCGTGAGCCTGTTGCATCCGATCGCTCGTGAGCAGTCCGCTTGATCGTCTGACCACGCAGCAGCGTGAGCTGATCTCGCCGGCTCCGCCCCCGGACCGCGCCGCGGTGATGAAGGCGGTGCTCACGGACGAGCGGTTCAGCGACCCGGACTGGATCTTCGAGCGTAAGCTCGACGGGATCCGTTGCCTCGCGATTCGCGCCAGGGACTCCGTGCGGCTGCTCTCCCGCAACGACCTGCCGCAGAACGCGCGCTACCCGGAGATCGCGGACGCGCTGGCCGATGAGCCGTGCTCCGAGTTCGCCGTCGACGGCGAGATCGTCGCCTTCGAGGGATCGCAGACGAGCTTTGCCCGACTCGCGCAGCGCCACCAGCGGCCCGTCCCGGTGTTCTTCTATGTCTTCGACGTCGTCTGGCTGGACGGACACGACGTCCGCTCACTCCCGTTGCGCGCGCGCAAGTCGCTGCTGCGGTCTGCCCTGTCGTTCAAGGACGGAGTTCGGCTGACGCCGCACCGCAACGAGACCGGTGTCGAGCTGTTCCGCGAGGCGTGCCGCAAGGGGTGGGAGGGCGTGATCGCCAAGCGCGCGGACAGCCGGTACACCGCCGCGCGGTCACGCGACTGGCTCAAGTTCAAGTGCGAGCACGGGCAGGAGCTTGTGATCGGCGGCTACACGGCGCCGCGCGGATCGCGGATCGAATTTGGCGCGCTGCTTGTCGGGTACTTCGACGGCGAGCGCCTGCGGTACGCGGGCAAGGTCGGGACCGGGTTCGACGAGCCGACGCTCCGTGAGCTCGCCGGGCGGATGCGCGAGCTGCGCTCCGACAACTCCCCGTTCGACGATCCCGGGTCGATCCGTGAACGCGATGTGACCTGGGTCACGCCGGAGCTCGTCGCCGAGGTCGGCTTCACCGAGTGGACCCGCCACGATCGCCTGCGCCACCCACGCTTCCTCGGCCTGCGAGACGACAAGTCCGCCCGTGAGGTCGTCCGCGAGCGCGGGTCGTGACGCGGGGGCGTCCTCGGCACTCCAGCGGTTGATCGTGCGCCGCAAGCGGGAGAGCGCAGCGACCGCGAGCGGCACCGGCAGCCACACGGCGATGGTCCGGTAGGCGAGGACCGCCGGGAGGGCGACCGGCGCCGCCACGCCGAACGCGATCAGCACGCCGGCGATTCCGCCGCTCACCGAGCCCGGGAGCGGCAGCGTGTTCGCGACCTGCCCGACGAAGTAGGCGAGGACGACGACGGCCACAGGCGGGGCATGGCCGAACGCGTGGAGCATCGACCACAGCACGGCCGCATCGAACGCCCAGTAGGCAGGCGCGCCCGCGAGCCGCGCGTCACGAGTGCGGAGGAGGGCCGCCGCGTCCCGCACCGCGCCGCCGATCAGCGCCGCCTTCCCCGATCGGGCGCGGAGCGCGAAGGCGAGCGCGATCGCGATGGCGAGAGCTGCCGCAAGAGCCGGGATTGCGCTCAGTGCGGCGGGGCCGTCGCTGCGCACGAGCCCGACCGCCAGCGGCGTGCCTGCGAGCACGATCGCGACGAGGAACACGGAATACAGGACGACGAGAAATGCCAGCAACGTGCGGGTCGCGCGCGGCGCGCTCAGGCCGGACCGCCGTAGCGACCACACCGTCAGCGCCGCGCCGCCGGCTCCGGCGGTCGGCAGCAGCCGAGTCGCGGCCGTCCCGGCGAGCGCGATCTCGGCGCTCTCCCGCGTGCCCACGCGTGACGTGGCGCGTCCCGCGACGAGCGCGAGCAGGGCGATGTAGCCGGCGACGGAGATGCACTCAAACACGATCCCGGCTGCGGTCCAGGCGGCGTTGACCCCGAGTGCCCGGTGCAGGACGGAGGAGATCGCGCCGATCCGGTTGCCGCCGATGATGACGAACGCGGCGAGGACCGCCCCGACGAGCATGGGCACGATCGCGCGCCGCGCGAGCGAGCGGAGCTCGAGCGTCGGCAGCGTGAACTCGGTGGCGGTGTGGTCGGGGGCGGCGATCATGGTTCTCACGGTGGTCTTGCGAAGGCGGCAGTCGCTACAGATGGGTTCTACGCAGCCGGCGCTCAAATGGATGTGACATTCGTCCGGCCGGAAACTCATCGCTGCCCGGACTAGGCTTTCTGGAGATGAACGAGATCCTGCCCGGCATCTACCACTGGACCGCGATCCACCCGAACATCGGGATGGAGGTCTCCTCGTACTGGCTCGATGACGCCGGCGTGCTCATCGACCCGCTCGCGCCCCCGGAGCTAGGTGTCGAGTGGTTCGCGAGTCGACCGATCCCGCCGAGCGCGATCGTGCTCTCAAACCGCCACCACTACCGCCAGAGCGGCGAGCTCGCCGCCCGTTATGGCTGCCCGGTGCTGTGCGTCGCCGCGGGGATGCACGAGTTCACGCACGGCGAGCCGGTGACCGCGTTCGAGCCCGGTGACACGCTGCCGGGTGGGCTGCTCGCATTTGAGATCGGTGGCATCTGCCCGGACGACATGGCGCTCTATCTCGCCCCGGCCCGGGCGATCTGGTTCGCCGACGGGCTCGTCCGTGGCGGCCCGGATGGCGAGCTCGGATTCGTCCCGGATGGGTTGATGGACGAACCGCCCGAGACGAAGCGGCGGCTGCTCGAGTCATTCGAGCGCGCGCTGCGCGAGCTCGAGTTCGAGCACGTCCTGCTCGCCCACGGAGGCCCGGTCATTCCCGGCGGGCGCGAGCGGCTGGCCGAGCTCGTTCGCGCCGGCGGGCGGACGGCGTTTGTGTTCTGAGGCCTGATGCAGCTTTGCCTCATGATCGAAGGGCAGGAGGGCGTCAGCTGGCCTCAGTGGGTGGCGCTGGCGCAGGCCTGTGAAGCGCACGGGATCCCGGCCCTGTTCCGCTCCGACCACTACCTCAATCTCGATGGCGCGCATCCCGAGCGCGCCGCGCTCGACGCGTGGGCGACCGTCAGTGCACTCGCCGCGGTCACGACGACGCTGCGGCTCGGGACGCTCGTCTCGCCGGCGACGTTCCGCCACCCCTCGGCGCTCGCGAAGATGGTCGCCACCGCCGATCATGTCTCGGGCGGACGCGTTGAACTCGGGCTCGGAGCCGGGTGGCATGAGCGCGAGCACGAGGCGTACGGCTTTCCGTTCCCGCCGACGCGGATCCGTATGGAGATCCTGGAGGAGCAGCTCCAGGTGATCCGGGGCAGCTGGGCGGATGCGCCACTGACCTTCGAAGGGCGCCACTATCAGCTCCGCGACCTCATCGCCCAGCCCAAGCCGGTCCAGCGACCCGGGCCGCCGCTGATCATGGGCGGCCTCGCCGGACCGCGCAGCGCCGGGCTCGCCGCGGAGTACGCCGACGAGTACAACACGGTGTTCCCGACGATCAACGAGGTGCGGGAGCGACGCGCCCGCGTCGATGCGGCGTGCGCGGAGCGCGGCCGTGACCCGCTCCCGTTCTCGGTGATGACAGGTGTCATCGTCGGTCAGGACGAGGCCGAAGTCGCCCGGCGGCGGGCCCACGTCGCCGAGATCAGCGGCAACCCAGGTCTCGTCGACGACGTGCCGAGTGGGTGGATCGTCGGCACCATCGAGCAGGTGCAGGAGCAGCTTCTCGCCCTGCGCGAAGCCGGCGTGAGCCGGGTCATGTGCCAGCACCTCTCCCATGACGATCTGGACGCCGTCGCGCTGCTCGGGTCTGAGATCGCGCCAGCGATCGCGTAGCCGTCCTCGCAAATTGCGACACGGTGGGACTGAAGCGAGCCTCAATCGACACTGAACGCGGCCGCTGTGGCGGCTAGGGTGTCGGCCATGATCAAGAAACTCTCGGCTCTGCTCGCGGTCGCCGCCGTTATCGGCGGATGCGGAAGCAGCAGCTCCTCTTCCAGCACGGCGTCCTCGTCGTCGTCGGCAGCCCCGGCGACGAGTTCGAGCACGACCGCCGCAGCGTCGTCCAGCAGCGCCGCGTCCTCCGCGGGTTCTACGGGCGGCTCAGCGATTGCCAACAACCCGGCGGTCAAGGCCGCCATCGCAGCATGCAAGTCGCGGATCGCCGCCGCACCGAACATCTCCGCCGACGCGAAGGCGAAGCTGACAAGCCTGTGCGACCAGGCCGCTTCGGGCAACGAGGCCGGCGTCCTCAAAGCCGCCGCCCAGGTCTGCCAGGAGATCGTCAAGCAGTCGATCCCGCAGGCCGCCCAGGCGCAGGCGCTTGCCAGCTGCCCCAAGGCGTAGCGCACTCTCCTCCGTGCGGGGCCGGGGATTCGTCCTCGGCCCCGCCGTGTTCCCAGTCAGCCCGCTCCCACCCGGGCTGACGGTCGCATCGTGAGTCGGGCGGTCAGCCCAGGGCGCCGCGACGACCGCTGAAAAACGCCACGAGCGCGAGAATCGCGATGGCGAACAGGATCGGGTGAATAATCACGCCGCCGGCGATTGCAATGATCAGCAAAACGATCGCTAGTACGAGGAGCATCTGGTCACCTCCCTCCTTCCCATGGCGACGGTGCTTCCCGATCCGGACCGGCTCGACGCATAAGTTCCCTCGTGGATTTCGGCGATCCTGGCCGGTGTGGGCCGCCGCCTGGCCATCTTGCTAAACTCAATCAAGTTAGTTGAGTAAGGTCCGGTGAGGACCAAGGGCACATGCGGATCGACCTTCACCAGCACATCTGGACCGAGTCGCTGCTCGACGCGCTCGAGCGACGAGACCGGCTCCCCTTCGTTCGGCGCGTCGACGGCCTGACGACTCTCCACAGCGCGGGTGAACAGCCGTACGTGATCGAGGTCGCCGCCGAGGCTCCGGCACGGCGCGCCGACCTCGTCCGCGCGGATGGACTTGACCTGGCGGTCGTCGCGCTGTCGAGCCCGATCGGTGTCGAGGCGCTTCCGCGGGAGGAGGCGGACGGGCTGATCGAGGCGTACCTGCGCGGCGTCGCCGGGCTCGGGCCCGAGTTTGCCGCCTGGGGTCCCGTGGCGCTTGACCGTCCAAACCCGGCGGACGTCGACGCACGGATCGCTCGCGGGTGCGTCGGTATCTCTCTGCCCGCCGCGGCACTTGACGGCGCCGAGGCGCTCGAACAGATCGGGCCGGTACTTGACCGAATCGCCGCCCACCGCGTTCCCCTGTTCGTCCACCCCGGCCCCGGGCCTGGAACGACCATGCAGACGCCGGCATTGAATGAGCCGCTCTGGTGGCGGGCCCTGACCGACTACGTGACGCAGATGCAGAGCGCATGGCTGACGTTCGCCGCGCTCGGCCGCCGCCGGCATCCCGAGCTCCCGGTCTTGTTTGCGCTGCTCGCCGGCTGCGCCCCGCTCCAGTCCGAGCGCCTCACCGCGCGCGGCGGCCCGGCCCTGGACCTGCGTGATCCGCTCACGTACTACGACACCTCGAGCTATGGCCCAAACGCCCTCGCGACGCTGAGCGGGCTAGTCGGTCCCGAGCAGCTCGTATACGGCTCAGACCGTCCGGTCGTCGAGCCGCGCCGCACCGGCCTCGAGCCGGTCACGATGGTGGCCGGCGCCCGCCTGATCGAACACCTGGGGGTGCCGGCGTGAGCCTTTCGGCCGAAGCGCTCGAGCAGTTCGTCCGCTCGCTCGTCGCGACCCCTGAACGCTGGAGGCACCACGTCCGCCACTCCGGCGACGCCCGGGTCTACGAGCAGATCTGGGACGACGACGACGTCAACGCGTGGGTGATCTGCTGGAGCGAAGATCAGGACACCGGCTTTCACGACCACGATGAGTCCGCGGCGGGCATCGCCGTGATCTCCGGGAGCGTGCAGGAGGATCGCCTGACCCTCGGCGGGCCGCCGCGCTCGCGGACGATCGGCCGCGGCTCGGTATTTTCCATGCCACCGGAGGCGATCCACCGTGTCCTCCACGCCGGGGTGGGCCCCGCCGTCACGATCCACGCCTATTCGCCCCCGCTCGTGCGGACCGGCGCCTACCACGTCGGACCCGATGGTGAGCTGCTCCGTGAAGCGCTGCCGTTCGAGGTGGAGCTGACCGCGGAGCCCGCGCTCACGGTGTAGCGTCACGCCCGATGGCTCGGGTAGGGCGGTACGTCAAGATGCAGGCGCAGGCGGGGAAGGGCGAGGCCCTCGCCATTCTGATGCTCGAGGTGGCCGAAAGCCTGACCGCGACGCCGGGATGCGAGCTGTACGCGATCAACCGCGCCGTCGAGGACTCAGACGCGGTGTGGGTGAGCGAGGTGTGGGCGAGCCAGGAAGCGCTCGATGACTCACTCGCGGTGCTGCGGACCGACGAGGGCCGATCCCGCCTCGGTGAGGTCCAGGCACTCCTCGCGGGCCCGCCGGAACGGATCGACCTCCAGCCGCTCGGCGGCGTCGGCCTCGCCGGATGACTCCACGGTCCCTGACCTGGGACCGGATCCTCGCCTGGCGGCTCCGGCGTCAGCTCCTTGACCCGATCGACGCCGTCAGCGCGCCCGCTGTCGTCCGCGCCCTCTGCGGCGTGCAGGCCCAAGTTCCCTCGGCGGCCGAGTGCGCGGTCGCGGTGCGGCAGGACCCGCCCCAGCCCGGGAGCCTTGCGGACGCGCTCAGCGAGCGCACCGTGTTTCGGACCTGGGCGATGCGAGGCACGCTTCACGTGCTCACGCCGGAGCACGGCCCCGCGTTTCTGGCGCTGGTCGGCGCGATTCGCACGTGGGAGCAGCCGGCGTGGCAGCGAAACTTCGGGGCCGGGCCGGACGAGATCGCCCTGCTCGCCCGCACCGTCGCCGACGTCCTTGATGGCCGGGTGCTCGAGCGCGATGAGCTGATCGATGAGGTCGCTGCGCGCGCCGGTCATCGCGAACTCGACGAGCATCTGCGCTCTGGCTGGGGCGCGCTGCTCAAGCCGCTCGCCTGGATGGGGCTGCTCTGCAACGGTCCGAGCCGCGGCAACCGGGTGACGTTCACGAGTCCGCAGTCGTGGCTGTCCGACTGGGGCGGCATCCCCGAGCCCGACACCGCTGCGCGGACCGCCATCCCGGCCTACCTCGGCACGTACGGGCCGGCCCGCCCGGAGACGTTCGACGCCTGGCTCACGCGCGGCCGGTCTCGCAAGACGCAACTGCGCGGCTGGTTCAACGAGCTCGTGGCTGACGGTGTACTCGCCTCGGTCGACGTGGAGGGCGAGTCTCTCTGGGCGTGCGCCGGCGACCTCGACGAGTTGCACGAGACCCCGCCGTCGTCGACCGTACGACTCGTCCCTGGGTTCGACCAGGCCGTGCTCGGCCCCGGGACCGGCGATCCGCGCGTCCTGGCTCCCGAGCGACGCTCGGCGGTCAGCAAGGCCGCAGGGTGGATTTCGCCCGTCGTGCTGCGGGGTGGCCGCGTGATCGGCGTGTGGGATGCGGACGATCGCAGCCTGACCGTCCAACTGTTCGACGAGGAGCGGGTCGATGCCTCGACGCGCCGGGCGATCGCTGCCGAGGCGGCGCGCGTCGGGGCTTGCCTTGGACGTCAGCTGGGGGTTTCCTTCTCTCCGGCTTGATTTCCTAAGCTCATTAGGTTATAACCTAAGATGCTTAGCCTGATCATTCTGTTGAAAGGAGCCGTCCATGCGTACGACGACCGTCACCGACAACCTCACCCAGCTCACCCGGCTGCGGTTCATCAACGCCTATCTCGTGCGTGAGGAGGACGGTTTCACGCTCGTCGACACCGGGATGCCTGGCGCCGCCGACGATTACATCCGCGCCGCGGCGACAGCGGGCGGCGCGATCAAGCGGATCGCCCTCACTCACGGTCATGGCGACCACGTCGGCTCGCTCGACGCCCTCCGGGCGAAACTCGGCGACGACGTCCAGGTGCTGATGCCAGAACTCGATGCCCGGATCCATGCTGGAGAGAAGGTCGTCGAGGGCAAACTGGCCGGGAGCTGGCCCAAGCTCACGACGACCCCGGACGTGCGACTGCAGCCGGGCGACCGCGTCGGCAGTCTCGAGGTCGTCGCCGCGCCCGGACACACCCCCGGGCACAGCGCGTTCCTGGACACGCGCGACCGCTCGCTGATTGCCGGCGACACGTTCACGACGATCGGAACCGTCCAGGTCTCCAACCACTTCTACTGGCGTTTTCCGCTCGCCGCGATGGCGACGTGGGACGGAGGCAAGGATCTTGAATCGGCTCGCGCGCTCCGGGCGCTCGATCCGACGCTGCTCGTGGTCGGTCACGGCGGCGCCGTGCGTCAGCCGGGCGCTGCGATCGACCGCGCGATCGTCAGCGCGGGCGGGTGATGGGGCGCTCCGGGTACAACACGGAGGCGGTCGTCGAGCTGGGAGCGATGATCGCCGACGAAGAGGGGTTCGAACAGCTCACCCTGGCGCGACTCGCCAAGCGCCTCGGCATCCGGTCCCCGTCACTGTACGCACACGTTGACGGGCTCCGCGACCTGCAGCGACGGATCGGCGAGCACGGCGCCCGCGAGTTCGGTCGCCGCCTCGCTTCCGCCGCCGGCGGGCGATCCGGAGAAGAGGCGCTCGGCGCGATCGCCGCTGCCTACCGCGCCTTCGCCGCGGAGCATCCGGGTCAGTACGCGGCGGTCGAGCGCGCTCCCGAGCTCGGTGTCGACCCAGAGGCGGCGCGCGAACCGGTTGACGCGGTCCTCACCGCGCTGCGCGGATACGGCCTCGACGGCGATGACGCAACCCACGCGGTGCGGATCATCCGCGCCGCCCTGCACGGGTTCGTCGCGTTGGAGGCGAGCGGCGGCTTCGGACTCAAGCTCGATCTCGACGAAACGTACGCCCGGCTCGTGGTCACCTTGCACCGAGGCCTCGCTCCGTAAGCTTGGCTGTGATGGCGAGCACCTACGCGAAGGTCGAGCACGACGGCGTCGAGGACGTCGTCGCCGTCGAGGAGCCACTCGAGATCCGCGTTGACGGCGAGGCGCTTGCCGTGACGATGCGCACGCCCGGCCACGATGAGGAGCTCGCGCTCGGGTTCCTCCACGGCGAGGGGCTGATCGATGGGCCGCGTCGGGCCGGCCTGACCGAGGACTTCGCCAACAACATCATCGAGGTGCGGGGGCCGCTCACGAGGGATATGAGCAGCCGTCGGTTCTACACGACGTCGTCGTGTGGCGTGTGCGGCAAGGGCGCGCTCGAGGAGGTTGCCGTGCACAGCGCCCCGCTGCCGCCCGGACCGACAATCGCTCGCTCGCTCGCCGCAGCGCTACCGGCGCGTCTCGACCAGCCGACGTTCCGGTCGACGGGCGGCCTGCACGCGACCGGGCTGTTTGAGGCCGACGGGACGCTCGTGTTCACCCGGGAGGACGTCGGGCGCCACAACGCGATGGACAAGGTCATCGGTCGGGCGCTGCTCGACGGGCTCGTGCCGCTCGGCGAGCGGATCCTGTGCGTGAGCGGCCGCCTGTCCTTCGAACTCGTGCAGAAGGCCGCCGTCGCGGGCGCGCCGATCCTGATCGGGGTCAGCGCGCCGAGCTCGCTGGCGATCTCGCTCGCCGAGGACCGCGGTCTCACGCTGTGCGGGTTCGCGCGCGGCTCGCGCGTCAACGTCTACACGCACCCGCAGCGGATCACGGACCAACGTTGATCGTCACGGTGATCGGTGTCGAGTCCGCCGTGCCGTCGTTTGCCTTGTAGGTGAAGGTGTCGGTGTTCGTGAACCCGGTCTCCGGCGTGTAGCTGAACGTCCCGTCGGAGTTGAGCGTGAACGCATCCGCGTGTGACGGACCGCTGACGAGAATCGCGGTGAGCGTGTCGCCGTCCGCATCGGTGTCGTTCGTGAGCACGCTGCTGCCGTCGTTGAGCGTCGTGTCGGCGGGCGTTGAATAGGTGTCGGCGTTGGCGACCGGCGGGTGGTTGACGCCCGTGACGCCGACGGTGACCGTCGCAGTGTTGCTGATCGCGCGCGTGGTTGTCCTTGACCGAGTAGGTGAACGTGTCCGTCGTCGACTGACCCCGGGTGAGCGCCTGAAGGGTCGATGAGGTCGTCGGGTCATACGACCAGGTCCCGTCGCTGTTGACGGTCACCGTCGCGCCCTTGTGCTCGTCGTCTCGAACGTGTTGAGGCCGAGCGTGTCACCGGTGTCCGGATCGCTGTCGTTGCCGAACAGCGTCGCCTGATTCGTCAGCGGCGTGTCCGATGTCGTCGACGCGAACGGCGTCCCGGTGCTCCCATCGTCCATCGCGATCGGCGGATCGTTGACCCCCGTCACCGTGATCGACACCGTCGCCGTGCTCGTCCCGCCGTGGCCGTCGTCGACCGTGTAGGTGAAGCTGTCCGTCGTCGTGCGCGCCGACCCCGAGCGCCTCGAGCGTCGCCGAGCCGGTCGGGTCATACGTATAGGAGCCGTCCGCGTTGATCGTGACCGCGGCGCCATGGCTCGTCGTCGCGGTCAGCGTTGGTCGAGCCGTTCAGCCTCGTGACCGTCGGCGAGTCGCCGTCCGCATCGGTGTCGTTGCCGAGCACGCCCGGTGCCGCAACGGGCAGCACCGTGTTAGCCGCCGTCGTGTTCGCGTCGTTGATCGCGACCGGCGCGTGGTTGACGCCGGTGACACCGACGGTCACCGTCGCGCGTGGACGACAAGCCGTGGCTGTCCTTGACCGAGTACGTGAACGTATCCGTCGTCAACTCGTCGCGCGGGAGCGCCTGCAGCGTCGATGATGTCGTCGGGTCATACGACCAAGTCCCATTGCTGTTGACGGTCACCGTCGCGCTGTCCGCGCTCGTCGTGGAAGCGGCCTTGAGGCTGAGCGTGTCCCCCGTGTCCGGATCGGAGTCGTTTGCGAACAGCGTCGACTGACCCGTCAGCGGCGTGTCCGACGACGTCGTGGCAACCGGCGTCCCGGCGCTCCCGTCGTTGACCGCGATCGGCGGATCGTTGACGCCGGTGACCGTGATCGAGACCGTCCCCGTGTCGTGCCCCCCGTGCCCATCGTCGACGGTGTAGGTGAACGTGTCGGTCGCCTGGATGCCGACGGGCAGCGCTTTCAGCGTCACCGAACCGGTGGGGTCATACGTGTAGGCGCCGTTGCCGTTGATGGTGACCACCGCGCCATCGATGCTGGTTCCCGTCAGCGAGGTCGTCCCGTTGAGCTGGGTCACCGAAAGCAGATCGGTGGTGTCGATGTCAGTGTCGTTGCCGAGCACGCTGGCTGGCGACTGCAGCACCGTGTTCGCCGACGTCGAGGCGGTGTCGGCGACCGCGACCGGCGGGTGGTTGATGCCCCCGGTCACCTTGACGGTCACGGTCGCTGAGCTGGTGACGTGATGGCCGTCCTCAATCGTGTACGTGAACGTGTCCGTCGTCGTCGACCCGCGCGGAAGCGCCTGCAGCGTCACCGATGTCGTCGGGTCATACGACCACGTCCCGTCCGGTGCTGATGCTGACAGGCGCGCCCTTCGCGCTCGTAGTGCTGGTCGTGAGCAGCTTGATGGTGTCGCCCATGTCCGGATCACTGTCGTTCGTCAAGACCGACGCCGAGCTCGTCAGCGGCGTGTTCGACGTCGTCGACCCGAAAGGCTGCCCCGCAGTTCCGTCGTTGACCGCGACCGGCGGATCGTTGAGCCCGTTGACGGTGATCGAGACCGTCGCCGACGATGTCCCGCCCAGACCGTCGTCGATCGTGTAAGCAAACGAGTCCGTCCTCTGATCCCCCGCCGGGAGTGCCTTGAGGGTCGCCGAGTTTGTCGGGTCGTACGTGAACGTGCCATCGTCGTTGAGCGTCACGGCCGCACCCTCGGTGGACGTTCCGTGCAGCGGGAGCGTCCCGCCAACGCCGTTCAGCTGCGTGATCGTGATCGGATCGTTGTCCGCGTCCGTGTCGTTGGCAAGGACGCTCGTCGGCGGCGTCAGTACCGTGTTCGCCGCCGTCGGGCCGGCGCTGTCGTTGAGTGCGGCGGGCGAGTGGTTCACGCCGGTGACGGTCACCGTGACCGTTCCGGTTGCGGTGCCTCCATGGCCGTCGCTGACGCCGTAGGTGAACGTGTCGGGCATTGAGTGCGCGTGGATCAGCTTCTGCAGCGTCTCCGAGGTCGTTGGGTCGTAGGTGTAGGTGCCGTCGGCGTTGAGCGTCACCGCGGCCCCCTCGGCCGACGTGCCGTGCAGCGGCAGTGCTCCGCCTGCGCCGTTGAGCTGGACGACCGAGAGCGGATGGTCACCGTCCGGATCGGTGTCGTTGGCGAGCAGGTCGGGACCGTGCAGGGAAACCGTTCTGGAGATCGTGGCGCTGTCGCCCTGTGGGATCGGACTGTGGTTGCGCGTGCCGAGCACCGTGATCGTGACCGTCGCGGTGTCCGTCGCACCCAGACCATCGGTCACGCGGTACGAGAACGTATCGGTCGTGCTCTGGCCACGGGGCAGCGCCTGGATCGCCGCGACGCCGACCGCGTTGTATGAGAACCCGCCGTCGGCATGAACGACCACGGCCGCGCCCTTCGCGCTCGTCCCATGCAGGGGCAGCAAGCCGCCATTGCCGTCGAGCTGGTCAACGCTGACCACGTGGTGCCGCGTGTCCGCGTCGTTCGCGAGCACGCCCTGCGCCGCGGAAATGCCCAGAAACGCGTCGTTGTGTGCCGTGTAGGCATCGTTGGTGGCCGTCACGGCGTCGGCGGGCAGGCAGGTCGGTGCCGCCGCCGACAATCCGGCCGTCCGCACCGCTGGCGGCGAGCCGACGCCGGCCCGTGCGACCCAGTCGGCCGCGCCGCCCCGGGCAAGGCCGCGCGCGAGCAGATAGGCAAAGCCAGACTTCCCGGCACGCTGGAGCGCCGCCGCCTGGGTGACGTCACACGGATTGTCGATCACGGCATCGAGCCCGACGGCGAGGCGGTCGGTGAGCTGCAACACCTTGCCCGGGTTCGTGTCGTTGGACCGCAGCGCTCCACCGACCGCGGCCTCTGGGAGGTAGGTGAAGCTCGGGCCGGCCGCAGGCGTCGCCACGAGCCGCACGTTCGGCAGCCCGACGAGTTGCTGAAAGCCGGAGGCGAACGGTGCATCGAGCACGAGCAGGAATGTGACCCGGCGCTCCGCGCGGATCAGGGCGCGCAGCGCGGCAACGGTGACGTCCTGGTGACGGACCGCGCGCCGCCCGAGCTGCATGCCGATGTTCACCGCAGGCGCGCGCTGGTAGCCGGAACCGGCGGCGTAGAGCAACACCTCACCGCAGCCGTGGCGAGACACTTCGCTGCGGACAAGCGACGCCGGCGTCAGGTGCCCATCCGCTGTGTAGGTCAGCGATCGCACGCTCGGCGCGGCGCGATGCAGCTGCGCGATGCGGTCGCCGATCGCGTTGCGAGACGGCACGACACGCGCGAGGTCGTAATAGCCGCCGCCCAAGCTGTCGCCGAGCGCGATCACGCACGCATGCTCGGCCGCGAGCACGGCGCCGGCGCGTCCTGCCTGGGTTGCGTCGAACGCTGCGTGGGCGCGGCGCGCGGCGTGCGCCACGGCAAGCGTCGTGGCGCCGCGGTACGGCCGATAGAACACGTGGCCGCTCGGCGCGGCGTAGGCGCCGGCACTGCGCAGGAACGGCGGCAGGACGCCACCGACGGCCGGTGGCCAGAGCAGCGTCTTGCTCAGGCTGACGCGCCCGGTGACAGTGTCGACGAGCGCGACGCGTCCTGGGTGCTGATAGCCCTGATACGGCCCGCGGTCGTCGTAGAAGAACCACGCCGCGTGCGCCGGGCGGAGGACGACGCGGGGGGCCGAGCCGGCTGCCAGGCCGCCGCCGGCGGGCCGTGCCGGGCCGCCGGCCGTGACCGCGGTATGGGCGGATATCGGCCGAGCCAGCCCGAAGACGATTTCGGCGTCGCTGTTCCGCGTAACGCCGAGGGCGCTCAGCGCCGCGCGAACCGCGGACTGACGACCGACCGCGGCGTGCCGACCGGCCGCCCAGGCGAGGGTCGCAGTGCAGACGGCCAGGACGGCCACCAGCACGCCGAGCGGTACGGCGAGTCGCCACCCGCTCGATGCGAGCTTCCTCGGATGTCGATGCTCAGGAACGGACCTCTCCCCCTCGCTCCCTGTTGTCCCCTCGGCTGGGCGCGCCGACGGGATGGTGGCATACGTGCGTACCGCGCGCAACCGGGCGAGCTACGCCGCCGCGAGCGTCGCGAGCCGGTCCAGTTCCTCTTCGGAGCTCCACGCGCCGACCGAGGCGCGCACCATGTCGTGTGACGGGATCATGCGAACCACGATCCCCTCGTCGGCGAGCCGCGCGACCTCCGCCTCGGCATCACCGCTCGCTGACTTCCAGGCGACGAGGGTGGTCCGTCCCCTCGGCCCGACTGTGAGCCCGCGCTCGGCGAGCCGGTCCGCGAGGCGAGCGGCGAGCGTCGCCGCGCGCTCGTGCACCCACTCCCACCCGGCGTCTTCGAACATTCGCAGCGATGCGGTCGCCCACGTGCTCCGCAATCCCGATGGGAAGCCATGATCGAACCGCTTGGCGCCCTCGGCCGGGTCGAGCTCGAGCGCCTTATCACCTGCGCTGAGCGAGCCGTATCCGGGCCACGGGATGAGCAGCTCGTCGACACGATCGGGGCGGACAAATAGACAGCCGCTTCCCTCGGGACCGCACAGCCACTTCTGCCCCGACGCCGCGTAGAAGTCGCAGCCGAGCTCACGGACATCGACCGGAATCGCGCCGATCGCCTGCGCCGCGTCGAGCAGCATCGGCACACCGGTCTCGCGCAACGCGGCGACGTCGATCTCCTGGCCGCTCACCCAGGACACGTGCGAGCAGGCGATCAGTCGCGTCGACGGGGTGACCTCACCCGCGAGCTCGGCGAACGGGACGACACGGATCGTGATGCCGTGGCGCCGCCGCGCCCGCCCGAGCGGCGCGAGCAGACCCGGATGCTCCTCGTCAGTGGTGACGACCTCGTCGCCGGGGCGGAGGTCAAGGCCGGCGATGACCGTGTTGACGCCATCGGTCGTCGACCCGGTCAGGGCCAGGTCCGTGGCCTCGCATCCCAGCACGCGGGCATAGCCGGCGCGCGCGTCGGCGGCGAGTTCCATCACCCCATCGAAGTAAGGACGCCCGCATCGGCCCTGCTGCGCTTCAAGATCAATCCGCTCATGGGCGGCCGTCGCAGCCTGGTACGGGACCGGGCCCTCGGTTCCCGCGTTGAGATAGGACAACCGTTCGAATACCGGGAACTGCGAGCGGAAGGCGGCCGGATCGGTCATCGCGGCGGGAGGCTAATTGACCGGGACGCCGTGCTTGCGACAGGCGGCGAGGACGTCCGCGTTCTGGCCCCGGGTGTAGCCGCTCCCGGTCAGTGCGGAGTGGCAGATCGCGCGAGCCTGGGCGCCGCAGCCGGACACCTGCTGGGCGCCGATGAACCCAGGCGAGGTGACGTTGATGCATCCGGTCGCGGCCTTCGGACCGGCGGTCGCGATCGAGATCACGACGACGATGATCAGTGCGAGCGTCGTTGCCAGCACGCCGGACAAGATCCACTTCTCCCGTGAGCTGAGAGCGCGACGCGCGACCGTCGCCTGCGCGTGTCCAGGCGGCAGGATGAGCACGCCACGAGTGTAGGACTTGCCCCCTACGCGGGGCTCGCCGCTGTGGCGAACCCCGCGCAGCGTGGGAACTGCCCCTCCAGGGCAGGGTCCTAGAAGCCACCGACTCCGTTCGGCGTTCCTAGTCCCGTGGGGCCGTCATAGCCGGCCCCTGCAGCGCACAGGTACGAACCGCCGCAGCTGCCGTTCGAGCCACTCGTCACGTCGAAGAGCGAGCTCGTGTGGCTGTACGGATAACTGCCGTAGGTGACCGCGGCGGCGTTGCCGGCGAGCGCGTACACGGACGCGATCAGCGGCGAACTGAGGCTCGTGCCTCCGACCTGCGCCCACCCGTCGAGCCCCTGGACGAGGCCGAGCCCGATCAGGGTGTCGCAGAAGCCGCTCGTACCGCAGCTGTTGTACGTGTCGTACACGCCGAGCCCGCTGTTCGGATCCGCGTCCGCCGACACGTCGGCGACGGTCCGCTTCGCGCAGCCGGAATCGTGCTGCCAACTCGGCTTCGGCTCATATGCCGAGCAGCCGCTGCCGGCGCCCGACCATGTGGTCTCGCTCCAGCCGCGGGCGTTGCTCGCGGTGCTGAGCGTGGTTCCGCCAACCCCGGTTACGTACTGCGACGACGCCGGCCAGCTGACGCCGTAGCCCGAGTCGCCGGAGCTCGCCGTGATCGCGACGCCCGGATGGTTGAAGTGCGAGTCGTCACTGAGCTGCGAGGACGCCTCACTCCCGCCGTAGCTGTTCGAGACGGTGGCCACGCCCGGCGTCGCCGCCGCGGTGTCAACCGCCTTGTCCAGGTCCGGACTGCTGGTCGAGCTCGCCTCAACGAGCAGGATGCGGCAGTCCGGGCATGCGGACGAGACGGCGTCGAGGTCGAGGCTGATCTCCTCGGCCCAGCCATAGTCGCCGCTCGGCAGCGGGCTGGACGCACCGTTCTGGTTGACCTTCTTGAAGCAGCCGTTGGCCGTCGTGCACGCCGACAGACCGTACGTCTTGCGGAACGTGGCGAGGTCGGACTCCGCCTTCGGATCGTCAAACGCGTCGACGATCGCGACCGTGCGTCCGCCCGAGCTCAACCCGGTCAGCCTGTACGCCGACTGGATCTGCTTCGGACCGAGCCCGGTCGGGCCAGCCATGATCTGCGGTCCGGCACCCTGGCTCGAGGCGATCGCCGTCGAGAAGCATCGGAGCGGCCCGCCGGCGGTCGTTCTCACGGCCGCGAGCACGCGACCAACGAGACCGTGATTCGCCGGGTTCGCGCAGCCAAGGTCGACATGCAGACCCGTGACCGGCGCGTGCAACAAGCCCCCAAGGTTTGGCAGCGCGCTTGCCTGCGCGGCGCCGAGGCAACCGACAGCGCCGACAAGCGCCATCGTCAGTGCCGCTCTGCGCCCTGCGCGCGCAGCGACAGTCCTGCCCATTTCTCTACCTCCCGCGGTGGATTCGTGGACTAGGGCGCGGAGCTTAGTCCAACACGCGCCCCGGCGCGCCGTTAGTCAGAACTTCTGGCTGATGACTGTTCGTCGTCGCCGAGCTCGCGCTTGAGCACCTTGCCGGTCGGGTTGCGGGGCAGCTCGTCGATGAACACGATCTCCCGCGGCACCTTGTAGTTGGCGAGGTTCTCCTTGACGTAGCCCTTGACCTCATCCTCGGTCAGGTTGGCGCCGTTGTTCAGCACGACGAATGCCTTCAGCCGCTGGCCGAACTTCTCGTCATCGACGCCGATCGCCGCCGCCTCCGAGATCGACTCGTGTCCGGCGAGCAGCTCCTCGACCTCGGCCGGGAACACGTTCTCCCCGCCGGAGACGATCATCTCGTCGTCTCGGCCGTCGATGAACAGCCGCCCGTCCTCGTCGAAGTGGCCGACGTCGCCGGACGACATCAGACCCTGGATCGAGTCCTTGCTGCCGCCTCCGGTGTAGCCCTCGAACTGCGACAGGTTGCCGACGAAGATCCGGCCGCTCTCGCCCCGGGGGAGTTCCTTGCCGTCCTTGTCGAAGATCTTGATCACCGATCCACGCACGACGCGGCCGACGCTTGAGGAGTCCGCCTCGATGTCCTCCGGTGTGGCGATCGTCGCGTAGGCGACCTCGGTCGAGCCGTACAGGTTGTAGATCACCGGACCGAAGACCTTGCTCGCCCGTTCGGCGAGATCGGCGCCGAGCGCGGAGCCGCTCACGAAGATGATGCGGAGGCTCGACAGATCCTGCTGCTTGATCTGCTCCTCGCCGACATCGACGAGTCGGCGCAGCATCACGGGCACGACGACCATCGCGCTCGCCTTGTGCTCCGCCAGACTCCCGAGTGTCTCCTCGGGGTCGAACCGGCGACGGACGACGAGCGTCGAGCCGAGCGCGACGCCGACCATCGCCTGCATGAAGCCCAGGGCGTGGAACATCGGAACGCACAGCTCCGTCGTCTCGCACGCTCTGAACGGCACCTTGCTGAGCAGGCCGCCGAGCAACGACAGCGATCTCGGCTCGCTGCGCGGCGCGCCCTTCGGGGTGCCCGTCGTCCCGCTGGTCAGGATCGTCACCCGGGGGGACGCACCGGGCTTCGGCGGCGCATCGGTCGAGGCGCCGGCGATCAGCGCCTCGATCGAATCCTCAGGGGCATCGTCCTCGTCGTCGGTCCACGCCCGGAAGCGACCGCGTGGCGGCTCCTCGATGCCCTTCAGCACCTTTGAGTACTCGTCGTCGTAGACGAGCAGGTCGGTGCCCTCGCGCTCGGCCACCTCACGGATCTGCGGCCCCGCGAACGACGTGTTGAGCAGGATCACGCGGGCGCCGCACTTGGCGGCCGCGAACACCGACTCGAGAAACCCGCGGTGGTTGCGGACGAGGATCGCGACCCCCTCGCCGGCCTCGAGGCCGCGCTCGTGCCAAGCGTTGGCGAGTGCGTTGACGCGCGCGTCGAGCTGCGCGTAGGTCAGCTCTCCGCGTTCGTCGATCAGCGCCGTGCGGTCTCCATGCCGAATGGCGCTCGCGGTGATCGCCCCCGCGAGCATGCCGTAGCGCTCAAATCCGATCAGCAGCTGTGCGACCCGGTGAGGGAGCTCGACGCCGACGATCCCGCTGCGGATGCACAGCGCCGCGAAGTACGCCTCGTCACCGAACCGCTCGACGAGCCTCGCCGCGGCGCCGACGAGCCCCTTGGGGTCAAGCAGGGCCTTCCGATCAAGCAGTGCTCGGGGATCAAGATCAACCACTGTGCCTCACCTCGCGACCCGTCTTACCCATAAGTAGAAGATTCGACTCCGCCCATGGCCGGGCTGGTTTGATTGCCACCGCCGGGGTAGTACCGACCCCATGGTGGGCGAACTCATGACACTACCTGTGCGCGCCGGCGTCCGTGTGACGCGGCTCGCACTGCACACGACACTCACCGCCTCGGCCCGCGCGTTGACGCTGGTCGGCGGTGCGCTTCAGTCGGCGACCGGACACAACGGTCTTGCGACTCAGGCGCCTGACTTGCCGGTACGGCCGGCACCCCCCGCTCGCGAGGCGCGTCGGTGACGGTTGACGAGCCGTGGGACGGCTACGCGCTCCTGAACGCCACGGACGTCGTCGACCGCCTGGCGCGCGCCGGCTCCGCGAGCTCGCCGCTGACCGCCGTGACCCGCGAGTTGCGCAGACAGACTGCCGGCGCGCCCGATCAACCCCGTGAAAACAAAGGAACGAACTCAGATGCCCGAGAAGATCATCAATGAACGCGACACCAAGCTCGCCCAGTGGCTCGGCGAGGCATACGCCAAGGAGGCCGAGCTCGAGGTTGACCTCAAGGCACACATCGCGCTGACCGAGAAGCAGTCCTACAAGAAGCGGCTGCGCCAGCACCTCAGCGAGACGCGTGACCACAAGCGCCGCGTCGCCTCACGAATGAAGAAGCTCGGCGGCACCCCGACGACGGCTCCGAACCTCCCCGCGGTTCCCACCGCGGTCGGCGAGGCCGCGGGCAAGGCGGTCGCCGCGGTCAAGGGTCAGGTTGGCGCGGCCCGCGCTCTCATCACCGAGCAGGCCGAGACTCACCTGCGCAACGCCCAGGAGGAACTCCGGGAAGAGCACGTCGAGATCGCGATCTACACCCGGATCGAGACTTTTGCCACCGAGGTAGGGGATAAGGAGACCGCGCAGCTCGCGCGGAACATCCGGCGTGACGAGGAGCGGATGGCCAAATTCCTCGAGGCCGAACTCGTGCGCCTCGTCAAGGCGGTCGTGCGCAGCGAGATCCCGCGTGCTCAGCGAGCCACGCCGACGCGCCGTCGGAGCAGCAGCCGCTCGTCACGATCGAGCTCCTCGAGCAACGGTGCGAGCGCGAGCGGCGCGAGCCGGACGACACGTCGCCGCGCCCGCTCGACGACGTCCGCCAGCTAGGCGGGCCGCGCGGCAGGCGTCGTCGAACGCTTGCCGCGCGCCCACCCGCCCCGTATGGTCCTGACCAGGGGAATGTCAGGGCAACGGCGACCGGAGCTGAGCATCCATCTCCTCGGCGGCTTCCACGTCGCCGTTGCTGATCGCGCGGTGGCCGACACGGCGTGGCGCCTGCGCAAAGCGCGGACGCTCGTCAAGCTGCTCGCCCTCAGCCCGGAGCACCGCCTCCATCGCGAGCAGGTGATCGAAGCGCTGTGGCCGGACGGCGACGCGAGCGCCGCTTCGAACAACCTACGTCAGGCGGTGTACGTCTCACGCCGGGCACTCGACTCCATCGGCGAGGACGGGGCGCAGCGCCTCGAGCTCTCCCAGGACGTGCTAACCCTCGGCGCCGAACACCTCGCGATCGATGTCGAGCAGTTCGAGGCCGCGGCGGCGGCGGCCGTTCGCGATCCGTCCGTGCCGCGCCTGATGGCCGCGCTCGAGCGTTACGGCGGCGAGCTGCTGCCCGAGGATCGCTTCGAGCCCTGGGCAGCACCCCGCCGCGATGCCCTGCGCGAGCAGCACCTCGCGCTGTTGCTCGCCCTTGCCCGGCTGCATTCCGAAGCCGGCGCTCACGACCTCGCGATCACGGCACTCCAGAACGCGCTCGCCGACGATCCATTCTCCGAGCGGGTGCACCGTGAGCTCATGCGCGTCTACGCGCTCTCTGGCCGCCGGCAACGCGCGCTCGCCCAGTTCCACCTGCTCCGGGACTCGTTGCGCCGTGAGTACGCCGATGAACCGGAGGCGCAGACGCGCGAGGTGTACCGGGAGTTGCTGTCCCGCGACGGCGATGGCGACGGCGACGGCGACGGCGTTGGTGACGGCGTTGGCGACGGCGAGGAGCCCGACGCGCCCCCGGTCGAAGCCGCGGAGGCGGCGGCCGCCGCCCGATCGCACAACCTCCCGCTCGCCCTGACAAGCTTCATCGGGCGCTCGCGGGAACTCGACGAGGTCGTTGGTCTCATTCGCCGGCATCGATCCGTCACCCTGACCGGTCCCGGGGGGTGCGGAAAGACGCGACTCGCGCTCCAGGCCGCGGCGACGGTCGCAGGCGAGATGCGGGACGGCGTGTGGCTGGTCGAGCTCGCCGGACTCGGAGATGGCGCGCTCGTCGCCGCCGCCGTGGCGACCGCGCTCGGCGTCGAGAGCCGATCCGCCCGCCCGTCCGAGCAGGCGATCGCCGCGCACGTCGGCGACCGCGAGCTGGTGCTCGTGCTCGACAACTGCGAGCACGTCGTCGACGCCTGCGCCCAGCTCGCCGAACAACTTCTCACCCGCTGTCGGAACGTGATGCTGCTGGCGACGAGTCGCGAGCCGCTACGCGTGGCGGGGGAGGTGAACTGGCGCGTGCCATCGCTCGCACGCGCGGAGGCCGTGTCACTGTTTGCCGAGCGCGCACAGGCAGCCTCCTCCCGCTTCCGGCTGACGGACGACAACAGCGACGCCGTCCAAGAGATCTGCCGCCGCGTGGATGGGATCCCGCTCGCGATCGAGCTCGCCGCAGCCCGCGTCGGAGTCCTTGCACCCGCCCAGCTGGCGCAACGCCTGTCGGACTCACTCTCCGTGCTCGCCTCCGGCAGCCGGGCCGCGCTCAGCAGGCAACAAACGCTCGTGGCAACGCTCGACTGGAGCTACGAGCTGCTCGACGAGGAGGAGCGCGTCCTCCTGCGCCGTCTTGGGACCTTCGCGGATCGGTTCGACCTGGAGGCAGTCGAGAGCCGTCTGCGAGGGGACGCTCGACGTGCTGGGACGCCTCGTCGACAAGTCGCTCGTGGTCGTCGAGGAGCAGAGCGGTGTCGCGCGCTATCGCCTGCTCGATACGGTGCGTCACTACGCCCGGGATCGGCTCCGGCAGGCGGGTGAGGCCGATGCCTGCGCCGCTCGCCACCGTGCCCGATACCTCGCTGTCGCAGAGGAGCTTGAGCCGTCGGCGGACCGGCCGTCTTCGAACGCCCGGCTGGCGCTTGACGCTGACGAGCTGCGGCTGGCGATGCAGACCGCGCTCGTCGACGAGCCTGCGGTTGCCGTTCGCCTCGCGGGAACGCTATGGCGCTTCTGGCATGACCGTGGTGACCGAACTGAGGGCGCGCGCTGGCTCGAGGCCGCCCTCGCCGCGAACCCCGAGGCATCGCCATCACGCGCGCAGGCCCTGCATGGCCTCTCCGTGCTTGCCCTGCGGACAAACCGCCACCTACTCGCCCTCGAGACTGCACGTGAGGCGGTTGCGTATTACGGCCGCGTCGGCGGCCCGCGCGAGCTCGCCGAGGAGCTGCATCACCTCGGGACGCTCGCGTGGGTGTTCGTCGACTTCGACGGCGCCGTCGACCGCCTGGAGCGAAGTCGCGCGCTCGCGGTTCAGGCCCGCGAGGATGCGATTGCCGCGTCGGTTCTCCACACCCTCGGCGTGCTCGAGGCGTCACGGAGTCGCACGGCGGTGGGTCGGGACCTGATCACGCAGAGCGTTGCGCTGCTGCGCCAGCTTGACGGCCACGGGACGCCTCTGCTGCTCCCGGTCGCGTTGGGGTATGGCCGCGTTCCCGGGAACCGGCATGCCCATCGCCGCTTCCTGGAGCTCACGTTTGTGACCGCCCGACGCGTGGATCCGGAAAGCGCGGTCGCGTATGCCCTCGCCGACGAGGCCGCTGCCGCGCGTGACGCGGATGACCTGGACGACGCCCGCCAGCTCCTGACCGAGAGCCTGGCCTTGTTCCGTTCGGTGGGCGATGAGCTCGGAACCGCGCAGGCGCTCGGCCAGCTCGGCAACCTCTGCTCGGCCTGCGGAGAGCATGCGACTGCGGCTGAGCTTCACGCGGAGAGCCTCGCCATCCGAGAACGGAGCAATGACGCGCGGGGCATTGGTCTGTCTCGATTGGCGATGTCGGTCGCTGCAGCGAACGCCGGCGACTTCACGCGCGCGTGGGCCGAGTCGGAGCGGGCCCTCGCCCTGTTCGACCGGACAGACGACGGGCCGGGGCGCGCCGGGACGACGATGCAGCTCGGGTATGTGGCGGCGGATCAGGGCCGTCTGCAGGAGGCGCGCGAGCTCCAGGAACGCTCGCTTGCGATGTGGCGCGGCTTCGTCCCGCTCACCGGATGGACCAGCGCAATCCTGCTCGAGCTCGCGGAACTCGATATCGCGCTCGGCGATGGCGACCTTGTCGCCCGCCGGGTCAGAGAGGCGCTTGAGGCATATGAGCGCGTCGACGATCAGGTTGGTGTCGCGCGGTGCCGAGAGCTGCTTCGGGTGGCCGTCAACCGGTGCTAACGGCGCAATAACGGCCTCCTCGTAGCGTCGTCGCCGCCACATCATCCAACGACAGGAGTAGCACCATGACGACCTATGACCAGGTCACCCTTGGCGAGGCGACGGTTCAGGACCTGCGCAGCTCCGTGCAGGGCGAGATCGTCCTCCCCGGCGATCCCGCGTACGACGAGGCTCGCAGTGTCTGGAATGGAATGATCGACCGACGGCCCGCGGTCATCGTGCAGTGTGCGGGAACACGTGACGTCATCTCCGCCGTCGGCTTCGCGCGCAGCGAAGGGCTGACCGTTGCGGTACGCGGCGGCGGACACAACGTCGCCGGAAATGCGACGTGCGACGGCGGTCTCGTGATCGATCTGCGGCCGATGGCCTCAGCGTCGGTCGATCCCGAGCGGCGCACAGTACGCGCCCAGGGAGGCCTCACCTGGGGCGAGCTCGACGCGGCGACGCAGGCCCATGGACTCGCCACGACCGGCGGGCTCGTGACGACGACGGGAATCGCCGGCTTTACCCTCGGCGGCGGGATCGGCTGGATGATGCGCAAGCACGGCCTGGCCTGCGACAACCTGATCGGGGCCGAACTCGTGACCGCCGACGGCGAGCTCGTCCGGGCGAGTGAGACCGAGAA
This sequence comes from uncultured Solirubrobacterales bacterium, assembly GCA_963813265.1. Lineage (GTDB taxonomy): Bacteria > Actinomycetota > Thermoleophilia > Solirubrobacterales > Solirubrobacteraceae > Palsa-465. The sequence continues at coordinate 62,845 of CAWEYQ010000025.1, read as the reverse complement.
CGCGGAGTTGCTGTGGGGCCTGCGCGGCGGAGGCGGCAACTTCGGCGTCGTCACCGAGTTCGAGTTCAAGCTGCATCCGGTGTCCACCGTGTACGGCGGCCTGCTCGGGTGGCCCGCCGACGCCGGCCGCGACATCCTGAAGTTCTGGCGCGAGTGGGTCGTCGACGCCCCGGACGAGGTGTGCACGATGGCCGCGTTCCTCTACGCGCCGCCCGAGCCGTTCGTGCCCCCGGAGGTCGTCGGCACGCCGATCTTCGCGATTGCCTGCGTTCACCTCGACCCCGAAGGCGCCGCCGAGGCCGATCTCGCTCCGCTTCGAGAGCTCGGTCCCGCCGTCGACGTGGTCGGCCCGATGCCGTACACCGCCGTTCAGGGAATGTTCGACGCCGGCACGCCACGCGGATCCCGGAACTACTGGCGCTCGGGCTACGCGACGGAGCTGACCGATGAGGCGATCGACGCGATCGTCGCGCAGGTTCCCGGCATCCCTCATCCCCTGGGACAGCTCCACGTCCATCAGATGGGCGGCGCGATGAGTCGGGTGCCGGCAGGCGCCACGGCGTTCGGCAGCCGCGACGTGCCGTTCCTCATGAACTACATCGGTCTGTGGCTCGACCCCGCGGAAGATGAGACGAACGTCGCCTGGGTCAAGGCGACCTCCGAGGCGGTCGCGCCGTATGGCACCGGACTGCGGTACGTCAACTTCCTCGCGGACGAGGGCGACGACGGCGTTCGGTCGGCCTACGAAACAGAGACGTTCCAGCGGCTCCAGGGCCTGAAGGCCACATACGACCCGACGAACTTCTTCCACCTCAACCAGAACATCCCGCCGGCGTAGGAGCGTCAGCGCCGAGCGCTCAGCTTGCGCTCGAGCAACTCGATCGACCGCTCGAGGTCGTCCAGCGTCGCCTTCTCGACGCTGGCGATCCCGAGCCGTCGGTTGAGCCAGGCGTTGATCTCCCGGTGGCTCGTCCCGTCACGGCGGCGCACCTCGGAGACGAGCCGATGACGCTCGCTTCGCAGTAACGCGCGTCGCTCGAACGCGGGCATGTCCCGGCGGGGTCCCACGGCCTCGCCGGGGAGCGGCACCGGCGGCGGCACGATCGCGGGGCGGACCGGGACGGTGGCCGTCGCGGTGCCGCCACCCGGAGACCCGAACAGGGTCATCTGCGGCGCGACGTCAGCGCTCAGCGGCACGAACGCGGGCGTTTCGCTCGGTTCGGTCGCGGTGCGCTGGGCGCGCTCCAGCGCGGCGTCGTCGAAGCCCTCCTCGACGGTGGCGGCCTTGAGCACGTGCCGCAGTTCCGTCTCGACCGAGGCCGCGTGATCCCGCAGGATCGGGTCGGCGGGGATGTACAGCCAGCTTGGCTCGACCGGACGCCCGGGCAACGTGCGCACGAACCGCCCGACGATCTGGCGGAAGACGAGCGGCGTCTTGGCCGCGGTCGCGTACACACCGACCCGCAGGCGGGGAATGTCAACCCCCTCGGAGACCATGTTGACGGCGACGATCCACGGATCCCGCGAGTTGGTGAACGCCGTCAGCTTCTGCGTCGCCCGCGCCTCCTGATGCAGGACGACGACCGGTGAGCGGCCGGTCGCCTCACGGAGGAGTCCCGCGATCCGCCGGGCGTGATCTGAGTCGGCGGCGATCACCAGCCCTCCCGCGTCACGATGCCCACCGGCGCGGATCTCCAGCAGCTTGGCGTGGGCCTCGCGCAGGATGCGGGGCAGGCCGTCCGGCAGCTCGGTCGAGATCGCCGTCCGATACCGGCGACTCGCTTCCCGCGCCGTCAGCACGGTCTCAAAGCTCGACTCGATCACGTCGTCGCCACTGCGCCACGACAGCGTCCCGTCATAGGCGACGAAGCACACCGGCCGGCAGATCCCGTCCTTTACGGCCTCGGCATACGTGTAGGACACGTCCGGCTCGGCGAGTCCGTCGCGGTCGTAGCGGACGCCGGGGATCGGCGTCGCGTCCGAGCGAAACGGCGTTCCGGAAAGCAGCAGCCACCGCACGGCAGCGCGGAACGCCTTGGAGAACCCCTCGCCCCACGCGAGCTCCTCGCCGAGATGATGGGCCTCATCGGCGACGACGAGCGTGCCGGCGGTCGCGGCCTTCGACCAACGCACCGGCGCCTTCGCGATCCGCGCGTACGTGACCGCGACCCCGTGGAAGCCCCGCGGCGGGCGCGGCGAGTCCGAGTCAGGCGCCAGCTCGAGCCCGAGGGCGCTCGCCGCTCGCGCCCACTGCCGGGTGAGCGGCGCCGTCGGGCACGCGATCACGACGGAGTTTGCGCGCTTCTCGGCGAGCTCCCGTCGCGCCAGCTCGAGCGCCGGGCGGGTCTTGCCCGCGCCCGGCGCCGCCGACACGAGAAAAGGGCCCTGCTCCCACCTCGCCATCTCGGCCAGCGCGTGGGTCTGCCAGCTCCGCAATCCTGCGGAAGTCGGTGTCTGACGGCCAGCCATGAGCCGGGCATGGTGACGACGCCAGCGGACGAATCAGACTTCCCTGCAGAGGACGGCTCGGGCGTGTCCAGACACCGAGGATCGATCGCCGTCAGGGCCGGATTTGTGGCAAGGAGAACGGGGATTTGGAGTGTGGTCACGGGCTCGACCAGGACGAAATCCCTGCTGTGCGGCTCAAACGGGAGCACCGGGCTTGCGTTGAGGACCCCGCGCCATGACGCCGCGATGACCCCGTGCGATGACCCCGCGCGATGACCCCGTGCTGGTCCGAGGGCGTCGAGGACCGGGACAACGTCCCACCGGAGGACGCCCGCCCTGTGGATCGGGACGTTCTCCCGGCCGAACCAGGACACCATCCCACGCTGCCCGCCAGGGGCGGCCCATTGGGACCTTGTCCGGGTCCGGGTTCAGCCGGGTCACCCAGGCGGGTCATCCCGCCGGCCATCCCGCCGGCCATCCCGGCTCAGGACGGGACCGCTCGCAGGGCCGGTTTGCAGCGAAGAGAACGGGGATTGGACCCTTCACCGGGCCGAAAACAGCGACGAACCCCCGCTCAACGCCCCAAACGGGCGAAACGGATCTCGTGACCGTGACCGTGACCATCCGGAAATCCCTTCCTCGAGCCCGTTTCGGCCGCCGAGGGATTTCAGGACCATGAGATGGTCCGGATCTCCCCCTGCGCCTGACGGACGCTTGAGCGGGGGATTCTCGGACGATCCGAACCGCTCTCCTTCATCGCACCATCGACCCGGATCGCGGCCTCGTCGAGCCAGCGTCCCATCGAAGCGCGCCGAGTCGATCGTCAGGCGACGACGCCGTCCGGCTGGGCAGCCGGCTCGGCGGCCGACGGCTCCACCTCGCCAACCGGCTCCTCGGCCTTGCCGCTCGGCATCGCGACGAGCGACACGATGAACGCGATCGCCATCGCCCCGGCCATGCCGTAGACGACGATCCGGATCGACTGCGCGAAGTCGACCTGCAGCGCGTGCGTGACCTGCTTGGTCGCCTGCCCGCCGCCGCCTGCACCGCTCGCACCCGCCGCCCCGGAGATCGCATGCGCGATCCGGGTGGCCGCATCGCTCGGCACACCGAAGTGACCGAGCGTGGTGACGACGCGTGAGGTCGTCTCGGTGATGAGGATCGAGCCGAGCACGGCCAGCCCGAGGCTGCCGCCGAAGTTGCGCACCGTCTGGGTGATCCCCGTCACCGCGCCGTACGCCGCCCGCGACGCCCGGTTGAGCGCGTCGGTGCTGACCGGTCCGAGCACGCATCCGACTCCGGCGCCGGCGATGGCCAGGAACGGCCACTGCTTGCCGAACGACAGCGCGTCGAGCTTTGAGCCCCACAGGTAGAAGCCGACGGCCGCAACCGCACACCCGAGCACGACCGTCGGTCGCGCGCCGCGGCTGTCGAGGACCCGGCCGCCCCATTGGGCGCCGACGGTGAACCCGCCGAAGAACACCAAGAGCAGCAGGCCCGCGTTCTCGGCACTCTCGCCGAGCGAGACCTGCGCGTACAGACTCGCGAAGAAGAACAGCGGGACGAAGCAGATCGAGAGCAGGAACAAGACGGCGTTGTCGACCGCGAACGCCTTGTTGGCGAACAGGCGCATTGGGACGAGCGGGTCGCGCGTCCGAAGTTCGAAGCGAACGAACGCGACGAGCAACACCAGTCCGACGACCAGGCAGCCCCACGTCGCGGCGCTGCTCCACCCCCAGACGCCCGCCTGCTGGAGACCGATCACGGCGACGGCCATGCCGGAGGAGACCAGCATCGCGCCGCGCAGGTCGAGCGGCGCCGGATGCTTCTCCTCGCTCGGCTTGGCGATGATCGTCAGGATGATCGCGATGATCGCCACCGGCACGTTGATCCAGAAGATCGAGCGCCAGGTCCACGCGGTGAGGTAGCCACCAGCGATCGGGCCGATCGAGGTGAGGCCGCCGGAGATCGAGAAGAAGATCGCGAGCGCCTTGCCCCGCTCGCTGACGTCATAGGTCGCGGCAACCGTCGCGAGCGCGGCCGGGAACAGGAAGGCCGCACTGGCGCCCTGAAGCACTCGGAACACGATCATCCACGTCTGGCCGATCGAGCCCGTCGGGGTGGCGCCACACAGCGCCGAGAACGTGGCGAAGGCCGCGACGCCGATGATCACGACGCGGCGGCGGCCGAAGACGTCGGACACGCGGCCGCCGAGCGCGAACAGTGCCGAGATCGCGACGAGGTAGCCGTTGACGATCCACTGGGCACCGGTCGGCGTGAGGTGAAGATCGCGCTGGAGGTGCGGGATCGCGAGGGCGACGATCGTCTGATCGATGAAGATCATCGCGACGGCAAAGATCATCGCCGCCAACACGAGGTGTTTGCTGGTGCGCTTCAAGGCTAGTTCTCCCTGTCGGATCGGCCCCGGGGTGCTGATGTGTGCTCAGACCATCGGCGCGACGGCGCAGTCCTTGAAGACGTGCGTAACAAATTCGGTTCGGCTACGCCCATGGCTATCGATGACGGTCTCTCGGACCCTCACTTCCCCACACCGCCGTGGAAATCCTGCGTGTCGCCAATATAGCCTGCGTTGCAAGCCGCTATGGAGTCTGCTCAGGTCATCGTCATCGGCGGCGGCATCGCCGGATGCAGCGTCGCGTTTCACCTCGCGCGCGCCGGCTGGCGCGATGTGCTGCTGATCGAGAAGGGCGAGTTGACCAGTGGCTCGACGCACCACGCGGCGGGCCTGGTCACGCAGTTCAATCCATCGGCCACGATGATGCGGTTCCGCCGCTACAGCGTGTCGGTCTACCGGGAGCTCGGCGTATTCAGCGCCGTCGGCAGCGTCCGCATCGCCTCGAGTCCGGACTCCCTGCGTGACCTGCAGCGAGCGGCGAGCCGCGCCCGCGCGCTCGGCCTCGACGCCGAACTGATCGGTCCCGAGGAGGTGCTGGAGCGCCTCCCGTTCGCCTCCCCGGAGAACCTGTACGGAGGAGTGTGGATGGCGGAAGACGGTCACGTCGACCCCCACATCGCGACGTACGCAGTGGCGGACGCCGCGCGCGAGGCCGGCGTCCGCTTCAAGCTGCGCACCGCGGTCACGGGGATCGAACTCGGGCCGCGACATGAGGTCCGCGCCGTCCTCACCGCGGATGAGCGGATCGAGACCGAGCACGTCGTCAACGCAGCGGGGGTATGGGCGCCGCGGGTGGCGGCGATGGTCGGGGCCTGGTTTCCCTCGGTGCCGGTCGATCACCAGCACGTGCTCATGCAGGCGGTGCCGGGTGAGGAGGTCCCGCGCCACAGCCCATGCTTCCGAGATACCGACCATCTCGTCTACGGGCGTGACGAGGCGGGCGGGATGTTGATCGGCGGCTACGAGGGCAACCCGGTCGCGCGATGGACCGACGGGGTGCCGTGGGAACACGGTGCCCGTCCCGTCGAATCAGACATCGATCGCTTCGCGCCGCTGCTTGAGGGCGCGATCGACCGCTTCCCGTTCCTCGAGCGCTCGGGGGTCATCCGGCTGCTCGCTCACCCGGACGCGATGACGCCTGATGCGAACCCGCTGCTCGGTCCGATCCCCGGCACCCCCGGGTTCTGGGTCGCGGCCGGCCTGTCGCTCAACGGCTTCGGGGGCGCCGGCGGGCTCGGCCGGGCGCTCGCCGAGTGGATGACCGACGGCCTGGCACAGGAGGACGTCACCGCCTACCGGGCGTGGCGGTTCGGCGAGGCCTACCGCGACCCGTGGTTCGCGACGGCCACCGCGCGTGAGACGTACCGCTACTACTACCGGCTCCGGTACCCATTCGACGCAGACGAGTGGGGGCGCGGGCTTCGACCAAGCCCGCTCAATACGCGCACCCAGGAACTCGGCGCCGTCTTCGGGACCAAGAACGGCTGGGAACGCCCGGATCACTTTGAGCCCGGACGACCGTGGCGGCGAAGCGGCGCTGACCAGCGCGCGTTCGGATTCACGACGCCGCCGTGGTTCGAGCATGTGCGGGCTGAGCACTCCGCGATCCGCGAGCGGGTCGGCATCCTCGACATGACCTCGTTCGGCAAGCTCGAGGTGCGCGGTCCGGGAGCACTGGCGCTGCTCGACCGCGTCTGCGACAGCCGGATCGACCGGCCCGTCGGAAGCGTCATCTACACGCAGTTCTGCGACCGCCGCGGCGGGATCGTCGCCGACGTCACGGTCACGCGCATACGCGGGGACGCGTTCCGGGTCGTCACGGGGGCCGGCACCGTCGACGGCGACCGCGGCTGGTTGACGCTCGCCCGGGAACTCGACGACGCGCCGGTCGAGATCGACGACGTGAGCGACCTTACGCGGTGATCGGGATCTGGGGACCGGCCGCGCGCGAGGTGCTCGCGAGCTGCACCGACGACGACGTCACGGACGCGGCGCTCCCGTTCCGGCGGGCCGCGACGATCGAGGTTCACGGCGGCGCGCCGATCCTCGCCCAACGCATCACCTATGTCGGCGAGCTCGGCTACGAGCTGTACGCGCCGAACGCGTGGGCCGTCCAGGTGTGGGACCGGCTGATGGCGGCCGGCGAGCGCCACGGGATCGCCGCCGTCGGCTACCGGGCGCTCGAGTCGCTGCGCCTCGAGAAGGGCTACCGGTACTTCGGCACCGATCTGACCGCGTCGGACACACCGTACGAAAGCGGCCTCGGCTTCTGCGTCGCGCTCGACAAGCCGGACTTCATCGGCCGCGCCGCGCTCGCGACCGACACGGCCCGACATCCCGAGCGCCGGCTGCGCACCCTCACGATCGGCGACGGTGAACCGCTGGCGCTCTACGGCGGCGAGGCCGTCCGCTCCGGGACGGACGTGATCGGGCGACTCACGAGCTGCGCCTACGGCTATACCGTCGGGCGGATGGTCGCGCTGGCCAAGCTCCCCGCCGCGCTCCAGACGGGCGCCGGCGTCGAGGTCGAGCTGTTCGGCGACGTCGTGCCGGCGCGGGTCGAGCCGGACGCGCTCTACGACCCCCAGGGGGACCGGACCCGTGGCTGACGGTGCGATCCGCGCGATCGTGCTCGACTTCAACGGGACGCTCGCCCAGGACGATCATCTTGTCGCCCCACTGTATGTGCGCGGCTTCGCGGCCGCCGGTGCCGAGCTGACCGTCGAGCAGTACCACCGCGAGTTCGCGGCGATGCCGGACCACCTGGCCTTCACCGAGGCGATCCGTCGCGCCGGTCGCCCGTTCGATCCCGCAGAACGCGACGCACTCGTCACCGCGCGGCGTCAGGGATACCTGAGCGCCGTCGCACAGGACCCGCCGATCGCCGAGCACGCCCGCGCGTTCGTGCAGACCGCCGCGGCGCGCGGCGTGCGCCTCGCGATCACGTCCGGGGCCTTCCGGGAGGAGATCGAGCACGTGCTCCTCGCGGCCGGCCTCCACACGCACTTCGACGTGGTCGTGTCGATCGACGACGTCCGCCGGGGCAAGCCGCACCCCGAGGGATTCACGCGCGCGCTCGATCAGATCAACGCGCGTGGCCCACTCGACACGCCGATCGCGGCACACGAGGTCGTCGCCGTCGAGGACGCGACCGAGGGCGCTGAGGCGGCACGATCCGCGGGGATGCACGTCGCCGCGATTCGCGGCCTCGGCTACGACCCTCACTCACAGCTGGCCGACATCATCATCGAGCGGCTCGACGTCGCAGCACTGGAACAGATGCTGGCGCTGAGTCGGAATGGAGGGAGTGCCGATGAACGCTGAACTTGCCCGGGTGCTCGAGCAGGTCCCGGAGCTCACCGGCGCTGACGTGAGCGCCACTCCGCTCGAGGGCGGGATGACGAACCGCAACTTCCGCGTGAAGACACCCGGCGGGGACTACGTCGTGCGGATCAGCGTGCCCGAAGCCGGTGAGCTCGGGATCGACCGTGACAACGAGCATCACAACTCGGTCCTCGCCGCCGAGGTCGGGGTTGGCGCGCCGGTGATCGCCCGCGTGCGTGAGCCGGAGGCACTCGTCGTGAAGTTCGTCGAGGGCGTGACCATGAACCCCGCGGACTTCTCCGCATCCGCTCGCGTCTCGGCGCTCGCCGACTCGCTGCGCCGGCTTCACGGCGCCAAGGCGTTCACCCGGGACTTCAACATGGTTGATGTCCAAGCCCGATATCTGAAGATCGTGAACGACAACGGCTATCCGCTGCCCGGGCGATTACCCCCGCTACGCGGACCGCGCCCGGACCGTCGGCGAACTGCTGACCAAGACGCGGGAGCGCACCGCGCCGTGCCACAACGACCTGATGCCGGGGAACTTCATCGAGTCCGACGGGCCGGGCAGCCACCTGTGGGTCGTCGACTACGAGTACTCGGGCAACAACGATCCGATGTACGACCTCGGGGACGCGATCAACGAGCTCGAGCTCAGCCCCGAGCAGGCAGAGCAGCTCGTCACCGAGTACCACGGCGAGTCTCGGCCGCGTGAGCTCGCCCGCGCCCGCCTGTGGTCGCTGATGTCGAAGTACGGCTGGTGCCTGTGGGGTTCGATCCGAATCGGCGCGACGCAGGACCCGGAGATCATCGAATGGGCGCGCGCGCTGTGGCAGCGAGCGGTGTGGGAGTTCGAGTCGCCCGAGTTCGAGGAACTGCTGGCGCGCGCCGCGGGATGAGCCGCGATCAGCTCGCGGCGAGGCGCTGGTGGACGAGGCGGATCGCCATCGATCCTTCGCCGACGGCCGAGGCGACGCGCTTGATCGACCCGGAGTGGACGTCGCCGACCGCGAACATCCCCGGCTGGCTCGTCTCCAGAAACAGCGGGCGGTCGCCGGCGTATCCGGTCAGCTGCTCGTCGCGGAGATCGCGCCCGGTGAGCAGAAAGCCGTGCTCGTCCAGCGCGACCCTGCCGTCAAGCCACGCGGTGTGCGGCTCGGCGCCGATGAAGACGAACAGCGCCTTCGCCTCAAGTTCGCGCCGCTCGCCGGTGCGCGTGTCCTCGACGACGGCCGCCTCGAGCGCGTGGTCGCCCTGCAGGGCGACCACCTGCGAGTGGGTGATCAGCTCGATCTGAGGGTGACGGTCGAGCTCGTCGATCAGGTAGCGCGACATCGATTTCCCGAGGTCGCCGCCGCGGATCATCAGCCGGCAGGTGCGCGCGGACCGGGACAGGAAGAGCGCTGCCTGACCCGCCGAGTTGCCGCCGCCGATGACGAGCACCGGGTCGTTCTCGCACATCTTCGACTCGGCCTGCGTGGCCGCGTAGTAGACGCCGACGCCCTCGTAGCGCTCGAGATTCGGCACATCGAGCTTGCGGTACTGCGCCCCCGTGGCGACGATCATCGTGCGTCCGTTGACGACGTCTCCGTTGTCCAGCTCGATCGTGAAATGGTTGTTCTCCCGCGCCAGCCCGATCGCGCGCGCCGGGACGACGAGCCGAGCGCCGAACTTCTTCGCCTGGAGGATCGCGCGCGCGGCGAGCTCGCTGCCCGAAACGCCCGTCGGGAACCCGAGGTAGTTCTCGATCCGCGACGACGTGCTCGCCTGGCCGCCGAACGCGATCGCATCGATCGCCTGCGTGTCCAGGCCCTCCGACGCGCCGTACAGCGCGGCGGCGAGACCGGCCGGGCCGCCGCCGACGATCACGACGTCGCACATCGGCGGTGGCGCGCCGCGGGCGCTCATCCGCATCTCACGCGCGAGCTCGTCGGTCGACGGATTCCGGAGCACGGTCCCGGCCCCGAGCACGACCGGCGTGTCCGCCGGAGCGACGTCGATCGCCCGCAGCATCGCGTCGGCCTCCTCGTCCTCCTCGAGGTCGACCCAGTGGTACGGCACGCGGTTGCGGGCGAGGAACTCACGGAGACGGCGGGTATCCGGTGAGAACCGCGACCCGATGACGCGGACGCCGGCGCCGACGTCGATCAGGATCGAGCGGCGGGCGAGGTAGGCGCCGAGGACGATGTTGCCGAGCTCCTCGTCGTCGGCCAGCAGGCGGCGCATGCGATGGATCTCGACCTCGATCAGCTCACCGGGGTCACGGACGACCGCGGTCAAGTACACGCGCGCGCCGGTGAGCAGGTTCAGATCCCCGAGGAACCGGTGCGGCCCGTGGATCGCGATGACCCGGTCGTCCGCCCCGTAGCCCTCGACGATCGCGACCGCGCCGGACTCGACGACAAAGAAGTTGTAGCTGTCGTCGCCCTCGCGGAACAGCACCTCCCCAGGCTCGACGCGACGGACCTTCCCGACCTCACGCAGGCGGTCCCGATGCTCGTCGGTCAACCGCGGGAAGGCACCGCCGCGGTTGGGCGGCTCCTCCATCCCGGCACCCAGGATCGCGCTCATCAGAGCGCATTGTTCCGTACCCGTCGATTCAGATTTCGCTGAGCCGTCGCAGCAGACCGATCGCGCGCTCGAGCAACTCGCGTTCGTCGTCGTCGAGGTCGTCGGCGATCGCCCGGGCCAGCCACCCCTCGCGGCGGCGCCGGTCGGCGGTCAGCGTCGCGATGCCCTGCTCGGTCAACTCGACGAGCGCCCGGCGGCGATCGTCGGGGTCCGGCCGACGGCTGACGAGCCCATCGGCCTCGAGATCGCCGACCGTCTGGGCCATCGACTGCGGGCGGACGCGCTCCGCCGCGGCGAGGTCGCTCACGCTCTGAGGACCTTCGCGATCGAGGCGGCCGAGAACCACGCCGTGCGAGAGCGGGAAACCGTGCTCCTGGCGCAAGCGGCGCACGAGCCGTCCGATGACGACGCGCAGCTCGCTCGCGGTCAGGGCGGGATCGGTTGTGCTCGGCATGATGCAAGTCTATCCGGGTAGCCAGGCTAACTGTACAGGTTGCCTGTATAATTGGCTGGCATGGCCAGGGCCCAGACCGACGATCGGTACAAGTGGATCGCGCTCTCGAACACGACGCTCGCGGTGCTCCTGGCGACGCTCGACGCGTCGATCACGCTGATCGCGATGCCGGACATCTTCCGCGGCATCCACCTCGACCCGCTCGTGCCGTCGAACAGCCTGTATCTGCTGTGGATGATCCTCGGCTACCTCGTCGTGACGAGCGTTCTGATCGTCAGCCTCGGGCGCCTCGGCGACATGTTCGGTCGCGTAAAGATCTACAACCTCGGGTTCGTCATCTACACGGTCGCGTCGCTGTTGCTGACGATCGACTGGCTCACCGGCCGAGCCGGCGCTGATTACCTGATCATCTTCCGAATCGTGCAGGGGGTCGGCGGCGCCTGCCTGCTCGCGAACTCCGCGGCGATTCTCACCGACGCGTTCCCGGCCAACCAGCGGGGGATGGCGCTCGGCATCAACAACATCGTCGGGGTCAGTGGCATGTTCGTCGGGCTCGTGCTCGGCGGACTGCTCGCGCCGATCGACTGGCGGCTCGTGTTCCTCATCTCCGTCCCGGTGGGCCTGTTCGGAACCGTCTGGGGCTACCTCAAGCTCCAGGAGCGCTCCGAGCCGCGACGCCGCCCGGTCGACTGGCTCGGCAACGTGACGTTCGCCGCGGGCCTCGTGTTCGTGATGGTCGCGATCACCTACGGGATCCGCCCGTACGGACACCACGCGACCGGCTGGAGCAGCCCGCGGGTGCTCGCCCTGTTCGGCGCCGGGGTCCTGAGCCTGATCACGTTCGTGATGGTGGAGCGCCGGGTCAGCGACCCGATGTTCCGCCTGCCCCTGTTCCGCATCCGCGCGTTCACGTTCGGAACGCTGTCGACGTTCCTCTCGGCGGTCGCCCGCGGCGGCCTGATGTTCATGCTGATCATCTGGCTGCAGGGCATCTGGCTCCCGCTCCACGGCTACGACTTCACCGACACCCCGCTGTGGGCCGGGATCTACATGCTGCCGCTGACCCTCGGCATGCTCGTCGCCGGCCCCACCTCCGGTGTCCTGTCCGACCGCTTCGGCGCCCGCTGGTTCGCGACCGGAGGGATGCTCGGCGCCGCGGTCAGCTTTGGGCTCCTGTTGCTGCTGCCGACCGACTTTCCGTATCCGCTGTTCGCAGCCATCCTCGCGCTCAACGGGATCTCGATGGGCATGTTCGCCTCCCCGAACCGCGCCGCGGTGATGAACAGCCTCCCCAAGGGTGATCGTGGCGCCGGCGGGGGCATGAACCAGACGTTCCAGAACTCGGCCCAGGTGATCTCGATCGGGATCTTCTTCACGCTCATGATCGCCGGGCTGTCCTCGACGCTGCCCCACGCGATGACCAGCGGACTCGAGGCGCACGGCGTCTCCGCCACGGCCGCCGGCCACGTCGCGCAACTGCCGCCGGTGTCGATCCTGTTCGCCGCATTCCTCGGCTACAACCCGATCCAGCACCTGCTCGGGCCGCACGTACTCACTGGCCTAAGTGCGCACGCCCAGGCGACCGTCACCGGCCGTGCGTTCTTCCCGCATCTCATCTCGGCGCCATTCCGCAGCGGCCTTCGCGAGGCGTTCGCGTTCGCGATCTTCGCCTGCCTCGTCGCCGCCGCCGCGTCGCTCATGCGCGGCGGGCGCTATTGGCACGCCGACGAACCCGAGGCCGCACCGGCCGCGCCGCCGCCGGCGCGTCCCCGCCCGCTCGCCCACCCCGAACCGGAGAAACAGCATGCACGTTGAGTGGTACGGCCAGTCGTCCTTCGCCCTCCGCGCGGACGGGACGACGGTGTTCATCGACCCGTTCGGCGACATGTCGCCGGCCGCCGGGCGCGGGTTGAAGTTCGATTACCCACCGATCACCGGCGTCGACGCCGAGCTGCTGCTCGTCACCCACGAGCACCTCGACCACAACGGAGTCGAGGCGATCGGTGGCTCCCCGGCCGTTCTGCGCTCAACGGCGGGCCGCCACGAGTCCCCGATCGGCGAGGTCCTCGCCGTCGCCTCGGAGCACGACACCGCCGCCGGAACCGAGCGCGGGCCGAACACGATCTTCGCGTTCGACTTCGATGGCGTCCGCGTGTGCCACTTCGGCGATTTCGGCCAGGCCGAGCTGCGACCGGAGCAGGCCGCGGCGCTCGGCTCCGTCGATCTGCTGTTCATCCCCGTCGGCGCCGGCCCGACGATCGGCGCCGCCGCCGCGGTCGAGATCGCCCAGCGCCTCGGCGCACGCTGGGTCGTCCCGATGCACTACCGGACGGAGCGCACGAACTTCCTGGAGACCGCCGATGCGTTCATCGAGCTGATGCCGTCCGTGCGGCGCCTCCACGAGCCGACCTTCGACACGGCCGCGCTCGACGGCGCGCCCGTCGCGGAGGGACCGATCGCGGTCGTCCCCGCGGCGCCCTAAGCGCCCACAATCCCGCCCGCGACCCGCGACGACGCTCGGGCGTCCGCCGTCGCACGGACGACTCGCACGTCCGCGCCTCACCGACAGGCTCGTGGGGCTACACGCGCACCTACTGCCTGCCGTGGCTGCTGAGCCGCGCACGCGAGTCGATCGACCGGCCGCCGTGCGAACCATTAGCGGCTAATATTTCTGACTCATGGAACCGTCCGTCTCCCGCCGCGTCACCCCGCTCCGAGGAGATCGCCGAAGCGCTCCCGGTCCGTGCGGCAGCGATCTCACGGCTGTCTCATGGCGCACACGACGGTGCCGATCTCCCGGACCGAGATCGGGGTCCTCTACGTGGTCTCGGAACGGCCCCGCCGGATCACGGAGTTGGCAGCCCGTGAGGGCGTCACCCAGCCGGCGATCACGTTGCTCGTCAATCGGCTCGCCGAGCGCGGGTGGCTGAGGCGCACGCCAGACCCGCTTGACGGGCGCGCCGTGCTCGTCGAGTTGACCCCGGACGGCTGCGCCCTGCTCGATCAGCTGCGCGCGGAGTTCCGGGCGCTGGTGCATGAGGAGATGGCGCTGCTCGACGACGAGGACGTCGGAGCACTCGCCCGGGCCGTCGAGATCCTCGACGGCATGATCGAGCGGCTGGAGGATCGGTCGCGATGAGCCAGGGGCACGACCCCGTCGAGCGTCAGCACTACTGGCTCACGTTCCTGGTGCTTGCGCTGGCCGGGATGACGTTCTCGTTGCTGCAGTCGGCGGTCGCGCCGGCGCTACCGGTGATCCAGCATGACCTGCACGCTTCGGCGACGTCAACGGCCTGGATCCTGACCGCGTATCTGCTGAGCGCCTCCGTGATGACCCCGGTCGTCGGCCGGCTCGGCGACATGTTCGGCAAGGAGCACACGCTCGTGGCGACGCTGGTCGCACTCGGCGCCGGCACGCTCCTCGCCGCGCTCGCCGACAGCATCGGCGTGCTCATCCTCGCCCGCGTCATCCAGGGCGCCGGCGGCGCGATCTTCCCACTCGCGTTCGGGATCATCCGGGACGAGTTCCCACGCGCCCGGGTCGCCCAGGGGATCGCGCTCATCTCCGCGATCCTCGGCATTGGCGGCGGCTTGGGGATCGTGCTCGCCGGGCCGATCATCGACGCGCTCTCTTTCCACTGGCTGTTCTGGATCCCGCTGATCCTCGTCGTCGTCACGACGATCGCCACCGTGCTGTTCGTTCCCGAGTCGCCGATCAAGTCGCCCGGCCGGATCAACTGGGTCGGCGCGATCCTCCTCTCTGGCTGGCTCGTATGCCTGCTTGTCGCGATCAGCGAGGGCTCGGCGTGGGGCTGGGGGAGCGCCCGGACCGTCGGGCTGTTCGTCGGCGGCATCGCGCTGCTCGCCGCGTGGGTCGTCAACGAGCAGCGCGCGACGGAACCGCTCGTCGACATGACGATGATGCGGATCCGCGGGGTGTGGACGGTGAACGCGGCGGCATTCCTCGTCGGTGCCGGGATGTACAGCTCGTTCATCCTCATCCCCCAGTTCGTCGAGACGCCGAAGTCGGCCGGGTACGGGTTCAGCGCCGACGTCACCCAAGCGGGCCTGTTCCTGGTTCCGTCCACCGTGATGATGCTCCTCGCGAGTCCGATCGCCGGGCGGATCACGACCCGGATCGGCGCCCGGGCGCCGCTCATTCTCGGGTCGATCGCCACCTGCGTGTCTTTCGTCATGCTCGCGTTCGCGCATGACCAGCGCTGGGAGATCTACGTCGCGGCAGCCATCCTCGGCGCCGGCATCGGGTTCGCGTTCGCGTCGCTCGCGAACCTGATCGTCGAAGCTGTGCGACCCGAGCAGACCGGGGTGGCGACCGGTATGAATACCGTCATGCGCACCCTCGGCGGTTCCGTCGGCGCACAGATCGGCGCGAGCATCATCGCCGGGACCGTGGTCGCGGGGGTGCCGACCGAGCACGGCTTCACGCTCGCGTTCCTCGTCGCGGCGATCGCGTGCGGGCTCGCCGCGGTCGCGAGCGCGTTCGTCCCGCGTCCGGCCATCGAGGGCACTCCGTCGGCGTCCCTCGCCAGCGAGATCGCCTGAACGATCGCGATGGGCTGTTACTGCACGATCCTCGTCGCGCTCGATGGCTCACCGGACGCCCGCGCCGGACTGCACCACGCCGCGACGCTTGCCTGCGACCAGCACGCCAGGCTGATCGTGATGACCGTCGTCCCGCCGACGCGCCACGCGGTCGCGGTGGGCGCGCCGACGATCATCACCGATCACGAATCGGTGTACGTCCAAGAGATCCGCGAGGCGGTCGAATCGCTGCCGCCGACCGTCAGCGTCGAGTCCCGCGTCGTCACCGGCCGAGCCGCCAAACGGATCCTCGAGATCGCCGATGAGTACCGCTGCGACCTCGTCGTGATGGGCTTCCATGGGCATGGTCGGCTCCACACCGCGCTGATGGGTTCAACGTCGAGCACCGTGCTCCGAGAGAGCGACCGGCCGGTCCTGCTCGTCCGCGCCTCTCAGGCCACCGCGCAGGTCGTCGCGGGTTGAACAGTCAGGCGCGGCTGAACGGGTCAATCGTGACCCGGTTGCGCCCCGCTGCCTTGCTCGCATACAGCAGCGCATCGACACGGCGCAGGACCAGATCGGGCGTGTCGCCCCGCTTGACGACGGTGGCGCCGAGCGACACGGTCAGCGGTACGGGACCTTGCTCGGTCGCGATCTCGGTCCGCTCGACGAGTGCCTGTACGCGCTCGGCGATGAGCTCGAGCGTCCGCGGTCGGGCCTCGGCCAGCAGCACCAGGAATTCATCACCGCCCCACCGGATGACCGCGTCCGACGTCCGACACGTCTCGGCCAGCGTCCGGGCAACCGCCCGCAGCGCCACGTCGCCGATGTCATGACCGAAGCGGTCGTTGACCTGCTTGAACCAGTCGATATCGGCGAATATCAGCCCGAACGACCACCCGGCCGTGTCGAACTGCTTGACCCAGCCCGCCAGCATCGCCTTGCCGAGACGCCGGTTTCCAACTCCGGTGAGCGGGTCGACCATCGACTCTCGCTCAAGCTCCTGCTCCCGCTGCCGTGCGTCGAACAGGGCGGTGTCATCATGGAATGTCTCCACCGCCCCGACGACGGTGCCGTCGGGGCCACGGACGGGCGCGGCCCGGACGCGCACGGGCTTGCGGTGGCCATCCTTGTGCTTGAGGTAGACATGCGCCTCTCTGAGCTCCCCGTCGCGCATCGTCGCGGCCAGCGGACAGCGCGTCTTGCACAGAATGGTGCCTGCGTCGTCGCAGTGGTTGAGCAGGTTGTCCTGACAGCGGTGGCCGAGGACCTCATCCTTCGCAAAGCCGGTGATCCGCTCGGCACCGCTGTTCCAGTACAGGATTCGGCGTCGGCGATCGACGAAGTACACGCCGTCGCTGAGGTTGTCAAGCACAGCGGTGCGCATCTCCTCGGTGAGACCAAGCGGCAGTGCTGACCCAGAGCGCGGCGCCATACTCCGGCCATCGGCCTCCTACCGACGCCCTGAACCGTAGTTAGCGACAGGTCGGGTCCGGGTCCCACCGCGTCGCCGACTGGGCCGGCGTCGTGACCCCGCTCGACGGAATGAGCTGGATGTGGTTGACCTCGGTGTTGTTCGGATCGTCCGAGGGATCGAACGGCCGGTAGAGCCCGAACCGTGCCAGCTCGGCCTCGGTGATCTGGGCGGCACTCGAGCGGAGCAGACTGCCGACGCCGATGTCCTCGGCGAGGCCCTTCGTGTGCGGATCGTCGGCAAAGCCACCCACCGCGACGCTGTGCGCCGGCGTCCGGTAACCGCTGATTCCGTAGATCGTGACGCCCAGCGACTTGCCGAGAGCGTCGAGCCGCGCGGTGAGCACAGGAAGCTGCCCTTGCACCTGACTCGTGCCCGGGTCGGCGATGAATCCCGGCGCCTTCGACGCGACGATCGGCGCCGCGTTCGCGGCGTTCGTCACTCCGCCACACAGGTTGAGTCGCTGCAGCTCACGCCTGACCTCGGCGAGCGGAGGCGCATGCGCGTTGACATCGCCGACCACGGTCGCGCCGCCGCCACCGGCCGCCGACGACGACGCCGCAACCCCCGCGGTCGGCTCGACGGCCTGGGGATGCGGCTGTGGGGTGCTCGCGGTGGACGGCGGCGGATCCGTCTTCGCGGTCGTGCGGTCGCCCTGTTGGCCGGCTGCCCCACACCCGGCGAGCGTCACGGCAATCAGTGCGACGGCCATCGTGTGGCGTGGAACCAGATTCATCACGCGGGTCGCTCCCTCGGCACCACATTACCTGCGTCGCAGCTGAACCGCGCCGGCCTCCTCCGATCGGAGGAGGTCAGATCGTCCTCCGATTCCTCCCGCCAGACGATGGTCACCCGCAACCGGCGGGGCCATTGTTGTGTTGGAGCACGTGACAGGCAAAAGGAGGACTTCATGATCAGTACAACGGCAGGGCGTACCGACGACCGTAGGGGGACGGGGACCCATGAGCTTGACGGTCGTCACGGGCGCTATTACGAGGTCGTCTTCCGCAACGAGACCGGCCACCGGCTGCTGCTCGTGAGCGCGTGCCACGGTGCGGACGACGCGTGGCTTCTCGCACCCCCGGCGGACGTCGCCACCGGCGAGACGGTGACATTCCGGGTCGGATCGGCGGACCGCGCTGCCGGCGGCGTCGTCATCTATCGCGACGCCGTGCGCGGCGGGCTCGTGACCTTCTGTGGCAGCGCCTCGGCCCAGCTCGGTGGCTCGTGCTGCTACGCGACGCCGACGGACGGGCTGCTGGTCGTCGGGCCCCAGGGCTACCTGCCCGGTGTCCACGCCCGCCTTCACGCCACGTACGTGCTCGGTTAAAGTGCGCCCATGGCGCGGAACGGAGCTTTCCGCCAGGGGCCACATCACCTTCCACCGGGGCACGACCCGGGGGCGCAGACCCGTCGGGGGAACCGCGGCGTACCGATCGCGGTCATCATCCTGACGCTCGGCGCGCTTGGCTTCACGGCCGGGGCCATCATCCTGTTCGCCACTGCCTCCAACGACAAGAGCCCGTCGGGCGCCCGCGCCGGCGGCGTGATCTTCATCGTTGGTGCGGTCGCGTTCGCGCTGCTTGTCGGCTGGGTGTGGTGGCGCCGGCACCCCCGCCAGGCGCGCTACCTCCAGCTGACGGTCGACCCAATCGAGGCCCGGCGCGGCGACACCGTGACCGCGACCGTCGTCGTCACGAACCCCGAGAAGCTCGGCGAGACCCTTGAGATCGGGCTGCTGTGCACGGAGTACTACGACGTCAAACAGACCGTGTACACCCAGAACGGCTCTCAGGAGCAGCGCGTGCTGAAGACAACGGACGCGTTCGCGACGTGGAACGAGCTGGATCGCGCGACGCCGCAGCAGCTCATCCGCTTCGCCGTGCCGGCCAACGCGCCGTTTTCCTATGAAGGCGGCGCTGCCTCGTGGGCGTGGCACATCGCGGTGCGGGACCGCCACGCGCGTGGGCTCGACGCCTCCCGGGACCTCCCGATCTGGGTGTCGCCGTGACGCCCCGCGCCGCGACGCCGCATCTCGCGATCACGCTCGACCGCCCCGCGTTCCGCCCGGGCGAGGCGGTCACCGGGTCAGTCCAGATTGCCGAGACGGTGGACGCGCGCGCGCTGACCGTCGCGCTCGAGTACCGCGACTGGACGTCCGACTATCACAGCGTCGGACGCACCGTCCCGGGCGCGAATCCGCTCGGGACCGGCACGCTCCAGGCCGGCATGAGCTTCCCGTTCGCCGTCACCTTGCCCTCCGATCCACTTCCCAATCAATCGGGCGAATTCGGTTCGGCCTCCTGGGGCGTGCACGCCCGGGCGGACCGCCGCGGCATCGATTACCACGCCTGGCACGTGTTCGAGCTCGCCAACCGGTGATCTGACGCCGCTTCGGCGTAGGGTGCGGCGCAATCGAGATCACCTCCTTCACCCCTTCGTATCGCGCCGGACATGGCACTCCGCTCGTGTGCCTGCACGGGTTTCTTGACACGTGGCGTGTCTGGGAGCTCGTCCTGCCGACGCTCGAGCGCCAGCACGACGTGCTCGCGTTGACCCTCGCCGGGCACGCCGGCGGACCGCCGCTCCCGGAGACGGTCACGACCAGCACGCTCGCCGAGCACGTCGAACACGCGCTTGACGACGCGGGCATCGAGGCCGCGCACCTCGTCGGCAATTCGCTCGGCGGCTACGTTGCGCTTCAACTGGCTGCCCGCGGGCGGGCGCGCACCGTTGTCGCGCTCGCCCCCGCCGGCGGATGGGCGCTCGGAGACGATTCCTACCGGGAGCTGCTCGGCTTTCAGCGCTCCCTCCAGGCGCAGGCCGTCGCGCTGGCGCCTCGGGCGGACGCGCTCCTTTCCACCCCGCAGGGACGTCGCCGCGCCACGATGCTCCAGACCGTCAACTACGAGCACATCCCGTCCGAACTGCTCGCGCATCAACTCGTCGGCATCGCTCGCTGCACCGCCGCCGGGCCGGCGATCGACGCCGTGCTGGCGTCCGGCTGGAACCTCGAGGCCGAGCGCATCGTGTGTCCGGTCCGGATCGTCTGGGGGACCGAGGATCGGCTGCTGCCGTGGCCGACGGCCGCTGCCCGCTACCGGAACGACTGGCTCCCGCACGCCGACTGGGTCGTACTCGACGACGTCGGTCACACCCCTCAGCTCGACGTCCCGACGGAGACCTCGCAGCTGATCCTCGGGGTCACATCGTCCGGGTAGACCGCGACCGCGCGCCCGTCACACTGCTCGCCATGCGGATCGCAATCCTCGACGATTACTTCGACACGCTGCGCACGCTGCCGTGCTTCACCAAACTCGCCGCCCATGACGTGACCGTGTTCACGGATCACGTCGAGTCGGTCGAGGGCCTGGTCGAACGGCTCGCTCCGTTTGACACGGTCGTCCTCATTCGGGAGCGAACCGCGATCACCGCCCCGCTGATCGAGCGGCTCCCGGCGCTGCGGCTGATCAGCCAGCGCAGCGTCTATCCCCACATCGATGTCGACGCCTGCACGCGCCACGGGGTCGTCGTGTCCTCCAATCTCCATGCCGGAACGCCGTCGTACGCGGCGGCCGAGCTGACGTGGGCGCTCGTGCTCGCGGCGATGCGGCAGCTACCGGCCCAGGTGGCGTCGCTCCACGCGGGGAACTGGCAGATCGGTGTCGGCCACACGGTGCGCGACAAGACGCTCGGGATCTACGGCTATGGACGGATCGGCCGCGTCGTCGCCGGGTACGGCGTCGCGTTCGGGATGCGGATCCTGGTCTGGGGTCGGGAGGCCTCGCGCGCCGCGGCGGTGGCGGACGGACACGTCGCGGCCAGCTCCAAGGACGCGTTCTTCGCGGCCTCGGATGTGCTCTCGCTGCACATGCGACTCGTCGAGGACACCCGCGGGATGGTCACGCGGGCCGACCTCGCGGCGATGAAGGACACGGCCCTGCTGGTCAACACGAGCCGGGCGGGGTTGATCGAACCCGGGGCGCTCGTCGACGCGCTGCGCGCCGGGCGTCCCGGCATGGCCGCGGTCGATGTGTTCGAGCGCGAGCCGCTTCGCGACCCGGACGACCCGCTGCTGACGCTGCCGAACGTCGTGTGCTCACCGCACATCGGCTACGTCACCCACGAGGAGTACGACCTGCAGTTCTCCGACATCTTCGACCAGATCAACGCGTTCGCCGCGGGCGCGCCGATCAACGTCGTCAACCCCGAGGTTCTGCCCGGCCGGGTCGTCCCGTAGCCATCACGACGTCCGCCCGCAGTCGTCGCGTTCAGATCGCGCCGTGGAGGAAGTACCAGACGAAGAACCCGCTGAAGATGATCAGGATGATGCTCACGCGCCGACCGCGCAGCAGCTCGGAAACCGTGTGGAGCAGCAACCCGACACCGACACCGTTGGCGATGCTGTAGGTGACCGGCATGATGATGATCGTCCCGAACACGGCATTGCTCTCGATGAAGGTCGAGCTCGACGAGGCCGACATGAACCCGCCGAGAGTCGCCGCGAACCCGTCGATTCCGAGGACCGTCCTGATCCGGGGGAGGCGGCCGTCCTGGGGCGCGCGAGATCCGGCGTCGTCAGCCAGGCACCCCGCGGGAGCCGCGCCGTGCCGTCGGTCCAGATGTGGTAGCCGTCGATCGCGTTGATCACCGTGCCGATAACGGGATCGCGCCGACGATCCGCTCGCGCAATCCGAGAACGACGGGCGCGACGATGATCACACCGTCGATCACGAAGATGCCCATCATCGACGCCCAGTCGACCCGGTGGGCGGCGACCTCGGCCGCCGCATAGGCGTTCAGACCGAGGCCGGCAGCGAGCGCGAACGGGTAACGACCGAACACACCCATCGCGACCGTCAGCAGGCCGCCGCACAACGCGGTGACGGCGAGGACCTGGTCGAACTGCAGGTGCGTGCCGTTGAGATCTGGCGTCCCACTGAGGATCGCCGGGTTGACGAACACGATGTAGACGAGCGTGAGAAACGTCGTGGCGCCGCCGATGACCTCGGTGCGCACGGTGGTTCCACGGGCCCCGATCTGAAACCAACGATCCATCCAACCACCGAGCCCATCCGGTCGCCGCCCGACCCCGTGCGCGGCCTCCGCCGTCAACTCCGGACTGTCTGCCACCGCCTGCCTTTCGTTCGATGTGCCGATCGCAAGCTCGTGATGTCCCGGCAGTGTTACCCACTCGGCGGTCGGGCGGACCGCTCGGTTGACGTTTCTCGCCGGGCGGAGATCGAGCCGCCCGCGGGTTGTCCAAGCGGACGGTGACGGGTGTTCACTGTTGCGCCCGCCGACCCGCGCGGGTTAGGCTGGACCGCCATGAACGAACAGATCGTCAATGGACTCGTCGGGCTCCGGACCGCGGTTGGTGCCGGTGCATGGCTGGCTCCTCGGCTGTCCGGCCGCCTGTTCGGCCTCGACATGGCCGCCAACCCGCAAGCGCCCTACCTCGGCCGACTCTTCGGCGTACGTGACGTCGCCCTTGCACTCGGCACGAGCTCGAGCGCGGGAAGCGAGCGCGCCCAGTGGCTGCGGCTCGGGGTGGCCTGTGACCTGGCCGACGCGGTCGCCGGACTGCTCGCCGGCCGCCGCGGTGAGCTGCCAAAGCACGCCACGTTCCTCGTGACCACGACGGCACTCCTCGCCGCCGGGCTCGGTATCGCGGCGCTTCAGGACGAGACCCCAGCCGTCTGAGCGCGCTGGAGCAGATCAGCTCCGACGCGGGCGGCGCTTGAGCGCCGGCATCAGCACCACCGACATCGCCACGCCGCCGAGCACACCCGCGCGGAGCGCTCGTCGTGAGACCGCGGGATCGCGTGCGAGCGCGCGCAGGCCGACGACTCCGGTCGGGCCGAGCGTCAGGATCGCCGTGACGACGCCCGGGTCGTAGCGCCGGTGTCGCACGGCCCAGCCGACGTGGAGCGCGACGTTGCCGAGGTTGCTCGTGTAGAGGATCGCGGCCGGCACCGCCGCCGCCGGACCGGCCGCCGTCAGCGCGCTGAAGCCCCATCCAAAGACCACGTTGATGACGAAGCCGAGCTGCCGATCGAGCGGGAACTCATCCTCGTCGGAGCCGATCACCTCACGGTTCATCCACGGTAGGAAGCCGCCCGGCCAGACCCATTCCTCGGTCTGGTGCCAGAGCAGCGCCGCGAGGGGACGCGCCGCAGGCTGTCGGACGGCAAGTGCGCTCACGGGTCCGAGCCCGCCGGCCGCGACGACCGGCCACCGTCCATGCCTCTCACGCATCGGCGTCGATGCTATCCGTCGCGGCGGCTCTCACCAGCGCCCGCGCCGCGCAGCGGACGACTGCCGTTATCTGCGCGCGGGCAGCGCGCTTGGCCCGACATTGTCATCCAACCACGCCGTGACCGGACGCGCGCCCCGCCACGTGTCCGCGACGAATCGCAGGCCGGACTCGCGGTCGATGCCTCGACCCGCCTTCATCCTCGCTCCGAGCGCGAGACTTCTCCGACGCAACAACTCGATCCGCTCATGGTCCTTGGGGTAGCCGCGCGGCGCGGTCCGCAGACTCTCGCCCCACAGTTCGAGCCCGGAGCCGACGACCTCCCCGACGGCGATCTGGAGTTCAGCTCCGCGCGCGTCGTCGGCGACCGCGTCGCGGTAGCGCTCGAGCTGATCGCGCGCCATCACGTGATAGCCGCTCCCCGCCACGAGTCCGTCGGCCGAGATGGAGGCATAGAGACCCTGCGGCGCGAGCTCGGAGCCGCGCAGGATCCCGTACGTGTTCGTCTTATACGGCGACTTGTCTGGTGAGAAGCGAAGGTCACGGTTCTGGCGAAACAGCTTCACCTCACCGCCGAACGTCCCGCTCAGTTCGGCGAGCAACGCCACCATCTGGTCGCGGATCGACTCCTCAAAGAACTCTCGGTGCGCGGTGAAGTACGACTTGCTGTTGTCCGCCTCGAGGCCCCTGAACCACGTGTGGACCTTCGGGCTGAACCCGTCGAACGTGCTCATCGGAGGATCCTCGCAAATCGCGCGGTATTCCTCGCGGGACGCCGGCGACCGATAGGCTCGCGGCCGCATGAGGGCACGAGGTCGGGCACGGGCTACACCGGACGTGCCGCGCCTGAGAATCCTCGATGTCGCGCCCCGCCTCGTGTCGCCGCCTGACAACGGCTCCACGGCACGGATGTACCACCTGCTGTCCGCGTTGAGTGTCTCGCACGAGGTCCGCCAGTTCTCGCAGCCGCAGCTGCACCAACTCCGCGCTCCCGGCTACCGGCACGAGGTGCGGCCGACTCCGACCTACGTGGAGTACCGCAACCCGAGCATGCTCGCCGCCGCGGCGGCCGAGCTCTGCAACCGCACGTGGATTCGTCCGCAGGCGATCTTCAGCGGACGCGTGCTCCGGCTGGCGCGCCCGGCGCGCCTGCACGCGTGGATCGGGTGGGCGAACGTCATGCTGGTGGAGTTCCCATGGCAGTTCGCATACTGCCGCCGCGCGGCGCCCAATCTGCCCGTCGTGCTCGCCTCGCACAACATCGAGATCATGACCCGGACCTCGAATGCGCTCGCCGCCGGGATCCCGGTTCGGCGGAGCCTGCTGCTGCGGTGCGTCAGGCGGATCGAGCAGCAGGCCGTGTCCGGCGCCGAGTTGATCCTCGCCGTCAGCGACGCCGATCGGGCCGTGTACACCGAGCGGTTCGGCGTCGCGCCCGATCGCGTCGTCACGATTCCGAATGGCACCGACACGCGAACCCTGACACCGCTGGCGCCGGACGAGCGACCGGCGCTCCGCGCGCAACTCGGGCTGCCCGAGCGACGAACCGTCGTCTTCCTGGCAGCCGGTCCGAAGATCCCTGATGTCGAGGGCCTGAAATGGGTCCGGCGCCTCGCAGGCCGGCTGCCGCAGCACACGTTCCTCATCGTCGGCGGCGTTTGCGCGCGTCCATTCGTCGACGGGAACGTCATCGCCACCGGCCACGTCGCCGACCATCGCCCCTACCTCCGGGCGGCCGACATGTCGCTGAGCCCGATCGAGCATGGCGGCGGAACCAAGATCAAAGTCTTCGACGGACTCGCCGCCGGCCTGCCGAGCGTCGTGTTTGCAGAAACGATCCACGGCACCGAACTGCGAGACGGCGAGCACGTGATCCGAGCCGCGAAGAGCGAGGCGGCGCTCGAGCACGCAATCCGCCGGATCTCCGACGAGCCGGCGCTCGCCGCCGCGCTGGCCGCCGCGGGACGGCGGTTCGTCTGCGCGCACCACGACTGGCCGGCGATCGCCGGTCGACTGGAATCCGTGCTCCTCGACGTCGTCGACGCGCCGCGGCGCCGACAGGTGGCCCAGGCATGAACCGCCCTGGGCGCGAGCTTGTGATGATCGCCGGCACCGACCCGACGGAGGAGCTGAGTGGACACCGCACGCTGGTGGCCGCTCATGCACGTGCCGCCGTCGTGGCGGGATTCGCACCCCACGTCTTCTGCGTAGGCTCGCCGCCCCGCATCGAGCTGTCCGAGCTCGGCACGTTGCACCGGATCGCGTCGCCGATCCCGATGCGCCATACGCTGCTCGCAGCCGCTCACCAGCCGATGCTCGTTGCCGCGGTCGTCCGTCACCTCGCCGGCACTCAGGGACCGCATGTCATTCACAGCTTTGGGCCGTGGGCGTCGACCGGCGTCGCCGCGAGCCGCATCCTCGCCCGGCGCGGGGTGCAGGCGATCCCGATCGCGAGCGTCTACACAACGCTCGCCCATGAGTCGGGCGCAAAGGTCGGCGGGCTGACCGAACCGCACGGCGTCCGCCAGATGCTCGGCTATCGGACCTCGGATGGCTGGGTGCGCACGATCGCCGCGCCAGCTGAGCGCCGCGGATATCGCCGCTCAGCCCGGCTGTTGGTCAACTACGACTCGGTCGGCCGACTCGATCGAGGCCGCCTGCGGACCCGGGCTCGACATCCGGCGGCTGCCGTACGCGGCTCCGCTTGCATTCCGGGCCGACGCCGCCGACCTGGCGGCTGTCCCGGCTGCGATCGCTCGGCTGCAGCCGAAGGGCGCGCCGCTGATCGTCAGCGTCTCTCGACACGACCCGCGCAAGGGCGTCGACATCCTGCTCGGCGCGCTCGCCGGACTGGCCGCCGCGAAGGTGCCGGCTCGCGCCTGCCTCGTCGGTCCGGGACCGCTCCTGACCGCTCACGAAGCGCTCGTGCAGGAGCTTGGCCTGTCGGCGAGCGTCGCGATCACAGGCCGCGTCGAAGATGTGCTCCCCTACCTCCAGCATGCGGACGTGTTCGTGCTGCCCTCGCTTGAGGAGGGCAGCGGGTCCATGTCGCTGCTCGAGGCGCTCCAGACCGGCGCCGCGATCGTGGCGTCAGACGTGGATGGGATCCCAGAGGATGTGACCAACGAGCGGGATGCGTTGCTCGTCGCGCCTGGCGACCGCGGCGCGCTCGAGGCGGCGCTGACGCGGGTGTGCACCGATGCGCGGCTCCGGACTCGCCTGCAGACACGGGCTCGCCAGATCCACGCGGAGCGGTTCGCCGCGACGCATCTCGTAGCCGCGCTGGCCGCGACGTACGCCGAGCTCGGACTGACCTCGGGCGATTCACTGGCGTCCGAGATGACCAGACAGTAGGGTGCGCCCGTGCGGAGTCGGATCGTCGCAGCCAGCGTGGCGTGCCTCGCCATCGCCGCCGTCGCACTGCCGATCACCAGCGCACCGGGACGCGGCCGCGCCGCGGCACGTGGGATTCCGGACGTGACGACCCTGTTCAACCGAGCTGTCCAGATCGTCCGCGCCACGAAGCGACCAACGTTCGCCAAGGCGGTCGTGCTCGAGGCGGATGGCATCACCCGCGGCGGAGGGTGCAACCCGCAGGGATGCTCCGGCGGTCGCGGCGTGACTTCGGCCGCAGGCATCGTCGCCTGGCGTTTCGTGTTCAACAATCAGGCGACGAGCCGGACGATCCGCAGCGCGACCATCTTCTACGGCCCCGCGCCCAAGCGGTTCGGGCGCGTCACCGCCTACAGCGCGCCGTTCCTCGACGACGTCAACATCGCCAAGGCACCGCGGATGACCCTCAGCCAGGCGGTCGCCCTCGTCCGACGGGCCGGGCATCGCGGCACGTTCTTCAACGTCACGCTGCGCAACCCGCTCGGCGCCCAGCGGCTCCACGCGATGTACATCTTCGGTTTCTCAGGCACGTTCGTCGGCGTGGATACGGTGACCAAGAGGGTCCACCGGCTCGCGGACGCCGTCGGCGCGCCGGGCCACGTCAAGCGCTGACAGCCCATGTTGCGGGTAGCGTCTTGGCATGGCCTCTGAGCGCAGTGATCATCGCGCCGCGGTCACCACAGCGGCGATCGATGTCGTCCGCGAGCGGGCGCCTACCGACGTCGAGGTCGTGCCGTTCGAGGAGACGCCGGACCTGTCGGCGGTCGATTTCATCGTTCCGACGCCGGCCACCGGCGCACGACTCGACGAGCTGCCGACGCTGACCCGACTCAGGGTCGTCCAGGTCCTGTCCGCCGGCACCGACCGGATCGAGCCCTACCTGCCGCCGCAGGCGACGCTCTGCAACGCCCGCAGCGCGCGCGACGGGCCGGTCGCCGAGTGGATCCTCGGCGCGCTCCTCGGTGCCTCGACCGGGCTGCTCGAACACGCGGGGGCCACGACCTGGGACCGGTCACGGTCGCTTGACGACCTCGGCAGCTGGACCGTGCTCGTCGTGGGGATGGGCTCGATCGGCCGGCGGTTGGCGACGTATCTCCGGCCGCTCGGCACCCGCGTCGTCGGGGTCGCCTCGCACGCGCGTGACGGACTGCATGGACCGGAGGAGCTGCCGACCCTGCTTCCCGTCGCCGACGCGGTGGTCGTCCTCGCTCCCCTGAGCGATGTGACGCACGGCCTGATCGGTCGTGACGCCCTGGCGCGGATGCGAGATGGCGCCGTTCTCATCAACGCAGCGCGCGGACCGGTCGTCGACACCGGCGCCCTGCTCGCCGAACTCAACCGGAGCCGGTTGCGTGCCGTCCTCGACGTCGTCGACCCGGAGCCACTTCCGGACGACCATCCTCTGTGGCGGGCTCCGGGGCTGCTGTCGCTGACGCCCCACATCGCTGGCGATTCTCCGGCCGGTGCCGCCGAGGCGGCCGCGCTCGCGGGCGATCAGCTCGCCCGCTGGTGCCGCGGCGAGCAGCTTCTCAACGTCGTGCGCCGAGGCGACTGAGCCCTTGTCATGACGCTCCCGTCATGCCCGACGGGTTCGATGTCGCCTTCGCCGCGCTCGAGGCGCCGGAGCGGGCATCGCTGCGTTCGCTCGCGCACCGACCGCTCGCCGCCTGAGCCCGGGAATATGATGTCGATGGCACGACGGCATCCCGCACGACCGGACCCACAAGGGGGTGGACCAGATGAACGTCGGACGAATCAGCCTGATCGCCTTCGCCGTGTTCCTCGTCGGTTGCGCGGGTCTCGCGGTTGTCGCTTCCGGCGGCGTGGGCCCAGCGGTGCTCGTGCCGTACATCATTGTCTGGCTCGGGTCGTTCGCCTACGCGATGTATCTCTGGGTGGCGGTGATGCGGTACGGCGATCGACGCCTCGTGGGGCGCGGGATCCAGGGCACCGCCAAGGTCCTTACCACCAAGGAGACGAGTTGGGCGATGTCAGCGGGGGAGTACGAGGGCATCGGCGCACCCTCGGTCTGGAAGTACGGACTCCAGGTGAGCGTCTCGGGCAAGGACCCGTACGAAACCACGCTGTACATCTGTGCCCACCTGCGTGACGGCGACACCGTGCCGGTCTACGTCAGCCCGCACAACTCCAAGCGTGTGACGGTCGACCTGAAGGCGCTCGGCGCGGCGGAGGATGCGAGGCTGCGGTCGGGCGGCACCCGCAGGGTGACCGCCACCGGGACCGTGATCCGGGAACGTCCGCACATCCCGACCGTCGACGTCGCCGATGAGCTGAGCAAGCTCGCCGACCTTCGGGACCGAGGCGTCCTCAGCGATCACGAGTTCGAGTCGCAGAAGGCGAAGCTGCTCAAGACGGACTGAGCCGGGCGCTCACGCGTCCTCGCCCCGGATCCGTCGCGCCAGTGCCGCCGCGGCGGCACCGAAGGCGCCGGCGGCGAGCACCGTGCCCGGCTTGGACCGCGATGGGAGCTCGTGACCGGCCGCGGTCAGGGTCGCCACGACATCGGTGGCGTCCGAGGCGACGCAGGCGAGCAACCAGGGACGCGCCGGCGTCCCGCTCACCACGGCCGTGATCGCGCCGGCGCACAGTGCCAGCTCGCGCGCGCCGAGGCCGCGCGTCGCGATCGACGCCGCCGCCGGACGCACGTCGCCGAGCCAGGGCCGCGCCACGCGATCCGGCGCCGCGAGCAGTCCGACGGCATAGATGGCGCGCAGCGCGCCGTAGCCGACCACCCATCGCTTCGTCTGCTCAGTCATGTGTGTCGAGCTTCAAGGTAGTCACAGAAGCTGTGCACGACATCGACGAGACCGCGCGCCCGCCCGAGCACACGATCACCCCGTGAGCGCTCCCGTGCCTCGAGCACCGAGAGATCGCGTCTGACGCCAACTCTGAACACGCGGAACACCGGCCCGAAGACGGCGGTGATGCTGATCGGCTCACCAGCCGCTCTGCAATCGCGGCCTGCAGACCGCGGCAGAGGGTGGTCTTACCGGCGCTCGACGGCCCGTTGACGTAAATCAGGTCGGGCCAGGTCAGGTCGGTTGGGATCATCGGAGCGGGCAGGGCCGGAGTGGACAATCGTGAGAGGAGCTTCGGCATCCGCCATCGGCATCCTCGCCAGATCGCTTGAATCGGCGCCTGCGGACATCGCCTCAAGGCGCCCGTGGAACGCGGCAGCGACACGGGTCGCGTGCGCCTTCGCGAGCTCGGCCCGCGGGCCTGCGAACAGCTCGTCGATGGTCGTCTGCCAGAGCCACAACCACCGCTCGAAGTGGCCCCGGCGGAGCGGAACCTGGGTGTGGATGATCGCGTGCGGGCGAAACGCCCCGCCGGAGTAGGACTGCGCGCCAAGCAGGATCGTCTCCCAGAACGAAGTGATCCGCGGGACGTGGGCCTCGAGGTCGAGCCGCGCGACGTCCGTGAAGATGAAGCCGATGACGGCGTCGCTGAGCGCGCGGGTGTAGAACGCGCGTACGAGGCGCTCGCAGTCATCTCGCGTCTCGATGTCGTGTCGAACCGTCGCCATCCATGACGGAGGATAGGCCGCCGGCAGTTGCGCTCTGCTCGTCACTTGGACTAGGGTCGCCTCACCGCGACGGGGGGCACCGTCGCACGGCACCACAAGGAGACGAAGTGACAACCAGCTTTGTGCTGCACACCGTGGCCGACTACGACGCCTGGCGACGCGTCTACGACAGCGTCGCCGGCCTGCAGGCCCGGGGCGGCGTCAGCGACCAGGCGGTGTACCAGGCCGCCGGCGATCCGAACAGCGTCCTCGTCATGCATGAGTTCGGCAGCTCCGAGGAGGCGCACGCCTTCTTCGAGAACCCCGAGCTGCGAGAGGCGATGGGCGAGGGGGGCGTCGACCCGAGTTCGCTGCGCCTCGAGTTCTACGAGCGCGCCTGAATTGAGCCGCGTCTGAAGCTGGCGCGCGACACCCTCTCTTCGCGGCTCAACTTGATGCCGGTCGTGGCGATTTACTCGCACATGACCTGCTCAGTACGTCAACTCGTGGCCCTCGTCGGCATGACCATCGGCCTCGTCGCGCTCGTGATCGACAGCGCGCACAAGGGGTGGACCGTCCTCGCGACGGTCGGGGTCCTCGGCTTTGCCGTCGGCATCGCCGCCGAGCTACTCACAATCCAGCGCGCCCGCAGCCACAGCTAACCGGCGTCGGCGGCGGGCGCGAGTTGGAACTCCTCCGCGTACCGGGCCAGGAACGCGGCCGGGTCCTCGGCGGCCGCGCCGGTGTACAGCTCTTCGAAGAACTCCGCCGTCCGGAGGGCCGGCGTCACCTCCCACTTGACGCGGGCGGCGCCATCGCCGGCCATCTGGTGGACGGTGCCCGCCGGCACGTCGAAGCTCTCGCCCGCGCCGTAGCGGCCCTCGCGACCGTCGATGACGACCCGCACGGCACCGTCGAGCACGGTGAAGCGCTCATCCTGCCGAACGTGGAAATGCGCCGGCGGCAGCGGCCCCTCGCCGCTGTAGTGCGCCTCCATCTCAAGCCGCTCCGGGTCGATGTGCACGAAGCGCAGCCGCATCCCGTTCGGGCCCTCGAACTCCTGACCGTCGTGTGCCATGGAATAACCCTAGCTATGGCTCGCGCCCGCCGTCCGCCAGCGGCTTCGTTTGAGAGCCCGACACGCTTCTTGCGTGACCGACGGAACGGCGCATCGAGAGGGTCGAGGATTAATCGCCCCGCGGCGGCGGCGTGCCCCAAGGGGAATATTTCGCCAAAGTCCGCGGCGGCGATGAATCCTGGCGAAAAACTCCCGCTCACGGTGCATTTCGCGCCCGGATACGGATGACACACCCGATTTGGCGCAAAACTCCCCCCGGCGCCAGAGCCCCACGATCCCCCGATCTCCACCCTCTCGATGCGCCGTGTGCGTCCAACGCAGGCACGCGCACCGAACTTCGGCCGACCCAGGCCACCGATCAACCACGCAAGAGGGGGTTGATCGGACTGCTAATTTGAGAAGTGGCCCTCCGGGCCTCTGTATGCGTGGCACTCACTGACATCCGCCAAGACACATCGAACGGTCATCGGGCCGGTTCGACGCGGATGTCCTTAGTGCCACCCACGGAGCCTGGAAGGAGCAACCATGTCTTCGCTGTTGCTGACCGCACAGCAGATCTCGCGCCGGTTCGGCGCCCGCACGGTCCTCGATGCCGTCGACCTCCGGGTCGCGAGCGACACCCGCATCGGGCTCGTCGGTCCGAACGGATCGGGCAAGTCGACGCTGCTCAGGATCCTCGCGGGACTCGAGTCACCTGACGGCGGAGACGTCCTCCGTCATGGGACGGTCGGCTACCTCCCGCAGGTGATCGGGACCGATGCGCTCGGGATCACGGTGCGCGAGCTGATTCATGAGCGGGCGGGCGTGGCGCGCGCGGCGCGCGAACTCGAGCGCCACGCCGACACGACTCGCGGACGGCGACCTCGCGGCGATCGACGCGCACGCGGTGGCGCTCGACCGCTGGCTGGCCCTCGGCGGCGCCGACCTCGACCCCCGACTGGCCGCCGCCACCGCTGAACTCGGTCTCGGCGAGCCGCTGCTCGACCGTTCACCCGAGACGCTCTCCGGCGGGCAGCTCGCGCGGGCCGCTCTCGCGGGGCTCGCGGTCACCCGCTTCGATGTCATCCTGCTCGACGAACCGACGAACCATCTCGACGACGACGGTTTGGCGCACCTCACCGGTCTGATCCGCTCCCGGCCTGGGGGCATGGTGCTCGTCTCCCACGACCGTGCCTTCCTGGCGGACGTGGTCGACGAGATCGTCGAACTTGACCTCCACACGGGAACGGCGGTCCAGTTCGGTGGCGGCTGGGATGCGTTTGAGCGCGAGCGGGAGGCGACTCGCGCCCGGGCTCGCGCCGAGCACGAGCAGGCACTCGCCCGCCGGGCCCAGCTGGTTGCCGCCGAACGCGAGACGCGGCGGCGTGCCGCGGCGAGCGCCAGCCGCGCCCGCGCCCGCGTGCACGACAACGACAAGCACATGCGCGAGTGGGTCACGATGCGGGCCGACGAGATGGCCAGCCGCGCCCGCAAGATGGGCGGCCGGGCGGGACGGATCGAGGTCCCGGAGCGTCCGTGGGAGCATCCCGAGTTGCGATTGCGGTTGCGACCGGACGAGCGCCGCCGGCCGTGGGTGATCACGCTCGAGGGAGCCGTCGCGCGCCGCGGTGGATGGTCGCTCGGGCCACTCGACCTGTCGGTCGCCGACGGTGAGCGCGTGCTCGTCAGCGGGCGCAACGGCACCGGCAAGTCGACCCTGCTCGCGATGCTCGCCGGCGAGCTCGAGCCGTCCTCGGGGCGCCGGCGCGTCGCCCGGGGGGCGACGATCGCGCAGCTCGAGCAGACGCAGGCGGCGCTCGACCGCCCGGGAACGCTCGCCGGCCACATCCGCACGGTCACCGGACTCGACGAGCACAGCGCCCGCACCGCGCTCGCTGCGTTCGGTCTCGGAGCCGAGGCCGCCGGGCGGGAGATCGCCACGCTGTCACCCGGGGAGCGCACGCGCGCCGCGCTGACCGTCATCGCCCACCAGCGCGCCGCGTGTCTGCTGCTCGACGAGCCGACCAACCACCTCGACATCGAGTCGCTCGAGGTCCTCGAGGCGGCGTTACGCGCGTGGTCGGGAGCACTCGTCGTGGCGACCCACGACCGTCGGCTTCAACGGGAGCTGAGGCTCGACCGAGAGGTCGCACTATGAGCGGCAGCCCGACAGCCCACGGTCAGACACCACCGGTCCGGCGCCCCACAATGTCCCCGTGACGCACGACGGACGCTTTGCCCCCTCGCCCACGGGACCGCTCCACCTCGGGAGTCTCCGCACCGCGCTGGTCGCGTGGTTGTTCGCACGCTCGCGAGGGGGCGCGGTTCCTCGTTCGGATCGAGGACCTTGACCCCCAGCGTTCCCGTCGCGAGTTCGAGCGTGGGCAGCTTGATGACCTTCGCGCGCTCGGGATCGACTGGGACGGGACGGTGGTCCGACAGTCGGAGCGGGGCGCGCTGTATGACCGCGCACTCGAGGCACTCCGCGCCCAGGGCCGGCTCTACGAGTGCTTCTGCACCCGGGCCGAGATCCGGGCCGCGGCGTCGGCGCCGCATGGTGATTTGCCGGAGGGCGCCTACCCGGGCACGTGCCGCGAGCTGTCGGCCGCGCAGCGGCGGGCACGGATCGACAGCGGACGGCCGTACGCGCTGCGCCTCCGCGCCGACGACGAGCGCGTCGAGTTCCAGGATCGCCTGCTCGGCTGCTGCGGCGGCGTCGTCGACGACTTCGTCGTGCGCCGAGCCGACGGCGTGACCGCGTACCAGCTCGCCGTCGTCGTCGACGATGCCGACCAGGGTGTCGGCGAGGTCGTCCGCGGCGCGGATCTCGTGAGCTCGACGCCGCGGCAGATCGTCCTCGGCCGACTCCTCGGGCTGCCCGTACCGGCGTACGCCCACGTGCCGCTCGTCCTCTCCCCGGACGGCGCGCGACTCGCCAAGCGCCACGGCGGATCGACACTCGTCGACCGCGATGAGCCAGCCGCGCGCACACTCGCGCTCCTCGCCCACACGCTCGACCTTGCCCCCGGGCGCGAGGACGTCGCCGCGGCGGCCGACCTGCTCAGCGAGTTCGACCCAGCCCGTGTCCCGCGTGACCCCGTCGTGCTCTCGTCGGCTCCGGCGCGTCATCCCGCCGCTGGTGACTGAGCCACTGCGCCCACGTCGTGACGCCGACGAGTGCCTGCGGCGATGTGTTGCCGTTCGATGCCTGAGACGAACGGGCCGTCGAGGTGTGACACCGTCCGGTGCACGCACATGACCCGCGACGATGACATCGACGTTTCGCTCTCGGAGATCGCAAGCGCCGTCAACCGGATTGACCCGGCGTTCCTGGGCACTCCGCAGGGCGTGAGCGACGCGCTCTCGGCGAGACTCGGCCGGACGCTCGTCGTCAAGAACGAAACCGAGACTCCGATCGGGAGCTTCAAGGGGCGCGGGACCTGGCTCCTCGCCGACCAGCTTGATCCCGCACGGACGTGGGTGTGCTCGACCGCCGGCAACTTCGGTCAGGGCCTCGCCTACGCGGCGCGGGCGCGGGGTGCGAGCGTGCACGCGTTCGTCTCCTCCGACGTCCCGGCCGGCAAGCGGGCCGGGATGCGCGCGCTCGGTGCGACCGTCGAGATCGCCGAACATCCCGGAGAGCGCGCACGTGCCTACGTGGCCGACCACGATGACCGGGTGCTCGTCGTCGACGGGGAGCGGCCCGCGATGGCCGAGGGCGCCGGGACGATCGCGGTCGAGTTGACCACCGACCCGGCGGCGGTGGACCTCGCCGTCGTCCAGATCGGCGACGGTGCCCTGATCTCCGGCGTCGCGCGGTGGCTGAAGGCGGCGAACCCGGCGACGCGCGTGATCGGCGTCTGCGCCGCCGGTGCGCCGGCGATGGCGCGGAGCTTTGCCGCACGACGCGTCGTCACCACACCCGGCACCGACACGATCGCAGCCGCCATCGCCATCTCGGACCCGGTGCCCGAGTCACTGGCCCGCGTCCGGGCGCTCGTCGACGAGATCGTGCTCGTCGACGACGACGACCTGCGTGCGGCACAGCGACTCGTCATGGACACGGTCGGGGTCGCGGTCGAGCCCGCCGGCGCCGCCGGCGTCGCGGCGCTCTCGCGGCACGGGACGGATCTGCCCGGCGACCGGACCGTGGTCCTCCTCACCGGCGCCGCTCAGACGACCGACCCGACGGCGAGCGGTGGCTGAATCCGACGCCCCGGCTCGTCTCATCGACCTGCTCCGGGCGTACGGCGCGGACGGGGCCGCTCACGCCGGCGGGCGGTCGCTACTCGACCATCTCCTGGGCACCGCCGCAATCGTGCGGCGCTGGGGACAGCCGGAGGGGCTTCAGCTCGCGGCGCTCATCCACAGCGTCTACGGAACCGATGCCTACGGAGCCCAGCTCCTCCCGCTGTCCGCGCGGTCCGAGCTCGCCGGCGCGGCGGGTGAACACGCCGAACGGCTCGCCTACCTGTTCTGCGTGACGCCGCGGGGACCGTTGCTCGCGGGCACCCGTCATTGGATGGGCGAACTGCCGCTGCGAGACGGAAGAGACGCCCCACCGGACGATCCCCCGACGCGGACCGAGCTCGACGCGCTCGTGCTCCTGCACATGGCGAACCTCGCCGATCAGGCTCACGCCCGTGACGGCTCCCCCGCCCGCTGGCTCGTGCGGCTCGTCGAACTTGGCGAGCTCATCGACCAGGCCGAGTCGATCACCGTGCCGCCGTTCCTCGGCGCGCTGGCGACTCTCTCGGCCGATGACGAGTCACTCGCGCGGAACGCCTACCGGGAGGCCGTCACGCGGTCCGATGATCCGGCGGCGCGGGCGGGTCGGTTCGCGCTGGCGGCGGCGGCGTGCCCGGTGATCGCCGAGCCGTGCGCGTGGCTCGCCGGGATCGCTCACGCGCAGGGCGATCCCGGTGTGGGGCGCGCCTGGGCGGTCCTCGCACGTGAGCGGCTGACTGGGCTCGGCACGACGTGGGACAAACGCCTGACCTATGAGCAATGGGAGACGCTGATCGAGGCCCTGGTGTCTCCGGGAGCGCTCGATCCCACCCTGGCCGAGATCGCCGACCCCGGCACCCTGTTTGAGGCGATCGTCGCGCGCCGTTCGGCCGACCGTCGATCGACTCCCACGGACCCCTCTCCCGGCCGGCAACGCTTTCATGCCTATGTCGAGGCGCTCACGATGAACGAGCGCGCGGCCTACCCCGAGCTGCCGAGCCAGCCGTTCCACGATCCGGCCGCCTTCCCTCTCGTCGGTTACCTCGAGGCGAACTTCCCGGCGGTTCGTGACGAGCTGCTCGGACTCGGCGAGGCCCGGTTTCATCCGGAGAGCGAGCGGATCCGGCGCAGCGGCGACTGGGATGTCGCGTTCCTGTACGAGCGCGGACGACGGCACGACGAGGTCTGTGCGGCCTGCCCGGTGACGACCCGCGGGATCGACACCCACCCGGCGATGCGCAGCGCCGCCGGGCTCGTCTACGTCTCACGGATGCGTGGCAACACGCATATCGCCGCCCATCGCGGCCCGACCAACCTGCGTGTCCGCTGTCATCTTCCGCTCCAGGTGCCCGACGGAGACTGCGCGATCCGGGTCGGGGAGGAGACGCGCCGGTGGGAGACCGGCCGGTGTCTCGTGTTCGACGACTTCTTCGAGCATGAGGCGTGGAACCACACCGAGGAGGAACGCATCGTGCTCATCGTTGATCTGTGGCACCCGGGTCTGACGCCGACCGAGGTCACCCTGCTGGAGGGCCTCCAGAACTACACGGCCGCCTACGCCCGCAGGCTCATCGGCTACTGGTCATCGAATGCCGCGGCGCGAGCGGATTAGTGCACGGCTAGAAGTCCCCGCCGTCCCCGCCAAAGTCGCCATCGCCGTCGCCTCCCGCCCCAGCCACCATCACCGTCGCCGTCCCCATCCCCGTCCCCGTCTCCATCTCCGTCGAACAGCTCGCCGATCGCCTCGGCACCGAGCCCGAGCCCGGCGCCGAGCGCCGAGCCGACGAGCAGGGTCGACAGCAGCCCGCCGCCGAACCCGTTGAAGTAGCCGCCCGCCCACGGTCCATAGTGTCGCGGCGCGTTCCAGTAGTCCGTCGGCCGGCCGTCGACCGTCACCTGGCGGCCGTGCGGCTCAAACCCTTCCTTGACCCGCAGCGCGTCGGCGGCGCAGGCCGGGACGGGTCGTGCGGTGCCACCGGGCGGTGCCCACTCCACGTCCTCGGTCGAGGGGCCATGCCGGGGATCGAAGAAACAGGGTGGGCGCCGTTCGGGCGGGGGCTTCCCGTCAAGTACAGCCTTGGCGTAGGCCATCGCGTAGCGGCCCTCCTCAAGCGTCGAGCTGACCGGCGCGAGATCCTCCGGCCGCTTAGCGCGATCGAACACCTCGCTCGCACGCTGATAGGCCTGGAGCGCCTGCTCGTAGCGCTGTTTCGCCTCCTCGGACGCTCCCGGCATCGAGATGTCGATGTCGAGCGCGCGGATGTCGTCGCCCAACGCAACGAGATCCTCCTGCGCCGATGCGCGGACCTCATCCCACTCCCGCTCACGACGGCTCTTGTGTCCGAAGAAGGGCACGCGGCACAAACGATAACTACGAGACGAGCCGTTGCCGCAGCTGGATGAGCTCGGCTGCATCCAGTCCGTGCGCCGAGAGCCACCGCTCCGATCCACCGAAACGCTCGTCGACGAGTTCGAGTACGCGCTCCATCGTCCGGGCGACCGGGGCGTGCTGCTGCGGATCGTGCCCTTCAAGCTCGTCGCGGTACGTCGGCGAGCTCACCAGACGCTCGAGGATCTCGTCGATCCGCTCGGCCGTGGCGACGTAGTCGTCGACGATCGCGCCACGGTCAACCCCGACAGCGTCAAGGGCGAGTGCCACCACCACGCCGGTACGGTCCTTCCCAGCGGCGCAGTGGACGAGCACGGCACCGTCGGCGCTCGCGATCGTCCGGAGCGCGCCAACGATCGAATCGGGGCGCGCCGCCAGATAGTTCATGTAGGTCCGCACGACCGGCCGTTCCTCCGGGAAGTCGTCGGGGCCGAGGTCCCCCCACGGCTTGACGGTCGCCGCCTCGAGGTCGGTGTTGCCGCCGGATAAGGGGTACAGCGAGCGGTGCTCGATCCGGACCTGCGGCGCACGGGTTATCGGACCCGGTCCCTCAAGCTCGACCTCGACGTCCGTGCGCAGGTCGATCACGAGCTCGAGCGACTCATCCTCGACGAGCTGGCGCACGTCACCGGGCGTCAGCGACTGCAGATTGTCCGCGCGGAGCAGCACGCCCGGGACAACGGCCCGGGCGTTCACGGCGCCCTCGAGCGCGAGCCAGTGAACCGGAGCCACTACCGCTTTTCCGGAGTGAGCAGGCCGCGGTTGAACGCCTCGGCGACGGCGGCGGCGCGATCGCTGACCGAGAGCTTCGCGTAGATGTGGAGCAGGTGAGTCTTGACGGTCGCCTCGCTGATCAACAGCGCCTGCGCCGCATCGCGGTTCGTCGCCCCGCGGGCGACGAGCGTGAGCACCTCGAGCTCGCGCTCGCTCAGGCCCTCGCCCGCGGGCGCCCGCACCTGGGTGAGCAGCCGGGAGGCGACCGCCGGGGAGAGCACCGACTGCCCGTCGGCGGCGGCACGGACGGCGCGCAGGAGCTCCGCCCGCGGCGCATCCTTGAGCAGGTAGCCGGTCGCGCCCGCCTCGATCGCCGGGAGCACGTCGCTCTCGCTGTCGTACGTGGTCAGCACGAGCACCCGGGAGCTGACCCCCTCCCGGGCGAGCGCGGAAATCGCTGAGACACCGTCGAGTTCGGGCATGCGGAGGTCCATGAGGATGACATCCGGCCGCAGCGCCCGCGCTCGCCGCACGGCGTCGGCGC
Organism: uncultured Solirubrobacterales bacterium; assembly: GCA_963813265.1. Taxonomy (GTDB): domain Bacteria; phylum Actinomycetota; class Thermoleophilia; order Solirubrobacterales; family Solirubrobacteraceae; genus Palsa-465. The sequence goes on along the minus strand of CAWEYQ010000025.1, from coordinate 23,510 downwards.
CGTTGGCCGCCTCGGCGACGACCTCGATCCCGTCCTCGCTGGAGAACATGCCGGTCAGACCGTCACGGACGACGGGGTGATCGTCGACGATCATCAGACGGATCGCGTCACTCATGCTGCGGCCACCGGGATGCTCGCTGCAATCGTCGTCCCGCCGCCCGGCTCGGACTCGACCGCGAGTTCGCCGCCGAGTTGCTCGATGCGCTGGCGCATCGCCGTGAGGCCGAAGCCGCCGTTGGCCCCCGCCCGCGCCGGGGCGACGGTCGGACCCGCAAAACCGACTCCGTCGTCACGCACGTCGAGGCTCACGACGTCGTCCATGTAGGACAGCGTCAGCGCGACGGTGCTTGCCCGGGCGTGCTTGGCGACATTGGCCAGCGCCTCCTGCCCCGTGCGCAGCAGCGCGACCTCGACCTCCGGCCGCACCGCGAGCGGCGTCCCCGTCGTCGTCGTCCGCGTCACCACGCCGGTCAACCCGGACCACCGGGAGCCGACCGCGGCGAGCGCGTCCGGGAGGCGAACCTCCTCGAGCGGTGCCGGCGCCAGGGCCTGCACGGAGCGCCGCGCTTCGGCGAGGCTCTCGCGTGCGAGATCGAGCGCCGCATCGGTGTGGCGCTGCGCGCCGGAGCCGCCCTGGGCCGCCGCCTCGAGCTGGGTGATGATCCCGACCAGCCCTTGGGCGAGCGTGTCGTGGATCTCGCGGGCCATCCGCTGGCGTTCGTCGAGCACACCGGCCTCGCGCGCGCCGGCGAGCAGCTGCTCGTGGAGCCCGGCGTTCTCCCGCATCGAGGCCTCGAGCCGCTCATTGGCGTCGGTCAGGTCCTCGACCATCTTGGCGCGCATGTCGTACTCCGCGTCGCGCCGCTCCAATGATCCAGCCGACGGCGCTGTACACGAACACGTTGAGCCCCACGATCGCCACCCAGCTGGCCCAGCTCCCCGCCGTGCCGGCCGGCAGACCGCCGTGCTGTGACGTTCCCGTCACCACCGCGACGGCGACCAGCCCGACGATCCGCAGACGACCCTGAACGACCTCGTGAAGCCACACGAATCCGGTCCAGCTGAAGAACCCGTACACCGGGTTGTTGATGACGAGCACGGCGCTGATCGCCGTCACCCCGATGAAGAAGACCGCCATCAGCCGCCGACGGCCACGCCAGCGACGATGGAGGGTGACGAACCACAGCATCCACATCGCCGCGGCGACCGACCCGGCGAGATCGACGAACAGCTTCGTCGAATCGCCGGAGTCGATGCCGACAGCGAGCACGGTCGCGATCCCGAGGAGCACGTAGGGCAGCACTTCGAGCAGCGCAAACTCCGGCCGATCGAGGCAGTCAGGCACTTCGCCCTGCGTTGTGCTCATCGCTCAGACATCCCGTGCTACTCCCACCGAAACAATCTAGCCGCCGCCACGCCGAAGACCGCGGCATACGCCGTCAGGACCAAGACGTGACTGAGGCCCGGTGTGTGACCTTGCAGCGTGTCCTGGAGGGCGGCGACGAGCGCTCCGAGGGGCGTGTAGTGGCTCACCTCACGCAGGCCTGGGCCCATCTGCTGTTGCGGGACCCACAGCCCGGCGAAGAACATCATCGGGAAGAACAGCAGCGTCCCGAGGATCTGCGCGACGCGCTCGTTCGCGGCGAGCGCGGCGACCGTGGCGCCGAGCCCGAGCATCGCGACCGCTCCGAGCACGAGCGCCAGCACGAACCCGAACCACGGGCTCGGCAGCGACACGTTGAACGCGACGGCGGCGACGGCGGCGATGAGCACGAGCGCGCTGATGATGATCGCGGCGGTGATCGTCATGTCGGCGCCGAGCAGCTTCCACGGCGCGACCGGGGTGGTGGACATCCGCCGCAACACGCCGATGTTCCGGTAGTTGGCGAGCATCGACGGGAACGCGGACACGGCGACGATCGTGAGGACGAACGCCATCAGCGTTGGCACGTAGACGTCGATGATGCGCAGGCCACCAAGGCTGTGCTGCGGCTTGTTCGAGGCGAGCCCGAACACGATCGTCAGCACGAGCGGAAACACGATCCCCCAGAACAGGGCGATTGGTTCCCTCAGCCACAGCTTCGTCTCCGTGCGGAGCAGCTGAGCAAACGGCCGACGGCGCTCAGATGGATGGGTGATTGCGGACATGAGAGCCTCCTATCGTTCGTTCTCGTCGTGGTTGGTCAGGGCCACGAACGCGTCTTCGAGGCTTGATTGATCGACCCTGAGCTGGCCGGCGACGATGTTCTGCCGGGCAAGCGCAGCGATCACGGTGCCGAGCACATCGCCGGTCCCCGTGACGACGACCTGGTTGCCATGGATGTCGACCCGCCGGACGCCCGGCAGCGACGCGAGCTGCTCCTCTTCGAGCGGCACCGAGGGCTGGAAGCGGATCCGCTGCTCGCCGCCGCTGGCGCTCGCGAGCGCCGCCGGCGTGTCCAGCGCCACGACGCTCCCGTTGTCGATCACCGCGATCCGGTCGCACAGGCGCTCCGCCTCCTCGAGGAAGTGCGTCACCAGGACGACCGTGACGCCGGTGGCGCGGATCTGCTCGATCAGCGCCCACACGTCGCGCCGGGCCTGAGGGTCAAGGCCGGTGGTGAGCTCGTCGAGCACGGCAATGCGCGGCCGGCCGATCAACGCCAGCGCGACCGACAGCCGCTGCTTCTGACCTCCGGACAGCTTCGCGTAGCGCGTGTCTTCCTTGCCGGCCAGCCCGAGCATCGTGAGCAGCCGCCCACCGTCCGCGGGCTCTGGATAGAACGAGGCGTAGAGCTCGATCGCCTCGCGGACGGTGAGTTTGGGCGGCAGCGCCGATTCCTGCAGCTGAACGCCGAGGATCGATCGCAGTTCGTCACGGTTCTCGCGCGGGTCGACCCCGGCCACCGAAATCGTCCCGCCGTCGGCTTGCCGCAGACCACTGATGCTCTCCACGAGCGTCGTCTTGCCGGCGCCGTTGGGGCCGAGGATCCCAAAGATCTCGCCTTCGTCGATCGAGAGCGAGAGATCACGCAGCGCGACGGTGTCTCCGTAGCGCTTGCGCAGATGTTGGACTTCGATGAAGGACATGGACGTTCTCCTGGATTCCGATTGCATGCGAACATCGTCCGCCTCGGGCGCTTGCGAAACATCGACCGCGCGGCTCTCATTGCGACCCGGCAGCGGTGGAGCCGGTATCAACCGATCGGTTGATGCCGGCGTCGTCCGTGTCCGTCAGACCTGCGCGAGGTTGGTCAGAAACAAACCGCGGGTCATCACCGGCAAGCGATACTGCGGCCGTGGCTCGAATTCTCGTGGTCGACGACAACCTGCTCATCCGTACCCTGCTGCGCGAGATCCTCGGTGGCGGCGGCCATGAGGTGATCGGCGAGGCGGCAGACGGTGATGCGGCGCTCGCGGGCGTCGCCAAGACCCGTCCTGATCTCGTCACGCTTGACCTCGTGATGCCGAAGCGTGATGGCTTTGCGACGCTCGCCGAACTCCGGGCCCGCAACCGAAGCGTTGCCGTTGTCGTGTGCTCCGCCTGGCTGACGAAGCCGCGAGTCACGCGGGCGCTGTCCCTGGGAGCGAACGGGTTCATCTCCAAACCGTTTGATCGCGTGACCCTCCTCAGCCTTGTCGAGCAGGTCCTCTCCGAGTCGGACTCGTCCGCCGCCGGCGCGCAAGCCAGCCCCACGCAGCCGCCCGGGTCGGTCGATTACGTGAGTGAGGAGAAGGAGGACGAGCGCAGAGAGTTCGCCCGCGTACCGGTGACGTTGCCGGTGCTGTTGATCGACGCCGATGACGTGATGACACGGACGTGGACGGTCGACGTCAGCGGCAGCGGCATGCTCGTCCAGGGTGCCGACCTCCGGGTCGGGGCACCGCTGCGCTTTCGGCTGACGCTGGAGGCGGGCGTCGCGCCGATCGCCGGCGACGCCCGGGTCACCCGGGTCACGGAGGTGGGCCGGTGCGCGCTCGCGTTCGAGGAGCTGACCGCGACCGACCACGAGCGGCTGATCACGTTCCTCGAGCGCTGCGCGCGAGCCGAGGCGACCCCACCGGTTGACGCGACGACGATTCCTGACTAAGGTCAGAGAATGTCGGATGCGATGGTCGCGCAGGTGCGCCGTTTCAATCGCGTCGTCACAGAACGCGTCGGGGCACTGAACGAACGCTTCCTCGGCCGGGGCCGACCCCTCGGCGAGGCTCGGCTGCTGTGGGAGATCGGCGCCGACGGGTCCGAGGTGCGACTGCTGCGCGCCCGCCTCGGCCTCGACTCGGGTTACGTGAGTCGCTTGCTCCGCTCACTCGAGTCCGCGGGACTCGTCACCGTGGCTGCAGCCGACGATGACCGGCGCCGACGTGTCGCACGCCTGACGGCCGCCGGACGACGCGAGCGCGCCGCGCTGGACACACGCTCGGATCGGCTCGCGACGTCGTTGCTCGAGCCGCTGAGCCCGCGCCAACAGGGACAGCTTGTCGCGGCGATGGGCGAGGTCGAGCGACTGCTCGTCGCCGCCAGCGTCGCGCTGGAACCGGTCGACCCGGAGCACGCCGACGCCCGGTACTGCGTCGCCGAGTACGCGGCCGAGCTCAACCGACGCTCCGACCGCGGCTTTGACCCTTCTGTCGGCGCGACCGCACTTCCGCACGAGGTCCGACCGCCGGCGGGCGCATTCTTCGTCGCGTACCTCCACGGGGAACCGATCGGCTGCGGCGCCGTCAAGCACCACGATGGTGCGCCGGCTGAGATCAAGCGGATGTGGATCGCCCCGTCGGCGCGCGGGCTCGGACTCGGGCGGCGACTTCTGGAGACGCTGGAAGCGTGCGCGCGCGAGCGCGGCGCACGGCTGGCGCACATCGAGACGAGCGCGGTTCTCGGCGAGGCGCTGGCCTTGTACCGGTCGACGGGATGGGTCGAGGTGGCGCCGTTCAACGACGAGCCGTTCGCCGACCACTGGTTCGAGAAGCGCCTCACGGCGTGATTCGCCCCGCGGGCACGCGAACCGCGTGGCCGCCACCGCCGGGATTGGCTTTTCGGGGACACCCCTTGTTACGCAAAAGCCAATCCCCTCCGCCCAGAGGGCAGCACGCGCGTGGATCCGATCACTCACCGTGGCACGGCCTGAGCGGCCACCGCGAGTGCCTGCTCCGGCGTGTCCGCCCACTGCGCGAGCGGAGCGGCGTGGGTGAACGTGTCGAACGTCGCGCGCAGCTTGCCGTACCGGGTGTCGGTGATGACGGTCGGGATGCCGAGCATCAGCCCGAGGATGTGGGCGTGCAGCGCGTCGGTGACGATCACCCGCCCCCGGCGCAGCACACGCAGGGCCCGCTCCAGCCGCGCCAGCGACAGCTCCTCGCGGATCTCCGCGAGCTCGCGCCACACCTCGCCGGCAGCGCACCGCGTCAGCTGCCGATTGCGTTCGATCAGATCGCGCACCGAATCCGTGGGCGGGACCTCGCCGTCACGAGGATGGAGCTCGGCATCCCGCGGATTCCACTCGACGCGCCACACCCCGGCAGGGAGGCGCTCCGGGTTCAGCCCGCGGGATTCACGGTCATCACGCGCGATCCATGCGATGTCGCTCACCGCAGACGGCTCGGTCGGCGCCTGGAGCGGGCACGCGAAGGCAAGGTCCGGCGCCAGCCGCACGTCGACGTCGAACGCCTCGCGGGCACGGTCCAGGCTCGGCCCGTCGCGGACGAGCAGCACGACGTTTCCGTGCCGGTCGAGGAGCCGACGCGTCGTGTCCAGCTTGTCGGCGTCGGTGAAGTGGACCGTCTGCGGCAGCTGAACGATCGGCACGCCGGCGAAGTCGCGGAGCACCGCCTCCCGCAGCGCATGCGTCGCCGGCCACACGTCGCCGAAGTTGCCCCCTCCGGTGAATACGATCTGCGCCCCGGACGCGACCGCAGCTTCGAGGGCGCCACGCGAGTAGTCACGCCAGGAGCACGCGTACGTGATCTCGGCACCGATCCGCTCGAGCACCGCCGTCGCCGCGATCCAGATCGCGTGGTCGCCTGGGTTGGTGTGGTTCGGATAGCCGAGGAGCGCGCACGTCGAGCCGGGCCTGATCACCGACCGCACCGCCGCATGCACCCGGTCCGAGAGCTCATCGAGCAGCGTCGCGGTCGGCCTTGGTGCCATCGGCGGCCACGCTAGCGTTGCGCCGACGATGCGTGGCGCCCGGTCAAGGATCGTTGTGGTCGCCTGGGATCTCGCCCACAACGGCGCGAGCACCGCGTTCATGCTCGCCGATCTGTTGCGGCGGGAGCACGAGGTCACGATCCTCGGCCCGCTGTTCCTGGGCCCCGAGGTCTGGCAGCCGATCCGGGGCAGCGACATCCCGATTCGCTGCTTCCCGGGGACGGATCTCCCCCGGTTCGTCGACGACGCCGAGCGGTTCGTGGCCGGGCTCGAGGCGGATGTCGTTTATGCGTGCAAGCCGCGCTTCCCGACGCTGCTGCTCGCCAGCCTGATCAAGGACCAGTGCGACGCGCCGGTCATCCTCCACGTCGATGACCTTGAGCTCGGGCTGGTCGGCGCCGGCGCGGCGCGCTCACCCAACAACCCGGCTGGTCGCGCGTGGACATCCGCCTGCGAGGAGTTGGTCTCTGGCGCCGACGCGATCACCGTGTCGGGCGAGATGCTCCGCGGCCGCTACGGCGGCACCGTCCTCGGCCAGCCGCGCGATGAGACCCGGTTCGACCCCGGCATGGTCGACCGGCGCGCGGTGCGGTCCGCGTTCGGCTACACCGATGACGAGCGAGTCGTGCTGTTCCTCGGCTCGCCGCGGCCACACAAGGGCATCCGCGAGCTCGCCTCGGCCGTGGCCGAGATCGACGACGTTCGGATCAAGCTGTGCGTGATCGGCTCGTTCACCGACCCTCGGCTGCGCGCGGAGATCGCGGTCGTGGCTCCCGGCCGGATCCAGCTCATCGACTACCAGCCGGTGTCCGAGGTTCCCCGCCTCACGTCGATCGGCGATCTGGTGTGCCTGCCCCAGGACACCACCGTCGACTTCGTCGCGTACCAGACGCCGATGAAGCTCACCGAGGCGCTCGCGATGGAGATCCCCGTGCTCGCTCGCGAGACTCCGTCGCTCGCCCCGTTCGTCCGTGACGGGCTCATCGCGCCGATCGGTGAGGCGCCGCTGTCTACCCGCATCCGCGAGCTGCTCGAGGAGCCCGAGCGAGTCCGCGGGATGGCCCGGCGGGGGCGCGAGCACTTCCTCACCCATCTCAGTTACGCGGCCGCCCTCGCCACCATCAACCGCGTGCTCGCGGGTCTGCCGGACGCGCCGCCGCCGATGCCGGAGAGCTGGGAGCGTGCCTGCGAGCTGGCCAGCTCAGTCGCCGAGCGGCCGCGGAGCTGACCGCGCGGACAGTTCGGTCACACCTCCAACAGAGAGATACTGGCTCTGGAACGTTCATCACGACTGCCCAGGAGTGCGACGTGAATATCCGGCCGGTGGACAGCTCCGATCATCCGGCACTCACCCGGGTCCTGGCCCGGGCGTTTGACGAGGACCCGATCCAGCGCTGGGTGTTTCCGGCGGACCGGACGCGGGCCCGCTACGGCGACGGGTTCTTCCGGTGGTCACTGTGGCGGTGCGCCGACCAGCAGGTCAGCTGGACGACCGAGGATCTCGCCGGCGCGGCGCTATGGATGCTCCCTGACCGCTGGCGTGTCACCGGGCGTCAGATGGTCAAGCTCGTCCGCCACACCGGGCTCGGCGTCCGATGGCGAGCGCCGCTCGTGATGTGGGGCCTGGGGAACGTCGAACGCCACCATCCGCATGACGCACATCTCTACCTCGGCGTGCTCGGCGTCGATCCGGCGCGGCAAGGCTCGGGTGTCGGATCGGCGCTGCTTGTGCCCGGGCTCGAGCTCTGCGATCGGGAAGGACTCGTCGCCTACTTGGAGACCGGGCGCGAGCGCAACCTGGCGTTTTACGGGCGTCACGGCTTCCGCGTGACCGAACGCCTCCGGCTCCCGGTCGGGCCACCGGTGTGGCTGATGCGACGCGACCCACGCTGATGGTGACGACCGCTGGGATCCAGATCAGCTGAGCGGGCGGCCAAGAAACACGGTGGGTCCGGTGCGTAACGGCGCATGGAGAGGGTGAGGGATCGGCCGGGGTCGTGAGCGCGACTGGCGGTGAGCGGCGGGCGGCGGGCGGCGGCAGCCGGGGAGGGGGACTTTTGCGCCAAATCGTGTTCCGGTCACGGATCTGGGCGCAAAATGCACCGTGAGCGGGAGTTTTTCGCCCAGATCCATCTCGCTGGCCGCGATTTGGCGAGAAAATGCCCCCGGGAGTGGATCGAGGCCGACGGCCGCCTCGATCCCCGCCTTGTCGATGCGCCGTTTGCGGTCGACCCCGACGGTCGGAGCAACCGGGGAGCCGGCACCCGTCAGGGGCCGCCCGATTCACCGACCCAGACGAACCGCAACTCGATGTCGATCAGCTCCGCGTAGCGCGAGCGCTCGAAGTAATGCGGCACGAGGTCGACGACGACGCGCTGCGCCGGTACCCACAGCGCCACCCAACCGATCACCACGAGCCCCTGCGAGAACCCGGCGACGAACACGTCGTCGGTGAGCTGGTCAAGCGAGGTCGATACGGCGATGGTCAGGAGGAAGATCGTGATCCCGACCAGTGCGGCGATCCGGTCCCGGCGAGACAGTGGCGCGGCGCGCCGGAGACCGTGCGTGTAAGCGCGCATGTCACGGCGAACCGCTGCGCTCACCGCCTGCTCGTCGACCTGCTCGCGCTCGCTCGCCGGTAGGTAGCAGTGCAGGACCGATGGGCGCGTCGCGCGGACGCGCTCCCATGCGTCGAGCAAGTGGAAGCGGACGTCCTCGGCAAGTGGCCGCTCGGCGACCGGGCGCGCGTCGAACGCCTCGAACAGATCGTCGACCGACGCGACCCGGATCGCGAACTCGTGCGGCTGCGAGCGGCCCGGGTGCGCGGCCGTCCGTCGAGGCTCGCGCCTGCTCGGTCTGCTGGTCGGTCGCGTGCACGGCGCCACGGTGACTGATCGGCGCGGCTGGCGCAACCCGCGGTGTCGGAATGTGGTCGGCGGCTTTGTCGACTGATGGCGCGGCGCCGACTGAGTCGCACGCGTCGGAGTCGACGGCGGCTGAAGCGACGTTCCCCAGTCGCCGACGCCGGTCAGCGCGCTGGCGAGCGTGCCGGCCAGGTCCGCGGCGTGGCCGGTGTACAGCGGTCGGAGGATGTCGTAGACGATCTGGGATGTGTCTCCGAACCCGGGACAGCACGGGGGACCACCGGGCGCGCTGATCCCGATCTCGATATGCGGACCGCTGGAGATGCCGACGCGCCCGCAACCAACCTCAGCGATCGGCTGCCCGCGGCTCACGTGGTCCCCGACCGAGACGAGGGCCGGTTTGGCGTGCCCGTAGTAGACGTACCGTCCGGCGTAGCTACCGCTGTCAAGGTGCAGGATCGGCGCGTCGGGTCCGAAGCCGCTGATCCCCTCGCCGACGATCGTGCCCGAATTGACCGCGACCTCGACGGCGTTGCTGCCGCACGCCCCGCCGACCGTGCCGATGTCGACCCCTTGGTCGAGGGTCCAGTCGGACGGCGGCAGCACGATCGACATCGGTCGGATCGGGAACACCCATCCACCAGCGCCCGTCGGTCCGCTGCCGGTCGGGCGGCCGCCGCCGGCCACGTGTCGGCCCTGCCTGACCCACCGCCGCAACGTCATCGCGGTGACGACGCCGACGACCCCGCTGACCGGGCGCAGGTGCGCGGCCGACTGGAACGACGCCGCTGCCTGCTTGGTGTGAGGGCCGAACACCCCGTCCGCGGTTGTCTTGATCCCGACCGCGGTTAGCCACCGCTGCAGCGTCTGCACGTCGCGCCCGCGGGCCCCCCGGCGCAGCACCCGCCGGAACGGCGGCGGCGGGTCGCCGATGCGGCGATGCTCACCGACCCAGGTCTGGAGTGTCGTCGCGGTCCGGGTGCCGACGACGCCGCTCACAGGATGCAGGCCGGCCGCGGACTGAAACCGTGCTGCCGACTTGCGGGTCTGCGGCCCGAACACGCCATCGGCGGTCGTCCGTGCCCCGACCGCGGACAGCCACCGCTGCAACGTCTGCACGTCGCGTCCGTGGTCGCCCTGACGCAGCACCCTCTTGAACGGTGCACGTGCGGCTGCCCCTACCGGCGAAACCAACCCCGCCGCACTCACGGCGCACACGATCATCGCGACCGTCGCGAGCAGCATCGCCGGGCGCCACCGGTGCATCCCCGGGCGCCCTGCACGTCCTCGATCGGCGAATAGCGTCGACAAATCTTCTCGCGGGCCTCGTGGCTCCGCCACCGACCCCGCCCATGGGGCATGGCAACCCGGCCGATCCTCCGGACACTGTCCTCATCGTCCCCCGCGGTGGCAAGTCCTGCAAGATCTCGCCCACGCGGAGGGGTTCAGCCGAGAACATCGACGGAGCGCCCGCCGCTCATGAGCGACGGGCGCGTGGCCCGCGAGATGGCGTTCACGCAGAACGCTGCTGGGCGCCTGCCGACTCCGGGTGAGCCGACTCCGGGCGAGCTGGCTCCGCCTGCGCGGCCTCGGCATCGCCTGTTTCTGCGAGGTCGGCATCGCCTGTGTCTGCGGGGTCCTCGACGGCCGAAGTTCCGCGGAAGCGGTGGCGCTCGTCATCCTCGATCAGCTCGTGATCGGCGAGGCCTTGCTCGTGCAGTTCGGCCTTCTGGTGTCCGATCTGCGCCCGCTCGCGCTCGCGTTCCGCCTCCTGCTCCGCCGCTCGGGCGCGACGCTCGGCCTGTTCGGCTCGCTGCTCACGCGCGGCTGCGTCCTCGCGATACTCACCGACGACACGTTCCCGTCGCCGGCCGAGCTCAGTTTCACGTCGTCGGATGCGCGCGCTCTCACGTAGGCGCGGGAGCACGGCAAGCAGCGCGAGAAGCGCCAGCACGACGACGACAATCACCACGATCAACGCGGTAGACATCCCTTTCCTCCTCTGTTGAAGCACCTCCCGTGAGGAGTGCTTCCCGCCCGGAGGAGGGACAAACGTACGCGCGCTGACCTACGGCCTGATGCGCAGGCTCTTGCTGACCGCGAGCTCGGTGGCGCCATCCGGCAGTGTCAGCACGACACGTGCCGGCGCCCGGTAGGGCGGACGCACGAGGAACGACGCACGCGAGGAGCCGTCAAGCTTCTTCTGCTGGACCGGCCACCAGCCGAAGCGCTCACGCAGGTTGAGCTGGAGCACGACCGTTGCTCCCCGGGCGACGGGCTGCACGCTGACCCGCACGAGGTCGCGCTTACCACGCCGTGCCACGCTGATCGTCACCTTGTGATCGACAACCGGCACGCGGGCCGTCGGGCTCGTCATCTCGCCGCTGACCGCCCGGTACGTGGTCGTCGTCCGCGGGGTGACATTCGCCATGAACGTCCCATCATCGGCGACCGTCGCGGTCGTCACCGGAGTGAATCCCGTCCCCGTGTCGGCCTGGATCGTGACCTGCGAGCCAGCCGAAAGCGCGGCCCGACCGGACAGCGCCAGGGTGTGGTTCGGAGCAGCGATCGACGGGACGGAACCGAGCAGGATGTCGGCAACGTCGATCTCGCCGGTCATGTACCGATGGATCGCGCAGTAGTAGTGGAACGTCCCGGCGGCGCCGAAGCGGTGGCTGAACGTCTGATTGAACGAGAGCGTCCCCGAGGCGAACTCGTTCGTGGTGCTCGTGACCGTGTGCGAGCCGCCGGTGTCACGCCAACTGACGCTGTCGCCGCTGAGCACCGTGATCCTGGTCGGCGCAAAGCCGGCGCCGGAAATGGTCGCGGTCGACGTCTGCGCCCCTCCCCCTGAGGACATCGCGGACGCCGTCGCGTAGGCAAGCGCCAACAGCGCCATCACGGTGAGCGCCAGCACCATCGCAAGCCGAGTTCGAGTACGAGCCCGGCGTCTCATTTGCGTCGTTTCACCTGGTAGATGCCGATCATCCCGGCCATCATGTGGCTCTCGACATGGCAGTGATAGAGCCACGTGCCCGGGTCCTGCTCACGCCAGCGAATCGCGAAGCTCTCCCCCGGCCCGACCGTCTGCGTGTCACGCGGGACGCCATCGGCGGCGACCCAGCGATGACCGTGGACGTGGAAGGTGTGGTGGTCTGATCCCATCACGGTCACGTCCCACTGCACGACCTGGCCGACGAACGCGGTGAACACCGGCGTGTTGCCGACGAACGCCCGCTCATCGATCGTTTGGAACTGGCCCTGCGGCGCGAACACGACCTCGAACTCGCGGTCCGGAGCGCGCTGATGGCGGCCAAGGATCGAGAGCATCCCGAACATGCCGCCCGCGATCGAGTCCTCCATCGACTGCGAGTGATCGTGATACGGCCACACGCCGGCCGAGTCGGTCCCAGCGCGCAGACGGTACGTGAACGTCTGCCCCGGCTTGACGGCCGCATCACGCCCCGAGAAGCCCGGCAGGTAGGCCCCGTCGGACGACGGCGCATAGTGCACGCCGTGGAAATGCATCGAGTGGACGCGGCGGTACAGCGTGTCCATGTTCTTGAAGTGCACGAGGATCTGATCGCCGACGCGGGCGCGGATCAGCGGGCCGGGGATGAGATCCTGATTGCTGCTCCCGTCTGGCGCGTTCGCCATCGGGTGGCCCCAGTTGCGGCTGTAGCGCCGGTAGACGACCGTCGGGAACACCGTGTCCGATGGCGAGTAGCTCGTGCCGGTGATCGCGTCGTGACCGTTCGGGGTCACGTTCCAGGTCGTCGGCACCGCTGCGACCCAGTACTGGCGGACCGCAGCGCCGGCAGCGCTCGCGCCGATCAGCCCCGCGACCGCGAGCGCGCACATCACCACCAAGCCCCTCGTCGTCAACCGCATCCGTGATCAGCCCCGGAGTCGAGTTCGGCCGCCGACCACGGCCCCACCTTTGGTCAGGATACATGTGATTCTCACGGGCGATCCTCGTATCGTCCCGGCGATGTCCGAACCCCTGACGCTTGACCGCGACGCCGGAATCGCGGTGATCACGATGCGCGCGCCCGAGCGGCGCAACGCCCTGACCCTGGAGATGGCCGCGGCGATGATCGCGGCCTGCGAGACGATCGACGCCGATCCGGAGATCGGGGCGGTGATCGTCACCGGAGAGGGCGACTACTTCTGTGCCGGCGGTGACCGCAGCGTGCTTGCTCAGGCCGGCGAGGATCCGGCCGAGCCCGACACCTACGCCGGGATGAGCACGGTCTACAACGCGTTCGCGCGCGTCGGCAAGCTCGAGCCTCCGACGGTCGCGGCGATCCGCGGCGGCGCGCTCGGCGCCGGGCTCAACCTCGCGATGGCGACCGACCTGCGCGTCGTCGCCGAGGACGCGACGCTGCTGTCGGGGTTCCTCCCGATCGGACTGCATCCCGGTGGCGGTCACTCGCTGCTGCTGAACCGCGCCGGCAGCCGTGAGACGGCGAATGCGCTCGCGCTGTTCGGGCAGCGGCTGACCGGTGTCGAGGCCGTGGAGCGTGGGCTCGCGTGGACGGCCGTCCCTGCCGACGATGTCGACGCCACCGCCCGGGAACTCGCCGCCGTGCCCGCGGCCGACCCCGCACTGGCTCGCCGGACCGCGGCATCGATGCGGCGAATTGCTGGGCCGCCGGCGATCCCGTGGGACGCCGCGCTCGACCTGGAGCGTGCCTCTCAGATGTGGTCGATGCGCCGCAAGGCGCTCAAGCGCTGATCAACGCGCGCCTTCTCAACGAGCCCCGGCGGCAATCACGTCGTGGATCAGCGACGGGCCGAACAAGCCGTGTCCGACCACGCCTGGCACCTCGTCGAGAGTTCTTGCGAGTGCGCTCGGATCACTGATCGCGCCGTGGTAATCGGCGAGCACGCCGCCGTCCGGGCTGACCGGCGCGCCCGTGCGCAGTTTCGCCTCGGGCAGAGCCCTGAGCGTCGCCCGGAGACCAAACGCCTCAAGTTCGAGCGGGACCGGGGGGTGGAGCGTGTCCACGAGCTTGTCCTGCGAGACGATGACGACGAACCGATCCGCCGCGGCCGCGACGATCTTTTCGCGCAGTTCCGCGCCGTGGCCACCCTTGACCACCCAGCGGTCGGGGGCCACCTGGTCCGCGCCGTCGATCGCGAGATCAAGCCGATCCAGCTCGTCAAATGGCTCGACCGCGATGCCGAGTTCGCGCGCCATCCGTTCTGTGTCCGGTGATGTCGCGACGCAGCGCAGGCCCTGCACCTTGCGCTCGGCGAGCGCCTGCACGAGGCGCGCGACGGTCCGGCCGGTCCCCAGGCCAAGACGCATGCCAGGCTCCACGAGCGCCGCGGCGGCATCCCCGGCCTCCTCGATCTGCTGTTCGAAGCTGTCCATCCGCGGATCGTCGCACGCCGTCGGTGAACACGCGGGTACCGCACCGCTCGTACGTCCGGCTGTGTCCCGATCGCCTCAGCCTGGCGAAGTTTGGCGTTTCAGTTCAGCCCCTCAGAGAACTGAATCTCCATTCACATCCCGCCGGGGTCCGGGCGGCCCGCGCGGCCGCGCGCCGCGCGGCCCGCGCGGTTCCAAGGGAAGCTGGGAAGGTGGGTCAGGTCCCACCCTAGGGTGGCTGGTCGCGGCGCTGGTCGGGGCGGAGGATACGTCCACAAGCCAGACCGATCCCACCAGGAGACCAACATGCTCATCCAGGACCTTGATTCAACCACCAGCTATCGCACCGTCGCCCGTGGATTCGGATGTGGCTTTGCCCGCGCCTATCAGGCCTCGCAGCGCGATCGCGCCGGCTCATACGCATCCGGACGCGGCGACTTCGGCGGCACGCGGCCGTTCGGCGGGACGGGTTCGCTCGACGCGGCTCGGGTCGAGCAGCGCCGTCAGGGCTGATCGCCGTCGCTGTCGAGTTGACGAGCGAGCTGATAGAGCCTGCGGGTGAGTTCAGCGACGCGCTGGTCATTGTCGTCGTAGAAACCCTGCCCGCTCTTGACTCCAAGCCGACCGTCGCGCACGAGCTGCTCGACCGTTGCCGATGCGCCTCGGTCGGTCGCGAGCTCCGGATACAGCGCGTTGGAGATGTCCCGCAACGTGTCCTGGCCGATGAGATCGGTCATCTGGAGCGGGCCGAACACCGGCACGAACGCGCGCAGCGTGGTCTGAACGATCGAGTCGAGCTCAAGCGGATCGGCGGCGCCGATGTCCACCAGGTGGAGCATCTCTCGCAGCAGTGCGAACCACACCCGATTCCAGAGGAACCCGGGGATCTCCTTGTGCACGCGAACCGCTCGAAGGTCAACGTCGTCGCAGAAGGCCATCGTGGCCGTGACCGTCTCCTCGCTCGTCTGCTCGCCCGCCACGACTTCGACGAAGATGATCAGCTGCGTCTGCACCGGATGGACCACGACGGCACGCTCCGGGTGGGCCATTCCGGCGGCGAGCCGCGTCATCGGAAAGTTCGACGTGGCGCTCCACAGCAGTACCTCGGCGCCGACCACCGCCTCGATCTCGTGGTAGCAGGCCGACTTCACCTCGGCGTCCTCCACGATCGACTCCATCACGGCGGCACATGGCGTCAGTGCCGTCGCAAGGTCGTCGTGGGTGGAGACCCGCGCGAGGACATCGTCGACCGCCGAAGGCTCCACGGCGCCGATCTCGGCCAGCGTCGAGACGCTCTGGCGCAACCGATCGTGCAGCGTGTGGACGGAACTGGCGGGGGACCAGGCCCGCACCTCATAGCCGGCCAACGCGAACTGCTGCGCGAACAGATGGCCGATGTAGCCCGCCCCGACGATCCCTACCGGGGCCTCCAAGCTCCGCGTGCCACTCACAAGCGCCAACCTACTGCCTGGGCTGTCAGCGCCGCGAGAACATCCGGGTTGCCGCGATCCGAACGCGTCGGGCCGCGAGTAGCTCGCCGCACATCTCGGGGTGGGTTCCACGGACGGGGAACACTCGCTGCTGACCGACCTGTACTGAAGTGGCTCGGTGCTCAAGGCAACCGCATGATGGTCGGATGGTGAGGTGAGGTCTGTGGGTGATGGATCGGTCGGCGACGGGGATGCCGCGCGCGGCACGCCGGGACACGGCTCCCGCGACCCCTCGATCCCGCAGTACGTCCTCGACGGAGACCGGCTCGCTGCCCTGAGACAAACCGGCCTTCTTGACAGCGGTCCGGAGGAAGAGTTCGACCGGTTCACACGCATGGCGGCACTCCTCATCGAAGCGCCGATCGCTCGCCTCTCCCTGGTCGACGAGGAGGCGCAGCACTTCAAGAGCGCCATCGGTCCGCTGCCCGCGAGTGGGCGGAGCACGCGGCTGACGCACGCCATCTGCAAGCACGTCGTGGGTGACCAAGCCCCTGTACGGATCGACGACACCGCACAGGACGCCCGCGTCGCCGACAACGGCGCCGTCCTCGACGACGGCACCGGCGCGTACCTCGGTGTCCCCGTGCGATCCCCCGACGGGCATGTCCTGGGCTCCCTCTGCGTCGCGGACCTCGACGCGCACTCATGGTCCGAGCGGGACCTCGAGATCCTCGCTGACCTGGCACACGCGGTGGAAACGGAATTGTCGCTGCGGGCGGCCCTTGCCGCGGCACACGGTCGGGCCTACCGTGACCCGCTCACGGGCCTCGACAATCGGCGTGCTCTGAGCGCGGACCTCGAGGAAGCGGTCGACACCGGTCGATCCGTGCTGCTCGTGCTCGCCGACCTCGACGGCTTCAAGGCGTACAACGACCGCTACGGCCACGGAGCCGGCGATCGCATGCTCGTCCAACTCACCAGGAGCCTCCGGCATGCCGCAGCCCGGATTGGCGGACGCGCGTACCGAATGAGCGGTGATGAGTTCTGCGTCATGTGTGAGGACAGAGGCGATCGCACTGTTCAGATCGAGGCCGTGCGCCAATCACTGCAGCGACCGCACGGTGAGTGCCCGATCGGGGCCTCCGCCGGGGCGGTATCCGTCCCGGGCGAGGCGATCAGCGCCGCCGACGCGATGCAACTCGCGGACGAGCGCATGTACGCGCACAAGCGCGTTGGTCGACTCTCGACCGCGGGACAGGTGAGAGAGGCGTTCAGCACGATGCTGGGGCTCCGGGAACCCGCCCTCGCCGCCCTCGGCAACCGCGCCGGCCAATGGGCCACCGCCGCCGCAGCCGCGCTCGGACTCGATGCCGTCGCCGCGGCCGACGTCCGACTCGCGTGCGAGCTCGCCGACATCGGAACACTCGCACCCGATGTTCCCACCGAGGATCACCCGCTCGTCGGAGCCGAGACCATCACGGCGATTCCAGCCCTCGCTCATCTCGCTCGTCTGATCCGCACACACCACGAGCACCACGACGGAACCGGATTCCCCGCCGGTCTCAGCGGCGATCAACTGAGCCTCGACCAACGCCTCGTCAGTGCATGTACCGCCGTCGCCCTGTCCGAAGCGACGCTCGCACAAAGCGGACCTGTCACCCCCCGAGACGCGCTCGTCGCGCTCACGAATGAGCAACGTCACGACTCGGCGGTGACCACCGCCCTCGCGACGGCTGCCGCACGCCTCGACACGACGGCCCCGGCACCCGGTCCGTAGCCGCCATTTGGAGACACGGCCTCGATGGGTCGTCTCTGAGAACTCAGGAATGCCCGCGGCGGCCGGTCGCGCGTGGCTCCGATGGCGGCAAGGTTTGGCACGGGAGCTCGGCCTGGCCGAGTTAGGACGCCATCGTTCGTGTGTCCGAGCCGATCGCGGACGAAGGTGGGCTTTCGAGTTTCGGAGGGGGAACTCAGCCGCCATCGTTGGTGCCGCTGCTGCTTGGATCGACGTGGGACAGCGGGGCAGTTTGATGGAGCCCATGCGGCAGCGGGACGGGATTGAGGGCTGCCGGAGGTCAGTAGTCAGCGAAGGGGCGCCCCGGCCGACCGCCTCGCTCCCAGCCGTCAACCTCGGCTAGCGATAACCTACCGCCCTCGTCACGGCTGCTGCACGCCTGGACACGACGGCCCCGGCACCCGGTCCGTAGCCGCCATTTGGAGGCACGGCCTGGTGGGACGTCTCTGAGAACTCATGAATGCCCGCGGCGGCCGGTCGCGCGTGGCTCCGATGGCGGCAAGGTTTGGCACGGGAGCTCGGCCTGCCGAGTTGGGTCGCCATGTTCGTGCGTCCGAGCCGATCGCCGACGAAGGTGGGCTCTTCGAGTTCCGGAGGGGGAACTCAGCCGCCATCGTTGGTGCCGCTGCTGCTTGGATCGACGTCGGGACAGCGGGGCAGTTTGATGGAGCCGATGCGGCAGCGGGACGGGATTGAGGGCTGCCGGAGGTCAGTAGTCAGCGAAGGGGCGCCCCGGCCGACCGCCTCGCTCCCAGCCGTCAACCTGGTAGCGAGCCGATTGGGTCGCGCCCGCCGACATCGAGGACGGCCGTCCAGCCGGCACCGGTCTCCTCGACTTCAATTGTGATGAGCAGGCGCCGGGCCATGGTGCAAACTTTCGCCCGCGCGAGCCGTTCTCCTCGTCCGGCAGCACGACTGCGGAGCGGCCCAGCCGATCATTCTCCCTACGGTTCCATAGGCGGCCTCGATGCGCGATCAACCAGCCCTCGGGTTCCGGTCGCCATCGGGCGGTCCGTGCCCTGGATCCACCTACCGTCCTCTCATGAGAGACCACACCGACAACAACGATGACAAGCTCGCTGAGCTCTGGACCGAGCTCGAGCGCCTCCGCGAGCGACTTGAGCAAGTCGAAGACCAGCTCTCGGACGACGTCCCCGACCGGTGGTGGGCCGTCGACGAGGAACCGATGCCACCCACTCCAGGGCAACAGCTATCGGCCGGACTTCGCGACGCTCGCCCACCGGCAAGGCCTGAGCTAACCCAGGTGTGGCTCACCGGGATAGCTGACCTCGTTGGAGTGCTCGAAGATGTCGACCTCATCCTCGACAATCGCCGCGGGGGCCACACGGTGCACCTGAGCTCAGGCGAGGTCCTCTACGTCTCAACCTCGGAAACGAAGCCGGGCGTCGAGTTGGAGCTACTCGACGTCGAACTATGGGCCGCGCTGCTCGAGTTGGAAGAGATGGGATGACGCGATGCCGGGAACCGGCCGCTCGAATCAATGCCGGGCGAGCGCTTCGCCAGAAAGCACTCGCAAGCTCAAGCGCAAACGGCGCAATCCGCGGCGGCGACGATACGCCGGCAGCTACGCCTCGGCGGGTGCCAAGAACGCTTTCCGTCGTCACGCGCAGTCAAGAGCTGATTCAGCCTGTTAGGTCACGACCGTGGCTGATGCCCAACCGTGATGCCCAATGTGGAGCGGCGGGCGGTGACCGAGAGACGCTGGGGGCTGGAATAACTGCAGATCCAGGTCTTTCCAGTGATGGGCGGTACTGGACTCGAACCAGTGACCCCCTGCTTGTAAGGCAGGTGCTCGTTTCCGCCCGATTCCTGCGATTTGCAGGAGGTTCCTGACGTGACGCTACACCGAAACCATGTCGGAGTGCATCACGTTTGCAGGCATTTTCTCTGAATTCTGCCGAGAAACCCCGTTCTCTCGGCAGAAATAGCCGAGGCGGCGGACGGACCGCCGTGCGCGTGCGCCGTCTACGACTAGGACGCTGCTCCGCCGCTTGTCCCCTGACGTTCCCGGGCAGGACAGGGGACCGCTCGTCGCGCCCGCCCCGCGCGTCGCGAGGTGGGTGGATCGCACGCACCTGGCGCGCTGATACCGGTGATCACGATTGGGCCACTCAGGCGGAGCGAAAGCGCAAGTGAGCGATCGTTGTGAGTGGCTCTCGTTGTGGTGCCCGGAGTGCCGGGCGGCTCCGGGCACTCGATGCCGACGCAGCCGCTGGGAGACGCGGCGGCCGGCGCGACACCTTCACGTGGCGCGTGGTTGGCGCGAGCGGCGCTGCCCGACGTGCGCGGCCTGTCCGGGTGAGGGGTGCCGGACGCCGAGCGGCCGCGAGGCCTCGCAGGTTCACACCGCGCGGCTCCGGCCCGGGCAGGCCGAGCTGCTGTGGGGCGCAGCGGTCTGGGAGCAACTCGAGCAGCGCGGCGCGACGATGGCGATTGTCCCGTTCTGGGGTCGCGCCGGGCAGGGCGGGACCACCGCGACGATCACGCTGTCCCGCGTCGAGGGCGGGGCTCTGGTTGACGTCGAGCGCTGGAGTTCGCGCGACGAGCTGGCGTACGCGCTGGAGGCGCCGGTGTGGGATCGGTTCGGGGCGTTCGCCGGACAGCCCTTCATACGCGGCGAGGTGATCTGGGCGTGCGAGGATCGAACGGTCGTGATCGTCGGGAGGCGCGGCGATCAGCCGTTTGAGGAGGTCGTCGCATGACGCGAGACATAGCGTTTCGGACCCACGGCTCGCCGCTCGGCGCTCGGCGCCGGCCGCCCGTCGCAGTGACACCTTTCCCTGCCGGGCTGACGCTCGGGAACGCACGGGCATCAGGCGGGCCGATCTCCGGTCCGGCCCCACGCCAGAGGGGTCCACCTCGGCGCGCCCGTCCTTCAAGACGAGAAAGACCGGGTGGCAGCCCGGTCTTCCAGAACATAGGCGCCTTCCAGCGCCGCACACAAGATCAGTGCGCGCAGTGTAGCCGGGCGACGGACGGAAAGCGACCGGCGACGGGGCTGTACGCGCTTTCTCTGACGAGCGCCGTCGCGAGCGCCGCCTCGATCGCGGCGCTGGCGATGGCCTTCGATCGGAGCACCAGGCCCAGGCATGGCGTAATCCCCGCCGACCTGGACCGTCGACTGCACGAGCAGGAGCTCGACTTCCCCACGCGGCATCTCGCGAAGATGCTGGCGTGCGAGCTCGACGGGCGAGCGCCGCTGCTCGCGGCACCGCACGTGCGCGGCGATGTGTGCGCCGCCTGGGGAGCAGAATCAATCGAGCGCGCGCTCGTGGCGCTCGACCGTGCCGGCTATGGCCGCCCGTTCCCAAAGAAGCCGCGCCGGCTGCGGGGACACGGCGCCCGCCTTGAACAGCGAGAGCGGCTCAAGGGGCTGGTCGGCAAGCTCCCGCGGGCGGTCGCGCTGCGGCTCCCGACGACCTCGAACAACGCGCTCTCCGGGCGGCGGGACGGTCGCGACGTGTGGGGCGAGGTGCGCTGCAACCTCATGTTGCGCGACGGCGTGCTCGGGCTGCTGGCGATCGCCGGCGGCCTCTGGGTCAAGCAGTCCAAGCCGGGTGAGCGGCACGTCGACCTCACCGCCGGCGAGGCGGCGTACCTGCTGCGCGCCAAGCGTCGCGAAAGCAAGCGCAGCTCGGGACGGGACATCGCGTGGGTGTACGAGCAGCTCGCGCGGCTCTCCTCGCTCGAGCTACGGGCCGACGGCGGCGGCGAGGGGCACGAGATCCCCAGCTCACCGGTCAAGCGAGTGCTTCGAAAGCTCGATGGCGAGTGGGTCACCCTCAAGCAGTACGCCGAGCGCGTCGAAGCAGGAGAGCGCCCCGCGACCGGCGCCGGCGACACGATCCGGATCGAGCTCGCCGACTGGTTCATCGCCGAACTCCGCCACCCCAAGCGCCGGCCGGTGCTGATCGACTTCTGCGTTTGGCGACAGCTGCGGCCACTCGCCCGCCGGCTCTACGCGATGCTCCAGGCGACCAGCCGCTCCAACCACGACCCCGACCGGCTCTACATCTGGTTCGCCCCCGTTGCCCGCAACGACGGCAAGCAAGCCGGCGCCTCACGCGCCTTCACGCTCGGGCCTTGCCTCGATGAGCGGTGTCTGAGAGAGTAGTCCGTAGTCCGCCAGAGCATCAAGCCAGGCCCCTGAGGGTCGCGGCCGCGTTTGCGTCGTCGCGGACTCGTCAACGGATGAGGAGGTCTAGATGCGCGATTTACTCCTGCGAGCCGCTCCCGCGAGGCTGTTAGAGCCCGTTTGCCACCGCAAGGGGAGGTGTTCAGCGTGAAGCGCGTCGTTACAGGCGCCGTTGCCATCGCCGTCCTACTGATGTCGGCCGGCGCGTTCGCACAGACTAAGCGCCAGGTCGAGACTTCCCCCGTCACGTTCACACTGACTTCGGCGACATGCCCGAATCTACCACCGGGAACGACGATCACGGGCACGGGAACCTTGACGTCGATCACCTGGACGACAACCAACACGGCGGGCGACCATTACCCAACTCGTCGCTAGCGCCCGGGACGGCGACTGACCAGGCAGGAAACCGATACACATTCCTCTACAGCAATCAGTTCCGAGTGCACGAACAGACACCCCCACGGCAAACTGTACTGCGGCATAGTCGATCGATGTCTTCACGCTCCAGGGGACCGGGCCGGCGAAGCTCAGCAACAACTCCTTGGCTTCCGGACGGACTTCAAGAACGTCAACCGCTTTGACCCGATTGACGCCTTCGGCGATCCCATCAACTTCCGAACGGGTCAGGCGCACTGCGATCCGCTGTGAGCAAGCGTGCTGTGCGGCTCGTTCACTGTACGAGCGAAGACTACGACGACGGCACCGGGACGCCGGCCGCTTCGCCCAGCCAGTAATACGGACATCGATCGAGGGCCTTCCGCCGGCGCCGCCAGCGAGGCGCGTCTCCGCCTGTTCGACGCCATGTCGAGTTGGTGGCGCGGATCACCAACGAGGCGCCGGTGGTCTTGGCGCTCAACGATATTCACTGGGCGTGGGCTGCGAACCGATCGAGGAGATCGGCATCGCCCAGGCGTCCAACTTCGAAGGGCCCGGCGGTGCCGCGCTGAAATGGCACGCGTCGCGCGATACGCCGGACTAATCGCCGCGCTTGCGGTCACGGCGTACGGGTCGCTGCTGCCTTGCGTCGCAGCCGCTGTTCGGGGCGGGTCAGGGTCGCCTCAACGCGCGGCTTCCGGTGCCGGAGAACCCCAGCTCGGGTTCACGGGCGACGTGGAGTCGACGCTCGAGACGCGCCTGGGCCGAGCCGTCGATCCCCGCCTCGCAAACATCGGCCGCCTGCTGTGGTTCGACACCGTCACCGGTCTGCACGGCGACAACAGCTGCGCCGGCTGCCACTCGCCGACGAACGGCTTCGGCGACAGCCAGCCGATCGCGATCGGGATCGACAACAACGGGATCGTGGGGCCGGACCGCGCCGGGCCGAGGAACATGCGCCGCGCGCCGATGGTCCTGAACACGGCGTTCTTCCCGGCGCTGATGTGGAACGGGCGCTTCGCCTCGGTCTCGGGCGACCCGTTCGACAACAGCGCCGGGTTCTCATTCCCGGCGCCCGAGGGCGCGAGCCTCTCGTACGAGCCGCACCTGCTCGTCGCCCAGGCGTTCATCCCGCCGACCGAGCGCACCGAGGTGGCGGGCTTCGCCTTCCCGGGAGACAACGATGCGATCCGTGCGGAGGTCGCCCGGCGCGTGAACGCCGTCCCCGGCTACCGGCGGCTCTTCGGCAAAGTCTTCCCGGGCGTCCGCCACGGGGCGCCGGTCGACTTTGAGATGTTCGCGCGCGCGATAGCCGAGTTCGAGTTCTCGCTCACGTTCGCGGATGCACCGATCGACCGCTACGCGCGCGGCGCGAACGGT
>CAWEYQ010000024.1:0-32736 GCA_963813265.1 uncultured Solirubrobacterales bacterium | reverse complement strand
CAGTCTCGACTAACGCCCGTGGCTGAGGGGGCGGAAGTGGTTCCAGCCCCTTCCACTCGGTTGCGGCCTCCCAGCGTGGTGGCGCGCGCCTCAGTCAGCGTTGGGTTCAGGCGGCTCCGGTAGGGGCGATGCCGTCCCGGACCATCGTCAGGGCGTCGACCCCGCGGCTCACGGATACCGACGGACCGGCACAAGTTCCCACACGTCTGAGCGCGAGCAGCCGGATGGGCATATGTGCCTGCGCCGATAGATTTAGCCGCGCGGCGGGGAGTGAGGGGGAGCGGCACCGGTCGGTGGTGGCGGCGGGATCGTCGTCAGCTCGGGCGTGACGTCGGGCCAGATGAGCAAGACTCGGCAGGGAGCGTGGTCGATGACAAAGCGCGTCGCGGGGCCAAGGCTGCGCGGTCCGAGTCGCTCGCGTTCCCCGTCGCGGGCGAGGACGAGGATGTCCATGCCTTCGGCGGCCGCCACGACCTCGCGTTCGACCCGTCCGCGGCGGGCCTGGAGCGTGGCTGGGCGCGCCAGGCGCGTTCGTGCTTCAGCGAGCAGCTTGTTGGCGGCCTGTTCGGAGATCTCGCGTAGCGGCTCGGGGCCGGCGGGTGGAGGTGGGTGTCGGCCCAGCAGGCCGCGGCGGGCCGCGCGGGCGACCGTTTCGGGTTCGGTGCTCGCGACGTGAAGCAGCGTGATATCCGCGTCGCTGGGCAGGAATTGTGCGGCCTCTGCGACGGTGGCCTCCCACGTTTCCTCAATGATCCAGACGATCGCGCGCATATCGACTTCAGATCCTCAGAGCGAACCATAGGAGCACGGTCGCCGCGACGAGTCCCGCGGGTGCTGTAAGGGCGCCGAGGCGCAGGAACTCGCCCAGCTCGATATCGCTGTCCTCGGCGCGCAGGACGCGTCGCCAAAGCAGCGTGGCGAGCGATCCGACGTACGTGAGGTTAGGGCCGACGTTGACGCCGACCAGCGTCGCGAGGACCGGTCCGGTGCCGGCGGCTGCCGCCACCGGGACCAGCATCAGGGTCGCCGGCAGGTTGTTGAGGAGGTTCGCGAGGATCGCACTGAGCGCAGCGATCGCAAGCAGGTCGGGCAACGAGCCGCCCGTCGGGAGCACGGCACGCACCGCGGTGTCCAGGCCGTTGACGCTCGCCGCCTGAACGATCACCCCGAGCCCAAGGACGAAGATCAGAAAGCCGGGCTCAGCTGCACGCGCGAGCGCCACCGGCGTCGCGGTGTTGCGGGCGAGAGCGGGGATGTTGATCGCTCCAGCGCCCGCGGCCGCGAACCAGACCGGCTCGATCCCCACCACCGAGCTGAGCGCGAATCCCGCCAGCGTCAGCGCGAGCACCGCGATCGCGAAGCGTGGCACCTCCGGCTGCGCCTGCCGCACGGCTGCGCGTCGCGGGCGTTTGAGATCGACCGCGAAGAAGCGCCGGAGCACGACCCACTCGACGCCGACGGCGGCGCTCGTCGGAAGCACCATCAGCGCGGCGAAGTGCAGGAACGACAGCCTGGTGGCGTGGAACGCCAGCAGGTTGGTGAGATTGGACACGGGCAGCAGCAGGGAGGCCGAGTTGGCGAGGTGCGCGCACGCGTAGACGTGTGGCTTGGCGCTCGTGCGCATTCGTGCTGCCGTCGCGAACACAACGGGCGTGAGCAACACAATCGTCGCGTCGAGGCTCAGCACGGCCGTGATCGCCGCGGCGATCACGAACACGAACGCCAACAGTCGCTGTGGGCTTCCCCTCGAACCGCGGGCCATCACGGCGCCCATCGCGTCAAACAAACCCTCGCGCCGACAACCATCGGCGATTAGCAGCATCGCCGCCAGAAAGCCAACCGTCGGCCCCAACACCCGAAGCGCGTCGCCGGTCTCTGAAAGCCCGATCGCGCCGACGATCACAAGAACAACGGCACCGCCAGACGCGGCCACCGCCTCCGACACATAGGGCGGCCGGGCTACCGCGACCGCGAGCGTTGCCGTCAAGACCAACAGCGCCAGAGCGAGCGCGAAACCGTCAGTCACGTCCTCTCCTCGTAGCCAGACGGCTGGTAGAGGTCATCGTCCGGCTGGTCATCATCGTCGTCCGGACGGACTACCCAAACAGCGAGGCCGGCCCCCAGACTAGGGCGCCTGCGACGTCGCCCTGGCTGCCGTCAGTGCGCGTAGATCTCGTCGAAGGTATCTGCGTAGCGCTGATAGATGACGTTGCGCTTGATCTTCATCGTGGGCGTCAGCTCGCCGTCCTCTTGGGTGAGGTCGTGGCCGAGGATCGCAAAGCGCTTGATCTGTTCGACCCGCGCGTAGCGCGAGTTCGCGCTGTCAACCGCGAGCTGCACGAGGTCCTGCACGTCGGTGTCCCGCGCGAGGGCGCCAATGTCGTCCGGCAGTCCGCGCTCGCGCGCCCACGGGATGATCGCGTCGGGGTCGAGAGTGAGCAGCGCCACGGGGTACGGACGGCGGTCGGCGTACATGACGGCGTGGGAGATGAACGGCGACTGCTTGAGATCGTTCTCGAGGTTGGAGGGGGAGAGATTCTTGCCGCCGGCAGTGATGATGATGTCCTTCTTGCGGCCGGTGATGCTGAGGAAGCCATCTTCGTCGATCGATCCCAGGTCCCCTGTGTGCAGCCATCCCGCCTCGTCTAGGACTTCCCGTGTGGCCGCGTCGTTATCCCAGTAGCCCGTGAAGATGTGGGGGCCGCGCATCAGGACCTCGCCGTCCTCGGCAATCCGGGCCTCGACCCCGGGCAGGGCACGCCCGACCGTCCCGAAGCGGAAAGCGTCCTGCGTGTTGACAGTGCCGACAGCCATCGTCTCGGTCATCCCATAGCCCTCCATCACCGGGACGCCAGCCGCGTAGAAGAACTCGAGGATCTCCGGCGCTATCGGCGCGGCGCCTGAGAGCGCCTCGCGCAATCTGCCACCAAAGAGCGCCCGGACCTTGGAGAAGATGCTTTCCTCGGCGTGGTCGAAAGGCTCGCGCAGCTGATCGGGCACCGGCTCGCCGCGGGCCTCCAGCTCGCGGACTTGAACGCCGAGCTGCACCGCGCGGCGGACGCCCTCGAGCTGCTCGGGCGGCACCTGTGTCATCGCCAGCGCGTAGACCTTTTCGAACACGCGCGGCACGGACGGGAGGTAATCCGGATGCACCTCCATCAGCTCGGCGATGATCTGCTTCGTGTCGCCGCCGTAGTACGCGACTGCGGCGCCAACCTGAAAAGCAGCCAGCTGCACGATCTGCGCGAATACGTGGGCGAGGGGAAGGTAGAGGTAGGCGACCTCGCCCGGAAGGAGCGTTTCGATCTCGAGGACGATCGAGCACAGCGACATTGCGTTGTGGTGCGAGAGCAAGCAGCCCTTCGGCGGGCCCGTCGTCCCCGACGTATAGATCACCAGCGCGGGGTCATCCGGAGCCACCGCATCGCGACGACGCGAGAGCTCCGCGCGGTCACCGCTCCACGCGGAGACGTCCTCCACAGCCGACACACCATCCACAACGGCCTGCGGGTCGAACACGAAAATCGAGCGCAGCGCCGGGAGCGACTCACGGACCGCGTCGATCTTCGCGAGCTGTGTGGCGTCCTCAACGAGTACGGCGACCGCCCCGGAATTCCCGATCACCCACGCGCACTCCTGTGGCGAGTTCGACGGATAGATCGGGACTACGACCGCGCCGGCGCTCCAGAGCGCGTACGCCGCGACCGACCATTCCGGACGCGTTTCCGCAAGGATGCACACTCGCTCCCCCGGCTGGATCCCCCGCGCCATCAGTCCGAGTGCCAAGCGCTCGACCTCTTCCGCGACCTCTCCGTACGAGCGGTCCTGCCACACACCCTCACGCTTGAACCGAGCGGCCAGGAGATCGCCGTGCTGCGTCGCCGCGAAGCTAGACAATTTCGCCACCGTCTTTGGTGCGACAACGGTCTGGGTCATGAGCGACGCTCCTCTTTCATCAGCTGCGGGCTGCTGCCCGGCAACACCACGAGAGCATGGCAGGCCGGCAAGCACAGCCACGCCGCCGCCGGCACCAACGCGCCGGCGTGCCCGCGGGCACGCCGGCGGCAGTCGCTCATCACGTGTCTGCCCTTCTGGTTTGGGCAGCGAACGATCAGGTCGAGGTATTGGATCAAGCAGCGTACGGCGAGGAACTCGTCACGCACCCGTTGCGGCGCCTTATCGGCTGGCTAGGCTCCTGCCGGTGTCTCCTCGCCGAACACAATGAGGCCGTGCAGGATGTATACACACAGCGCGAAGATGGCCAGCGACCACCACGGGTGTGTTCCGCCGATCGATAGCAGCGACTCGAGCGCGCCGATCGTGGCAGCGATAATCCCGATCACCCGGCCGTACGTTCCGCCAACGAAGAGCGAGAACCCCGCGGAGAGCTGGATGATGCCCACGACGATGGTGATCCAGCCCCAGGTGTGGAGACTGGAGAACACGTACTGAGTGTTGTCGAAGAAGTGAGCGTTGCTTACGGCAGCGATGCCGTAGATGATGTTGAGCACTCCCGCGATCAACAACAGAATCGCGACGAACACTGCGCGGCCTGCACCTTTCATATGCACTTCCTTTCTGTCGCGGCCGCGATCGTCGACGGCCGCACGGTTTCACTGGGATGAGCTCCGACGGCTCGCGCTGGCGTGGCGGCGTGCGTCGTGGACGTCCGGCGTCTGCTGGCGCCAGCGCTCGCAGCCAACCGACTCGACCGGAGGGTGACGACGGCGCCCGGTGATTCCGTACTACCGGTGCATCTCTCGATGCGCGACGTGCCGCGATGGCACGGAGGCACTGAGGACGTGACCGCTGAAGATGGCTCCGGAGTCGTAGGGGATCGTGCGCATCAGCTCACGGCTTTCCCCTGTGCGCGGTCGCTCGGGGATCGGAAGAACCGTACCGGGCCGATCGGACGAAGGCATTGATCACTCCTCGCCGGGTCGGTGTCGGGCGCCCAACCGAAGCCTCGACATATCGGACGCGCGGTCAACAACGCGAGTGATCCGACCCTGCGTAGCCCGGTGTGAGATTGCCTTCGGCTCAGGCGTCCCCGTCGGTCAACCATGCTGCTGACAAGCTATGAGAGCGCAGACCTCGTCGCATCGCCCAGATGGGATGAACGACCCGCCGGCGCGCCGCCGCCGGTCCACCCGGCGAGGCGCTGTCCGCGAAGCGATCGGCGCAGACGTCAGAGGCCGGTCTGTGCAGTGATCCTGCCGGACTTGACCGCCGCGTCTAGCTCCTGGTAGTCGCGGTCGTTCTGTTCGGCGTAGGCCTTAGAGAACTCAACGATCGCGCGGTCGAAGCTGTCGCCGTTGCCAAGGTAGGCGGCGATCGCGATCCGATCGCCGCTACGGGCGTGCGCGCGAGCGAGCGTCCAGCCGCAGAGCTTGCCGTAGGCGGCCATGCCCTTCGGGACCATCTGCTCAATCTCCGCCGAGCCCTTCCAGTCCTTCAACTGACGGCCATAGAAGTCGCGAGCCTCGCCGTCGAGCCCGGAGTCGATGTGCAGCCAGCCGAGGAAAATGTCGCTGGTGGCCTGCATCAGGCGCTGTCCAACGACCACTCGTTCCCCGTGGTTTGAGAACTCGCTCGGGCCCAGGAACTCCTCCAGCACCGACGCTTCGGCCTCTTTCATCTGCAGGAACAGCGGATCCTGGCCGTCGCGGCCGAGCATCAGCGCGATCCACGCGCGCGTCCCGACGCTCCCGACCCCAACCACCTTCCGCGCGAAATCGGCCAGCTCGAACTGCTCGAGCAGCACGCGGCGGTCAAACTCGAGCGACTCACGATAACCACGCAGCACCCCGCGAAGCTCATCGAAGATCTGATCGCGGCCCTCGCCGGCGGGCGCCAACTGCTCGATCGGCACGATCAGCGGCGACTCGTCCACGATCCGCGCCGTCCCGTCGACGACCTGGGTCAGTTTCGAGAACGCCGTCATGCTGTCCTTCGTCCGTGCCTTCGCGAGCGTCTTATCGGCCCGCTTGACCATCTTCGCCTTGAACTGCGCGGCGTACTCCTGCATCACCGTCTCGATGTCCAGGTGCGCGTACCACACCTCGAGATACTTCATCCCGGCGAAGTTGGAGATCGCTGCGCGGTATTGGCCGACCGTATCGGCCACGATCCGCTCCTGTTCCTTCGCGGCGAACCCGTTATCGCGCGCCGCGATCAACATGCTCACCGCCAGGCGCTTGACGTCCCACTCCCACGGCCCGGGAAGCGTCTCATCAAAATCGTTGACATCGAACACCAGCCGCCGCTCGGGCGAGGCGAACACGCCGAAATTCGACAAATGCGCGTCCCCGCAGCACTGCACCGTCAGCCCGGACCGCGGCGTCGCCGCGAGATCGTGGGCCATGATCAACGCCGCACCGCGATAGAACGTGAATGGCGAAACCAACATCCGCCCATAACGGATCGGAACCAACTCCGGGACACGCGTCTTCGCCTGACGCTCGAGCAGCCCCACCGGATCGGGGCGAGCCGGCAACGGCTCGAACGTCGCATGACTGGCGCGCGGCACCTCGGCCCGGGCCGCTTTACCGCGCGCGACGCGCTCAGCGACCGACAGGTGCGGAACTACGACCCCAGACTCCCGTCGTCGCGCACCCGCAGACCCGCCGTTCCCGGTCGACTTCGTCTTGGTCGCCATCGCCATCCTCTCTCGATATCCGAATCAGAGCGATGTTTGCACAGCCATTCGCACCTGACGATGGTGCAAGCACCACTCCCTGAACGCAGCACCGGGGCGCGTAGTCATCGCGCGATCCCCGGTGAGCTCTGGCCACGCTCGTGGCGAGCAGGCGAGCGCGATTCGTCCTCGCCATCGATCGCCGCGTCGATGTCAAACCCGACGGCTCGAGCGAGTCGTGGCGCGGCCGCGACGACCCGCGCACTGCCGATCGTCGCGGCTACGGCGATCAGGACGCCGATGAGATCCTCGACCGGCGCGCCCGCCGCGAGAGCTGCGTCGACGGCAGACTGATACGACGCAGGGGCACCGCTGCTTGCGATGACCGCCGCGAGTCGAACGAGGGCCCGCATCTGGGGGTCGCTGCAGCCGCCGGAGGGTCCGGAGTCGCTCTGCGCCAGCAGTGCCGCGATCGATCGCTCGTCGTTGAGTGCCAGCATACGCAGCGTTACCTCCTGGTCTGGCATCGTGCGCTAAGTCGAGCAGCGACAGCGCTGGCGCGCATCGCCCAAGAGGGATGAAGTCGCCGCCGGGCCTGACACCACGACGCGGCGGCTCGGAACCAACTTGATGTCATTTGTGACGGTCGTCGTGAAGGAGACCAATGTCACGGGCTCGGGCGACGGCCTCAGCCCGTGATGATGCGTCGAGCTTCCGATAGATCGACATCGCTTGCGTCTTGACGGTGTGACGTGACAAGAACAAGCGGTCGGCGATATCTGGAAACGACAGGTGTGTCGGCAGCAGTGGTAACAGGCGAAGCTCGGCGGGCGTGAGGGTCGTGACACCGGCGATGTTGATAGGGAGCATGCGCACCTGTTCGGCGAGCCCCTTGGCGAGGTCGCCCACGATTCCCAGGTCGGGTCGCTCTCGCAGCAGGTCGCCCAGATCACGGAGGATTGCGCGGGCGCCGGCCGCGTCGCCGGAGGCAACGTGAATGCGCGTCAGCTGCAGCAGGGTCAGCGCTGAGACCGAGGGGATCGCTGCCGTCAGCAGTGGCCGTCGGAGTTGTACGCCCGCAACGCACTCGGCAAGCCCGACCGCGTCGCCTCGCCGCTGCGCGACCCGCGCACACACCACGAGTGCGAATGCGCTGATCGCGGCTCGCACCGGCGGGAGATCCTGGTCCTGGGTCTCGCGCGACAGCGCCGCGGCCTCATCCAGCTCCCCGCGATCAAGTGCATACAGAGCCAGCTGCGCCAGCGACAACACCCAGGTCGTGTGGTCCTCGACGCGGCGGGCCTCTCGCAGGCCGTCGGCGAGCACCTCCTCGGCGCGGGACTCGTTCCCGGCCAGGACGTGCGCCAAGCCGAGCAAGACGACCGCGGTCGGACGCCACGGGCTCCACGGCGCCTCGCTCCCGACCGCGAACTCAGCGTCTTCCCGCATCTGCTCCACGCCTGCCGGACACATCGCGGCGCGCAACAGCGCGACCGCAGAGGTGGCCGAAGCCGCACCGAGGGCAGGGAACTCGTCGTTGGCTTGCCGCTCCGCGACGGCGAGCCAGCGCCCCGCCTCGACGCGATCCCCCCCGAGCGCGGCGAACCATCCCGCTGCCAGGGCCAACGCCGGCAGCCGCTCGAGTGCGTCGGACCCAACGGCATCGAGCCACCGCCGAGTCGTTGCGCCGCGCCCGCCGCGCTCGAGCACAAGCACGAGCGGCGCGATCAGGCTGGCGGCGTGCTCCAGGTCGTCCGCAGCGAGCGCGTGCTCGACCGCCGCCACAGCCTCGCCGTTGCCTTCAAGCCACGCGGCTGCGCGTCGATGAAGCGCCCGCAACTCGAGCGGCTCTCGGCGCTGCAGCTCTGAGCGGAGCGCATCGCGAAACAGGTGGTGGTAGCGATACCACTCGCGGTTCCGGTCAAGCGGCACCACGTTCAGATTCGATTGCTCAAGGTCCTCCAGCTTCTGCGCTGATCCCGTCGTCTGTAGCACCGCGTCGCAGAGCGGACCGCTGAGCCGGTCGAGAATCGCCGTTTCGGTCAGAAACCGAACGTCGGCGGGTGCAAGCCCCTCTAGGAACTCCGACCGGACATAGTCGACGATGTCTCGATCGCCGCCGCTGAAAACCGCCAATGCATCCCCCGTCGTGCTCAAGCTGACGGCCCGCGCGGCAAGATAGACGGCGATGGCCCAACCCTCGGTGCGCCGCGCGAGCAGCGCTGCGTCGTCAGGGCCGATGCTCCTGCCGGCGTGCTCGAGCACGGCCCGCGTCTCGGCGGTGTCCAGGGCAAGATCGGCCGCGCCGAGCTCCAGCAAGCTCCCTGTTGCCCGCAGCCGCGTCATCGGTAGGCAGTCCGAGCTGCGGCCGGATACGACCAGCTGTGAGCCGTGCCCGACGTGGAGCGCGAGCGACGCGATCGCGTCACAGCTGAACGTCTCAGTTAGCAACTGGACGTCATCGAGAATCACGACGTGCTCAGGCAGCATGCTCAGCTCCGAGCACACACGATGCATGGCACCGGTATCCAACGGCCCTGGCGAGCTCAGGATCGCGAACAGAGCTGGTGTCAGCGGCAAGACCCGGTCGACCGCGACCGCCACGTGCAACAACAGCGCGACGGGGTCGTTATCCCCGTCATCCACCGAGACCCACGCCACAGGCCGCCGCTCACGAGCGATCAACTGCGCGAGCAGCGTCGTCTTGCCATACCCGGCTGGTGCGGAGACTGCGATCACAGACGCTTCCTCCGCACTGCTGATCCGATCGAGGAGACCACCGCGAGCCACCGTGCCGGTTCGTAGCGCCGGCGGGATCAGCTTCGTCTCAATCACCCCCGAAGGCAGCGTCCCTCCGCGGGCGGGCCGGCGCGCGGCATCGGCCCAAGCCTCCCCACGGGTCATGCGCGTCGCGGTCATGTCACTCGCCAATCTGGCTCATCGATGACAACGACCCGTGATGCAGGTCGCGGACAATGCCCCATCCCCAACGGGCAGCCCTGGCTTCAGGGCGCCAAAGCTGTCGTCGTGGGTAGCAGCGCGGTACATTGGGGCACGACCGCTCCTGACGGGGCTGTGGTGCGTGTCTGCAACGCTGCCAGTCAGCGTTCGGCAGTGGCCAATCTACTCCTGATTCAACGCCGCAACAAGCCACGATCGGAAGTGCGACGCGCTCGGGTCTAAGCGATCGATGACGGAGGGCGGCGACCCGATTCAGATCTCGGGCAGTCTGGCCCGCGAGTTCGGGTCGGCGACGAACATCAGCGTGGCCTTCACACGCCGGCTCGTGTATCCGGTGTCACGCAGGTTGAGCTTCATGAAGATCGCGTTGATGTGCTTCTCGACGGCCCGCTTGGTGAGGAACAGCGAGGACGCAATCGCAGCGTTGCTTTTCCCGGTCGCCACCTCGGCGAGCACCTCGCGTTCTCGCCGCGTGAGCTCGTCCAGCGGCGATGCCGGCGGACGCGCACGTTCTGCAATCAGGCCGTCAACGATGCTCGGATCGACGACCGAGCGTCGGTCTGCGACCGCCTGGATCGCGGCGACGAGTTCGCCACGGTCGTCGACCCGCTCCTTCAGCAGGTACGCGCGACCCTCCGAACCGGACTCGAACAGCTCCAGCGCGAGCCTGAGATCCGCGTGCCGGCTCAGAATCACGACCCCGATGTCCGGACGGGTTTCACGAAGCTGCTCCGCCAACCGAACACTCGCCCGCTCGTGAACCGGCGGCACGTGGGCGTCGCTGAGCACAACGTCGGGTGAGTCCCTCTCGATCGCCTCCAGCAACGAGCACGCGTCCTCATAGGTGGCCACAACGTTCAGCGCAGAAGACTCGGTGAGGAGGTAACTCAGTCCCTCCCGGAACACGTAACTGTTGTCAGCGATCACAACGCGTAACGCCGTTTCTCGACAGCCCACAGGCTGCTCAGCATCAGCGACCGCCGTCACGCGCCGCTCTCGCTCAGCCGAGCCGACGCTCATGTTGCAGCGACGAACAGCACGCGTGGTCTCGGCGAAACCGCCGGTTCGCCGTCACGCAGCACCGCGAGCCTCCGCCTGGGCGGTCGGCCCCACCAATGCACCGAAAATCCACAGTACGGGGAAGATGATCCCGACCCAGAACAGCAGGTGGTGCCCCTTACGCAGCGTTGCCAACGCGATCGTGATGAACAACGTGATGTACACGACAGCGATCAGCATCCAGAGGATGGATGACATCCGCGGTCCCTTCGACTTAAGGTGTGCGGCCCCGGGCTCCGTGCCGGGGCCTCAACGTCGAATGGAACCCGATGCGCCGCCGTGTGTCATCACCCCGTTGGCATGAACCTCGTCCGGCAAAGAGTGGTGCGTCCATGCTTAGGCTGAGACAGACCGAGGGACAGACTTGAGCCGTACCGGGAGCGCCGCCTCAAACGGGCTCGACGTTCTCGGCTCATCCTGCACCCCCGCTAGAGAGGCGTCTTAGTGGCGGTGCCGCTGCGCGACGCAATTGCGCGCGCCGGCGGATTTCGGATCAGCGACGGCTTCGTCAGTCCACCGGACCTCGTGGACATCGGGCTCGTGTCGGGCGAGGAGGCCGCGGAACCGCACGCCAGAGAGACTGTCGGAAGCGTCAGCTAGAGCACCAACTCAGGAGGTATCACATGTTTGCCTGTCGGAGAATGGCCCGCCGCACGTCAAGGCGCGTAGCGCGCCGACCGCTAACGCGATCGCTCGGCCGCATGGCAAGCGGCCGAGCAATCGAATCGCGCCTCGATTGCGACCTGCGGCTCGAAGGGGCTGTCCTCAGATGAACGAGAACGAAGGTCGCCACGCTGAGGCTCTGGAGGGCGAATCCGGGGATCGCCCCGACAAGGTCCCGCTGACCGCGCGGTTGCTGCTCCGCGAGTCGCTCACCGCGCGCCGAGCTGCGGGGATCATCGCCGGGTTCACGGTGTTGATCACCGTCGCGGGCGGGATGCTGGAGCGGGTGGTCGACCGTCAGGAGTTCCCGACGATCGGCAGGGGGTTGTGGTTTGCGTTGCAGACGGTCACAACTGTCGGCTACGGGGATGTGACGCCCAAGCAATCCGACGGACGTTTCATCGGGGCGGTCGTGATGCTCACGGGACTCGGCTTCCTCGCGGTGATCACGGCCTCGGTCACCGCTTCGCTCGTTGAGAGCAGTCGGCGGCGGTACGCCGCACAGTCGGACCTGGACGAGACGCGGCGGCTCGAGGATCTCAGCGAACGATTGGCGAGAATCGAGGCGGCACTCGAGCGATCGGCGCCGGGGAGATAACCGAGCGGGCTGGTCCGGGCTAGGCGTGCGCGTCGGCTGCCGGCGGCGGGTCGTCGGGAACGACCGTGTCGTCTGGCGGTTCGGGACGCGGCGCGAGTAGCTTGGCGCTCATCTGCACGCTCTTGACCGCGCCCGTCGCTCCCGCCTGAAGCGCCGTCGCGAGGCTCACGACGATGATCCCCGGGATGAACAGTGCAGAGGACCCGAGCATCAGGATGCCGATACGCCCGAGCACGTATGGCGGCGCGCAGATGACCGCACCCACTGCTCCGCCAACGGCGCTCGCGGTCAGCGCGTCGCGTCTCGAGGAGGAGGGCGTGACGCCGATCAGCCGCGACGGGACCGCGACGTAGCTCACCATCATCACGCCGATGACGACGCTGAGTGAGATCCCGAACCACGGACGTCCAGCGCGGGTGACGATCATCGTGGCGATGGCGAGCAACAGCCCGACAACGGTGCCGGACACGACGATCGTCCTGAGGTGAGCGCGGGCTTGCGCGAACGCTGGTCGGACCTTCGGTGTGCCGGATTGGACGATCGCGAAGGCGAACACCGCGTTGAGGAAGAAGCTGGCCGCGGTGATCGCCGTGATGACGAGCACGATCGGGATCAGGATCGGACCGCGCAGCACATGAAACGTCTTGCCGTGCAGCGCGTGCGCCTTGAGGTCCGACATCGCCAACCAGATCCACATCGCCGGCAGAATCTGAACCAGCGTGAGCCGCCAATTTGTGAACAGCAGCTTGAGCCCGTTGAAGAGCATCACGAAGCCGCCGACCACCAACGCGAGCGGAGCGAACGCGCGCCGCGACCCACTCAGGCGGACGACCAGTTCCTCCACCATGGCCTCATCACCGTCGCGCACAGCCACGACAAACTGGCGCAGACGGTTCGAAAGGGTCGCGTCTTGCTGCGGCGCCGACTCTCCGCTGTCGCCCGAGGAGGCCTGCGGACCCGGTGCATTGCCATCGGTGCTCACGGAAACGCAGACTGCCGGCGCGCGCCGGTGAGATGACGCTGAGTTGGCGCGGGCCGACGACCGTTCATAAGACAAGGGTCCCGCGTCAGCTCACGAGCCCGATGATGCCCTTGAGGACCAGCGCGCTGCCGAGCACGGTCAGTGCGATGACCGCGGCCTTGTGTCCGTTGCGAGAGAACCACGCCTTTGATCGCTCGACCGCGCCTGGGGTCCAGTCTGGGGCCACCACAAAGCCGAGCAGCGGAAGCTCGAGCAGCATCAGCATGATCAGGTTGAAGCCGACGACAGTGAGCACGGTCGCCGACGTACTCAGGTTCTGCTTCTCGATCTGATCGAGCCCGGCGAGGTACGAGCCGCCTGGAAGGGTCAGCAGCGCACCAACGACGAACGTCGTGCGCGCCGACCCCTTGCTCAGCGCCTGCTGCCAGCGCGGGGGCCCCTTATCCGGCTTGGGGCCTTTGCGCTGTTGCCGGCGCTCGGCGATGCGCTTGTCACGTCCCGTCCCCAGCACGAGCGCCGCGAGCAGCATGATCGCGCCTAAAGCCAGATCCACGGCCGGGCTGATCGTGTTCTCAGTCGTGCTGACCGTGCTCGAACCCTTCAGCGCGAAGACGATCACCAGCCCGAGCGTGATGCTCGTCATCAAAGCCCCGAGGAGATAGCCCAACATCAGCCGCTTCGGGTTCGGCAGCAGCAGCATGACGGTCGAGGCACCGACCAGGACCGGGTTCAGCGCTGCCAGCAGCGAGAGGAGGAGGACGTGACCCATCAACCAGGTTTACAGCGAAACGCGGGACAGCGCTTCGCCTGATCTGGGTGAAGCGTGTTACGACCGCCCATGTCGCGTGTCTCATCCGATTCGGGGGATGTGTGCGAACGGACGTCGATCTAGCGTCAAGGCCTCTGGTCCAGTCCTCGTCCCAGACGGAGTTGCTGATGAGTGTCCAAACCGAGCAGTTGACGAGTTGGAATGCGGGGCCGGGGAGACAGGCGGTGGTCGACTTCGTCGAGCAAACAGTGTCTGGAGGCGTGCCGGTCGACGAGCGCGTCGCGGTGTTCGACAACGACGGCACCCTGTGGTGCGAGAAGCCGATGCCAATCCAGGCGGACTTCATTCTGCGGCGGCTGTACGAAATGGCGCAGGCAGATCCGGCGCTGCGCGACCGCCAACCGTGGAAGGCAGCGTATGAGCGCGACTACGCCTGGCTGGGGAAGGTGCTCGCCGAGCACTATGCCGGCGATGACACGAATCTGCCCGCGCTGGCGGGCGGCATCCTTGCCGCCTTCGAGGGAATCAGCGTCGAGGACTTCGAGGCTAAGTCGGACAGTTTTCTGCGTTCCGCTCAGCACCCGACCCTCGGTCGCGGGTATCTCCAATGCGCGTACGCGCCGATGGTGGAGCTGCTCGGCTACTTGAAGGCAAACGGGTTCTCCAATTACATCGCGTCGGGTGGCGGCCGCGACTTCATGCGACCGATCAGCGACGACTTGTACGGGATCCCACGGGACCGGGTGATCGGGAGCGCGACCACGTTCAAATACACGAGCGACGATCGAGGCGGCACGATCACCCACCAGGCCGAGGCCGACTATCTCGACGACGGCCCGCAGAAGCCGATCCGGATCTGGAGCCGTACCGGCCGTCGGCCGGTGCTCGCTGGGGGCAATTCGAACGGCGACATCCCGATGCTGGAGTTCACCGCTCACGAGGACAAGCCCGTCCTGCGCCTGCTCATCCTCCACGACGACGCCGAGCGTGAGTTCGACTACACCAGCGGCGCTGAACAGGCCCTTGCGATGGCAGACGAGCGCGGTTTCACGATCATCAGCATGAAGAACGACTGGGCGACCGTCTTCTGATCTGAAGGGCCCAGTAGCTTACGAGCGCGTTGACGGCCAGCCCCAAAACATCGCGCAGTGCTCTACAGCCTGCTCGCGTCGCTTCCCGACCCGGCTGTGGTCTCGGGCCCGGGCTGGCGTTCTGGGGCCTGATTGACCGCTACGTCGCCTCGCTCGCCGCGTTAATCGGACGCACCCAAGAAGCGTCGCGAAGCCGACAGCGCCACGTCATGCTTTTCCGCCAAAATAGCCGGTGAGTCGCGGGGTTTTCCGGAAGGAGGGTTACGGTCGTGGCCGGACAGAGTGATGCAGGAGCCGGAGCGGGGCTGGTGCTGGGTGGGGGTGGGGCGCGTGGCGCCTACGCATCGGGGGCGTTGTCGGTGCTGCTGCCCGAACTCAAGGATCAGGTGAGGGTGATCGTCGGGACGAGCGCTGGGGCGCTGATCTCCGCGTACCTGGCAGCCAATTGGCATCGTTCGACTGCGGAGGCGATCGAGGACGGTCTGAGCTTTTGGCGTGAGTTGCGATTCGGGGACGTGTTCGCGCCGCTTGTGGGGCTTGGCGGTGCCGCTCGCTTTATGCGCTACGTCGGTGAGTTCCTGCCTGTCAGCAGCCTTCACTCGCCCTCGGTGCTACACCCCGAACCGCTTGAGCACACGCTCGAAAGGCTTGTGGATTTTGACCAGCTGGGCGCGAATATCCGCGAGCAGCGGGTGGCGGTTGGGGTGGTCGCTACCCCGGCGCACAGCAACAGGTCTGTCGTCTTTCACCAGGGGGGGACCCCGCGACACCGTGATGATCCGCTGCGTGGCATCGAGTACGTCGCGACGACCCCGCTGCGCGCGGAGCATATCCTGGCGTCCGCGGCGATCCCGGCGCTGTTCCCGGCGGTGCGCGTGAAGACGCCCGAGCAGGCGGCCGGCTGGTACTTCGACGGAGGCCCGCGCCTGAACACGCCGATCAAGCCGGCGCTCTGGCTTGGGGCCGAGCGCGTGATCGTGATCGCTCTCAATTCCGTGGCCCCGAGCCGGACGGCGCCGCCCGACGATCAGCCCGACTTCTACGTTGGGGCTGCGCACCTGCTGCACGCCGCGCTTGGCGACCCGCTGGCCCAGGACATCCGCACGCTGGCCAACAGAAACGCGCTGATCGCAGCCGATCGCGCCGCCAACCAGCACCGTTCCGGCAACCGCCTTCCTGTTGGCCACGAGGCTGGCGAACCGGAGGCACCGGTTCGGCCGGTGCCCTATATCTTCATCGCGCCAGAGGACCCCTCGGCGATCGGCGAGATCGCCCGCCGCATCTATTGCAAGCACTACAGGCGCCCGTGGAACGCCGCCGCACGAGATCTGTGGCTGCTGGGAAAGATCCTCGACGGCGGTGCCGACGCCATGCACGGCGAGTTGTTGAGCTACGTGTTCTTCGCCGGCGAGTTCGCAGAGGAACTTATCCGGCTCGGCCAAGCCGACGCGCAGCGCTGGATCGACGAGCACTCCGCGGACATCTGGCAACTCGACCCACTACCCGACTGGACGTAGCGGTGGGCCGGTCTCGTGGATCGCACGATTTGGGCCCGGGCAGACGGAGACGGCATGTCGGACCGCGCACCGGATCCGGTCTCGTGCGACGAGTGGGAGCTCGCTGAGCGCGAGGGCCGCGGTTTGTTCGAGCGCGTCGAGGCCGAACTCGGACCGGGCTGGAGCGTCGACTGGAAGGTACGAGTACCCGCCTAGCCTCTCACGCCTCGATCAAACCGGGCGCGACGACATCGAATGATGGCGTCGTACCTCGGCGGGGCCGAGGTCCCGCGCCAACCTTCGCTGCCCGGAAGCTCGCTTCCGCAAGAACTACGACGTGACTGGGGATGCGCCAGCCACGACGCCGTCGCCGAGCAGCCGCCCGATTTCGGCGTCGGAAAGGCTCAGCACGTCGGCCAGCACCTCCTCGGTGTGCTCGCCCAACGTCGGCGCGCGCTGGGGCGCGAGGCGCTCGGCCCCCTCGAAGACCAGCGGCGAGCCGGGCATCCGGTACGTGCCGATCCCCGGCTGCTCGACGTCCGCGAACAGCGGGTTCGCGGACGAGCAGCGCGGGTCCTGTTCGACGAGCTCGGTGAACGTCTGGTAGGGGCCCCAACAGACGTCGTGGGCGTCGAATATCTCGCGCACCTCGGCGATCGAGCGGGACAGCACCCACGGCCTGAGCGTCGCTCCGATCAGCTCGCGGGCGGTGAAACGTCCGCCCTCGTCGTTCAGGTCGACGTCCATCATCTGCTCGATGCTGGCGCACGCCTCGCCCAGGTCCGTGGCCGCCACCAGGCTACGCCACTGGCGGCTGGTCAGCGCGACGATCATGATGCGACGCCCGTCGCAGGTGCGGAAGTCGCGCCCGAAGGCGCCGTACAGGTAGTTGCCGTCCTTGACGCGCTCGTGGTGGTTGATCTCCACCTCGGCGATCTTGCCGAGGTTGCCAACCATCCAGAAGGCGACGTCGGACAGCGCAATGCGCACGTACTGGCCGGCGCGGGTACGCGCGCGGTGGCGCTCGGCAGCCAGCAGCGACGTGGTCGCCAAAGCTCCGGTGATTGCGTCCCATGCAGGCAGCAGGTGGTTGAACGGGACGCCGAGGTTGCGCGGCCCCGTGGCCCAGGGGAAGCCGGTGGCCGGATTGATGGTGTAGTCGACGGCGGAGGAGCCGTCCGCGTTGCCCGTGATGTTGACCATGATCAAGTCGGGCCGGCGGGCGGTCAGCGCGTCGTAGGCCAGCCACCCACGGGCCGGGAAGTTCGTCAGGAACAGCCCGGCCTCCGGCCCGGGCGCGCCGATCAGCTCGGCGATCAGCTCGCGTCCCGCAGGCGAGGCGAGGTCGACCTGGATCGACCGTTTGCCCTTGTTGAGACCGGCCCAGAACAGACTGCGCCCCTCCCTCGTGATCGGCCAGCGTCCGCGGTCGAGCCCGCCGCCGATTGGATCGAAGCGGATCACGTCGGCCCCGAGCTGGGCCAGCGTCATCCCGCCGAGCGGCGCGGCCACGAAGGCCGACCCCTCAACGACCCGCATGCCCTCCAGGATCCCGCTCATCGCGAACCTCCTCGCACGGCCCGCTCAGGCCACCAGCGCCACGAAGCGCCAGTCCAGGACCGGCGCCTCCTCGTCATCCGGGCGATGTGCGGACACCATCGCCCGCAGGTCGACCAGCCCGCCGTCCGCCGCCGGCTCGACGTCCTCGACGCGCAGCTCCGTGCGCAGCACATCGCCCTCGAACACTGGACCCAGATGATCGCACCCGGCCCAAGCCACGATCGTCGCGAGCCTCGGGAGCGCGCGCGTCGTGTGCGCGGCCGCGATCGAGATCGTGTGCCCGCCATAAACGAGACGCCGGCCGTGGGCGCTGCCTGTGGCATCGGTGTGAGCCGTGGCGATGTTGAGCGTGAGGCGTGCCAGTTCGGGGGCTGCGGTCACCGTCTCGCCGCCCTCGATCTCGAAGACCAGACCGGGCGCCAGATCCGCGGCGGCCGGACCGCTCGCCCGCGCCCGCAGGGCCTCAAGGCGCCACGCCGTGGGCGCCGCCTGGCGCACCGCCTCGCGATTCAGGTCCGCCGGAATGGCGTCTAACGCGTCGGCATGGCCGGTCCGCAGGTCCGCGTCGCGGACGGGCAGCATCGGGCATCGCCAGAAGTCAAGCACGGGCCGACCGTCTTGATCGGTCGTGCGGATCCGTAGCACCACCAGCCCGGTCGCCGGTGCGCCCGCGCGGGGCCGATTCTGCTTGAGCGCCACGACCTCGGTGCGCGTCCTGAGCGTGTCGCCGAGGAACACCGGGCGCTGGAGCACCAGTCCGCGGTAGAAGAGGTTGCCGCGCACGCGCTGGGTCGGCCCGGTGGACTGGCCGATGGCCACGTCGCAGACCAGATTGGGGTGCGCGAGCAGCCGGTCGCTGTCAGTCACGAGGCGGCACAGCGGCTCGTCCAGCGCCAGCCGCAGCCGGTCGCCGGCGATCGCCTGGTGCAAAGCCGCATGCCCGGCTCCGAGCGTGAGCGCTGGAGCGTCATCGAACACCTGGCCGATCGCAAAGTCCTCGAACCACGGACCGGCCACGTGCACTCGCGGCGCCGATCCCGCCATCGTCATGCGCTCGCCCTCGGCGCCGGCGCGCTGGGTAACTCCACCGCTCGAGCACGTGCCACTACCTGCAGCGCCTGCTTGCGCAGGGCCTCGTCGATCATCTCGCCGTCCAACATCACTGCGCCACGCCCAGCGTCCGCCTCTGCCTCCGCCAGCGCCGCAACGATGGCTCGCGCACGCTCAACCTCCTCTGGGGTGGGCGAGAAGGTGGCATTTAGCGTCTCCAGCTGGCTCGGATGGATCGCCCACTTGCCGTCGTAGCCAAGCGCGCGAACGTGTGCCGCCCATGCCTGCAAGCCAGCGGCGTCGCCCACCAGCAGATGAGGGCCGTCGATCGCCTGCAGCCCGGCGGCCCGGGCCGCCACCAGAACCGTCTCCTGCGCGACGCTCCAACGGTCGGGCAACTCGTCAGCGGCACGGGGCCGCCCCAGGGACGCCCGCAGATCGGCATAGCCGAGGATCAGCGCCTCCAGGCGAGGGCCGGCCTGCGCGATGTCTCCGGCCCGGCGCAGCCCGGCCGCCGTCTCGATCAGCGCCTGCAGGGCGATCGCCCGCCCGCCGGCGCCGATCATGTCGAGCAGACGTGCCACCCAAGCGATGTCCTCGGGTGCCTGCACCTTTGGGATCACGAGCGACGTCACCGCGCCAGCCGCCGGGCCGTCCGCCAACGCGACGATGTCTCGGTGGCACCACGGCGTGTCTAGGCCGTTGATGCGAACGGCGACCGTCCGCCCACCCAGTCGGCCGCCGGCAAGGGCGCTGACCACGTCGGCACGCGCCTCGTCTTTCGCAGACGCGGCCACAGCGTCCTCCAGATCGATCACCACCTCGTCCGCCGGCAGGCCACTCGCTTTGGCCAACATCCCCGGGGAGGAGCCGGGGACCGACAGACATGAACGACGCGCATGCATGCCGCACGGCAGCCTACCGCGCGGCCGCTCGCAAGGACGACCTCGCCCGCCCAGCAGGCCAGCCGGTGCCGGTGTGCACATCGATTTGGGCAACGCCGGCGCGGAGCCGCCGCTAGGCAGCATCGCGATGCCGAGTCTTTCCATCTGCTGCTCGGGTGAGCTCGAGGTAGCTGTCTTCGCCGAAGTGGATCGTGTTGCGCGAGAAGTACGGCGGAACCTGCATGTCGAATTGCTCATAGCCGTGGCTGACGTTGTCTCGCAAGAGGTCGGTGCGGCTGGCGAGATCGAGGCGGAGGCGCTCGCCGGGGGAGAAGATGACCGGGTGTGGGGTGAGGCTGAAGCGCAGCGCGACGGGCTCGCCAGGGACGAGCGGCTCCGGCGTATCGATATCGATCGCGATCTTGGAACCTCGATCGTGAGCTCGTGCGTGTCGGCGTCTGCGCCGCGGGAGCGGAGGTGGTAGCGCAGTCGGTCGGCCGCCGGGAACCGGGAAGTCCGGGGCGCCGTGCCACTCCCGCCCGCTATCGGCACCGTCGGGCAGGTAGCGCACTGGTGGCTGCTCCGCGTAGCCGTTGGCCGCACCGTGGACGACGTGGTCGAAGAACGCGAGCGCCTCGAGCTGCCAGCGCCAGACCGGCAGCGAGTACTCCGGCGGCGCCAGGATCAACCACTTGCGCCCGGCGGGGGTGCCGGCGTTCTCAAACAGGTCATACGCGCCGAACTGATGGAAATTGAAGGCGCCGACATCTTCCAGGGCCACGAACGGCACCTCGATCCGGTCAAGCTCCGCGGAGGGGCCCGCCGGAATGCTGCTCGCAGCCCGGGTCTTCCCGTCAAACGCCCACTGCGCAAACGTCTCGCGGTACAGCCGCGCCGGCGTCTGCTTCTTGAAGCCGTTCTGGATCGCCACCATCTTCCTTTGCACGAGCGGCTCCCACAGCCGCTTCAGCGGCGAGGCCAGCACCTGGCTGGCCGCCGCTCGCACGATCGGTGGCACGTGCAGGCGCTGTTGGCCGTCGGTGAAGTTGGCGCCCATCCACAG
The DNA here is from genome assembly GCA_963813265.1 of uncultured Solirubrobacterales bacterium. Classification (GTDB taxonomy): domain Bacteria; phylum Actinomycetota; class Thermoleophilia; order Solirubrobacterales; family Solirubrobacteraceae; genus Palsa-465. The sequence goes on along the minus strand of CAWEYQ010000024.1, from coordinate 11,923 downwards.
CGTGAGGAAATCGACCTGCGGCGCGCCCCCGGACATCACCACGTGACGGAAGTAGTCGGTGTCGGTGCCATACGCGAAGAAGCCGCGCAGCGCTTGCGGCCGGCGAACCGCGACCAGCGGCTGCACCATCGCGTAATACGAGGTCCCAAACAGCACGACGTTGCCATCGCTCCACGGCTGACGGGCAGCCCATTCGATCACCGCCTCGTGGTCGGCGACGTCAGTGTCGTTGAAGAACACTCCGCTCTCGCCTTGCGAGCGGCCCATCCCTCGACGCGACACGACGACATGAACGTACCCCCGGTCGGTGAACACCGGCGCCGAACCCGTCTCGTTCGTCCCGGTCGGCGCACCCGTCGGCTGGAGCTGATGGCTGTACGCCGCGAACAGAACGACCGCCGGATAGCGGCCATCGCGCTTCGGCGTGCAGATATCCGCCGCGAGCGAGATCCCGTCCGCGACGGGGATCATCTGGTCGGCGTGCACGACACAGCCGAGCCCTGAATACACCGGAGCGCCCGGCGTCCAGCCGGCCGTCTGCGGTTCCGGCAGACCGGTGCGAACCGGGATGAGATTGTCAAGAAAAGGCGGGTTGTCAAAGCCTCGGGTCATGATTCACCTCCGCGTTCCCGTCGTCGGCCGCCGACGCGCCGTGCCGGGCATACGGGAACAGCGCGTCGGGGTCGTGCGTCTTGCGGATCGCGTCGAGTCGATCATTCTGCTCGGGGGTCCACGACTGCTCGATCGCGTCGGCGGCGTTGGCGCGTCCGATGAAGTTGACGAGATTCACCGGGGCGCGCCACGGGGCCACGGCATCGAGAACGGCGCGGACGGCGTCGAGCCGGGCATCGTCGTCAAGCGACGGGTCCGGCGCGGCGTACACGTTGAGCAGGTGCGCGGTTGAGCGGCCTCCCACGGCGTCTGGCACCGGAGGCTGGCGCCTCGTTGCCGGACCGAGGGTCCGGATCTCGACCGACGAGAGCGGCAGATCCGCGCCAAGGTCCGCGGCGGCGAGCACCGCTTTCACGGTGTCACCCCCGAGGGAGGCGAGCGAGGCCGCGCCGTTGGCGACCGGCATCGGCGCCACGGGGTCGCCGTGGATCGTCCCGATGTGCTCATACGGAAGGGCGCCGACGGTGTCGAGCAGCGGCTCGGCCACGGCGCGCACGTCAGCCAGTTGGGCCTGAGCTTCGGCGGCGGAATCGAGGCTCGCAAACCGGACATGGGCGACATGGCGGCCCCTGATGGCTGCGGGCAGCGCGTCCGAGGGCGGCAGGCGCAGCAGCGCCAGAGAGGTGGTTGAGGACTCCGGCAGCGACGGCGCCCACTCGGCGTAGGCAGCGAGCACGCCGGCCGCGTCCTCGGCGTCGAAATAGATCCCGCCACCGTAGATCTGGCTCACTGCGAGGAGGTCGACGGTGACTGCCGTGACCACGCCGAACCCGCCCTTGCCGCCCCGCATCGCCCAGAACAGATCGGGATACGAGTCCGCGGACACCGTGATCGCCCCGTTCGCCGGCGTCACGACCTCGAATGACCGCACGTGGTCAGTGCTGAACCCCAACGTGCTCGCGAGCGGGCCGAGGCCCCCGCCCAACAAGTAGCCCACCACGCCGACCCCCGGCGCCGAGCCGCACGGGGCAGCCAGCCCATGCGGAGTGGTGGCCGCCAGGACCGGGTCCCAGGTGCACCCCGCGCCAACACGCACGGTCCGAGCCGAGGCGTCCACCTCGACCGCGTCCATGGACCGAAGCGTGATCGCGACACCCCCGCGAACCTCGCGAAGCCGCCCATGCCCCGAGCCGAGGACCGTCACCGCCTGTCCACGGTCAGCCGCGACCACGACCGCCGCTGCGACCTCCCCCGGCGTGCTTGCATCGATGACCACGTCGGGCGCAACGGCGACCCCGAGGTCGAACCCGGCGACCGCATCGTCATACCCGTCGTCTCCGACCTCCAGCACAGATCGCACCCCGGCCTCGCGCAACGCGGCCGCCGTGTCCCTTGACCTGGCTGATCCGTTCATGGCTTCCACCTCGATCCTGTCGGCGTCGCCGAGTACCCGGCCCAGACCGCCACCGTTCATAAGGACGCGGGCAGCATAGTCAGCGGAGCAGGATCGCCACCGTGCTGAACGAGGATGGACGCGTCCGCGGATGACAAGCGTCCACGACGCTGCGTACGAGCTCCTCCGCTCGCTCGGGATGAGGACGTTCTTCGGCAACCCTGGCTCTAACGAGCTGACCTTCCTCGACGACTTCCCACCGACTTCCGGTACGTGCTGGCGCTCCAGGAAGGCGCCGGGCTGGCGATGGCGGACGCCTACGCGCAGTCGACCGGGGCACCGGCTGGTCAGCCGACGCGGCCGCCGGCTCGGCCGGAGCGCTGGCGCTCGACCCAGGTCGCGCGGCTGGCTGACGCGTCATCGACGGCGACTATCGCATCGGCACAGCCAGCGGACACGATCACGGCGGTGATCCCCTCCTCCGACGCGGCGCCGACCCGGTCGCGCGTCTGGCTGAGCGTGCTCTGGGCGGAGTGGCGGCTCGTGCACACCAGCGGGATCGGCGACGACTCAACCGACGAGTCGCTGACCGGGTGCTTCGGACGCGCGGTGGGCGGCGTGACGATCAGGGTGGGCTCCCGATGATCACTGACGGCGCTGAGCCGGACTGGGATCGCAATTCCGGACCGCTGTCGCGAACGTCGTCACGATCACGGGCAATGCGGCGTGCGCCGGCGCCGACCAGTCGACTCCGGGAACCGATCGTACGGCGTCGGCCACGGCTTGGTGGGTCCGGGTTCTGCGATCGTGCTGGACGTGATCCGAGTGCGTGTAATTGCGGATGTTTCAGCGATCTGTCAGCCTGAGGATCCCGGGGTGTCGGCCAGTCGTGGTTGGACCTTTGGCCAGGGTGATCTTCAGTGTTCCTCGAGGTTGGAGGTCGAGATGGTTGACGGTTCTGAGCTTGGGTCTGGAGTGTCGATGCTGGCCGCGTTGTCGAAGGCGAAGACGGGGATTCCTGGCCTGGATGACGTGACTGGTGGCGGGCTGCCGCGGGGACGCACGACGCTGTTGTGCGGCGGTCCGGGGTGCGGGAAGACGTTGATGGCGATGCAGTTCTTGGTGCGCGGCGCGATCGACGCCGGCGAGCCGGGCGTGTTCATTGCCTTCGAGGAGTCCCCGGCGGAGCTGGCGCAGAACGTGAGCTCGCTCGGATGGGATCTGAACGATCTGCAGGCGGGGGGGTTGCTGGCGATCGATCACATTCGCATCAGCGAGAGTGAGGTCGTCGTCACTGGAGAGTGGGATCTGGAGGGCTTGTTCATCCGGCTCGGTGCAGCGATCGACTCGGTGGGCGCCAAACGGGTGGTGCTGGACACGGTCGAGTCACTGTTCGGGCCGTTGGGCGATGCGTTGATCTTGCGTGCGGAGCTGCGCCGGTTGTTTCGCTGGCTCAATGACCGGGGTGTGACGGCGATCGTTACTGGGGAGCGCGGGGAGGGGAGCTTGACCCGTCACGGGCTCGAGGAGTACGTCTCTGATTGCGTGGTGCTGCTCGATCATCGGGTGCACGATCAGATCTCTACGCGCCGGTTGCGGGTGGTGAAGTACCGGGGGTCCGATCATGGTCCGGATGAGTACCCGTTCCTGATCGATCGGAATGGGTTCTCGGTGCTGCCGGTGTCCTCGATGGGGTTGGATCACCAAGCCAGCGGCGAGCGGGTGTCGATGGGTGTCGGGGAGCTTGACCGGATGCTTGACGGCGGGTCCTATCGGGGTTCAAGTGTGCTGATCTCCGGCACGCCGGGTTCCGGTAAGACGACGCTGGGTGCGCGGTTCTTGGAGGCGGGGTGTGAGCGCGGCGAGCGGGGGATGCTGTTCGCGTTCGAGGAGTCCCCGTTGCAGATCGCTCGCAACATGCGCTCGGTGGGGATCGATGTTCAGCGCTGGGTGGATGCAGGGATGTTGCGGATCGTGTCTGCGCGTCCGGCGGCGTATGGATTGGAGACGCATCTGGCGCGGGTGTACCAGGCGGTCGACGAGTTCACGCCGGTGAACGTCGTGATCGATCCGCTGTCGGCGTTATACGGCGAGGACTTTCAGCTCAAAGCGATGCTCAGCCGCCTGATCGACCATTTTAAGGCGCGGCAGATCACGGCGTTGATGACGACGCTGATCCGCGGAGGCTTCGACGATCGCGCGGGGCTGGGGATCTCGAGCGTGATCGACACGTGGGTCGATGTCGGCAATCTCGAGATCGACGGGGAGCGCAATCGCGGGATTAATGTGTTGAAATCCCGGGGGATGGCTCACTCAAGCCAGGTGCGGGAGTTTCAGATCACCAGCCAGGGCGTGCACATCCGTGATGTGTATGCGGGTGAGCATGGGGTGCTGATGGGGTCCGCGCGCCGCTCCCAGGAAGCGCGCGACCGGGCGCAGGGGATGGCGCGTGCCCGGGAGCTCGAGGCCAAGCGCCAGCAGCTGAAGTCCCGCCGCTCGACGCTGGAGGCTCAGATCGCGGCGTTGCACGACCAGTTGCAGGCGGAGATGCAAGAGCTCTCCAGCGAGATCGATGAGCGTGAGCGGCTCGAGCGCCAGCTCGAGCACGACCGTGAGGCGGCGGTCTCCGCGCGCAGGGGCGCCGGAGGCGTCGGAGACGGGGGAGGGGAGCTGATGACAGCCACGAGCAGGCCGGAGGGTGCGATGGATGAGACGTTCGTACTGCGTCTGTACGTCGCCGGTCAGACCACGAAGTCGCTCACGGCGTTCTCGAATCTGCGCACGATCTGCGAGACGCACCTCGCGGGACGCTACGAGATCGAGGTCATCGATCTGCTCGAGCGTCCGCAGCTGGCCCGCGGCGACGAGATCGTCGCGATCCCGACGCTGGTGCGCAGGCTCCCCAAGCCGATCACGCAGGTGATCGGCGATCTGTCGGATACCGACCGTGTGCTCGTCGGCCTGCAGCTGCTCCCGGCGCGGGCAAGTGATCGGCGATGAGTGACGAGGACGTGGCCGAGCGCTTCTCCGACGCGATTCGGGAGCTCGACGATCGCAGGTATTTGCTGCGGCTGTATGTGGTCGGCGCGACGCCGGGATCGCAGCGCGCGATCTCGAACCTCCGCGCGATCTGCGAGACCGAGCTCGCTGGCCGCTACGAGCTGGAGGTGATCGACATCTACCAGCAGCCGACGCTCGCCGAAGGTGAGCAGATCGTCGCTGCGCCGACGCTGGTCAAGGAGCTGCCGCTGCCGGTGCGTCGGCTGGTCGGGGACATGTCCGACCGCGACCACGTGCTGATCGGGCTGGATCTACGACCGGTCGAGCGTTAGTTGCCCGGCGGTCACCGCAGCTCTGACGTTGACCGCAGCGCCACGGCCGCTGAGTCGGTCGATCAGCTGCGCTCGCGAGCTGAGCTGGCGGAGGAGGCTCTCCGTGCGATTCGCGGTGGTGAGGTCGACGCGCTCGTGGTGTCGACGAGCGAGGGCGACCGGGTGTTCACCCTTACGGGCGCGGATGAGCCCTACCGGATCATGCTCGAGCAGATGTCCGAAGGCGCCGCGAGCGTCTCCTCCGATGGCGTGATCCTGTACGCCAACCGCCGGCTGGCGGAGATGCTCGCGCTTGCGCTCTCAGACCTCGTCGGCTCGCCGATCGACCGGCTCGTCGCGCCTGATCAGCGCGCCAGCCTGGCTCACCTGTTCGACATCCAGAATGGAGAGGACCGCAGTAGCGGGGAATTCCGTCTGGTGGCCGCGGATGGCCGTCGCGTCGATGTGAATCTCTCGGTCACGCCGCTTCCAGCTGGGACGAACTCAGCGTGGTCGGTCGTCGCGACGGATATCACTGAGCGGGTGCGGCGTGATGCGCGGCTACGCGAGGCGTCGGAGTATGCGCGAAGCTTGATCGAGGCGAGTTTGGATCCGCTGGTGACGATCAGCGCGGAGGGCAAGATCACCGATGTCAATGAGGCGACGGTGCGCATCACGGGGATCGCGCGGGCGGGGTTGATCGGGACCGACTTCTCGGAGTACTTCACCGAGCCGGACAAGGCGCGGGAGGGATACCGCCGCGTGTTCGCGGAGGGGTCGGTCGTGGATTATCCGTTGACGATCCGCCGCCCTGCCGGCGTGCTGACCGACGTCCTCTACAACGGATCGGTGTATCGCGACGCGTCTGGGAACGCGCTTGGCGTGTTCGCGGCCGCGCGTGACGTGACCGACCGCAAGCGAGCCGAGCGGTTGCTGCAAGCGCGTGAGCGCCAGCAGCAGGCGGTCGCCGAGCTTGGACAGCTGGCGCTGACCAACCCCGGATTGGGAGCACTGCTGGACGCGGCCGCTGTGGCTGTCGCCGGCGCCCTGGATGTCGAGTTCGCGAACGTGCTCGAGCTGCGCTCGAACGGTGATCTGATATTGCGCGCGAGCGTCGGCTTCGATGAAGGACTGGCTGATCACGCGGTCGTCCCGGGCGGGACGGGTTCGCAGGCCGGGTATGTGCTGCGCGCGGGCAAGCCGGTGATCGTCGAAAACCTCAGCACCGAAACCCGTTTTCATCCCGCCGCGCTGCTTACCGATCACGGCGTGCGCAGCGGCGTCAGCATCGCGCTCGGGCCGCGCGAGCGACCGTTCGGGGTGATCGGGGCGCACACAACCACCGAGCGTCGGTTCACGCGCGATGACGTCGTGTTCCTGGCGACGGTCGCGAATGTGCTCGACATTGCGCTTCGGCGCGCGCAGGCCGAGGACGCGGCCCGCCGGCAGGCTGAGCAGTATGAGGCGATGCTCGCGACCACGAGCGACGGCTTCTGGGTCCATGACCGAGCCGCGCGCATCCTCGACGTCAACGACGTGTACTGTCGGATCAGCGGCTACACGCGCGAGGAGCTGCTGCGGCTGCGAATCACGGACATCGACGCGAGCATGATCGAACCGCAGATCGGCGAGCACATGCGTCGCTGCACGGAATCCGGCTTTGCCCGGTTCGAAACCGTGCACCGTACGAAGGCCGGCGATCTCTTCGATGTTGAGATCAGCATGGCGTACGCTCGCAAGCAGAACCGGTTCGTCGTGTTCGCGCGGGATGTGAGCGGGCGCAAGCAGGCCGAGCGGGAGATCCGCACGCTCAATGCCGAGCTCGAGCAGCGAGTCAAGCAGCGGACTGAGCAGTTGCGCGCGGCGAACGAGGAGCTCCAGGCGTTCGTGTACTCGGTCTCGCACGACCTGCGAGCGCCGTTGCGAGCGATGGACGGTTTCAGCGCCATGCTGTTGGAGGGCTACGCAGAGCAATTGGACGAGCCCGGCCAGCATTATCTCGCGCGGGTGCGAGCGGCCGCGCACCGGATGGGAACGATGATCGACGAGCTGCTGGCGCTCTCGCGCGTCTCGCGCGCGGACCTGCACCGCGACGAGATCGACGTGAGCGACCTCGCACGGCAAATCGCGGGCGAGCTCCAAGCCTCCGAGCCCGAGCGTCGAGTCGAGTTCGCGATCCCCGATGGACTGACGAGCACAGGCGATCGGGAGCTCGTGCGGGTCCTCCTGGAGAACCTGCTCGGGAACGCGTGGAAGTTCACCTCCACCCGGGAGCACGCACGGATCGAGATCGCCGGCAGCGAACACGATGGTCTCACCGAGTTCGTCGTGAGTGACAACGGCGTCGGGTTCGACATGGAACACGCGGGCCAGTTGTTCAAGCCCTTCCAGCGCCTGCACCGCGCGGACGAGTTTCCGGGGACCGGGATCGGGCTGGCCAGCGTTCACCGCATCATCGCCCGTCACGGCGGACACATCACAGCGCGGGGCGAGATCGACCGTGGCGCGACGTTCACCTTCACCCTCGAGCCCGGTGCAGACGCGAGATGATTCCCCCACAGCCCCCGGACATCCTGCTCGTCGAGGATAACCCCGACGATGCCGAGCTGACGACGATCGGGCTCGAGCGCCACAACCTCGCCAACCGACTCGTCGTCGCCGGTGACGGCGCGCAAGCGCTCGAGCTGCTGACGGGCGAGTATGCGGCCCCCCCGTTCGCGTTCATGATGCTCGACCTCAAGCTCCCGAGGGTCAGCGGGCAGCAGGTGCTCGAGCGTGTCCGCGCCGACCCGCGGACACACACGCTGCCAGTGGTCGTCCTGACCTCCTCCAGCCAAGAGGAAGACATGATCGACAGCTACAACCACGGCGCCAACAGCTACATCCGCAAGCCTGTCGACTTCAACGCATTCGTTAACGCGGTCGCCCAGCTCGGGCTGTATTGGGCGATCCTGAACGAAGTTCCGCAGCCGAGGCACAGACGCCTCCCGTCCGATCCTGGGTGAGCATCGGGAAGCGAATGACCGCAGCAGAGCGAGAAACGTCTCACTTGATCGTCAAGGGCTCAGACACCGGCTGGGGCGGCTCGGCGAGGTGGCGCGCGGTGGCGTTGTCCGGGTGCGCAGCGGCTGGCCGAGGATCAGGCCGGTCACCGGTGGGCAGTCCGTCGCGGCAGGCGACGTGATGTCCGCTTCTGCTGGTGAGTCGGAGCGGCTCGTGCGGGATGTGTTGCTGCGGGATGGGGCGACGTTGCGGCTGCAGGCTCCGACTCCGGCGGATTTTGAGGACATCAAGGAGTTCTTCGATGGCTTGTCCGCTCAGAGCCGTGATATGCGGTTTCCCGGCGGTGGGCGGACCGATACCGCCGCGCGCGCAGCCGCGGAGGCGGACGGTGTCGATCGGCTTGAGCTGATCGCCCGGCATGACGGCCGAGTGGTGGCGGTGGCCGGCTTCGAGGGGCTGCGCGAGCCGCGCGCTGCCGCGGTCGCGTTCGCGGTGGCCGACGATTTTCAGGGCCGCGGCGCCGGTACTCGGATGCTCGAGCAGCTCGCGGCGATCGCTGCGGACCGCGGGATCAACCGGTTCGATGCGGACGTGATGTTCGGCCACCAGGCGATGTTGGGTGTCTTCGAGGGCGCCGGCTTTGTCGTGCGGCGCCAGACTTCGTTTGGTGAGCTGACGGTCTCGCTTGATATCACGCCGACCGAGGCGGCGCGAGAGCGGATCGAAGAGCGTGATCATGTCGCCGCGGTCGCTTCATTGCAGCTCGCTGCTCGCGCCGACGTCGATCGCTGTCGCGGGTGCTGCGGAGACTCCGGGGAATGTGGGCCGGGCGGTGCTGAAGAACATCGTCGCCGGCGGCTTTCAGGGGCTAGTGATGCCCGTCAGCCGAGCGGGAGGTGTGGTGTGCTCGAGGCCGGCCGCCCGCAGCCTCGCCGAGCTGGAGCACGCTGCGGAGCTGGTGATCATCGCCGCCGCAGGTGAGGAAGTGCTCGAGTTCGCCGCCGAGGCGGCCGCGAATGGAGCAAGGGCGCTCCTGGTGCTCCCCGCCAGTCTCGAAGACGACGGCGTAGCGTCCGTGGAGCGCAACGAGCGGCTGTTGGCGATCGTCCGGGGCTCAGGTTTGAGGATCGTCGGGCCGAGCTCGTTGGGAGTGATCAACACCACCGATGAGGTGAGCTTGAACGCCACGTTCAGCGGCGCAGAGGTGAGCCCCGGCGCGCTGGCGATCGGCGTGCAGGCTGTGGCGCCCGGGCTCGGGCTACTCGGACAAGCGCAGGCCCGGCAGATGGGGATCTCGATATTGGTTTCGTTTGGCGGCCGGGCTGACGTCTCCACCAACGATCTGCTCGAGTGGTGTGAGGGGGATGGGCGGACGGCCGTAGTCATGCTGTACGTTGAGTCGTTCGGCAATCCTGAGCGCTTCACCCGGGTCGCGCAGCGTGTCTCGCGCCGCAAGCCGATCCTCGTGATCAAGGGGCGTCGCAGCGCCGAGCGGGCGCGCGGCCAGGCGCTCTCTATTACGGCTGCGGCGCTGCGCGGCGACGCGGTGATCGACGCGGTGCTGTATCAGGCCGGGGTGCTGCGGTTTCACAGCAGCGAGGAACTGTTCCACGTCGCTCAGCTGTTCGAGAGCCAGCCGTTGCCAAGGGGACGGCGAATCGGGATCGTATGCAACTCGGCGAGTGTGGGGACGCTCGCCGCCGACGCGTGCGCAACGCGCAGGCTTGAGGTCAGAGACGCGCGAGGAGCGCCGTACCCGGCGCTGTTGGGGCTCGGCGCCGGGGCGGACGAGTACGCCGCTCGGGTGCGCGAGCTGCTCGGCCATCCGGGCATCGATGCGCTGATGGTCTGCTACGTCGACCGTCTCGAGGGCGATCCGGCCGGCGTTCTGGACGCGATCTCCGGGGTCTCGGACAGGCAGCCCAAGCCGGTTGTGGCATCTGTTGTGCGGTCCGACGGCCAGCTGCCCCCGAGCAGTCGGTCGGGCGTGCCGAACTATCCGTTCCCCGAGTCGTGCGTGGCTGTGCTCGCGCGCGGCGCCGAACGTCGCGAATGGCTGTCGCGGCCGCTTGGCGTGCGACCGCACTTCCCGGGCCTGGACGGGACCGGCGCGCGCGCGGTGATCTCCTCGGTGCTTGATCGCGACCACGCAGGCGGCTGGCTGTCACTGCACGACGCCGACGCTCTGCTGGCCACGCACGGAATCCCGGTTGTGGCCTCGCATCGATGCCGAGAGCTCGAGCACGCGCTCGCGGTGGCGCTGGAAATCGGCGGTCCGCTGGCACTGAAGGCGGCGCTTCCCGCGCCCGCGCGGGCGAGCGAGATCGACGCCGTGCTGCTCGGACTTGAGGGCGAGTCGGCGGTCCGATCCGGGTGGCGCGAGCTCGAACGACGGGTGCAGGCGGCCGGACGAGAATGGACTGGAGCGATTGCCCAGCCCCTCGCGGTGGCCGGCGTCGATCTGCTGGTGGGTGCCTTCACCGATCCCGACCTTGGCCCCGTGATCGCGGTCGGCCTCGGCGGCAGCCGAGCGGGCCTTGGCGAAACCGTCGCGTTCCGCCTGCCGCCTACGACGGACGTCGAAGCCGACGAGCTGATCGACTCCTGCCGCGCCGTCGCAACAGCGCTGGACGTGTTCCCGGACGCCGCCGCGCTCGCTCGCGAGCCGCTGCGCGAACTGATCCTGCGCTTCGCGCTCCTGCTCCGGGAGGTCCCCGAGATTGTTGAGGCTGACCTCAACCCCGTCCGCTGCAGCACGGAGAGCAGCCTCGTTCTCAACGCGCGCTTGCGAATCGAGCGCCGGCGCCCGACCAAGCGCGTGAAGACGTGGTGACGGGCTTCGTTTTCTCACACGAGCAGGCCGCCTCCACGCCCGTCGCCGTGAACGAGATCCTGCTACCGAGCCGCGTACGATCCGAAGCCTGCGCGAACGCTGGCCCTGCCCGAGGCGCGGCGCCCCCACCATCGAACGAGCCACAGGTGAGCTGATGCCGAGTCCCGTAACGATCCTGTTGGTCGAGGACAACCCAGATGACGAGTCGCTGACGGAGCGTGCGCTGCGGATGGGCACGACCGCCAACATCGAGTTCGCCCATGACGGTCAGGAGGCGCTCGATTACCTGTTCAACGACGCCAACACCATGCCGCGGCTGGTGCTGTTGGATCTCAACCTCCCGGAACTTGACGGGCTCAAGGTGCTCCAGCGGATCCGTGAAGACGAGCGCACATGCCTGACGCCGGTGGTCGTGCTGACGGGCTTCGGTGCGCCGATTGATGTCATCGCGGCGTATCGATACGGGGCCAACGGCTATGTCCGCAAGCCAGTCGACTTCGACCAGTTCGCCGAAGTGATCCAACAGCTTGGCTTGTACTGGCTCGTGGTCAACGAGCCACCTCCACATGCCCGCGACCAGTAACCCGCGCGAGGGGTACCGCGCTGCCCTTCCGGCTCGCTCCCGCCCTACCCGGCTTGCCGTGACGCTGGCAAGCTGCACAGCCCCGACGCTCGCCCGGGTCTCCCGAATCACCAATCGAGCTAAGGCGATGGCCTACGCGCCGTGCGAGGGCTCGTGCACGATTGCCCGGTCGGAGCCTGCGGCCCTGG
>CAWEYQ010000023.1:0-373860 GCA_963813265.1 uncultured Solirubrobacterales bacterium | reverse complement strand
CAGACCGCGGCGTGCCGTTCGCGCACACATCGCGCACGTCATAGCCCCGGCCGACCAGAAAGATCGCCGTGTGACGCCCCCAACCAGCGGCATTCTCCACGCCCCAGCGAGCGATCTGCCCGAACTGCCGCGCCCACACCTCAAGCGCCCGATGCCCGCCACCAGACACCCTGAAATGCTCAGAGGCCACGATCCCACCACGAGGATCCACGACCGTCGCGGTCAGCGTCTGCTTGTGCGGATCAATCCCCGCCACATTGCCGGCGTGATCCGGCGTCAGCAACAGGTGCGACGGTCCCGGACCGCGCTTCTGGGCTCTCCTCACCTCGACCCTCCTCAGCGGTATGTTGTTGTGGCGGACCGGCCGACAACATCCCGGTGGGCGCCCCCTGTCAACAGGAGGCAAACACTCCTTATCAAGTCAGGCCGATCCTCGAAGGCAAGAACCGAGGCCGACACTTCGCCAGCAAGACAACCTCGCCGGAGTCAATCGCTTTCTGAGTCAGACCTCGGTTCAGCCTTCGACCCTACGCGAACCGTCGCCCGCGCGGGCACCCAAGATTCAACACCGGGATCGCTTTGATCCTGCCAGCCCATTGCCGCGGCGCTATCGCATCGGCGACGAGGGAGTCGCCACCGCGTCTGACCGGCGGACGAGCGCTTTGCGGTGAACGCACTCGTCGGCGGCCCAGCCGGGCCGGACGATCCCAATGCACGACAGCAGGCGTGCGCAAGCCGATCGCTGACCGAAGACTCGCGATCGTGGATAAGACTCCCTCGCTTTCTGAAGGGCGGCGTCTCATTTGACCCGTCCGCTGATTCGTCTCGCTCACCCGGGCTATCCGCGCGGTCGTCGATGCCGGATCTGTCGCGTCGTCCACGATCGCGCTATACGACACGTGACCCATTCCAGCGATCGCCACGGTTTCCTTGCTTCGCCACCAACGAAGGCGTCGCGCGAGATGGCTATGCCGGCTGGTGCGTCGCCGCGGGAGGCGCTTCCTGCGAGCGAAGGCCGTGCAGGACGTCCGGGTCGAGGTCGAACCCGTTCGGCCAGACGACCGTCCGGAGCTCCGGGTCGACGCGGACCTCTCGGAAGAAGGACGGATCTCGGAGGGGCTCGCCCATCGTGCCCCAGAGCTCGTCGGCGAGGTCGACCACGCGCTCGCTGCCGTCATCGAAGGTCAGACGGAGCGTGAAGTGGGCGAGAGGCTCGACGGCGGTGACGGCAACCATGGGACAGACGCTAGGGCAGCGGGTCGATCCCGACCAGCTGTTCGCTGGGCGCGAGCGCGGTCCCAGTTGACGTGGAGCTCGGCCTTGGTGCTCGCCGGCCCACTCGAGAGCGAGCCGCAGCGCGCGCGGTGGGAGCCGCCGTCGATCAGCTCGAGCGCGTCGATCGCGATGTCGGCGACGTGCTCGCCGGAGCGCGCGTGGAAGTGCGGCGGCGGGCGGTCGCGGAAGTGCACCGTGATCACGATGCCGTAGAAGGCATGCGAGGCATCCACACGGATTGTGCGTGAAGGCCCCGGCGGACGGCTCGGAGCTACGGACAAAACTACAGAGCGGAACTACAGAGCGCAATTCTGTAGTTGAGCCCCCGGATAGCCCCGCCGCACCTGGGTTTTCTGCTCGCTCACGTGCCCGACTACCCGCCCCCCACGTACAACAACAGGGAGGGGTTCGGGTAGTCGGGCACGTGCCGTCAGCAAGACAGGCGGCGGGGGTCACCGGGGCCGAGAGGACGCAGGCACCAGTGGGCCGGATCGGAGAGTTCGGTCGCGACAGAGAAGGATGCAGCTTGACTCGGTGACATCCTGTGTGAGGTGGAGATCCAGAGGCGTGTGCTGAAGAGCGGAACGGTGCGCTGGAGGGTCCGGTGGAGGCAGGGCAACCGGTATCGATCACAGACCTTCGACCGCAAGGGCGACGCTGTCACATTCGCTGCCGAGATCAGGAGAAGGCAGCAGCTGGGGACCCTGGTTTCGATGGACAGCGGGCGCGTCACACTCGCCGACTACATCATCAATACGTGGGCGCCGGCCTACGGCTCCAACCTCGCGAGGAAGACGCAGCTTCACTACGAGCAGCTGCTCAACAAGCACGTGCTGCCCGAGCTCGGTCCGCTCGAGCTCCGCGCGATCACGCCGGAGACGATTGCGCGTTGGCAGGCAGAGCGTCTCGCCGCCGGCTACGGCCGCGTCGCGATCCGTCACGCCTTTGACCTGCTCGGCTCGATCCTCCAGCGTGCCTTCGAGAGCGGCCAGATCCAGACCAACCCAGCACGTGCAGTCCGCAAGGCGCCGCGGCCGCGGCGCGCGGAGGTCAGACCCCTGCCGCCGGTGACCATCGAGCGGATGCGGGCCGCCAGCACCGCACGCGACGCGGCGCTGATCAGCGTCCTCGCCTACGCCGGCCTCAGACCGGGTGAAGCACTCGCGTTGCAATGGCGCGACATACGCGAGCAGACGATCCTCGTCGAGCGAGCTGTGTCGCTCGGCGAGGAGAAGGACACGAAGACCGCTGCGCATCGCACCGTTCGGCTCCTGCCGCCGCTCGCCGCTGACCTTCGTGAATGGCGGCTGCGAAGCGGGCGGCCGGGAGCCAAGGCGCTCATCTTCCCGTCGACAGCCGGGACCGTCTGGAGCCAGCCGGCGTATCAATCGTGGAGGCGCCGCGCATTCAAGCGCTCACTCGACGGCGCTGGCGTTGAACACGCGCGCCCATACGATCTCCGCCACTCGTTCGCCTCGCTTCTGCTCCACGAAGGCCGATCCGTGATCTACGTCGCGCGCCAACTCGGCCACGACGCGCGACTCACACTCACCACGTACGGCCACGTGATGGACGAGTTCGAGGACGCTCCGCAGCTCGACGCGCACACCGCGATCGCCGACGCGAGGGCTTCGCTGGCGAACGATGATCCGAAGCGCGAGCGCAGATAGAGACATTGAACATGCCACGCGTTCTCCTCACGGATATCCCCGAACACATCTACGTCGCGCTGCGGAGGCGCGCCGAGCAGCGTGGACAGGGACTCGAGCAGTTCCTCGTAGGAGAACTGTGCCGGATCGCGGAGCGGCCAACTGTTGATCGACACGCTTGACCGGATCGAACGGCGGCGGGGCGGACAGATCGGCCTTGCGCAAGCGGCCGAGGACCTGCGCGAGGCGCGTCGCTGAGCCTTGGGCCCGGTCAGCGACGCCATCGATCCGTGGCCCCACCGCCCGCAGCGCGAGCACCCGGAACGAACTACGGCACGAGCGTCAGCGCCGGCACGTGGTGTGGTCGCACGACGCTGAAGTGCCGGTGATCCAACGTGACGAGCTTCGTGACGCCGAGGCGCTCGGCGATTGCCACGAGGCAGGCGTCGGTCGTGCCCAACGGCAAATCCGCGTACTGCTCCACGAGATCAGCCGCTCGATTCAGATCAGCGACCGTCGAATCGACGACTGTAAGGAACCCGGTGCCGAAGGAGCGTAGAAAGGCCGCCTCGACCGGCGCGCCGGCGTCACGCGCCAGGAGGTAGGCCACCTCCGCGATCACGACGCCCGGCACCAGCCGCGGCGCGTGAGCGTCCGCGAGAGCCTTGACGCTCGCGTCGTGGTCAGCGTCCTTGCGGTTGGCGGCGGCCACCAGCGGGCCGGTATCCACCAGGATCATCGACCGCCGGGGAACTCCGCACGGAGAATCTCGCCGGAGCGCGCGGCCAAGTCCGGCGGACCGTCGAAGCTCGAGAAGAACGACGGCACGGCTGCTGCGTCCGCAGACGCCTCAGCGCCCTCGACGAGGGCCACGTGAACGCGCTGGCCCGGCTTGATGCCGTGCCGGCGGAACTCGGCGACGAGCTCGGCATCGTCGTCGGGAACGACCAGCTCCCACTCGTTCGCTGCGTTTGCCGAGCTCATGAGATCAAGTCTAGCCCCGGGTTCCATAGGCGAACCGGCCACCGCCGGGGCCCCGCCGCCCGATCCGAGGGTGCATTTGGGGTGCATCAGTTTGTCTCCTCGTGTCCGTCGGCGTCCTATCGTGACCAGGCGAACATGCCAAGTATGCAGGGATTTTGTGGACACGGCTGGACACGGCGAGACAAAGAAATCTGGATCGCACCCAGGAGGTCGGGGGTTCGAGTCCCCCTAGCTCCATCGGACGGATCGCCCGCTGCTGCGGGCGATCCGGGTTATTGGCGCGGCGCCTGTATACGTGACTGCTCTCACCGCGGGGACCAAGCGGGTACGTGAGCTGCCGGGGGACTGTGTGGCTCATGGACGACGGAAGATGTCGTGCGTGCCGATCCGCCGCCAGACGACATGCGGGTCGCCAGCGAGCTCCTCGCCGTATTCGAACGTTGCGCGACCATCGGGAGTCCAGGTCATCTCCATGCACCTGGATATCCCTGTACGTGCTTGACTCGGAGGGCCGGCCGGAGCGTTCCGCTGCGAAGGTCCGCAATGAACTGCTCGAGGACCCGTCGGAAGGTGCGCTGCTGCTGCGGGGTTAGGCTCCGCCCATCGCGCCAGAACGATGCGAGGACCTCATGCGTCGGCATTCGACGAGCCTGAGCGCTCGTCGAGCGCGCCGAGGAAGTGCTCGTCACTGCCGTATCGGGTGCCGCCCCCAGCTGCGATCTCGGCGTCGGCCTCCCGCTCGCCGGCCTGCCACTCGGGCGTCGAGAACCATGCCTGCTCGGGATCCAGCGGCCCTTTGATGATCCGCAGCAACACGCCGCCCCTTCAACGGCGCCGTCCGCGTCTGTGCGGCCACCGTCCGGGCATGTCTTCCGCGTCGTGCGGCCGCGGGGTCCGGTGTGGTACGCGACGTACCGGTTGCCGGACGGGCGGCAGGTCCAGAAGAAAGATCTGGCCGGCGTGGTCTGAGCGGGGTCGGCCGCCCGCCGGCTACTTCACTCGGTCGGCAGGCCAAGGCCTGGTTGGACGACGTGCTGCACGCGGCTCGTCGGAGGACGCTGCCGGACATGGTCGGGAGTGGGGTGAAGTTCAATGAGGCGGCGGAGGAGTGCTGCGCTTCATTCGCGAGGATCGGGAGCGCAAGCCGTCGACGTTGGTCGACTACCAGTCGGGCGTTGCGGGCGTCGCTCCGTGGCACCCGCGGCTCCATCGGACGAATCCTTGGTCGGCGAAGCGAAAGCGCGACGCGACCGCCGTCCGAAGATGAAGAGTCGTCGGCCTGCTCGATCGCTGACGCGTGCTTCTGTCCGAGAGCAGCGATCAGCGGCCGGAACCTCGACCGTGCAATCGCGGCTGCTTCTACCGAAGGAGCAGCCACGCCGCCGGCGTCGAAACGCTCCTCGTTCTGGGCGGTTGCGGAAGTGTCCACGTGACATGGGGCCGCGCTCCAGAGACCGTTTGCTCTGCGACGTAGGGTGGCGGCTATGGGAGGCGATAACCCCTGTCGGCCTTCGTGATCTCGCCGCTCTTGGCGAGCTTTGAGAGTGTTGTGCTGACGCTGGCACGGCCCAGCCCTGTCGCGTTGGCGACCTCGCTGGCGGTCAGCGCTTCATCGTGTGAGAGCGCGCTCAGCACAGTGACCCTCGTTGCGCCTGACGCGTTTCGCGACGACGTGCGCGCGGTGCGGGTGCGTGTCCGGGCAGATCGCGGCCTGCTCGAGGTCGGCAGATCGGCGGTTTGCTGTGACGCCGCCTCGGCCTTGTGCTCGGGCGGGGGTGTTGAGTTCCGAGAATCGAGTGCGAGCAGCGCATGGCGCAGCTTGTCGGCCTCAGCGAGTACTTGGTCCAGGCGCTCCTGAATGTTCTGCTTGATCTGATCGATCACGGTTCGTCGCCTCCTTGCTTTGCGAATTGGGCGTGCTGCATCGTTCTGCCCGAGTCGGGCATCGGCCTACGCGCTTCGGCGATTCAGGGTTGCCCGCTCGGCTTGCGGCTTCGCTCACCGGCTTCAGGCCTACCAGGCGACGTCGCCCGTGGCCGTCAAACAAGTTTACGCGGTTTCATGAGTAATCGATCAGTATTGTCGATTGTCGATATGCCGGTGCGCTCCCCAGGGTCATGTGCTGTGCTACTCCCCGACGCCCTGTTCGTAATACCTCCGCGCGCTCAGACATCGCCCGCCGCGTCAATCGCGTATTTGCGCTACGGGCTACGGCGGAGTGCCGCTGCGCTTCGTCCTTAATTGATTACGCAGCAGGCCCCGGCAGCGCCGGCGTCTCCTATCGCGCGAGCGAACGGAACCGTCGTCGACAACTTCGTGTCGCCGGTGGGCCATCGGCCAGACGTGCTACGACCACTCGCGCTAGCCGCTCGGGCGCAGCAACGTGATGACGGCCGCGTCGCGAGGCCAGAGGAAGCCGAAGACCTGATCGGCGAAGACGTTGATGCTGACGATATCTTCGCGCGGGTACCGGCTTAGCGCCTGCTCCATTCGCTCCGCCATCTTCTCCTTGGTCCAACCACGGACCACGACAACGACCTACTGATTTGGACCCGCCGTCCCGTCAACAGTCACCGGCGTTCAGGGTATCGAGGCGCACAGGACTGACGGTCGCGCGGTGGATCTGACTGTCTGGACCCGTCCAAAGAGGACGTGCTGGCGGAACACGAATGCGAGTAGCTGCCATCCGGGCACTCAACCGTCCCCGCGCGGAGCGAAGTCTCCCCAAGCGATTCACGTGCCCTCCAAGAAATGGAAGCACCGTTGTCGGGCGGGCATGACCGGGATGAGGGCAACGCGATCGTGCGGCGCGACGCGGCGCAAGGATGAGGCGATCGAGCGGAGCAGATCGGCTGGAGGTTCGAGATTGGCTCGGAAAGCGGGCAGCGGCTGGTGCGCCTTTCGCGCCAGCCGCGGACAGGCGTACTGGCCTGCGCGTCCCTCGACGGCACGATTCCGGGACGAGGCCCGGCGTGGGTGGGGAGCGGAGCTCAAGCCGGGGTGTCTGTTGAGTGGGGCTCGACAGCCGTACGCCGTCGCGGCTGGCTTTGGCGGAGCGTCATATGTCACAGCACTGGGCGTGGCGATCGATCACGCTGTGGTGGAAGGACACGGGAGAGACGCCAGGGGCGGATGAGAACCGGGGGATCTGATGGTGATTGTTGATGGGGTGGTGTTCGAGACCGAGACGGATGCCTTCAATGCTCACGACCTGGAGGTGCTGGGGCGGTTGCTCGCCGAGGATGTCGTGTTCTGTGCTCCCGGGGGTATCGAAGGCGAGGGTCGGCCGGCGTGCGTTGAGTTCTACCGCCGGTGGCTCAAGGAATTTCCCGATGCGCACTTGGAGATTGACACGACGCAGATCGTCGATGACATCGCTATTGAGCAAGGCACGTTCATAGGAACGTACGATGGCGTCGCGCGAACCGGCCGGTCGGTCGCCGTGGACTACGTCCGTCTGCTACGCGTTCGAGATGGCAAGTTCGTCTGGGTGAAGCTGATGTTCGACCGGCTGCTGATGCTCGAGCAGCTCGGCCTAGTGCCAGACGCGGAGTGCGGGCCATGACCTCTGGCGCTGAATCGATCCT
Organism: uncultured Solirubrobacterales bacterium; assembly: GCA_963813265.1. Classification (GTDB taxonomy): domain Bacteria; phylum Actinomycetota; class Thermoleophilia; order Solirubrobacterales; family Solirubrobacteraceae; genus Palsa-465. The sequence continues at coordinate 366,365 of CAWEYQ010000023.1, read as the reverse complement.
GTTGTTGGTCTCGGCGCACAACGGGCTCAGTCAACGCGCGTGGATCGCGCTGACCGAGCTTGGGTATGACGTTGCGGTCGCGGTGGTTGACTGTGATGCGGCGATGGAGGCTGCGGTTGCCGAGTATCGGCCGGGGCTGATCGTGTGTCCGTTTCTGAAGCGGATGATTCCTGAGTCGATCTGGTTGCGCCATCGTTGCCTGATCGTTCATCCGGGGCCGATCGGCGACCGTGGACCGTCATCACTTGACTGGGCGATCGAGCTGGGAGCACGCGAGTGGGGCGTCACGGTGCTGCAGGCCAACGGTGAGTTCGATGCTGGTGAAGTCTTGACAACGCGCGGGTTCGCGATGCGCGAGGCGGGCAAGAGCAGCCTTTACCGGCATGAGGTCAGGCACGCAGCGATCGACGCAGTCGAGGGCGCGATCGCGTGGATCAACGATCACTGCGACGGTGAGCCGCCCGCGGTGCTCGCCCACGGACGGCCATCGGTCGCGGGCCGTCCGCGCCCGCTGATGACCCAGGAAGTCCGATCGATCGACTGGGGCCGGGACCGCGCCGACGCAGTGCTTCGGAAGATTCGGGCGGCAGAGGGTCATCCGGGCGTGCTCGACGAGATCGAGGGGGTCGAGTTTCATCTCTTCGGCGCGCATCGCGAGCAGCTGCTGCGGGGCCGTCCAGGCGACATCATCGCCACCCGCGAGCAGGCGATCTGCCGCGCCACCGTCGACGGGGCGGTGTGGATGACACATTTGAAGCGACGGGACAGCGACGCCGAGAGGTTCTTCAAGCTCCCAGCCACGCGGGCGCTGTCGCTCGCGGGGATCGAGCCCAATGCGCCTGAGGTGAAGGTTGCTGTCAGTGAGCGTTTGCCCGCCGATCACACCTATCGCGATATCGCGTATTGGGAACACGGCGCCGTCGGCTATTTGCAATTCGAGTTCTACAACGGCGCGATGAGCACCGACCAGTGCCGCCGGCTGCGAGATGCCTACAGGTACGCTCGCTCCCGGCCGCAGACCAACGTGGTCGTGTTGATGGGCGGCAGCGACTACTTCTCCAACGGAATCCACCTCGCCGAGATCGAGGCCACCGAAGATCCCGCGGCGGAATCCTGGCGCAACCTCATCGCGATCAACGACCTGGTCCGTGACATCGTGGAGACCGACTCGCACCTCGTCATCTCGGCGCTCGGCGGCGACGCCGCCGCGGGCGGCATCCCCTTCGCGCTTGCAGCCGACACCGTGGTCGCCCGCGAGGACATCGTGCTGAACCCGTACTACGAGCACATGGGCGGCCTGTACGGCTCGGAGTACTGGACCTATCTGCTGCCCCGCCGGGTCGGAGCCGGGATGGCCAGGCAGCTCACAAGCGCACCGTTCACGCCAATCGGCACAGCGCGCGCCGTACGGATCGGTCTCCTGGACGCGGCATTCGGCGCCACCCTGAACGCCTTCCACACCCAGACACGCGCCCTCGCCGAGGCGACTGCGAGCGACCCACAACTGCAACGCCGGCTCGGGCGAAAACGAGCCCGGCGTGCACACGACGAGCGAATCAAGCCGCTGCAGTCATACAGGCACGAAGAGCTGTCCCGCTCGCACGAATGCTTCTTCGGCCCGGATCCCAGCTACCACGAAGCGCGCCGACGGTTCGTCTACAAGACGCCCGCCACCGCGACCTTGACCGCACAGCATCAGCACCGCGCAGGACGAGCAGCGTAAGCGCCGCCGGGCCCCAAACGTGGACCCCGAACCCGCGGACTGCACATCGCGCTCCCCAGCGCTCACCTGTGCACCGTCGATCCGGACTAGCCCGCGAGCGCAGCCCTGTCCGCGATTTCGGCGACGGAGCCAGGCGGATCAGCCCCCGCGTCAGCGGCATATAACAGCCCAGCAACGTGCAGGGGCGCTAAAACGGAAGAGCGCGTCGTCGCCGAAGGAGACATCCCGCTGTTTGATGGGAGAACGGCGAAGCAATCGCCCCGCCGCACAGTCCTGAGGATCCAGAAGTGGGTGCCAACACGGCGCGCATTGGACAGGGCCCTCGACCGTCAGTGCCTCAGTGGTTCATGACCTTGGCGAGAGCTGCCTGTCCGTCAGCGGTGGGATGGAAGCTGAATGGCGAGACGTCCCAGAGGAAGTGCCCGTCCCAGCGTAGGCCGTTGATCCAGGCTTGATGGCTGTCGCAGAGGCCGTGGCCGTTGAAGGGACTGCGGCCATCGGCGGTCGCGATGTTGATGCCTGCGGCCGCTGCGGCCGCGACCTGTCCTGAGATGTCTGTGTCGAGCTGGTCGCCAAGCGAGTTCAGTTCCGCGGTCACGGTCCTGCTCATCGTGTACGTGTGAGCGATCGGCGAGTGGAACGTCCCGAGCTGGCACTGTGCTGGCGGGGCGGCGCCGAATAAGTGCGGGTAAAGGAGCACCCGGATGGCGGCGTTGGGGGCGCGCCGGTGGATCTCCTTGTACAGCGCCGCCAGCGAGGGCACCGTGACTGGCTCCTTCGTTGCCCCGGGCTTCGCCGGCTTGCAGATGACGGCGGCACCGCAAAACGACCACGAGCCGTCCTTGGTGTTGAAGAGGATCTTGCCGCCGCCGGTCATCAGCTTGATGCCGTGCTTCAGTTCCGCCTTCGCAAAGTCCAAACAACTCTGATCCGAGCCGCCGTTGTTGAACGGCCAGCGAAAGCCGTGCACGCATTTGGTGAGCACTGCCGGAAAGCCGGCGTCATTGCCGCCAACGCTGAGCGTCACCCGTGCAACGCTCACGTCTGGCCGGTTCGCGGGGGAAATCGCAGCGAGTTGGGCGCCCTCGTTCCACCCGCCTGCGCCGGGCAGCTTGGCGACGAGATCGGCGATCACCGCGCCGCTGCAGGCGCGGAATGTGAAGGTGTCGCCGCGCGCCGTTGACCGACTCACGAGATTCGGATAGGCGTGTGCCGAGCGGTGGCACTGATCGGCGCGCACAGCGGTGCCCGTTTCGAACTTGGCATCGCCGCGGGCGTCGACGGCTCCCTCTCCGGACGAAAACGAGTCGCCCAGCGCCACGTAGCGGCGCGGTGGGGGGACCACCTCCGCCAGACTTCGTACGAACGGCACGTACAGGCGTAGCTCGGCGTTCACGCTCCCGTCCGTGTACCACTTCTCCAAAAGCCAGTAAGTGCGGCCGCTCTGCTTCCACGCCAGGTAGTTTCGTCTCCCCATGATCAGGTACGCGCGGCGCCGTCCGATCCGTACCGGGATTACCCGGATGGCATTCCCGTTTCGCTTGTCGTGGATGAACTCGCTCAGCAAACGTCCTGCTCCCCGCCGGAATGCGGCGGCCAGGCGCCCATCCCAGCTCAGAGCGATGCTGTAGTCACAGGAGCAATTGCTCTCAATGCTGACAACAGCGTGATGCCATGGTCCCGGTAGCCAGCGTGGGAAAAGCGGAGGTGGACGAAGATGCATGGCCTCCAACTGGGCGCGGACCTGGACGAGCGACGCGGCCGAAACGTCCTCCGAGGTCATCGCGAGGACACCCAAGAGCATCGACAGCAACACGACCTGCTTCCGCCTCCCTAGCGCACGGCCCATCCAGTCCTCTCCTCCAAGTCGCGCCAGACGCGCAGCGTACCCGCGCCAAAGAAGATCGTAGCCGGACGTACCTCGCATTGGGAGCTGAAATCCTCAGCCCAAGAGACGTGCCCGTAGTGCCGCCGCCGACATCGCCGCGCTGACCGGGGCCAGCACAGCGCTACGCAGGTGAATGTCGCCAGCCGCCACCGCGCACGCACGCGTTGGCGCCTGCCACCCATTACCCTGCTGCTATCCGCGATGGTCGCTTTCATCCACTCCTTGACGCGGCATCTCGCCGCAACAAACGCGAAGAACGCCAGCTACTCGCCGGCTGCTCCGATCCAACCCTCCAAGCGGATCACGCGCACTCCGGCGACGGTGGCATAAATCGCCGAGGCTGGCCCTCCCACCAACGCGCTCCAGTAGGGCTCCAGCAGCCAGCGGCCGTTCTGTTGCTGCGCGCGGGTAGAGGCGTTTTCGCTGATCGAGCCGATCGAAGACCGTGAGGCCGCGGTCGGTTTCCCACGGTGCCCCGACGGTGACGCTTTTGTAGCTGCGTGTGCCGGCAAGCGGGACCGGTGCCGCCGCCCAAGTCCCAGTGGTCAAACGTTAGGCTGAGCTGCGGCCAATGCAGCTTGCACTCGCTGCCTTGCTCATCAGCGGGTTGTGGGATCAGCACGCGGGCCGGACCAAACACGTTGATGGCATCGACGGGCGCGAGGTTACGGCCGTACCACGGATACAGGCCGATACCCATTGAGAGTGGCCCGATCTGTGTCACGAACTCGCGCGAACTGTTTGGGGTGATTGTGCGCTCTGCGCTGGTAGCGGTCCTGTCGATCCAGCTACGCTCTTGCGCGATCGACGTTGCCATGGCGAAGTACGGGGACGTGAGGGGTTCCCCACCGGGAATGTCAGGGACTACTAATTCGGCGAGCCCGGCCAGCTGCGATCGCCCCCATTCATAGTCATGACCGGACCACCAGAGTCCCCATGGTTGAGAGCTCCCTCCCCGTTCGAGCACACAGAAGGAAGTCCGCGACAACGTCCGGCAGCGTTGCGGCGGTCGCTGCAGGAGCGCCCTCTTCAGTGCGACGGCCAACTCTTGCAGCGGCCGTTGACGTACGGTGGCGACGAGCACCCGAACCCGATCGCGGTCAGCCACGAGCGGACCGGCGGATCGGTTCTCACCATCGGGATTGGGGTCACCAACGAAGCACGGACGTCAAGAAACAGGATGGCGATGTCATTAAGGTCATTCGCGGCGTGGTAGTAAGGGTGCGCGGCGACCAGGGTGATCGAGGCGACGTGAGGGTTGGTCTCGCGCCGATCGCCGGCAGTATGCGATTCAACGATTGCTGTCACGCGACCATGAGTGTTGGATGTCGATGAACTCGAAGGGGGTCAATGAGCTCTCCGGCGACGAGCTTCGCGGCTCGGCGAGCCAGACGGTCGAGCCCGCCTGCATCCAGGAAGAGTTTGCCTTCAACCGTCGAGAGAAAGCCCTCAGCTGGGTCGTAAACGTCGTTTCGCAACCCGACGATCAGCGCGACGGTACCAAGCTTGTCGTGAGTAGCCCGGAGGTGAACCTCGCCCTCAAGAGATCGCCACGAACACTCGCCGTCCCACCCGTGCCATGCCTCGGCCATCTCGCGAAACAGATCGGCCAGTGCTCGGATCTGCGTCTCGTAGAACCCGGCCGCGGCTTCTACCGATCCGCACTTCATGGCGGCGGGGTAGTAGTCCGCGCGCTCCGCCCGGTTGATCGCGAAGACACCGCCGTAGCGGTTCGAGTCGATACGTAGCTCCGGCATCGCGGGAGTGTCGCAAAGCTACTTCCGACACTCTCGGTGGGGTCGCATCGACACGGCGCCGTGGCTCCGGCTGAGGACGCCGGCAGGTCCCTCAACCGCGGTCGCGGGCCTCGCCCGGCTGCGCTGCCAGGGGTGGCGGTCTTCCAGGTAGTCACGAGGACGTCGCCCGCTTTGAGCGTCGCCTCCGGCGGGGGTACTCCCCAGGAGAAGAGGAGGGATCGCACAAACAGGAACCGCTCCGCGAAGGACACCGTTCCTGCGGTCATGCGCGGCGCGCGGGTACGAGGCGGGTACATCAGCGTCCGCGCCGCAGGACCGTGATCGGTCGCGGTGAAGCCGCATTCCCCGTGACTACGGATGATCCCTAGCCCCTCGGGGCCCACGATTCCCCGCCGCCGTTGGATCGCACCCAGGAGGTCGGGGGTTCGACTCCCCCTCGCTCCGTCGGACGAATCGCCCGCTCACGCGAGCGATTTGCTGTTTCCGGTGATGCTCGCCAATCGTGATTCGATCGATTGGGCATCAAAATCGGTCGGGTCACTCAGCGCGCGCTTTTTGAAGCCCGCTAAGAGACCAGGCCGCGACGGTCGCCCAGTCTTCCGGCTGTCACGCCGGAGGTCGCAATGCTCCTGAACTTGGTGGCGCTCCCCGACTCAATTCCCAAGCTCCGAACCACGGCTCGTACGCTCGAGTCCAGCGGGTCCGGGAACGACGCGAACACCAAGGCGTTGCTGATTGAGCCGCTGATCGCGGCTCTCGGACGGCAATCCGGCTGACCTGTCGAGCGTCGAGCACGAGGTGAAGGTTTATGAAGGACGTTCCTCGACCACGCGCGGAAAGTGGAAAGCGCGCCACGCCTGTACGTCGAGGCGAAGGGGCTCGGCGAGAACCTCGACGACAAGTAAGTTCATTGCACAGACGGTGAACTACACCAACAATGACGGTCGAGCGCGCTGAACGCATCCGCCACATCGGAGGCGTCCCCGTACTTCACGGCCCCGTCAGCGCATCGTTCACACTGCCGAATGCGGGTGGTAGAAGATACGGTGCAGAACCGTGACAAGCAACGGGTCTTGGCGCCTGAACTGAGCAGTCGGTGACACCCGAGTGGAAGCCGCGAACCCGTACGTGGCCGTGGCATCGCTGCGGAACACGTCAACGGTCAGGACGCCGCGTACTTTCTCGCGCCGGTCGGTTCGCACGGCAGTCCAGTTGTATACGCGCCGCAGTGCCGTGCTCACATGAGAGTATCTGCTGCGGCTAGTGAAATGCACCGCGCGCAGAGGGTGGACATCCAGGCCGCCGGTGCGGACGGTGTAGTCGACAACCTGCTGGTTAGTGAGCGGAAACGGAGAGCCCGAAAACCCGTAGCCGACGTAAAACACTCCGGTCGGGGACGATATGTCGATGCCGGCTGAGGACTCTGCGGCGACCCAGTGCGAGGTCGGCAGGTAGTAGGTCCACCAGCGACCGTCGTGTCGCACCCAGGCTTGCGCGGCCGCGGTGCAAGTCAGCATCAGCGCGGCCACAAGCAGCGCGGCTGACATTTTTGAATGCCTCAGAGTTCGTTTCATGAATCAGCCTCCCAGTCGACCGTGACCAAGCATCTCCAAGCTCATCGTCGGCCCTCCGGTAGCTGACTCAGCCCCAAGGGCCCATCTAGTCGCGCTCCTACCCCTCCCCTGAACGTCACCGAGCCTCAACGCGAAGTGCTCGAGACGCTGTCCCGCTCACAGGCCGCTGCACACCGAGATGTTCAACGGGCGAAGGCGCTGTTGATGGCCTCGGACGGATTTGCGAGCACGAGGATCGCGCAGGAGATCGGCGTCTCGCCGGCGACGGTCACCAGGTGGCGTAAGTGCTTTGAGCAGGAGGGGCTCGAAGCGTCGGTGAAGGTCCGCGCGGGCCGAGGGCGCAAGCCGTCGATCGGACCGGAGAAGGTGCAGGAGATCGTCCACGCCACGCTGCACGAGACGCCGCCGGGCGAGACGCACTGGTCGTGTCGGTCGATGGCTCGCGCGCACGGCGTCTCGCACACCACGGTCCAGAAGATCTGGGCCGCTCGCGGCCTCAAGCCGCACAGGGTCGAGACGTTCAAGCTCTCGAAGGACCCGCGGTTTGAGGAGAAGCTCGCCGATGTCGTCGGCCTGTACCTGAGCCCGCCTGAGCGCGCGATCGTGCTGAGCATGGACGAGAAGTCGCAGATCCAGGCGTTGGATCGCACGCAGCCGTCGTTGCCGATGAAGCCCGGGCGGGCGGGGACGATGACCCACGACTACAAGCGCAACGGGACCACGACGCTGTTCGCCGCGCTTGATGTCCTGACCGGGTCGGTGATCGGGCAATGCCTGCCCCGCCACCGCCATTCCGAGTTCCTGACGTTCCTGCGCACGATTGACCGGACCGTGCCGAAGGGCCTGCAGATCCACCTGATCCTCGATAACTACGCGACGCACAAGCACCCGAACGTCAAGGCGTGGCTGGCGAAGCATCCGCGGTTCCAGCTGCACTTCACGCCGACGTCCTCAAGCTGGGTGAACATGGTCGAGGGGTTCTTCGCGCAGCTCACGAACAAGGCGATCCGCCGCGGTGCGTTCGCTTCGGTCCCTGACCTGATCGCCGCGATCGATGCCTACCTTGCGGCGACCAACACCAAGCCCACACCGTTCACCTGGACCAAAACCGCCGACCAGATCGTGGAGAAGGTCCAGCGCGGGCGCGTGACACTCGATGCAATCACCAACTAAAACGCTGACGCACCCTAGAGTCATCGACTCGCCGCAACTCGACGCCGACCGCAACAACCGCAGTTGCCACCGCGTAGAACGCCGCACAACTGCCTACTTGCGCCGTGGCCTGCGATTGCGCTCACGCACCAAGCGCCGTCTCCGACGCAAAGATGGCATGGACTTCCTTTGCTCGTGAGGCATGCGACGTCCGGCGTGACAGGTGGTCGGTCCTCCGTGTCGAGCGACGCTGGTTGAAGGCACGCGCGGATAGCGGCCGCGCGGCCCGGTCGTTCGAAGACTGGAGGTACCGACCGTGAGTGACGGTATGGCATCGGTCGCGCTGGACGCCGCTCAGACGTCGGCGCCGGGGGTCGCGCTCGGCGTGGCGCGCGGGGCGATCGTGCGGGGTTCGACGTGCATCGCCGGCAGATCACCGTCGACGCGGGTTCTCATCGCTCACGCGTGGAAACTACGCAGTGCGATTCGGCGATGTCCCGCAGGTCGCTTCGGTATAACGCCCTAACCCCGCACGGGGAACCCCTCTGGTTCGGGCCGCGCCGCCCCAATACAAATCGCGGATGTCGATCGGCGCCCCACGAGCGATCCCTTCCACCACAGCCCGCCGAGGCCAACGGTCGCGCTCGGAGGGCCGTCGGAGGGTCGTTTCGGTGCAGTCGCTGGGGCTGGCTGACGGACGTCAACTGTCGCTGAGGCGCTGGGGCGACGGCCCCGAGCCGGTGGTGATCTTGCATGGGTTGCTGGACTCCGCGGAGGGGTGGACCCGGTTGGCCGAAGGTATCTCGGCGCCGTGCATCGCGGTCGACCTCCCCGGCTTCGGCCATTCCGATCCATCGCCGCATGGCTCAATCAGCGGGTACGCGCGTGATGTAGCTGATGTCCTTGAGATGCTCGGGATCGAGCGTTTCACTTTGATCGGCCACTCGCTCGGCGGTGCCGTGGCCGCCGCGCTCGTCGAGTTGATCCCGGCGCGGGTGAGCTCGCTGGTGCTTCTGGCTCCGGCCGGGTTCGGCAGGATCCCTCTCGCCGAAGCGGCCTCGCTGCCGGGCGTGCGCAACCTGGTGCAGGCGAGCCTCCCGCTCGTGCTCTCCAGCCGGCGCGCGGTCACGGCAGGATTCGTGAGGATGGTCACCAACGGCGAGACGCCCGAGCAGGACGTCGTCGAGCGCGTCACCAAGCGCGCTGGCGACCTCGTCGCAGGCGCGCGCGAGGGCACCCGGGCCGTGGTCGAAGCCGGCCGCGGTGATGACGCGTTTCATCGTCGCCGGATCGCCTACGACGGCCCCGTGTTCGCAGTCTGGGGCGACCACGACCGGCTGGTGCCAGTCGCCCACCGTCACGGAGTCAAGCGCGCGTTCCCCCACGCGCGGATCCAGGTGTGGTACGGCGTCGGCCACCACCCACTCACCGAGCGCTTCAACGACCTCCTCGCCCTGGTAACGAACGAATCCACCGCCGCGCGCCGTCCGGTGCGCAAGGTGGCCAAGCCAGTGATGGCAGTTCGGACCGCCCGCGACAGCAACGGAGTCAGCACACTGCCCTGTGAGCCACCTCGCATACATCGCAGTGCGTAGCTATTAGCTGTCGCAGATGCCCTGACGCGGCCGAGTCAGACCTCCGCTTTGCTCCCATCCTGTAGGCCGCCGCGGGCTATTCCGGCTGTCGCGTCGGTAGTGACCACCGATGATCACTGTGTTCGGGGGTTTCGTGACTCCTGGCTTCGCCGATAGCTGGGGCTGGCGGGCGGTTAGACCTCCTGTTGCGGGCCCCGTTGGCGCCGTCTCGCGCCCGACCGCGGGATTCTGCCAGCTGTGCTTAGGGCGGCGACCGGGCCTCGGATCTGGCGTCGACGCCGAGCTTGTGGGCCGGGCGCCAAATCGCGGGGTAGTCTGGTCGGGTCAGTGTCGGATTCGGACGAGCGATATGTTCGGTTCACGGGTCGCCTGTGCGTGGTGACCGGTGTTGCGCTTCTGATCGTGGCCGTCGGCGTTGCGGCTCGCGGTCAGTGGCCGAGGCGCGGGCGCGTGGTGCCTGGCGGGGCGGTGTTAGTCGTCTGGAGGCGCTGGGGGCTGAGATTGCTGCGGCACTGGCGCGCGGCACCGCACTCGCGCGAGACGCGGGCGCTCAGGCTGAGCGATGCGACTCGTCCTCGGTCGAGGGGTGAGCGACGGGGTGCGAATGGAGATGGCTGCCGTGGGCGTGCCGATCACCGCTGCGATGTGAGCCCTGGTGTGAGCTCTGTTCTTCGCTCGGGTCGGCGGCGCGATTCGGAAGCGCTGCGCATCGCTCGCAGAGCCCAACGATCGCGAAATGCGTGAATCGTGCCTCGTAGCCGAAGCGCTTCTTGATGCTCTTGCGGACGGGGTCGAGCTGTTTCGGTGCGACGGCAGTGACTTTGGCGCACCGCTCGCAGTAGAGGTACTCGACTTCGTGGCGGCCGACGAGTGCGTAGAGGCCTGGTCCGTGGCCGAGATGGACGTGGCGGATCAGTCCGTGGCGCTCGAGCACCTCGAGGTTTCGGTAGACCGAGGACTCGTCGATCGAGAGCGTGTGGGCGAGGTGCGCCGCGGAGATCGGGCCGTCGGCGGCGAAGAACGCCTCGAGCACGAGACGCCGCGCGATGGAAAGGCGCATCCCTCCCCCCCGGACCGCGCGGATCGCGTCCTCGATCGAGTCGAACGGGCGTGGCGGCGTTTGCGGGGCGACGGTCATGGCTGATCACTCCTGCGACGGCGGTCGTCCCTCGTGGCCGGCCGCCGGTCGCATTCCATCTTAATCGCGATCAGGTCGGGGGTCGCATGCCTTCCAGCAGGGCCAGATCCTCCGGGGTGGCTGCCGCCTCCATGCAGGCCATCCATTTCTCCTCGATGTGAGCGAAGCGCCAGACGGCGAGGGCGATCACCCAGGTCGCGACGAACATGCCGACGATGATGAACCCGGCCTTGTTGATGTCGAAATTCTGAAACCAATCAGCGACCGAGCCACGCAAACCGAGCTTGTTGGTCAGCAGCCCGACCAGCTCGATCGTGCCGATGAACAGCGCGACAGCGACCGAGAGCCCGGTGATCGTGATGTTGTAATACACCTTGCGGACGGGCTTGGAGAACGCCCAGCCATACGCGAAGTTCATGAACGACCCGTCGATCGTGTCGAGCAGGCACATGCCGGCGGCGAACAGGATCGGCAAGCAGATGATCGCGTAGAACGGCAGGCCGGCCGCACCGGCGCTGCCGGCGATGACGAGCAGCGCGACCTCGGTCGCCGTGTCGAACCCCAAGCCGAACAGCACGCCGACGGGGTACATCTGCCACTGCTTGGTGATCTTGTTCAGACGCTTGCCGAACAGGCGGTTCATCAGACCTCGCGAATTCAGCTCCTGCTCGAGTTCCTGCTCGTTGTACTGCCCGCGGCGCATCGCGAAGAAGATCCTCACGATGCTGATGAGGATGATGATGTTCAGGATCGCGATCACGTAAAGGAACACGCCCGAGACGCCGGTCCCGATGATGCCGGTGGCCTTGTGCAACGTCGAGTTGTCATTCCTGACCGGGTTATCCAGCGTCTTGACCCCGATCCCAATCAGGAACGCGAGCGCGAACACGATCGTCGAGTGGCCAAGCGAGAAGAAGAACCCGACGCTCAACGGCCGCTTGCCCTCGCTCATGAACTTCCGCGTCGTGTTATCGATCGCCGAGATGTGATCGGCGTCGAACGCGTGGCGCAAACCAAGCGTGTACGCCGTGATCCCAGTCCCGATCGCGAACGTCCCCGACGCACCAAGACCATACTTGTGGGGCGCGACAACCAGGATCAGGATCCCGAACCCGACGACGTGCAACCCCGCGATCACGGCCGCCATCCCGCCGGCCTGGCGCCACTCCCGCGGCGTCATCGACCCTCTGATGCGCGCCCACCGCGACGCTTGCGAAACCGACACAGACGCAGTCCCCATCACAAGTCCCCTCTCAGGATCCGGCCGCCCCGAGCAGGCCACCGTTGATGACGATCGATCGCGGCAGCCCGTCCGGCGGATCACCGAGACCGAGAAACTATGGCGAGCCCCACGCTAATGCAACACCCTTGTAATTGTGAGCACCCCAAGGTCCGACCTGCAGCTCGGCCTCTGACATCGTGCCCTTCAGCCCGAGCAGCAGACGGTCGTCGAACTCAGCCGGTGAATACATGCCGTCACCGTCGGCGATCAGCGTTCCGGTCAACGCGCACAGATCCAGCAGCTGATGCCAGTCCGCGCTGGAGCGCGCCAACCTTGAGACCTCGAGCGCGAGGATCACGCCGACACTGCCAAGGCCGACCTCAGCCGCAAGCTCGCGGAACCCGATCCGAGCGTGCGTCCAACGGCCCGAGAGGCCCGTGTCCTCATCAACGACGAGCACTGACGCGGCTGGCCAGCCGAGCTCGACTGCCCGCTCCGCGAGCGCGTACTGCCGCGCCGCGGACCGGTGTTGCGCTCGACCTGCCCCGGCGTGGACTGCCGGACATACACAACGGCGCGCCGCTGCCGGTGTCGATCGGTGATCTTCGAGAGCTCACTCATCGCGCGCCTCCTCGATGACCGCGGCCAACAGCCGGGCCAGCGTGATCGTGACCTTCCCCCGTGCCGCCGGTGGCAGCGTCTCCCACACCGCCGCCGGCGTCAACGACTCGTCCACCAGCATCAGTGCCAACTGACCCGACATGACCACCTCCGTCGTTTCCGCCGCACCCTCGCGACCCGGGCGGATGCCGCTCCTTCACACCCGACAGGACCAGCGCGAACCGCGCACCGTCCGTCGTGCGGCACCGGATCCGCAACTCCTCGCCGAGATGACGCCAACCGTCGACCTTGACGACACGCCCGCGGAGCTCGCCCGGCGCGCTGATCAGCGTCACCCGATCGGGCAGAGGATCAACAACATGAGTAGTACGACGGTCGACGCAGGAAGGGAACGCAACCCTGAACTACCGCGGCGTTCTCGCTCGGGAGCTGACGGTGGAGGATGCTGAGTTGTACCGCCGGGCCGTTTCGCTCGCACCCGGAGTCCTTCGCCGCCGTCGACAACGTGCAGGTCAAGTACGAGATGCTGCGCACGCACGTGCTCTGAGGGGCAGAGCGCGACCGCGGCGGCCAGAGCACACGGGTACTCGCGCGCGTCGTTCTATCTCGTTCAGGCATCGTTCGAGCAGTCGGGGATGGTTGGGCTGTTGGACGAGCGACCCGGCCGCCGTGGTCCGATGAAGGTCTCGCCCGGGGTGGTTGGGTTCCTGGAAGCGCGCCGCCGGGAGCGCCCGAGCGCGTCCGGAGCCGAGTCGGCGGCGGACCTCGCACGGGCACTCGTGGTTCGCGACCCCTTTGCACCGCGAGTGGCGACCGGATCGACGGCGAGCGCGTGATCGCAATCGCGGCGAATCAGTCGCCGGCCGCTGACGCACCTGGCGAGTCCGACGCCGCCATTGCGCTCGCTCCCTCGTGCCCGCCGCACCCACTGATACGACAACGCACGTGCGACTGTCGGCGGCTTGGTCGATTCCCGCTTGCCCCGTCTGTGACGACGTGACGGGTTAGGCTGGCGGCCAATGTGCTTCTCTCCGGAGGCGGACTTCTCCGGTGGCGCGGTTGTCGCCGCGGTCGGCGTCCAGACGCTTCGTCATGTGCGACCGCCCCGCGAACTGATCATCGGCGCGTTGCCGCTGTTGTTCGGGGCCCACCAGTTGATCGAGGGCTTCGTCTGGCTCGGCCTCCGGCACGAGGTCTCCGGCGAGGTCAGCGCCGCGGCCCGTGAGACCTACGTCGTGTTCGCGCACGCGGTTTTACCGATGATCGTCCCGCTCGGATTCATGGTTCTAGAGCGCGACCGACAGCGCGCCCGCCGGCTGTGGCCATTCGTGCTCGCTGGAGCGGTTCTCGGCACGTACATGCTGTGGCAGGTCACGGTCTTCCCGGTCACCGCGCAGATCCAGGGGCATTGCATCGACTACGTGACGCACACGCCGAGCAGCGATGCGATCGCCGTGCTGTACGTCGTGGTGACGTGCGGCCCGCCGCTCCTCTCGAGCCGGCGCTACCTCCGCTGGTTCGGTGTGCTCAGCCTCGTCGGCGCGATCGTCACAGCGACCGTTCGCGCCGATGAGCTGACCTCGCTCTGGTGCGTGTACGCAGCCCTGATCAGCGTTCTCATCCTCGAGCACTTCCGTCGCCAGCGAGCCTCAGAACGGCGTCTGTCGCCGATCGTCCCGCGACCTGAACGCCACCGGACCGTCCCCCAGCCGTCGCTCCGGCGCCGATCAGCGATCCTCGGCGAGGATCGGGCACGCGAGTGAGCCGATCCCAGGACGAGGACGCGCAACCGGATGTGCCCATCAGTGCTCACGGCCGAGTGCCCGGGCTTGCGCCGGCCCGCGTCCCTTTTCCTCGGCGACGAGCGTGTCATGAGTCGCCCATGATGTTTGTGGTGCGGCCGGTTCCGTGAGCGTCCCGGGCCCTGGATATTTGAATTTCCGTTCGTCGCGTTACTGTCCGGAGTTATGGGGTTTGTGGACTGACCATCCGCGGTCGCACCCCGCGTACCGCTCGGGCTTCATGGCGCCGCGAAACCGGTCCGAACGGTCAGCGCATGCCTGCCAGCTGACGCCACCGACTTCAACGCGAGCCACCTGGCCCATCACCGCCCCAAAACCCGCCAGGTTCGTACGATCCGGTAGCGCGCCGGATGCGGGCGAAAGTCAGCGAGCGCCCGCGACCCAGGTCGCGAGCTGGACACGGTTGTGGAGGCCGAGCGCGCTGATCGCGTTGAAGACGTGGTTCTCGACTGTCCGCTCTGACAGATGCAGCCTGGCGGCGATCTGGGCGTTGGTGAGCCCCTCGGCCACCAGGCCGGCGACCTCGCGCTGACGCGCCGTGAGAGGCCCAGCGGCCCGCGGCCCCACTCGCGGCTGGGAGTCGATCAGCTCGGCGAGCGCAGCGGGGCTCAGCCGCGTACCCGCCTCCCACTCAGCATCGAATTCGCCCTGTCCCAGCCGCTCGGTCGCGCGGGCGCGAATCGCGTCCATCTCTGCGACGGTGCCGGCTGGATACTCGCCGCCGATCCGGGCGCGGAACGCCGCGCTCGCGGCGGCAAAGCGCACGGCACGGCGAGGATCGCTCTCGAGTGTGAGGGCCCCGAGGGTGCTCACCGCGACCCCGAGGATCGTGGCGTCGCCCGCCGCGACGAGGGACACGATCGCGCGGGAAAGGTGCGCGGTAGCGGCTGCCGTGTCGCCAGCGCGCTTCGCCGTCAGTCCGAGGGCCAGCGAGACCTGTCCCACTCCCCATGCGTCATCCAGGGACTCGACGATCGCCAGCGCGTCCTCGAATAACCCCTGGGCCGCCGCGCGTTGCCCCTGGTAGAGCTGGACGAAGCCGAGGACCCCGAGCCCGCGGCCGACGCCCTGCTGCTGGCCGAGCGCGCGGAACATCGCGATGCTGTCGTTCAGGTGAATGGCCGCGACCTCGAGGTCCCTCGCGAGCATGCCGCTGATCCCAAGGTAGTGCAGGGCGCAGGCCTCGATCCCTCGCTCGTCGAGGACGCGGGCGATCTGCGTGGCTTCGGTGAGCAGGGCAGCGGCGTCGCCGTGGTCCTGATGGGCGACGGCCATGCGACCGGCGCAGAGAAGGCCCAATGCGCGGGGCCGGTCCGCGGGCGGGTGTTGCTCGAGCAATCGCGTGGCGCGCTCCCTCCCTTCGGCCTGGTTGCGGGCGAACCACGCCTCCCGACCAGCGCCGATCAGCCGCAGGCCGGTTGTCGCATCGTGCTGCGCGGCCCAATCGAGCGCCATCCGCATGTTGGGGAGCTCGTCGGCCAGCATTCGCACGTCGGCATCCGAGCCCCCGAGCGCGTTGACGGATTGGACACGGTCCGCCAGCCCCGCGTAGAACGCGAGGTGTCGCGTCCTCAGCTGCTCGTGATCGTCCGATGCTGCCAGCAGCTCGCGGCCGTACTTGCGGATCGTGTCCAACAGCCGGTAGCGGACGGCGCCGTCCGCGCCCTCGACGAGCGACACGAGTGATTTCGCCACGAGCTCGTCGATGATGTCGAGGTCCGCGTCAGCCACGGCCTCGGCGGCCTCGAGCGAAAAGCTGCTGGGGAACAACGACAACCGACTCAACGCCTGCCGCTCCGGATCGCTCAGCAGCTGGACGCTCCACTCGATCGCCGCGCGCAGGCTCCGGTGACGCGGTGGCATCCCGCGCGTGCGGCTCACGAGCAGGCCGGCGTGGTCGTCAAGCCGCGCCAGGATCGTCTCCGTCGAGAGGCTCGAGGTCCGGCCGGCCGCGAGCTCAAGCGCCAGGGGCACCCGGTCGAGCCTGGCGCAGATCTGCTCGATCGTGGCACGGTCCCCGGCCGCTCCGGGCCGCAGCGCCTCGGCACGCTCGGTGAAGAGCTCGACGGCACCGTCCGGCGCCAGCGGCCCGAGCGTCCAGACGAGCTCGCCCGGTAGTCGCAGCGTCTCGCGGCTCGTGGCCAGCACACGCAACCGCGGACAGCGCTCGAGTAGCGCCAAGACCATGTCCGCCGCCGCGGCCTGCACGTGCTCGCAGTTGTCGACCATGAGCAGCACGTCGATCCCGGCCAGCAGGCGAGCAATGTCGTCGATCGCGTCGCTGGACGCTCCCGCCGCCCCGACGGCCTCGGCGAACGCGGCGGGTACGCGCGCCCGGTCGTCGAGTTGCGATAGATCAACCAGCGCGATCGTCGCCGGTCCGCGAGCGAGCTCTCGCGCCACCTGCAACGCCAGTCTCGTCTTCCCCACGCCTCCGGGTCCCGTCACGGTCACCAGACGTGCGGCCCGCAGGCCGTTCATCAGGCCCTCCGCGTCCGCGTCGCGCGCGATGAGCCGGTTCGTCGCCGCCGGCAGACCCGAGCCAATCCCGACCATGACCGACACGCTAACTCGCTCGCGGTCGCTCGGGGTCGGTCTGAGTAGCGGTTGAGTACTTCCCCGCTGTTCGAACCTCCGGGCCAAGCCTACGGTGAGCGACAGGCCATCACCAACGATCAGGAGGTCCGAGATGTCGTCGCTGAACATCGCCGCGCAGGCGAACCATGGAGCCGAAGCCCGTGTCCACGATCGCGCCCGCGCGGTCTGGTCGAGCGGTGACTTCTCCCGGGTGGGTGCCCGCCTCGTGCTCGTCGGCGAGCTGCTGTGCCGGTCGCTCGAGGTCCACGCGGGCGAGCGTGTGTTGGACGTCGCCGCCGGCAGCGGCAACGCCGCGATCTCGGCCGCCCGTCGTGGGGCCTCGGTCACGGCGAGCGATTTCGTCGAGCCGCTGCTCGAGGTGGCGCAGGCTCGAGCCGAACTCGACGGGTTGCACCTGGCCACCGCGGTAGCCGACGCGCAGGCGCTGCCGTTCGAGGACGGGTCGTTTGACGTCGTGCTCTCGACTTTCGGCGTGATGTTTGCGCCCGACCAGCAGCGCGCCGCGGACGAGCTCCTGCGGGTCTGCCGGCCGGGCGGCCGGATCGGTCTGGCCAATTGGGTGCCCAACGGGCTGATGGCACGCAACGTGGCGAGTGTCCAGAAGCACGTCCCGGCGCCCCCGGCGGCTGTCGGGATGCGCCGCCCGGTCGAATGGGGTGATGAGGCCCGCGTCCGCGAGCTGCTGGGTGCAGACGTATGCGAGCTTCGCTGCGAACGGCGGACGATCGACATGTGCGCACGATCGGCCGAGGAGATGGTCGAGTTCAACCGCACCTGGTTCGGCCCCGTGCGAACGGCGTTTGCGCAGGTGGACGAGGCCGGGCAGGAACGACTGGCGCGCGATCTGGTCTCGTCGTTCGAGGACTTCAACCGAGCCACCGACGGGACGCTCGTGGCCGAGGCCGAGTACCTCGAAGTCGTGGCGGTGCGAGCATGAGACGAGTCGTGGACGCGGGCATCGGCCGTGCCGTCCAGCCAAGCTCGACCCCAGCCGTCAATGCCGCGGTGGTGCTCGGGGCGCGAAACCTCGGTGCGGCGATCGCTCGCGACCTCCTGGCCGACGGGGTCCGCGTGGCGAGCGTCGCGCGGACGCCGGGAGACCTCGACCTGCGCGCCCGCGACGGCGCTCTGCCCGTGAGGGCCGACGCCCGCGATCACGCCCAGCTTGAGCAGGCGCTGCGCGAAGCCGGGCGGAAGCTCGGCCCGCTCGAGTTGATCGTGGACGCGGTCTCTGCCACTCGCCCGCCCAACGACGGCTCAGGGTTCGGCGGGGGAGCGCTCATGAGCGCGACCTCGGAGGGGCTCGAGGGCTGGACCATCCCGGTCGTACGGCAGGCGTTCGCCACACTTCAGGCGGGTACCTCGGCGCTGCTGCGACACGGCGGCGGGACGTTCGTCGAAATCGTCGGCGCGCCGGCGCGCCGTGCCGCCCCCGGCCGCGGTCTCATCGCAGCGGCCAGCGCCGCGGTGCGGGCGATGACACATGCCGCGGCCGCGGAGCTGCGCGAGCAGGGCATTCACGTCGCGCTGCTGATCGTCGACGGGATCATCGACTCGCCCAAGACCGCCCCGATGACCGAGGGGATGGCTCCCGAGGAGCTCGTTCGCCACGAAGACGTCGGTCGCGCCGTGCGCTTCCTCAGCTCCCAAACGGCCCGCGGCATGACGCACGAACTCGTGATCACGCCAATGGGCGGGTTGTGGCTGCCCGCTTGACCGGGGCCGGCGATAGACGACGCGAACCGACGCTGCGCCCTCATTCACACATCTGGTTTCGTACCCAAAGAGAGGAGTTGTTGTGCCCATTCTTCAGTTCGAGCATGCGATCAAGGATTTCGCGATGTGGAAGGCCGCCTTCGATCGCGACCCCATCAATCGGCGCGGCCTCGGCGTCCGCCGTCACCGGGTCTACCGCCCGGTCGATGACCCCAACTACATCGTGGGCGAGCTCGAATTCGAGACCTCAGCCGAGGCGGACGCCTGCGGCGAGGCCCTCCGCACGCTCTGGAGCTCCCGCCAGGCCGCCCCGGCGTTGGTCGGAGCCCCGCGCGTGAGGATCCTCAAGACCGTCGAAGACCAGGACTACGGTGACGCATGACCCTCGCCGAGTCATGTCCGCACGCGCCGTGATGCCCGGTCGGGAGGTCGCGCGTGTCGTCGAGCTGTGGCGCTATCCGGTCAAGTCGATGGCGGGCGAGAACCTGGCCGCAGCCCCGGTCGGCTGGCATGGCGTCGCGGGCGATCGGCGGTGGGCGTTCGTTCGTGGCGACACCCCGCGCGGTGGTTTCCCGTGGCTGACGATTCGGGAGCAGCCGCGCATGCTCCACTACCGGCCCGCGCTGCGCGACCCCGCGCGTCCGGATCACTCGGAGGTGTGGGTGCGGACGCCCGAGGGCGCGGAGCTTGATGTGACCGACCCTGCGCTCGCCGCGGAGCTCGCGGTTGGTGCACGCGCAATCAAGCTGGACCGGGGCGTGTTCGACACGTTTCCGATCTCGCTCCTGTCCGCGCAGAGCGTGTCTGGCGTCGCCGCGCTGGTGGGACGCGAGTTGGACGTGCGCCGGTTTCGCCCGAACGTCGTGCTCGAGGCCAATGGGGCGTTTCCGGAAGACGAGTGGGTCGGGGAGACGCTCGAGCTCGGGTCGGCTCGGATCCGTGTCGATAAGCGCGACCAGCGATGCGTGGTCGTCAACGTCGATCCGCAGTTGACGCGGCGCGACTCATCGGTCCTGCAGGCCATCGCGAGCGAGCGCCAGACATGCCTCGGCGTGTACGGGTCGACGGTCTGCCCCGGAGAGATCAAGCTCGGGGACGCGGTGCTGGTATGCGGCTGAGCGAGCCCGCGGGCTCGGGGCGCGAGCGCACCGAGCTGACGACCGTCGCCGCCCTTCGAGAGGCGACCATCTCGGCGACCGCAGTGGAAGCGGCGCTGCTTGAACACCCACAGGTGCTCGACGCCATCGTCGTCGGCGTTCCTCACCCGTGCGATGGAGAGCATGTCGGCGCCGAGGTGGCTCGGGTGCAGCGTCGCCGCGCCTCGCCTGCGTAGTGTCTCGTCAGTGAGCCTTGGACGGGCGGCATGCGCAGCGATGTGATCGTCGTCGGGCTCGGCGCGATGGGGGCCGCCGTGAGCTGGCAGCTGGCACGGCGGGGTCTCGGTGTCATCGCGCTCGACCGGTACGCGCCTCCCCACGATCGCGGCTCGACGCACGGCGAGAGCCGGATCACTCGTCTGGCCGTCGGTGAGGGCGACGAGTATGTGCCGCTCGTCCGCCGCTCGCACGAGCTCTGGCGGGAGATCGAGGCGGAGTCAGGGCATACGCTCCTGACCCAGACGGGCGGCATCGTGATCGGCGGGCCGCGGAGCGAGTTCGTCACGCGTACGCGAGAGATCGCCATGCGCCACGGGATCACGCACGAGAACCTCGATGGGGCCGAGCTGTGCGAGCGCTTCCCGATGTTCGCCGCCGGGGAGGCGGCGCGCGCCTACCACGAGCCGGAGGCAGGGTACGTCCGGCCGGAGACGGCGGTCGCGGCCCAACTCGGGCTGGCGGCGGACGCGGGCGCCCGTCTGCGCGTCGCCGAACCGGTCCTGGACTGGTGTGCCTCGAGGGAGGGCGTGCGCGTCCGGACCGCGGACGCCGTGTACGACGCCGATCGGCTCGTCCTGTGCCCGGGACCGTGGATCAACCAGCTGTTCCCGGAGGGGCGTGACCGCTTCGCGGTGTTCCGGCAGCTCCTGCTGTGGTTCCCGATCGCCGACGATCCGCCGGGGCTGGGCGAGATGCCGATCTTCGTCTGGGACTTCGGCGGCGAGTTGACCGGCTTCGTCCACCTGCACGGCTTCTATGGCTTCCCCCCGCTGGCTGGGTCCGCCGGCGGCGTGAAGGTCGCCACGGAGCAGTTCACCGACACGACCGAGCCCGACGGGGCTCAGCATCCCGCCACCCCGGGCGAGGCGGCCCGCATGCGCCGCGACGTCATCGGCGAGCGGTTGCCCTGGCTCGGGTCGACGCCGCTACGGACCGCCTCCTGCCTCTACACCAGCACGCACGGCAGCCGCTTCGTTATCGACCGTCACCCCGTCCACGACAACGTGACGATCGTGTCCGCCTGCTCGGGCCACGGCTTCAAGCACTCGGCGGCGGTCGGAGAGGCCGTGGCCCAGCGAATCGCGGGACAGCCCGCCGAGATCGACCTACAGCCGTTCCAATACGCTCGCGCCGAATGACTCGGCGGCCGGCAGCACGACGCGCAAGCCGAGCAGCCGGGACGCGTTGATCGGAACCTGCACGACGTCGAGCCCCCAGCAGTCCTCAAGCTCGACCATTTCGCCCGCGTCGGTGTCGACGACTCCGACGACCCGAAACAGGAACACGTCGTCCGTCACGTAGAGCCCCGCGTCTTGGAACGGCGCGAGGACGGCGTCGTCCGAGCGCGGGCTGTCCGCGATGCCGGCGTGGTGAGTGCGATCGAGCGTTGACATGGTCGGGGTGCCCAGGACAGTGATCCTGAGGAACACTCTGACCGGCGACCGCGTCGCGACCAACCGCAATTTCCCACTACCCGGATCGCGGCGACTACGGATCTCGAAGTGCCTCGCCGCGGGAGTAGGCCGTGGCGCTCAACTCGGCGGCATCATCGCCGCGATCGCCGCCGAGTCAACGTACTCGTGGATCGCGATGATCTGGCCGTCCTTCAGCTCGAACATGATGCAGACGGCCGCGTGCATTGTGGCGTCGCGCACCCGACCGTGCAGGACGTGGCGCTGCATCACGCCCCCCGGCCAGTGGCGCCGCTCGACGATCTCATAGCGTCGCTCCGCGACGGTCCTCACGTACCAGCGCATGATCGCGAGGCCGGTGCGCTTGTCGACGGCGCGATCGGTGACGTTGTGCCAGACCTGGATCTCGTCGTGGAAGATCGCGGCGACGGCGTCAAGGTCCCCGGCGGTGATCGCGGCGAACAGGCCGTCGAGCAGAGCGTCGGCGTCGCGGCTCGCCGGGTCGTCTGTGGAAATCGCCATCTCGGGCGTGACCATACCAAGAGGTATGGTAGGTTGCACCGATGCAGCTTGAGGGGATTCACCACGTCACGTGCGTCACGGCCGACGCCCCGAGCAACGCCGACTTCTACGTCCGCGTGCTCGGCCTGCGCATCGTCAAGAAGACGATCAACCAGACCGACCAGACGACGTACCACATCTTCTACGGCGACGAACGCGCCTCGTACGGGAACAACATCAGCTTCTTCGAGTACCGCGGCCGGCCGGATGGGCGCGCGGGTGCCGGCAACGTGCATCGGATTGTGTGGCGCCTCGGCTCCGAGGCGGCGCTCGACTTCTGGGAGCGGCGGATCGTCGACGAGGACCTGACGGTCGAGCGCGGCGAGTCGTCGCTGCGCTTCGCGGACCACGAGGGGCTCGACCACGAGCTCACGGTGATCGACACCGGCGACGAGCCGCTGACCGGCGAGGCGCCGGACATTCCCGCCGAGTTCGCGCTTCAGGGCCTTGACGGCTTCCATGCCTTCGCCCGTGACCGCGACGCGAGCGAGCGGTTCATCACCGAGCGCCTGGGATTCACAGCGTCCAGCGCGGACCGCTTCGAGGCCCGCGGGTCCGAGCGTGGCGGCTGGTATCAGTTCGACCCGGCACCGGCCGAAAAGCGGCGGTTCGGCGCCGGCGTCGTCCAGCACGTCGCCTGGGGCTGCCACCCCGAGGACATCGATAGCTGGCACGACCGGCTCGTCGAGTCGGGCGTCAACCCGACCGAGGTGATCGACCGCCACTTCTTCCGATCGGTGTACTTCACCGAGCCCGGTGGGATCCTGTTCGAGATCGCCGAGCGGGGCGGACCCGGGTTCAGCGTTGACGAGCCGGACGCGGAGCACATGGGCGACGATCTGCGGCTGCCGCCGTGGCTGGAGGAGCGCCGGATGCTCTACGAGTACTCGCTGACGCCGGTCCCGACGACGGCCGAGATCCGCGCCCGCGCCGGGGCCCGCTCCGGCGTGTCGTGAGTCCGGAGGGCTCGGACCGCCCGGACCGCTCACGGCACCGGATCGCGCGCGACGCGTACGGGATCGTCTACGCCGAGCAGGCGGCGTTCAAGGACACCTACGGCGGCGCCGAGGGCGTCGTCTTCCTCGAGTCCTACCGGCTGCGGCCGCTCGAGCTCGAATCGGACACGGTCCTCCTGTTCATGCACCCAGTCGGCGGCGGCGCCTACCTGCCGATGGTGACCGAGCTGGCAAAGCACGGTAACCACGTGATCTACGCCAACAGCCGCTACCGCGGCGTCGATTCGGCGCTGATCATGGAAAAGGTCGTACTCGACATGGCTGCCGCGATCCGCGACGCCAAGCAGCGCTTTGGCTATCAGCGGATCGTCCTGGCGGGCTGGAGCGGCGGCGGAGCGCTGTCGCTGCTCTACCAGCAGCAGGCGACCCGCCCGACCATCACGGCGACTCCCGCCGGCGACCCACCCGACCTGACGGCCGCCGAGCTGATCCCCGCGGACGCGATGTTGCTGCTCGCCGCGCACCCAAGCCGGCAGCGCGTCCTGTGCGACTGCATCGACCCCGCCGTCGTCGATGAGACCGACCCGACGGTCCGCGACCCGCAGCTCGACCTTTACGACGATCGCAACCGGCCGCCGTACAACGCCGAGTTCCTCGCGACCTACCGGGCGGCGCAGGCAGGGCGCGTGCGCCGGATCACGGCGTCGGTCCGGGACCGGCTCGATCGGCTGCGCGCCGCCGGCCGGCCGCATGACGAGTTCGCGTTCGTGGTGCACGGCACGCTCGCGGACCCGCGCGCGCTCGACCCGGCGGTCGACCCCAACGACCGCGAGCCCGGCACGTCATTCCTCGGCGATCCGCGGATCGTCAACAACGGACCGATCGGGCTGGCGCGCTTCTCGTCCCTGCGCAGCTGGCTGTCGCAATGGTCGATCGACGACGCGAACGCCGACGGCGTGCGCTGCGCCCGCGATCTTGAGGTGCCGGTCCTCCAGATCTACAACAGTGCCGACAACATCTGCACGCCCGGATACGCACGGATGCTCGACGGCGCGATCGGCTCAGCTGACAAGGAGCTGCACCGGATCGAGGGCGCCAACCACTACTACCTCGGCCCCGATCAGCGGCCGCATCTGCACAAGGCCGCCGCGATCTGCACCAGCTGGCTTGCCGCGCGCGGGCTCGCGCCAGGGCCGCTCCAGGCGGTTTAGTGCGGTCCACCGGCTACCGCGCGAGCAGGATCCCGAGGAATGCCTGGCGCTCGTTGGCGCCCCGGGCGAGGTCGCGCTCGCTGGCGGTGTGCAGAAACCCGACGCCGGCGTAGAACAGCCCGCGGGCGCGGACCTCGGCATCGGCGCCGCTGAAGCCGGCGTCGACGAACGCCTTCAGGACTGCACGATTCACCCAGCGATCTGACTTGCGCACGCGCTCGCCGACGGCCGGGTCGGAGCGCGCCCACTCGCGCACGGCGCGCTCGAGTGTCCACTGGCGCGGGTCCGCGAGCACCTCCATCATGCGCTGCAGGCGCTCAGGAGGATCGAGGTGCTCGAGCTCCCGAAACGACGCCCGGGCGGCATCGCGGACGTCGCCCCACCGCTCGGCAAGCGCCTCCTTGTATGCCTGGAGATCCGAGAAGTGCCAGTAGAAGCTGCCCTTCGTCACACCCATCCGCGCACACAGACGGTCGATCTTGATCCCGGAGGGCCCCTCTTCGGCGAGCAGCGAGAAACCGAGCTCGATCCAGTCGTCGATCGACAGCCGCGTACCGCTCGCCCGGCGCGCGGGCGCTGTGCTCGCCTTGGCCATGACCGTACCTTAGAGTATGGTCAGGCGCGAGAGTCGCGGTTCTTGAGGCGATCAACCGTCGGCTGCGACGCGCTCCCGCGTGTCCGGCGAGGACGACCTGTCCTGGAGCGACTCGCGCCAGCCCTTCAGGACGCCGTGGACCTGGGCGGCGCCGACGATCGGCTGGTCCGGTAGCGGCAGCTCGACAGGGGACAGCAGGAACGGGCGCGTCTGCGGGCCGCCCATTCCTCCGTGGAAGGAGATCAGCTCCTCGAATGCGCAGCCCTGCTCAAGTTCGGAGTCGTAGAAGCTGTTGACCATGATGTCCGCGACGTGGTCGAACCCGTCGGTTCGGCGCAGGTGTGCGGGCGCGTTGGCGGGGAACGCGGCGAGTGGGTCGCTCGCCCTCGACGCGACCCTCGGCGAGGTAATGGGCGCCGTGGGCACCGAGCACAACCGGGCCGTGATCGCGGGAGCGGACGAGCAGGAAGCCGACGTGTGGATGCTCACGCAGCGCCGGGATGAGGCGGGGGTGGCGGTCGTTGATCTCCTCGAGCGTGAGGCGTCGACGTTCCTCCATCAGATAGATCAGGCCGAGGTTCCCGGATCCCAGCACGACGACGTGCTGATCGCCGAGTTCGTCGCTGGTCTTTGACTGCGCGCCGCCGGTTGCCTCGGTGACCGCATGACCGACCGCCGCGTCGTTTTCATCCCCGTCTCCGACCGTCGCGATCGTCCCCTGCTCGATCGATCGCTGCACCAGTTCGCTGAGGCCGTAGCCGTTGCGCTGCTTGAACGTCGCGCCCTGGGTCTGACCGTGGTCGGAGAGCACGACGAGCTTGTACGGGCGGGGCGCGAAGCGTCGAGCGCGTGCGATCCGGGCGAACTGCTGGTCGAGCTTGCGCAGAGCCTCAAGCGTGTCGGCACGCTCGAGCCCCGAGTGGTGGGCCACCTCGTCGTAGCTCGAGAAGGTCGCGTACACCGCCGGACGGCCCCGCATCATGTCGGTCAGCACGCCGAACACGATCAGGTCGCGAACGCCGACGCAAAGAGCGGCGCGCAGGAGCGCGTATTTACGAGTGCGCTCGCCGCGAGGGCTGACCTTGCGTCGGTTCTGCCGTCCCGCCGCAATCCGTTCCAGGATCACCTCCCACACGAACAGGACGAGCACGCGGGTGACGTTGAAGCCATTGGCGAAGAACGCGCGGTAGCCCGGATTTGCCCGCTTCTCCGCGCTCATCCGACTGACGGTGAGGATGACCGCGTCGGCCTCGCCGGAGAACAGGTTGCCGCGGCTCGCTCCTCCGTTCGTCAGCAGTCCGATGCCGGTTGCTCGGCGCTGCTCGATCACCGCACAGTCCTGCGGAGACGAGCAGGCCATCACCTTGCCGGAGTCCTTCTCGACCCACCGAAACGCCGGGATGTTGTCGTTGGACCCGAGCAGGATGCCGGCCTGGCTGGCCCCGGTCTGCGAGCTCAGATCGGTCTCCCATTCGGTGAGGCGGTGCGTGTCGCCGCTGAGCCAGCGGTGCAGCTCGGGCACGTTGCCGTCCCGCATCGCTCGCAGCAGGACCGGGAGGGCGAGTCCGTCGATCTCGAGGAAGATGATCCCCGGCGCATCGGTGCGCGTCTGCTCCCCCTGCCGGCTCGCGACGCGCCTGATCACCCGCAGCATGTAGGCGTCGTCGTCGTTGGCGCCGAGGATGACCTCGAGGACGACGCTCGCCGCAGCGATCACGAGCGCCGCCAGCAGCGCCCAGCCAAACGAATCGACCTGGATCGAGTTCGGGTCGATCTGCGACGCGAGCAGGAGGATCACGGGGTCGAGGATCAGCACCGCGACGAAGCCGAGCGCCAGCGTGAACGGCAGCCGGAGCGCCGCGACGAGGGGCGGCAGCGCGGCGTTGAGCACCGCGATGAGCGCGGCGGCGACGAACGCGTCGCCGAACGTCTTGACCGTTACGTGAGGCACGATCGTGGCCGCGACAAACACCGCGATCGCCGACACCACCCAGTGCAGGACCAGTCTCAGCGGCCGAAATCTCGGCGACTGTGGGTTCCAGCTGAGAGTCTCGCCGTACGCGGAATCGTGCACCGTCTCCACGCGGCGGAGTATTGCTGCCGGACGGCAACGGTCGTCATCTGATTCGAGTGATGACCCGGGCGAGCGTCCACAGTCAGATGTCTCAGATCGGCGACACACCGCTCCCACGCAACCTGCCGTCGTCCGTCACATGGCTCGGACATGCCACGGTGCTGCTGGAGATCGATGGGGTGCGGGTGCTGACCGATCCGGTCCTCGGGGAGCGGATCGGTCCGCTGGTGCGGATCGCCGGCGCTGCCGATGTGGGCGCCGTCGGTCGCGTCGATTGTGTGCTGCTCTCACACCTCCACGCCGATCACACCGATCCAGCCACGCTGCGGCGGCTGGCGCGGCACGGTCCAGTTCTCGCACCCGCGCCCGCCGCACGGTGGTTGCACCGCGTCGGTGTCAGCGATGTGCGGGAGATGCGGCCCGGCGATGAGCTCTCCATCGGCGCTCTGCGAGTGATCGCCACGCCGGCGAGTCACGATCGGCGCCGGTGGCGATTCGGACCGGCGGCGGACCCCGTGGGCTACGTCGTCCGCGGCTCCGTCTCGGCGTATTTCGCAGGCGACACGGACCTGTTCGCAGAGATGGCGAACCTCCACGGGTCGCTCAACCTCGCGCTGTTGCCCGTCTGGGGATGGGGTCCCGACGTCGGTCCGGGCCATCTCGACCCAGAACGCGCGGCGCGTGCGGCGGCGATCATCAGCCCGGCGGTGGCGATCCCGATTCACTGGGGAACGTTCGCGCTTCCGCGACCGCTGCGACGGTCTGCGGATCCCGAGTGGCCCGCGAGACAGTTCGCCGCGCTGGCCGATCGCTACGCGCCGTCGGTTGAGGTGCGTGTGCTCACCCCCGGCGAGCAGACCGAGTTGTGAGCGGTGAGCGTGTACGGCTCGGCTCAGCGATGGTGCGTGATCTGAACCAGCGCTCGTGCGAACGACCCGCTGGTCAGGCCCCAGGAGGGGTCCCCCCACAGGAATGGCACGATCTCGGAGAGCCGTAGCTTGGCGAGACCGATCAGCGCATCGTAGGCGTAGCTCTTGACGTGCCGCGGATTCGTCGAGCCCCACGCATCGCGGATCGAGGTCCAGCCGTACTCGTTGGCCGCGACCGGGGTCCGGCTGCGACCGTACCGGCGCATGTCGGCGAGCGCGTCGCGGGCCAGCCTGATCGACTGGCGAGGGGTGGCGCCATACGGGTGGATGGCAACGACGTCCATCGCCTTGCCCCGAAACGCCTTGAGCAGACGCGGCAGCGAAGACTCCGCCCACGCCAGCCCACCCGTCATGACCCGGGTACGGCGATAGACGCGGTGGACGGCACTGCGAACCGCCTCGTACATACGCGCGTAATCCGCAAGGTTGATGTGGGCCCCCCACTCGTGGGTGTTGTCCGGCTCGTTCCACACCTCGACCGTGGTCACGGGTACATAGGGGAGATCGGGGTTGGCCTTCCAGAACGCGCCGTGCGGCCCATAGCGCTTCATGAACGCAGTCGCGTACGCGGCGAAGGTCGCGTTGCGAGCCGGCGGCAGGCGCGCGATCGCCCGTCCTGAGCTCAGGTGCAAGACGCGAGAGCGGTGCACCTCGGCCCAGCGCGGCGCGAACGCCAGCGTCGGCTCCCAGCGCAGTCGAGCGGACGCCATCTCGGAGACGATCAGGTCGTCGTAGGTCCAGTCATAGGTGTGGTGACCGCGGACAGGAGCCTTCGGCTCTGCGCCTGCCCAATCCGAATCAGCCCGCCCCACCCGGCCCCCGGCTGAGAACAGGGCGCTCAGGTCGGTCATCACGTCGGTCGGCGACGACTCGCCCCGCACCTGATTGGTGAACTCGCTCCCGACCTCGGCGCCGAAGGTGGTGGCGCCCGCAGTTGCGGGGAGGGCCACAGACAGCAGGCACACAAAGAGTCGCAGACAGCGTTTCATCCGGCTCACGCTCGCTCGGGGACAGGAGACGACCACTAGAACACGATCGAGCGCACGATTGTTGTGGTGTCGTTCTCGACGGGCCCGCCGGGTCACCGCGGCGAGCGGGCGACACCGAGGATCGCGATGCGCGTCAGACCTCCACTGGCGAGCGTCAACCGGACGGTCAGACGCCGGCGGCCACGAGGAGTGTGCACCCTCAGCCGCCGGGTCCGCCGGCTGACGATGAACCGCTGGGCGCGGAGGCCCGGCACGCGCACGGCCAGCGAGGCAACGAGCGAGCTGGACACGGTCAGCTGGAGCGACCGGGCGCTCCGTCGCAGCTTTCTCGGGCCACGGAGCGTCAGGAACAGCGGCCGTGCTGCGCGCAGCCGCACCACCACCGACGCACGACCGGTCCGACCGAACCGGTCGCGGGCGACGAGCGTGATGCGCCGCAGCCCGGCGGGCAGTCCGGACACCGTGATCCGAGAGCCGGTGCCGAGCAGGCGCCGGCCGAGCGTCCAGCGCAGCCGGCGTCCCGTGATCGGACGCGAGGCATCGTCAAACGCCTGGCCGCTCAGCACGATCGGCGCGTCGTTGGGCTGACGGAGGCGGGGCCACGGGGTCAGAATCTGAACGGATCGGCGCCGCCCCGGGTGAGCTGAAGGACCGCGACACGACCGCGGTCGTTTGGAAGTCGTCCGCTCGCAGCCACGCGAATGCGCGCTCGCGCCGAGCGGGACAGGTACCGGGCCGGGACGGTGGCCGACCCGCGGTTCGGGCCCATCCAGATCGGGCTGAAGCTCCTCCCGCCGTTGTCCGAGTAGTCGACCTCGACCACCAACGGGTCACGATCGGCGTCGGTCGCCCGCCAGCGGACAGCGGCGAAGCGCCCGCGGAATGTCGGCAGCCGGAGGATCGTGACGGTCGGCGCGTGGGCGCTCTTCGTCCGCTTGGCGAGCGTGACTCCACGGCTCACGACGCCGACGCCGCTGACCTTGCTCGCGGGGACGACCCCCTCGAGCGTGACGATCGGCCGCGGCGCCCGCGCGTCGGTGTGGCCGAAGGTGGCGCGCATCGGCACGGTGTCGACGGTGCGTCCGCCGGAATCGGTCGCGGTCCAGTTCGTACGTCGAGGCGGACGCCGGTTGGAGCGGAGCGTTCACGGGATCGACTCCGACGATCGTCACCTGACCACCGGGCGCCACGGTCGCACGGACCTGGAGCGAGGCCACGGCCGGCCCGGAGGAGTGCGCGGTCGGAGCGGAACTGCGGACCTCACGGGCTGGCCCGTAGCCGAAGCTGGACATGATCGCGTTCCAATTGTGGACCGAGACCCAGTGGTTCTGCATCGAGTCGAACGGCTCCGCGTCGCTGATGTGCCCGCAGTAGGACATGAAGTCGAACCACTGCCCGGATCCCGTGTTCGGAGACATCGGAACGACCGTGAACGGGTGACCGGCGGGATCCGGCACCGGAGCGAGACCCACGCTTTGCAGGAAGCCCATCTGATCCCCGGGCCAGTCCTCGGCGGCCTGGGTCCCGGTTCCGCCGAGGCCGACGGCGGCACCGCATCCGGGCGATGCGTGCGGTCGCCCGAACAGGTGAAACAGTTCGTGCGACACGCTCACCAGCGGCTCGGGCGCGTTGACCTCGGCGAAGCTCACAGGGCTCGTGCCCGGCGGCAGGTAGTGCCAGCAGGTGCCCGTTGCCTGTGCGCTGCGGATGTCGTTGTGCTCGATGCCGACATCCCAGCCGTGGTCCGGCGAGCCGTGGTCGCAGACGTAGTCCCACATCTTGTCGGATCAATGCGGTGGCGGCGGCGTCCCCGGTCTGGTTGCGCACGATGTCGCCGATGTCGATCGTCCCGGCATACGGGAGGACCGTCAACGGGACCGGAGTGACCACGCCCGCCCATTTGAACACGCTCACGGGGTCCGGGAGGGTGCTGTCGTACGGGTTGGTGACGATCATCGCGAGCGGGCGGATCGTCACCCCGAACGTGTAGAGGAACGGGATCTCGCTGATCGCGAACGTGTTGTCGACCAGGCACGCGCTCGTGGTGCACGGCGCCCACGCCGTCTGGCCCGGAACCGCGGCGCTTCGCGCGATCGGCTGGGTGTTCACCTGTGGCAGCGCGCTCGCCTGAGCCGGCAGGAGCTTCGCCTCGAGCTTGACCTTCCCGCTCTCCCACGACGACGGAAGGACGAACGTGTAGACGCCCTCGTAGTGGTCCTGCACGAAATCGCTCCCGGACGCGGGAGCCCGAGGAACAGGCGATCCGGGGAGCCGATCGGCAGGATCGGGCCGCCGGGCAGCGGCACGAGGTGCCCGTGGACGTCGTAGCGAAAGCCGTTGAGGACTGCTGGCACCCGCACCCCGGTCGCCGGCCCGTACTTGAGGTCGGCGTACACGCGCACGATCGGTCGGCTTGAAGGCGGCGAGCTTGGCGAGTTCCTGCATCGTGCCGGCGGCGGCAGCCTGACCGATCGTCGCGTAGGGGATCGGTGAACGCCGCGTTGAGTCGCATCGCGGCTGGGCAGAACCGGCAGCTGCGTCCCCTGGGTGATCTGCATCGACACCACTTCCGGGTCGTACTGCATCGGGCACGTCCCCCCGACCGTGAACGTCGCCGTGCGCTCGGGCAGCGGGCGGCGCGGTCGCGTGGATCGTCGCGGTGCGTTGCCAGCACCGGCTGCCCGGTCGCCGGCGGCGGTCAGGTCGAGCGAGATCGTCTGCCCGGCCGACCCGTTCGGGAACGTCGCCTGAGCCGGCGAGAAGCTTCCCGTGACACGCCTGCGGGCAGGCCGCTGACCGACAGCGACACCGGACCGGGGAAGCCGAAGTCGCGGATCGACCTCGACCGGGACGCTGACCGAGCATGCCGCCAGACTGATGTCGGTCGAGCCCTCGACCCTCACGCTGAACGCCTCCTTGACTCCGATGGTCAGCTTGAAACGTGCGTGGCGCCGGTCCCACTGCAGCCCGCCGCGGGCGTGCCGGTCACCGTGACCGTGGCCGGCGAGCCCAGCGTCGGCGGCGCTGTCGTGTCCGCGCGCAGCGTCAGCGTGCTCGCACCGCCGCCGGCCGGGTTGGGCGCGATCGACGCGTGAACACCGGAGGGCAGCGCGCCGCTGACCGCGAGGCCGACGTTGCCGCTCGACCCACCGAGCCGCGCGATCGCGATCGCATCGGTCGTGCTCGAGCCCTGCACGACGTTGACGGTTGTCGTGGGCCGGCGTGAGCGTGAAGTCGGGCGCCGGAGGGCCCGTCGGGCTGTCGAAGGTGAGATCATCGATCGCGACCGCCTTACCACCGTCGTTGCCGTCGTCGGCGGCGATCTGGAATCCGACGATCCTCGCCGACGCGGTTGAGACGGACAGCAGCGTGTGGACGCCCGCGCCCTGCTTGACCAGCGTCGGCGCCGTGCTGGCAACTGCGTGGCCGTTGGCATCGACCGCCCTCAGCGTGACAAACGCGCAGGCGTTGTCGGTGGCCTGGCCTGAGCAGGTGGCCGGCGGTCCGAGGAGTCCGGCGTACACCGAGACGCGTGACCGCGGCACGGCGAACGTCCCAGTCGTTCCCGGCGTCGGGAACTCGCACGTGAAGCAGGTGGAGATGTCGGCCACGTTCGTGCCCGACTGCGCCTGGCCGCTCGGCGGGGCGCTGACGACGGTGTCGAGTCCCTGGACGCCACCCGGTAGCGGCCCGAACACCACTCCCTGGCCGGAACCACCGAGGTTGGCGTATTGATTCGTGATCTTCGTGTTGGCGGGGAAGCCGTCGAAGTTGACGGTCACGTCCGCGAACGCGGCGCCCGGAAGCGCCAGCACCCAGGCTGCCAGGATCAGACCGATACCCCGCCGTCTCATGTGCGACCCCGACTGCCCCCTACGCCGCGGCGCGCCTGGCGTCGAAGGCCTTGGTGAGCGCCTTCGCCGCCGGCGGCTTGCACTCGAGCTTGAACTCGGTCCCGCCCGCGCTGATCGTCAGCACGTTCCACTTGCTCCGGATCTCGTCGACCTGATCGAGCGGGATCTCGCTGAGCAGGTCCTTGACCTCCTTCACCGCGCCCGTCATGGAGATGGCAAGATCGAGCGTGAGCAGGCGCTGCGTGGTCAGGGCGAGACCGGAGCTGCGCTTGACAACGAGACCAACGTCGGCCGCAGCGGCCTTGTTCTTGTTGCTCCAGCGACGACCGATCTCTCCCGGTCCCAGACCCGCGGCGGCGGCGGTGTTGCTGCCTCGCGGGGAGACGACCAGCGCCGAGACGATCGTCTCCCCCGGCTGGAGAAGGCCCTTCGCGCCGTCCGCGATGCTGTCCTCGGTTTTTGACATGTCATGTCCTTTCGATGGCTCGTGGCTGGTGAGAATCAGAGTCCTGTCGGATCGGTGAACGCGACACAGACGCGGTCGCACGGGAGCGCCGCCAGTTGCGCCGTGCTGCAAACCGCTTCGGCGGATTCCGCCTCGAACAGGAAGAAGCAGGTCTCGTCGTCGGGCACGTAGATCCAACGGCGGTACTGCACCGGCGTCCCGCGACGCGTCATCTCCGCAGCGGCGGCTCGCGCGCTCCGGCCGCTGTCAGCGGCCGCCCGCGCGTCGCCAGCTCCAACATAGATCTCGAGCAGGTACTCCGGCATCGCTCCCAACGTACGGCCGCGGCGCCCGTGGCGCAATATCGGAAAACCTCAATCTTTGACCGCGCGGTGGCGGGCGAGCTGTCCGCGTGAGCGCACGCCGAGCTTGGCGTACACCCGGGACAGGTGCACCTCCACGGTGTGCACGGTGACGAACAGCTTGTGCGCGATCTCCTTATTCGAAAGCCCACTCGCGGCCAGCGTGGCGATCCGCCGCTCAGTCGGGGTCAGGTCGCCGCCCGCCCCCGCGCGCCGACCGCCGACGCGCGAGTCCTCCGAGCGTGCCTGCTCGGCCCAGCCCGTCGAGCCCAGCGTCTCGAAGGCATCGACCGCCTGACCGAGTGAGTCACGAGCGGCGCCCCATTTCCTGGACCGGCGCTGGAACCGGCCGAGAGTGAGCAGGCATCGGGCCGCATCGAACCGCAACCCGAGCTCTCGATATGCGGCAGCCGCGCGCACCAGGCCAGCCGCCTCGCTGTCGGTGTACGCGTTCGCCGAGAGAGCGACGAGCGCCTCGCATCGCTGCGCCGTGGCCAAGCCCCACGGGTGGTTCTGCTCCACGGCCAGCTCCCGCAGGCGTCGCGTCACACCCTGAGCCGCGTCGATCTCGTCCTGCTCGGCCAAGGCCTCGACGAGCTCCGGGGCCACCGGGAACACGCCGGGTTCGTCGACGCGTTCGCGCACCGTGTGCTCCCACACGGGCCACAAACTCTCGAGCGCGGCTCCGGGCCCGCGCGCCATCAGGGCCGCGATGCCGCGGGCGCGCAACGCCTCCAGCTCGTCCCACCGCGACTCGGTGGCTACGGCCAGCGCGATCGCCTCCGTCGCCCAAGCCTCGGCCTCCTCCGAGCTACCGCGGCCGGCGGCCAGGAGGGCGCGACACCGCTCGTACATCGGGGGAACGAGTAGCTCGCGCTCAGATGGATCACCCCACTCCTCGAGGAGCCGCGCCGCCGCGTCCCAGTCGCCGGCGCGGAGCTCAAGCTCGCACAGGTGGAGACGCGCGAGCGCGTAGGAGGTCGGATCCCCTTGCTCGTCGGCCGCCGCCTGCAGGCGCGTCAAGATCGTCCGAGCCCGATCGACCTCTCCACGCCATACGAGCTGCTGGCCGACGACGCGCTCTGGACTGGTCGCGATGTGAATCGCGACGGGCTCGTCCGGGTCCCGCGCGGGACACAGCTCAGCGATCGGACGACCCGTCATGCCTCGGGCCCAGCACAGCGCGTACCGAGCGAGTCGCTCCACGGACGCATCCCCTCCGGTCGCGGCTTCCAGCGCCTCGTGCGCCCACGTCTCGGCCTCGGGGATGCCCGCAATCGCGCCGGCACTCGCATTGCACGACTTCTGCGCGAGCGCCTCGGCGCGGAGCAGCGGTTCGTCCCCGCACTCGCTCAGCGCGAGGTCGAGGTGACGGGTGAGGTCGCTCAGGTTGCGCGGCCCGGCGCCTTCGCACAGCAGCAGCCACGCCCGCGCCCGCGATCGACCGACGGGCAGGGATTCAAGTTCTGGGGTGAGCAGGTCGGTCAGTGCCTGCAGCTCGCCCGCCTCGTAGAGCAAGCCGCCGAGCCACAGCACCCGGTCCGAGCGCTCGGGAGCGTCCGCCGGGGTTAGGCGCAGCGCGTGCCGGGCGAGCTCCGCGGCCTGCTGCCGTGCCCCGCGCGCCGACGCGGTGCCCGCCGCCGCTCCGACGGACGCGGCGAGGTCGGCGTCTGCGTCAGGGCTGGCGAGCGCGAGATGGAGCGCTCGCACGAGCGGGTCGGTCGTCGCCGCGGCCAGCGCGTGGTGCAGCTCACGCCGCTCGGCTTGGCGCGCATGCTTCAGCGCCGCCGCCGCGAGCAGCGGATGCGAGGGACGAGCGCGGTTGCGGTCGGTCACGACCAGACCGGTATCGATGGCATCGTCGAGCGCCGCTCGATCACTCACCGCAAGCAGCTCGGGCACGCGGAGCTCGCCACCGAGCGCGAGTGCGAGCAGCAGCCGGCGCACGGGCGCCGAGAGCGCCGCGACCCGCGTGCCGAGTACGTCGTCGATGCCGTCGGGAACCGGGAACTCCTCGCCGATTCCGGGAATCCCGCGCTCGCGCAGCGCACGTCCAACCTCGAGGACGAAGAGCGGGTTGCCGAGCGTGAACTCGGTGATGCGCCTGAGCACCTGGCGCGGGACGCTCAGCCCGAGCCGTTCCGACAGCAGCGCCCGAACCGCGCCGAAGCTCAGCGGCCCGACGTCCATGTGTTGAAGTTCGCTGTGCCCGAGAGCCCGCACGAGAACAGCGCTTGTGCCCGGTCGCCTGGCCAGCAGGAGCCTGACCCGATGCTGCGACAGCCGACGGACCGCGAACGCGAGCGCGTCGGCCGAGGAGCGATCGAGCCACTGGACGTCATCAATCGCGATCAGGAGGGTCGACCGTGCCGCGAGCGCGCGAATCGCGCCGAGCAGCCCGAGCGCGATGGCATGCGGCTCCGGTGGTCTGTCCCTGCGGCTCGGCGCGCAGCAGCGCCACCTCCAACGCCAGACGCTGCGGCGCGGGGATCTCGGACAGGACGTCGGAGTCAACCGTCTCGCACAGGTCAATCAGCGCGGCGAACGGGAGTTCCGCCTCGGCGCTGCTCGGGCGCGCTGCCAGCAACCGCATCCCGGCCGCGCGTGCCGTGTCGAGCCCGGCCTCCCACAGCGTCGTCTTGCCGATCCCCGGTCCGCCGGTCAGGACGAGCGCACGTCCCGATGAAGCGCCTGGACTCCAGGAACTCGCGGATGACCGCGAGTTCACCGTCACGGGCGACGACGCGAGACCGATCGTCGCCTCCCCCCGACGCGGTATCCAGATGAGGCGGCACCCCGATCAACACGTTAACCGAGTGGGCGCGGACGTCCCAGGGCGGCCGTCTCGTCGGGAGCCCCGGGGTCGGTTATCGTGTGCGCACGGCCGAGAACCATGGGCTTTGGGGATGGTGTCCCGGGAGTCTTGGACTGGAGGGATTGAATGACGCTGACGCTCACACGTGGCGCCCGGGTCGGGGTCGCCGTGGTATTGGCGCTGGCTGCAATGTTGACCGCGGCGGGCGCTGCAGCCGCCAGTGACGCAACCCGCTCGGCGGATGCGGCGCTCGATCAGGCGCTGCGCGGGCTGGTCACGATGCAGGGCGGTCCGGCCGGCGCGGTCGCGGTGGTCCAGCGGGGAGGTTCGATCGCGCTGCATCGAGCGGGTGTGGGCAATCTGCGAACCGGCAGAGCAATCCGCGGCTCTGACCACATGCGCCTGGCGAGCGTCTCCAAGGCGTTCAGCGGTGCGGCCGCGCTGACCCTGGTGGCGCGCGGCCGGCTGTCGCTCGATGACACGATCGGCAAGCGGCTGCCGTGGCTCCCGCAGGCGTGGTGGCCGGTGACGCTTCGTCAACTGCTCGATCACACCAGCGGCCTCCCCGACTACACCACCAACGCCCAGTGGCAGGCGGCACTCAGTGCCTCGCCTCACGCGACGCCTCCATCGCCGTGGCTCCTGGCGTTTTCGCAGAGCGACCCGCTCGTGTTCAAGCCAGGCTCGAAGTACACCTACTCCAACAGCGACAACATCGTGGTCGGCCTGATGATCGAAGCGGTCACCGGCCGCTCCTACGAGCACGAGCTCGGCGCGCTGGTGCTGAGGCCGCTGGGACTCCGGCAGACGAGCCTGCCGGCGGGCTTCCGCATGCCCACGCCGTATATCCACGGCTACTCGCTGCCGTCACCCGGCCGCGAGGACGACAGTCAGGTGGTCAGCGCTTCGTGGGTTCAGGCGTCCGGCGGCGTCGTGTCGACACCGTTTGACCTCAACCGCTTCATCCGCGGGTACGTCGGGCGAAAGCTGTTCGGACGGGCCGTGCAGGCCCAACAGCTGCGCCTCGTTGCGGGCCATTCCGAGCCGATCGGGCCGGGCCAAAACGATGCCGGACTGGCCCTGTTCCGCTACCGGACACGCTGCGGAACCGTGTACGGGCACACCGGCAACTTCTTCGGCTACACCCAGTTCGCCGCCGCCACTCTGGACGGCCGACGCTCGGTCACGGTGTCGATCAACGAGCAGCTCAACCAGACCCTCACGGGCCAGGCTCTCGTCGTGTTCAACCGACTGCGTGCAGCCGACGAGACCGCGGTGTGTGCCGCGCTCGCCCGTTAACCGCCCGACAGAGGAGTGAGGATGATGAGAGCGAACAGGCTGGCTTCTCGAGCCGCGATCGCTGTGGCGGTCGCCGTGCTCGGACTCGCGCTGCTACTCGCGGCCGTGAGGCACACAGCCGCAGCACGGTCAAGGCCGCAACGTCGCCGTGGCCGCTCAGACCTGCGGGACCACGTGGATCAGAGGCGTCACTCAGAACAAGACCGGGATGTCGCTGCGGGTGGCGACAACCGGACATACAGTCGGCAACACGTGGTGCCGAGAGCCCGACGACGTGCATGCGCACGCCACGAACGCGTGGCTCGCCGGCGATGAGTCCGGCCCGACCGAACTGAGCATCTCCTACCTGCTC
This sequence comes from uncultured Solirubrobacterales bacterium, assembly GCA_963813265.1. Lineage (GTDB taxonomy): Bacteria > Actinomycetota > Thermoleophilia > Solirubrobacterales > Solirubrobacteraceae > Palsa-465. Next base: position 328,349 of record CAWEYQ010000023.1, on the reverse strand, counting down.
GCCAACGGCGACAGGGTGTTCTTCCAGGCTCGCGTCGCCAAGACCAAGCCGACCGAGGTCGGGTGTTCGTTCGTCGAGGTCGTACGGACGCCCCGCGAGTACGAGTGCCAGGCCGAGGATGTCGCCTCGGCAGGCGGCGTCGCGGCCGTCCGGTTCACGGTCCGGCCCTTCTCACCCAAGACACCGGGCAGGTAGGCGGCCCGGGGCACGCAGCGGTGGAGACTCGCGGTGACCCTCAGCTGAGCTGCCCACGAGCGCGACGACGCAATGGCTGCGCCGACCGCCGAACCGGGTCCGATCCCGGGGTCGGGCTCACAAAAGATCAGGGTCGCCCACCGATTGTCAGCACCTCGGCGCACCCGGATAGTGACCGGACTCGATCACCCGGAGGTACTGCGCCACGATGACTGCTCGCCTGTTGAAACTCGCCGTACTCGCGTTTGGCCTGCTGCTGATCGGAGCCGCGACGGCAACCGCGGACCGGATCGCGCTCGACTTCGAGAGCGGCCCGGCGCTCGGGACGCCGGTCGGAACCGACTACCAGGCGGCCGGCTTCGTCACGTTCCCGCGCAACCCTGGTTACCAGCCCGTGCGTGCGGACGTCGCCACACGTGCCCACTCCGGGCCACGTGGTGCTCAACACCGGGGTCGGTCAGTGCATCGACGAGGGCTATTCGGACTGCGAGTTCGCCCCCGGGACGACGACGGCGGTGCTGTCGAAGACGGCGAGCGCAATCACACTGTTCGCGGGGGAGCCGGACGCCGGCGTCGACCCCGAGACGGTTCAGCTCATCGGCCACCGGACGAACGGGACGGACATCTCGAGCGGGCCGATCAGCATCGGGACATCCGGCATCACGACGCCGGTCTCGGTCACGAGCCCCGCCCCGGACTTCAGCGGCTTCACGCTCACGGCCTCCGGTGGCTCGCTCGCGTTCGACGACCTGACGCTGGACTTCCCGGCCAATTCGCTGCCGGACATCTCGCCGACGGACACGAACCAGATCGTCCCCGTCCTGTCCGGCGGGACGACGCCGGTGCAGGTGAATCTCAACCGCCTCAACGGCTCACACGGTCCGGTGCAGGTGTCGGCGCGCAACCTCCCGCGAGGTGTATCCGTGCAACCGGTGACGACCTCGGGCACCACCGCGACCCTCAACCTCGTCGGCGCACCGAACGCTCCCTCCACGGACTTCCATCCTGTGCGGGCGACGGTCGTCGCCGATCCGCTGCATAACGCGAGCGTCGCGCCGGCGGTGCGGTTCGCCAACCTCGACGTCCGCGTCGCGAGCCCGTACGAGCTCCAGTTGCCCGACGGGACGAGCGCCAACGTCGCGCTCCCGGCGTGCGCGCCGATCGACGTTCCAGTGAAGCTGCCGCGTGACATCGGCATGAACGACACCATCCACCTGAGCGTGCCCGGCTTGCCGAACGGCCTCGCCGCCCAGATCCTGCCGTCTGCCGATGTCGCTCCCGGTGGCGGACTCACCGCCGAGCGCACGATTCGGTTCACCCGGATCTCGCGGGTTCCCCTCCCCGCCGACGTGACGGTCAAGGCGACCTCCCCGGACGGCGACCGCACGCTGACGTTGCACGTGGACGCGGCGCCCCCGCAGGCAACGGTCACGCCCGGGGCCGGGCTGACACCGCGACTGCTCAGCAACGGGACTCAGATGACGTTGACCGGGAACGGGTTCTGCCCCGGGACCGAGGTCCAGGTCGGCGGCACCGCCGCGCTCGCTGACGCCACCGTCGTCGATCCCCACACGATCACGTTCCACATGCCCACGCTGGCGATGACGGGGCCGGTCACGATCGTGCCGCATCAGGGCGACGTCGCGTACCTGACGGACAACTCCGTGCAGGTCGACAGCTTCCGCAACACCGACGGCTTCCAGTTCCACAACTTCGACTTCGACGGGCTGTCGCTCGGCGAACTGACGGACGCGTTCGGCTCCGACGCGCTGTTCATCCGCGTGAACCCGTGCGGATTCCTGGGCGACTGCAGCTTCAACACCGGCATCCTCAACCCGCTGGTGGCGATCGAGTGGCCGATCATCAGCAAGGCGCTCAGCAGCACCAACGGTCATTGCTTCGGCATCAGCCGCGCCGTGCAGGAGTTCCTCGCAGGCCATCGCTCGCTGCGCGCATTCACGACGGGTTCCGCGTTCGCGATCCCCTCCGCCGATCATCCGCAGACAGCGGTCGGGCACTTCCTGGACGCCGAACATGCACTTCAGGCCTCCGCCGAGTTCCTGAACGCCTGGTTTGACCGCGACAAGTCGGTCAGCGGGCAGCTCGCGCGGGCGAAGGCCGCGCTCGCACACGGGGATTTCCCGATCGTGACGCTGCGCCACGGAGCGCTCACCGGCCACGCGCTGGTGGCGTACAACGCCGTCGACAACCCCGACGGCACCTCCGACATCTACGTGTATGACTCCAACCGCGAGTTCCGGCCCGGCGAGGACGCGTCGGCCGACTTCCACCGCTCGCAGGTGCAGGACAGCGTCGTCCACATGGACCCGATCCACGGCAAGTGGTCGTACGTGATGGTCGATGGCACGACATGGACCGGCGGCAATGGCGGCACGTTGTTCGTCGCGCCGGACTCGGTCATCCCGCAGCACCCGTCGCTGCCGGGAATCTCGACCGTCACGGGCGGGCTCGAGTACCTCGTGTTCGGTGCATCCGACGGGTCGGTCACGACGGCGGGCCCGACCGCGGGGACGCAGTACCTCCCGGTGCTCGACTCTCACGCCATCCCGGGGGCCGCCGGCACGCTCGTCGGTCGCGGCGGCGCGATGACGGGTCGATTTGTCGGTCGCAAGAGCGGCCGGTACAGCGCCGTGCTGACCGGCCATGGGTTCGTCGCCTCGGTCGACAACGTGGAGACGGCGGCAGGCGTCCGCGATGCGGTCGGCGGGAGCGGCAGCACGATCACGTTCGACGGCGGGATGTCGCGAGCGCTCACGGTGGACCTCGCGCAGCGCGCGCGGACGTCCGGCGCCGCCGCGTGGTCCGCCAAGCTGGCAACCCACGCCGACGGCGGTCGGTCGGAGGCGGCGGCGCTGGCGCCGAACGGAACGCTGAGCCTCGTCCATGGCGGCAGGCCGACGACGATCTCGTTCACGCTGACGAGCACCCGGAGCGGCACGTTCGCCTCCGGGCCGGTGCCGGTCGGCGGCGGTGACCGCGTCACGGTGACGCCGGCGGCAGGCCTTCGGTCCGCGCGCGTCACACTGCGCGGCCGCAGCGGCGTGCACACGATCTCCGTCCGCAACCACGCAGTGCCGCCCGCGAGACTGACGCTGAGCCGGCCACGTCTCACTGGCTCCCGCGTGACGCTGCGGGTCGGGATCCGGCGCCTGCACGCGCGCGCCGTGATGGGCGTGGTCGTGCGCATCATGCGCGGCGGGCACGTCCTTGAGCGCGCGACTGCCCGGGACGCGAGCGCACACAACGGATCCCGCCGGTTCACGCTCCAGCTGACTCGCCGCGTCCACGGCCGCATCGTCGTGGCGACGAACGCGCAGCTCATGACCGTCGGGTCGGCGGGCGCGTCATCGCGAATCAGCGCCGAGCGCCGGACGGCGTTGTCGATGCGGTAGGCGTTGCGCATCTGAGCCCCCAGGAAGGATCCCGGGGGCGATGGTGTCTTGACGGTACGTGAGTGTCATCCGACATCTGAGCGCGAATCTCGCACCGAGGACGAGTCGCCTCGTTGAGCGCGACGACGAACTCGACGTGATCGAGAGCGCGGTCGATCGGGTCAGACGCGGAGGCGGAGAGGCGATCGTGCTCGAGGGTGACGCCGGACTGGGCAAGACCGCCCTGCTTGACCATGCGGCGACCCGCGCCGCCGCGGCCGACTTCTCCGTCCGTCGGGCCGCGCCCAGCCGACTCGAGCGGTCGTTCCCGTTCGGCGTCGTGCGAGCGTTGCTCGAGGAGCCGGCCGATGCGTTCTCAGAGCGTCGCTACGCAGACGCGCTCGACGCGCCGGCGCACGCGGCGGCCGAGCTCCTGGCGCACGGGGCGCTCGGACCGACGCCGGAGACGACCCCGATCGCGCACAGCGTCTACCGGCTGTGCGCGCGGCTCTCCGCGGAGCGGCCGATCGTGCTGCTCGTCGACGACGCTCACTGGTCGGACCCGCGGTCGCTCGAGGTGATGTCGTATCTCGCACGACGGCTTGACGACGTCGCAGTGCTGCTCGTGCTGAGCGCTCGGGTGAGTGTCCCGGGCGCCGTACGTGACCTGCTCGGCCTTGTCGGCGTCGCCCGAGCAACGTCGGTGCTCCGGCCGCGGCCGCTGACCCCCAGCGGTGCGGTCAGACTGATTCATGCCATCGCTCCGGCGGCCCCCGTCAGCGTGTGCGCCGAGTACCACCGGGAGACGGCCGGTAATCCGTGGCTGCTCACCGAGCTCGCGCGCCAGCTCGCGCGGAGCGGGGTCATCCCGTCGCGTGATCCGCGGGCGCGGGAGTGGACGATCAGCGGCCGCGGACGAGAGGCGATTCGGCAGCGACTCGCTGAGCTCGAGTCCGGCGAGCGCTCCGTGGCGACCGCAATGGCGATCCTGGATCCGGACGAAGCGACGCCGCGGGTGATAGCGCTGACCGCTGGAGTTACGATCGGCGAATTCGGTGCCGCCCGGCAGGCACTGCGCGCGGCGGGGCTGTTGGCGCCTGCCGGCCTGCGGCTCGCGCATCGGCTGATCGCGGCAGCGATCCGCGATGGCCTGGCCCCGTCCGAGCAAGAGCGCCTGCACCGAGCCGCGGGCACGGCGCTGATCGAGGAGTGCGCCGCCCCCGAGGCCGCCGCGGCGCATCTGCTGCGGTGCGAGCCCGCCGGAAATCCCAGGGTGACCGACGCGCTCCGCGCCGCGGCGTTGGACGCCTCCGGGCGCGGCGCGCCGGCGGCTGCCGTGAGGTACCTGGAGCGCGCCGAGCGCGAGCGCGCAGCCGACGACGAGCACGGCCTGATCCTCGCGGAACTGGCGACGGCGGCGTTCGACGCCGGACTGCCCGGTTCTCGTGAGCGCCTGCGGGAGAGTCTGCGTGAAGCGTCGCTGCCAACGTGCCGGATCGACGTCCTGACCCGGCTCGCCGGGCTGAGCGTCGTCAACAACGGCGACGCCGGCTTGGCGGAGCTGATCGAGCACGAGCTGGCGACACAGCCGGACCCGGAGGTGCAGGTGGCCGTCGAAGCTGCCGCACTCGACACGCTGATGCTGGCTCCCGGCCGTCACGCGGAGCGTCGGCACCGCGCGCAGGCGATCGAGCTCACGGCCTCGACCGAGCCGTTGCTCCGGCGCGTCGTCCTCGCCCATCGCGCGTGGCTGGGGACGGAGCTCGGGACGCCGAGCGCGGCGGCGTGCACCGAGCTCGTTCGCGACGCGCTGAGCGGGCAGCTGCTCGCCGGCGAGGCGTGGCGCCGGTCCGCATTTCACCTCTGCGTGCGCACGCTCATCATGTGCGACCGTCACGACGAGGCAGGACGGGCGGTCGGAACGATGCGCCGGGAGGCCGGGGCGCGGGGCTCACTCCCGCTGCGCACCGGAGCAGCGCGGTATGCGGCGGAGCTCGCCCTGCGGACGGGCGACCTGCGCGCCGCCGCGCGCGAGGCGCGAGACGCCCTTGCCCTCGCCGGCGAGGATCTCAACTGGTTCGCCGGCGAAGCGATCGCGGTCCTGCTCTGGGCGTGGGCGGAAGCCGGGGAGTTCGCGCGGGCTCGTGAGCTGCTCGAGCGGCACCGGCTCGACGCGCCGGCCGCGTCGACACCGTGGGCCATCAGCGTGCGCTTTGCACGCGCCCGGCTGGCGCTCTGCGAAGGCGATTTCGAGGGCGCATATTCGGATGCGCTCGAGGCCGGGGCGATGCGCGAGCGCGAGGGCCGGATCAACCCCGCCTGGACTCCGTGGCGCTCGACCGCCGCGCTGGCTCTGGCGCACCTCGGTCGCCGTGCCGAGGCCGCCGGCCTGGCGGATGCCGAGCTTGCCCTGGCGGAGCGCTTCGCGGCGCCCATCCCAATCGCGCGGGCACTCCACGCGCGCGCGGTCGCGGACGCAGACCACGAGACCCGGATCGACCTCTGCACGCGCTCGCTGGCGGCCATCTCCGACACGACGGCACCGTTGGAGCGTGTCCGCGTCCAGCTCGAGCTCGGCAGCGCCCTCGCGTCACTCGGCAGGCGGACCGAGGCGCGGGAGCACCTGCGCCCGGCGCTGGCCACGGCCGATGCGATCGCTGCCGCACCGCTCGCCGAACGCGCGCGCCGTGCGCTCGTCGCCACCGGACTGCGGCCGCGCCGAGCCGCGCTTGACGGCGAGGCCGCGCTGACTCCACGCCAGCGGCAGATCCTCCGCCTCGCGGCGCTGGGAAAGACGAACAAGGCGATCGCGCAGGAGCTCTTCCTGAGCGTCAAGACGGTCGAGACCCATCTCGCCGCGGGCTATCGCAAGCTCGGGGTCGGCGGGCGGCGCGAGCTCGGGCTCGGCGGCCCCCTACCTGGTTGATCCGGGCGTGCCCTGGTAGCGCTCGGGGATTGGCCGGTCGGCGTAGGCGAGGCGTAGCTCGTTGTCGGACGGGTCGGGCAGCAGACCGCGGTCGACGAGTCCGAGTCGCTCCGCGACCCTGCGCGACGGGACGTTGTGCGGTGCCACCCAGGCGATGAACGGCACCTGGTCGTCGATCGCCGTGGCGGCGGCGAGCGCGGCAAGTGCGAGTTCGGTCGCGAAGCCGTGTCCGTGCTCGCTGCTCGCAAGCCGGTAGTTGAGATTCCACGCGCGCGTGCGTTGCCGCTGCGCGCCGCCGACCCCGATGATCCGCTCGCTGTCGCGCCGGCGCACCGTCCAGTAGCTCAGGCCGTCATCGTCGAATCGGACGGCGGCGCGCCGGAGCCAGTCCCGGGTGACGGCCGGCTCGGTGTGTCGGCTGCCGGGGTCGTACCACCAGCCGTCCGGATCGCTGAAGATTCCGAACAGGTCCTCCAAATCGGCGACCGGGTCGGTGACCCGGAGCTCGAGCCGGTCGGTGAGATGGCGCGTGTAGTCCATGCGCCAAGGATGCCCAACGGGCTCAGCACGCGGGTGGGTCAGGCGACCGCTCGCAGCAGCGCTGCGGTCACCGCCGCCGCGAGGACGACGACGAGAAACGGCGCCCGCCGCCACACGAGCACGGCCGCCACGCCCAGGGCCGGCGCGCGGGCGTCGAGCACAAATCGGTGGCCGTCGGTGACCGTCTGGACGAGGATCAGCGCCGCGAGCAGCGGGACGGCGACGAGGTCGAGCGTGCGCCGGACCTGCGGACTGAGCCGGCGGCCACCCGCGAACACCGGACCGATCGCTTTGAGCGCGTAGGAGATCGCGCACAGGGCGAGCAGCACGTTCCAGCTCATCGCCGGACACCGTTGGCGACGAGCACGCCCGGGATGACACCGGCGAGCGCCGCGATCACCGGGACGCCGGCCGGAGTGAACGGCACCAACACGGCGGCGAGCACGACGCCCGTGACCGCCGCCACCGGGGCACCGGGACGGCGCAGTTGCGGCGCGAGGAGGGCCAGGAAGGCGGCCGGAAACATCGCGTCGAGCCCGAGCTTGCGCGGATCGCCGATGCCGCCGCCGAGCAGCGCACCGACGAGCGTGCCGAGGTTCCAGCACACCCACACGCTCAGCCCGGTCGCCAGAAACGCGTGCCGCGCCGCCGCCGGGTCGTCGTGCGCTCGCGCCATCGCCGTGGTCTCGTCGATCACGAGGTGAGCGAGCAGTGCCCGCTCGCGGAGGCGGCCCGGGAGGATCGGGGCGAGCGACAGGCCGTAGGCCGCGTTTCGCACGGCGAGCATCACCGCCGGGCCGAGGGCGGCGAGCGCTCCGCCGCCGGTGGCGAGGACCCCAATGAACGCGAACTGCGACGCACCCGTGAACGTCAGCATCGACATCACGCACGCCTGGGCCGGACTCAGGCCGGCGGCGACCGCGAGCACCCCGAATGACACGCCGTAGATGCCGACGGCGATGCCGATCCCGGCCGCGTCGCGGAGCGTCCGTCGTCGCGTGTTGACGAGGGTCGTGGCCACGGAGCAATGATACGTTTGCATCCTGGGCATTTGCTTGCCTTTTGAGCGATTCAGACGCGCCTTGTGTGGCATGATCTGCCAATGGATGCGCTGGATAGGGCAATTCTGAGCCAGCTGCAGACCGATGGGCGGCTGACGAACGTCGAGCTCGCGGAGCGGGTGCGCCTCTCGCCCTCCCCGTGCCTGCGACGCGTGCGGGCGCTCGAGCAGTCCGGCGTGATTCGTGGCTATCACGCGGACATCGACCCCGCGGCGGTCGGGCGGGGGTTCGAGGTCACGGTGCACGTCGAGCTCGCGCTCAAGGACCGGACCACCGTCGAAGCGTTTGAAGCCGGCATCGCGACGTTCGACGAGGTGATCGAGTGTCGGCGCATGTTCGGCCTGCCGGACTACATCGTGCGCGTCGCGGTTGCCGATCACGCGGCGTACGAGACCTTCTACATGAACAAGCTGGCCGAGCTCCCTGGCCTCGCGCGCGTGAACTCACAGTTCACGATGAAGATGGTCAAGCGCGGCGGCGCGGTCCCACTCTGACGGCGCCGTGGATTGACGGGACGCGAAACGCGATGCATCGACGTCAGGTTCCCGACCGCGAGAGCGGCGGTCCGGCGCTCTCCGCCGATCGTCTCGGCAAGCGATTCGGAGACCGGATCGCGTTCGAGGGCCTGTCGTTTGAGATCGCCTACGGCGAGGTGTTCGGCTTCCTCGGTCCGAACGGGGCCGGCAAGACGACGACCGTGCGGACGCTCGGCACGCTGCTTGCGCCAACGTCCGGCGTGGCGACCGTGGCGGGCATCCCGCTCGCGGCGGAGAACGGCGTCGCCATCCGCCAGCGGATCGCGATCATGCCCGAGACGCCGGGTTTGTACGGCCGGCTGACCGTCGCCGAGAATCTCGCGTGCTTCGCCGACCTCTACGAGGTCGCCGAGCCGCGGGGACGGATCGAGTGGGCGCTGCGGGCGGTCAACCTCACCGAGCGCGCGCACGACCCGTGCGGCACGCTCTCCAAGGGACTCCGGCAACGCGCCGCGCTCGCGCGGGCGCTGCTCAGCGATCCGGAGGTCCTGTTTCTCGACGAGCCCACCGCTGGCCTTGACCCAGTGGCAAGCCGCGAGGTGCACGCGCTGATCGCCGAACTCGGGCGCAGCGGGGTGACGATCTTTCTGACCACGCACCGCCTCGAGGAGGCCGAGCGCCTGTGTAACCGGGTCGCGATCCTCAACACCTCGCTGCAAACGATCGGCCGACCTGAGGAGCTGCGCGACCGGCTGTTCGCCAAGGCACTGACGGTGCGCACGCGCGCGCCGCTGTCAGATCCCGAGGGTGTGTTCGACGGGCGCCCGGGGGTTGAGGGCTGGCGGGCGGACGACCGGGCGACGTACATCGTCTCGGTCTCCGAACCGGACGTCGCCGCGCCCGCGATCACGCGGGCGCTCGTCGCGGCGGAAGCCGATGTCCTGTCGATCGCCGAGTCCTACCACTCGCTGGAGGACGTGTATCTCTCGCTCGTCGAGGACGACCGGGAGCGCGACGCCGGATGAGCGGACTCAGCAGGCGCCGGATCCGAGCGATCGTCCGCAAGGAGTTGCGCGCGTACCGACGCAACGGATCGATCGTGGCCGGCATGGCGATCATCCCGCTCGTCTTCCTCGTTCAGCCGCTCGTGTCCGTATTCGCGGTCGCCACCCCCGCGGCCCACCAGCTCCGCCAGCATCACGAGCTGCTCTACCTGCTCGCGATCCCGGCGCTCGTGCCGGTCATGCTCGCCGCCTACGCCATCGTCGGCGAACGTCAGGAGGGCACCCTGGAACCGCTGCTCACCACCCCGTTGCGCCGCGAGGAGCTGCTGCTGGGCAAGGCCCTGGCCGTGGTCGTCCCATCGGTCGGGATCGCCTACGCGGTGTTCGGTGTGTTTCTCGTCCTCGTGGCGCTGTTCGCGCAGCCGGGGGTCGCATCGGCGCTCATCCGAGGTCCCGATGTGCTCGCCCAGGTCGTCTTCACACCACTCATCGCCGGCTGGTCGATCTGGCTCGGAATGGCGATCTCAACCCGAGTGAGCGACGTGCGCGTCGCCCAGCAGATATCCGTGCTCGCCAGCCTGCCAACGATCGCGGTGACGACGATGATCTCGGTGGACGCCATTCACGCGACGGCGGGACTCGCCGTCGGCTTGGGGGCGATCCTCGTCGTGGCCAACCGGGTTGGCTGGCGGGTCGTCTCGCGCCTGTTTGACCGTGAACGGCTCATCGCTGGGGCGCGGCCATCCGGCCGTGCGCGAGGAGCGTGGCGATCGCGTTCACGGTGAGCGTGCCGCGCCACTCGACGACCTGCCCGGGCGACCAGCCGAGCCAGTCGAACATCCAGCCGCCGTCGTCGCGCTGACCGGCGCCGAGCCGATCCAGGTCGGCCTCGATCTGGGCGTCGGTGAACAGCGTGCGGCTTCGAGCCCCGGGCCGGGGTGAGAGGTCGAGCGGGGTGATCCGCTCGCCGTCGGTTCCGCCCGGGACCGGGAGCGAACCGTCGGCGTCGATCGTGTCTCGGAAGTCCGCGATCCGCGCGAGCGCGCGTTGCTCGTCCGGCACGGCGTCCAGGAACACCAGCGCGAACTTGACCCCGTACGCGCCGAGCTCGGTGCCGTCGTCGATCGCGCGCCAGCACCAGTCGATCGCCGGCGCCAGCCACGGCTCCCCGGAGCCGAGTTCCAGCAGCAGCGCGGCACAGGCGAACGTGAGAAACGAACCGCTCTCGGAGGGAACCATCCATGGGGCGTGGGGGTAGGACGCGGCCGCTGCGGTTACGAACGGAACGCCCCCGTCGGCGTCGCTGATCGTTGCAAGCCAGGCCGCGGCGCGACCGACCATCGGCTCACTGGCCATCCCCGTTTCGTGCAGGACCTCAAGCGCGCGGAGCGTCGACGCCGGCTCGCTCTCTGGACCCCGCACGTCCGGCTCGAGTGCGTGCCCGAAGCCTCCGTCCGAGTTGGCGTACGCGCGGAGCGCGTCGAGCACCGGCTCCACTGGGTCCCCGTGGAGCAGGCAGGCAAGGCGGCGACGATCGAGCAGGCGGGCGTTGGAGAGGACGAAGCGCTCGGCGGCATGAGGATCAATAGACATGACGCCAGCCTAGGCGCGGGTCGGCGATGCGTCTTCCAGAAATCGGACAGGTGTGAGGCCGGTGAGGCGACGGACCTCGTCGCTCATGTGGGATTGGCTCGCGTAGCCGGCGTCGAGCGCGCGCGATGCGAGCGAGCCGCCGCGCAGGACAACGAGGCGGCGCAGGCGTGCCACCCGGGCGAGCATCTTGGGGCCATACCCGACCGCGGTGACGATCCGGCGGTGCAGCTCGCGTTCGCTGACGCCGAGATCCCGTGCGACCTCGCGGACGCGCGCCGCCGGCTGAGCGAGTGCGGCCGCGGCGGCGCTGGTGAGTGGGTCGGGTGCGACCGCGCGGCTGTCGACGAACTCGGCGAGAACGTTCAGTCGTTCTGAAGGAGTGGCGCCCGCCAGCGTCTCCTCGAGGCGCCGCGCCGCGGCATCACCGATCACGGCCGCGGCCGGTCGGTGCTGATCGCGAATCTCGGACGCCGGGATCCCGAGAAACGCCCCCGCAGCACCCGGGCGGAGCCGAATCGCCGACGACCGCGCCGCCGGCGCCAACGCGACCTGCCGGGGACCCGTGTCGGGACCAGCGATCACGAGTTCCCGCTCCGAGAGCCAGATGAGATCGAGACAACCGTCGGGGACGACGCGCTGGACGTGGGCGCCGTCGACGGCGCGCTCCCACAGGCACGCGACAGCGGACCGCAACACCGCCGGTGGGGCGTACTCGTGATAGGAGGAGCCCACGAGTCTCAGGCTACCCCGACCACCGCGCGGTCATCACGCCGTCGGAGGCGCTCCGACGCGATACCGCACGTGCGTCGCGAGCGGCGAATGCGTGACGTCGATCGACTCAAGTCCGGGGTCGCTGACCCCATCGAACAACCGTTCACCGGTGCCGAGCAGGACCGGCGCGATGTCCAGGGTGATCTCGTCGACGACGCCGGCGGCGAAGGCCTGCCGCAGGGTGGACACGCCGCCGGCAATCGCGACGTCGTCATCGCCGGCGGCAGCGCGTGCCTGCCGGTAGGCGGCGTCGAAGCCGTCGGTGACGAAATGAAACGTCGTCCCGCCGGCCATCTCGATCGGGTCATGGGCGTAGTGCGTGAGCACGAACACCGGCGCGTGATACGGCGGCTCCTCACCCCACCACCCGCGCCAATCCTCGTCCCAGTCGCCGCGGATCGGACCGAACATGTTGCGCCCCATGACGTAGGCGCCACGACTCCGCGTCAGATCATCGACGGCGGCAGTATCGCCCGGGTGCAGCGGATCCGCGAAGTGCCAGTGATGGAGCTTCATCCCGCCCACGCCGAGCGGGTTGTCGCGGTCCTGATCCGGCCCGGCCATGAAGCCGTCCAGCGAGATGGAAACGTGGCATGTCGTTCTGGTCATGTGCCTACGACCAGTCTGACGACCGAAACTCATCGCCGCTTCGTAACGTCCCCGTGGTGAGGGCATCTCGCCAGCAGCGTGGTCTGGCCGCGGTCGCCTTGGTCGCGGCGACGGTATTCGTCGCGCTGACCGTGATCGTGTGCACGAGCGCGTCGCTGGGGATCGACGATCGCGCGTTCACACTCGCCCGCGATCTCCGAACGCCGTGGCTCACGCACGTCGCCCGGGTGATCACGACGCTCGGCATCATCGCGATCGTCGGTCCCGCCGTCCTGCTCGGGGCCGGACTGCTCATCCGATCCGCCCGCCGTGCCCGGGCGACGGCGCTCGTGGCCGGCGCCGCCGTCACCTGGATCCTTGTCTGGATCACGAAGTGGGCGGTCGACCGCTCCCGGCCATCTGCTCCGCTCGTCCACACGTCGGGCCAGAGCTACCCCTCCGGCCACGCCGCCAACGCGGTCGGATGGCTTGCTCTGGCGATCGCGCTCGCCGTCCTCATTGACGGACGTCGCACCCGGATCGCGGTGATCGCCCTCGGCGCCGTGGTTACGGCCCTCGTCGGCCTCAGCCGGATCTACCTGCGCGCCCACTTCGCCTCCGACGTGCTCGCCGGGGAGGCGCTGGCGGTGGCGGTCTACGCGCTCGCCGCGATCGGCGTTCGGCGCCGCGTCACCCGCATCGGGTGATGTGTTTCCGGCGCGAGCTTGATCGACTCGTGCCGCGGCCGTCCGGCCGCGGTTTCATTGGTTCAACGACCTGCGACGGAGGACGGGATGGACAACGAAGAAGAGCTTGGCCCGATCGACGTGGTCGTGATCGGCTACCCACCGGGAGCGCCGATGAAGGGCGACGCGGTTCCGATCTTCCTCGACCTCGTCAACCGCGGGATCATCCGCGTGTTCGACGCGATGTTCGTACGCAAGAACGAGGACGGAACGGTGTCAGGCATGGACTTCTCCAATGCCGACGAGGACACCGTGGGTGACCTGATGGTGTTCGAGGGGGCCAGCACGGGCCTACTCGGCAACGACGACGCCGAGACGATCGCCGACGAGCTCGAGCCCGGAGCGGGTGCCGCGATCATCGTCTACGAGAACCGCTGGGCCGCCCCGTTCGCCGCCGCCGTGCGGCGTAACGGTGGAGTCCTCGTCGCGAGCGAGCGGATTCCGGTCCAGGCGCTGATCGACGCGCTTGACGCGGCCGAAGCGACCGCCAACTGAAAGGAAACCCCTGATGCCAGGACTTCTCCGCGGGATGGCCCGCACCGCAGTAGTTGCCGGAACCGCTACGGCAGTCTCCGGCCGGGTTAGGCGCCGTCAGTCCAACCGCTGGGCCCAGCAGGAAGCGCCTCCGGAGCCGGCAGCGCCCGCGCCCGCCGAGCCGCCGCGCCCGCCGAGCCCGCCGCGCCCGACAACGACGACCGGTACGCCCAGCTGAAGGAACTCGGCGACCTGAAGGCGTCGGGCGTCCTCAACGAGCAGGAGTTCGCCGCCGAGAAGGCGCGCATCCTGGGCAGTTGACGCCGAACGATCGATAGGAAGCGTCGGGAGCGGAGGCGATATGCCCCCGCTCCCGAGCGCTCCTCATCTGGCAGGGCTCGGTGGCCCAGGGTCCCCGTACATCGCGAGGCCGTGGATGATCCACAGGCTCAGCGCGAAAATGCAGATCGACCAGAACGGATACGCGGGAATCGAGAACAGCGCGTCGACCGCGACGAACGCGCCGACGAAGATCCCGAAGATCCGGCCGAACGCGGCGCCACGGATGAGCGACAGCGAGGCGAACAGTTCGAGGATCCCGAGCACCAGGCTGACCCAGCCCCATGTCTTGAGGTCCGCGAACACGTAGTGCGCGTTGTGTGTGAAGAAGCTCGAGTTCGAGATCGCGGCGATCCCGTACACGATGTTCAGCACGCCGCCGATCATGAGCAACGTGCCCGCGAAGATGACGCGCCCTGCACCTTTGTATTCGTCCATCATCCAACTCCTATCTGTGTGGTGGACGTAGGCGCCTCTAGGATCGATCGTCGAACCGGTCGACGCCTCATCCAGAAGGGATGACGTGCCGTAGCGGGTCGTGTGAGCCCTCCGGGGCGGTGGTGCCCGCACCCCCAGGCAACGCAGGCCAGCCCCCTTGTCGCGCGCGGTGGATTGCGAGACGGTCATGCCTTCCGCGCGTGCGCCCCGCGGACCGGATGCCACTCACCCACGCCTCACCCGACAACCCGTTCACTCGCATGCCGACCCTCGCCGGCGACACCAGTGAACTCGCGCTCGGACATGCCGCGCCGCTGTTTCCGGCGGACTTCGTCCACCGCCGGACGCTCGTCGAGCGCCTGCGCACTGCGCGTCGGGCGATGCTGGCGGTGGTCGTGGCGCCGGCCGGGTACGGGAAGTCGGCTCTGATCGCCGAGTGGGCCGAGTCCGACGACCGCCGTTTCGCGTGGCTCGCAGTCGATCTGGCGGACACGAGCGACGCGGCCGCCCGGCGCGTCACCGACCTCGTCCAGTCGCTCGGTGATGACGGAGAGCCGTGGGTGATCGTGATCGACGATGCTCACCGACTGCGCCCCGAAGTCCTGCAACGCACGGTGACGGAGCTGTGGAAGCGACTCCCGGCGAATTCGGTGGTCGCCGTCGCCACGCGGGCCGAACCGACCCTCCCCCTCGGCCGCCTGCGCGCCCATCGGGCGCTGATCGAGATCAGGATGCGCGATCTGGCGATGACCCCCGCGGAGGCGGCGGTGCTGCTTCGGCGCGCCGGGATCGACCTCGACTTCGCCGACGTCCAGGCGCTCGTCCATCGGACCGAGGGGTGGCCGGCGGCGCTGTATCTCGCCGCGCTGTCGCTCGCGGACCGCACGACGGCGCCGGAGGCAGAGTCGTTCCGGGGGGACGATCACCTCATAAGCGAGTATCTGCGCGACGAAGTGCTCGATGCACTCCCCCGGTCCTCACAGACGTTCCTCCGACGCGCATCGGTCCTCAGCGAGCTCGCGCCGGACGTGTGTGACGCGGTACTCGGGCAACGCCGCTCGGCGCTCAAGCTGAGACGACTGGCCGAGGTCTCGGGGCTGCTCGAGCCCGTCGATGCCGCGCACGAGCGCTTCCGGTGGCACCCCCTCCTGCGTGAATCGATGGACGCGGAGCTGCGGCGGCGCGAGCCCGAGCTCGTCCCCACTCTCCACGCGGCTGCCTGCACGTGGCACGCTGACCATGGCGACCTGGGCAGTGCGATCGAGCACGCGGTCGCAGCAGGTGACGCGTCACGGTCGGGTGAGCTGCTCTGGAATGAGCTCGCGTCCTATGTCACCGAAGGCCGGATCGGACAGGTGCAGGAATGGCTTGCTCGGTTCACGCCGGGGGAGATCACGAAGAGCCCGTCGCTGACGATGTGCGCCGCTGCCGTCGCGCTCGCTTCGGGCGACGCGGAGATGGCGCGCCGGTGGACCCGGGAGCTCGACGCTCGGCCGGCGCCCGCGGTGTTGATCGAGGCGATGACGGGGGACGGTGGCGTCGGTCAACTGCAGAGCGCGGCGGAGCTGGCGGGCGAGTCGCTGCCGCCGAATAGCCCGTGGCGCGCGGCGTGCCTCTGGCTCGAAGGCGTTGGCGCGCACCTGGCGGGCGACCGGAAGCTCGCCACGGCCCGACTCGAGCAATCATCCGACCTGGCAGGCCGGACATTTGCACCGATCGCGGTGCTGGCGATGACGCAGCGAGCGATGATCGCGATGGAGGACGACCGCTGGGAGCTCGCCAGCGAGTTGACCGACGAGACGACGACAGCGCTGATCACGTGTCGCCCACCCGCGCCGGTCGATGCGCTCGCGTTTGCGGCCGCTGCCGCGGCCCGTTCGCATCAGGGCCGCGCCGACGAGGCCAAGCAGGACCTGCAGCGCGTCGCCGCCACGCTGGCGGAGCTCGATGACACGCCGGCCTGGTTCGGCGCCCAGACCCGCCTGTTGCTCGCACACGCGTCGCTCTATCTGGCGGACGTCAGCAGCGCCCGCGGGTTGCTCGCCCAAGCGTCGCGCCACGCCCGACGCGCAGGTAGCGCGCCGACGTTCGAGCGGTGGTTCGAGCGCGCCTGGTCACATCTCGACACGGTCGCCGAGGCGAGCCTCGCGGGGCCGTCGGGACTGACGATCGCGGAACTGCGAGTCCTGCGGTTTCTGCCGAGCTGCCGTCCGTTCCGCGAGATCGCCGATCAGCTCGGCGTGTCGGCGAACACCGTCAAGACGCAGGCCCACGCGATCTACCGGAAGCTCGGCGCGAGCTCCCGGTCCGAGGCAGTCCGGCTCGCGCGCGAGGCGGGACTCCTCGGCCAGTAGTCGCCCGCGTCTCGTTCGACGAGCGAGTGGTCACTCACGGACGGCGCGCGGCCCGGACTCGTGCACGTCACGCCGCTCCGCCCGTCGGCGCGCCGACTGACAGTTGCGGGCGTCCACCACCGCCGTCCGGGCGAGCCGATCCTGCAATCCGCGCCGACGGCTGTCGAACACGATCAGCGCATAGCCGGCGAACAGCGGAAGCGCCGCCACGAGCATGCCGACGACGAGTGCGACCAGGTCGATCAACACTGGCTGCGGCGCAGCCGGCGCTCAACCCACTCATCGGCGCGGCGTGACCGGGTCCGGACCTCGCCGCCGAGCTGATCGGCAAAGCCGAGACCCTGACCGGAGATCGCCGCAGTCACCGACGGGCTCTCGGCGATCTCGTCGATGAGCCGCCACAGCCCGTCGCTCGCGAGTAGGCGGTCGGCAAACCGATCAAACAGACCGCTCTCGAAGAAGTCATCGACGAGGTCCCGCGCCGTGTCGCTGTACAGCGCGCGCCGGATGAGAGCATGGATGCGTGGATTGCCGGCGACCGCGATCAGGGTGTGCTCGATCTCGTCGCTCACCGGGCGCATGGTCGCCGTGACGGCACGTCCTCCGAGCGACGCGACACCTCGGAGGATGCCGGGGCGTCCCGGGTTCTCACGGTCGTCAGGCATGGCTCCTCGGCAGGCCTGAGGCGCACGGCCATCACCCGAATCAGACGATGCGGTCGCTGCGGCGCCGATGGACCATGAGGACGCCCAATGGAATCCTCTGCTCACACGGACCCCGCACATCCGAGCGACCCCGCGGCTCCGACCGACGCGGCGACCCAGGCCGACGCGGCTGACGCGTCGTCGGCGAAGCCGTCACGCGGGCGCCGGATCCTCGTCAACTCGCTGATCGGCTTCACGACACTGCTGCTTGTCGTGGGGATCTTCTCGATCTGGGCGAATCGGCTCCTGTTCAACCCGGACAACTGGTCGAACACGAGCACCCAGCTGCTCCAGAATGCGGACATTCGCTCGACGACGGCGAACTACATCGTCGACCAGCTGTACGCCAACGTCGACGTCACCGGGCTGATCAGCTCTGGACTGCCGCCGCGTCTCGAGCCGCTCGCAGCACCGGCGGCCGGCGCGCTGCGCAACGTTGCCGTCAAGGGAGCGGACCTCGCACTCACGCGGCCTCGGGTCCAGAATCTGTGGGCGCTGGCCAACCGCGCCGCGGATCAGACGTTCATCACGGTCGTCAACGGCGGCAAGGGGGCGGTCAAGATCAGCGGGGGCGCGGTCACGCTCAATCTCGGGCAGATCCTCGGGAACGTCGCATCGCGGCTCGGGCTCCCGTCCGACCTGAGTTCGAAGCTCCCCCCGTCGATCGCCAACCTGACGGTCTTCAAGTCCGATCAGCTGAGCCTCGTGCAGGACGTCGGCAATGCGATCAAGGGGCTCGCGCTGTGGCTGACGATCCTGGTCCCGTTGCTCTACGTCGCCGCGATCGCGCTGGCAGCCGGGCGGCGCCGGCGCACGCTGATGTCGGTCGGGTTCGGGGCCGTGATCGCCGGCGTGATCGCGCTGCTCGGGCGCTCGCTGCTCGTCTCCCAGGGGACCGGGGCGCTGACCCACGATGCGTCGCTCAGGCCGACCGTCAGTGCGGTCTTTTCGATCAGCACCGGGATGATCACCGAGATCGCCGGGGCGTGCATCCTGGTCGGATTCGTGCTCGTGGTGGCGGCATGGTTCGCGGGACCGTCGCGATTCGCCCGGCCGATGCGGGAGGCCATCGCACCGTTCCTGCGTGAGCGCCCCGCGGAGACATACGCGATCGTCCTCGGTTTGATGGTGCTCGTCTTCATCATCAATCCGATCCCGGCGACCGGGAAACCGGCCGGCATCATCGTCTTCCTTGTCCTCGCGATGGTCGGGACGTACCTGCTGCGCGAGCAGACACAGCAGGAGTTCCCCGAGGCGCGCGCCGGAGCCACGTCGGCACGGATCCGGGCCCGGGTGAGCGCGATCCGCGACTCGCGTGATCGCTCCAAGCCGGCCTCCGCGTCAGGCACGTCCGCGATGACGATGCCCGAGCAGTTGCGCGAGCTGTCCGCGCTGCGTGATCACGGCGCGATCACACCCGAGGAGTACCAGGCCGCAAAGGCCCAGCTGCTTCAGACGTGAACTGACCGGTCGGGTTCGCCGCCAAACCCGACGGGTTGACCGACCGTTGCGGGAGATCGACGGGACTCATGGGGGCTATCGCAACCATCAGGCCCAACGACCCGCACGCCCGACCCTCTCCATGAAAGGAGGGTTGGTGTCAGGGGTCGGTACCGCGGGATGCGGCGGGGACGCTCACGTGACGCGGGCCGGCCCCGAGCGACGAGTGAGCACGGCTGCCGCGAGGTCGGCGATGACCGCGCCGATCAGCGCTCCGGCAACGACGTCGCCTGGGTAGTGGACGCCGGTGTGCACGCGTGAGTACCCGACGAGTGCGGCCAGCCCGTGCAGCGGGACGCTCGCGAACGGCGCCACCTGGCCGGCGCCCGACGCGAACGCGAACGCCGCGGCCGTGTGGCCGGACGGGAACGACGCCGACATCGGCATCTCGACGTGGCGCGCCTCGGGCACCCCGCCCTCGGTGCGGTTGGGCCGGTGCCGCCGCGCGAGCGGCTTGACCGCAAGGTTGACGACGGCGGACGTGGTGGCGACGCACACGAGTCCCGTTTTCGCCGCCCGACGGCCTGTCTCACCACCGACAGCCGCCAGGAGGATGCTCGAGGCGATGGACAGCTTTGAGTAGTTGGCCGCCTCGGAGAGCCGGCGCATCGTCGCATCGAGGCGAGGCGTCGGCGTCGCTGCGACGGCGCGATACACCGCACGGTCGATCCGTTCGGCTTCAGAGAGCGGAGAGTCGGCCATCGGCTGCTCACTCACCGCTCTCGCCGCGCGCGCCTACCGGGCGGCCGCAAGCGCGGGCGCGTCGCCGTGAAGCGCGAAGCGGACGAGGACGGCGATCGTCTCGAACGCTCCCTCGGGCTCGAGCGCCGAGGGCGAGGCCCCGGGATGTCCCGGGGCGATCCGCACGCGGAGAGCGGCGGGCCGGATCTGGAAGCGCAGGGGCGGATCGAGCTCGATGGCCTCGCCGTCGATCCCCGCCGGGGTCTGATCATCAGCCGCGATCGCAAAGTCGGAGGTCGTCCACTGCTCCATCGTAAGCCTGCGCTTCGGGGCGTTCGCACTGTCCTCGGCGATCGGAGCGAGGACGGTGACCCCGAGCACCCCGTGATCAAGCCGCGGACGAGTGCCTGAGCCGAGCACGGTACCGAGCCGGTACTGGTTGTTGGAGATGAGGATGGCGACCGCAGACTGCGGCCCATCGGGTCCGTCCCAGCGCAACGAGGGCGCTTCCGCCTCCGGCCCGATCGCGTCCGGGACCGTGTCAAGCAGGGTCTGGAGCTTGGCCTCGCGGTAGCCCGGGCGCTGGACCGCCTCGGCGTAGAGCCCGAGCGAGACGTTGTTGACGAACACGCGGCCGTTGACCTCCGCAAGGTCGACTCGGCGCTCACCGCCGCTCACAAACGCCTCGAGCGCTCCCACGACGTCGTTACGGTCGACGCCGAGATCGAGGGCGAAGTGATTGCGCGTCCCGGCGGGGATGCACGCGTATGGAAGGTCGAGCTCCGCCGCAATCTTGGCGACGATCGCCTGCGAGCCGTCGCCGCCCGCCATCGCCAGACCGTTCGCACCGCGACCGACGGCGTCGCGCACGAGCTGCTCGAGATCATCCCCGAGGTGCAACTCGATCGGTTCGATACCCCGCCGCTGGGCCTCCTCCGGCAGGTTGAAGCGGGTCGCCTTGCCGCCGCCGGACTTGGGGTTGTAGAACAGCACAGGCTGAGTCGGCGGCGCCATGGCTGGGCGGTGGACATGCACCCGGAACGCCATGCGCGCGGTCACAAGCGCGGCGCCCATCGCAACGAACACGATCACGTCGTCGAGGACGTCGCGCAGGACGATCACGAGCACGACCGCGGCGATCGTGAGCGCTGCTGCACCCGCGAACCCCACGATTCTGACGACGCCCCGTCGACTCGCCCCAAACCACGCTGCGCTGATCGCCGCGACGATGCACAGCCACACGGTCACGCCGCTCGGGAAGTGCCTGACCGCCGCCCAGACCGCGAGCGCGAATGACGCAACGACGAGCAGGAGCGCGCTCGCTGACCACAGTCGACGACTCATGTCGTCATCATGCCGGGCGCAGGCCCAAGTGCGATCACCCCTTTCGGATGATCCCGCGCCTCGGCGCGGCTGCGAGCATTCCTCCTCAACACATCCTCAGGCGGTGAGACGTGGCGCTGAAAGGACGACGCGCTGAAGCCCTGTCGAGCCGGATTCGTTCCCTCGTTCGGGCGATCCAGGAGAACGACGAGGCACAGATCGAGGCGGCTGTGCTCCGGCTCAGCCGCTCGCGACGGATCTTCGCGCCGCTCGCCTTCGCGATCAGCGCCGTCGTGCTCCTGTTCGAAGGGCTGCGGCTGCTCGTCTCAAACTGGCGGCTGGCGCTCGTGCAGGTGCTGCCGGCGATGTTGATCTGGTTCGCGATGTTCGACCTGAAGGTCCATGTGCTGCGCGGGGACTCGTTTCACGTGCTCCGCGGCCCGGTGCTGATCCCGATCGTCCTGGTGATCATTGCCGTCACGGTTGGGTGTTTCTTCCTCAACGCGGTTTTCGCTTATTCGGTGGCGCAGCCCGGGCGCCCGGAGGTCAGGCCAGCCGTCCGCCAGGCGCGGGAGCGGATCGGTCCGATTGCCGCGACCGGAACGTTCCTCGGCGTGCTGCTCGCGTTCTCGACAACGATTGTCACGCGCTGGGGGCGGCCGTGGTTCACGATCTCGCTCGGCGTCACGGTGGCCCTGATGATGGTCCTGTATGTCGCCGTGCCGGCACGGCTGATCGGAGCCAAGCGCGTCCAGACACCGCGCGACAAGTTGTGGACGACGATCGTCGGCGGGGTACTCAGCGTCACCGTGTGCACCCCCCCGTACGCTCTCGCGCGGATTGGTGTCCTGATGCTCGGGTCCAGCGTGCTGTTCATCCCCGGCCTGGTCGTCCTCGCGATCGGAGTCACGCTGCAGGCCGGCGCGACCGGCGCGGTGAGCGCGCTCAAGATGAGCGTCACGCTCACATCCGCCCGCGGCGATCCCGCGTCAGCGTCAGGGAGCGCGGGCTGAGGCGGGTTGCCGCTCGGGTGATCGAGAGCGGGAGGATGCGGACGCCCTGGGTCTCGACCGCGGAGAGACCCACGTCGGCGCGTCCGGCTTGGGCTTGATCAGTCCCGAGGCGCCGGCTCGCAGGATCCCGACACACGAGCCGAGACGCGCTGGCACGACGGTGACCGGGATTCGGACCGCGATCACGCTGGAGTGTCGAATCAGTGAATAGCGTCCGCGTCATCCCATCGGGATGAGGACGAATGATGCACCGCTAACCGGTCGATCTTTGGGAGCGGGCCCGTCCGCCCCCGGCGTACGAGCCGACGTCGACGAGAAACGCGAGCACGACGAAGAACCACTCAAAGCCGGTGACGTGGTGACCGGGTCCCCAATCCCAGAACGCGGCATAGGCGAGCGTCGTCCACGGCAACAGGAAGAAGCCGAGGAGCGGCACCACCCAGCTATCGAAGGCCCGGGAGAGGACGTTGCTGAACAGCCACAGCACGAACAGGGCGAGCCGGGGCGACAGAAGTGCGAATAGTGCGACGAAACAGCCCATGGTCAGTTCCTCACCGGAGCGGTGTGCGACACGCTACCGTCTCGGCCGGTTCAGGACCACCCCGCGGTTCTTCCGGAATCTAGGTCCATGTCGATCCTGACGGTCGCCGAATCGCAGGCTTGCCGAACGGCGCTCAACGGGCGAAGATGACGGCACGCTGGAAGAGAAGCCACCGATCGTCGAGGACGACACGCCGGCAACGGCGCGCCTGCGGGTCGTCATGGCCGAGGACTCGTACATGATCCGCGAGTTCCTCGTTGCGCTGCTCAGTCAGACGACCGAGATCGAACTGGTGGCAGTGTGCGCGAGTGCTCCTGAGCTCGAGGAAGCGATCGCGGCGCGGCATCCCGACGTCGTCGTCACGGACATCAGGATGCCGCCGTCGGAGGGCAATGAGGGCATCCTGATCGCCGCCGCGCTCCGAGAAACGGCACCCGAGGTCGGCGTCGTGGTGCTCAGTCAGTACGCAGAGCCAGAGTACGCCCTGCAGTTGCTCGAACATGGAACCGGTGGCCGCGCCTACCTGCTCAAGGAGCGGATCCGCAGCAAGGAGCAGCTGCTCGACGCGATCGCCGCGGTGGCCCGCGGCGGCTCGGTAATCGATCCGTCGATCGTCGATGTCCTGATCCAGGCGCGCGCCCGAATCGAGCACTCGCGCCTGGCACAGCTCACTCCACGCGAGCGCGAACTGCTCGCGGAGATCGCCACCGGGAAAAGCAACGGCGCGATCGCCGAGTCGCTGTTCCTGACCAAGCGAGCGGTCGAAAAACACGTCAACGCGATCTTCGCCAAGCTCGACCTACCCGAGACAGCCGATGTCAGTCGGCGCGTCAAGGCCACGCTCATCTTCCTCTCCGAGCAGGGCGCTCCCCGGCCCTAAGGACGGCCGTGTCATCCCATGGGGATGATGCATTCAGCGCGGCGCCCGTCACGCTTCGCTTCGATGAGAAGGGCCGGGCATCAATCGCAAGCGGTGCTCGCGTGCACGGAGAGGTGCACGCTGGACGCGCTCGCCGGCATCGACGGGCTGCTCGATCCATCGGGCGGAGCTCCGTACGGCGACGGGCCGCGCTCGGGTCTGCGAATGATCGTCGCCGAGCGGCAGGTCCGTGAGCTCGCCCGGCAGGCGCAGCACGAGATCCTCGAGTTGCTCTCCGAGGGCGGTCTGCGCCCGGACGAGTTGAGCCTCGCCGCCGCGCTGTTACATACGAGCCAGATCGTGGCACAGATGTGCGACGAGTACGTCGACCTCGGTCTCCTCGGCGACGCCGACGCGAACGCCGGCGATGACCAGGTGACCTCGGCGCTCAGCACGATGCGCGTTCTCACCCGCCGCCAGGTGCGTGTCGCCGCCGAGACGTTCTCCACTCCGCGTGAGGAACTCGCCCAGGCGCTGAAGAGCTCTCACCAGGAAATCGACGATCGCCACCGAGAGATCATCGAACGGGCGCTCGTCGGCGAAGACGGCGAGGTCCGCGACGAGGCGCTCGGCTCCGCGGTGATCGCGGCCGAATGCATGACCCGCATCAGCGAGCACGCTGTCGACATCGGCGACTCTGCGACCCGGCTGATCAGCACGCCGCCGCGCGCTGAGCCCTATAGCCCGGTCTGAGCGACGATCCGGCCTGACGAGACCGCATCCGCGAGAGCGCTGTAGTCGCGCTCGTTCTGCTCGGCGTAGGCCTTGCAGAACTCCAGCAGCGCCCGGTCGAACACATCGCCGCGGCCGAGATACGACGCGATCGCGATTCGATCACCGGTCCGCGCATGCGCCCGTGCGAGCGTCCACCCGCACAGCCGCCCGTAGGCGTTCATCCCCTCCGGAATCATCTGCTCCACGATCGCCGAGCCCTTCCAGTCCTTCAGCTGGCGTACGTAGAAGTCTCGGGGGTTGCCGTCGATCCCCGACGGCTGATGGAGCCAGCCGAGGAAGATGTCGCTCGCGGCCTGCATCCGGCGCTGCCCGACCACGACCCGCTGGCCGTGGTTGGCGAACTCGCTGTGAGCGAGGAAACCCTCGAGGACCGATGCCTCGGCCTCCTTGATCTGGAGGAACAACGGATCTCCGGAGTCGCGGCCCATCAACAGCGCGATCCATGCGCGCGTCCCGACGCTGCCAACGCCGACGACCTTGCGCGCCAGATCACGCAGCTGGAACTCCTCAAGCAGGGCGCGGCGGTCAACCTCGAGCGAATCCCGATACGTGCGCAGCAGCTCGCGCAGGCCCTCGAACACCTCGTCGGGCGGCACGTCGCCGGTGAGCTTCGTGATCGGCACGATGAGCGGGGACTCGTCGACGATCCGAACCTCGCCGTCGACGACCTCGGTCAGCTTGGCGAACGCGAACATGCTGTCCCGCGTGCGCGCCTTCGCGATGTTCTTCTCCGTGCGGGCAAGCTGCTTGGCTACCGCCTTCGTCGGTTTGACCTGCGCCGCGAGCTCGTTGATCGCGTCTTCAACATCGAGATGGGCGTACCAGACTTCAAGGTTGTGCATGCCGGCAAAGGCGCGCATCGAGGTCCGGTACTCGCTAACCGTCGTGAGCACGACCTGATGCTGCTCCTTTCGCGAGAAGGCATTGTCACGCGCGGCGATCAGCATGCTGACGGCGAGCCGCTTCACGTCCCACTCCCACGGCCCGGGGTGGGTCTCGTCGAAGTCGTTGAGGTCAAACACGAGCCGACGCTCGGGTGACGCGAACGCGCCGAAATTCGAGAGGTGGGCGTCGCCGCAGCATTGGACGGTGAGGCCGGAGCGCGGCGTCGTGGCCAGGTCATTGGCCATGATCAGGGCCGCGCCGCGGTAGAACGTGAACGGGGAGACGAGCATCCGCCCGTACCGAATCGGAACGAGCTCCGGCACCCGCGTCTGCGCCTGACCCTCGAGCAGGTCGACCGGGTCCGGACGCCCCGGGGCCGCGTCAAAGGCGGCGTGCGAGGACCTCGGGACCTCGGCACGCGCCGCCTTGCCGCGGGCGACGCGTTCGGCGACGGTGAGGTGCGGGACCGCCGCCGGCCGGTGCTCGGGATCTGCTGTCGCCATGGTTCGTCCTTTCCCCGGGGCCCTCGATGTGGTGGGAACGCTAGCCCGCCGGAGCGGGCACGCATCACCCAAAGGGGGTGACCGTACCGCCCACGCGCGTTGACTTCACCCGTCTCGGATGACGTGGCACCTCCCCACACACGTAACACTGTGCTGCGTAATGGGTGAGGTTCTCCTGCTGGCGCTGACAGCGTCGCTCAATCCGACGCTGCTCGCCGCGACGACCCTGATGCTGCTGCTCGAGCGTCCGGCGAAGCTGATGCTCGGTTACCTGCTGGGGGCATCGATGACGAGCATCACGCTCGGGCTGGTGATCGTGTCCTCGCTGTCGCAGTCGAGTGCGGCGAAGACGACTCAGCACAGCATCAGCCCCGCCGCCGACATCGCGCTCGGAGTCGTTGCGCTCATCATCGCCTACGTCGTGCACACCGGCCGCGTCGCTGTCGCGCGCGAGCACCGGCGGGCGCGAAAGGCGGCGAAGCCGGACAAGGGCCCGCCCCGATGGCAGCGTGAACTGAACAAGGGCTCGGCGCGGACGACGTTCGTGATCGGCGCCCTGCTGTCGCTCCCGGGCGCCTCCTACCTCGCCGGGCTGGACCGGATCCATAACCTCGGGTACTCGTCGACGGCGACGGTCCTGGCCGTGATCGGTTTCAACGCCGTGATGCTGTGGATGCTCGAGGTGCCGATGATCAGCTTCGTCGTCGCCCCCGATTGGACGCCGCGGGCAATCGCGCGCGCCCGGGCGTGGGTGAGTCGCCACGCCCACACCTTTGCCGTGCGAGGGTTTGGGGGGATCGGGCTGCTACTGATCGTCAAGGGCGTGCTCGGCCTGGTCTGAGATCGTCTCCAAACTCCGCGTGCGCGCGGGGATTTCTGAGACCGGCTCTTAGCGGGTCGGTATGGTGTCCGTGCAACGGGACGACCTCGCTGGGGCAGGGCGAGGGTCGGACCGAACCAAAGCGATGCGCGGACCGAATCTCAGTTTGGCGATCGACACCGTGCGGGCCCGATGGTCGGCCGTGTCGCTGAGGACCCGACTCACGATCCTCGCTGCGGTCGGCGTTCTCGGCGCCGCGGGAGCGGGCTATCTGACGTCGCTCAACCCGTACGCGCAGCCGGCGAACCTGGCGGTCGTGACCCGCGTCGTGATCGTCGTCACGCTCGTCCTGACCGGGATCTACGCGCAGACGAACCGACTCCAGGCGCGGATGGGTGCACTGCTCGTCGGCGCGGGCCTCTACTCCGCGGTGTGGATGCTCAACGGCGCTGCCGACGACTTCGCCTTCACGGCCGGAGCGGTGGCCGCGGGGATCTCGCCGATCGTCTTCTCGATGATCCTGCTCAGCCACCCGCAGGGTCGACCGCAACCGCCGTTGGACACACGGCTGATGTCGATCGCCTGGCGCGCGATTCCACCGATCTGGCTGATGCTGTTGCTCGTCAGTCCTCACAGCCCGCTCAGCAGCCCGTTGATGCGCTGCGGGCAACACTGCCCGCGCAATCTTCTGTACGTCGGATGGGGACCGCACGGCGTCCAGTTCGTCCTGATCGTCGCCACGGTCGTCGGTTGGGTGACGGTCTCGAGTGTCGCCGCGCTGCTTGCGATTCGGCGGTGGCGCGCGGGCAGCCCGCTCGTGCGCACTGCCGCGGCCCCGGTCGCGCTCGCGGCCAGCCTGATTCCGGCCCTGATGATCGCCTATCTGCTCACGCGCGAGACCGGCTGGTTGAGTGGTCACTATGTGAGTGCGGCCTACATGTTGGTGGCCGTTGCCGTCCCACTGAGCGTGCTCATCGGGTTGAGCCGCGAGCGGCTCTACATGGCCGGTGCCTTGACGCGCTTGGTGCGCAGGCTCACGCAGGAGCAGTCAGCCGACCCGCAGGCGCTGATGGCATCGGAGCTCGGTGACCCGTCGCTGCGGATTGCCTACCCGCGTCCCAACCTCAACTCCTACGTCACGCTCGATGGCGCTCCGGTGGCGCCGTTCGCTGACCAGCCGGGGCGGGCGGTGACGTTCGTCGAGGACGGGCAGCGACCGATCGCCGCCGTCAGCTACAGCTCCGGGCTTCGCGATCAGGAGCGTTTCATCCAAGCCGCGGCGACGGTCGCGCTCATGCGGCTGGAAGCCGCTCAGCTCGAGGCGGAGCTGCGGGCGTCGACCGCGGACCTCCACGCCTCGCGGGTCCGGCTCGTGGAGGCGGCCGATGCGGAGCGCCGGCGGATCGAACGCGATCTCCACGACGGTGTCCAGCAGCAGCTCGTCGGCCTGCGCATCGCGCTCGGCATGGCGGCGGATGCCGTTGCGAATGAGCCGCAGCTGGGCGCGAGCATGCTGGCCCAGGTCGAGGGCCAGATCGACGAGATCCTCGCCACGTTGCGGAATCTCGCCCGCGGCATCTATCCGGCGCTGCTCAGCGAGCGCGGCGTCACCGCCGCCCTGACCGCGGCGGCCCAGCGGATGCCGATCGCGGTCACGGTCACGGGCACGACGACCGCTCGCTATCCGGAGGACATCGAGGTTGCGGTCTACTTCTGTTGTCTTGAGGCCCTCCAGAACACCGTCAAGCATGGGGGCTCACAGGCGACCGCCGACGTGGCCGTGTTCGAACACGACGGCGCGCTGTGCTTTGAGATCAGCGATACGGGCATCGGCTTCGACGCGACGACGGCCTCGGATGGGGCCGGGATGGCGAACATGCGCGACCGGCTCGAGGCGATCGGCGGCACGCTCCATGTCCACTCGGCTCCCGGCGAGGGCACGTGTGTCCGCGGCAGCGCGGGCGCGATGCTCACCGCCGGCAACGCGATCGGCTGACGACCGCCGCGCGCGGCATCCTTCGCTTCGTGATGTGGTCCGTGAACGGTGGGTGATGTGACCGACAGCGCTGACGCCGCGCATAAGCTGGTGACGGAGCGCCGGAAGCGGTTCGGCCTGCTGCTGATTGCGATCGTCGCCGCGTTCGCGGTCCAGGGCATCGCCCAGCCCGGGCGCTGGGAGCAGGTCATCGTCGCTGTGCTGTTGAGCGCGACGTTGCTGCTTGCGCTCCGAGTGGCCGAGACACGCCGCCGATGGATGCACGGCGCGATCGCCCTGACGATCGTGATTGTCGCCATCGGCCTGGCCAACGCCATCGATGGCGTGACCGACGGACCGTCGGCGCGTGTCGCCAACCTGCTGCTCGTCGTGCTCGCGCCGCCGGCGATCGTCATCGGAATCGTCCGAACGTTGCGAACCCGCGGCCGGGTGACGATCGAGGCGGTGTTCGGCTCGCTGTGCCTTTACATGATGGCCGGAATGTTCTTTGCGCTCGTGTACGGAGTGATCGGGCGGATCGACGGGACGTTCTTTGCCGGTGGCCAGGCGACGACGACAGCTCACCAGCTCTACTTCAGCTTCACGACGCTGACGACAGTCGGGTACGGCGACTACACGGCCGCGAGCAATCTCGGACACACGCTCGCCATGACCGAGGCTCTGATCGGCCAGATCTATCTCGTGACCGTCGTCGCGGTCATCGTCAGCAACCTCGGGCGCACCCGATTCAAGGAGGAGGCGGAGGCGCCGGGGCTGCCACCGGCTCAGGCGGATCCGCCTGCACCGCCTGCCTCGCCGCCCGCCAGCGGCGAGTAGCTGCGAGTGCGGTGCCTGGCGGCCGGAACGCTCTCCATCGTGCGGCGTCTGCGTCCACGGGCGGCATACCAGTCGGCGTAGCGCCCCGCCAGGGGCGCGGCCGTGATGCCGTGAGCGAGCACGGACAGTCCGATCGTGAGATAGGTCGTGAGCTCGATCGTGTGTGCGCCCGGGACATGCGACTCCTCGACGACGATCACCGCGAACACGATCGAGGCGAGGCCGCGCGGCCCGAACCAGCCGAGGAAGGCCAACGTCGGCCACCGCGCACCGCTCCCGATCATCGCGACTGCCACCGGCAACATCCGCACAACCGTCAGGCTGAGCACGGCGTAAAGACCGATGCGCCAGTCGAGCTCCTTGAGCGCCGGGCCCAGGAAAACGGCACCGAAGACGAGAAACGTGACCCCGCCGAGCAGTGCGGTGAGCGCCTCGGTCAGGCGCGCCGAGTCCTCCGCCTCACGACTCGCGAACCCACCGAAGATGAGCCCGGCGAGGAACGCGGCGATGAAGCCCGACCCGCCGAGCCCGACGGCGATCCCGTATGCGAGTCCCGCGCCGGCGAGCGGAATGACCTGGAGCCAGAGTCCGGTGATGAGCTGGCGGCGCCCTCCGGCGACCTTGACGATTCCGGCGGTGACGAGCCCGGCCGCCACGCCGCCGATCAGCCCGTAGCCGATTTCCTCGGCGATGACCGAGACGGCGTGCGTGCTGGTGGAGAGGTCGTCACTGACGTCGGCGGCCGCGAGTGCGATCAGGAGCAGCGGAACGCAGATCCCGTCGTTGAGGCCGCTTTCGACGTTGAGGCCCTGACGGATCCGTGATGGCAGGCGCGGCTCGGTGACGACCGCCTCACCGAGCGCGGCATCCGTCGGCGCGAGCACGACCGCGAGCACGACCGCCTCGGCGACGCTGAAGTGACCGAACAGGAGAGCCGCGGGGAGCGCGCCGAGCGCGATCGTCAGCGGCAACCCGATCCCGAGCAGTCGGACCGGCACCGCGTATTCCCGCCGGAGCGCGCGCAGATTGATCCGAGACGCATCCGCGAACAGCACCGGGGTCAGCGTCGCCTCCGCGAGCGTCCGTACCGGATGACTGGTTGGCGACGCGGTCACCCCGTCGAAGACGAGCGGACCGACGATCACGCCAAGCGCCGTGAACGCCATCGCCGGCGTCAGCGACGTTCCGGTCAACCACCGGGACACAGCCGCGACCAGCAGCACGGCTCCGGCGAGGATGGCGATGCTCCAGGTCACCTCTGCGCATCGTCGGTCGCCGTCGGGGCGGTGGCATCGCCCCGATCGGATGAGGCCAGATCGCGGCCTCGGCGCAGCAGATCGTCGCCTCCTCCCACGAACTCGCCTCGAACGCCGAAGCGCTCAACGCGCTCGTCGCTCAATTCAAGCTCGCGGTCTAGCCGCGGTCCGACACGGCACAGGTGCCGCCCGCTCACCCCCGGCGGGCGGCACCATCGGGCCGCCCGGATCTTGTTCGCGCTGCGCCGCACCGGGAAGTACGATTACGCCACCACGAAGCCCGACCACCGGGCCTGGGGCGCAATGCAACCGAGTAACAGAACGATTATCGGCGTCGCCATGCTGCTATTCGGCTCGGTGTTGCTCGGCGTCGGGATGCATCACCTGATCAAGACCGGGACGTGCTCGTCGACGGGCTACAGCAGCCACTACGGTCGGGTGCCGTTCTGTCCCGCGGGCACCGGCTGGTGGATCCTGTTCGTCATCGGCGGGATCTTCCTCGCCGTCATCGGCGGACTCGTGTCCGGCGGGTCGAGTGCGATTCTCATCGTGCCGGCGGTGTTTGCCGGGATCGGGATCGGCGCGCTGACGATCGCGTTCGACTCGAGTGCGAGTTCCTCGTCGAAGACGTTCGGCATGATCTTTGGCGGCGCATTTGCGCTGTGCGGCCTCGTTCCGCTGCTCATCGGGGGCGTTGGCGCAATCCGCCGCACCGGGGCCCGGACGCCCGCGTCCGCCCTCAGCCCGACGGCGCTGAAGGGCGATCCGATCATGGGCGCGTATGCGAGCGGACAGACGAGCTCGCCGACCGCCAGCGCAGTGAGCGCGTTCGGCACGACGCCGACGTTCAGCGCGCCCGTGATGCCGAGCCAGCCGGGACCCGCGACGGCGCCGAACGGTGACGCGCTCGACAAGCTCGCGAAGCTCGCGAAGCTGCGCGATCAGGGCGCCCTCACCGACGACGAGTTCAACCGTCAGAAGGCCAAGCTCCTCGCCGAGCTGTGACGCGGCGGCGGCGCGGTTGCGCGAAGCATCAGGCTTGACTTATATAAGTCAGTACTAATACTCTGGGTCGCGATGCATGCGCTCGACGTGCTTGGCGATCCCGTCCGGCGGAGGATTCTCGAGATCCTCGCCGGTGATGAACTGAGCTCCGGTGCGGTCACCGACGTGATCCGCCGCGAGTTCGGTATCTCCCAGCCGGCCGTCTCACAGCATTTGCGCGTGCTGCGCGACGCCGGCTTTGCGTCGATGCGGGCCGAGGGGACGCGCCGTCTGTATGCGATCGAGACCACGCCGCTGCGGGAGGCGGACCGCTGGCTCGATCAGTTCCGACACTTCTGGACGCCGCATCTCGACGCGCTCGCGACCGAGGTCGCGCGTGGCCGGCGACGGCGCCGGACAGCCGCCACCGAGAAGGAGGAAGCATCGTGATTGACGTCACTCAGCAGGTCCGCAACGTCGAGCGTCGCGTGGGCAGCCGCTCGCGTGTTGACGGTCCTTCGCGAACCGTCACCATCAGTCAGACGTACGCCACGGACGTCGAGGACCTGTGGGACGCCTGCACGAACCCCGAGCGCATCCCGCGCTGGTTCTTGCCGGTGAGCGGCGAGCTCCGGGTCGGTGGTCGCTACCAGCTCGAGGGCAACGCGGGCGGGACGATCGAGGAGTGCGAGCCGCCGCGGCGGTTCTTGGCCACATGGGAGATCGGAGGCAAGGTGACCTGGATCGAGGTCCGAGTCACCGCCGAGTCATCGGAGCGCGCGCGACTGGAGCTCGAACACATCGCCGACGTCGATGACGACACGTGGGCCCAGTTCGGTCCGGGTGCCGTCGGGATCGGCTGGGACTTGGCACTGATCGGACTCGTGACCCACCTCCGGTCAGGCGACGTCGTCGACCGCGAGTCTGCGATGGCCTGGATGACCTCCGACGAGGGACGGAGCTTCGTCGCTCAGAGCAGCGAGGGCTGGCGGGAGGCGAGCGTCGCCGACGGCACCCCGGAGACGGAGGCGACCGTCGCCGCGGAGCGCGTCAGCGCCTTCTACGGCGCGGGGCCGGGAGACTGACCAGCGCCGCGCTCGTCGCCGGGACGCTCACGAGATATGTGCCGTGCGCGGGGACGATGTGCTCGGTCTGGCGAGGCCCGAGCCAGCGTCCCGCCGCGTCAAGCTGCTGGCCAGCGAGCGTGACGCCGAACTCAGCTCTCACCGACGGCGCCGTCAGGCGCTGCACCGACGCGGCCCCGCCGCCGGGCAGCGCGACCCCGACGCTGACCGGCCGGGCCGCCTTATCGAGCAGCAGCACGTGCAGGCGCCCACTGCGCAGCCGCACCCCCCAGGCCTTGAGGTTGATCGCCGGCGAGGTCCGGACATGCAGTCGGACGAGGCGCGCGCCGGGACCGATCGTCCGCGTGAACAGGATCAGGCCGTACATGAGAGGACGAGCGTGAAAGCCGGTCCGTTTCAGCGCGAACGCGGCGTTGACCGCGTACGCGCGCACATGCACGTTGGCGCCGTCGACGCCGGCCTTCATCAGCTCGAACAGCGCGTCCGGTGCCCACAGGGCGGTGGCGAACGTGTCGCTGATCCTGGGCACGCCGCCACAGGTCACAGAGTTGATCTCGGTGAGACGGAACGGCAGTCCCGAGCGCTCGGCGAGCCGGACGGACGGGATCACCGTGCGGGCGAGACCCGCCGTCGCGTTGTTGCTCAGGACCTTCGCGATCGACGGATACGCCGGGGCGGTGTGCCGCACGCATGCGGAGTACGGGTACCGGTGAGCGCTGACGAGTCCGAGGCCGGGATGAGCACCGGTGATGAGGCCGGCGAGCCAGTTGAAGTTCGTCTGCGGGTTGGCGAGGGCCGGACCCACGAGCGGAATCCGCGGGGCGACGCGGACGAGCGCATGGGCGTACGCCCGGAAGTCGGCCAGGTAGCGGGTCGCTGACAGACGGCGCGGCAGGAACGGCGTCCCGGCCCGCTGATGCCCGAGTTGCTGGACCCAGCTCCAGCGGTCGTAGATGTCCGGCTCGTTGCCGATCTCGAAGCCGATGATGCTGCGGCGGGGCAGGTCCCGGCGCGCGGCCTGCGCCCAGCGCGCCGCCTTTGGCGAGGACCCCGTGACGAGGTTGAGATCGAGAATCAGGTGCAGTCGGTCGCGCCGGACGAGCGACGCGGCGAAACGGACCCAGGACGGTCCGACCCGAAACGCCCACGGCGGCATTCGCCGAAAGCGGGGGTCCCAGAACGTATGGTCGGCCGAGTCTCCACCGATGCGCAGCACCTGGCGCTCGTCGCCGCGGACGTGAATGAGGGCGAGCGCCCGCTCGAGCAGCGCGCGGTGGGATTCCCACAACGGCAACGTCCAGTATTCGGTCGAGAACCCGAGGAACGACGGCGGAACGCGGACCGACGGGGCGGCGGCCAGGGTCACCTCGGCGGTGCCCGGCGCCGACGTCGGCGCGTGGCGAGGGGCTGTGGGCCCGGTCCGTGCCGACGTGGACGGCCTGCGCGAGCCGCCGCCGGCCTGCGCCCGGCCCTCATGGTCGACCGCCGACAGCACCGCGAACGCGGTGCACGTGAGTGCAGCGGCGAGCGCCAGCAGACGCGGTATCGAAAAGCGTTGTGTCATCCGGCAATCGCCCACACCATCGGCAGGGTCGCGGCGGAGCGTAGGCACCGGAGTTGGCCGGAGCTAAAGGACGCGCGGTTGCTCATTCACTCCTAACCCCGCCGCGGGACAACCCGGATGACCCCAACCTGATCGCAACCTTGGCGCGGGCGATGAACACCCCGTGAACTCGCCGTCGATTCGCCTCCGGAGCACGTGACGGCTGCGACAATCGCCCCATGGACGACCATGTACGGGGTTCCGTTCTCGTCGTCGACGACGAGCCGACGATCGCCGAGATCGTCTCGCGCTACCTCGAGCGAGCCGGCTATGAAACGCGCATCGCGTCCGACGGCATCGAGGCGATCGACGCGGCCACGGCTCAGCGACCGGACCTCGTCGTGCTCGATCTGATGCTGCCCGGGATCGATGGGCTCGAGGTCATGCGCCGCCTGCGCGAACACGACCGCGGCCGCACGCCCGTGATCCTGCTCACTGCCAAGGGGGAGGAGTCTGACCGGGTCATCGGGCTGCGGCTCGGGGCCGACGACTACGTGGTCAAGCCGTTCTCACCGGCCGAACTGGTCGCGCGGGTCGACGCCGTGCTGCGCCGGGTCGACACCGCGCCGGAGCACGAGGCGCCGATCGAGTTCGACGACATGACGATCGATCCGGCGGCGCGCCGCGTCGTCGTCCGCGGCGACGAGGTCCAGCTCACCCAGCGTGAGTTCGACGTGCTCCTGTTCCTCGCCCGGCACCCAGGCCAGGTGTTCTCACGCAACCAGCTGATGGACGCGGTGTGGCAGTACTCGTTCTACAGCGACACCTCAACGGTCACCGTTCACATCCGGCGGTTGCGCGCCAAGATCGAGGCCGATCCAGCAACCCCGCGCCACATCCAGACCGTGTGGGGCGTTGGCTACCGCTTCCAGCCGTGAGCCGATGAGCGGTGACGCTCGCCTGATCACCCGGATGTCGTCCGCGACGCGGGCCTGGGCCGGGTCTCTGTCCCGACAGTTCGCGCTCGCGGTCGCAGTGGTCGTCGCGCCGGTGCTCATCGCGCTCGTCGTCATCGGCCTGCTGATGGTGATCTCCGGCCATGACGCCCTGTTGATCGCCGTGATTGTGCTCGGCGCCGGTGGTCTGGCGATTGTCGCCGCCCGCCTGATCGCGGATGGCATCCTCCGTGATGTCGAAACGATTCGAGACGGCCTCGGCGCCGTCGGTCGGGGCGAGCGCGACGTCCACATCACGACGGCAGCCCGCGACGAGCTGGCGGAGCTCGCGGACGCGGCGAACATGATGATCGCGCGTCTGCGCGCCGAGGAGGCGATGCGCGGCGAGGCCGACAGCGCCCGACGCAACCTCGTCGCGGCGGTGTCGCACGACCTGCGCACTCCGCTGACGGCGTTGCGCCTGCTCGCCGAGGCGGTCGAGGACGAGATCGTCGACGAGGCGACGCGACGTCGCTACCTGGAACGGATGCGCACGCACCTCGAGGCGCTCGGCGGTCTGATCGACGACCTGTTCGAGCTGTCGCGGCTCGAGGCGGGAGACATCAGCTGGTCGCTCGAGCGGGTGCGGCTCGACGAACTCGTCGGCGAGACGGTCGAGGCGATGCGGGTCACCGCAGACGCGAAGCGCGTGTCGGTCGTCGCGGACATCCCGCCGACGCTCGAGGCGGCTCGGGCGAATCCGGAAAAGCTCCAGCGCGTCCTCTTCAACCTCATCCAGAACGCGATCCGCCACACGCCCGCCGACGGCAGCATCGTGATCCGCGCCGAACCGGTCGCCGACGGCATCGAGGTTGAGGTCGCCGACACCGGGGATGGGATCTCTCCGGAGGAACGCGAACGGGTGTTTCAGGCGTTCCACCGCGCCGGCACGGACGCGGCTCGCACCGGTGGCGGCGCCGGGCTCGGCCTCGCGATTTCCCGGGCGATCGTCGAGGCGCACGGAGGCAAGATCTGGCTCGCCGACTCAGGCGCCGGCACCCGCGTCCGCTTCAGCCTCCCGGCGGCTCGGTAAGGCCGCATCAGGTTGCGCAGAAAACCCCGATGCCTGCGGTGGACCACGGTGCGAGGCTGGGTTCATGGCACGTGTGCTCATCGCGTATGCCTCCAAGCGCGGGTCGACCGCCGAGATCGCCGACGCGGTTTCTCGGGCGATCCGTGACGACGGGCACATCGTCGACTGCCGCCCGGCGGACGGCGTGAAGAACCTCGGCCCGTACGACGCCGTCATTCTCGGTAGCGCCGTCTATATGAAGCGGTGGCGGGGCGATGCGAAGCACTTCCTGCGCAAGCACTCGAAGGAGCTCTCGGAGCTGTCCTTCTGGGTGTTCAGCTCAGGGCCCGTCGGCGACCCGACGAAGGCGGCGGATCCATCGTGGTACGAGCCGCCACGGGTCATCGAGCGCGCCGACGCGCTCGGGCTCAAGGGCCATGCGGTGTTCGGCGGCTGCGTGCCGCAGGATCCCAAGGGACCGGTGGAACGGGCGATGGTGGAGAACACGCCGCCTGAATTTCGCGACCGCCGCAACTGGGACGAGATCCGTCAATGGGCTCACCAGGTTGCGGGCGAGATCGCACAGATCAGTTCGACCGCAACCACGACGCTCAGCGGATCCCGCGATGCTGACGGCCTCTAGGCCTTCAGTCCTTCCGGATTCTGCCGAGCACACTCGTATCGTGTCATCTATGCCGACTTGGTCACATCTCCGTCGCGTCGTGGGCGCTCGCCGCTCCCACAGCGTGGCGCCGCACAGTCAGGCCGCAGGGCCGGGCGCCGTCACTCCGCACCGCCATCCGGCGATGAGCGGACTCGACGTGTCCCCCGTCCACGGCCGCCACTGCATTTGCGATCGGTGCGCGCTGCGCACCGACGCGCGCTGACGGCGCGCAGATCGCTCAGTCGCCGAGCGCCCGCGTGAGGGCGTCCGCGATCGGGGCATCCCCGCCGTTGACGTACAGGGTTGCCCCCACGCTCCGTGGCTCGGTGAGCACCGCCGCGATGACTGCCGCCACATCCGCGCGGGTGACCTCACCGCGGAAGGGATCTGGGCCGATGCGCGCCTGGCCGGTCGCGGGATCGTCGGTGAGCCGACCGGGGCGGAGGATCGTCCACTCGCGGTCGCTCGCTCCGACCGCGGCGTCGGCCTCCGCCTTGGCTCGCAGATAGACGCTGAACACGTCGTCATCGGCTGGCGGGTTCTCGGCGCCGATGGAGCTGACGATCGCGTAGCGGGGGACGCCGGATTCACGCGCCGCGCCCAGCAGTTTGACCGCGGCGTCGCGGTCCACCGTCAGTTTGCGCTCGGCGCCGCTCCCGGGTCCCGCTCCGGCGGTGAAGACAACGGCAT
Organism: uncultured Solirubrobacterales bacterium; assembly: GCA_963813265.1. Lineage (GTDB taxonomy): Bacteria > Actinomycetota > Thermoleophilia > Solirubrobacterales > Solirubrobacteraceae > Palsa-465. The sequence continues at coordinate 290,787 of CAWEYQ010000023.1, read as the reverse complement.
CCGCACCGGTGATCGCCTCCGCGATCTCGGACTCGTTGGCGTGCTCGAGGTCGCAGAGCACCGGGGTGGCGCCGTCGGCGCTGACGTCGTCGGCGTGATCGGGATTGCGGATCAGGCCGATCACCGTGTCACCTCGGTCGACGAGCCGCCGCGTCAGTAGCCGGCCGATCTTCCCGTGAGCTCCTGCGATCGCGACGCGCATGTCACGCAGGCTACCTCGCCGCTGTGCGGTTGTCCGCTAGCACCGGCGAGCGGTGAGATCGCGGGTGACCCTCGTCGACATCCCGGCGTGTCGATAGTCGGAGCACGTCAAGCCGGTGCCCGAGAGCTTCGTGCCCCACCCGTGCGTGCCTTCATGCAGGAAGTAGCGCGGCACGCCGCCGCCACGGAACTGACACGGCTTGCCCTTCGTGTAGTGGGTGACGTTGCCGTATGCCCAGCCGTCATCGACCGTCGACACGGTGAACTTCCAGCAGCTCATGGCGTAGCCGTGGCGCACGGACTTGGGGAGGCCCCCGTAGATCTCCCGGGTCTCGGCCCGCGTCGCGGGGCGCTTGGCGAGCGCCACCGCCGTCGGGAACGCGAGCGCGGGGAGAATCGCAGACGGGGCAGGTCGGCTCGGACTCCGTGGGCGGGATGCACGGCGGGGTTGCGGCGCTCGAGCCGGGCATGACGCGGGCGTACCATTGAGGTATGACGGCCCTTGGCGTAGCACTGCTGGTGACCGGGGTCGTGTTGATCGTGCTCGAGGCTCACGTCCCGTCACTTGGAGTGCTCGGCGTTCCGGGGGTCGTTTCGATCGCGGCGGGAGCCGTCGTCGGGGTGAGCGCGCTCGGTGGAAGCGTCGTCTTCGGCGTCCTGCTCGCACTCGCGCTCGTCGCGATCTCAGGCACCGTCGTCGCCGTGTCGTTGCGTGAAGGGCTCGCGGTCCGCCGCCGCCGGATCACCGTCGGGCCGGAGGGCCTGATCGGGCACATCGGGATCGTGCGCTCGTGGGATCAGTCGAGCGGCAAGGTGCTCGTCGACGGAGCGCTGTGGAGCGCGCGCCGGTCGCCGGGGCTCGATGACGAAGAGGATCGGCTCGAGCTCCACGCGGGGGACCAAATCGTCGTTGAACGGCTCAACGGGCTGACGCTCGCCGTCCGCCCTGCCGAAGAATGGGAGCTCGCGCCATGATCACCGCAATCGTCGTCATCCTCGTCGTGCTCGCCTCGATCGCGGTCGCCGCGGCGGGCGCGTCGATCCGGGTCCTGCGTGAATACGAGCGCGGGGTCGTGTTCCGGCTCGGTCGGCTGATGCAGCAGCGCGGCCCTGGCCTCGTCCTGCTGATGCCGACGATCGACCGGATGGTCCGGGTCAGCCTGCGCACGATCACGCTGTCGATCCCGCCCCAGGAGACGATCACGCGGGACAACATCCCGGTGCGCGTGACCGCCGTCGCCTACTACCGCGTGATCGACCCGAACAAGGCCGTGACCCAGGTCGAGAGCTTCCACAACGCGACGCTCCAGATCGCCCAGACCACGCTGCGCTCGGTGCTCGGCGGCGCCGACCTCGACACGCTGCTCGGCGAGCGCGAGCGGCTCAACGAGGACCTCCAGCACGTGATCGACGCCCAGACCGAGCCGTGGGGGATCAAGGTCACGACGGTCGAGATCAAGGACGTCGAGATCCCGGAGCGGATGCAGCACGCGATCGCCCGGCAGGCCGAGGCCGAGCGCGAGCGCCGCGCGAAGATCATCAACGCCGAGGGCGAGTCCCAGGCGGCGCCAAGCTCGCCGAGGCGGCGGACGTGATCGGGCGCAATCCGGTGACGCTGCAGCTGCGCTACCTGCAGACGCTGCGCGAGATCGGCGTCACAGCAGAACTCGACGGTCGTGTTCCCGATGCCGATCGACCTGATCAAGCCGATGCTGGATGCGATCACGTCCGGGCGGGGAGAGACCAGCGTTGCCGACGGGGTCGCCGGAGGCTCCGACGGCGATTGAGAACGGGACCACGCCTGAGCTGGAGGCGGGGAACAGGGTGTCGCTGCCGGCGGTGCAGGTGCCGTCGGAGTCCTCGGAGCGCTCGCCGGTCGATAAGCCGGATTAACGGCGCATCGACAGGTGGGCACGGCCCGTGGCTGCGGAGCATGCAGCCTAGATGAGGATTGGCTTGAGGAACACCCCTGTTCCCCAAGGCCAATCCCCGCCCGTGACGAGGAGGTGATCAGTCCCGTGAGCGCCACGAACCCCGGCGAACCGCCGAAAAACCCCAGGCCTTCTACATTCAGTGACAACGCCATGGCCACCCGCAACGACATCCGCAACCTCGCGATCGTCGCCCACGTCGATCACGGCAAGACGACGCTCGTCGACGCCCTGCTGTGGCAGTCCGGCGCGTTCCGCTCCAATCAGGACGTCAACGAGCGCGTGCTCGACTCGATGGACCTCGAGCGGGAGAAGGGGATCACGATCCTCGCCAAGAACACGGCGGTCCGCTACGGCGACATCAAGCTGAACATCGTCGACACGCCCGGCCACGCCGACTTCGGTGGCGAGGTCGAGCGTGGGCTGACGATGGTCGACGGCGTGCTGCTGCTCGTCGACGCGAGCGAGGGTCCGCTGCCCCAGACGCGGTTCGTGCTGCGCAAGGCGCTCGAGCAGCGGCTGCCGGTCGTGCTCGTGATCAACAAGATCGACCGGCCTGACGCGCGGATCAACGAGGTCGTCGACGAGGTGTACGAGCTGTTCCTCGACCTCGACGCCGACGAGTCGCAGATCGAGTTTCCGATCGTCTACACGAACGCCAAGGCCGGGACCGCGACGCTCGATCCGGACTCCCCCGGGACCGACCTGCAGCCGCTCGTCGACATCCTGCTCGAGCACATCCCGGCGCCGACGTACGACCCCGAGCACCCGCTCCAGGCCCACGTGACGAACCTCGACGCGTCGCCGTACGTCGGGCGGATCGCGATCTGCCGGCTGCGGCACGGGACGATCCGTCGCGGCGAGACCGTCGCCTGGTGCAAGGCGGACGGGACGACCGAGCCGGTCAGGGTCACCGAGCTGTACGTGACCGACGCGCTCGAGCGCGTCGACGCGAGCGAGGCGAGCGCGGGCGAGATCATCAGCGTCGCCGGGATCCCGGACATCACGATCGGCGAGACGCTCGCCGACGCCGAGGACCCGCAGCCGCTGCCGGTGATCACCGTCGATGAGCCGTCGCTGAGCGTCACGATCGGGATCAACGACTCGCCGCTCTCCGGCACCGACGGCGACAAGCTGACCGCGAGCCAGGTCAAGGCCCGGCTCGACCGCGAGCTGATCGGCAACGTGTCGCTGCGGGTCAACCCGACCGATCGACCCGACGCGTGGGAGGTCCAGGGCCGGGGCGAGCTCGCGCTCGCGGTGCTCGTCGAGCTGATGCGCCGCGAGGGCTTCGAGCTCACCGTCGGCAAGCCGCAGGTCGTGACCCGCGAGATCAACGGCAAGCTGCACGAGCCCGTCGAGCGGATGAGCGTCGACATTCCGGAGGACTACGTCGGAGTCGTCACCCAACTCGTTGCGCTGCGCAAGGGTCGGATGGAGCAGATGGTCAACCACGGCACCGGCTGGGTACGGATGGAATACCTCGTCCCGGCTCGCGGCCTGATCGGCTTTCGCACCGAGTTCCTCACCGAGACGCGCGGCACCGGCCTGCTCCATCACGTGTTCGACGGCTGGGAGCCGTGGCACGGGGAGCTGCGCACGCGGCCGACGGGCAGCCTCGTCGCCGACCGCCAAGGGGCCGTGGCGGCGTTCGCACTGTTCAACCTGCAGGAGCGCGGCAGCCTGTTCGTCGAGCCGGGTGACCCCGTGTACGAGGGGATGATCGTCGGTGAGAACTCGCGCGCCGAGGATCTCGACGTGAACCCAACGAAGGAAAAGCACCTGACGAACATCCGCTCCTCGACCGCCGACGAACTCGTCCGGCTCGTGCCGAAGCGGGAGCTGTCCCTCGATCAGGCGCTCGAGTTCCTCCGCGCCGACGAGTGCGTCGAGGTGACCCCGCACGCGATTCGCTTGCGGAAGGTCGCGCTCGACGCCAACCAACGCCGCAAGCTGGCGCGCGCGGCGAGCACGCGCCAGACAGCGGCGGTTTCCTAGGCCCGTCAGACGGCCGCGGTGCGGCGGTGAAAGACCCGCGCCGGGGTCGCGATGATCGTCGCGATCAGGTGGCCGACCAGCAGGTAGACAACGAGGGCGATCCCCCAGTTGAGCGCGATCGTGCCGCGCGCACTGTGGAGATGGAACAACCCGTTGAACGGCGTCGCCAGCCAATGCGCCCAGTCGTGGACGTGCGAGACGATCGTGTTGCTCGGTGAGGCCTTGAGGACCACGAACACGATCCCGAGGGCGAGGATCAGCGCGACCACCCCCGCGATCAAGCGGACAACCCGGGCGATCAGGAGCGAGGTCCCGGCGCCGGCAGCGGCCACCGCCGCACCCGCCCGGGCACCTCGCCGCCGGCCGAATCTCCGGCGCGGCGCTGCGTCGCGGTCGTCGACAGCGGTCGGCTCACCGGCCGTGGCCGGTTCGTCGGTGCGGGTGGCGACGGGTTCGTCAGACCGGGTCGCGACCGGCTCATCGGTGCGGTTTGTGACAGCCATGGCGCATAGCTACCCGATGGAGACGCCGCTAACGCGGCAACGTCTGCGCGAAGACGTCACGGGTCGTGCGGGCCGCCCGCTCCCAGGTGAGCCCGCTCACCGCGGCCCGTCCCCCCTCCCCGAGCCTGGCCCGGACGTCCGCATCCGAGGCCAGCCGGACCATCGCATCGACCAGCGCCGCGTCGTCATCGACGGGGATCCGCACCAGACCTTGTGACAGCTCGGGACCGAACACTGGGAGGTCGGTGACGATCGCCGGCGTCCCCCGCGCGAGCGCCTCGTAGACGGGCAGCGCAAAGCCCTCGCGCCGGGATGCGAACACGAGCGCGAGCGCGCCCTGGTAGAGCGCCTCGAGATCGACGACGTCCCGCCACCCGAGCACCCGCACGCCGGGTCCGGCGAGCGAGTCGGCGAGTCGACCGTCGCCCGCGAACACCAGCTCGGCATCGAGACCCCGCGCCCGCGCGGCGGCATAGGCCCGCGCGATCACCTCCGGCGCCTTGCGGGGCTCAAGCGCGCCGGAAACGAGCAGGAAACGGCCGGCTCGCAACCCCATCGCCGCGAGCCGGGCGTCCACGTCGACCGACCCCGCCGATTCGGTCCGCACGCCCTCCGGCACGACGTGCACCCGCCCGGGTTCGACATCCCAGCGCGCGATCAGCTCATCGCGAACGGCCGGGGTGGGGACGATCAAAGCCCGCATCCCCGCGGCGAGGGCTCGAGGCCGCGCGAGTCGGTGCCAGAGGCGCTCATACGGCGTGAAGTCGCTCGGACGCGATTCCCAGGTGACGTCGTGGAGCGTGAGGACGGCCGGGACCTCACCGGCGAGCGCGACCGGCGCGGGAGCGGGGAGCCACACAACGTCGACCGGCTCGCCGATCAGCCGTTCGAGACGCGGGCGGCGCACCACGGCGGAGGATCCGAACAGAACACGGCTGGGCAGTCGGTGCCGGTACACCGACACGTTCGATGCGCCGAGGACGTCGCCGATTGCCCGCAACTCGCCGCGTCCCGGCACGAACAGCACGAACCGGTCATCCGGAAACGTGGCGACGAGGGCGCGCAGGAGCTCAGTCGTGTAGCGGGTCACCCCTCGAGGCCCGGTCACGGACCGCGCGTCGATGCCAACTCTCACGCCTGCTCCACCATCGGCGGGACCGTACAGACTGCTGCCACAGATAGACTCGCGGCGGATGGACGTCGCCGTCATCGTTCCGAACTGGAACGGGCGACGCTGGTTGGGGCAGTGCCTGCGGGCACTGAGCGAGCAGACCAGCCCGCCGGCCGAATTGATCATCGTGGACAACGGCTCGAGCGACGGCTCGCTCGAGATGGTCGCCGAGTACCCGGGGCGGTCCCAAGTGATCGCGCTGCACCGCAACACCGGCTTCGCCAACGCCGTCAACGTCGGGATCGACGCGGCAGTGTCCGATGCCGTCGCCCTGCTGAACACCGACGTGATCCTCGACCCACAGTGGATCGAGCGGACGACCGCTCGGCTCGCCGGCGACCCAGGACTTGGCGCGGTCGCGTGCAAGATGCTGCAGATGGACGAGCCGACTCGGATCTATGACACCGGGGATTTCCTGCGGCGCGACGGAGCGTGCGATCAGCGCGGGCGCTTTGAGTTCGACGATGGTCGCTTCGACGTCGGGGAGGAGATCTTCGCCCCGTGCGCGGGCGCGGCGCTGTTCCGCCGCGACGCGGTCCGGGCGGTTGGCGGCTTCGACGTGCGGCTGTTCTCGTATCTCGAGGACGTCGAGCTTGGACTGCGCCTGCGGCTTGCCGGTTGGCGCTGCTGGTACGAGCCGGTGGTCGCGCTGCACGCGGGCGGCGGCTCCTCGTGGCAGCTCGATCCCCCCGTCGAGCATTGGGTACAGCGCAACACGTTGCTGATCGTCGCCAAATACTTCTCGCCGCGCTGGCTGCCGCTGGTCGCCTACCGCCAGCTCGGCTGGGCGTGGCACGCGCTTCGTGACGGGAAGCTGAAGGCGCAGCTGACCGGCGCGTGGGCAGCACTGCGATTGCTACCGGCGATGCTGCGCGAGCGGAGGAGGGTCCGCCGCGACGCCGTCGTGCCGATCGCGGTCGCCATCCCAACCCGGCCAATCCGGGGGGCCCGACGGCGATGAGCTCGACGAGCGCGGGCACCCCGTCGCGGGAGCGCAAGCGGCCGTTCCTCTCCTCGGCGCTCCCGCCCGCGGCGACCCTGAAGGCGCGGGCCGCCGGCGATGCCTCGCCCGATTGGATCCTCACGACGGTCCTGCTCGTGCTCGCCGGTGCGCTATCGGCGATCACGATCCTCCGTGGGATCGGGCCGCACGACGAGGGGCTGATGCTCCAAGCGGGGTCGCGGATCGCGAACGGGCAATGGCCGTACCGCGACTTCTGGACGAACTATCCGCCGGGACAGCCGCTCGTGCTCGCGCTGCTGCAAGTCGTGTTCGGCCCCTCGCTGCTCGCCTGGCGGGTGCTGCGCGTCGTCACGAACGCCTTCGTCGCGCTGCTCGCCTTCCGCCTGGCCTACCGGCGGGCGGGTCAGCCGCTCGCGCTGCTCGCGTGGCTCGCGGTGGCCGGTGCGATGGCGTTTCCCACCGGACCCGGACCGAACCCGATCGCGATCGGGCTCGCGCTCTGCTCGATCCTGCTCGCCGAGCAACGTCCGGTCGTGGGCGGGGGACTCGCGGGACTCGCCGCACTCTTCCGGATCGAGATCGGGATCGCGGCTGCGCTCGGCGCGATGCTCGCGGTCGCCCCCGGCAAGCGGTTGCGCGCCGCGCTCGGGGCGCTGCTCGTTGCCGCCGTCTGCTTTGCGCCGTTCGTGATCGCGGCGCCCGGCGCGCTCGCTCACGACCTGTTTGGGTTCTACGGCATCCAGAGCCTCCAGCGGCTTCCGTTCCCGCTCGGTTTTGACGGACCGCTGCGACCGAGCAAGCTGATCGAGTTCTACATGCCCGCGATCCTCGTGCTGAGCTGTCTCGTGTGGGCGGCGGCGCTCGGCTCGCGCGCGCGGACGGCCGCCCGCTCGCGCGCCGCGCTGCGGGCCGGCATCGGCACCTCCCCGCGGCCGATGCAGCCGGGTGCTCGGTCGCTCGAGCTCGCGCCGCTCGCCGCCGTCGGACTCGCGTACCTGCTCGGGCGGACCGACGAGTTTCACCTCATCCCTCTGTCCGTCGTACTCGCCGTGATGCTCGCGACCGAGGCGGCGCTCGCCCGCGGCGCCCTCCGGGTCGCGCTGCTGACCGCGCTCACCTTGATCACGCTTCACGGGCTCGATCGACAGGCCGGCCAGATCCTCCACCCGCCGGCGATGGCCGCGGTGCCCGGAGCGGCCGGTGACGGAGTGCAGACCGACGTCGCCGACGCCCGCTCGCTCGCCGCACTCGAGCGCGCGATCGTCCGGCTGACCCGCCCCGGGGAGCCGATCTTCGTCGCCGATCCTCGCCACGATGTCGTCCACGTCGGCGACCCGCTCCTGTACGTGATCCTTGACCACCCGAACCCGACGCGCTACGACGTCATGCAGCCCGGCCTCGTCACGAGTGCATCGGTCCAGCGCGAGATCGTCGCCTCGCTTGAGCGCGCCCGCACGCGGGTCGTCATCCGCTGGCTCGATCCGCGAGCGCTTGCCCCCGAGGACAACGGCTCCGACGCCTCCAGCCACGTGTTCATCCTCGACCGCTACCTCGCCCAGCACTTCAGGCCGGTGGCGCGCTACGGCGTCTACCAAGTGCTCGTTCGTTCCGGATGAGCGACCGGCTCTCGTTCCCGCGGGAGGAACTGCGCCAGCGCACGGTGCGCGGCGCGCTCGTCACCGGCGGCTTTCTGATCCTGATCGACGCCTTCGTGCTCATTCAGGGCCTCGTCGTGACGCGCCTGCTCGGCCCATCGGAGATCGGGCTCTACGGCGTCGTCTCGACGTTCGTGCTGTCGCTGATCGCGCTCAAGAGGCTCGGGGTCGACGAGCTTTACGTTCAGCAGGACGAGGCCGACCAGGAGAAGGAGTTCCAGTACGCGTTCACGCTCGAACTCGGGCTGTCCGCGGGCATGGCGCTGATCATCCTGGCCAGTGCGCCGCTCGTCGCGCTCGTCTATAAGGATCATCAGCTGCTCGCGCTGACCGTGAGTCTGTCCTACCTCCCGCTCGCGTTCGCGCTGCAGGCGCCGCTGTGGGTGTTCTTCCGTCGCATGGAATACGGCCGCCAGCGCTCGCTCCAGGCGATCCAGCCGGCCGTGACGTTCTTCGTCACGATCCCGTCTGGCGGCGACGACCGACCTCGGCGTGTGGAGCCTGATCATCGGCCAGGTGGTGGGCATGATCGTCGCGATCGGGGCGACGATCATCGCGTCGCCGTACCGGCTGCGCCTGCGGTTCGACCGGACTGTGGCGGCGCGCTACCTGCGCTTCTCGGCGCCGATTCTGATCACCGTCGCCGCGACGATGCTCGTGGCACAGAGCCAGATCCTCGCGATCAAGCTGCACGACGGGCTCGCCGCGGCCGGCTTCATCACGCTCGCGGTCACGCTCAGCCGCTACATCGACCGCGCGGATCAGATCATCACCGCCACGATCTACCCGGCGATCTGCGCGATCCAGAACCAGCGCGTCGCGCTGCATGAGCTGTACGTGAAATCGAACCGGGCGACGCTGATGTGGGTGCTGCCCTACGCGGTCGGGCTCATCCTGTTCGCGCCCGACCTCGTCCACTTCGTGCTCGGCAACAGCTGGACCGGTGCGATCGTGCTCCTCCAGGGACTGGCGATCGTCGGCGCGATAACGCAGCTCGGGTTCAACTGGTTCTCGTTCTACCGGGCGCATGGCAAGACCCGACCGCAGGCCGTGGAGCAGGTGGTCGGCGCCGTCGCGTTTCTCGGGTTGGCGATCCCCGGACTGTTGCTCGACGGATTCGACGGATTCGTCATCGGACGGGTCGGCGCCGCCCTGATCATGCTCGCGGTCCGCACCGTGTACACCCGACAGCTGCTGCCCGACGCCCGGCTGCTTGAGTTGATCACGCCGACGCTCCTCCCGATCACGCTCGGCGCCGGTGCCGCGTTGGCGGTGCGACTCGCCCTCTGGGGCGGCCGGCGGACGCTGGCGCAGGCGCTCGTCGAGCTCGCGCTGTTCGTCGGGCTCTACACGATCACGGCGGCGCGGCGCGAGCGTGAGCTGCTCGGGGAGCTGCTCGGATCGATGCGCCGATCGCGCTCGGGGCTGAGCGCGTCGGCGTGAGCGAGCTGGCGATCGCGCGCAGGCGGCTCTGGAACACTGTCGGCGTGCAGCGGCTGCAGCGAGGCTTCCTCGTCCAATTGGGAATCATCGCGGGGCTCGCCTTCCTCGTACGCGCGGTGTACGTGGTGGCGTTCGCACCGCCCGCGACCGGTCCGAACGACACGTTCTGGTACGGGTTCGTCAGCGCGGCGATCGCGAACGGTCATGGCTTCGCGATCCCACACGCCGCGGCCGGTCCTCTCGGGTTCGCACTCGGGCCCACCGCATCGCACCCGCCGCTGTATCCGCTCGTGCTGGCCGGACTGCGCGAGCTCGGCATCTCCAGTCCGCACGGCCTGCTGTGGCTCGGTCCGGTAACGGGCACGATCACCGTTGCCGGTATCGGGTTGCTGGGCCGCTCGCTGGTGGATGCTCGGGTCGGACTCGGGGCCGCCGCCGTCGCCGCGGTCTACCCCCTGCTCGTCGTCGCCGACGGCGCGCTGTTGAGCGAGACCCTCTACGGACCGGTGATCGTGCTCATCCTCGGGTTGGCTCTCGCGCTCGCGCGTCGGCCGTCGACCCGCCACGCCGCGCTGCTCGGGGCGGCGATCGGCCTGGCCGCGCTCGTGCGCTCGGAGGCGGTCGGCTTCATCGTTCTGCTCGCGTTGCCGCTCGCGTGGCGTGGCCCTGGCGGATGGTCTCGCCTCGGGCGAATGTCCGTCTCCGTCGCGTGCATGCTGATCGTGATCGCACCGTGGGTCGTGCGCAACGCGGACACGTTCGGTTCGCCGATCCTCTCGACCAACGACGGCGTGACGACGCTGTGGTCGAACTGTCCGCTGACCTACTCCGGACCGCACCTCGGGTACTTCGACGCCAGCTGCCGGCCGTCCGCGCCGCCGACCGGCAACGAGGCGCATCAGGCGGCGCAGATGCGCCGGCAGGGAATCCGGTATGCCGAGGATCATGCCGGGCGGGTGCCGATCGTGGTGGCGGCCCGCGTCGGGCGGACGTGGGGTCTGTTCCATCCGTTTCAGGGCAGCACGGCCGCCGGCCGGAACGTCACCGTCTCCGATATCGGTGTGATCGTCTACTACCCGCTGGCTGTGCTCGCGGCGATGGGCGCCTGGGCGCTTCGCCGCCGCCGCGTCGAGCTGTGGGTCGTCGTCGCCCCGTTCCTCCTGGCAACGCTGACAGCGGTTGCCACATTCGGATCGTTGCGGCTGCGCTACGTCGCTGAACCCTCGCTCGTGCTGCTGGCAGCGGCAGGCGCCGATGCGCTGTGGCGACGGCGTGCGGCGGTGCAGCCCACGTCGGCACCGGCCCGGGCGGCCGTTCATTCGTAACGGTCCGCCGACGGCCGTCCCTCTACCCTTCCGCCCTTGCCCAACCGCTCCCTGACCCGCGTGGCGCTCCCGATCGCCCTCGTCGCCGGCACCACGCTGGCGCTGCAGGTGCTGATCACGCGGCTGCTCGCCGCCCAGCTCTACTACCACTTCGGCTTTCTCGCGATCTCCCTCGCGCTGCTGGGCGTCGGCGCCGGCTCGATCCTCATCTACCTGCGGGCGAAGTGGTTCGACATCGCGCAGCTGCAGACGTTGCTCGCCCGATGGTGCGTCGTGCTCGCTGGCCTGCTCGTGCTCGTCCCGATCGTGCTCGTCCGGCTGCGGTTCGGCAGCGGGACCCACATCACGGCCGGGTTCACGGGCGCGCTCACCGCAGCCTGCGTCCTCAGCGCGCTGCCCTTCACGGTCGCGGGCATCGTGATCGCACTCGCGGTCAAGGCCTCGACGACGTGGCTTGGCCGGCTCTACGCGTTCGATCTCGTCGGCGCCGCGATCGGCGCGGTCGCGGTCGTGCCGCTCATGTGGATCATCGCGGTCCCGACGCTGCTCGTCGGGCTCGCCGCCGTCGCGGCGCTCGCCGCGTTGCTCGCGGCGAATGCGCAGCGTGACCGCCTGCTCGCGCTCGGCGCCCTTGGGGTGGGTCTGGTGGCGATCGTGCTCGCCGCCTCGACGCATCTGTACTTCATGCCGCCGGCGACGTCGAACCTCGGTCCCGCCGTCGCCGACCGGTGGGACCCGCTCAATCGCGTCGTCGGCTACGGAGCGTCCAACGGGGCCCGATTCGCGCTGCTCTTCTACGACCGTGTCTACGCCCCGGTCCCGGTCCACCGACCAGGCACGCCGCTGCCGGGCTACAAGGCGCTGTCCCTCGGACCGCAGAGCATCGGCTACGCGATGACCGATCCCCGCCGCGTGCTGATCATCGGCGGAGGCGGCGGGCGCGACATTGACAACGCCCTCACCTCCGGGGCCGGGCAGGTCGACGTGATCGAGCTCAACAAGGACATCGTGCACGTCGTGGACAAGGACCTCGGTCGCTGGTCCGGGTCGCCGTACACGCTGCCCCGGGTGCACACCGTCACCGGAGACGGCCGCTCGACGCTTGCCGCTCGGAGCACGAAGTACGACCAGATCCACATCGGCTTCACCGACACGCTGAGCGCGAACTCCGCCCAGGCGTTTGGCCTGACCGAGGCGAACCTGTACACCGTTCAGGCCTACCAGGAGTACTTCGACCACCTGACGCCGAACGGGATCCTCAACATCTCCCGGCTGCGGCGGCTCGTCGGCGACGAGGCGCTCCGCGCGACGGTGCTCGCGCTGACGGCACTGCGCGAGCGCGGGATCAAGGACCCGGAGCGCAATGTCGTCGTGATCCTCGGCCGCGACATCTTCGGCGAACTCTTTGGGACCGTGCTCGCGCGGCTGAGGCCATGGACGCCGGCCGAACTCGCGCGGATCAGGGCGCTGGCCCGGGTGCGCGGCCTCGGTGTCGCGTTCGCGCCCGGCGGTCCGTACCAATACGAATGGGCGCAACTCCACGCGGCACCCAGTGTCCAGTCGTTCTGCACTCACTACCGGCTCGACGTCTGTGCGCCGACCGACAACAAGCCGTTCTTCTTCAACATGACGCGGCTCGGCGATGTCGCGGCCGGGACCCGGCCCGGCTATATCTACTCGGTCGATCCGCTGCTCGTGCTGCTGATCACGCTGGCGATCCTCGCCGTGCTCGCGCTCCTGTCGTTCGCGCTGCCGTTGCTGGTCGGCGTCGCGGCGCGGCCACCGGCCGGGTCGCTCGTGTTCTTCGCCGCGATCGGTCTCGGGTTCCTCGTGCTCGAGGTCGTGCTCATTCAGCGGTTCGTCCTGTTCCTCGGGTTCCCGACCTACGCGCTCTCGGTCGTCCTGTTCTCGCTGCTGCTGTTCACCGGCCTCGGGGCGTTCATCTCGAGCCGGGTGCGGGATCCTCGGCGGACGCTGCTGACTGCACTGAGCATCGCCATCGTCCTGATCATCGCTGCCGCGTTCGGACTCCAATCGCTGCTCGCGTCGCTGATCAGCGCGTCGTTCGCGGCGCGGGTCGTGCTCACGGTCGCGATGCTCGCGCCGTTCGGAGTGACGCTCGGGATGGCGATGCCCATCGGCCTGCGCCGCCTCGCCGAGCTGTACCCGGCAGGCGTGCCGTGGGCGTGGGGCATCAACGGGATCGCGTCGGTCCTCGCGTCCGCGCTCGGGGTCGCGGTTGCCGTTGTCGCCGGCTTTACAGCGGCGACGCTGATCGCGGCGGCGTGCTACCTCATCGCGCTCGGGCACGCGGCGGTCGGCCGCTGGCCGAACGCAGACCTCCCGGCCGAAGACTCCGATACTTCAGCCGCAGAATCGGTCGTTCGACAAGGTAGTAGCTCGCCGCCGCAACCGGTATGACGATCGCCACCGTGCCGAGCAGCACGATCCCGAACGGATTCTTGTGGCCGATGAACCCGAGGTCGAGCGCGATCGCGAAGTGCCAGAGGAAGATCCCGTACGAGATCAGGCCGATCCAGGCGATGACGGGCTGAGTCGAGCAGCACGCTCGGGCACGCTGCGTGCCGCGCTTGGCGAACACGGCCGGTAGGAGCAGGAGCGTCGAGACGAGTCCGAACGCGACGGCGCTGACGAATGCCTGATCGTGCCCGCCGACGAACGGCGAGGCGGGGAGCCACAGGCACAGCGCCGCGTACAGCACGAAGGCGAGCAGCCACGTGAATCCGGGCCACTTTGCGGCGCCGCGCAGGGCCGGGGAGTCGACCACGCCAGCGGTACTCGCCGCCGAGATCACGGCCATGCCCATACCCAACGCGAACCAGAAGAAGTGGCCGATGAGCGTGGCGTCGACCCATGTCGGGGTGTTGCTGAAGACGCCGAACTCCAGCGCGAGTGAGGCTATGGACAGGATCCCGAGCAGTGCGAGTTCGCCGCGGATCCAGGCGCGACCCTCCAGACGCCGGGTCAGGCGGCCGATGGCCGCGACGTAGAACGGCAGCGCGATGTAGAACGTGATTTCGATGACGAGGCTCCACGTCTGCGAAATCCGGCATTGGTGTGTCCCCGTAAGGCACTCGTTGCGCACGAGCGCATACAGCGCGAAGCGGTTTCCGGGCACCGACCCGGTGAGGCCTGGCAAGAGAATGAGCACGGTGAGCGCGACCCAGTACGCCGGATAGATGCGCAGGAACCGACGCTTGGCGTAGTCACGGACCGACGGCGCGGCCGCGCCCCCGACGCGGTGGGCGATGAACGGTCGGTAGAGCAGAAAGCCCGAGATCACGAAGAACAGCGCGACCCCGACGTTGAGGTGGGCCGCGAGGCGACCCGGGAAGGAGGCGGAGAACGCCCTACCGAACACGACGGCGTGAAAGAGGACGATGCTGGCGACGGCAAGCGCGCGGACGCCGTCGATCATCGCGAAGCGCGGATGCTTCGGAGGCGGGGCAACGGCATCGGGTACGGTCACGGGCTCGGTCATGGGGTCTGGAAACGTAACGGCTGGTCTGGCCGGTCGCGCCGTGGCGTCCCTGCGACTCCGCGCCGCTGACGCGGCCGACCGGGTGCTCGGACGGCGAGACGAGCTGACGCCGCCGCGCCGGCTACAGCAGGCCGTCGGCGACTCCGACTATGTCCGGACCGGTGAGGAGTTTGGGCGTCTGCTCGATGACCTGGGGGTGCTGTCGTCAGGGGCACGTGTGCTCGACGTGGGGTGCGGAGCAGGACGGCTCGCGCGGGTGTTGGCGGCGCGGCTGCAGCCGCCGGGGTCCTATGACGGCTTCGACGTGATGCCGGACGCGGTCGCGTGGTGTGAGCGCGCGTATCGGGACGCGACGACGCCGGTTCCGTTCCGGTTCGCTCATGCCGACATCGAGAACGCTTTGTACAACCCGGGCGGGGCGGTGCGGGCGGCCGAGTACGGGTTTCCGTACGCCGACGGGACGTTCGATCTCGTGCTCGCGACGTCGGTGTTCACGCACCTGCTCGCCGACACCGCCGCGCGGTATCTCGCCGAGGCGGCGCGGGTGCTGGCGCCGGGTGGGGTGCTGTTCACGACGTGGTTCCTCGTACGGCCGGACCCGGCTCTCTCGGACGGCGCCGCGTTTCGGTTTGCCCCGTTCGATGGCGGGCCGGCGTTCGTCGCCGATCCGGCGTTGCCGGAAGCCGCCGTGGGGTACGAGGCGTCCTGGGTCGAGGCCCGGCTGGCGACTGGTGGGCTTGCGCCTGACCGGCCGCCGCTGCTCGGTACGTGGGCGGGGACGCCGGGAACGAGCTTCCAGGACATCGTGATCGCCCGGCGCGACTAAATCCGGATCGAGTGCAAGGTTTCCTCCGGATATGCGGAGGGTTTCTTGCGTCGTTCGTTCGGCGGTCCGCCCACCCTCGATGCAAGGTTGGTTCCGCATTCCGGAACCAACCTTGTTCACCGCGCCGGCGGGCGCTCTCCTGTCGCTGCAGTGGCCAGCGTTCGCCAGAGGGCGACGAACAGGAGGCCGAGGGCGGCGACCGCGGCCCAGTGGGCGGTCATGTGCTGGGTGGCGTAGCCGTAGTGGTTGCCGCCGGCGGATGAGGGCGCATCGATGATGTAGAGCAGGGGGACGACGATCCCCAGGAGCGCACCCGCGGCGAGGGTCAGGGGGCGGGGGCCGAGGCCGCGCCAAAGGATCAGGGCGAGCACGGGGACGGCGACGATGCCCGCCCGGATGCCGAACACGAAGGCGAACCCGCAGCCCGCGACGATCGCCCAGGCGACGGCGTGGACCGGGGCGAGTGCCCGTGGGTGATCGCTCACGGGGATCGACGGCGGCTCGGGAGGGTCCACAGGCTGCGACCGCTTCCGGCGCCGCACGAGCGGCCAGGCCAGCAGGGCGAGACAGACCACTCCGGCGACACCGGAGACGATGTAGCCGATCACCGCCAGGCGGTTCGGCGAGAACGTGAACGAGACGTCGTGGCAGGACGGCCCGATCTTCCAACCGTTGGCGTAGCCGTCGATCGGCACCGGCACCCCGAGCGAGTGGCCGTCGCAGGTCGCGTGCCAGCCCCGGTTGTAGCCCTCGCCGAGGACGAGCCACGAGGGGCCGGTCACCGACACACGGACGCCGTCGTGGGAGCCGCGGCCGAACGTACCCGCATTCACCACCCGGCCCGTCGAGGCGGGCGGCGCGGCAGAGACGGCCGAGCGCAGCGCGAGCGCCTCAACGGTGTACGGGCCCGGTGGCGCGACGAGCAGGTGCGATCCGGCGGCGAGGGTGACCGGGCGTCCGCAGGACACCGACCGCGCCGGCCCGCCGCGCGAGGACGCGGCGAGCACCCGCATACGCACAACCTGTCCGTCGATCCGGATCCTCACCGCCCCGCACCGGGTGGGACGAGGCACATCCGGCGGGAACGTCCCGACCCAGGCGCTCGCCGTGAACGTCCGGGCCGTGGGGAGTTCGAACACGCGGCGGATGCCCGGCACATCGTCGGCCGTGCGCTCGAACACGTAGGTGAGCGCGACCCGGTCGAGGTTGGCGCCGCGGAGCCCTTGCGCCGCATCGACGGGGAGGCGGAGCGCCTCGGTCGCCCGCACGCCGGGGATGCGCAATTCCCTGATCCCGAGCGGTGGGCCGCTCCCGCTGACCACCACGCGCAGCGCGCTCACGGCGCGCGCCCCGAGGACGAGGTGGTTCCACCCGGGGTGAACCGGGAAGCTCCGCCCCGCGACCGACACCGCCCGGACCCGTCCGTAGGGCAGCAGGTCGACGTACGGGACGTCGATCGGCCGCGTGAACGCGACGTCGAGGTACCGCCGCCCCGGATCGAGCGTCGGGTCGGCCAGCCACGCCGTCTGCGGGGAGCCGTCGAGCGCGGCGAACGGGCGCCGCTCGGGGAATTGGGGTGTCTGCGGGGAAAGCGGTGCCGACACCGAGCGAATGCCGGTGTACGAGGCGACGGTCTCGGAGTCCGGGCCGCGGCCGAACGGGTCAAGGATGATGCCGTCGGCGCTGACGGTCTGATCGGCGGCGAGCGTCGCCCCGACGTTCTGCTCGAGCGAGCCGGCCACGAACGCCCGGCGGCGGTTGGAGTCGGTGATGACCACCTCCCCGCCGGATGCGACCGCGGCGCGCAGCGCGCCCGGAGCCAGGTCGGCTGCGTACTGCACCGCCCGCCCGGGCGGCAGCCCGCCGAATGCGGCCACCTGAGCGATCCCGGTCGCCGAGCCATCGACGACGATCGGCGCCTGCTGCGGCTCGACGTGGACGATCCCCCGGGCGGACGGGAGGTCGTACCGGCGGATCTCCGGGAGGAGGATCCGGGCGCCGGGCTCGCCGGTGGGGGTGAAGGGGCGCACCGCTCCGTACGCCTTGGCCGGCTGCGCGAACCCGGGCTGCGTGGCGAGCGTCTGCGCGACGTCGGCCGGCGCCGGGGCGTCGCTGCGAGCGAGGTCGCTGTCGGTGGCGGTGATCACGGAGCGGACCCCGATCAATCGCAGCAGTGGGGCGAGCTGACCCGGCAGGAGCCGTCCCTGATGGACGAGGCCGTCGATCGTCCACAGCAGGTCGGCCGCCCGCAGGTCGCTGTAAGGGACCTGGGTGCGCTCGGCGACCGGACGCCGGCTCAGCGCCGGGAGGATCGGGTCGACGGTCCCGCCCCACGTGTAGAACGAGAACAGCTCGCCGGGCAGCACGATGGCGCGCGCATTCGCCGGCAGCCCCTGGTCAAGGTCGTTTGCGACCGCCCGCCACGCCGCCGGGATCCGCTTGTAGGAGACCTGGCGATCCTGGGCGCGGCCGGTGACGAGCGGCCACGCGGCGAGCGCGAGCACGGCGACGGCGCCGCCCGCCGCGGCGAGCCGCATCGATCCACCGACACGGCCCCACAGCGCCCCCGCCCCCACGCCGGCGAGGCAGGCGAGCCCGATCGCCACCAGCGGTGCCGCCTTGTAGGAGGCGCGCAGGAAGCGGACGGCGGCCACGTGGTTGTAGGTGAACGTGAGCCCGTGGCGCAGGGGCGTCCCCTCCGGGAACCCGGCGAGCATGATCAGCACGCCGGCGAGCACGAGCGCGAGAAAGAACGGGCCGTAGCGCCAGCGCCGTGCCGCGACGAACGAGACGAGCCCGACCGCCGGGAGCAGCAGCGTGCCGACGACGACCGGCAGCGAGAACAGCAGCGTCTTGGCATCGTCGAAGTACGGGATCGCTCGGCCGGCGAACCCGATCCCGACGTAGGAGAGCCAGAAGCCCATCAACCGCAGGCTCTCGGTCGCGCTCGTCGTCCCCCAGACCGTCCCCGGCTGCTCGGTGAACTTCAAGAAGTCGACGCCGTACTTCGACTGGACGTAGGCGGGGATGATCCACCAGATCGACACGAGCACCCCGAGCGGCAGCACCCGGGCGAGGAAGCGACCCACGTCGCCCCAGGGCACCCCGACGAACAGCGCCTCGTACACCAGCAGCAGTAAGGGTCCGACGAGCATCCACGCCACGACGGCGCCGTTGACCCCGCCGCCGGCGGCGGTGACGAGCAGGGCGCACGCCGCCGGCCAGCGCCAGCCGCGGCTGTCCCGCAGGCCGCGATGGACAGCGAGCAGGAGCCATGGGAGCGCCGCGTACGCAAGCAGCGTCACCGTGGTCCGGTTCGTGTACGTGACGACGAACGGATTGAGGATCGTCACCGCGCCCGCCGCGAGGTGGACGATCCCGCGGGGCCCCGGGTGCAGCGCATCGAGCAGCCGGACGACGCCCCACGCGGCGAGCGCGAGCAGCGTCCCGAGCCACAGCCGCTGAACGACCCAGTCCGAGAGACCCGAGCGCGTGCCCGAGCGCGAAGAACGGGCCCATCGGGAACAGGTAGCCCGTCTGCTGCCCGGACTGGACACCGCCGAGTTGGCCGGTGGAGGTCCACATCGAGGCGACGTCGGACAGGAACCGCGCCGGGTCGACGTGGAGATTGATCTTGGTATCGGCGGTCGCAAGCCCTGTTCGCTGGACGAACGCGAGCACGAATGACGCGACGCCGAGCAGCGCAGGGACAGCCATTCGGTCGCGAAGCGTAGCCCCGGGCATCACCCCCACGTCGCACGCAGCCGGGCGTTCCGCGTACGCTACGGCGAGTGGCCCGGATCTGGCTGATGATCCCAACCTTCAATGAGGCGGGTAACGTCGAGCACGTCGTTCGTGCCGCCGTGGCCCAGCTCGAGCGCGTCGCGCCTGGGGATCACCAGGTGCTGATCGTCGATGACGCCTCGCCGGACGGCACCGCCGACATCGCAGACAGGCTCGCCCTCGAGTTTGGCGGGATCGAGGTCATGCGCCGGCCGGGCAAGCAGGGACTCGGGCGCGCCTACCTCGCGGGCTTTGAGCACGCGCTGAACGGCGGCGCCGAGATCGTGATCGTGATGGACGCCGATCTGTCGCATGACCCGGTGTACATCCCGGACCTGCTCGCGGCCGCCCGGCAGCACGATCTCGTGCTCGGCTCCCGCTACGTTCCCGGCGGTTCGATCGCCGACTGGCCGCGCCTGCGGCGGCTGCTGAGCCGGGCCGGATCGCTCTATTCACGCCGGCTCCTCGACCTCGACGTCCGCGACCTCACCGGCGGTTTTCGCTGCATCCGGCGCGAGGTGCTCGAGGCCGTCGAGCTGCCGACGCTCCGCTCGCAAGGGTACGTGTTCAACATCGAGCTGACGTTCCGTGCCGACCGCGCCGGCTTCCGGATCGCCGAGGTCCCGATCCGCTTCCAGGACCGCACCGTCGGCGAGAGCAAGATCTCCTTCGGCGTCGCCGTCGAGGCCCTGTGGCTCGTGCCGGTGCTCCGGTATCCGTGGCTCGGCCGCGTGTGGCCGGCCCGGACCGCCCCGATGGCGGACCCGGAGGTCGATCCGGAGACGGTCGCGATCGAGCCGCCCGTGCCCGAGCAGGCGACGGCGGCGAGCGCGCCGGTGCGCGCCGGTCAATGACCGCCAGCGAGATCCGGCCCGGATTCGACGAGGCTCTCACCGCGGTACGCGACGTCGAGGGCTGGATGACGGACGCCCAGGCGCGGCGACTCTGGGACGCTGCCCGGGCGGTCCCGCCGAATGGGCGGATCGTCGAGATCGGGTCGTTCCGGGGCCGGTCGACGATCATCCTCGGCAGGGCCGCGGCCGACGACGTCGAGCTGGTGGCGATCGACCCTCACGGGGGGATGGACCGCGGGCCGAACGAGTACGACCCGGACGCCGTACTCGGCAACGCCGACTACGACACGTTCCACGCCAACCTCGACCGGGCCGGCGTCGACGAGCGCGTCCGTCACGTTCGCCGCGCCTCCCAGGACGCGCTTGATGCAGTCGCCGGCGAGCTCGACATGCTCTACATCGACGGCGCCCACCGCTACCGCTTCGCCAAGCCGGACATCGAGCGCTGGGGGCCACGCGTGCGTCCCGGCGGGTCGATGCTCATCCACGACTCGTACAACGCGGTCGGGGTGATGCTCGCTCAGTTGCGCCTGCTGTTCTTCGGGGGCGCGTTTCGCTACGTCGGCCGGGACGGGTCGCTCGCCGAGTACCGGCGGGAGACGCTCGCCGGGCGCGGCCGCGTTGACAACGCGGCCCGTCAGGCATTGCAGCTTCCCTACTTCGTCCGGAACTGCGTCGTCAAGCTCGCCCTTGTGGCACGCCTGCGTCCGCTGGCTCGGCTGCTGGGCGAGCAGGGTCACTGGCCGTATTGACCGACCAGTCCGGCCCCGGGCGGCGGCTCGACCGGGCGGGCGCGACGGCCGCGAGCCTGCGTCAATGTCATCCATCCGGAGGCGCCGAGCAGCACGATCGCGCCGACGCCGATCCAGTGCCCGTAGATCACGTCGACGCTGTAGCCGAAGTTGTAGCCGCCCTCGTTGTTCGGCTGGACGATCAGGTAGGAGATCGGGATCGCGATCCCGATCAGCGCGGCCGATGTGGCGGCCAACGCGCGCGGTCCGATGCCGCGCCACAGGATGAACGTCAGCGCCGGCGCGATCAGGATCGCCGAGCGCCAGGCGAAGATGAACGCGAGCGGAATCGTCCACAGCAGTGCCCACCCGAGCGCGCGGCGCAGCGGGAGTCGTTGCGCGCGGTCTGAGATCTCGAGGAACTCCGGCAGCGCGTCCGCCTCGGAGAGCCGCCCCGGGCGGGTGAAGATGAGTAGTAGCGCGAGCAGCGCGACGATGACCGCGGAGACGATGTAGGAGCGATTGACCCCGGACTGAGGGGCGAACGTGAACGTCACCTGCCGGCATCCGGCGGGGGCCAGCCAGCCGTTCGCGTAGCCGTCGATGACCTGTGGCTTGCCGAGCGAGCGCCCGTTGCACGTCGCCTGCCAGCCGACGTCGTAGCTCTCACCGAGCACGAGCCAGCTCGGCCGGTTGACCGAGACGCGGACGCCATCGACCGAGTAGCGGCCGATCGTGCCGGGGGCGCGCACCTGCGCGGACGCGACCGCTGTGCTCGCGAGCGGGACCGGCGCGGCCGAGTGCAGGCGCAGCTTGTCGACGCTGAACGGCCCGCGTTGTACCTCGACGTACTGGACGCCGGACGGCATCGTCGCGGTGCCACCGCACGAGCGCGCGGTGAGGGCCTGGCCACTGTCCAGCTGGCCGATCGTGCCCGTCACCTGGAGCGGCAGCGTGCGGCCGGCGAGGGTGACCCGGGCGTCGCCACACGCGGCGTGCAGCGGCCCGACGTGGGGAACGGTGACGGTCCTGACCCCCGGCACGGCCAGCGAGCCGATGCCGATCCCGCGCGTCGCCCGCTGGCGGGCGGTCAGTCCGGCCGGGAACGCGGCACTGACGATCGTCAACCGGAAGGCCTTCGCGCGCGCGGCCGTCGGGAGCGTCACGGTCCCGTCGGCGGCGACGGGCAGCGTCCCGGTGCTGCCACCGGGCCAGCTCAGCTGTACCGCGGTCGGCCGGCGCACCGGGAGACGGGCCGGCGTGAGCGTCAGGCGACTCACCCGCGCCGGTCTCGGCGTCGACCACGCGATCCAGGGCAGCGGCTGGTACGGACGGATCCACAGGCCGACCCAGGCCGTATTCGGATCGCCGTCGAACGCGCTCGAGGCGCGATAGATCGCCTCGTTGTGAAAGCGGCTTGACGACGTGAACGTGGCACCGCCGCGGACGCCGGCGAGCCGGTCGAGAAACGCGTCGGAGCTGTCGACGGCGGGCTGCACCCGGGCGTCGACGGCGTACGTCCGCTGGACGGGTGTGAACACGAGGCGATCGATGGTCTTCTCCGCGTCCTGGCGATCCTCGAGGTTGGCGAGGCCGGGCTCATCGACGTAGCGGTCGCGCCGGAATGGATCGTCCCCTGTAGTGCGAGAGAACAGGTAGGTCAGCGAGGCGTGGCTGACGTCATGACCGGCGAGCGCCTTGGAGACGACGACGGGAGCGCGGAGGGTCTGGCTGATGTGGACGCCCGGAATCCGCAGTTCCTGGATCCCGCCCGGGCCAGGTTTGCGCGGCTTGAGCACGCTCGCGATCGCGACCCGCAGGCTGCGGACGTGGTGGGCACCGACGATGATGTGGTTCCACCCAGCGTGGACCTTCGTGACCTTGTCGTCGATCCCAATCGAGGTCACCGTGCCGTGGGGGCCGGTGAGCGGGTACACGTCGACGTACGGGACGTCACGCGGGCTCGTGAACGTGACCCGGAACCACCGGTCGGGCTGCGGCTGACCATACGGCACCCAGGATGTGTTGAGGTCACCGTCGAAGGCCGCGATCCAGGCGTGCTCCGGGAAGGACTGAAAGCCGTTGGCCACCGGTCCGGTGATTGACGCGGCGCCGCGGACGATGGCGACCGTCTGACCCTGGGTTCCGGGCGCCACGAACGGGTTGACGTTCGCCTCGGTGCGGAGGATCGGATCCTTCTGAGTGAGCACCGGGCCGACGTTCTGCTGGCTGAACTGCGGCAGGAAGGCCTGCCGGCGGTTGGAGTCGGTGACGACGATATCGCCGCCGGATGCGGCGGCTCCGGCGATCGCGCGCGCGGTCAGGTCGCCTGCGTAGAACAACGGTGCGCGGGCGGGGAGCGCCCCGAACGCGGCGAGATCGGCGAGCCCTGCCGCCGAGCCGTCGACGACGGTCTCGCGGCCCTGGTCGAAGTGGACGATGCCGCGGCCGACGGGGAGCGAGAACCGGCGCACCTGGGGAAGCGACTGGGTCGGGCCGAGGTCGCCACGCGCGGGCGGCACCGGGGACAGCGGCCCGAAGCCGCGGGACGTTCCGAGGTTCTGCGACGCGAGCACGTTCGCGGCGATGGCCGGATCCACGGCGCCGCTGCGGATGATGTCGTCGTCGGTCCCTGAGACGACCGAGGAGGCTCCGATCAATCCGAGCAGCGGACGCAGCTGGCCCGGGAACGCGCGCGCCTGCTGGACAAGCGAATCAATCGTCTGGAGCAGGTCGTCGGAGTGGAGGTCGGCGTACGGGGTTTCGTAGCGCACGGCCACCGGCTTCTTGGTCAGCCGCGGGAGGATCGCGTCGACCGTGCCGCCCCATTTGTAGTAGGCAAAGATCTGCCCTGGGAGCACGATGGCGCGGGAGTTCGGTGCGAGTGTTCGATTCAGGGAGTCGCCCGTGTGTCTCCAGGCAGCCGGGATCGTCTTCCAGGTCAGCTGGCGATCGATCGCCTTGCCCTGGATGACCGGCAGCGCGGCGTAGACGAGCAGCAGCACGAACGCGAGCGGCACTCCGACCATCGCCACCTGACGCCAGCGCGCGAGCTTGATCTCCCGCAGACGCCACCACAGCAGTCGCGCCCCGAGCCCGAGCAGGCCGGCGAGACCGAGCGCCACGAGCGGCGCCGCCTTGTTGACCGTCCGCAGGAAGCGCGTGACGAACACGTGGTAGTAGATCCATTCCATCGTCGAGCGCAGCGGAGTCCCGTCCGGGAACCCGGCGGCCATGACGACGACCCCGACAACGAACATCAGGACGAAGAACGGGGCGTAGCGCCAGCGCCGGGCCCACACGAAGCTCAGCGCCGCGAGCGCCGAGAGCAGGAATGACGCCCCGACGACGAGGACATTGAAGATCAGCGTCCCGCTGTCTGAGAAGTACGAGAACGCCGCCTTCGGGTAGCCGGCGCCGATGTACGACGTCCAATAGCCCATCAGCCGCAGCGACTCGGAGATCGCGTTCGTCCCCCAGATCGTGCGCGGCTGCTCGGTGTACTGGAGGAAGTCGATCCCGTACCGGACGTGGACGAGCAGCGCCGAGATCCACCAGAACGACGCGAGCACCGACAGGATCACCGCCCGCACGAAGAACCCGCCGGCCGCCCGCCAGCGGACATGGCCCATCGCCGGCTCGTAGAACATCAGCAGCACCGGGCCGATCGCCATGTAGAAGACGACCGCGGCATTGACCCCGCCGCCGGTCGACATGAACATCAGCGCGAACGCCCCTGGCCACCACCAGGCCCGCCACCCGCGCGAGGTACGGACGCCCCGGTAGACGGCGAGCAGCAGCCACGGGAGCGCCGCGTAGCCCCACAGCGTGATCGTCGTCCGCGCGATGAACACGGTCGTGTACGGGTTGAGCACCCAGAACGCGGTCGCGACGAGATGGACGATCCCGCGCGGCTTACCGATCAGCTGGTCGAGCAGCAGCAGCATTCCCCAGGCGGCGAGCGCGAGCACCGTCCCGAGCCACAGCCGCTGCACGACCCACGGGGAGATGCCGAGCGAGTGGAACAAGGCGAAGAACGGCCCCATCGGCCACAGGTAGCCCCCGTACTGGGCGCTATGGACCTCGCCGAGGCCGTTCGTCGGCGTCCACACCGACGCGACGTCGCCGAGGAAGCGCACCGGGTCGACGTGGAGGTCGATCTTGGTGTCGGATGTGGCCCAGCCGGTCCGCTGCCAGAACGCGATCACGAACGACGCGATCGCGAAACCGAGCGTGAACCGGGCGTCTCGTTTGATCCGGAGCAAAACGGCGGCGCAGTCTAGACGGCGGGCGGCTGGAGGCGGCTCAGGAGCCGCGTGTGTCGCGGGGGTCGAGCAGGCGGATATGGGCGGCCGCGGCGCGCGCTCCCGCTGCGTCGTGGCGGAACTCCTGGATGCCGAGGAGATCGACCCACGCCTGCAGGTTCTGAGGCTCGCGCCGAACGACCGCCTGCATCATCGCGAGCGCCCGATCGAGGTCGCCGGGGCCGCTGCGCAGGGCGTAGTCGCCCGCGATCGCGATGTCGGGCTGACTGTCCGGGTTGAGCCGTTTAGCGGCCTGGACCTGATCGACCCGCGCCGTGAACGTCGCGGGAGTCCGGAGGATCGGCAGCAGGTTGGCGGTCTTGCCGCCCGGCACCACGGTCCCATGCGCCAGATCGTGCGCATCACCGCAGCAGCACGACCATCCAGGCGACCACGACGGCGGCGAACAGCGCGAGGGCTCCGCGAACGATCATCGCGACATGATGACGGTCACGCCGCCGCGGGGACGCCTGTTGACTGCTCGGGTCCGGTCGCGCGCTCGGGGCGCCACCTGCCCACAAGCGCGTCGAGTGTCACCGCGGCGAGCACGATCAGGGCCGGTTCGGCGCCGACCCGGAAGCGTGTGAAGCCGTAGGCCGTGATCGATACGAACAGCACAAGCGCGAGCGGTGCGAGCAATACAAGCCACGGACCGTGGCGACGCCGGAGGATCACCGCACCGGCGATCGCCAGCAGCGCGATCACGTAGTAGAACGAGCACGCCGATCCTCTCGACGGTCAGATTTCGTCCCTCGAACACTGCCTCCATCGTCCACTGCTGGGCGGGTCGGAACAGCTCGAACGAGCGGCCGATCCGGGCCGCGAGGACAACCGGCAGGCGGTCGGCATGGTCGCGGGCGTAGCGCAGGCCGATGTCCCGCAGCTCGTTCGAGGCCTCCGCCTCGTTCGTGGACTTCGGCGGCGGCAGGCAGCTGAACGTCCACTGGCCGATCAGCGCGCCGGAATACGTCTGAGCGCAGTTCGCCCCCGCAAGCAGGCCACCGGCGTTTGTCGAGAGCAGCACCGGCTGATCGAACGCGATCCAATCCCGCGCGAGCCACGGCAGCAGCACGAGCGCGCAGGCACCCGCCGTGACGAGCCCGCGGCGCAGCCCGGCGACGCCGAACGGCAGCAGCAGAACGAGCAGCAGTGCCTCCGAGCGGGTTAGCGTCGCGAGCGCGATGATCACGCCGAGCAACGCGGCGTTTCTCACCGACGGCGCCTCCCGCAGCCGTAGCGTCTGGAGCAGCGCGACCGTCACGAGCAGGGCGAACACGGACTCGCTGCGCAGCGAGCCGTCGGCGGCGATCAGCAGCGGGTACACGGCGGTCAGGCCGGCGGCGATCAGCCCGAGGCGCTCCCCGCCGATCCGGCGTCCGAGCAGGCCGACGACACCGATCGTCGCCGTCCCGGCGAGGATGTCGACGAGGTCGTGAAAGCGCCACGAGCGACCGCCGAACAGCGACACGCAGCGCCTCCAGAAACGGGTAGAGCGGGGGCTTATCCGCGGTCGGCCGGGCGATGTGGGCGAGCTGCCACGTGACCGGCTGGATGTAGCCGTGACCATCGGCGAGCAGGTTGGCCTGGAGGTGGAACTCGAGCGCATCGCCGATCAGCGGCTTGCTCTTGACGATCACGTAGGCGTAGATCGCGCGCAACACGAATCCCCCGAGCGCGATCCCGATCAGCGCTCGGCGGAAGCCGAGACGGGTCATACGGCCGGCGTGCTCGGAGGCCGCGAGCGGCGGTAGCTGGCCGGCGCGGCGGCGCAGTGCCACCCGCTCCTGGAGGCTGATGAGCCCAGCCGCCGCGAGCACGGTCAGCGGGATCTCGAACGAGTGCCGCAGCCGTGGCACGCCGTAGCCGATCGCGGTCGAGACGATCACGACGACCGCCGGAGCGAGGAGCACGATCAGCAGCGGCCGGGCGCGGCGGCGGAGCAGCAGCAGGCCGGGGATCGCGAGCAGCATCAGCGCGTAGTAGGCGAGCACGCCGAACTGGGCGACGTCGATCTGCACGCCCTCGGAGAACGCCTTTGCCTGGCGGCGCGGCTGCCACAGGTCCCACACGCGCAGCTCGCGCATCAGCACGACGAGCGGCAGCCGGGAGAGATGGTTCTCGGCGTAGTCGATCCCCTGCTGGCGCCAGATCGCCGCCTGGGCGGCCTCATTCGGCTTCGTGATCTTCGCCGCGCAGGTGATGTCCCAGCCGCCGATGTTCGTGCCGTGATAGGTCTTCTCGCAGTTCGCCCCCGCGATGACGGTCGCGTCATTCGTGGAGATGAGCACAAAGCGACCGAACACGCTCTCGTTGCGGATCGTCCACGGAGCGAGCACCACCGCGCACGCGAGCCCCGCGGCGAGGACCAGCGCCGCCTCGCCCGCGCCAGGTCGGTCGGGCCCGCCAGGCGACGGGCAGCACGAGAAACGGGAGGAAGAACAGCGCCTCGGTCCGGGTCAGCGCGGCGAGGGCGATGAGAGCGCCGAGGAGCGCGGCCCGGCGCCATGTCGGACGATCGAGCACGGCGACGGCGGCGAGCAGCATCCCGGCGATCAGTGCGCCATACGAGCGTCTCGCTCATCAGGTTGCCGTCGGCGGCGATCATCACCGGGTAGACGGCGTAGACCGCGGCGGCGAGCAGGCCGAGCTTCGGCGCCGCCGACCCGGCGTCCCAGCAGCCCGACGAGCACCATCGTGATCGCGCCAAATCCGAGTCCGAGGCTCCGCTGCGCAAGCGTCGAATGCAGGCCGAGCTTGTAGAAGCCGGAGAGCACGAGCGGATAGAGCGGCGGGTGGATCGCCGACGGGCGGTACTGCCCGGTGCCGAGCAGCACCCAGGGCTCGATGAATCCGTGGCCCTGGGCGATCGACTGCGCCTGCCAGTGGTAGAACCACCAGTCGCCGATGCCGACGACGTGACGGGCGATCGTGAACAGGTAGATCGCCCGGAGCACGACGCCGACCGCGACGACGGCAGCCAGGCGGCCGAGGAAGGATCGCGGCACCAGCCTCACCACGGTCAGGATATGCGAACCGCCGAGCGGCCGATTCGGCCACAATTGCTGCGGTGAACGTCCGGGCGAATCGCCTGCCGTTGGTCGACTCGCTGCGTGCAATCGCTGCGCTGTCCGTGCTGCTCACGCATACGGCGGTGGCCGCAGGGGTGTCCGGGAACCCGAACAGCGTGTTCAGCGCCTACGCGCAGCGCCTCGACGTCGGCGTCGTCATCTTCTTCCTCATCTCCGGGCTATTGCTGTACCGGCCGTTCGTCCTCTCGCGGCTGAGCGGACGTCCAGCACCTACGACCGGGCCCTACGCGTGGCGGCGCTTCCTCCGGATCGTTCCTGCGTACTGGGTCGCGCTCACGGTGACGGCAGTGTGGGTCGGGACCTCGGCGCTCCAGTACGGGGTGTTCACCGCCCATGGCGCCCCGCTCTACTACCTGCTCGCGCAGACCTATAGCCCGCACACGCTGTCCGGCGGGCTCACCCAGGCATGGACGCTGACGATCGAGGTCGCGTTCTACGCGTTTCTCCCCGTGTACGCGTGGATCCAGCGCCGGATTCCGGCCCGTTCGCGCTCCGCGGTGCTCCGTTCCGAGCTGATCGGACTGCTGGTGCTGATCGTCATTTCCCAGATCTGGAAGGCGATCGCGCTCAGCGGGGGTAACCCGCATCAGATCGTCGTCACGCCGCTGCTGGATGCGCTGCCGAGCTACTTCGACCAGTTCGCCTTCGGGATGGGGCTTGCGCTGCTGAGCGTCTGGATCGAGCTCGAGGGCACGACGCCGCGCCGCCTGCGCGTGCTCGACCGATTCCCCGGTATCGCCTGGCTGTTCGCAGGCGTCGCGTTCTGGGCGGTGGCGACACAGATCGGGCTCGGCGGGTTCTTCGCGCCGGTCAGCACCCGGCAATACTTCGAGAGCCACTGGCTGTACACCGCGGTCGCGCTCGGCCTGCTGATACCGGCGGTCGTCGGGGACCAGACCCGGGGCATGTCGCGGCGGATCCTGAGTTGGCGAGTGCTCGCGTGGCTTGGGCTCATCTCCTACGGCATCTACCTGTGGCAGACGCCGGTGGTCGCCCAGCTGTCGCTTTGGCACTTCGGAGCGCACTCGGTGATCCACCCATGGCTGTGGTGGAGCGCCGGGACCCTCGCGATGACCGCCGTGATCGCGGCGGCGAGCTACTACCTGCTAGAACGGCCAGTCCTGTCGTTCAAGCACGTGTTCGACAGACGTCCGCCAGCACGAGCGGCGAGGCCACCGACGAGCCCGCTCCGGCACGGCCACTCGCCCTCGTCCCGGACAGAGGCCCCGACTCGTGACCACGGACATTCAGCTCGCCACCGGGCGCGCCCGCCGCGCCGGCTCGCCGAGCCACCGCCGTCGACGCGGCGGTCGGATCCGGGACGTCGATCGCGCGCGAACCCCGCGGTCACGGGCGCGACTCGCCGTGATCGTCGTCAGCTACCTGGTCACCCGCCTGATCTTCATCGGGAACTTCCCGTACTTCTTCGACGAGGGCCTGTACGCCGGCTGGGCGAACGGGATCACGCACTCGCTGCACGACCTGTTCATCTCCGAGATCGATCGGCCGCGAGCCGCTGCTGTCGTGGGCCGGCGCGGTGCTCGTCAAGCTCGGCTTGGCGCCGCTGACGGCGATGCGCTGGGTGTCGATGCTGGCCGGCCTCGCCACGATCGGCGTCGTCGCGATGCTCGGCCGCAAGCTCGGTGGGCGCGCCACCGGCATCGTCGCGGCTGGGTTGTGCGTCGTCGTGCCGATGTTCCTCGTCCACGACGGGATCGGGATCTACGAGCCGCTCGTGACGCTGATCATGGCGATCGCCCTGTACGTCGAACTCGAGCTCGCCGAGCGCCCGAGTCTCCGCACGGGCGCGGTCCTGGGCGTCGTGTTCGCCGCCGCCCTGTTGACGAAGGAGAACACGATCCCGGCGATCGTGTTGCTGCCGCTCAGCCTCGTGTGCTTCGACTTCTCACCGGAGGGGCGGGGACAGCGCGTGAAGCTGTGGCTCGGCGCCGTCGCGATCTCGCTGCTCGGCGTCGTGCTCGCCGAGATGCTGCTGCGCTCGTCCGGGCTACTGGGCGACGTACGAGGCGGTGCGCAGAAGCCCGCTGTACACGGTGCGCTCGATCAGCAACGTCATCGATGCCCCGTTCAACCTGTTCACCCAGGACGCGTGGCGGGTGTTCCGGCAGACGATGACCGGCTACGTGACGCTGCCGCTGCTGACGATCGGCGTTGCCGGGGCGGTGCTCGCGTTGCGGCGCCACCTGCGCCTGACGGTCGTGTACCTCGCGTGGGCGATCGTGCCGACCGTCGGCGCGATCTTCTTCACGACGTACCCGTTCCCGCGCCACTTCATGTCCAGCCTGCCGCCGTTCCTCGTTCTCATCGCGCTACGCGGTGGTGCTCGGCTGGCAGTGGGTCTCCGGCCGGAGCTGGCGGACAGTCGGGCGCCCGGCGTACGTCGTGGTCGGCGTGCTCGCGCTCATCCCGGCGGTGCTGTTCGACGGGCGCGTGCTCGCGCACCCGGACACGGTGCGCTATCCGAGCTTCGATGATTGGCAGTACGTCACCGGGTTCCCGGCGGGATCACCGTGGCCGAAGGTGGCGAACGCGATCCGGCGCCGCGCCGTCGGCTCGCGGGTCGTGATCATCCACCCGAACGCCGACGCGTCGATCGTCGGTGACCTGCTCGGCAACAGTCCGCGCTACGTGTTCACGTACGGTGACCAGCCGCTCGGCAAGCAGGCCCAGTTCGCCTTCACCGAGGCGAAGGGAGGACTGTTCGACCGGGGCGGCATCGCGGTCGTCCGCGCCCAGCACTTCGTCGTGATCGGGCACTTCGTCCGGCCCCGTCCGTGCGATTCGCCGCGGCCGCTGTTCGGCGAGCGCTGCCCGCCCGGCGGCGACGCGGTGACGCTCTACGAGCGGCCGGGGCTGCCGGGGACCTGACCCTCGGCCGGTGCATCCTCGGCAGCTTCGGTCCGTGAGCGCAGCGTGCGGTCGAGGTCCGCGAGCCAACTCGAGAGCTTGTGCTCGTAGAGCTCCTCAAACAGGTGGCGGCGAACGTGCGGGCGCCCGCGGGGCCCGATCGTCGCCTCGACACGGATGTGCGAGCCGTCCTGGGAATACGCGATTCGGCCCTTGACGGGTAGCCAGTCGAGCGCCTGCGCGCGCTTGCCGGCGGCGAGCGCAGAGCCGCCCTTCACCTCGATCAGACCCGGGCGCTGATGAGTCACCTTCATCAGCCGCCGCGCGACGAACTCGGTCAGCACCTCGTCGATTCGCGAGCGGCCCTCGAGCACCTGCCAGCGCTGGTGCTTCTCGCCCGTCATCGCCGTGCGTGGGCCTTGGCCTTGGCGCGCAGGACGGCGAGGTTCGCCTCCGCCGTGCGCTCCCAGGAGAACGTCAGCGCCCTCTGGCGCGCGGCCTCGCCGAGCTCCTCAAGCACCTGACGACGGACGATCAGCTGCGAGACCCGGCGGGTCAGCTCGTCCATATCCTCGGCCAGCACGCCGGTCTCACCATCGACGATCGATTCGCGCAGGCCGCCGACGGCGAGCGCCGCGCTCGGGGTTCCACACAGCGCGGCTTCGATCACGGTCAGACCCCATCCCTCCGACGAGGAGGCGGTGAGCAGGATCCAGGCGCGGGCGTACAGCTCCGCGCGGCTGCGGTCGTCGACGTGCCCGTACATCTCGACGCGGGGAGCAAGGCCCCGGCGCTCGATCTCGGCCTCGAGCGCCTCGCGGTGATCGCCGTCACCGACGATGTCGAGCGTCGCGCCCGGGATCGCCTCAAGCACGTCAAGCACGTGCTCGATCCGCTTGTACGCCTTCAGCCGGCCGAGGTAGAGCAGCTTCGGCTCCGCGGCCTTCGGGGCCGGCGCGAACATGCCCGGCTCGACGCCGCAGTACGAAACGCGGATGTGCTCACGCGGAATCCCGTCGATCTCGACGAGGTCGTCCTTCGCCGACTCGGAGATGGTCAGGAACGGTGCGCGGCGATAGAGCAGCCTCAGCGGCAGCTCCTCGAGCATCGCAGCGAGGATCCGTCCGCGGCCGCGGCCGAACTCGCCGGTGTAGAGGTCGCGATGGGGGTGGCAGACGAGTGCGACGCGCGGCTTGCGCAGCCACAGCGGCGTCAGGAACGTGATGCCGTTGATGATCTCGAGCACGACATCGGCGTCGCGACCGAGGCCGCGCATGACCGCCCACGCCCCGCGGGGGAAGACGGTCGCACGACCACCCATCCGGTGGACGACGAAGTTCGGCCCGAGCCGCTCGACGCGCTGGGCGCCGGGGTAATCGCCGGCGATCACCGTGATCTCGTGACCGGCGTCGGCCCAGCGACGCACCTGGGCGTACAGGTTCGCGCCCGTGCCGCCACCCTGCGGGTGGCTCCAGCAGCGGTCGGCGAGAATCAGGATCTTCAGGCGATCCTCCGGCGACTGGGGTTCGGTCCCAGCGAATCCGTGACCCATATCAGTCCCGGTGAGACCCAGCTCCTGCCCCCTCAGTTCCAGACGTTCGGGCGCTCGCATGCGAGGCAGGGACGGTAGCGGACCATTCCTCGTCACGCGCGCTCTGACGGATGTCGCCGTCGGCGACCGCAGGCATGTCATCCGCGGCGGCCAGCAGTGCGCCGGCGAGGATCATCGCGAGAATCGTGAGGGCGGGCATCTCCCAGTCCCAGTCGAGCGGCGAATGCGCGATGTAGGCGACGAAGGCAGCGAGCGGGCCGGTGGCCGCCGCGGCGGAGGCGCGGTGTGCTCGCCGGGCGGCGACGGCGAGCCCGCCGAGAAACATCGCCAGCAGGACGAGCCCGACGATCCCGAGCTCGGCCGCCGTCTGGAGCGGCAGCGAGTGCGCGTCCTCGGCCCCGACGGAATACGGGCGGCGCTGGAGCCACTCGACAGCCCAGCCGCCGGCGCCGACGCCGCGCAGGGGCTGCTGGCCAAAGGCGTGCAGGGCGACACGCCAGTAGTCGTAGCGGTTGCTTTCGAACGTCGTCAGGCGCGTCGCGCCGCCCGCCAGCGGCCGTCCCGACGCCTCGTGGGCCCCGGCGACGATGGCGAGGGCGAGCCCGGCGCAGACGACGCCGAGAGCGATCAGGGGTGCGTGGCGCGGCAACCGGACGGTGCCCGGTGGATCCGGCTGGAGCAACCGCCGCCCAACGAGCACGGCGGCCACCGCGATGACGACGAGCGCGACGAACACGCCTGCTCCCTGGGCCTCCCGGGTCGACAGCGCGCCGCTCATCCCGGTCACGCCGCCGAACGGCGCGGAGGCGACGGCCGACAGGACGACGGTGACGAGCGCGATCAGCGCGGCGCGGATCTGCGCGCGTTCCGGTAGGGCGACGACGAGCGTGATGAGCCCGGCGGCGCAGGCGAACAGCGCACCCCGAGAGAAGCTGAGATAGAGCCCGAGGCCGAGCGGAGCGCACGCGGCGAGGGCCGCCGCCCGAAGCGCCCAGGGGCGACGAGTGTCGCCCGTGATCCGGGCAGCGAGCACAACACCGATCGCGGCGAGTTCGCCCATCGCGTTCCAGTACGTGACCGGCTGCTCGAGCCGACCCTCGGCGCTGAGCGAGCGATGGAAGTGCAGCACCCCGGGCAGCAGGCGCTCGGAGATCCCGTAGCCGATCACGACCAGGATCCCCGCTGCGAGTGCCGGCTCAAGGAGTCGCCGGGCGTCCGGTGCTCGCAACAGCGCACAGGCCGCGGCGAGGACGCCGAGGTAGACGAACACCCGGACGCCTGCCTGATACGCGTCGCCCCTGATTGGCGCCCAGGTCGTCGAGGCGAGCGTCCACCCCGCGAACAGCGCGAGCCCGACGAGGCTGATCAGGGCGGCGCGGTCCCGGGGCAGCGGATGCGG
Source organism: uncultured Solirubrobacterales bacterium (assembly GCA_963813265.1). Classification (GTDB taxonomy): domain Bacteria; phylum Actinomycetota; class Thermoleophilia; order Solirubrobacterales; family Solirubrobacteraceae; genus Palsa-465. The sequence goes on along the minus strand of CAWEYQ010000023.1, from coordinate 256,688 downwards.
CACGACGAGCGCCGCGACGAGTACGAGCGCCCAGGCGATGATGCCCGCCCACGCGCGGGGCACGTCGAAGAACCCGCCGGCGAAGAACGCGATCACCGTCGGGCCGGCGAGGAGCGCAGCGAGTGCGGCCATCGCGACGCCTCGCCGAATCGGTGTCACCTGCATCCCTGTGCGCCGCCGGTCGCTCGGGGGGAAGCCGCTTTAGCGGTTCTGGCTCCGCGCCGCCCGCATCACGAACCGGGCTGTCGGCCGGGGCTGCCGATCACCCACGGTGGGCCGCGTGTCGCTCGTATACGCCGCCTCGACCTCAGCCTCGATACCCGCGCGGAAGCTCGCCTTGTTGAAGCGCGCGGCGTTGCGGATACACGCCTGGGGGTCGATCGCGGTGTCGTCAAAGGCCGTGACCGCATCCGCAAGTTCACGCGCACCGCCCGTCCAGAACGTGCCGGTGATTCCGTCGACGACGGTCTCCAGGGCGCCGCCGCCGCGGCGGGCGATCACCGGGCGCCCGGCCGCCTGCGACTCCACGGCAGCGATCCCGAACTCCTCGATCGCGGTGACGACGAGCGCCCGCGCGGTCTGCAGGACGTCGGCGACCTCGGCGTCGCCCACGCGGCCGGTGAAGCGGATCGTCGGTCCGGCAGCGCGCTTGAGGCGACGCGCGTCCGGTCCGTCGCCCACGACGACGAGCGGCCGACGCAGCGCGTTGAACGCCTCGATCGCATCCTCGATCTGCTTGTGCGGCATCAGTTCGGAGACGAGCGCGTAGTGGTCGCCGAGCGGTGCGCGATGGAAGCGCTCGGTGGCGACGGGCGGGTAGACGACGTTCGACTCGCGGCCAAAGTACGTGCGAATCCGCGCTTGCGTCGTTCGGGAAATCGCGATGTAGCGGTCGGTGCGCTGCGCGGCGATCCAGTCCCACTGTCGCCAGCGACGGAAGATCCGGCGCAGGAACGCGCGGGTGATCGGGTCGTTGCGGCTCGCGAGCGTCCGATCGCGGTCGTTCCATGCGTAGCGGAACGGGTTGTAGCAGTAGCTCACGTGGACGGAGCGCTCGTCGCAGATGACCGCGTGCGCCCACGCGGACGAGCTGGAGACGACCAAGTCGTAGTCGCTGAGGTCGAACGATTCGATCGCGGCCGGGTACAGCGGCAGCAGCGCGCGGAACGTCCGCGCCGTCGGGCGCAGCCGCTGCAGGAAGGACGTGTAGACCCGCCGCCCGGCAAAGCGTCCCTCGGTCCCGTCCTCGTCGTAGACGGTCGTGTAGATGTCCGCGTCCGGCCAGATCTTGCACAGCTCGAGGAACACGCGTTCCGCTCCGCGCAGGTCAAGCAGGAAGTCGTGGACGAGCGCGACGCGAGAGGGGTTCTCCGGACTCTGGACTCGTACAGGCACCGGGCCTCAGTCTATGCAGTCAATAGCCTTTTCAGCGTGATGAGGAGAGCAGGACCCGAATCGCTCGCGCTCGTGACCGTAACCCGCAATTCCGCCGCGGACGTGCAAACGCTGCTCGACTCGGCCTCCCGGCACCTCCCGGGAACGCGCGTGATCGTCGTCGATTGCGCATCCGCCGACGACACTGTGGCGGTCGCCTCCCAAAGCGACTCGAGCGTCGTCATCCCGCTCTCCGAAAACGTCGGCTTCGGGCGCGCCTGCAACCGTGGCCTGGAGGAGGTCACTGAGGAGGTGACGGCGCTCATCAACCCGGACGTCGAGCTGCTTGACGCGTCATTGGCCGGACTCGTCGGCGAGGCGTTGCGCGGCGACGCTCCACCGCGGCTGCTCGCGCCGCTCGTGCTCTGCCCCGACGGCAGCCGGCAGGACACCGCGCATCCGGTCCCCGGGTCCCCGTTCGACGCCCTCCGAGCGGTCCTCCCGCCGCGCCGGGTGCCGGGGCGGCTCGGCGTGGCGCTCGCTCCGTGGCGGGCGGATGCCCCGCGCCGAGTCGGCTGGGCGGTCGGCTGTGCGCTGGTCGCCCGCACGAATGTGCTCCGGGCGCTGGGTCCGTTCGACGAGCAGATCTTCCTCTTCGGCGAGGACCTCGACCTCTGTCTGCACGCCGCGCAACGGGGGGTCGAGACATGGTTCTGGCCGTCGGCGTGCGTCGTGCACCACGGCGGCCGTTCGACCGTGACCGAGTTCGGCGGCGAGCCGTTCGAGCTGCTCGCCCGAACGCGGCGTGACGTCGTCCGACGGCGGCTTGGTGCCGGCGGGACGTGGCGGGATGACGCCGTCCAGTCGCTGACCTTCGGTGGGAGGATCGTGGCCAAGCGCGCGCTCGGGCGAAGCGCCGAACGGGAGCGACGCCAGCTCCGCGCGCTGTCGGCCGCGCGGCAGGATCGGCGCTGAGCGCGGTGCGGCGGCTGGTCGCGTGCGGGGCGCTCGCCGCTGGTCGCTCGTACGTCGGCGGGGTGCGGCGGATTCCTCGCGGCTCTGCCGGGGTGCCCGGCGTCCGGCTCGCGAGACGCCGTCGGTCCCCGCGCCGCCGACGACGGCGTTCGGAGCCACCGTCAACACGCTGTTCAATGCCCCGCTCTACACGCCCGCCCAGGCGAGTGCACGAGCTGGCCGCGCTGCGCGCCACCGGCGCGACGCTCGCGCGCAGCGACGTGCTGTGGGAGAAGATCGAGCCGAGCGCGCCCAGCGGCGGCGTTCATCACTACGACTGGACACTTCGACGACGGGATCGCGGGGGCGCTCGCCGCGCCACGGGCTGACCTGGCTCCCGATCCTCGACTACGCCGCCAACTGGGCGAAGGCCGATCCCACCCAGCTGCACTCGCCGCCGCGGTCGGCCGGGAGATTTCGCCGCCTTCGCCGCGCGCGTTTGCGGCTCGGTACGGTCCGGGCGGCGCGTTCTGGCGTCCGCATCCGCAGCTGACGCCGCGGCCGGTCGAGACCTACGAGGTCTGGAACGAGCCCGACGGCGGGTTCTGGTACCCGGCGCCGAACGCCGGGGCGTACGCCGATCTGTACCTGGCGACGCGGAGCGCGATCGACGCGGTGACGCCCGGGGCCCGGGTCGTGATCGGCGGACTCACCCATGCCGAGACGTTCGTGCCGGCGATGCTCGCGGCTCGGCCGGCCCTCGCCGGCCACCTCGACGGCGTCGGGGTCCACCTGTACGAGGTGACGCCGGCGCGCGTTGTTCGCCCGGGTGCGCGGGGTGCGACAGGTGCTCGACGCACACGGGCTGGCGAGCGTGCCCGCTCTACATCACGGAGCTCGGATGGTCGACGCGTCCGTCGAGCCGTGCCGTCAACCCGTACGGCGCCCCGGAGCGACTGCGGCCGTCGTACATCGCTCGGACCGTGGGGACGCTCGGTCGCTCGGACTGCCGGATCGGGGCGATCATCGTCTACTCGTGGGTCACGCCAGAGCGCGATCCGGGGATCCTCGGGGACTGGTACGGGATCAACCCGCCGCCGGACCGGGGATCGTCGTCCTCGGCCGACGTTGCCGCGTTCACCGGGCGCGCGGTCGGCGGCGTCGGCGGCGGGGGCGCGGGCGACGGTGTGTGGCGGCTGACGCAGGGTTCCTTTCGGATAGCGAAAGGGACGGTGTTGGCCGAGGACTCGCTGCCGACCGCGACTAACGGGCCAACCTTGTGTTCGTACACTCGCCCGATGGTCTGGCGCCGACTCACGCCCATCTTCGCCTGCGCGCTCGTCTGCTGTGCGCTCGCCGCGCCCGCGGCCGACGCCCGGAAACCCCAGGTCCCGGGCAACTTCGTCGGCGTCGTCGCCGGGCCGCCGCTTGTGCCAACGGCAGTGTCGCCCTCGGTCCTCGCGCGCAGCAGCTCGGCCGCATGGCCTCGAGTGCGGGTGCCAGAGCGTCCGTTTCGCCCTGTACTGGGGCGCAATCCAGCCCTACGCAACGATCAACGACGTCCCGGCCGATCAGCGCGCGCAGTACTCCAGCGATGGCGTCGACAGCGTCCCGACGAACTGGGGGCCGCTCGACACGCTCGTCGGCGATGCCGCCAGCCGCGGCCTCTCGCTGCTGCCGAGCGTGCTCGCCGCGCCGCGCTGGGATGGAAAGGGCCCGTCCGGGTCGTTCACGCTGATCCCGCAGCGCGCCGGGCCGTACGCGAACTTCCTCAAGGCGCTCGTTCTTCGCTACGGGCCGCGCGGCACGTTCTGGCGCAACCATCACCCGAAACTGGCCATCCGGTCGTGGCAGATCTGGAACGAGCCGAACGAGACGAGCCTGTGGCCGACGCAGCCGTTTGCCCGCGCCTACGTGTCCCTGCTGCGGGCCTGCGCACGCGGCGATCAAGCAGGCCGATTCGAGCGCCAAGGTCGTCCTCGCCGGCTTCCCGAGCGCCCCCGGATTCACGTCGTGGGACTACCTGAACCAGATCTACGCGATCACGGGCGCCCGCGGGCTGTTCGATGTCGCGGCGGTGCATCCGTACACGAAGCGGCCGGCCGGGGTGATCACGATCATCGGGAAGATGCGCCAGGTGATGAACCAGCACGGGGATCGGCGCAAGTCGCTGCTCGCCGACGAGATGGGCTGGCCGTCGTCGGTCGGCAAGACGAAGGACCTGTTCGGCTTCGAGACGAACGAGGCGGGCCAGGCTCGGAACATCGCCGCCGTGCTGCCGTTGATGGCAAACGCCCGCAAGCGGCTTGGGCTGAGCGGGTTCTACCTGTACACGTGGACCGCGAAGGAGCCGCGGGGTGCGTACACGTTCGACTTCTCCGGCCTGCTCCGGTACACCGGCACGCAGTTCGTGGCCAAGCCGGCGCTGAGCGCGTTCAAGCGCGTCTCGCTCAAGCTCGAGGGCTGCCGCAGCAAGTCCGTCGGCAACCGCTGCCGCTCCTAGCCTCCTAGCGGCGCGTGCAGCGGTTCGCGAGCGGCCCCTTCACGTGGCACGCCTCGAGCGCCAGCGCCGCGCGCTGAAACGCACCGAAGGCGGGCTTCGGCGTGAGCGTGAGTCCGTGGAGGCGCAGCAGCCCCGAGTAGTTGAAGGAGTGCCCCGAATCGGTGTCAGCCCAGGTGTAGACATCGAATCCGACGAGTCCGAGCGCTCGCCGGTTCTTGGCGAGCAGCGGCAGCAGCGCGGCGAGCCGCTTCGCCTGTCCCTGCGCCGTGGTGTCGAACGGGTAGTGCTCCGGAGAGTGGCCGAACGATGACGGCCAACCGGTCTCCGTGGCGATCAGCGGCTTGTGGGCGTCGCCGTAGCGCTTCATCACCGCGCGGGCGCGGCGCAGGATCGTGACGACACCCTGCGGGGCGGCGGTGTACGGGTGGATCGCGACGACGTCGAACAGCCGCCGCGCCCCGCCTACGCGATAGATCCTCTCGAGGCCGCGCCACGAGTAGTTCGGCAAGCCGGCGAGCACGACCTTCGCGCGCGGGTCGGCGCGGTGGATCGCGCTGCGGGAGGCACTGACCATCGCGAGATACGTCTTCGCGAACGGCTGGATCGGCCACCGAGTGCGCGTGTTCGGTTCGTTCCAGATCTGCCAGGACCGAATCGGAACGTATGGGAGCTGCGGATTCGACTTCCAGAACGTCCCGCCCGGCCCGTAGCGGCGCACGAGCGTCTCCACGTAGCCCGCATACGTGGCGTTCGACTTCGGCAGGCCGAAGTCGGCGGCGGGGTGGGGCAGTTCCTCCCATCGCGGCGTGTAGATGATGACCGGCAGGGTCGTCAATCCGCGGCCGGCGGCGAGCGCCACCGCCTGGTCGGTCTCGGCGAAGTTCGTGGGCACGTCGCCCACGCCGGGCGTGAACGCGCTCGCCTGGTCCGGCGGAACGTCGTCGGCGCGTGCGTAGGGCTGCGCGTCCTTCCAGCTGAACACCACCCGGACGCTCTCGACGCCGCTCCCCACGAGCCGATCGAACTGCGAGGGCGGATCGAGCGTCGGCGCGAACGCATACCGCCCGAGGTTCATGCCGACGAATCCCTGCGGCACCCGGGCGCTGGCCGCGGCGGGTCCGAGCAGCCCGATGGCGACGGCGGCGCCGACGCAGCCGAGGGATCGTGCGCGCCGCATCGTCGGCGAGTCTAGTCGTGACCGATCAGGGTCTCGACCGCCTCATTGGTGAGGACGGCCGTGCGCTCCCAGGTGAACTCGCGCGCGCGCACGATTCCGGCCACGCGAAGCGCGGCCCGAAGCTGACGCTCGGTGGTTGCGGTCACGGCCGCCTCGGCGAGGGCGCCAGGGACGTCCAGGTCGACCAGGAGCGCCGCGTCGCCGCACGTTTCCGGCAGCGCCGCCGCACGGGCGGCGACGAGCGGGACGCCGGAGGCCATCGCCTCGAGACAGGGGAGGCCGAATCCCTCGTAGCGCGAGGGCATCACCACGGCGCGGGCGCCCGCGTACAGCCCCGGCAGGAGTTCCTCGGCGACGTAGCCGAGCCGACGTACGCCCGGGACATCGCCGCGCAGGTATCCGCGCTCCGAGCCGGCGAGCACGAGGTCAACGCCGTGGTCGGCGAGCGCGCGGGCGACCGGCTCGAGCGATGCGAGGTTCTTGCGGTCAGACACGGTGCCGACGACGAGCGCGTACGGCCGCCTCAGATCGTGGCGACGGCGTGCCGGCTCGGGATCCGCATGTGGCGTGAACCGCTCGTCAACGCCCTCGGGGACGACGGTGACCCGGTCCGGATCGGCACCGAGGAGCTCGACGAGCTCATCCCGGGAGAACGCCGACGGGGTGAGCACGAGCCGGGCGCGCCGCGCGAGCAGCGGCAGGATCCGGCGGTGATAGGCGACAAACGCGCGCGAGTACGCCTCGGGGTGGCGAAGCGCGGCGGCGTCGTGGATGACGACGACGTTGCGCCGGGACGCGGCGGGCGCCAGGTTCGCCGGTGAGAGGACAAGCTGGGCGCCGGCGGTCTGCGCCGGGAGCACGGCCTGCTCCCACACGTGCCCCGCGCGGTGCGCGAGCGCCCGCGGGGGACGAACGACGGCGTAGCGGTCGGGCCGGAGCGCCGGGAGCCGCAGCGCGAGCTCACGCGTGAGGCGCTCGACGCCGCCGATCTCGGCGCGGACGGCGGCGCGGGCATTGATCGCGACCGGAGCCATCGCGGGCCGGACGCGCGGGACCATCGGGTGGCCCGTCCGCCTAGGCGCGGAGGATGCGACGGCGCAGAACGAAGCCGGCACCGATCAGACCGACGCCGACGATCACCGCGACGTTCGCGTCGAAGCCGGTCCGCGGAAGCGTTCCCGCCGCCGCGGTCGCGCTCGTCGTCGATGCCGAGCTCGAACTCACGGTGCCGGTCGAACCCGTCGAGGACGAGGACACGGTGCCTGACGAGCTTGAACCGGAGGAGCTTGTCCCCGACGAACTTGAACCGGACGAACTCGACCCGGAGCCGCTGGAGCCGCTACCGCTACTACTGCCGCTGCTCCCGCTGTTGCCGCTGTTGCCGCTCAGCGGGTCGACGTACTGCTGGTCGCCGGCCGAGGGGCCGGTGGCGAGCGCGGCGACGGGCGCGAGCAGCCCGATCGCGAACACGACGAGCAGCGAGACGAGCGTGATTCGACGCAAGGTCACGCTGCGAGTATTGCAAGCATTGACGTCGATCGCGTTCAGTCCCTCGGATCTGACCGCTCAGGCGGTCGCTTGATGACCGCGGATTGTGTCGACTGACGCGAACCCTCCAAACCGTCGTTTTGCAGGATTTATTGCAGAGGTAGGGTCGCGGGGCCGAGGCGCGACGGAGCGTGTTAGGGTCCTGGCCGCCCCGCCGTAATGACCGTTCCAGACCGGGACGGACGCCGCCACACGGTGCGTCTGTCGCGGCGCTGGTCGGCGCCCCGGACTGCCATGTTTTCGATCGCATTCACAAAGACACGCCTGTTCCGCGCCTCCGCCGCCACCGCGGCCGTGGCGGGCGCAATGCTCGGCACGAGCCTCGTGCCGATGAGCTCCGGCGATCTGCAGAGCCAGATCGACTCGAGCCGCTCGAGCGCCAGCTCGCTGCGCTCCCAAATCTCCGCAGAAACCGCCCGGATTCAGCAGACCGCCGGTGGGATCGCCGACGCCGAACGGCGCCTGAACGGCGTTCAGGCCGAGCTCACGGCACGCGAGGCGCAGCTGCGCCGGGTTCAGGAGCAGCTGATCGCAGCCCGCGACCACCTGGTGCAGCTCGAGAACCGCCTGCAGCAGGCGAGCCACGCGCTCGCCGCAAACCTCGTCGCCTCCTACGAGAACAACCCGCCCGATCTGATGAGCGTGATCCTCGAGTCCCACGGGTTCAAGGATCTGCTGGAGAAGGTCAACTTCATGAAGCGGGTCGGGCACCAGGACGCACAGATCGTCGGCACGACGCGGGCCGCCCGCGCCGAGGTCTTCCGGGAAGCCAAGCGCCTCGCCGCGCTCGAGGCCCGTGACCGCACGCTCACCGATCAGGTACTCGCGCAGCGCAACCAGGTCGCCGCGATCCGAGCCGCTCTGCTCAATCGGCAGATCCAGCAGCTCGGCGCCCGCTCGGCCGACGCGTCGAAATTGCACGACCTCAACGCGCGGCTGCACAAGCTCGAGGCCCGCGCCGCCGCGCAGGCGGCTGCCGCCGCCGCATCGGGCAACGCCGCCGTCGGCGGGATCGCGGTCAACACCCACGGGATGGTTCAGCCGCCGGCGGGCGCGCCGCCCGCGATCGCCCAGGTGATCGCCGCCGGCAACGCGATTGCCACTCTCCCCTACATCTGGGGCGGCGGGCATGGGTCCTTCCAGGCGAGCGGTTATGACTGCTCAGGCTCGGTGAGCTACGCGCTCGCCGCCGCCGGGCTGTTGTCCTCGCCGCTCGACTCAACCGGATTTGAGAGCTGGGGCGCCCCCGGGCCGGGGCGCTGGATCACCATCTACGCCAACGCCGGCCACGCGTGGATGCAGGTTGCCGGCTGGCGCTTCGACACGGTCGCACTCGCCTCCGGCGGGACCCGGTGGTCACAGGGCGGTGGCGAGTTCTCCGGGTTCGTCGTGCGTCACCCGCCGGGCCTGTAGCCAACGCTCGGCAGGGGTACGGGTGGACTGCTGGCTGGCCCTCGTCGTGGAGTCGGGGACCGGCGGAACGGCAGCAGCGAGGGGGGTGGGACTTGGGCGCTCGGTCGGGTGAGTCCGTGCGGGCCCGGCCCCGGCCGGGCCGCTGCCGGCCGGGCCGCTGCGGGCCGGCCAGCGCACCCGGCCCACCTCGGCGTCTCCCACCGAGCCGACCGGACCTCACGAGCCGACCAGACCCCACCCGAGGGGAATCTTTCGCCAAACTGCGTCCGTCCAACGAATCCGGGCGCAAAATGCCCCGTGAGCGGGAGTTTTACGCCCAGATCTGATCTGCGAGAGCGGTTTGGCGAGATAGTCCCGCCTGCCGGCGGAGATGAGCGGTGAGCGGGCGCCGCGTGTGCGACGCCCGCCACCTGAGAGCCCGTAGCCGCCCGGCCGGGTTCGGCTACAGGAGGGTCCGCGCCGGTGCCCGCCGCGGCGGAACAACCCCGCGCGCCGGGAGGTGCGGCCGCGGCTCGGACGGCACGGTGTCAACCGGGCGTGCGCTGCCGGTCGCCCGAGGCGTCGGCGCCGCACCCGTGCCGGCGAGGCGCAGGAGCAGGAGAGCGAGAGCCGGAATCGCGACGATCCCGATCATCGCCAGGAACCAGACCTGGCCCGCGTCGGTGCCCATGCCGACCGCGTGGACGAGGCCGGCGAGCCACGCAAGCGCCGTGAAGCGGTGCAGCTTGCGCCACCGCTTGGCGCCGATCGTGCGGCGCGCGTAGTAGGAGATGCCGAGCAGGATGAGGCCCCAGCCGCCGATGATGCCGAGCGACATCCAGGCGGTCTTGTAGCTCGACGCGAACGGGACCGTGATGTCGACCACCGACGGGCGCAGAAACTTGTCGCCGAGCAGCGTGACCGCGTGGACGACGAGCGCGACGAGCGTCGAGAGGGACAGGATCTCATGCGTCACGCGCAGGTCCGCCGCGCGACCGCGCAGCAGCTTCGTGCTCATCAGCAGGCCGAGCGAGACGGCAAGGCTCGCCAGGACAAGAGCGCCGATACCCGCGGCGCGGCTCGTGATCCAGAACAGGTGAGGCGTCGGATCTATGTGCATGGCTTCAGGATCGCGGTCCTGCGCGAGAGATCCGTAGGCGAGGCCTAAGAGGAACGTCTGAACCGGCGCGCTGAGCCGGACCCGCGGATCAGCGGCGGGCGGCGTGCACGATGTAGCCGCCCGGCATCGCTGCCGCGGCCGCGCGCACGATCCGGCTCGCCTGAATCGCGGCGCTCTGGAACGTCACCTTGAACGAGCTGCCGCCGCCGGTCAGCCGGGACGGGGTGGCGGCGCCATCGGAGGCTCCGCCGCCGTTCAGGACGAAGCGCCGGCCGCTCGGGGAGAGCCTGATCTTCGTCGTATCCCAGGAGCGGCTGCTGATCGGACCGGTGCGCCCACTCGTGGTCTGGGTTCCGGCGAGCATGAATGTCGTGGAGCCGAAGTCGGCGAGCGGGAGCGTCTGGCAGATATTCGCGTTCTCGCACTGCGACGGCGCCTCGACGATCCACTCGGCCGACGAGAGGTCGATCGGAGACACCCGCAGCGTCTTGCGGAATGTCGTGTGGCGGGTCTGGTTCTGGAGCACGAGCGTCGCCCGTTGCCCGGACACGGTGACGCTGGCGAACATCGAGTCCCCCGGGCTGACGCGCATCCGCACCCCCCGCGATGGCGCCGGGACGAGCTCATACCACGCGCTTGACACGGCACGGCCGGCGCTCGTGCAGTCGCTCTCGGTCCCGACCTGTTCCAGTGCCTGCGAGTCGGCACTGAAGCCGCCCAATCCGACCCACACCGCGGAGTAGCCGGGGCTGTACTGGGAACAGTTGACGCGGGGCTGCTTCCAGGCCGCCACCACCTTCTTGAAGCGGACGCCGGCGCGGTGGACCGCGTAGCCAGCCCAGTTGGAGCTCTGCACGGTGTCCGCGAGCGCCGCCGGTGCGCTGACGGCCAGAACCGCGGAGACGGCAAGGGCTATCCGCAGCGCCAGACGCATCTCGCTTCTTTTCGGTGTTCCACGGGAAAACTTGAGCATCACGGCCCGCCTAGGCGCTCGCCCCGCCTGCCTTGAGGATGGCAGCTCCGCGACCAGCGCAGTCATACATTGTTGACGCTCCAGCACCCGTGGAACTCACGGTGACGGCTTTGCACGCCTTCGCGGCGGCGCTGAAGGCGGATTGGCTGCCGGTGCGGGTGTCGCCCGGGAGACGGCCGCCGCCGGTCTGGTCGCCGACGATCCAGCGGAGGTGTCCGGCAGCGACCTCACTGGCGAGCCACGACACCGAGATCGTGCTCTCCCGGCCCGAGAAGCCGCCGAGGCCGGCGATGTTCGCATCGCTCTGGACGATCGCCGCCGCGGCGCTGCTCTGGCTCATGACGCCGACCGTGCCGCCGCCGTGAGACTGGGCATACCGGATCGCAGCCTGGAGTGACGTGCTGTCGCCGCCGAACATGCCACCGGCGCTGGGGCCGCCGGGACTGCCGCCGAAGCCGCCAGGTCCAGCGCCTCCGCCGGGGCCGAAGCCGCCAGGCGCTCCACCGCCCGGAACGAATCCAGGTTGGCCGCCCGCGCCCGGGGTTGCCTGCGAGCCGGGGTTCGCCTGCCCGCCGGTGATTCCGAGGATCCCTGACGCACTCGGCGTCCGACTCCCTGAGGACGCTCCGAATCCACCAGGAGGTCCGAAGCCGCCGCGGAAGCCACCACGGGATCCGCCCGGACCACCCATCCCGGCGCTCGCCGGGCCGCCGGTCGGGAACGTTCCGTTCGTGGCATGGCCGATCGTCTCTGCGGCCCACGTCGCCGGTGCGGCGGTCAGCGCCGCAAGCGCGACCCCGGCCACGGCGAGCCTCATCCGCCCATGGATGCCGAAGGCGAGCGCGATCGCGGCGCCGCCGGCCAGCACGATTACGAGCGGCACCGCCCAGGACAGCGAGCCGTTGATCGTCCCGAGCACGACGAGCTCGGTGATGACCCCGGCGCCGATCACCAGCGGCGCGACGATCCGCGCGCTGCGCGGGGAGTCGGCGCGGCCGCATGGTTCGGGCAGCATCAGCGCCACGCCGGCGCCGACGAGCAACGCGGAGAACGGGGCGAGCAGCGAGACGTAATACGGGTGGAAGATTCCGCTCGCAAAGCTGAACACAACTGCAGTCGTGAGGAATGCGCCGCCGACCGCAATCAGCCAGGCGGTGCGCGGGTCGCGGCGGCGCAGGCGGGTGAGAACGAGCAGCGCGATACCCGCAGCGAGTGCAAAGCCGAGCAGCCAGCCGGCCTGGTCGCCGAGGCCGGTCTGAAGCAGCCGGAACGGCCCGGTGGCGCCGCCGAACATCGTCCCGCCGCCGGGTCCTCCGCCGGGTCCTGCACCACCGCCGGGTCCGCCGGTCTGTCCGGCGACGCGGCCGAGCCCGTTGTAGCCGAAGATCAGCGACCAGATGCTGTTGTCCGAGCTGCCCGAGATCCACGGGCGGTCGGCCGCCGGTGTCAGCGTGACAAGCAGCGGCCACGCGAGTCCGGCAACCGCGAGCCCGACGCCGCCGGCGAGCAGCTGGCGGACGGCGCGGAGCTTCCCGCCGGGTGCATCCCAGCGGGCCCACATCCAGGCGAGGGCGATGCCGGGAACGACCATCAGCGCGACACCCATCTTCGTTTCGAAGCCGAGGCCGACGGCAATGCCACTCAGCACGAGCCACTTCGTCCGCCCGGTCTCGAACGCGCGGACGGCGAACCACAGCGCGGCGACGCAGCAGAGGACGAGCAGCTCATCGGGGTTGTTGTGACGGCTGACCGCGACCGCGGTCGGCGTGACGGCGAGCGTGAGCCCGCCGACGAAGCCGGCGACGCGGCCGAACCGCCGCCGGACGAGGTCGTAGACGAGTACCGCCGCCGCCACGCCCATCAGCGCCTGGGGCACCAGCATGCTGAGCGGGTGGTAGCCAAAGATCCGCGCCGAGAGCGCCTGCACCCAGAGGCTGAGCGGCGGCTTGTCCACGGTCATCAGGCCGCTCGGGTCCATCGAGGCGAACAGAAAGTTGTGCCAGCTCGAGCTCATCGAGCGCACGGCGGCGCTGTAGTACGTGTTCGCCCAGCCATTGATGCCGAGGCCCCACAGGTTGAGCACGGCGGCGACGACCATCAGACCAATGAGCTCGGGCCGGGCGGTGGCGAGCGAGCGGATCCGCGTCAGCCGGGTGGCCCCCGGCCGCGCGGTCGGCGCAGAGTAGGACAGCGAGTCGGTACTCATGGCGCCAGCATCGGATGCTTGGGTGAGAGCAACGTATGAGTCCGTGACGAGCCCCGATGGACGAGCAGCCGGGCGACGCCGCGCAGATCGGCGAGCGCCGTCGAGGCGGCCTTCACGCGCGAGTCCGCGTCTTGATCCCGTGCAGCGTCGGACCGAGTCCTCAAGCGCGATCCGCTCGTTGTAGACCGGGATGGCGATCAGCACGTCGCTCATGGCTGACCGGGCACTCGATGGGCTTCGGCGTACGCCCCGGCCGCGAACAGAGCCCCGAGCGCGCCGAGCGCGCAGCTCCCCAGTCCGCGTCGCAGTCTCCGCATGATTGGCCTCCTGATTGGTGAGACAGTTCTCATCTGCACGATGAGAATCCACCTCCGCCGCAAGACGGTGCGAAGACCTAGCTAAGAGCCGCGTAGGAGCGGGCAGAGTCCGACGAGTCCTACAGTACGAAGCACCGCTCTTAGAAACAGGAGATCCGAGATGGAAACCAACAGCTTCGACGCCAAGGCCACGCTTTCGGTCGGCGACCGCAGCTATGACATTTTCCGCCTCGATGCGCTGCAGTCGAAGTACGACGTCGCCCGTCTGCCGTTCTCGCTGAAGATCCTGCTGGAGAATCTTCTGCGCAACGAGGACGGCGAGTCGATCCGCGCGCAGGACATCGAGGCGCTTGCCACCTGGAACGCGAAGGAGGAGCCGAGTCAGGAGATCGCGTTCACGCCCGCCCGGGTCGTGATGCAGGACTTCACCGGCGTTCCCGCGGTCGTCGATCTCGCCGCCATGCGCGACGCGATGGCCGACATGGGGGGCGACCCGGAGAAGATCAACCCGCTCGTGCCGGCCGAGCTCGTCATCGACCACTCGGTTCAGGTCGACGAGTTCGGCACGCCGCGTGCCTTCCAGCGCAACGCCGAGCTCGAGTTCGAGCGCAACAAGGAGCGCTATGCGTTCCTGCGCTGGGGCCAGGGTGCGTTCCACAACTTCGCGGTCGTCCCGCCGGACACCGGGATCGTCCACCAGGTCAACCTCGAGTACCTCGGCCGCGTGGTGTTCATCGACTCGGGAAACGAATCCCGCCCACCCATCGCGTACCCCGACACGCTCGTCGGGACGGACTCGCACACCACGATGATCAACGGCCTCGGGGTGCTCGGCTGGGGTGTCGGCGGGATCGAGGCGGAGGCCGCGATGCTCGGCCAGCCGATGTCGATGCTGATCCCGCAGGTCCTCGGCTTCAGGCTGAGCGGTGAGCTGCAGGAGGGAGCGACGGCGACCGACCTCGTCCTCACCGTCACCGAGATGCTCCGCGAGAAGGGCGTCGTCGGCAAGTTCGTCGAGTTCTACGGCGCCGGACTGGCGAACCTGCCGCTCGCCGACCGGGCCACGATCGGGAACATGTCGCCGGAGTTCGGCTCGACGTGCGCGATCTTCCCGATCGACCGCGAGACGCTCTCCTATCTCGAGTTCACCGGCCGGCCGGCGGAGCTGATCGAGCTCGTCGAGGCGTACACGAAGGAGCAGGGGCTGTGGCACGACGAGAACTCCGAGGAGCCGACGTTCACGGACACGCTCGAACTCGACCTCGGCGAGGTCGTGCCGAGCATCGCCGGACCGAAGCGCCCGCAGGACCGCGTCTCGCTGACGGAGTCAAAGGGTGCGTTCCGAATGGCGCTCGAGGGATTCCTGCCCGAGGAGAGCACCGAGGACGAGGCGAACGAGGAGAGCTTCCCGGCGAGCGATCCCGTGTCGACGCATACGCCAAACGGCGTCGGTCATGAGCCGACGGGCGGATCGGGCGGCGCCCAGGTCGCCGATCGCGTCGAGACCCGCGCGCCCGTGACGCTGGCGGACGGGACCGAGACCGACCTCGACCACGGTCGTGTCGTGATCGCCGCGATCACGAGCTGCACGAACACGTCGAACCCGTCGGTCATGCTCGGCGCAGGGATCCTGGCGAGGAACGCCGTGCAGCGGGGCCTGACGGTCAAGCCGTGGGTGAAGACCTCGCTGGCGCCGGGCTCGAAGGTCGTCACCGAGTATCTCGACCGGGCCGGTGTCACCGAGTACCTCGACGAGCTCGGATTCAATCTCGTCGGCTACGGCTGTACGACCTGCATCGGGAACAGCGGGCCGCTGCCGGAGGAGATCTCCGACGTCGTGAACGCCGAGGACCTCGCGGTCGTCTCCGTGCTGTCGGGCAACCGCAACTTCGAGGGCCGCATCAACCCGGACGTGAAGATGAACTACCTCGCGTCCCCGCCGCTCGTCGTCGCCTACGCGCTCGCCGGGACGATGGACATCGACCTCTACGACGAGCCGCTCGGCGAGGACTCCCACGGGGAGCCGGTCTATCTGAAGGACATCTGGCCGAGCGCGGCCGAGGTCGCCGAGATGGTCGGCGACGCCGTGCAGTCGGACATGTTCCACAAGAGCTACGGCGAGGTGTTCGACGGCGATGAGCGCTGGAACTCACTCGAGGTGCCGAGTGGGGACCGGTTCGCGTGGGCGGAGGACTCGACGTACGTGCGCCAGCCACCGTTCTTCATCGACCTCCCGGCGCAGCCCGAGCCGATCACCGACGTCGAGGGCGCGCGGGTGCTGGCGCGGCTCGGCGACAGCGTCACGACCGACCACATCTCCCCCGCCGGGTCGATCAAGCGCGACAGTCCGGCGGGTGCGTATCTGATCGAGCACGGCGTCGAGCCGAAGGAGTTCAACTCGTACGGGTCGCGCCGCGGCAACCACGAGGTGATGATGCGGGGGACGTTCGCGAACATCCGCCTGCGCAATCAGCTCGTGGGTGGGCGGGGTCCGCTTCCCGAGGGCGGGGTCACCGTGTACTTCGGCGACGGCGGCGAGGAGCAGATGCCGATCTACGACGCGGCGATGAAGTACATCGACGCTGATGTGCCGCTCGTCGTGCTCGCCGGCAAGGAGTACGGCTCGGGTTCGAGCCGCGACTGGGCGGCGAAGGGCACCCGACTGCTCGGCGTGCGCGCCGTGATCGCGGAGAGCTTTGAGCGGATCCATCGCTCGAATCTCGTCGGGATGGGCGTGCTGCCGCTTCAGTTCGCCGACGGCGAGTCGGCCGAGTCACTCGGGCTGACCGGCAAGGAGACGTTCACGATCGCCGGGCTCGCCGAGGTCGACGAGATTCCCCGGGAGGTGACCGTCAAGGCCGACGAGAAGGAGTTCACGGCGCGCGTGCGGATCGACACGCCGAAGGAGCAGCAGTACTACCACCACGGCGGGATCCTGCAGTTCGTGTTGCGGAACCTGCTCATCGACTGAGAACAGGTCGAGACCCAACCCCGCGCTGGCGCTCGTAATCGCCCAGTCTCTGCACCTCCGCATCGGGCCCGCGCTGCCGTCCAGCATGTCGTGGGCCCCGGGCCGCTGAGCAAGGTGGGAGGTGGTGGCTGAGTCCGCTCCTGCCGAAATGACGGAGGGCGCCGGCCGCTATTGGTCGCAGTGGAGCAGCATGCTCGCGACCCCGCGAGGTAGCCTAGGCGTGTGGCGATTCCCGAGTTCTTTGCGCAACTGCTCAGCACGGCCGGGCCCTCCGGGCACGAGAGGGATGCGGCGCGCGTCTGGCGCACGCACTGCGAGACGTTCGCCGACGAGGTCGGCGGGGATGTCGTCGGCTCATCATTCGCTCGGGTCCGCGGAAGCGGTGACGGCCGGTCGGTGGCGGTGGTCGGGCACATCGATGAGATCGGCCTCCACATCTCCCACGTCGACGACAACGGCTTTCTCAAGTTCGGTCAGGTCGGTGGTTGGGATCCCGTCGTGCTCGTCGGCCAGCGCGTGTCGATCAGCACTCGCAATGGTCCCGTCGAGGGAGTCATCGCCCGCCAGCCGATCCATCTGCTCAAGGACGAGGCCCGCAAGCAGGTGCCCGAACTCAAGGACCTCCACATCGACATCGGCACGAAGGACGCCGATGAGTCACGCGAGGTCATCCGGATCGGGGACGTCGCCGTCATCGACGTCCAGCCGATCGAGCTGCGTCACGACCGGATCGTCTCTCGTTCGCTTGACAATCGGGTCGGTTGCTACGTCGCCGCCGAGGCCGCCCGGATCGTGTCCGAGCGCGGACGCGCCGCCGGCGACGTGATCGCGCTCGCGGTCGCCCAGGAGGAGACGACGTTCGCCGGCTCACGGACGTCCGCCTACCGGCACCGGCCCGACGTGGCGATAGCCGTCGACGTGACGTTTGCCACCGACCAGCCCGGGGTCGAGCTCGGCCAGATCACCAAGCACGAATTCGGCAGCGGGCCGGTGATCGCTCGGGGGACGACACTGCACCCGCTCGTGTTCGAGTTGCTCCACGAAACCGCCGAGGCGGAGAAGATCCCGTTCACGGTCGAGTCCCTCGGCCGTGGCACCGGGACCGACGCCGACGCGATCCACCTCAGCCGCAGCGGCATCCCCACCGGTCTCGTGTCGGTGCCGCTGCGCTACATGCACTCCCCAGTAGAGCTCGTCTCGCTCGGCGACGTCGACGCGGCCGCACGGTTGATCGCCGCGTTCGCCATCCGGCTCGCGGCCGATACCTCGTTCGAACGCTGAGACGCGCTCGGCGTGCTGTTCCTGTTCGACATCGACGGCACGCTCGTCGCCGGCGCAACGGACGCCCATCGTGATGCCCTGCACGAGGCGCTGCGGAAGGTTCACGGGGTTGATGCCACCAAGGTGACGCGACCGATCGCGCCCGCGGGGCGCACGGACGGGGAGATCGCCCGCGCGCTGTTGATCGCGGCCGGCGTATCCGCCGAGCGGATCGACGACCGGGCGGATCAGGTGCAAGATGAGTGCTGCCGGGCCTACACCCGGTTGTGCACGGAGGACCTCTCACACACACTGGTCCCCGGAATTGTGGAGCTCCTCGAGTGGCTCGGGTCGCTTGACGGGGTGACGCTCGGCCTCGTGACCGGCAACTACGAGTGCGTCGCCCGGCGCAAGCTCACGTGCGCCGGACTCGGCTCCGTCTTCCCGTCAGGGATCGGAGGGTTCGGCTCCGACCACGAGGACCGCGCGGCCCTTCCCGCGATCGCCCGGCGGCGGGCCGGAGAGCGCGGACGCCCGTATCCGCGGGCGGACACGATCGTGGTCGGAGATACGCCGCGGGACGTCGCGTGTGCCCGCGCCGACGGAGTTCGGTGCTTCGCGATCGCCACTGGCCCGTTCGCGACGAGCGAACTTCAGGGCGCGGACGCAGTCGCCGACAACGCCGTGGAGTTGCGCGCGATGATCGAGGCGGCGCTGGACGCTGCTTAGGCCGCTCGGCGGCCCGGCACTCACAGTTGGAAGCCCGACGCGCTCGGTCCGCGACCAGCGAAACGGAGCATCGAAAGGGTGAGGGATCGGCCTGGGTCAGAGCCGCGCGGCGGGCCGCTCGCTCGGCACCGGGGGGCGAAGCGGGGAGTTTTTCGCCAAACCGGACCGGCGGAATGGATCCGGGCGACAAATGCACCCTCAGCGAAACTTTCACGCCCAGATTCGTCCGGCCGGAGCGATTTGGCGAAAAACTCCCCTCCGACCCAGACCCGTCCGCGCGCCCGGTCGATCACCGACCCTCTCGATGCGCCTCTTACGCCGAGTCCAGCCCACCCGCCGGGCCCGGCAGGACGCGGACCGGCATCGAGGGGGACGACGCGCCGCTCGCCCCGGTGCCACCCGCGTCCGCGGTCACCCGCAGCACCCGCGCATCCGGCCGCGACCCCGACGCCGCCGAGACGACCGACGCTGCCTAGACGCCCGATGCCGCTCCGAGCCGGACGCGCGCGGTCGACTCCTGACCCACGGGGACCAGCCGGCCCGCCTTGCCGAGGCCGCGCGGCGGCGTGTTGCCATACACCGCCTCGTACTGCCCAGCCTTGACGAGGAACGTCTCGTGCCAGATCCCGGTCCGGCTGCTGCGCCCGACGCGCCGCCAGTAGTTGCGCCACACCTCGAGGTGCGGATCGTCTTTGTCCTTGGCGAACGCCTCGAGGTGCTCAAACGAACGCCAGTACTGAACGATCGTCGGGATCCCCATCTCGTACGCGAGCAGTCCCTTCTCCGGATGCGCGGTCAGGTAGTCGAGCATGTGCTTCATGCCTCTGCGGCCGCCCAGGTCGGCAAAGCTCCGCAGGAGGTGCAGCTTGCTGTTGAGGGTGGGGCCGATGAGAAACACGACGAAGTCCCCTTCGATCTCGGCCGTCATTCGGCGTCCGGCTATCTCAGTCACACGCATCACCTCGGATGATCAATCGGTGGGGAGCGGTCGGTCTGCGGGTCAGGTCTTCGGCGTCGGGAACTGGGCGCGCATCATTAGATCCCAGAGACGGTCCGGGGTGAACTTGCGCTGGTTGATCATCAGGTGGGCGCTCGCCGTCACCGGGTAGCGGGCCTTTGGCCGGGAGGCGGTGATCGCCTTGGCGATCGTGTCGGCGACCTTCGACGGGTCCGGCGCCCAGCCTTCGACATCGGGCCCTTGTAGGCGCCCTCGGTGATCTTCCCGACCTTACGGTTCCAGTCGGTGTACGGCCCCGCGTTGTCGGAGACGCC
This sequence comes from uncultured Solirubrobacterales bacterium, assembly GCA_963813265.1. Lineage (GTDB taxonomy): Bacteria > Actinomycetota > Thermoleophilia > Solirubrobacterales > Solirubrobacteraceae > Palsa-465. The sequence goes on along the minus strand of CAWEYQ010000023.1, from coordinate 236,892 downwards.
GACCGAGGCGGACGCGACCTCGCCGAAGTTCGTGACGATCAGGCCGGGCTCGATCAGGATGACGTCGACGCCGAAGCCCTTGACCTCGAAGCGCAGTGCGTCGCTGATCGCCTCGACGGAGTACTTGGTCGCGTGGTAGAGACCGCCGCCGGGGAATGTCAGCCGGCCGCCCATCGAGCCGATGTTGACGATCTTGCCCGCACCCTGATCCCGCATCCCGGGCAGCACCAGCTGGCACATCCGGATGAGCCCGAACACGTTCGTCTCGAACTGGCGTCGCACGTCGTCGAGCGGGACGGACTCGACCGCGCCGGACTGGCTGTAGCCGGCGTTGTTGATGAGCACGCCGACGGCCCCCTCGGCGTCGGTCACCGCCGTCACGGCGGCCACCATTGAGTCCTCGTTGGTGACGTCGAGGGCGAGCGTCTTGCACCCCTTGGCCGCGAGCTGTTCGATCGACTCGGTCCGGCGTGCCGTGGCGTAGACGGTGTACCCGTCGGCGAGCAGGCGCTCGGCGGTCGCCTCGCCGATACCGGACGAGCAACCGGTGATGAGGGCCGCTTTGGACTCGGGCGCCACGGCGGGCAGCCTACTACCCGCGGACGAGCTTCTTGTAGGTGATCCGGTGCGGGCGGTCAGCCTCGGCGCCGAGCTGCTCGTGACGGAACGCCTCGTAGGCCTCGAAGTTGCCCTCGAACCATCGCACCTGCGAATCGCCCTCGAACGCGAGCACGTGAGTCGCGATGCGGTCGAGGAACCAGCGATCGTGGGACACGACGACGGCGCACCCGGCGAAGCTCAGCAGCGCCTCCTCGAGTGCGCGGAGCGTGTCGGTGTCCAGGTCGTTGGTCGGCTCGTCGAGCAGCAGCAGATTGCCGCCGCTGCGCAGGAGCTTGGCCAGGTGCAGGCGGTTGCGCTCGCCACCGGAGAGCTTGCCCACCTTCTTCTGCTGGTCGGTGCCCTTGAAGTTGAACCCGGCGGTGTACGCGCGGCTGTTGATCGTCTGCGTCACCGAGCGGGATCTCGTCGAGGCCGCCGGAGATCTCCTCCCAGACCGTCTTCTCCGGGTCGAGCGCGTCACGTGACTGATCGACGTAAGCGAGCTCGACGGTGTCTCGCCGAGCTGAGCGTGCCGAGCGTCGGGCTCCTCTTCACCGGTGATCATCCGCACCAGCGTCGTCTTGCCGGCGCCGTTGGCGCCGATGACGCCGACGATCCCGGCCGGCGGCAGCTTGAACGCTGAGATCATCGATCAGCAGGCGGTCGCCGTAGCCCTTGCGCAGGCCGTCAGCCTCGACGACCACGTCGCCCGAGCCGCGGCCCGGCGGGGATGTGGATCTGGACCTGATCGAGCTTGACGTTGCGGTCCTGGGCCAGCAGCGCCTCGTAGGCGTTGAGCCGTGCCTTTGGCTTGCTGCGACGGGCCGACGCGTTCATCCGCACCCACTCGAGCTCCTGCGTCGATCGTCCGCTGGCGGCTGACTCCTGACGCTCCCTCCTGCGGCGAGGCGAATCTGTTTCTGCTCGAGCCAGCCGGAGTAGTTGCCCTGATACGGGATGCCGCGGCCGCGATCGAGCTCGAGGATCCATCCGGCGACGTTGTCGAGGAAGTAGCGGTCGTGGGTGACCGCGACGATCGTGCCCGGATAGTCGTGGAGGTGCTGCTCGAGCCAGGCGACGGACTCGGCGTCGAGGTGGTTCGTCGGCTCGTCGAGCAGCAGCAGGTCGGGCTGCCGCAGCAGCAGCCGGCAGAGCGCGACGCGGCGGCGCTCACCGCCGGACAGCTCGGTGACGTCGGCGTCGGCTGGCGGGCAGCGCAGCGCGTCCATCGCGTACTCGAGCGTCGTGTCGAGGTTCCAGCCGTCGACGGCGTCGATCTGCTCCTGCACGCGCGCGAACTCGTCGGCGGTCTCGTCGGAGTAGTTCATGGAGCAGCTCGTTGAAGCGGTCGAGCAGCGCCCGCACCTCCGCGACGCCGTCCTCGACGTTGCCGCGGACATCCTTGGCGGGATCGAGCTCGGGCTCCTGGGCGAGGAGCCCGACGGTCGCCTTGGGCGCGAGCTGGGCCTGTCCATCGAATTCGGTGTCGAGACCAGCCATGATCTGCAGCAGCGTCGACTTGCCGGCGCCGTTGTAGCCGAGGACGCCGATCTTCGCGCCCGGCATGAACGACAGGGAGATGTCGCTGATGACCTCCTTGTCCGGCGGATACCGGCGGGAGAGCTTGTAAGTCGTGTAGATGTACTGAGCGTTCATTCGCTCTCGCAGGATAGGACGAAGCGCGCGCCTGCGACGATGGGGGACATGCGGGTGCTTGCCGCGGTGTTCGCGCTGATCGCGGTTGCGTGTATGTCGGTCGCGATCGTCGGGATGGTGACCGGCCGTCCGGGTGACCGGATGGGCGGCGGTGCTCCGGATCGCCGCCGTGGCCTGCTTTGCGATCACGGTCATCCTGAACGTGATCGCGCACTAGCTTGGAGACCCCTGAAGTCCGGACGCGATGCGGCCGTGGACACGTCGGTCGCACCGTCCATTTCAGCGGCCTAGTCAGCTCTCCGGCTGCCAGCGACTGACGACCCACTGACGGGGTGCGGTCTCGGTGACGGCAGCGACCGCGACGTGCCATGCCGGTCGCAGCCCGGCGTAGGCGGAGGTGTTCGTCGCGGTCGTCTGCTCACGCGTGACGACCACGAACTGGTTGTGGCGACCCGGAAGCGGTGCGACCGACTCGACGACACCGCTGTTGGCGATTCCGCCGTGCCTCAGCTCGTAGTCGTTCTGAGTCTGTGCGGCGGCGAGCGCCATTGCCGAGCGGGCCTGACCGATGCTGGCCACCGCAAGCGCCTGCATCTGGCGGGTGACGGTGGCCGCGTTCCAGTTGATGTAGCGGGTGGCAAACCGGCGGACTGCGGTGGCGGCGGCAGTGCTCGCGCCTGCTGGTGCGGTCTGGAGCGGCGGCGTCGGAGCCGGGTACTCGTGCGTCCGCGCGGCCTGGGCGACCTTCGCGGCGGTGCCGGTGCTCGCGCGCGTCGAACTCGACGTGGCGCTCCCCCCTCCGAACGCCGCACACCCGGCGAGCCCGGCTGCGACAGCGCTGAGGACGATCGCGGTCGCAGTCCTCATAGACCCACCGGATGCCGCGCGACGAACCCCGCCGCGCTGCGGACGAGCGGATGCCACCCGATCCCGCCGCTGCCGTCGCCGGGCCCAGCCGCGTCGTGCGTGTCCCAGCGCAGGCCGGCGACGTACATGAACACGTGGTCCGCACTCGCGTACAGCGTGACCCAGTGTCCGGTGCCGGGAGCACCGAAGCCCTCGAGCATGGACGATGCCGCGCCGTAGGTCACCGGAACGAGACGCGCGCCGTACAGCAGGTGCTCAACGCTGCTCGAGCAGTCGTATCCCGGTTCGACGTTCGAAAGCGGTAGCCCGTGCGCGCCGCCGTAGACGTAGGGCTTGCCGACGATCTGGTTCCCGGCGGCGATCATCTCCTTGATCGCCGCCGGTGCGCTCTGTGGAGCGGCCGCCTGACCGTTCGGAAGGAGCCGCGCCCGCTCGCCGGGAGTGAGCGGTAGACCAGCCGGGCGACCCGGGCGTGCACGCCGCCGCACTGGTCGCCCCCGCGGACGGTGCCAGCAGCGCACCGCCGGTTGCGGTGGCCGCGGGTGCGGTCTGGCCGAGCACGCTCGCGGCACCGGGATCGGGCGGACGGGACACCCGAACCGGGCCGGACCACATGCCGTTTTCGTATGGAATCCCGAGCCGTTCGGCGAACTGCCACCACAGGTCGATGACGCGCGGCAGACCCGCGATCGGTCCGCCGCCGAGGCCGAAGTCGCGCTTGTAGGCGACCGCCGAGTGGGGGCCCCAGGTGACGCGTAGCGGCGTCATATAGCCGAGGCCGCCCATCGCCGACGCCGTCTGCCAGGTGAGCCCTCCGAGCTCCGCGTAGGTGTCGGGATGGCTGAGCAGGTTGTCGCCGCGAGCGCCCAGCGTGCCGGAACTCGGGTCACCGGGTCCGCCGTACTCGGTCGCGCCGACGAGCTGTCCGCTCCCCGGAGGCCCGAGCGCGATCGACCCGGCGCCGCCGCTCGCCGACGTGCCGCAGTCCCCGTTCTGCTGGCCGAACAGAACGACCAGAACTGCAACTCCGACGCCGACGCTCATGACGCCGGCGAGCATCGCGACGATCACGATCGCCACCGAGCGGGTGCTTGATGTGGACGGCCGAGCGGACACGGCGGCCCACCATAGGGCGCGTCCGGCGCGGGTCGGACAAATTGGTACAAAGTTGTGACATCCCGGCGGGCCCGGGACCCGAGCGACGGCTCGGCGGCGGATCGGTGGGCGCCTGCTTTGGGATTAAATGGTCGCCGCTAACTTAAGGGCTCGTATGGCGCGCTTTCTCGATCTTGAACCGGCGATGCTCCTCCTGGAGCTCGATGCACCGTTCGATAAACGGGACGTTCAGCTTGCTCGCCGACGGATGGCCAAGCGTTGGCACCCGGACATCGCGCCAACTGGTCGCCAGCATGAGCACCAGCGCCATTTGCAGGCGATCAACGAGGCCGCCGACCAGCTCCAGCAGCTGGCGGAGACCTCACGCGGCGGACGCGTCAGTCGTAACGCGGTCAAGGTCTCCGCTGCCGCCGCCCGTAAGGCTCGCGAGGAGGCCGGCCGCCGCGCGTACGAGGAGGAACAGCGCGCCCGAGCGGCTGCCGCCGACCGTGAGAAGCACGACCCGTTCGGCTCTCGCGTGCCCGATCACTCGGTGGTGCACCGGTACGCCCGCTGCGTCTCGTACCCGGAGTGGGGCGTCGGCACGGTCAGTGGGATCTACTTCTCCGGCGACGGGGACGACGTGCAGCAATGGGCGCGCGTCTCGTTCTCCGTCGGCGTCCGGACGATTCCGGCCGGGTCGCTGCAGTTCGTCGACTTCTCCAAGCCCGATCCAGCCGCAGACCGCGTGGAGCGGTTCATGACCGCTGCCCAGCACGCACTGGCGGAGGGTGATCCGGGCCTCGCTGCGCAACGGCTCATCTACGCACGGGACGCCGAACCGTCGAACCCGTCGGTGCTCCGGCTCCTGACCGCCGCCTTCTGGCAGGCCGGCAACCTTCCAGCCGCGGCGCGCGCGGTGCGCGACTGGGCCCGCGTCGAAACCGACCGCCCGACGCCCGAGCGATTCGCCTCCCGCATCTACGAGGACATGGGCGCGTACGACCTTGCGGCCGAGGCGGCCGCGCGGGCGGCCGACCGCGCGCCAGGAGACGCATCCGCGTGGGAGCGTCTCGGGCGGTTGCGACTGCGGCTCTCGGACCGCGCGGGTGCGGTGACCGCACTCGAGCGGGCACGACTCATGGGGCCAACGGTCGACGGTCTGCTTGACCTCGCGCTGGCGTATCACCTGACCGGCGATGTCGGCGCCGAGGTCTCCGCGTCCGAGGCGGCAACCCGTCTCGACGAGACATCTCCGGCCGCCTGGTCGGCGTACGCCCACGCGCTCGCCCGGACCGATCGGGTGCAGGAGTGCATCGATGCGTGCCGGACCGCGCTCAGGCTCGGGCCGGATCCGGAGGTTTCCGACCTGCTCCAGCGCGTCGAGGCGGCCGGACCGCGCGGGCTCCCGGCGCGCAGCGCCGCGTAGACGCCCACGCCCCGCCGGCCGGCTGGCCCGGCTGGCCCGGCTGGCCGTGCCGGGAACTTTTGCGCCAAACCCCGAGCGCCATCCGGATCCTGGCGTGTTCGTTGCGCTGACGGAAACTATTTCGCCCGGATCCTCCTTGCCGGGTGCGCTTTGGCGACAAACTCCCGCTTGGGCACGCCGCCGGGCGGTCGCTCGCCGACCCTCTCGATACGCCTTTTCGACCCTCTCGACACGCCCTTGCGCCGGTCCCACACGACCCCGCGTCGGGCGTCCAACCAGGCGCCGGGCGCCCGGCTACCGGCTACGGCGAGGCGAGGAAGCCCTCGCGGCCGCAGACGGGGCACGCGTCCTGCCCCTCGAGTCCGCGGCCACCGCACATCGGGCAGTCCTCGGCTCGCTCGAGGACGCCGAGCAGCTCGCCGACGCCGCACACGAGCAGACGCTCCTCGTCGACCTCGACCCAGGCACCCGCCGACGCCGGGAACACGACGTGATCCCCCGGCTTGACCGGCATCCGGACGCCGACGTGGTCCCACCAATCAAGGCCCGGGCCGATCGCGAGCACGATCCCGTGCTGGGGCGGAGGCTCGTTGGAGCCCGCCGGGACGAGCAGACCGGAACGGCGGACGCGATCCGGGTCGAGCTCCTTGATCACGACACGGTCGAACAAGGGGCGGAGCTGATTACGCATACGTCCGTCGATGTTAGGAGACGAACCTGAGAGTGAGGCGCGCGCCCTTGGGGTTGGACCTCACGGCGTTCAGCGTGACGACGTATTCCGAGCCGCCGAGTGCATAGTGGCCGCCGGTGAGCACGTAGGCGCCGCGCGAGCCCTTCGGGGACGCCGTCACCGAGGTCAGCCGGAGATTCGTGTCGGTGAGCTTGATGACGAGCTTGCGGTTGCTCGCGCCGCCGGCGATCGAGACGTTGGCCTGGCACGCGCGGGCGCCGCCACGGCACCGCACCGTCTGGGTTCCCCCTCTTGGGCGGCTTGGCGCCGAGCCCGGCTCCGGTCGGGATCGTGAACGGGCCGTTGGTGAGCTCGTAGGTCTTGCGCGTCAACCCGTCCTGCAGGGTGATGGACGCAGCCGGTGGAAACGATGCCGTCCCGAGGATCGGGCCCGAGCTGAGGGCCAGGAAGTGCAAGATCGTGGCACTGAACGGGCCCTTGGAGGCCGTCAGGAAGATCGCATTGGTCGGAAGGCCAGCGACCAGGAGCGATCCGGAACTGACCGTCACGACGCCGCCGTACCCCGTGGCGACGCCACTCGTGTAGTAGACCTGCACCTGACCGCCGGTGGGCAAATTGCTGATCGTGTACGTGATCGCGTCGAGATTGGACGCGGATGCCGGCCCCGCCGCGGTGACCAACACGACCGCGCTTGCCGAGATGAGCAGGGCAAACGACCTCCGGAACGCACGCATGGCCTCTCTCCGTTTCCCGAGCCGCTGCTGTGGCGCGGCCGCCGTCGCTTCAACGATCACCGGATCGTCGCACACGTTCGGGCGGCGTTTCCGTCGCGCCGACCGCGTAGCTTTGTCGCCCATGCGCCTGATCGTCGCCCGATGCGAAGTCCGCTATTCCGGCCGCCTGGACGCGCTGCTGCCCGAGGCGTTGCGGCTGATCATCGTCAAGGCCGACGGGTCGGTGCTCGTCCATGCCGACGCCGGCGGCTACAAGCCGCTCAACTGGATGACGCCGCCGACGGTCATCGAGGAGATTGAGGGCCCGCCCACCCAGATGGTCGTCCGCAAGCGGGCGGGCAAGACCGAGGACCGGCTCGAGATCGACCTCGCTGAGGTGCTGAGCGACGTCACCCATGACATGGGCTCGCCGGACGAGGACGTCGCTCTCGCCAAGGACGGAGTCGAGGCGCATCTGCAGGAACTGCTCGCCGAGCAACCGCAGTGGTGCGGCGAGGGACTCCGGCTCGTGCGCCGGGAGTGGCCCACCGACATCGGGCCGGTCGATCTCATGTGCCGGGACGCCGAGGAGGCGTGGGTGGCGGTTGAGATCAAGCGGGTGGCCGGGATCGAGGCCGTCGAGCAGCTTGCCCGCTACCTCGAGCGGATCCGGCGTGATCCGGCGTTTGCCGATTGCCGTGGGGTGCTAGCGGCACAGCTGATCAAGCCGCAGGCCCGAGTGCTCGCGGGCGCCCGCGGGATCGACTGCATCGAGGTCGACCTGGCGGTGCTGCGCGGCGAACGCGAGCCGGACCTGAAATTGTTCGCGGCATGAATGATGAGCCAGTGGTCCTCACCGAGCGCCGCAAGCGCGCCCTACTGATCACGATCAACCGGCCGGAGCAGCGCAACGCGGTCAACGCCGCCGTCGCCCGCGGCGTCGCCGCCGCGATGGACGAGTTGGACGGCGCGTCCGAGCTGAGTGTCGGGATCCTCACCGGAGCCGGCAAGGGCTTCTGTGCCGGGATGGACCTGCGCGCGTTCGTCGCGGGTGAGTCGCCGTACGCCAACGACCGGGGCTTCGCGGGGATCACCCAGCGCGCCTCGGACAAGCCGCTGATCGCGGCGATCGAAGGCTTTGCCGTCGCCGGCGGGCTCGAGGTGGCGCTGTCGTGCGACGTGCTCGTCGCCGCCAAGGGCGCCCGGCTCGGGATCCCGGAGGTCAAGCGCTCGCTCGTCGCGGCCGGCGGCGCGCTGCTCCGGCTGCCGCGGGTGCTGCCGCGCACGATCGCGATGGAACTCGCGCTCACGGGCGACCCGATCGACGCCGAGCGGGCCTACGGGTTTGGGCTCATCAACCGGCTCGCCGAGCCGGGCGAGGCCGTGGCCGTGGCGCTGGAGTTGGCCGAGGCGATCGCCGCCAATGGCCCCCTGGCGCTGACCGCGACGAAGCGGATCCTGAACGAGGCGGTCGACTGGTCGGATGCCGAGTTCTTTGCCCGACAGGGCGAGATCTCGGCGCCCGTGTTCAACTCGGAGGACGCTCGCGAGGGGTCGGTCGCGTTCACCGAGAAGCGCGCGCCGGTGTGGAAGGGCCGCTAGCGAACGGCCGCTGGCCGCCGAGCATCAGGGCGTGCCGGAGCTGCCGGACATGACGCCCCACGTCATCCGGAGCCGCTCAACCTCGGCCAGATGGCGGGCCTTGGCGGCATACATCGCTGTGTCCGCGAGGGCGAGCGCGGAGTCGGGATCGGCGCAGCTGGCGTCGATGTAGGTCGCGCCGACGCTGGCGCCCGTCCCGACCGACACTCCGGCGACCTCGATCCGGGCGCGGCTGACCGCCTCCACCAGCTCGGCGGTGAGCACGTCGACCTTGTCGCGGCGCGGATTCAGGAGCAACACCGCGAACTCGTCTCCGCCGAGCCGACCAGCGACGTCGCTGGATCGGATCCGGTCGCGAATCTCGCGAGCCACCGCCGCGAGCAGCTCATCCCCGGCGCGGTGGCCGTAGCGGTCGTTGACAGTCTTGAAGTCGTCTAGGTCGAGCATCAGCAGCGCGGCGGTTTCCTCATACCGGACGCAGCGGCCGAGCTGCAGCGCAAGTGCTTCTTCGAAGTACCGCCGATTCGGCAGGCCGGTGAGACTGTCGTAGTCGGCGAGGTTGCGGAGGCGATGCTCGAGGCGCTTTCGGCGGGTCACGTCGAGCACCTGGGTGATGAAGTAACTCGGTCGACCCGTCGCGTCGCGGACGACCGAGACGGAGACGTTGACCCAGATCGCCTCGCCCCGCTTGCTGATGTAGCGCTTCTCGGCGTGGTAGTCGCGTTCGGACCCGCGGGCGAGACGGTCTGCCTCGTCGACGCTGGTCTCGACATCGTCCGGGTGGGTGATGTCGGCGAACGTCTTGTGCCGCAACTCCTCCGCGCTGTAGCCGGTGATGTCGCACAGCGCCCGGTTGACTCGCATCCATTGGCCGTCGAGACCGACGAGCGCCATCCCGATCGGAGCCTCGGCGAACGCCTGCTCAAACAATCGTTGCGCCTGGTGGAGCTCATTCTCAACCCGACGGTGGGCGGTCACGTCCCGGCCGATCGCGACGCCGCCGGCGATCGTCCCGTCGGCGCTGCGGCGGGGACCGACGTCGATCACATACCGGCGCGCGTGGTCCGGATCGAGGACTTCCGTCGAGCTTGACTCCCCGGTGAGCGCCGCCCGGTACATCGGCTCGTAGATGGCCCAACGATCAGGTGGCATCACCTCCGCGCAGGGATGGCCTTCCAGATCTCCCGGCGCGACGCCATGGTCAGTGAGAGCCTGGCCGGCACAGAGGATGTAGCGGAGCTCGTGGTCGAACACGAGCACCGATGCACCGGGGATGGCATCGAGTGCTGAGAGCGCGAGGGAATCATTTCCGTCGAGCCCTCGACCGGCCCCGGGTGGGCACGGCAACGTCATGCCCCACGCGATCGGCCGACGGCGCCAGGTCTTTAGCTCTCGGGCTCTCCCCAGAGCGTCGCGACAACCGAGCGCGCACCGCCCCGGTCACGGTGCTCACACAGGTAGATCCCCTGCCAGGCCCCGAGCGCGAGCCGCCCGCGCGACACCGGAAGCGTCAGCGACGGGGCGAGCAGCGACGACTTGATGTGAGCGGGCATGTCGTCGGGTCCCTCGAGCGTGTGCGTCCAGTACGGCGCTCGTTCGGGCACCGCCTGGCTGAACCACGTCTCAAAGTCGCGCCGGACCTCTGGCGAGGCGTTCTCGTTGAGGGTCAGCGACGCCGACGTGTGGCGGACCAGGAGGTGGAGCAACCCGACGGCGATCGACCCGAGTTCCGGCAGCGCTCGGAGCACCTCGCCGGTGACGAGGTGAAAGCCCCGGGGCCGGGGGTCAAACGTGATCTCGCGCTGAACCCACATCAGAGCTCGGGAAGCCGGGCGATTCGCATGTCGACCCGCTCGCCGTGGAACGGCACGCCCTCTCGCTCGAGCAGCCGACGCTGACGGCGGCCCTTGGCAAGCGAGCCGTCGGCTCGGACGATGCGGTGCCAGGGAATGGACGGGTCCTCGCACGCGTGCAGGACGGCGCCCGCGACGCGCGGGGCGCCCGGTGAGACGTCCCCATAGGTCCGGACGTAACCCGCCGGCGTCGCGCGGACCCGATCGAGAATTTGGGCGTCACGTTGCGAGGGCATCTCTCAGGGCAGCATATGGACCAGGTACTGGTAAGGTCGGCGCCGCTGTTTTTCCTGCAAACGACGTTCTTATGTCGACTCGCCGCCGCCCCTTCGTCGCTCGCCTGACCCTCGCCGCCATCCTGTGCGCCGGCGTCGCGGCGCTGTGCGCCATTCCCGCGGGCCAGGCGGGCGCCGCGAGTCTCGGCCAGCTCAACTCCCGCCTCGGGGCCCAGCAGTCACGTCAGCAGAACCTCAGCGCGAGCCTCAGCCGTCTCTCCGCGGTGATCAGCTCGCTTGACAGCCAGATCTCGCTCGTCGAATCCCGCGAAGCGGCCGTCCGTGCCGAGCTCGCCCACGACCAGGCGGCACTCGCCGCCGCCCACACGGCCCTCGTGCGTGAACGCGCCCGCCTGAAGCGACTCCGCCGGCAACTCGCGTGGGCGCGGGCGCTCCTCTCCCGCCAGCTCATCTCGAGTTATGAGAACGACCGCCCGGATCTCGTGAGCGTCGTCCTCTCGGCACACGGGTTTGCCGATCTGCTTGAGAACCTCGACTTCCTGCACCGCGCCGAGCGCCAGCAGCAGGCCGTGATCACGTTCACACGCACGGCGAAGGCCCGAGCCACGCTCGCCGCGCATCGGCTCACCAAGCTCGAGGCCGCGCGCCGCGCGATCACCGATGAGACCGCGCTGCACGCTCGCGCGCTCGCGGGTATGAACGCGCTGCTGCAGTCGCGTCAGTCGGCGCTCGCTCAGGCGCGCTCCGCGCAGCAGGACGCGCTCGCGGCGAGCCGAGCCCAGGCCCAGCATCTGCGCAGTCAGATCGCGTCCGTCAAAGCGGCACAGGCCGCCGCGGCCGCCCGCGCCGCCGCGCAGGCCGCCCAATCGGCGCCGACCAGCTCGGGGTCCGGGTCGGGATCAGGGTCGGGGTCGCCCGGACCCGCGCTCGGTCCCAACGGCGGCTGGGCGATCCCGTACGCGATCGTCCTGTGCGAGTCCGGCGGCCAGAACCTCCCGCCGAACAGCGCGGGGGCGTCGGGCTACTACCAGATCATCCCGAGCACATGGTCGTCGTTCGGTGGTACCGGCCCGGGGGCGTACCTGGCGTCGAAGGCCGAGCAGGATGCGGTCGCGACGCGGATCTGGAACGGCGGCGCCGGCGCGTCGAACTGGGTGTGCGCCGGGATCGTCGGGATCACGCACTGAGCACCCGGCCACGCAAGGTTTCCTCCGCATATAGCGGCGGAAATCTTGCTTACGCGGTGCGCCAGTCCGGCGTCGTCTCGAGCCGGCGCCGGCGGGCCATCGCGCTGAGGTGATCGATGTGGTCGAGCGCCTGGCCTGAGCCGAACGCGACGCAGGTCAACGGCGAGTCGGCACGGAACACCGGCATCCCGGTCTCGTGCGAGACGAGCTCGGGGAGTCCGCGGATCAGGGTGCCGCCGCCGGCGAGCAGGATCCCGTCCTTGGCGACATCGCTGGCCAGCTCCGGCGGGCACTCCTCCAGCGTGTCGCGGATCGCCTGAAGGATCTCCCGGGTCGGGAGCCGGATCGCCTCGCGGACTTCCTCGCTGCGGAGCTGCACCGCGGTCGGCAGGCCGGTGATGAGATGGCGTCCGCGGACCTCGATCGTCATCTCCTGCGGCTGCGGCGTCACCGACCCGATCGAGATCTTGATCGACTCGGCGGTGCGCGAGCCGACGGCGAGCTTGTAGCGATTGCGCAGGTAGTGAGCGATTGCGTCGTCCATCTCGTAGCCACCGACGCGGACCGAGCGGGAGACGACGATCCCGCCGAGGGAGATGATCGCCATCTCGCTCGTCCCGCCGCCGACATCGACGACCATCCGGCCGATCGGCTCCTCGATCGCGATACCGGCTCCGATCGCGGCCGCGATCGGCTCCTCGATGAGGTGCACGCGGCGAGCACCGGCGGCGAGCGACGCCTCCTCGACGGCACGCTTCTCGACCTCGGTGACCCCCGACGGCGCACAGACGATCAGCCGGGGATGGGCCATGCGGCGGTTGAGCACCTTGCGGATGAAGTAGCGGAGCATCTCCTCGGTGACCTCGAAGTCGGCGATCACGCCATGACGCAGCGGTCGGGTCGCCGAGATCGTCGCCGGGGTGCGGCCGATCATCCGCTCGGCCTCGGAGCCGACGGCGTGGACGAGGCCGGTGTCGACGTCGGAGGCGACGACCGATGGCTCGGAGACGACGATGCCGCGACCGGCCACGTACACGAGCGTGTTGGCGGTGCCGAGGTCGATCGCCATGTCGTTGACGCCGAGTGTGGGCGCCAGATGACGCCGGGAGATGTCGCGACGGGAGCCGTCTCTACGGAACCGGATACTCAGAGAGTGTCAGACCCGGGCTGTGCGCGATGTGTTCGGCAGCGCCGTTGCAGCGATCGGCCGCGGGCGCCGCCGTACCGGCACCCGCGGCCAGTCCCGTCAGGAGAGGTGCGCGAGCACCTGATTGGCCATGTTCTGCTCCCCCTGCTGGTTCGGATGCAGCGGGTAGGCGACCGAGTTGGGGATGATCCCGTTGACCCAGGCCGTCCCGGACGACTTGCACGCGTCGTGACCGATGCTTGAACTCCACGTGTCGACGAACGTGGCGCCGTTCGCCGCCGCCGCTGACGCGATCACGGAATTGAGCCGCTGCTCCAGCGAGTTGAAGTACGTGATGTCCCCGGAGGACAGCGGCACGAGCGGCCAGCAGTTGGAGCCGTTGACCGGCAGCCCGTCCGGATAACCGACGATCAGCACCCGGGCGTGCGGCGCCCGCTGATGAATCCCCTGCAAAACGGCCGCCACCTTCGCTCCGGTGGCATCGACCGCCGCGACGTTCGGATCCGAGCCGGACCCGGCGTAGTGGCTCTTGCACGCACTCCCGAACGGATGTGTGATGTCGGTCTCGGCACACGTCTCGGCGACGCCGATGAGACCGGCGTCGTTTCCGCCGATGCCGACCGTCACGAGCGTGTCCGCGGCGGACAGCGCATTGAACTGCGGCGGGTTCGTGCCGCCGAACGGGACCGACTGCGACTGGGTCATGTTGACCGTCGTCGCACTCCCGCAGCTCACGTCCGTGAACGAGCTCGGCGCGATCACGCGGGCAACGTCGGACGGGTAGTTGCGCGTCGAGCGCCCGCACCCGATGGGATTGCCGGTCGGCACTGGGACGAGTGGCGCGGACGTATAGGAGTCCCCGAGCGACACGTACGGACCGGCGCCGGCCCGCGCCACCGCCGGCGCGAGCAACAGCAACAGCAGCAGCACACCCAGGCTCAGCGGGGCACGGGCAACACCACGGCGCGCCGTCTCCAGAGCGCTGGCAACAGGCATCGATACCTCCTCAGGCGCAGATCGGCCGGTCCCAACCGGGAACCTACCGCGCTCGGCGAGGCCTGGGTGTAGGTTCGCCGTGCCGAGCGCCGGTGAAGGATCGCCTGGGAGGATCGCCGTGGAGAGCGTCGAACACGACCGACGTGCGCGCGGAGGTAGGCGCCCGACACGCCCCACGGGAAGCTCCTAGAGTTCGGAGCGCGCCGAGCGACCCCTCTCGGCCACACCGTCCACCGCCTGACGTCCCGCAGGTCTGCTCCATGCCGCCATCAGACCGGGCTGCGCCGCGCCTTGCCCTGAAGCCGCCCGCTCGGCGACGGCTGACAGCCCGCGCTGCCCTGATCCTCGGCGTACTGGTAGCCGGCGCGATTCTGGCTGTGGTGTCCTCGGCCCACAGCCCGCCGAAGCTGGTGCGGGCGGCGACGGCGCGGGGCGAGGTCCCCGGTCCCGTGATCCCGACGACCGGCGCGCAGCTGCCGTTCGGCAGCGCCGTGACCGGCCGCTGCCGGGCGATCGACCACGCCGAGACGGACGAAATGCGCGGCTGGGGCGTCTATACGTTCGATCCCGCGCGCGTGTCGGTCACCGACGTCCACGGCCGGGCGCTGCTGCCGCCGTCGTTCGGCCCCTCGTCGGCGCCGCCCGGCCTCGATGCGTTTGCCTCCGGGCCAGCGCGGCCGCCCGACCCTGCTCAGTGGCAGGCCGCATCCGGCAGCCACCAGATGCCGGCGAGCCCGAGCGCGAACTGCCGCACCTCGATGGCCGACGTTTGGCCGGACTCGGTGCGATCGGGCACGTCGATCCTGCTCACGCGACCGGGACCGTACGTGTACTGGACGTTCGCCCACACGGTGCATTGGGTGAAGGTCGACAACTCCGGAACGGACCCGACGGTGAGACCCTGCTCCGAGGCGACCGCGCGCGGCGCGACGTCACCCGCGCCGGCCGGGTCGCCCCCTCCGACGAGCGGAGCGACGTGGCACTGGGCGGTCGCGTCGTTCTGCACGAGTATCCGGTGGCGGTCGTTCGCCGTCCTGGGTCCGCCGGGACACTGCCCGCTGACGAACGACGGCTCGCTCTGGCCGACCGTCCCGTACATCAATCAGTACGCCGCCGGCTCACGGCTGCACCTCCCACTGGGCCGCGGCGAGGCGGGAGGCAACGCGTGCGGCCCTTCGGCATTGCTGATGGCGATGCTCCAGTCCAGGATCCGGACGCACCGTGCGACTGGAGCCCTCCCCGCCCTCGGAACGGCCTTTGACCAGACGATGGAGCGCTCGCGCGCCAGCGTGAGACCGAACGCGTCCAACGAATTCGTCGGCGGCAAGGCGGCTGAGTTCCTCCGCCACCACGGCTGGCCGGCGGCGACTCTGGAGCGCCTCGGTAGCGACGAGACCAGCATCGCGCCGGAGTCATCCGGCACGGACCTCGACGGCTCGAACGAGGCCGTGCTCGACCAAGCCCTCCGCCGCGGCCCGGTGCTCATCAGCACTGACTTCGGGACCGATCGATGGGGCGCCACGGGCAGCGGTCACATGATCGTCGTGGTAGGCCGGGCGCCGGGGAACCCGGGAGAGTACGTCGTCGACGATCCGGCCGGCAACTACTTCTCCTCGCCCGCGCACCACTACGGCGTCACGTCATGCGGCGCCGGGGTGCTCTACCCGCAGAGCTGGCTGTACGCGTACACAACGGGCGCCTGGTACATCGAGCTCGGCGCCCCAAAGACCTAGGCCCCGCGAGCGCCGCGGCCGGCTCACCCGACCGCGCGCTGGGGTGTAGGTCTACCTACCGCTCGCCGGGCGGCTTGCGGGGGTACTGGGAGACGGGCTGGCCGACGTCGAGCGCGGTCGACACGATCCGGTCCTGCTCGTTGGCGTGAGCGACCGGATAGCCCTCGCCCGAGGCAGCGCGCTCCGGGCGACCGACGTAGCCGAATTGGAGATGCTCGGGGAGGACCTGGAGCAGGCGCGGGGACATGTGAGCGCGGGCGCCCATGTTGCGCGGCTCCTCCTGGACCCACAGCACCTCGTGCAGATTCGGGTAAGTCTCGACGAGCGACAGGATCTCCGCCTGGGGGAACGGGTACAGCAGCTCGACCCGGCCGACGGCGACCTCCGGGACGGTCGCCCGCGAGCCGTGGCCGACGAGGTCGTAGTAGATCTTGCCGCTGCAGAGGAGCAGCCGGGTGACCTTCTCCGGGTCGACCTCGGGCTCGGCGAGCACGGGCTGGAAGCGGCCGTCGGCAAGGTCCTCGAGCGCGCTCGAGGCCTGGGGGAGGCGCAGGAGCGACTTCGGCGTCATGACCACGAGCGGACGCTGCTTGGCGATTCGGGCCTGGCGGCGCAACAGGTGGAAGTACTGGGCCGGGGTCGTGCAGTTCGCGACGCGGATGTTGCCCTCGGCAGCGAGCTGCAGGAAGCGCTCGAGCCGCGCCGAGGAGTGTTCGGGGCCGGAGCCCTCGTAGCCGTGGGGCAGGAGCATCGTCAGCCGCGAGGTCTGGCCCCACTTCGCCAGGCCGGAGATGATGAACTGATCGATGATCACCTGCGCGCCGTTGACGAAGTCGCCGAACTGAGCTTCCCACAGCACGAGCGTCTCGGGGCCCTCCTGCGAGTACCCGTACTCGAAGCCGAGACACGCCATCTCGCTCAATGGACTGTTGTGGAGCTCCATCGGCGCCAGCGCGCCCGGAAGGTGCTGCATGGCGCAGTACTCCTGGCCGGTCTTGGGGTCATGGAGCACGAGGTGGCGCTGAGAAAACGTGCCGCGCTCGGCGTCCTGCCCGGTGAGGCGGATCGGGATTCCCTCGGTGAGCAACGAAGCGAACGCGAGCGCCTCGGCATGGGCCCAGCCGATGCCGCCCTGCTCGCCCAGCGCGGCCTCGCGCTGGTGCAGCTGCCGAACGAGCTTCGGGTGGATGGTGAAGCCCTCGGGCACCGAGAGCAGCTCCTCATTGAGGACGCGCAAGCGCTCCGCCGAGACAGCGGTCTTGACCTCAGGTGAGGCGGTGCGGTCAAGCTGGTACTCGCCGGTGGCGTGCTCGACCTCACGGGCGTGGGCGATCATCGCCTTCAGGCGCTGGTGGTCCTCGGTGAGTAGCGACCAGACCTGGTCGGTCATCTCGGTCGATTCCTGCTCGGTGACGACGCCCTGCTCGATCAGCTGCTTGGCGAACAGCTCGCGCACCGGCGGATGCTTGCGGATGACCTGGTACATCTCGGGCTGCGTGTAGGCCGGCTCGTCGGCCTCGTTGTGGCCGAACCGGCGGTAGCCGATGAGGTCGATGAGGACGTCGTGGCCGAACTCCTGGCGGAACGCGAATGCGAGCCGAACGGCGACGACGCAGGCAGGGACGTCATCGGCGTTGACATGGATGATCGGGACGTCGTAACCCTTGGCGAGGTCCGAGGCCCAGGTCGTCGAACGGGCATCCTCAGGATCGGTCGTGAACCCGACCTGGTTGTTCTGAATGATGTGGACCGTGCCCCCGACGGTGTAGCCGTCGAGCGCCTGCAGGTTGAGCGTCTCGGCGACCACCCCCTGGCCGGGGAACGCGGCGTCGCCGTGGAGGATGATCGGGATCGCGGCGTTCGTGTCCTGGTGCGCATGCGGCCCCTGACGCGCGGTCTGCACGGCGCGGGTGGAGCCGGCCGCGACGGGCGCGACGAACTCCAGGTGCGAGGGGTTCGATTCGAGCCGGACGATGATCGACTCACCGCTCGGCATCTGATAGTTGCCCTGGGCCCCGTGGTGGTATTTGACGTCGCCGGTACCGCCCTGCGGGATGGTCGTGATCGGGTCGAGCGTCGAAGAGCCCTCGAACTCGGCGAAGATGTTGTCGTACGGCCGACCGAGGTTGTGGGCGAGCACGTTGAGGCGGCCGCGGTGGGCCATCCCGATCACAACCTCCCGCGCGCCGCGAGTGGCGGCGAGTTGGATGAGCTCGTCGATCATCGGCACGCTCATGTCGAGGCCCTCGATCGAGAACTGCTTCTGGCCGAGATACGCCTTGTGCATGAACCGCTCGAGCGCGTCGACCTCGGTCAGGCGCTTGAGCAGTGCCTTCTGCTCGTCGTTGGTGAGCGGCTTGCGGAACTGACCACCCTCGATCGCCTCCCGCAGCCACAGCCGCTGGCGGTGCGACGCGATGTGCTCGATCTCGTAGGCGATCCCCCCGCAATAGGTCTCGCGCAGATGCGGCAGCGCGTCGGCGAGCGTCGCCCCCGGGACCCACATACGGAGGATCCGGGACGGGATCTTCGCCATCAGCTCCGGGGTGAGCCCGAGCGGCTCTGGATCGAGCGCCGGATCGCCCTCCGACTCGCGCCCGAGGGGATCGAGCTTGGCGGCGAGATGACCGTGCGTGCGGTGCGCCTTCAGCAGTGAGGTCGCGGCCTGGACGGCCTGCAGCAGCTCCTCGTCGGCCGGACCGGCGGTGGGAGCCGCAGGCGCAGCGGTCGGTGCGGCTGCGGCCGCTGCCGGCGCCGGTGGCGGAGGCAGCTCGGGCAACTCGACGCCGAGGCCGGCGAACACCCGCTCGTAGAAACTCCCCTCGCCTCCGAGCAGCGCCTCGATCCGCTGGAGGAAGCGACCGGATTCCGCGCCCTGAATGATCCGATGGTCGTAGGTCGAGGTCATCGTCATGACCTTCTCGGCCCCGATCATCGCACCGATGTTGCCGAGCCCGACCGGGTAGGCGATCGAGCCCGTGGCGACGATCGTGCCCTGACCCTCCATCAGCCGCGGGACCGAGGCAACCGTGCCGATCCCACCCGGGTTGGTGAGCGAGATGTTGGCGCCGACGAGGTCGTCCGCGCCGAGCGTGTTCGTCCGAGCCTTGTCAACGAGGGCGTTGTAGGCGTCGAGGAACTGACTGAACGAGAGTCGTCCGGCGTCGCGGATGACCGGCACCATCAGCGTGCGCGATCCGTCCTTCTTCTCGACGTCGACCGCGAGACCGAGGTTGACGCCGCCGTCGTCGACCCGGTGCGGCTTGCCGTCGATCTCGGCGAAGTGGTGGGACATCACCGGCATCTCGTCGGTCCCGACGAGTGCGATGGCGTAGGCGATGAGGTGCGTGAAGGACACGCGCTGGCCGGCGTTCTTCAGCTGCTTGCGGCGCTGATCGAGCGTTGTCACGGTGAGCGTGCGGAACGAGGTCGCGGTGGGGATCGAGCGGCTCTGATCCATGTACCGGGCGAGGACCGCGGCACCGCCCTTGAGCAGCTGGGCCCCGCCGGGCGCGGCCGTGGGAGCGGGCGCCGTGGCGGGCGCGGAGCCGCCGTTGGCGGCCGCGGCGAGTACGTCGGCCTTGGTGATCCGGCCGCCCCGGGCGCTGCCCTGGACGCGCCCGAGATCGACGCCCTCGCTCGCGGCAACTCGGCGCGCGACGGGAGACGCGCTCGCCCCGTCGCCGTTGCCGGAGACCGCGGGCGCCTGCGGGGAGGCCGATTGCGGACTCGGCGCCGAGGGGGCGCTCGGCGCGGGCTGGGCGCCGTCGCCGACGGTCATCCGCGCGATCACCTGGCCGACCGTGACCGTGTCACCCTCCTCGGCAAGGATCTCGGTGATCGTCCCGGAGGCCGGCGCCGGGAGTTCCATGTCGACCTTGTCGGTCGAGATCTCGACGACGGTGTCCCCGTCCTTGACCGCGTCGCCGACCTTGACCGCCCACTCGAGGATCGTGCCCTCGGTGACGGATTCGCCCCCGGTCGGCGTGACGATGTCGATCGGCTCGCTGCTCGCCTCCTGGGTCGCGGCGACGCCCTGGGCCTCTGTCTCCGCCGCTGCGATGGCCTGCTCGGGGGTGGCCGGCTCGCCGTCGCCGGGCGGGTTGGCGAGCTGCTCGGCGCCGACGCCGTTCGTGGAGATCTCCGCGAGCAGCGCGCCCACGGTCACAGTGTCGCCCTCGCCGGCGTGGATCTTGACCACGGTGCCGGCGACCGGAGCCGGGACCTCAGCGTCCACCTTGTCCGTGGAGATCTCGACGAGCGTCTCGTCGACGGCGACGGCGTCGCCCTCCTGCTTGCGCCACTCGAGTACGGTGCCTTCGGCGACAGAATCGCCCATCGCAGGCATCACGACCTGCACGGTTCCGGTGTCCACTGCCATTAGTCAGAGTCCAGAAAATCGAGGATCTGCATCAACTGTAACGCGTGCTCATTGGCATCCGTTGATGATTGCGCCGCTCGGCAACGATGAATCCGATCGTGCCGAAGAACGGACCGAGACCGCCGAGCACGGCGACGGTGACCGCGAGCCAGAACGGGATGATCCGCAGCCGCGTCGCGTAGATGCACGTCAGCGACATCCCGATCCACAGCAGGCCGTGCGCGAGCCCGAGAATGAACGTCGCCGGCTCTGGCTTGCCGAGGATGAACGCGCACACGAGCAGCGCGAGGTAGATCCCGGAATGGAAGAACGACACAGCCTCGAGTCGGCGAAACGTGATCACGATGCCAGCATCGTCGCCATCAGCCGGAGCGGCTCATCGGCCTCGACCGGCCACCCCGCGACGTCCGGCGGCCACCACGCGAAATCGTCGTGCTCGTCGTCGGGCACGACCTCCGAGCCCTCGGCGGGCAGCCAGGCCTGGCCGACGAGCAGCACGGCCCGACTCGGCAACTGGACGAGCGCCTCAACGCGGAGCCGTTCCGGGCGCACCGACCACTCCTCCTGAAGTTCACGCGTGAGTGTGTCGGTCGGGTTCTCGTCGACCTCGACCGATCCGCCCGCCCCGAGCGCCCATCGTCCCGCCCACGAGGCAAGCCACTGCGCCCGGCGCCCGGCGAGCCACGCGCCGTCGGACCGCCGCACGATGCACAACACCGCGAGGCTACGGACCGCGTTCTCCGGGTTGAGCCGCAGCGACCATCTGGCCGGTTGGAGCTCGAGCTTCAACCGGTGGTCACGCTGCTCATAGCCGGCGAGTCGTCCGGCGAGTCCGTCGTGACTCGGCGATCCTCGCTCACGCAGGGCGTCGAGTGCCCGGTCCGCCGCCGCGGTCTCCCCCTCCGCCGGCTCGAACGGATCGGTCCGCCACGAGACCTCCACGTCGGTGGGATCCCAGGGACCACGCGCGAGCACGCCGGGTAGATCGGACACGCCGGGAACGGTAGCGACACCCGCTCACCCTTTAGGCTCACGGCCCGTGGCGCGGCGACTCAAGCACTGGGGGTGGGGCTACGAGGACGAGCAGCTCTCGCTCGACGAGCAGCGTGGAGCCGCGCGGTTGATCTCCGAGCGGCTCGGGTTCGGCGAGACCGATCCGGAGACGCCGGCCGCGCTGCCGCGCCTGCCCGCGCCGCGACTCGGGGTCCCGGCCGCGCTCGCCGGGATCTGCCACACCGACGACTATGAGCGCGCACTGCACAGCTACGGGCGCTCCTACCGCGACGTCGTCCGCGCATTCCGCGGTGACTTCGCCCACCCGCCGGACGTCGTGGCGCGGCCGCGCGACGAGGCCGATATCGAGGCCGTGCTCGAGTGGGCGCTCGGGGCCGGCGCGGCCGTGATCCCGTTCGGCGGCGGCACGAGCGTCGTCGGCGGCGTCGAGCCGGTGGTCGACGGGCGCTTCGCCGGCGTCGTCACGATCGACCTCAAGGCGCTCGATCGCGTGCTCGAGGTCGACGAGGTCTCGGGAGCCGCGCGGATCCAGGCCGGCGCGACCGGCCCGGGACTCGAGGCGCAGCTCGCCCAGCGCGGACTGACGCTGCGCCACTTCCCCCAATCGTTCGAGTTCTCCACGCTCGGCGGGTGGGTCGCGACCCGCGCCGGTGGGCACTTTGCGACGCTGCTCACGCACATCGACGACCTCGTCGAATCGATCCGCGCTGTCACCCCGGTCGGCCTCTGGGAGTCCCGCCGTCTCCCGGGCTCCGGCGCCGGCATCTCCCCGGACCGGATGCTGCTGGGGTCCGAGGGGACGCTCGGTCTGATCACCGAGGCGTGGGTGAGGGTGCGTCCGCGGCCGGACCGGCGCGCGTCGACCGCGGTCCGCTTCGCCGATTTCGCCGCCGGGGCCGAGGCCGTGCGAGCGATCTCGCAGTCCGGTCTGTACCCGGCCAACTGCCGTCTGATCGACGCCGCCGAGGCGGAGATCACGGGCGCCGGCGACGGCACCCACGCGCTGCTCATGCTCGGCTTCGAGTCAGCTCACCACGAGGTCGAGCCGGCGATGGCACTCGCGCTCGAGGTGTGCGCCGAGCACCGCGGCACCTGGGAGCGCCGGGGCGCTGGGGCGGGCGGCCGTGAGGGCGCCGTCGGGGGCTGGCGTGATGCGTTCCTGCGGGCGCCCTACCTCCGCGACACGTTCGTCGCGATCGGGGTGCTGTCCGAGACGTTCGAGACCGCGATCACGTGGGACCGGTTCGCCGCGTTTGATCGCGCCGTCCGGGAGCGCGTCACGGCTGCGGTCCACGACGCCTGCGGCGCAGGCACGGTCACCCGCCGATTCACCCACGTGTATCCGGATGGCCCCGCTCCGTATTACACGATCCTCGCGCCGGCCCGCCGAGGGGAGGAACTCGCACAGTGGGCGGAGGTCAAGCGGGCGGCCGGCGACGCTGTGATCGAGAACGGCGGGACGATCACCCACCATCACGCCGTCGGGCGCGATCACCGGCCCTGGTACGACCGCCAGCGGCCCGATCCATTCGCCGCAGCGGTGCGCGCCGCCAAGGCCGCGGTCGACCCTGGCGGCGCGCTCAACCCCGGTGTGCTGATCGACCCGTAGTCGGCGGCACGAGGCTGAACTGCGGGGTCAGGCGGGGGAATTTCTCGCCAAACCGTCGTTCCGACCATGGATTCGGGCGCAAAATGCACCGTCAGCGGGAGTTTGTCGCCCAGATCCGATCGGAGACGACGGTTTGGCGAAAATATTCCGCCCTACGCCGCGAGCGCGCGGTTGAACCGGCGCAGGGCCAGTGGGACGCAGACGCCGATGATCACCAGGCTCCAGATGAGCATCGCCAGCTCGGGGTGATCGAGCGGCCAGGACCCGGTTGACGGGATGCCCTGCGTGAGATCGCGGACCGCGGCGACGAGCACCGAGATCGGATCCCACTCGGCGATCGCGCGCGGGACTGCGTCCATGCCGGCAATCGGCACGAATGTCCCGGCGAGGAACGTCAGCGGGAAGACGACCGTGAATCCCACTCCCTGCACCGCATCCGGTGAGCGGACGAGCATGCCGAACAGCACGCCGGCCCACGTGAACGCGAACATCCCGAGCACCATCAGCCCGGCGAGCTCGAGCCCGTGGAGCAGCGTGAGATGCGGGCTCCACCCGAGCGCCAGCCCGAACACCACCACGATCACCATGCCGAGCAGCTGCTCGATGAACTGGCCCGTGACCTGCGCGCTGATGATCGCCAGCCGGCTGATCGGCATCGAGCGGAAGCGGTCGATGACTCCCTCGCTCATGTCGTTCGACGTGGCGACGCCGGCGCCGATGATCCCGAAGGCGAGCGACTGCCCGATGATCCCCGGGAACATGTAGTCCTTGTAGGAGACCCCGGGTACGTGCACGGCGGAGCCGAACACGAACAGGAACAGCAGGATGAACACGATCGGCTGGATCGTGACGTCGAGCAGCCGTTCCGGCACTCGAGGGATCGAGCGCAGGCTGCGCCCAGTGAGTAGGAACGTCTCGCGGGGGGCCGCCAGGGCCGTCATGCCGCCACCTCCTCTTCTCCGTTGTGGATGTCGTCGTGGATGTCGTTGTGGATGTCGCCGTGGGCCGGCGCGCCCGTGAGGGCGAGGAACGCGTCGTCGAGCGTCGGGCGCCTCAGCGCGATCTCGTCGACCGCCACCCCTGCCGAGTCGACCAGTGCCGCGACCCGGGCGAGATCTGACGCCTCGCCAGGGGCGGCCACGGACACGGTCCGCAGCTCCACGGACAGGGTCACCTCGAACCGGTCCGCCAGCACGTCCGCGAGCGACGCGTATGCCGCCGCGTCGGCGGCGATCACGTCAACGCGCTGCTGGCCGACCTGGCTCTTCAGCTCGGCGGGCGTGCCCGACGCGACCTCACGGCCCCGGTCGATGAGGACGACCCGATCCGCGAGCGCATCGGCCTCCTCGAGGTACTGCGTCGTGAGCAACAGCGTGACGCCGTCGGCCACGAGCTCACGGACCTTCGACCACACGGCCTGACGGCTCCGCGGGTCGAGCCCCGTCGTGGGCTCGTCGAGGACGAGCACCATCGGGTTGTCGATCATGCCGACGGCGAGATCGACGCGGCGGCGCTCGCCGCCGGAGAGCCGCTTGACGAGCCGATTCTCGAACGACCGGAGGTCGAATCGCTCGGAGAGCTCGTCGGCGACAGCCCGCGCACCCCGCGCACTGCGGCCTCGCAGCCGAGCCATGAGGATGACGTTCTCACGTGCGGTCAGATGCTTGTCGAGGGCAGCGAACTGCCCGGTGAGCGAGATGAGCCGGCGCACCGCACCGGCCTCGGCGACGACGTCATGGCCTCCGACGGACGCGCGTCCGGCGTCCGGGCGCGAGAGCGTCGCGAGGATCCGCACCGTCGTTGTTTTCCCGGCCCCGTTCGGGCCAAGCAGCGACACGACCGTGCCCGCGTCGACACGGAGATCGAGGTCCGCGACCGCGGTGAAGTCGCCGAAGCGCTTGGTCAGCCCCTGAGCTGTGATTGCTGGGAAATAGTTCATGGACAAGTAGTTTTACAGTTGCTGAAAAGATTCTGCAACTGAAATTCTCGGATATGCTGGTCGAGCATGGACGAGACGCCTGGCCACGATGACGCCGAGCCGGTCGGCGACGAGCAGGTCGACCGGATCATCGTCAGGGAGGTCGGTGACGAGCTCGGCGATCTCCTCAACCGCACCCGGCGCAATCAGGAGGCGATGGAGGCTGAGCGCCACCGCGGCGAGGGCCTCCGTGAGCGAAAGCGCCGGATCACCCGTCAGCGCATCTCTGACGTCGCGACCACACTGTTCGCGGCGCGTGGCTTTGACAGCGTGACCGTCGCCGAAGTGGCTGAGACCGTCGGCGTGTCGGAGAAAACGATCTACAACTACTTCCCGACGAAGGAGTCGCTGATCCTCGACGAGGCCGACGCCGCGGTCGAGCGCTTCGCGCAGGCGTTCCGCGCGAGCCCGGTCGGGGAGTCACCCGTGCAGATCGTCCTCCGCGCGCTCGAGGAGGAAGCGCGGCGCTTCGCCGTCATCCCGGATGAGCTCCTCGATTTCTTCCCCAACTTTGCCGAGCTGATCCAATCGACCCCGTCGCTGCGGTCGGCGTGGCTCGACATCCGCAACCAGATGATCGCGATCGCCCGCGCCGAGCTCGCCGCCCGGGCCGAGGTCGACCCCAACGATCCTGAACCGCACATCGCCGCCCGAGCGCTCGTCGGCATTGTCGATATCTCCTTTGAATCCCGCGTCCGCCATATCCGCGACGGCCTGCGTGGCGATGCGCTTGACCTGGCCGTCCGCGCCGAACTCGAGCGCGCGGCTCGTCTGATCGAGACGGGCCTGTGGTCGTTTGAGCTCCTCACTCAGGGACGACGGACCCGCGAGCAGATGCGTGACGCCGCTCGCTCGGCCGAAGAGGCCCGCGCTCAGGTGCTCAAGGCGCTCAGGCAGGCGCGGGCGGCGTGGCGGAAGCTCCACCACGAGCGCTGAGTCCAAGCTCCTTCAGCGGACTCTGCTCCACACCTCGACGTCACGACCCAGCCCCGGGTGGGGGAAGAGCTCCTCCATCGTCATGCCGAGCTTGTCCGCCACCCGCTGTGAGCGCGCGTTCTCCGGGTGGATGATCGAGATGAGCTCCTGAAGTCCCACGACGTTGAACGCGTGATCGCGCGCCGCGATCGCCCCTTCGGTGGCGAGGCCGCGGCCCCACGCGCGGTGGGCGAGCCGCCAGCCGATCTCGACCCGGGAGGCGAGCTCCGGGAGGAACGTCGGATGCGCGAACCCGATGAATCCGAGCAACGCCCCGGCATCGTCCGGCTCGAGCGACTCGGCCGCCCAGAAACCGAACCCGTGCGCGTCCCAGTGGGCGACGGCACCCGCCTGAAAAGCAGCCGTGGCCGCCGGACCGACCGGCCGGTTCAGGTATCGCGTCACCTCCGGGTCACTGTTGATCTGACCCATCACGACCTCGTCGCCGGGCCGCCACTGGCGGAGCAGGAGGCGTGGCGTGCGCAGCTGGCTGGCGGCGGGCACGGACAGGCGGAAACCCGGTGGGCTCGCTACCCGCGCCGCTCGCGGAGCCGCGCGAGGACGTTCGCCGCGGACGGAGCCACGTCGGCCGGCAGACGCGGCAGGAGCTCGCCCCACCCGGGTTGGAGCTCGATCGCGCGGCGCACGAGCGACACTCCGAGCTCGAGTTCGCCGGCGTGTGCGGCGCCGAGACCACCCCAGAACAGCAGCTCATGATTGTCGGGCGCGAGCGCGCTCGCCTGCTGGAAGACCTCGGCGGCCTCCTCGTGGTGTCCGAGGCCGGTCAGCTCGTCGGCCACGTCAGCCAGCCTGTACGCCTCGCCCAGCTCGGTGAGCCGGCGCAGCTCCGACAGCGGGTCGGGGTGGTCCTCGACTCGCAGTGACACCGTCGTGTCCCATGGATTGCCCTCGGCGGGCACAACGAGGATCGCCGCCGACTGGCGACCGCGGATGTCGCCGCCGTGCGCCTCGGCAGCGTCGAGCGCACCGAGCAGGCGATCGCGCAGGGGAGCGGCGTCGGAGGCGCGGTAGGCCTCGAGCATCGCCGGCCACACGGTCTCGTTCGCCATGATGTTCGCCTGGCACGACACGCCGTCCGCAGCGATGTCGCCCGCGAACGGGATGCAACCGGCGCCGGTGTGCGCCGCGACATGCCCCTCGGCGTCGACCATCGCGACCTGGCGCGTGGCGGAGATCGGGTCCTCCGCGAGCAGGCGCTTGAGGGCCTCGGGCGCCGGCAGCCCTGACGCCATCAGCTCAAGCCCACGCGGCCCATAGGAGATCTCCGCATTCGCCTGAGTGGCGACCGCGCCGACCCCGACACGGGCCCAAGGCACGATCGGGCCGACGGAGAACCAATGAGACTGGACCGCGACACCCAGCTCGCCCGTCCGCGGATCGCGGGCGACGATCGAATACGTGCCCTGCCGGGCGCGGTCGCTGGTGAGTCGGCTCCGCGAGATGACGCCGAGCATATAGCTCTGGCAGCCTTGCTCACATGACTTCGATTGCCGTACTCGGGCCCGGCGGTGTCGGCGGGTTTCTCGCCGCGGCGCTCGACCGGGCGGGAGAGGACGTCGTCGTCGTCGGACGTGACTCGACCGTGGCGACGATCGCGGAACACGGGATCACCGTGCGCAGTGTCCGCCTCGGCGACTTCGTCGCCCATCCGCGGGCGCTCGCCGAGCTGCGTGAGCCGATCGACGTGCTGCTCGTGGCGACGAAGGCCGTCGGGTTCAACGCCGCACTGAGCCGAATCCTGACCGATCCCGGCCTTGTCGTGCCACTGCTCAACGGCCTTGACCACATGACGCCGCTGCGGGCGCGGTTCGGCGCCGACCGGGTGGCCGCCGGGGCGATCCGGATCGAGGCCGACCGGCCACGCCCCGGCGAGATCGCGCAGACGAGTCCCTTCCTGCGGGTCGACCTGGCGGCGGACAACGCCGCGCTGATGCCGGCGCTGAACGCACTCGCACTGGCACTCGTCGGCGCCGAAGTGCCGGTGCAAATCGGCCCGAGCGAGGCGCAGATCCTGTGGTCGAAGCTCGTGCGCCTGAACGCGCTCGCGTCGACGACCAGCGCCGCCAACCGTCCCATCGGGTTCATCCGCAGCGATCCCGAGTGGCGGGAGACGCTGACAGCGTGCATCTACGAGACGGCGGCGGTCGCGAACGCTGACGGCGCTGACATCGATCCCGTCGACCGGATCGCGGAACTCGACGACGCGCACGCGGAGCTTGGCTCCTCGATGCAGCGAGACATCGCGGCCGGCCGCGAGCCGGAACTCGACGCGATCGCCGGCGCCGTGCTGCGGGCCGGCGCGAGACACGGAATCCCGTGCCCGACCGTGGAGCGCCTCGCCGCAATGGTCGCGGAGCGTGCCGGGATCCCGACCCCGCACCCGGGACGGTCGGATCCCTAACGGTCGACGGGACCTATGGGCGCTCCAGCAACCATAAGTCCCATCGGTTGCCGGTCAGAGCGGGGGCCGGAGTGGTGGCGGAGCGCCCTCGCTCGGCCCCGTGGCGGGGGCGGCGATCTCCTCGTGAGCGACCGCTTCGACGAACTCCTCCGCTTCCTCCTCGGCGCCCTCACCGTGGTCGCCGTCGCAGAGGACCCGGAACGCACCGGTGACGCCGCCGTCCGCCTGGAGCACGATTCCGGGGAGGATCTCCTCCCCTTCGTCGAGCCCAAGCCGCTCGATGTCGAAGTACGTCATCCCGATCCCCCACGTGTGGTGGCCGGGGTTCTCTCGGTCGTGCGCAGCCACGCCCTGGGCGAGGCGCTCGAGGAGATAGGCGATCTTGCTCGTCTCCGCCATCGCTGGCGTTAAGCGTACGCCGTTTGGTCTGAGCGGGCGGCTTGACGCCCCACCGCACTTGCGGAGAGGATCAGCCCCACCAACCCACAACCGCGATCAAGGAGGGCCTGATGGCGGAAGGTCTCATTCTGGAGTTCGACGGCGTCGACCGCAGCCACTACGAGGCGGTCAACGCGCAGCTCGGTATCGACGCCGTGACCGGCAGCGGCGACTGGCCGGCCGGGCTGCTGTTCCACGCGGGGGGAGCAAAGCCCGGGGGCTGGGTCGTCCTCGAGGTCTGGGACTCTCAGGAGTCGCAGGGCCGATTCATGGCCGAGCGGCTCGGGCCAGCGCTGCAGGCGGGCGGGATCACCGAGCCGCCGACGCGAGTGCAGTGGCTTGAACTCGCCGCCTGGCAGCCTCTCGCGACACCCTGACCGGAGGCTGAATACGGCTGCCCCTGTGACGACAGGGGCGCTGCGGCCGTCCGCAGCCGTCAGTCGCGCTCGATCAACTCGATCCGGTAGCCGTCCGGATCTCGCACGAAGCACAGCCGGCTGCCGCCCTCCCGGACGCTGTAGGGCGGACGCTCGGGCCCGATCCCCTGCTCGGCGAGCTGGCCGAGCGCGTGGTCGAGATCCGGGGTCGTGATCGCGATGTGGCCGTAGCCGGTGCCGAGGTCGTACGGCTCGTCGTGGCCGATGTTGTACGTCAGCTCGAGGCGGGGCTCCGGTCCGTCGTCCGGGAGACCCATGAACACGTTGATCGCCTCGTCGCGGATCGGCAGACGACCGATCTCGCTGAAGCCCAGCGCGTTGTAGAACGCCACCGAACGATCGATGTCGGTGATGCGGTAACAGGTGTGGATCAGACTCATGGCCCGCACAGGATAGGCTGTCTCGTCGTGATCATCGAGCGCTCCATGGACGAGAACTGGCTGTCGAATACCTACCTCGTTGCTGACGAGCTCGGCTCGCACGCGGTGATGATCGATGCCGGCGGCCCGGTCGCGCCGCTACTCGAGGTCCTGGACCGGATGCGGTTCGAGCTGACCCACGTGCTGCTCACCCACCATCACCACGATCACGTCGCCGAACTTGACAAGGTGCTCGCCGCCCGTCCCGGCACCCCGGTGCTGATCCACGAACTCGAGCGCGAGCTCGTTCCGGGCGCGACGGCGACGATGAGCCCCGGGGAGACGATCACCTCCGGGGCACTCGAGATCCAGCCGATCCACACTCCGGGCCATACCGCCGGGATGCTGTCGCTGCTCGTCAACGGGACCGACGTGTTCACCGGCGACACCCTGTTCAAAGGGTCGGTCGGTGGCGTCCGCGCTCCCGGGAGCACGAGCTACGCCGATCTGAAGGCGTCGATCATGGACGCGCTGCTCAAGCTCCCGCCAGAGACGCGCATCCATCCCGGCCACACCGATCCGACGACCGTGGCCGACGAACTCGAGCACAACAAGTTCGTCCGCATCTGGCGCGGCCTCGATCCCGAGGGGAGCGCTCCGTGCACCGCGCTGGGCGAGCCGGCGACGCTGATCCTGCTCGGTGACGACTACGACGGCGGCCACAAGGCGTGGGTCCGCTGGCCCGACGGCTCGGATGACATCGTGCCGGGCTCACGGATTCAGCACGCTGGTTCGTAGAATCAGTCCTCGTGGCGAAAGACAAGATCCCCACCTCTCGCGTGGGGCGCACCGCCAAGATCGGGGGGCTGGCGGCGGGTCAGGCGATCCGCCAGGCAGGCACCCGAGCCGCGAACGTCACACGTACTAAGGAACGACGCGACGCCGCGCTCGAGCGGCGGCACATCGAGGCCGCCGAGCAGATCGTCACGGCGCTCGGAACGATGAAGGGCGCGGCGATGAAGGTCGGGCAGGTGATGTCGTTCCTCGACGTCGGCCTCGTTCCGCCGGAATACCGGGACGAGTTCCAGCGCAAGCTCGCGGCCCTGCGTGATTCGGCGCCGACCGTGACGTTCAAAGACATGCGCAAGGTGATCGAGCAGGATCTCGACGAGCCCGTCTCGGCCGTCTTCGACGATTTTGACGAGGAGCCGATCGCCGCCGCCTCGATCGGTCAGGTCTATCGCGCGACGCTGCCGGACGGACGCGAGGTCGCCGTCAAGGTCCAGTACCCGGGCGTCGCCGCTGCGGTGCGCGCCGACATGCAGAACCTCGGGCTGATCCTCCGTCTCGCGAAGCGGATCGCACCCGGCATGGACCCGAAGGCGATCGGGGACGAGATCCGCGAACGGATCCACGAAGAGCTCGACTACGAACTCGAGGCCCAGAACCAGCGCCGGCTCGCCCGGATCTTCCGCGGCCATCCGTTCATCAAGATCCCGGATGTCGTCACCTCGCTGTCCCGCGAGCGAGTGCTCGTCAGCGAGTTCGTCGAGGGGGTCGGCTTCGAGGAGCTCAAGGGATATCCCCAGGACGACCGAGATCGGGTGGGCGAGATCCTCTACCGCTTCTACTTCGGCTGCCTGTACCGCCACCATCAGTTCTCCGGGGACCCCCATCCGGGCAACTCGATGCTGCTCGCCGACGGACGCGTCGCGTTCATTGACTTCGGCCTGTTCAAGCGGATGCCAGCCGGCGCGGTCGAGCTCGAGATCGAGGTGGCCAAGGCCGTGATCGACGGCAATACGGACACGATCATGCGTCTGGGGACCGAGACCGGCTTCTTCCCCGACCCGGAAAAGTTCCTGCCCGAGCGCGTGCTTGAGCACTTCCGCGCCGCGACCTCGTGGTACACGACCGACGAGTACATCGAGCTGACCCCGGAGTACGCGACCCAGGTCCTGATTGACATGAGCGATCCTCGGTCGGACTACTTCGGCTACCTGCGCCACGAGTCGGCCCCGCCCGACCACATCTTCGGCCGCCGGATGGAGGTCCTGACGCTCGCGGTGATCGCGCAGCTGTACGCGCGCGGAAACTTCCACCGGATCGCACGCGAGTGGTTCTACGGCGACGAGCCGGAGACCGAGCTCGGCCGCCAGGAAGCCGACTTCTGGGCCCGCGCCACGGCGTAGCCGTCTGAGGCAGCGCGAGTCGGCGCGCGGAGTGTCCACGCCGTCCTGGCCGCGGAGCCGTCCAGGCCGCGGAGTGTCTAGACCGTCCAGGCCGGTTTCTAAGGCCTGAGCGGACGCAGCCGATCTACAAAGGGATGACGTTGCGCCATGGAAGGTGACCGCTGTGCTTGCCCGTGCCACGGGAATCCTGATCGCGACCGTTCTCAGCTGCGCCGTTGCCGCCGGCGCGGCGAGTCCCGCACTCGCGGTTTCCGGCCCTGATCTGACGGCCACGATCTCCAACAACGTCTCGGGGAGGACGACGCTTGGACAGAACTGGACGTGGACGATCCACGTTGGTAACGCGCCGGCGACGTCGATGGCGCTGGTGCCCACAGGCAACCCGATCCTCAGCGACGAGGTCGATAACAGCGGCAACCTCACGTTCGGGACGCCGACCATCGTCAACGCGAACCAGGTCACCGGCAACGTGTCCTGCTCAATTGCATCGGACACGCTTACCTGCACGGCAAACGGGCCCGTCCAGATCCAGCCGAGTGGAGGCTTCGACATCGCGCTTCCGGTCACGCCGACGAGCGCCGGCATCTTTCAGAACCCGCGCCTGCAGCGCATTTGCCAGGTCGACCCACTCAACGTCGTGAACGAGTCGGATAACACGAACAACGTCTGCAGGAGTGATGGCGTCGCGGTGCACGCGCCCGATCTCAGCGTGGGTCAGTCCGACGACGCCTTCGGCCAGGTCAACCAGGGCGGCGCGTGGCACTGGGTGCTGACCGTCTCGAACACGGGAGTCCCGACCACGAATGCCGACGCCACGTTCGCCCCCGGTACGACGATCGTCCAGGACGACCTGGACAACAGCACCGGTCTCGCCTACGGCGTGCCGACCGTCCAGGACGTCACCGCCGTGACGAACCCGGGGAACATCGCGTGCTCGATCAGCCTCACCAAGACGCTCACCTGCACGGCGAGCGGCAGCCCGGTGACCTTGTCGGCGGGCACGGGGACGTTCGACGTCTCGATCCTGGTCACGCCGTCCCAGAACGGTGTGTACACCTCCCCGCGGGCAGGCGGCAGCTGTCAGGCGGATCCCGGCAACGCGATTGCCGAATCGGACGAAACGAACAACGACTGTCGATCGGCGGACACCGTCGACCCATCGCGGGATGCAGTAGTCGTGTACAGCTCCGTTGACCTCGGCGTGACCGACGTCGGTAGCCCCGATCCCAACGTCGTTGCCGGCTCGCTCGGCGGCGCCGCCAACCTGACGCACACGCTCACCCTCACCAACCACGGTCCGGACCCGACCATCGGGGCAACGGTCACGATCGACTTCGGTACGGAGGGACTTCCTGCCGGCGTCCAACTCGCTAGCGCGACCCCGTCCGCAGGCAGCTACGACGCCGTGAACCGGATCTGGACCGTCGGTTCGCTCGCCAATAACGCTCAGGCGACCCTCACGCTGACGTTCAGCGTGCCGACGGGCACCGCTGATGGCTCGACAGTCACAACCAATGCCACCGTCAGCAACAGCGACAACTTCATCAACGATCCCGATTCGAGTGACGACAACGCGACCGTGGGTACAGGGGTGCAGGCCAGCGGCGTGGCACAGACGGTCGGCGTGACGCCGTCGTCCAAGGACTTCGGCAGCCAGCGCGTCAATACGACGAGCACCGCCCAGACGTTCACGATCACCAATCACGACACCACGACGCTGCAGATCTCGACGGCCGCGCTCGCCGGCACCAACCCGGGCCAGTTCTCCCAGCCGGCCAACACGGATACGTGCAGTAATCACGCGATCCTGCACAACCAATCGTGCACGGTCGCGGTCGCCTTTACGCCGACGACCACGGGGGCGCAGACCGCCAATCTGGAGATCACCAGCGACGCTCTCTCAGGTCCGACCGAGATCGTCCTGCATGGCTCGGGGACGCAGTCGGTGATCTCCGCGTCACCTTCGTCGGCGAGCTTCGGCAACGAGACCGTCAACAAGACGAGCGCGTCCCAGGACTTCCTCATCACGAACAACGGCGGCGCCGACCTGCAGATCGGGCTCGTCACCCTCGGCGGGAACGACGCGAGCCAGTACGTCGAAGCAAACGACGGCTGCAGTCACGCCACGCTGCACGGCGGGCAATCGTGCACCGTCTCGCTCGCGTTCAGGCCAACCTCGACCGGCGCGCAGAACGACGCGACGCTCGACATCTCGAGCGACGACCCCGGCGGGACCTTCCACATCGCCCTGAGCGGAAGCGGCGTCGCCCCGACGGTCTCCCCGACTCCCCTGACGAAGAGCTTCGCCAGCCAGCCGATCAACTCGACGGGCGCAGCCCAAACGTTCCAGATCAAGAACACGGGTAACGCGGCGCTGACGATCACGAACATCACGCTCGCCGGCGCCGACTACGCCCAGTACACGCTGTCAAACAACACCTGCCCGAGTCAGCTCGCCACCAACGCCACCTGCACGGTCAATGTCGCTTTCTCACCGACGACGGCGGGCCCACACAACAGCGCCACGCTGAACATCGCGAGCGATGACCCGTCGGGCACCTTCCACATCACGCTGTTTGGAACCGGCCTGGCATACACGGTGTCAGTGACGGCGCAGTCGACGGATTTCGGCAACCTGCGCGTCGGCACGACCGGCCTCACGCAGACGTTCGACGTCCAGAACGTCGGCGCGAACATCCTCACCATCTCCGGCATCGCGCTCGGCGGCACGGACTCCGATCAGTACACGATCACGAGCAACGACTGCACGATCCCGCTTGGAGCGAACGCCAAGTGCACCGTCGGCGTGGCGTTCGCGCCGACGCGTACTGGGACCCACAACGCGGCCACGCTCGACGTTTCCAGTGACGGTGCCCCCGCGGTCGATCAGGTCTCGCTCTCCGGGACTGGGATCCTCGGGGCGATCTCGCCGTCGATGACGTCGCACGATTTCGGTAACCAGCGCGTTGGGACGACGAGCTCCTCGCAGCGCGTCATGATCACCAACAGCGGCTCGGACACGCTGACGATCTCAAGCGCCGCGCTCGCCGGCGGCGACGCCGGTCACTACGCCGCCTCCAACGACACCTGCAGCAGCGCCCAGCTGCCCGCGGGATCGAAGTGCACGGTCGACATCGCGTTCAAACCGACAAGCACCGGTGCGCACCCGGGCGCCCGGCTCGACATCACGAGCGACGCGGCCACCAGCGTCATGCACATCACGTTCACCGGCACGGGCACTCAGCCGAGCGTCACGCCTTCGGTCACCGGCCACGACTTCGGCGGCCAGCGGGTCGGCTCGACCAGCACCTCTCAGCGGTTCACGCTCACGAACACCGGCGTCGGCGCGCTCAACGTCAGCTCCGTGAGCGTGACCGGGAGCGGCGCGGATCAGTACCTGGTACCGGCCGACCGCTGCTCCGGGCAGAGCGTGATTGCGGGCCAGGCGTGCACAATCGACGTCGACTTCGTACCGTCCGGCATGGGTGGTCATCCCGCGATGCTCGTGATCCGCAGTGACGCCCCGAACTCGCCGATGCAACTGCCATTGAACGGGACCGGGACCCAGCCGACGATCGCGCTGAGCCCGACACGGCGGGACTTCGGCACGGTCACGCTCGGGACGAGCGGTGCGCCGGCGACGTTCACCGTCAGCAACACCGGCAGTGCCGCGACGACGATCTCCGGTACGCGCGTCGCCGGCGCCGACGCCGGCCAGTTCCCTCGCGGCAGCGACCATTGTGCCGGCCAGTCGCTCCTGCCGGGCGCCAGGTGCACGGTTCAACTCTCGTTCCACCCGACGTCGCCGGGCGTCCACAACCGCGCCAGCCTCCAGGTGTCAAGCGATGCCGGCATGGTCAGCGCGACGCTCACCGGACGGGCGGCGGCGCCCAGCAACGTGTTCACGATCGGACACCTGAAGGTCCGCAGCAATGGCATTGCACAGTTCGACATCACGGTTCACGCGGCCGGCAATGTGTCGGCGGTGACCTCCGCGCCCAAGGTGTCCGTGTTCGGCCAGACCCGAGTGCGTGCGGGCCGCGCCGGGACGGTCCATGTCACCGTGACGCCGAACGGCGCCGGACGCAAGCTCGTCAAGCATCACCACGGGAAGCTGCAAATCCAGCTGTCGGTCGGATTCACGCCGACCTTCGGCACGGCGCGCATGCAGAAGTTCCACGGCCTGTTCGTCGCCAAATAGACCGTCGGCATACGCTCGCAGGCTGCTGACGGCCATGCCCCCATACGGCCGTGCAGCCCCTGGCTTTGTTCCCCTGCGGTTTTCACCGCAACCCGCGGCCCCGAGATGCAAACCGGAGGTTACTACACGCGCTGGATCTGCACCAGACTTGTGGTGCCCGGCCGTCCGCTGGGCAGTCCGGCGGTGATTCCGACGCGCGCACCCGGCTTGACCCAGCCGAGTTCGACGACCCGTCGCGCGGCATCGGCAATCAGCGCCTCGGTGATCTCGTGGCGGCGCATCGATGCCGCCTTGACGCCCCACATCAGGCTGCACCGGCGGACGGTTTCGCGGCCCGGAGACAGTGCGTAGATCGGCACCTGCGGCCGGTGCGCGGAGAGCAGCCGGGCGGAGCGGCCGGACAGCGTCGGTACGACGAGCGCTGCGAGGTGCAGCTCGCGGGCCGCGGCGCAGGCGCTGTACGCGACGGTGTACGCCGGATCCCGCGCGTCACGCCGAACGCGGTCCTCGTTCCAATCCCGGAATGGCAGCGAGTGTTCGGTGCGCTCGGCGATCGCGGCCATCATCTCGACCGCTTCGACCGGATATGCGCCGACCGCGGTCTCCTGAGAGAGCATGATCGCGTCGCTGCCGTCGATGATCGCATTGGCCACGTCGGCGACCTCGGCCCGCGTGGGCCGTGATGAGGCCACCATCGAATCGAGCATCTGGGTCGCGGTGATCGACGGTCGCGCGAGGCGGCCGGCGATCCGCAGCAGTTGCTTCTGCACCATCGGGACGTCCTCGATCGGCAGTTCGATCCCGAGGTCTCCGCGCGCGACCATCACGCAGTCGGCGGCGCGCATGATCTCGTCCGCAGCGTCGACGGCCTGGGGCTTCTCGATCTTGGCGATGAGCGGCAGGCGTGTGTGCCTGCGCACGGCAGTCACGTCCTCGGCCGTGCGGACGAACGACAGGGCAACGAGGTCGACCCCGATCGATTCACCAAAGCGCAGCATGTCAAGGTCCTGCTCGGGGACGGCCGGCAGGCCCTTCGTCGAGCCCGGCAGGTTGAGACCCTGTCGCGAGGCCACCGAACCGCCGATCTCGACGCCGGTGACGACCTCGCACTCGGCCTCGCGCACCTCGCGCACGCGCAGGCGGATCGCGCCATCGGCGAGGTAGATGACGTCGTCGACCTCAACCGCCGCCGCCAGACCGGCCCAGCTCACCGACATCCGCTCCCCGGTGCCCGGCTCCTCGGTGCCGCAGGCGAGCACGAGTTGCTCTCCGGGCTTGAGCTCGGCGATGTCCTCCTTGATCGAGCCGATCCGGATCTTCGGTCCGGGGAGGTCCTGAAGGATCGCCACGGGCCGCCCCACCTGTGACGCCGCGGTGCGGATCCGCTCGACGTTCTCGGCATGAATCTCACGGTTGCCGTGGGAGAAGTTCAGGCGGAAGACATCGACGCCCGCCTGCACCATGCGAGCAAGCGTCTCGGGCTCCCGCGAGGCGGGTCCGACCGTGGCGACGATCTTCGTGCGGCGGCGCATCAGATATTCACGCTAGCCGACGAACGCGCCGCTCTCGTTAACGACTTGTCCATCGATCGTTAGTCTGCCCCCGTCCCGGAGGTCGCAGATCAGGTCCCAGTGCAGCGCCGAGTCGTTCGTGCCGCCGGTCTCCGGATATGAGCGACCGAGCGCGAGGTGCACGGTGCCCGCCATCTTCTCGTCGAACAGGATCGAGCCGGTCGGGCGATCGATGCCGGTGTTCGTCCCGATCCCGATCTCCCCGAGGAAGCGGGCGCCGTCGTCTGTCTCGAGCGCCGCCTCGAGGTAGGCCTGCCCGGTGCCGGCGTTCGCCTCGACGACGCGCCCGGCCTCGAACCGCAGCCGCACGTCACGGACCTCGACGCCGCGCGGGCTCGACGGAATCGTGAAGTGCACGGTGCCCTCGGCCGAGTCCTCGATCGGACCTGTGAACACCTCCCCGCTCGGCATGTTGTGCCGACCGTCGGAGTTGATCCACGTGCGTCCCTCGACGTGCAGCGTGAGATCCGTACCGGGTGCCTCGATGCGGACCTCGTGGACCGGGGTCAGTCGCTCGACAAGCCGCGCCTGCTGCTCGCTCAGCGCCTGCCAGGCCGCGGCCGGGTCAGGCTGATCGAGGAGCAGCGCTCGCTCGACGAACGCCGCGTATTCGCCGTCGCCCATGCCCGCCTGCTGGGCGAGCGCGGATGTCGGCCATAGCGTTCCGCACCAACGCAGCGCGAGCTGCGCCTCGCCGACGGGGCGCCGACCGCGCGACGCGCGGGCGATCACGGCCGGATCGACTCCGGCGAGGGCCATCGTGTTGGCCGGCCCGTCGATCTGGATCAACGCGTCGGCGCCCTGCGCCTCGGCGAGCGCGAGCGGCGCACACGCGTCGAGGTGCTCGGGCCTGGCGTGGGTGTAGAAGTCGCGGGCGAACACGCCCTGGCTGAATCCCATCATCGGCCACGCGCCGCGGTCGAGGAGGGCGTTGTGCACCGCACGCCCGAGCGGGAGCGACTCCGGCGTGAGCCGCACAAGGACCTGATCGCCGGGCTGCGCCGCCACGCACCAGTCGCACAGCAGCGCCGCGAACGCGGCCGGGTCGGGACCGCCCGTCACGGCGCCTCCAGCTCGGGGAAGTGGTCCGCGACGTGGGCGCGCAGCGTGTCCCGGATGAACTGGCGCTCATCGGCCGAGGCCATCCGGTAGCGCCCGAGCAGGTCCTTCTGCTTGGTGATCTCAAGCCCCGCGATCGACCACGACACCGCGAGGCGCTCGAACAGCAACTCGCTCGCGCGCTGCCACGCGTCCTCCTGGTGCGCCCCGCCGGCGAGCGTGTCCGCATATTCGCGGCGGGCAGCGGGCGGCAGCGAGCCGCGCAGGGTCAGGACGTTGCCATCAGGATCGCGGTACTCGCTCGTCGGAGCAGCCAGTTTTTCGCGCTGGCGGTGACGGCGACCCACCCTCTGGTTCCTGACACTAAGCGGGGGCGGCCGCGGCGGCGTCGAGCTGCGCGACGACGTCGCCGGTGACCGGGAGGACGTGACCCGCCCATGCCGCCGACGGGTTCAACCCGGCGAGCTTGCGGATCGACGCGCGCGCCTGCTCGGTGTCGATGTTGAACGCCGGGTGCGGGACGTGGGCGGCGTTCTTGCGCCCGGTCTGCGGGTCGACCGTGTAGAAGCAGTCCGAGACGAGCGCGAGGCGGTCGGACTCGCGGAACAGCCCAATCAGACCGGGCGCGTGGCCCGGCAGGTGCACGACCCGGAAGCCGGCGACGTCGTCCCCCTCGTCGAGCGTGCCGGCGATCTTCACCGCGCCGCCGTCCCACATCTGGAGGAGCTTCGGGTAGATCCGGCGCGCGTGTGGCGCGAGCTTCGACAGGTCCCAGTAGCCGCGGAACGCATTGTTCGACTCGGCGGCATCCCGCTCGGCCGGATGACAGTAGGTCGGCGCATCGAGCGCCGGCGCCGACCCGCGGTGATCGCAGTCGGCATGCCCAAGCACGACCCGTTTGACGCCGCCGAAGCGGACGCAGGCCGCCTTGAGCGCGGGTCCCATGTCGGAGATGCCGGCGTCGAACACGGTCACGCCGCCGTTGTCCTCGATCAGAAAGACGTTCATCGTCTTGCTCGGGAAGCCGCCCCGGACGATCCACACGCCGTCGGCGACGCGCTCGATGTCGACGCCGTGGACGCGGTTGCGCATCCGTGTCCGGAAGTTGGCGAGCCTCGTCATCCGCTGCTCGGTCGGCGAGCCCGGCGGCGGCAGGAATCCGAGCTGCCGCGCGATGCTGCCGCTGTCGAGATACGCGTCGTTGTGCTGGATCAACTCATCGGCGACGGTGACGACGTCGCAGCCGAGCAGCTCAAGCGACGCCCCGTTGGGCTCGAAGCCCTGGAACGTCCCCGGGCCGGCGAACGTCGCGGTCGCCCGCCAGCGGACCG
Source organism: uncultured Solirubrobacterales bacterium (assembly GCA_963813265.1). Lineage (GTDB taxonomy): Bacteria > Actinomycetota > Thermoleophilia > Solirubrobacterales > Solirubrobacteraceae > Palsa-465. The sequence continues at coordinate 197,120 of CAWEYQ010000023.1, read as the reverse complement.
CCGTGCGGTTGCGATACGTCGTCAGATCCTGGATCTCGAGCTTGAAGTCGGGGAACGCCGCGAACACGTCGGAGAAGTACTGACGCACGCCATCGGGCGCGGTCACCTCGAGCTGGCCGACAAAGTTGTCGATGCCGCCCGGCACCCAGCAGGCAACGGCCGCATCGAGGTCGTGGGCGGCGAGCGCCTCGAAATATCGCTTGGCGATGTCGGAGGTGGAAGGCATCGGCGCGGCGCAGTCTACGCACCGCCAATATCGTGCGCCGTGTGAACCGACAGCGCGAACTTGGGCGCGGCGAGCGCGTGCTGCCCGGACTGTGGCGACTGCGCCTGCCGTTGCCCTGGCCAGGGGTCCCCCATTGCAACGCGTGGGCGATCGCTTCGGGCTCCGGAATTGTTCTCGTCGACACCGGGATGCATCAGCCCGGTTCGCTCGCGCAACTCGAACGCGCACTCGATCAGGTCAACCTCCGGCTTGAGCACGTCCGCCTGCTCGCCTGCACCCATGCTCACTCCGATCACTGGGGCCAGGCGGCGCCGATCCGTCAGCGGGCCGGGTGCGAGCTGTGGCTCCATCCCAACCACGCCCACGCCATGCGCGCCGCCGAGGACCCGCCGGCCGCGCTCGCCCGCCGGATCGAGGTCGCCAGGACGAGCGGCGTCTCCGAGGAGGCACTCCAGCGCTACGCCGAGCGCGTCAAGGAGATCCCGTCCGGGATCGCCGAGCTGATCGAGCCGGACCACGACCTCGTGCCGGGCATCGAGATCGACACCGACCTGGGCGTGTGGACCGTCCACGAGACGCCGGGCCACGCCCCCTCGCACATCTGCCTGTTCCAGCGCGAGCGGCGGCTGCTCATCTCCGGCGACCATGTGCTCGGACGGATCTCGCTCTACTACGACTACGGCTGGACGCCGGATCCCGTGGGGGAATTCCTCGGGTCCCTCGACGTCGTCGACGCGCTCGACGCCCGGCTGGCGCTGAGCGGCCATGGACGGCCGTTCGTTGACGTCCACGGGCACATCGAGGGCAATCGGACGCTGGTCGCGGAGCGGCTTGACGCCGTCCGCGGTGCCGTCGGACGCGACGGGCTGACCGCGGTTGAGATCACTCCACACGTCTACGGCGAGCCGCTGAGCGAGTTCAACGCCCAGTGGCGCTTGTCGGAGACGCTCTGTTACCTCACGCACCTGGAGCGGCTCGGGGACGTCGTGCGGGAGCCGGATGGCGGGGTCGAGCGATGGCTGGCGGCGGGGTGAGGCGTTCAGCGCTGGCCCAACCTTGACACGGGTGTGTCAAGGTCTGGTAGTCTTCCGCGACGATGCGGATCGACGAGATCATCGCGACGAGCGGCGGGGAGCCGGTCTTCTCGTTCGAGTTCTTCCCTCCGAAGACCGACGAGGGTGAGCGGAACCTTCGTGAGACGCTCGAGGACCTGCGGGCGTTTGACCCGGACTTCGTGTCGGTCACGTATGGCGCGGGTGGCTCGACGCGGAACCGCACCGTCGAGCTGACGCATTGGATCAAGCGCGATCTGGGGATCGAGGCGATGGCCCACCTCAGCTGCGTCGGCAGCACGCGCGAGGAGCTGCACGAGATCCTCGACGGGATGGAGCGGGCCGGCATCGAGAACGTGCTCGCGCTGCGCGGCGATCCGCCGAAGGGCGAGACCGAGTGGCGGCCGCATCCGGGCGGCCTGCGCTACTCGACCGAGCTCGCCTCACTGATCCTGGAGCGGTATCCGTTCAGCGTCGGGGCCGCCTGCTTCCCCGAGGTCCATCCCCAGGCCCCCGACCTCGCCTCCGACTTGCACTTCCTCAAGGAGAAGGTCGACGCCGGCGCGACGTTCCTGATCACGCAGCTGTTCTTCGACAACGAGTTGTACTTCCGGTTTGTCGAGGAGGCGCGGGCGATCGGGATCGACGTGCCGATCGTGCCCGGGGTCATGCCGATCACCGACGTCAGCCAGATCAAGACGATCACCGGGATGTGCGGCGCGACGATCCCGGAGCGGCTGATGGCCGCGCTGGAGTGGCGGGCAACCGATCGCGAGGCGGTGCTCCAGCTTGGCGTCGCCTACGCGACGCTCCAGTGCGCCGAACTGCTCGCGCGCGGCGCGCCCGGCATCCACTTCTACACGCTCAATCGGTCACCGGCGACCCGCGCGATCCTGTCCGCGCTGCGGCTGTTGCAGCCATGGGTCCGCCGCGAGGTTGTCCGGACGGCGTAGACGCCTCCGTTCCCGGCTGCCGTTGGGAGTTGACCCCAATAGTTGGGGACAACTCCCAAAGCCAAGCCAATCCCCGCGAATCATCCCTCCGGCGGGATCACCTCGAGCCCCTGCGCGACCATCGGCCGGCCGTCGACCTCGTACCGGACGTCGACCTCGTCGTTGCGCTTGTAGGTGCCGATCCCCCAGAAGCCGATGAGCCACGCCTTCGCCCCGAGCTTCTGCTGGACGAGCTCGCGCTCGAACACCAGCTCGCCCTGGCTGATCTGAAAATCGCTGCCCAATTCCTGGGGCACGCCGTTGACGTACACCTGAAACGGTGTCCGGACGCCCGCCGGCAGCTTCACACGCCACACGCGCGTCATCCGGTGCTCCCATCTCCGGGCAGCAGCGAGAACACGACCATGTCCAGGCGCTCACGCCCGGAGCGGACGTAGCCCCGGAGCACGCCCTCCTGCACAAAGCCGGCGGCCGCCGCCGCCCGCAGCATCGGCTCGTTGCCCGGCTCGACGAGCAGCTCCAAGCGTTGAATCCCGCACGCATCGAACAACCAGCCGGCGACGAGCCGCAGCGCCCGGACCGCCCAGCCGCGACCGCGGAACTCGGGCGCGAGCCACATCCCGACCTCGGCACGGCTGTGGTCCCAGTCGAGGTGATGCACGGTCAGGCGGCCGCGGCAGATGTCCGTATCGGTCTCGGCGATCGTCAGGCGCAGGCGCTCGCCCGCCACCCGCTCGGCGTCGGCGGCCTCGCTCTGGCTCCCGAGCTGCGCGCCGCTCGGCGGGCGCTCGAGCCCGATCCGGCTGTGGAGCGTCGGGTCGTCCTGGAACGCGATCAGGATCTCCGGGATGTCCCGCTCGGCGTACGGGCGCACCGTGACCTCGCCGTCGGTCAGCGCGGAGGCGATGGCTGGGATCGTGGGCATCGTCGTAGCCGCACCGTACCCTGTCCCGCCGTGGAAGCGAGCGGCATCTCCTACCAGGTTCGGCGCTCGGAACGGGCACGGCGCGTCCGGGTCACGGTGGACCCGTCGCGGGGCGTCGAGGTCGTACTCCCCCGCCGGGCTCCCGATCGCGCGGCCGCGGCGGCGGTCGTCGAGCTGCGGCCGTGGATCGAGCGGCGGCTCAGAGAGGTGGAGCGCGCCCGGGCAGCCGTGGCGGCCCGCGGATCCACCGTTCCGTACCTCGGCCAGACGCTGACCACGATCGCCGAGCGTGGCCGGACGCGGGTGCACCGCCGCGGCGAGACGCTGCTCGTGCCGGACGGCACGGCCACGCGCGACGCGGCGCTCGAGCGTTGGTATCGCCGGGCCGCGGCGGCGGAGATCACGCCCCGTCTCGATCGGGCCTGCGCGGCCTCCGGCGGCTCGTATACGAAGCTCGTCATCCGCGGCCAGCGCACGCGCTGGGCGAGCTGCTCGCGGTCGGGCACGATGAGCTTCAACTGGCGGCTGTTGCTCGCACCTGAGCCGATCCTCGACTACGTCGTCTGGCACGAGGTGTGCCATCTGGAGATCATGGATCATTCGCCCCGCTTCTGGGCGCTCTTGGGGCGGCATTGGCCGGCGTACCGGGAGCACAAGCGCTGGCTCCACCGGCACGGTCAGACGCTCGTGCTCTCAGCGGCCGGCTCCGAAGACGACCTCTAACCCTTGCGCTTGCCGGCCTTGCCCTTCCCGGCGCCGAGCGCGCGGCGGAGCGCGCCGTACGCCGACTCGTTACCGCGCTGCTTGACGACCTCTCGGCGCACCTGGCCGAGATACGCCTCGGTCGAGCCGTCGCCGCGGACGTCGATGCCGCCGCGGCAGCTCGGGAACAGCCGCTCCGGCCCCGACACCTCGATCCGGGCGGCGACCTGCTGGATCGGCTCAAACCGGCGGACCTTCACGTCGATCGCCGGGCGGGGCGCCGTCGTGACGAGTTCACGCCCGCGCTGCTCGGCTGCATCGAGCGCCGCGTCGAGCGAGTCGAAGCGCGTGCGCTCCACCTTCGGCCCGGCGCGAACGGTCAGCTTCCACGGCACGGCGCGATGATCGCAGCCGCCCTCGTGCTCACGCGCTGAGGTCGACCTCGAACTCGTCGACCGTCCCGAGATGGCGCTCGGCCGCGGGCACGCCCGCAAAGGCGCGCACAAGGTGGTGGGCCGGCAGGTTCTCGGCGAGCATCGTCGCCTTGAAGCTCGTGATCCCGTTCGCGGCGGCCGCCGTCCGCAGCCGCTCCATCAACGCCGTGCCGAGTCCATCCTGCTGGTACGGGTCGCCGACGACGATCGCGAATTCGGCCTGCTCGGGGTCCTCGTCGAGACGGACGTACCGCGCAACGGCGAGGATGTAGTCCGGCTCGTCGACCGAGGTCGCGACGAGCGCGACGTGGTCGCGTCCGTCGATCTGCACGAGGTACCGGGTCTCCGACGTGCTCAGATGCGGCTTCGGCGCGAGGAACCGCCGGTACTTTGACTCCGGTGAGAGCCGGTCGTAGGCCGCCCGCAGCCGGGGACCGTCATCCGAGGCGATCGGGCGGATGAGGACCGTCCGGCCACTCTTCAGGGTCACGCGCTCCGGTTGCATAGACCTGAGCTTACGAGTAGTAAGCGCTCGGCTCTGTGGCGCTGCTCACACGGACTTCACATGAGGTCGCAATGCCTACCGGCCGCTCATCGGCACATAGTCGAGCTCGCGCGGGCCCGTGTAGATCTGACGCGGACGCGAGATCTTCTGCTCGGAGTCGTCGATCATCTCGAGCCACTGGGCGATCCAGCCGCTCGTGCGCCCGATCGCGAACATGACCGGGAACATCTCCATCGGCATCCCGAGCGCCTCGTAGATGAGCCCGGAGTAGAAGTCGACGTTCGGGTACAGCTTGCGGTCGATGAAGTAGCTGTCCTCCAGCGCGATCCGCTCGAGCTCGGTGGCGATGTCGAGCAGCGGGTTCTTGCCCGTCACCTCGAACACCTCGTCACACGCCTTCTTGATGATCTTGGCGCGCGGGTCGAAGTTCTTGTAGACCCGATGGCCGAAGCCCATCAGGCGCTCCTTGCCTTCCTTGACGCCCTGGATGAAGTCCGGGACGTTGTCGGTCGTCTCGATCCGCCGGAGCATTCGCAGCACGGCCTCGTTGGCGCCGCCGTGAAGCGGTCCGTACAGCGCCGCCACGCCGGCCGCGACCGCCGAGTACGGGTCGACCTGGGACGAACCGACGCTCCGGACCGCGCTCGTCGAGCAGTTCTGCTCGTGATCGGCGTGGAGGATGAACAGGACGTCGAGCGCATGCTCGAGCCGCGGGTCGGGCTTGTACTTCAGCTCGGTCATCTTGTAGATCATCGAGAGGAAGTTGCCGGCGTAGCTCAGATCGTTGTCCGGATACACGTACGGCATCCCGCGGTTGTGCCGGTAGGAGAACGCGGCGAGCGTCGGCATCTTGGCGATCAGGCGGATGATCTGCATGTACCGGAGCTGTTCGTCGCGGATCGCGCTCGCCTCCGGATAGAAGGTCGAGAGCGCTCCGACGGACGCGAGCAGCATCCCCATCGGGTGCGCGTCGTACCGGAACCCCTGCATGAATTCCTTGATGTTCTCGTGCACGAACGTGTGGATCGTCACCTCGTGCACCCACTCGTCGAGCTGCTGCTGGGTCGGCAGGTCGCCGTGGACGAGCAGGTAGGCGACCTCGAGGTAGGTCGACTTCTCCGCGAGCTGCTCGATCGGGTACCCGCGGTACTCGAGGATCCCCTTCTCACCGTCGATGAACGTGATCCCGGAGCGACACGAGGCCGTTGCCATGTACGCGGGGTCGTAGGTCATCAACCCGAAGTCGTCGTCGTGCGTCTTGATCTTGCGCAGCTCGGTCGCGCGGATCGTCCCGTCCTCGATCGGGACGTCGTACTGCTGCCCCGTCCGGTTGTCGGTAATCGTGAGAGTCTCGTTGGCGGTACCTACGCCGGCGCCGTCCTGTTGCTCAGTCTCCGTTGTCATGGCACTCCTCTCGCCGTTGCCTGAATCCCTGCGGCGCCGAAGGTCGCGATGCACCATTGATCATCACTCTGGGCACCATCGATCATCACTCTAGTACCCGGAAGTATCGGGCAAGAAGCCGTGCAGCCCGAAGCTACGAGATCACTCGAAAGTGCTCGTGTGGATCGCCATGGCGATCGTAATCACGGCGAGCAGGACCGACAGGAACATGACCGCACGGAGGCCGCGTTCGCCCGGGAAGCCGGGCCGGGTGATGCCGATCGCGGCGAGGACGACGGCGTAAATCGCGAGCACTATCCCCGCGATGTAGAACGGGGCCTTCGACACGGACGCTGTGGTGAGCAGTGCGCTGAGCATCGGGGGCGGCAGCCTACCCGATTGGTCTGTTTGATTGCGGCGCGTCGTCGCGGGCGGGTCCGCCTTCGTACCGACTCTCGGTCGCGGCCCGCTGGCCCTGGTAGTGGCTCCCGAGCCCGGGACTCCCGTAGGGCCGCTGCGCAGGGCGATCGAGCGACATGAACGACAGCTGCGCGATCGGCAGACCGGGGTACAGCTTGATCGGAACCCGGGTGAGGTTGTTGAGCTCAAGCGTGAGCGTGCCCTTCCACCCGGGGTCGCAGAAGCCGGCGGTCGCGTGGACGATCAGCCCGAGACGGCCGAGGCTCGATTTGCCCTCGATCCGGGCCACGATGTCGTCCGGGAGCTCGACCCACTCAAGGGTCCGCCCGAGACAGAACTCCCCCGGGTGAATGACGAACGACTCCTTGGCGGGGACGACGACCTCCTCGGTCAGGTTCTCCGGGGGCTGGCGGAGGTCGATCGCCGAGGCGCGGTGGTTGTGAAAGACGCGGAAGGAGTCGCCGAGGCGCAGGTCGACGCTCGCGGGCTGGACCAGCGAGTCGTCCCACGGATCGATCCGGATCCGGCCGTCGGCGACGAGACGGAGGATCGTCCCGTCGGAGAGAACGGAGGCCGGGGCGTCGGGCATCGCGGCGCAAGTGTGTCAGTGAGGGCGGCGGTCGTGCCGCGTCAGCTGCTGCTGTGGCCGCCGGTGCCGCCGTGACCGATCTTGCGCGCTCGGGCGCGGACGGTCCGCATCCGGGCGGGCGCGGGCGGCGCCGGGTCGCCGTGCGGGCCACGCCGCGGGCGACGCGGGAACGGCTTGCGCGGATGGGTTCGGCGGAGCTTCGAGCCGCCACCACCGCCGTCGGAGGACTCCGGCTGCTCAGGGGTCTGCTTGATCGCCCACCAAACCAAGTAGATCAGGGCAGCGATCGGAATCTTCAGCGCAAGCATGAGCCACAGGAATCCCCACGTCACGGCTCGCCGATCCTACCCAGTTCGGTCAGTGATTTCACGTCTTTTGTCAGCGAGAGCGCACTTCTCAGCGGCGGAGCACGGCCGGCTTCTCGACGAAGCGCGTAATGCGTCCGAGTTCAGCGACGCGCTCGGGAATCTCATCGCTCGTCAGCCGCGCGACGCGCTCGACGCCGAACTCCTCGACGTTGAACGACGCGAGCGCCGTGCCGTATGCCATCGCGCGGCTCAGGAGGTCGTGATCGAGCTCGTGGTCCGGGTGGGCGGCGACGTAGCCGACGAACCCGCCGGCGAAGCTGTCGCCCGCTCCGGTCGGGTCGACGACCGTCTCGAGCGGGAACGCGGGGAGTCCGAAGAAGCCCTCCTCGGTGACCATCGCGGCGCCGTACTCGCCCTGCTTGGCGACGACCACCCGCGGACCCCATTCACGGATCTTGCGGGCCGCACGGACGAGGTTCGGCTCCTGCGTGAGCTGGCGCAACTCGGCGTCGTTGAGGAGCAGGCCGTCGACCTGCGAGATCGCCTCGACCAGCGAGTCCCGCGCGGTCTCGATCCACAGGTTCATCGAGTCGAGCGCCACAAACCGAGCGCCCTCGCACTGGGCTCGGACCTCGCGCTGAAGGTCGGGCTGGATGTTCGCCAGAAACAGGACGTCGGCGCCGGAGGAAACCTCGGACAGCTTCGGCTCGAACTCGGCGAACACGTTGAGCTGCGTGTCAAGCGTCTCGCGGTCGTTGAGGTCCCAGCCGTAGACGCCGCGCCAGAAGAACGTTCGCCCGCCGGCAACCCGCTCGATGTCCGCGGTGTTGACGCCGCGGGCGTGCAGGACCTCGAGCTCGGCGTCCCCGAAGTCATCGCCGACCGGCCCGACGACGTTCACCTCGTCGAAGAACGACGCGGCGAGCGCGAAATGCACGGCGGAGCCGCCAAGCATGCGTTCGCGGGACCCGAACGGCGTGGTGACGGCGTCAAACGCGATGGAACCGACGACGGTGACCGACATAGGCGGGCAAATGTAGCGGCGCGGCGCTCCGGCGCGCCGCGCCGCCGCGCGAGCCGTCGGTCAGGCCGTCGGAATCACGGCTGTTTCGGAGGAACCGCGAGCACCGGGCACGGGGAGATATGCAGCAGCCGCTGCGTCACGCTGCCGAGCAGCAGCCCGCCGAACGCGGTGTGGCCGCGCGTGCCGACGACGATCAGGTCGGCGCCCTCCTCCCGGGCGACGTCGGCGAGTGCATGGGCCGCGCTGGAGACGCCGCCCATCACGAGCCGGAACGTCGCCTGCTCGCCGAACTCCTCGATCTGCTTCTTGATCTTCGCCTGGTGCGCGTCCTCATCGAGGTCGGCGGGGAACGCCCCGCGCGAGCCCGGGCCACCGAGCGTCTCGATGCTGTGCACGGCGATCAGCGTCGCGCCGTTCTCGGTGACAAAGGACTTGGCGTACTCGAGGGCGCGGTCCGCGGGGTCTGACCCGTCGGTCGCCCAGATGATCTTCTTGAACATTGCCTCTGCTCCCGGTCTAGGGGGGTGGGACTCGAACGTAACTCCGGATCCTTACGCATGCAAACCGCGATCGCCACTCGGAGACTCGCGGGTTTCTACGGGGCATCGAGGCCGCTCGCGGCATCGATCCACTGTTCGAACCGAGGATCGCCCGCGGCCGTCGCGAGCCGGTCGAAGTGCTTCTCCGCGTACGCGCGGAAATCGAAATCGAGTTCGGAGAGGACGCCCTGGACAACACCCCACGCCCCCTCGCGAGCGTCGGACATGATCCGCATGAGCCTCAGCGCGGCTCGCTGCGCGGCGCTCGGCGGCGCCCCGTGATAGGCCTCGAGCAGTCGATCCTCCGCAGGACCGTCGAACTCGTTGTTGACCGCGAGGTTGCCGAGGTCGAACAAAGGATGCCCCATGCCCGCGTACTCCCAGTCGACGAGCATCACGCCACCGGGAACGCTCAGCAGGTTCGCCGGGAGCAGGTCGTTGTGACAGGGGGCGGGCTCGCCCAGGGGCAGGGCGGATGCGATCCGCGCTGAGACCTCACGGGCGCTCGCGTAGGCGTCCGGCAGGTGCCCTCCGCGCTCGGCCACGATTGCGGCGTAGTCCTCGAGCAGTTCCGGAACCCAGAACCGCGTCGGCAGCGTGACGCCCGAGGCGTGAAACGCCCGCAGCGCCCGGGCGACGGGTCCCGGGTCGGCGCGCAGGCTGTCAGGATCGATCGCCGTGCACACGACGAACTGCGTGACCAGGCAGCGCTCGTCACCTGCGGCGACCGCGGGCGCGACGCCGAGTTGGGCCGCCGCCGCGTTCGCGATCCGTTCCGCCGTCCGGTCGATCCCGAGCAGCGCGGTGTCCTTGCCGGGGAGCCGGACCACGTAGTCGCCGTCGCCGAATCGCACCCGGAAGTTGCGGTTGGTGATGCCACCGTCAAGCGGCATCGGCTCACCGTCGAGCGGCCCGAGTTGCCCCGTCAGCTCGTCGACGATCCCGGCGAGATCGGCCATGGACGGGAAACCTACCGGTTAAGGCTCGCTTCCTATACCTTCACGCCGTGACCGAACCAGAGCTGACCCTCGAGCACCTCCGCGAGCAGGTCCATCGGGGCGAGATCGACACCGTGCTGCTCGCGATGTGCGACATGCAGGGCCGCCTGCAGGGCAAGCGTCTCACCGCCGAGCACTTCCTGGAAGAGGTGGCCGAGCACGGGGCCGAGGGGTGCAACTACCTGCTCGCCGTCGACGTCGACATGAATCCGGTCGACGGATATGAGATGGCGTCGTGGGAACGCGGGTATGGGGACTTTGCGATGCGTCCCGATCTCGACACGCTGCGGCTCGTGCCATGGCATCCGGCCACGGCGCTGTGTCTTGCCGATCTCCAGTGGGCCGATGGCCGGCCCGTCGTGGCCTCGCCCCGCCAGGTGCTCCGCGCCCAACTGGCGCGCCTCGCCGAACGGGGCTGGAGCACGAACGCGAGCACCGAGCTTGAGTTCCTCGTGTTTCGCGACAGCTACGAGGACGCGTGGCATCAGGGGTACCGCGACCTCACCCCGGCGAACCTTTACAACATCGACTACTCGATGCTCGGCACGGCGAGGATCGAGCCGCTCATCCGACGGATCCGCAACGCGATGACGGGCACTGGGCTCCGGGTCGAGAACTCCAAGGGCGAGTGCAACCTGGGCCAGCACGAGATCAACTTCCGCTACGCCGACGCGCTGCGCACCGCGGACGAGCACCTGATCTACAAGAACGGGGCCAAGGAGATCGCCGACCAGGAGGGCATGGCGATCAGCTTCATGGCGAAGTTCAACGAGCGCGAGGGCAGCTCGTGCCACATTCACTTCTCGCTCGCGGATGATTCGGACCCGCCCGCCCCCGTCTTCGCCCGCGACCGCGACACCTTCAACGCGTTCCTCGCCGGCCAGCTCGCCTGCCTGCGGGAGCTGACGCTGCTGCTCGCCCCCAACATCAATTCGTACAAGCGCTACGCAGAGGGGTCGTTCGCCCCCACCGCGGTCGCGTGGGCCGAGGACAACCGCACGTGCTCGCTGCGCGTCGTCGGTCATGGTGCGGCACTGCGCTTTGAGAACCGGGCGGGCGGCTCGGACCTCAACCCCTACATGGCGCTCAGCGCGATCATCGCGGCCGGTCTGTACGGCGTCGAGCGGGGACTCGAGCTCGAGCCGCCCTACGAAGGCAACGCGTACCTCGCAACCGACAAGCCGCGGCTGCCGACGACGCTGCTCGAGGCCCGCGATCTGTTCGCGACGAGCGACGTCGCCCGCTCGGCGTTCGGCGACGAGGTCGTCGACCACTACGTCCACGCAGCCGACATCGAACTGCGCGCGTTCGAGGCCACGGTCACCGACTGGGAGCGCGTCCGCGGATTCGAGCGGCTGTGAGCGACGCCGTCCCGCAGGCCGCTGAGATCACGGCGCTCGACTCGGTGGCCTCGCTGGAGACGGTGTTCGCGCCGGTCCGCTCGCAGACGGCGTTCGAGGAGACCGTCGAGCGGCTCGGGACCGCGATCAAGCTCGGGCTGCTCCCGCCCGGGACGCGGCTGCCCGCCGAGCGGGAGCTGTGCGCGCGGTTCGGGATCGCGCGCTCGACGCTCCGCCAGGCGCTCGTCGCCCTCGCCCAGAGCGGACACCTCCACGCGACCCGCGGCCGCGGCGGCGGCACGTTCGTGGCCGACCCGCAACCGCCGGCGACGCCCCCGACCGCGGAGGTGCTCGCGGACTGGCGATCGGTGTGCGACGAGCGGATGGCGGTCGAGGTCGGCATCGCCGTGCTCGCCGCCGAGCGGGCCGACGCCGAGTCGATCGCGACGCTCGAGGAGCTGATCGACGCGCTCGACGGCATGCTCGAGGACTTCGGCGCCTACCGCCAGGCGGATGTCCGCTGGCACATCGCGCTCGCCGAGGCGACCCACAGCCCCCGGCTCGTGACGACGATGACCGAGATCCAGGGGGCGATGAGCGGGCTGATCTCCTACATCGCGCACCCGCCCGAGGTGCTCGACTCCTCGAACGCGTCGCATCGGCGGATCCTCGCCGCCGTCCGGCGCGGTGACGACGCGGTCGCCGCAAGGGAGATGGCTGAGCACCTGCGCGGGACCGAGCACATCCTCGCGGGGCTGTTGCCGAAGGGCGAATGACATGGACGGCCAGGCCGCATGCGCGCCCCCGGAACCTCATAAATCTTCTTGACACCCGTCTCGGCCGAGGAATAGGGTTCCGGCGCTAAGGACGGACCATCAGACCTTTCGAGGAGGGCCGGTTATGGCGACGGGTGAAGCGCTCACTGCTGACGAGAAACGGCTAGCCGAACTCGGCTACAAGCAGGAGCTGAAGCGCGGTTGGAGCGGGTTCTCGAACTTTGCGATCTCGTTCTCGATTATCTCGATCCTGGCCGGCTGCTTCACCACCTACGGGCAGGCGTGGAACAACGGCGGCCCGGTCGCGATCTCGATCGGCTGGCCGATCATCAGCGTCCTGATCCTGCTCGTCGCGTTCTCGATGGCCGAGCTCGCCTCCGCGATGCCGACCGCCGGCGGCATCTACTACTGGGCCTCCAAGCTCGGCGGTCCGGCCTGGGGATGGTTCACCGGCTGGTTCAACCTCGTCGGCCTCGTCGCGGTCGTCGCGTCGGTGGACTACGCCGCGGCGACGTTCCTCAACTCGACGCTCGCGTTCTACAACCTGCACCTGTTCGGCGTGAACTTCGCGACGTCCAGCGTGCAGGCGGCGCTGCACCACACGTTCGTGCTGTTCGTGCTGCTGCTCGCGGCGCACGCGCTGATCAACATCTTCTCCTCGCACCTCGTCGCGATGTTCACGAACGTCTCGGTGTGGTGGCACGTGATCGGCGTGCTCGTGATCATCGTGCTGCTCATCGCGGTGCCGAGCCACCACCAGAGCGCCAGCTTCGTGTTCGGCCACCGGATCAACAACTCCGGGTTCAGCCACAACATGTACTGGTTCTACGTGCTGCCGCTCGGCTTCCTGCTGACGATGTACACGATCACCGGATACGACGCGTCCGCCCACATCTCCGAGGAGACCCACGGTGCGGCGTTGGCGGCGCCGAAGGGCGTGTGGCGCTCGGTGTTCTACTCGGCGATCTTCGGCTGGATGGTGCTGCTCGCGCTGACCTTCGCCGCAACGCACGTCAAGGAGATCGACGCCGCCGGCGGCACGTCGCAGTCGATCATCGAAACCGCGCTCAGCTCGGCGGCGGCGAAGGCGGTCCTCGTCATCTCGACCGTCGGCCAGATCTTCTGCGGGATGGCCTGCGTCACGAGCGCGTCGCGGATGACGTTCGCCTTCTCCCGCGACGGTGCGGTACCCGGCCACAACCTGTGGCGGCAGGCTCGGCAAGAACAGGACGCCGACGTGGGCGGTCGTGTTCGTCGCGACGGCGGCGCTGATCATCACGATCCCGGCGTACAAGGGCAACCACGCCGGGCTCCCGGTCGCGTTCCTCGCGGTCACCTCGATCTCCGTGATCGGGCTCTACATCGCCTACATCATTCCCGTGTACCTGCGCTGGCGGATGCGTGACAAGTTCGAGGCGGGGCCGTGGACGCTCGGGGCAAAGTACAAGTGGATCAACCTGATCGCGATCGTCTGGGTCATCCTGTGCGTGATCATCTTCTCGCTGCCGTTCACGCCGGCCGCCGTCCCGTTCAGCAGCAGCTTCAGCTGGTCCGCGTTCAACTACGCCCCGCTCATCACGATCCTCGTGATCGCGGCGGTGACGATCTGGTACTACACCTCGGCCCACAAGACGTTCAAGGGCCCGATCCGGACCGTCGATCTCGGCACCGAGGGGAGCGAGATCAACGCCGCCCCTGAGCCCAGCGCGTCCTGAGCGCCATGCGGCTCGACGGGAAGGTCTGTGTCATCACGGGCGCGGCCGGTGGCATCGGCGCCGCGACCGCGTCCGTGTTCGAGCGGGAGGGCGCGCGCGTCGTCGGCGTCGACCTGCTCGAGCACGACGTCGGTGAGCTCTCGCTCCGGGCGGACGTGACCGACGAGGAGAGCGTCGCCGCGCTGTACCTGCGGATCCGCGACGAGCTCGGCCAGATCGACGTGCTGTTCAACAACGCCGGGATCAGCCCGCCCGAAGACGCGTCCGTGCTCGACACCGAGCTCGAGGTCTTCGAGCGCGTGCAGGCGACGAACCTGCGCAGCGTGTTCCTGTGCTGCAAGCACGGGATCCCGCACCTGCTCGACGCCGGTGGCGGCTCGGTCATCAACACCGCATCGTTCGTGGCGATGATGGGTGCCGCGACCTCGCAGATCGCCTACACCGCGTCGAAGGGTGGCGTGCTCGCGCTGTCCCGGGAGCTCGGGGTCGAGTTCGCCAAGCGCGGCGTGCGCGTCAACGCGCTGTGCCCGGGCCCGGTCGAGACGCCGCTGCTGCTCGAGCTGTTCGCGGCCGATCCGGAGCGCGCGGCACGGCGACTCGTCCACGTCCCGATGGGCCGCTTCGGGCGGGCCTCGGAGATCGCCGACGCCGTCCTGTTCCTCGCCAGCGACGAGTCGAGCTTCGTGAATGCCGCGACGTTCGTCGTCGACGGCGGAATCAGTGGCGCGTATACGACGCCGCTGTGAGCGGCGCCTGAGGCGGGCCCGGTCAGGACGCGGGCCAAATACGCGCGGGCGCGCGCGACGGATCACAACCGCTAACGGACAGTCAGTCAGGCGCATATCGTTCGTCGCTAGGTTCAAATCGAGATGACCCAGCCGCCGCCCATCACGATCACACGGACGCTGCACAGCGTCCTGGCGAAGCACACCGGGTTCCTGCTCAGCCGGCTCGGGATGGTGTCGCAGAAGCGGTTCGGGGAGTTGCTCGAGTCGCTCGATCTGACGACGCGGATGTGGGGAGCGCTCAACGTGCTCGACCACGAGGGACCGCTCACGCAGCATGCGCTCGGACGGATGATCGCGATGGATCCGAGCTCGATGGTCGCCACCATCGACGAGCTTGAGGCACGGGGTCTCGTCGAGCGCCGTCGCCATCCGACCGACCGCCGCGCGCACGCGCTGCACGTGACCGCTCGCGGACGCAAGGTCCTCGAGCGCGGTCGCGAGCTCGCCGCTCAGGCCCAGGACGAACTGCTCGCGCCGCTCACCACCGCGGAGCGCAAGCAGCTGCACGATCTGCTGCTCCGTGTCGCCGAGGGACGCTCGGTCGAAGATCTGTGATGATCCACCGTCGGGGTGGTGGAGATGCTGAATAAGTTGACGATTCTCGGAGGCGGTGGTTGGTTTCCGGCGCACGGTCGCCAGACGGCGTGCGCGCTACTTCGCGACGGCGACTCGGCGGTCATGATCGACGCGGGCACCGGGATCGGGCGACTGGTCGAGCGTCCCGACCTGCTCGAGGGCGTCGTCCGCCTCGACATCGTTCTCACGCACTTCCACCTCGATCACGTGGCCGGACTCGCGTACCTGCCCGCGATCGGGACGTGCGAGCAGACGACCCTGTGGGGGCCGGGCGAGCTGCTGTACGAGACCCCGACCAGGCTGGTGCTCGCCCAGCTCTCGCACGAGCCGTTTCATCCCGTCCCGCTCGAGGCTCAGGACATCGAGGTCCGGGACCTGCCGAAGGAGGAGCTCGAGCTCCCCGCGACGCGGGTTCACCTGCGCCGTCAGGATCGCCACTCGGCGCCGACGCTCGGCCTTCGCTTCGACGACCGCCTGACGTGGATCACCGACACGGCGTTCGACGAGGACTCGGCGGCGTTCGCCGCCGGCAGCCAGATGCTCGCTCACGAGGCGTGGTACCTGGATTCCGAGCCGCGGAACCCTGACATCCATTCCTCGGCGCACCAGGCGGCACGGATCGGCGCGGATGCCGGGATCGAGCGGATGCTGCTCATCCACCTGCCGCCGTTCGGGGCGCCGCTCGATCAACTGCTGCTCGAGGCGCAGGCGCAGGTTCCGCACACGCTGCTGGCGACCGACGGGGCGGACGTCTCGGAGCTGCTGTTGGGATGACGGCCCCGTGACCAGCGGCTACGCCGGGACGGGCGCGGCCTCGTCGCTGACGGCCTCCGACGGCGGTTGGATCATCCGCGGGAGGAGCGCGAGTGCGCCCCCGACCCCGAGCAGCGTCCAGGTCATCGGATCCTCCAGGAAGTCCGCGTAGAGCCACGTGTGGAACATGAGCGCGAGGAACGCCGCGCCGATCGTGGCGCGGACCGGATCCGAACGCGCCCCGGCCAGGAGCGCCCCGCCCGCCACGACCAACAACGCGATGTACGTCAGCTCACCGATCACGCCCTGTTCGGCAGCGATCGTGACCGGGATCGCGTGCGAGGCCGAGAGCGTCTTTGAGGTGTCGTGATGACGGCTGTACTCGGTGCTGAATGAGCCCGAGCCGTACCCCCAGATCGGTCGCTCGCCGAACAGGTCGACGCCGCCGGTGACCAAGCTCGCGCGCCCGCTCGAGGCGCCGTTCGCGCCCTGGTTGAGCCCGAACGTCTTCGGCGAGACGGCGATCGCCGCCGCGCCGATGACGACGACGGCGAGCGCGACGCCGAGCACCCGGGTCGCGCGCCAGCGGACGACGCCGAGCGTGGCGAGGCCGACGAGGAGCGCGCCGAGACTCGAGCGCGACAGGGTCAGGACGAGCGCGCACCACAGGACCGCGAGCACGGCGGTGGCGGCGAGCTGCTCACGGACTGAGCGGCGGTAGAGCAACGCCGCGGTGACGATGATCATCACGAGCGCGAGGAACCGTCCGAAGATGTCCGGATCGAAGAACACGGAGTTGACCGTGAAATACGTGTGGGCGTCGTTGGCGGCGATCAGCTTCGGATTGAGAAACAGCGTCTTCGTCGCGTACTCGGCGAACCCGACGGCTGCGAACAGGAGCGAGAGTCCGACGATCAAGAGGACGCAGCGCTGGAGCAGTTGCGGCGTCCACTCCAGCCCGCGCAGCAGCCCGAACAGGAGCGCGAACGGGACGTAGAAGAACACGATCTGCTGGAGCGCCTTCTCGAAGTCCGGCGAATACACCGACTGGATTGCGTACAGAACGATGGACAGCCCGAGCACGCGTGGCAGCCAGACGCTGAGCCGGGCGGCCAGACCAGCCGGGGGCGGGGGCCCGTCCCCGTCGTCGCCATTCGCCACTCCGACGAGCGCGGGCACAATGACCGCGAGCGAGCCCGCCGCGACGACGAGATACAGCGGGACGAGCAGGTTGGAGGTCGCCCCGCCCGCCTGGATCGGCACGCGGAATGGCAGCGCGATCACGACGAGCGGCGCAAGCAGCGTGGGATGGCGGTGGATGACGAACGCGAGCGCGGCGATGACGGCGATCCCGACGGCAGCGCCGATCACGGCCTCGAGCGGATGGCGATGGACGATGTGGAGCTGCGGCGAATGCCAGATGTCGGCGAGCAGCAGGACCGGCGCGAGCACGAGCGCACCGAGCATCGCGAGCGCCCGCGCGCGACGCTGCATGGAGCAGCATCGACGACGCGGCGACGATGGCGACGACGACCACGCCGAGCTTCGGAAGCGTTCCGGTCACCGCAGCGAACGTGGTCACGCGCGGAGACTGTAGAGAAGGATTGAGACAATCCCCGCCCACCCCGATCCTCTACCCTCTCGGCACATGTCCTCTGCGAAGCTCGCGGCGGGGGGCGCATTGATTGCGCTCTGCCTGTCCGCCTGCGGGACATCGTCGAAGCCGATCGCGGGCTCGGCTGCGGTGGTAGACCAGCACGCCGGGCGCGGCCGCGTCGACGATCCCCGCACCAAGCATCTGAAGTGTCTGCGCGAGCATCATCTGCCCGCGGTCAAGGTCGGTCAGACCGGCCTTCAGGTCGGCACGCCGCCGAGCGGTCCGAGCGTGACGTTCGCACCGACCCCTGGCGCGGCACAGCACGAGCAGATCGAGGGACGGGTCGAGAACGCCGAGGTGATCGGCAGTGCGCTGCTCGCGCCGAACGCCGCCCCGGACACGGAACTGAAGGTCGTTGAGGACTGCCTCGCCGTGGGGGTCTCGGGGTAGCCCGTGCCGGTGACTGGACTCCTCGCCAGCCTGACCTTGATCGGCAGCACGGTCGCGGGGGTGGCCCCGCAGGTTCACGCGCCTTCCCCCGCGCCGGCGCACGCCGCCGCGCATGCTCCGGCGAAGACCTCGGCGGTGGCCCACCCCGCATCGAGCACGCGTGCGAGGCTGCAGGTCTCGGCCGCGAAGCTGCTCGGCCAGCGGATCATGGTCGGGATGAGTGGCACCTACCCGAGCGCAGCGCTGCTGCGCGACGTGCGCGCCGGGCGCGTCGGCTCGGTGATTCTGTTCGCCGCCAACATCGTCAGCCGCTCGCAACTCTCGACGCTGACCGGCGCGCTGCAGGCGGCCGCCCGCGCGGGCGGGAACCCGCCGGTGTTGATCGCCACCGATCAGGAGGGCGGCCAGGTCAAGCGCCTGACGAACGGTCCGCCGCACCTCTCGCCGCCGCGGATCGCAGCCACCGGGAGCGGTTCGGTCGCGTACGACGAGGGACGCGCCACCGGCCGCTATCTCAAGGCGGTCGGGATCAATTGGGACCTCGCGCCGGTGCTCGACGTGCCGACGTTCTCCGGCGCGTTCATCTGGCGCCAGGGCCGAGCGTTCTCGTTCAGCGCGACGTCGGTGGCGAAGTACGGCACCCAGTTCGCGCTCGGCCTCCAGAACGGTGGCGCGGCCGCCTGCGGCAAGCACTTCCCCGGCGTCGGCTCAGCCGCGATCGACACCGACTTCAAGCTCAACAAGCTGCGCCCGACGAAGGCCCAGCGCGACGCCGCGCTGATCCCGTATCGCACGGCGATCCCGCGCGGTCTGGACTCGGTGATGCTGTCGACGGCGGCGTTCCCGGCGTACGACCGCAGTGGCGTCGTGACGGCGCTGTCGCGCCAGCTTGACCAGGTCGTCCTGCGTCATCGACTCGGCTTCAAGGGCGTGACGATCACCGATGCGCTCGGGACGCCGACCGGGCACGACGAGCGCACGGCGGGCGTCCTCGCGGCGCGCGCGGGGGCGGACGTCCTGCTGTACACCGACGGCGCTCCGGGCGAGTTGAGCGCGCTCGAATCCGACCTCGCTCACGGGCGTCTGTCGCGGAGTGAGGCGGAGGCGTCCTACGGGCGCATCGTCACGCTCAAACGACGCGTCGCGGGCGCGTGAGAGTAACCCCGATCGGCGCTAACCGTACATCCATATCAGTGCCTTTAGAATTCGCGCGCGATGCCCGCGCACCGTGCGCGGGCACATGTGCGTCTGCCGCGGCCCCCTTTAAGACGGTCACGCGCGCGGCGACCGTCTGGATTGATTCGCGTGTCTGGTTCCACAGCTGAGCTGACTGTCCCCACCGTCGGCACCTCAAATAGGTTCTCCGCCCCCGCCGTGACGCGGCGCCTCGCCGGCGGCCGGCTGTACGTCGCGCTCGCTGCGGGCGCGCTCGTCATCTGCGCGCTCTCGCTGCTGATCCCCTCGACCCCGAGCTACGACCCGTGGGCGTGGCTCGTGTGGGGCCGGGAGATCGTCCACCTCGACCTGCACACGACCGGCGGTCCGACGTGGAAGCCGCTGCCGGTCATCTTCACGACGCTGTTCGCGCCGTTCGGGCGGGCTGCGCCGGACATGTGGCTCGTCGTTGCCCGCGCCGGCGCGCTGATGGCCGCCGCGATGGTGTTCAAGTTGGCGTGGCGGGTTGTCGTCGGCCTCGGGAGCGTGATCTCAGGGGACGGCGTGGACGCGGCGGCGCGGCGGCGCCTGGTGCTCGGGCCGGCGCTGCTCGCGGGCGTGCTCGCGACGATCAGCCTCAGCTTCTCCGACAGCTTCATCACCGACAACGCGCTCGGCTACTCCGAAGGCCTGATGACCGCGCTGGTGCTGATCGCGCTCGACCTGCACCTCGACGGTCGCCACCGCTGGGCGTTCGGCGTCGGGTTTGCGGCGGCACTTGATCGCCCGGAGATCTGGCTGGTCTGGGGACCGTACGGCCTCTGGCTGTTCTGGAAGGACCCCGGAGCCCGAAAGCTGGTGATCGGGCTATTCGTGTTGATCCCGGTGCTGTGGTTCGTCCCCGAATACTGGGGTTCGGGGCACTTCTTCCGCGGCGTCAGCCGGGCCCAGCATGTGCGCTCGAACAGCCCTGCGCTGAAGTCATGCCCGTTCTGCGCGCTGGTCGTCGACCACGCATGGCCGAAGGTGCTGCTGCGCATCAAGATCGCGGCGGCGGTGGCCATCGGGTTTGCGCTGCTGCTGCTGCTGCGGCGGTGGCGTGCCGGTCAACGGAGGTTCGAGAACGACCGGGAGCGCTCGCTCGCGGTGCTCGCGCTTGTCGGGCTGCTGGGCGCCGGGTGGTGGGTGCTGATCGGGCTCATGACCCAGGCCGGCTTCTCCGGAAACGATCGCTACCTGGTGCTCGGCGCGGCGCTCATCAACGTCGCCGGTGCGGCGGGCTGGGGCTGGGCGGCGCTCGAGGTGGGTGGAGTGCTGCGGCGACGGCTCACCGGCCGCTCGGCGACCGGGTTGGTCTGGTCGTCGGTGGCGCTGTTCGCGCTGATCTTTGCGTTCGTTCCGAACTGGGTCGCCAACAACCTCAACGACCTGCAGCGCACCCACCGGGCGCTCGTCTATCAGGCGCAGCTGCGCGCGTCCGCCGCGGCGGCGGTGACGAAACTCGGCGGTGCGTCGAAGCTGTTCGCGTGCGGCAGCGTGCAGACCGAGGGGTTCCAGGTGCCGATGCTCGCGTGGCAGCTCGGGGTCCGCACGTCCTACGTGCAGGCCTCCCCGACCTCGGCCGCCGACCCGGGTGCCGCGCCGAACGTCATCTTCCAGGCGCGCGCCCAGCGCAACGCCCACCTGCTCCCGGCGCTCAGCAACTGGCCGACGACCCCGTACACCCTCGTCCTGCGCAACAAGCGCTTTAAGGTCTATGAACACTGCAATGGGTAGCGTGGAGTCCGTCTAAGCATGGCCACAGTCACCGCACCCCCTTCGCCCCCGCCCGTCGATGGCACGTCGCGCCGGACGCTGAGCGACTTCGTTCCGAACTTCGACCTGCGCACGCCGGACTGGCTCGAGCGCTGGCCGGTCTGGCTGCGTTTCGGCGGCTCGATCGTGGTCCTGATGCTCGTCTCGGCGTTCCTGCGCTCCCGGTACGTCAACGGGCAGTTCTGGATGGACGAGGCCCTGTCGGTCGGCATCTCGACGCATTCGCTGACCGATATCCCGACCGTCCTGCGCCACGACGGCTCGCCGCCGCTCTACTACATGCTGCTCCACATCTGGATGAGCGTGTTCGGCTCGAGCGAGACCGCGACGCACGCCATGTCGCTCCTGTTCGGGACCCTGTGCGTGCCCGCCGGGGCGTGGGTCGCGTGGAGCCTGTGGGGCCGCCGCGCCGCGCTGATCGCCGCGGTGCTGTTCGCGCTCAACCCGTTCATCACCGCGTACAGCCAGGAGACCCGGATGTACACGCTGATGGCGTTACTCGGGCTGCTCGCGACGGCCGGCTTCATCCAAGGGTTCGTGTACCGACGACGGCGCTATCTGATCCTGTTCGCGATCAGCCAGACGCTGATGCTCTACACCCACGGCTGGGGGATCTTCTTCGGGGTCGGCGCGGCGCTGTCATTTGGGCTCGTGTGGAAGCTCGAGTCCGATCGGACCGAGCGGCGGGCGCTGCTGCGCGACGGACTGCTGTCGTTCGGCGCCGCGGCCGTCCTGTTCCTGCCGTGGCTGCCGACACTGCTCTACCAGGTGACGCACACCGGCTCGCCGTGGGATCCGACGCCGAACTTCGGGGCGCCGATCCAGATCTCGCGCAACCTGATGGGCGGCGACCGCGCGACGACCGCGCTCGTGCTCGCCGCCGGGGTCGGACTGGCCGTCCTGTTCACACGTGCGCGCCGGCGCTCCAAGGACGGCATCTCAATGTGGGTGCTGTTCGCGCTGCCGATCGGGACGCTCGCGTTCGGCTGGATCGTCTCGCGCTTCTCGCCGGCCTGGCAGTACCGCTACTTCGCGCCGATCCTCGGCGCGCTGCTGCTGCTCGCCACGTTCGGTATGGCCCGCGCCAAGGGCATCGGGCTGATCGCGCTCGCGCTGGTCGTCATCTTCTGGTTCAACCCGGCGTCGTCCACGCCCCAGTACAAGAGCGACATGCGTGACATCGCCGGCGAGATGGCGCCGCGGCTGCATCAGGGCGACCTCGTCGTCGTCGGTCAGCCCGAGCAGGTGCCGCTCGCGTGGTACTACCTGCCGGGCGGAGTTCGGTTCGGCGACACGACCGGACTGTCGTCGGACCCGCAATCGATGAACTGGGTCCATGCGCTCAAGCGCCTGGAGAACGCGAACCCCCAGGCGACGCTTGCGCCGATGATTGCTAGCCTCAAACCCGGTCAGCAGATCCTGTTCGTGCGCCCGATGACTGAAGGGGCGCAGAGCTGGGAGGCGCCGTGGACGCAGTACGTCCGCCGGCGCTCAGCGCAGTGGGGCGCGATTCTCTCGTCGCTCGCTGCCCGCGGAACCCTGAAAGCCATCTGGTGGGCTCCGCACAACTACCGCGGTGCCTGCTGCGTCGCGGATAGCGCCATCCTCTACGAAAAGGCCGCCTGAAACCGACATGACCGACACCACGCCCATCGACGCGCCCGGGCCGGGCGCGGATATCACTCCCGACCATCCGGTCGTCGTGCTGGGCGGTGGTCCGGCCGGACTGACCGCGGGCTATCTCCTCGCCAAGCAGGGCAAGCCCGTCATCATCCTTGAGGCCAGCGACATGGTCGGCGGGATCGCGCGCACCGAGGTGCGCGACGGCTACCGCTTCGACCTCGGTGGCCACCGCTTCTTCACGAAGGTCAAGGAGGTCGACGACCTCTGGCACGAGATCATGAAGGAGGAGTTCCTCAAGCGTCCGCGCCAGAGCCGGATCTACTGGAACGACAAGTTCCTCGAGTACCCGCTTGAGGGCATGGACGTGATTCGCAAGCTCGGCCCGGTCGAGCTCGCCCGCTGCCTGGTGTCCTATCTGTGGGCGGCGATCAAGCCCAAGGGCCGCGAGGACACGTTCGAGGAGTGGGTCTCCAACCGCTTCGGCAAGCGGCTGTACAAGCACTTCTTCAAGACCTACACGGAGAAGCTGTGGGGCGTCTCGGCGACGGAGATCCGCGCCGAATGGGCCGCCCAGCGGATCAAGGGCCTGTCGTTCTTCAGCGCCGCGCAGGTCGGCGTTCTTTGGGAACAAGGGCAACAAGATCAAGTCGCTCATCTCCGAGTTCAACTACCCGCGCTACGGACCGGGTCAGATGTGGGAGCAGATGACCGCGGACATCCTTGAACACGGCGGCGAGGTCCGGCTGAACGCGCCCGTGACGAAGCTGATCATGGATCACGGCCGGGTCGTTCAGGTGATCGCCGGCGGGGAGACGTTGACGCCGTCGCACGTCATCTCCTCGCTGCCGCTGCGCACGACTGTCGGGATCGCCGAGCCCGAGGCGCCGAAGCCGGTGCGCGACGCGGCGCAGGGCTTGCGGTACCGGGAGTTCCTGACCGTGCTGCTCGTGATCGAGGGCTCCGACCTGTTCCCGGACAACTGGATCTACATCCACCAGCCCGGCGTCAGGGTCCTGCGGATCCAGAACTTCAAGTCCTGGAGCCCGTGGATGGTGCCCAACGAGGTCGACGGTTCGATCGGCATGGAGTACTTCTGCTTCGAGGGCGACGACCTCTGGAACATGGACGACGACGACCTGGTGGCGATGGCGAGCCAGGAGATCGAGAAGCTCCATCTGGCGCGCGCCGACAAGGTCAAGTTCGGCTTCGTCGCCCGCGTGCACAAGGCGTACCCGATCTACGACGAGCTCTACGCCGAGCGCGTCGCGACGATCCGCGCGTGGCTCGAGACGATCGAGAACATCACCCAGGTCGGCCGCAACGGGCTGCACCGCTACAACAACTCCGACCACTCGATGCTCACCGCGATGCGGGCCGTCGAGAACATCCTGCTCGGGACCCACCATGACATCTGGGCCGTCAACGTCGAGAGCGTGTACCACGAGGAGCACCGGGAGAACGAGGACCCGTACCGGACCGCGCCGGAGACGCCGGCGATGGAGCAGCCGCTCGCGTCAGAGCGGTAGGCGGGACGGGGGTCGCACCTTGCGGTCGTGGGTTGCGTGTCGATGCGGTCTGTCGTGCGGTGGATGCGGTCGGTGTCGTGTGGTTGGTCGTTGGGGCGGTCGCGCTGTCGTCCCCGGCGGCCGTGCTGGCCGCCTCGACCGGCACGACGATCGTTCCGGCCGGGAACAGCGGCAGCAGCCCGTTCTCGCCGTCGCTGCCGTCGGGCCCGACGACGCCGACCACGACCACGGCGATCCCGACGGTGTCAACGGCCTCGACGACCGGCGACAGCTCGCTGTCCGGGGGCGCCGCGATCGGGATCGCGGCCGGTGCGGTGATCGTCCTCGGCGGGATCGCGTTGTTCATCTGGCGCGACGCGCGCCGGCGCGCCCCGGTGCGTGCGGCCGCGGGCGGCCCCGGGGGTGTGGACGGGACGGCATCGCGGGGCTCGAAGGCCAAGCCGAAGCAGCGCAAGCTGTCACCGGCCGAGCGCAAGCGGCGCAAGCGGGGGAAGGCTCGGTAGGGGTTCGGCTTGCCGCTTGTGGTCCCTCGTCGCCGGGGTCCCGGATAGAGGGAAAGGCAGCATCGAGAGGGTGTGGGACTGGCGCGCTTGGTGGGGTGAGCCCGTGGTCGTGCCCGGCCCGGTCGGTACGGCGACCCCGGTCGGCCCGGCAATGCGGTCGGCCCGGTCGGCTCGGTCGGCTCGGTCGGCTGGTCGGCCCCCACCAGCCCCCCAGCACGTGAGGGGAATAATTCGCCAAACCGGGTCCGTCAACGGATCCGGGCGCGAAATGCACCGTGTGAGCGGGAGTTTTTCGCCCAGATGCGATCCGCACGGGCGATTTGGCGAATTTCTCCCCTTGGGTTCCCCCGATCGCCCCGCGCCTCGCGCCGCCCGCAGACTCGCCCCCTCACCCCGCTCACTCCGCTCACCCGCCGCGGGCTCGCCCCGGCCAGCGCCGGACCCCCGACCTCCTCGTTGCCAATACCGCCGGTCGCCCGCCGCGGCCGGGACGCCGCTACGGGGCGCTTGCGGCGACCGTCTGTCCCGGTGCCGCCACGGCAGCCGGAACGGCCTCGAGCCGCACCGGGATCCCGTTGAGGAACGCCATCCCGACGAGGCGCTCGAGGTCTCCGGCGGCGCTCGACGCGAGCACGTTGACGTTCACGCCGCCGGCGCCGTCGGCGGTCCGCCAACCGCCGCCGCTGCGGTGGCCCCAGCCGTGCGGGATCGCGATCACGCCGCGCGTCACCTCGTCGGTCAGCTTGGCGGGCAGCTCGATCTCGCCGCCGGCGGAGATGACCCGGCACGGCGCGCCGTCCTCGATCCCGTGCTCGCGGGCGTCGTCCGGATGTACGCGCGCAGCGTGGACGCGGTCGCCGGCCATCAGCTTCGGCACGTTGTGCATCCACGAGTTGTGTGAGCGCAGCTCTCGCATCCCGATGAGCCGGAACGGGAACGACGGGTCGTCGGCGCGCTGCCGTCTCGCGGACGAGCGCGCGCACCTCGGCCGCGATCTGCGGCGAGTCGAGATGGACGCGCTTGTCGCGATGGAACAGCTTCTTGCGCAGCACGCCGGTCGGGTGGTGCTCGCCGAGCTTGATGCCGTGCGGGTTGCGGCGCAGCTTGGCGAGGCTGAGGCCGCCGCGGCGCAGGCCGAACAGGTCGCCCTTGGGGCCGAGCCGGAGGCCGAGGTCGATCAGCTGGCGCGGCGAGAGCCTGATCCCGATCCGGCCGAGTGCCCGGAGCAGCCAGACGCTCGCGGGCGTGATCCCGATCCGGCGCGAGATCTCGTCGATGATCTCCCATTCCTGGCGCGCCTCGCCGCGGGGCGGGACGACGGCTTCGGTCCACTGCACGTACGGCGTCAGGCTGAACGTGAGGAACGCGGCCGGGAGGTCCTCCCGCTCCAGGAACGTCGTTCCCGGCAGGATGTAGTCGGCGTGGCGGCTCGTCTCGGTCACGTACAGGTCGATCGCGACCATGAGGTCAAGCTCGCCGAGCGCGCGCTCGAGCTCCGGCCCGTTCGGCACCGACAGCACGGGGTTGCCGGAGGAGACGAACAGAGCGCGGATCTGGCCGCGGCCGGGGGTCGTGATCTCCTCCGCCATGATCGACGCGGGAAGCGTCCCGAGGATCTCCGGGAGGTTGCCGATGCGCGACCGGAATGTGTCGTAGCTGTCGGCACCGAGGCGGTGCAACAGATCCTCGAGCTGGATCGGCCCGGTCCCGAAGATCGCCCCGCCGGGCGCGTCGAGGTTCCCGGTGACGATCGTCAGCGCATCGAGCAGGAACGAGACGAGTGTGCCCCGGCGCCCGAGGCACGATCCCGTCCGCCCGTAGACGGCGGCGCTGCGCGCCGTCGCTACGTCGCGGGCGAGCTGACGCACGTCGGCGGCGGGAACCCCGGTTCGCGATTCGGTCTCCTCCGGCGTGTGCCCGGCGACGAGGCGGCGCAGTGCGTCGACACCGGCCGCCTGCTCGGAGAGGACGCGGTCGTCCTGGAGACCCTCGCGGAAGATCACCTCGAGCATCGAGATCAGCAGCCAGGCGTCGGCGTCGGGACGGATCGGCACGTGCTCGAACGCGCGCGCGGTTTCGGACCGGCGCGGATCGACGACGACGACCCGACCGCCGCGGTCGACGATCGCGTGCAGCGAGTCCTTGATCCGCGGCGCGGTGAGGACGCTGCCGTGCGAGACGAACGGATTGGCACCGACCATCAGCAGGAAGTCGGTGCGCGCCAGGTCCGGGATCGGGACGATGACCGGTGAGCCGTACAGCAGCTTGCTCGCCGCGAAGCGATTGTTGACGTCCTGAGAGCCGGCGCTGAACGCGTTGCGCGAGCCGAGCGCGTCCATGAATCCCTTGACCCACAGGGTGTGGGAATACGAGAACGCGGACGGGTTGCCGAAATACCAGCCGACGGAGTCGCGACCGGAGCGGTCGAGGATCGCCTTCAGACGGACGCCGATGTCGTCAAGCGCCTGCTCCCACGAGACCTGCTCGAAGCTTCCGTCGGCGCGACGTCGCAGCGGATGGGTGACGCGGTCCGGATCGTTCTGCACGCCCGCCATCGCGATCCCCTTCGGACAGGCGAAGCCCTTCGACAACGGGTGCTCGCCGTCCGGCCGCAGCTTGACGAGCTCGCCATCCTCGACGGTCGCCACGAGCCCGCAGAGCGGCTCGCAGATCCGGCAGTAGGTGATGTGCTCCTCGGCGGACATGGCCGGTTGAGGCGACCGTCAGGTGGGCTGACGCCTCAGCCGGAATCCTATATGGCCGCCAGCTCTCTGATCCGACGCCGTCCGCGGAGCAGCTGGCGCTCGACGGTACGCGGCGTATCGCCGGTATAGGCCGCGATCTCCTGGTAGCTGAGACCGAGCCCGTGCAACCAGAGGATGCGCTGCTGGCGCTCGGGAAGTTGACGGATCAGCTTCAGCTGTTCGCGGTCCTCGACCAGGACATCGGTCGTGGCCCGGGTCGACGGCTCCGCGCCCTCCAGCCCGCAGGGGTCGTCGACCTCGAGTGACACATCGCGCTCGCGCGTGCGCATCAGTCGCCACGCCTCCCGCACAGCCGTCGTCGCGAGCCACGACAGGACGGCGTCCGCGCGGACCCGGGTCGCCTGCCCGAGCAGGCTGCCCCACGCGAACTGACACGCGTCCTCGACCACCGTCTCCGGCGCCCGGACGTCGGTGCGCACGATCCGCTCGAGCTGCCCCGACAGCCGTTCGTAGAGCTGCCGGAACGCGGCGTCGGGCGAGGCAGGGACGCGTGAGGCGATAGCGGACATGCTGTCTCCGTCCAATCTAATTGAGACTAACTTGACACGATTCACGCTACCAGATGTCCGGTCGTCTTGCTAGATTCAATTAGACTCAAATGGATTCGACGCCACGAGGAGGCCGTCTTGACATCACCGATCGCGGCGGTGACCGCGCATCCCAATCCGACCGGGCTTCCGGGTAGCAACGTCTTGCAGCAGCTGGTCAACGGCGCCGAGGCGTGGGCACTCGCGATCGCTCTGCTCGGGGCGTTCATTGGAGCCGCCCTGTGGGCGGTCGCGTCGCACAGCCACAACCACCACTACGCCGCACGCGGGCGGATGGCGGCGCTCATCTCCGGCGCGGCGGCGCTGATCGTCGGGGCCGCACCGGGCCTCGTCAACTTCTTCCAGCACCTCGGGACGAAGGCCAAGTGATTCGTGCCCAACTCCATCTCCGTCCCCTCCGCGGGATCCGAGCGGCCGGCGTGGCGCTCGCCGTCGCGACGCTCGCCGTCGCAGCAGGCGCGGCGGCGATCAGTCCCGCGCCCGCGTCCGCGGGTCTGTGCGGCGCCGTCGGCGCGGTCAGCGGAGTGGCCGGGAAGGCCTGTTCGGTCGTGTCCCATCCGGGCAAGATCATCAAGGCCGGCAAGAGCCTCGCGACGGGTCACCCGGGCAAGGCGGTGAAGGCGATCACCTCCAGCGGAGCCGGACAGACCGCGATCGGCCTCGGCGCGCTCGTCACCTGGGTCGTCGTCGGGGCCAAGTCCGCGCTCAACAAGACCGCGGATCTCATCAAGCGGACGACGACGCCGCAGCTGCGCTCGACCTGGTTCTCAGTGACCTATTGGCGCATGGCCGCGATCGCGGCGCTGCTGACGCTGCCGTTCCTCTTCGCCGCCGCCGGACAGGCCATCGTGCGCTCCGACCTCGCCCTGTTATCACGGGCGGCATTCGGCTATCTGCCGCTGTCGCTGCTCGCCGTGAGCATCGCCGCGCCGGTGACGATGCTGTTGTTGACGGCGACCGACCAGCTCTCGGTGGTCGTATCGAGCGCAGCCGGCCAGGCGGGCAGCCGCTTCCTGACGATCACGGGTCAGCACGTCGCGACGCTCGATCCGGCGGGCACGTCGGGATTCCTCAAGTTCTTCATTGCGCTGCTCGCGTCGGCGGCCGCCATCTTGCTGTGGATCGAGATGCTGATGCGCGAGGCCGCCGTCTACATCGTCGTGCTGATGCTGCCGCTCGCGTTCGCGGCGATGGTCTGGCCGGCCCGTCGCGTGTGGGCGACGCGGACGGCGGAGGTCCTCGTCGCGCTGATCGTCGCGAAGTTCGTGATCGTCGCGATCCTGGCGCTCGGTGGGGCGGCGTTGGGCCCAGCCGGTGGCACGACCGGTCTGCTGATCGGGCTCGTGCTCGTGATGTTGGCGGCGTTTGCTCCGTGGGGACTGATGCGACTGCTGCCGCTCGCCGAGATCGCGAGTGGCGCTGCCGGCCATCTGCGGGCCGAGGTCGAGGGCGGGGTTGATCGCCTGCTGCCATCCGGCAAGGAAGGCGGCGGGCATCCACCTGCGTGGGCGGGCGACGCCGTGACCCGCATGCAGCGCGACGCCGACACGACCGCAGACGACGCTCCCGAGGTGACGCGAGAACCGTTCGACGGCGACGCCGCCGACAGGACGCGGACAACGAAGGCCGGCGGCGCGAGCGCGGCCGCGGGCGGCCCCGAGACCGCCGGGGCCGTCGGAGCCGCCGGGGCCGTGGGAGCCGTCGGAGCCGCGGCTGGAAACGGCGACGCGGGTGGCGCGAACGGGTCCGGGCCGGCGGACGTGAACGGGAGCCCCGTGTCCCAGAACGGACGCACGGCCACGAGCCCCGGAGCCGGGGCCGGTGGTGATGGCGATCCGCCCCCCGAGCGATCTCCGGGCCTGCCGGACCTCTACCAGGCCGACGACCTGTCGCTCCCGACGTTCGTGCTCGGATTGGAAGGGCTGCCGACCGAACCGCTGCACAGGCGTCAGGCCGAGCTACGAGCCCACCCGGACGAGTCTGAGGAGGCCACCGGTCCCCCGGACCGCACGACGAACGAGCACCCGACTGCCGACGACCCCGATCCGCTCCCCGGGCCGCAGGAGCCCGACGAGGGCGTGTTGTGAGCGGGATGCGGCTCACGTACCGCTTTGGACCGCTCGAGCGGCGCGGCATTCTCGGGCCGGTGCGCGGTGGTCAGGCGGCGCTCGTGGCGTTCGGGGCGCTGCTGGCGATCGTCCTGCTCAACGTGGCGCCCAACGCCTCGGGCGCGCTCGTCGCGGTGGCGAGCTTCACCGCCTCGTGCGCGCTCGCGCTCGTTCCCGTGGGGCGGCGGACGCTCGAGGAGTGGGTCCCCCTCGTGGCCGCGTTCCTCGGCCGCCGCCTCGTCGGCCGGGCGCGGTTCCGCTCGGCCGCGCCCGCTGCCGGATTCGTCCGCCGCCGTGCGGGCACCGACGAGGTCCCCGAACCACCCCTCGAGACCCCGGCGCCCGATATGCCCGCGCAACTCAACGGCGTTCGGATCGTCGAGGCGCGGTACCGCGACCGTCCGATCGGCGCGCTCGCCGAACGCTCTGGGCGGCGGCTCACCGCGGTGCTCGCCTGCCGCGTCGTGTCGTTCTCGCTGCTGGACGCCGAGGCGCAGGAGCGGCGGCTTGCCCGCTGGGGTCTCGTGCTCGCCGGCGCGGCGAACACGGCACTGCGGCGCGTGCAGTGGGTGGAGCGGACGGCACCGGCGCAGGGTGATGAGCTGGCACGCTGGCTGCACGCCGAGCGGGATCCGGCGGTGCCGCTCCGGGGGACACCGATGATCGAGTCCTACCTCGAATTGATCGGGACGACGGCACGCGTCACCCAGGAGCACGAGATCCTCGTCGCGGTCCAGGTCGACGCCCGGCGGGTCCGGGATCGTGGACGGGAGGCCGTCACGCACGCCCTCGTCGAGGAGACGGAGCGGATCGCGCAGGGCCTTGAGGCGGCCGAGGTGACCGTGCTCGGCGCGCTCGGCCCAGAACAGCTCGCCCGGGCGTTGCGGACGGCGTTCGATCCTTACGCGCGGGCCGAGCTCGCCGCGCTTGAGACCGCCGATCCCGACCGTCGGGGGCTCGCCGAGATCAACGCTTGGCCGCTCGCCACGCGGGAGGCCTGGGACCACTACCAGAGCGACGGCGCGCTGCACGCGAGCTACTGGATCGGCGGCTGGCCGCGGGTCGACGTCTCGCCGATGTTCATGGACGCACTGCTCGGTCGCTCTTCGACCGTGCGCACCGTGGCCGTCACCTTTGAACCGATCCCGCCGGAACGCTCGACCCGGGAGGTGGAGGCGGCGATGACGCGCGACCAGGCGGACCGTGAGCTGCGTCATCGCTTCGGTCAGTCTGAGACGGCGCGTCAGCGCCAGGCCCAGGACGCCACGGCCCGTCGTGAGGCGGAGCTCGCCGCCGGTCACGCCGAGGTGCGGCTCGCCGGCTTCATCACGGTGTCCGGCCGCGACCGTGACGACCTGCGCCGCGCCAGCTCCGAGGTGCTCGAGCACGCGGCGCGCGCCCGGCTCGAGCTGCACCGGATGTACGGACAGCAGGCCGATGCGTTCACGTTCACGCTCCCGCTCTGCCGGGGGCTTCGATGAGCATCCGAGGCGCCGAGCGGCCCGGGCACCGGTGCACGACCCGCCATGCCCAGGCGGTGTATCCGTTCATGGCCGCGGGCGGCCTCGGCGGGCGCGGCGTGTTCATCGGCAGGGACGCGAGCGGTGGTGCGTTCTGCTTCGACCCCTGGGTCCTGTACGGCGAGGGCACGCTCGACGACCCCAACGTGATCGTGCTCGGCAAACTCGGGCAGGGCAAGAGCTCGCTCGTGAAGACGCTGCTCTGGCGGATGCTCCTGTTCGGGCGGCGCGCGTTCGTGCTCGACGTCAAGCGCGAGTACGGCGCGCTGTGTCGCGCGGTCGGCGTGGAGCCGATCTCGCTCGTACCCGGCGGCGGGGTCCGGCTCAACCCGCTCGCCTCCCGGCCGGAGGAGCACGCGCAGCTCGAGTTGCTCCGCGCCGTCACCGTGACGGCGCTCACCGGTCCGCTCACGCAGATCGAGGCGGCGGCCCTCCGTGAGGCTCTGCGCACCGTCCGCCGGCGCGGCCACGGCGAACCCACGCTGCCCGCGATCGCCGCCGTGCTGTTCGCCCCGACAGCCGAGATGGCGGACGTGTTGCGCACGACGGTTGAGCGATTGGCGGCCGATGCCCGGCGCGCCGCGCTCGCCCTGCAGGACCTCTGCGAGGGACCGCTCAAGGGAATGTTCGACGGACCGACGACGCCCGGCCTGGAGCTGGACGCGCGGCTGCTGGTGCTCGATCTTCACGCCGTTCGCGACTCGCCCGCGGTCGGGATCCTGATGGCGTGCGCGACCGCTTGGATGAGCGCACTGCTCGCGTCGATGGCCGAACGGCCGGGCCGCGAGCGGCTCGTCAACGTCGCCGACGAGTCGTGGAAGATCGTTCAGCACACGGGGCTCGGCGAGTGGTTCCAGTCGAACTTCAAGCTCGCGCGCCAGTTCGGCGTGATGAACCTCGTCGTGCTGCACAAGCTCGCCGACCTGCAGGCTGCGGGTGATGCCGGCTCGCGAGCGGCTCGGATCGCCGAGGGCCTGGTCGCGGATGCGTCGACGCGGATCGTCTACCACCAGGACGAGAGCCAGGTGCCGCTGACACGGACGTTGCTTGGCCTGTCCGAGACCGAGGCGCACCTGATCGCGATGCTCGGAGCCGGTCAGGCGCTGTGGCGGGTCGGCTCGCGGTCGTTCGTCGTCCAGCACTACCGCTCGCAGCTCGAGACGGGCTTGACGAACACCGACACCGGTATGCGGATCAGCGATGAGCGGGTGGTGCGCGGGTGAGCGCACCACGTGAGTCCGGGATCTCGGAGGTGTTGATCCTCGTTGTGCTTGCCGGCGCGGTCGCGGCGGCGACGCTCGTCTGGGTGTGGGGCGGAATCGCCGGCGCGCTGTTCGGTGGCGGATGGCCTCGCGTGCGCCCGGACACCTTGCTCGACGTCCTTGCCGCGGTTGCCCGGTCACCTCTCAGACCCGGCGTCGGCGTGGCCGCGCCGTACCCGCGCGATGCTCCCGGGGCCGGTCGGGTTCTACGCCGCGCTCGCGGTCATCGGGGTCCTGGTCGTGGGCGCGACGACGGTCATCGCGCGCGCCTCGGGTCGCAGCCGGGGCGCAGTGCGGCGGCGGAACGCCGGGGCGCGGTGGGCCGGTGGCGGCGATCTGCGGATGCTGCGACGGCGTCACATTCATGGAGAGCGGGGACGTCACGGCAGCGGGTGCCGGCTGACGCTTGGGCGCACCCGCGGCAGGTTGCTCCATGCCGAGCAGCGGCACGCGCTCGTGGCGTTCGGACCACCCCAATCCGGGAAGTCGGCGGGCCTGGCGATCCCGGCGCTGCTCGAGTGGGAGGGACCGGCGGTGGCCTCGTCGATCAAGACCGACCTGCTGGCCTCGACGCAGCAGCGGCGCGACCGGCTCGGCCCGGTGTTCGTGTTCGATCCGTTCGCGCTTTCCGGAAGACGGTCGCATACGTGGTCGCCGCTGCGTGCCGCCGACACGTGGGACGGCGCGCTCGAGAGCGCGTGGCGGCTGGCGTCCGCGGGCGAGCTCGACCAGCGAGGCGTCGAAGGTGGCGACTTCTGGGCGATCGCCGCCGAGCAGCGCCTCGCGCCGCTTCTGTTTACCGCTGCGGCGAGCGGGAGCTCGATCGAGACGGTGGTGCGGTGGGCCTACGGGCAGGGGGGCCGGGAACTGGAGACCGAGCTCATGCGCCTCGCCGGCGATGCTCGGGATGAGCAGGCGCTCGCCGACGCGAACGCCGCCTACGACGCGGTCCGGGCGTTTGAGGCCCAGGCCGACCGGACGCGGTCCTCGATCGAGGCGACCGCGCAGGCCATCCTGCGCGCGTATCGGTTCTCCCGTGTGGCTCGCTCAGCGGTGTCATGTGAGATCACTCCGGACCGGCTGCTCGACGAGTCGGCGACGCTGTACCTGATCGGCGACGCGAAGGCGTCGAAGCTGCTGCGGCCGCTGTTCGTGGCGCTGCTCACGGAGATCGTTGACCGCGCGTACGAGCGCGCGACCCGAGCCGGAGGACGGCTGGAGCACCCGCTGCTGCTGTGCCTCGATGAGGCGGGCAACGTCGCGCCGCTCCCGGCGCTCGCGGAGATCGCCTCGACTGCCCCGAGCCACAACATCCAGCTCGTCTCGATCTTCCACGACCTCCAGCAGGCGCGCAGCCGCTACGGCAAGCAGGCGGAGACGGTCGTCAACAGCCATCGGGCGCGGATGCTGCTGCCGGGCGTCGCCGACCTCGAGACGCTGCGCTACTTCGCCGGCCTCGTCGGAGAGGAGGAGGCCTACGAGCTGACGCGGACGACGGGAGCGGGTGGGACGACGCGATCAAGCGGCGTGCGGCGACGTCCGCTCGTCGCCGCCGAGGCACTGCGGCAACTCCGGGATGGACATGCGCTGCTCCTGT
The DNA here is from genome assembly GCA_963813265.1 of uncultured Solirubrobacterales bacterium. Classification (GTDB taxonomy): domain Bacteria; phylum Actinomycetota; class Thermoleophilia; order Solirubrobacterales; family Solirubrobacteraceae; genus Palsa-465. Next base: position 162,645 of record CAWEYQ010000023.1, on the reverse strand, counting down.
ACGGGACGGCTCGCGCCGGCGGACGTGTCGCTGCGGATGTGGTTCGCTGACCGGCGCCTGCGCCGCCTCGCAGGCCCGGCCGAGGGGGCGGCATGAGCTGGCAGGAGCCGGACGACGGTGGGTTTGATCCCGGCGACGGGTGGGACGAGCCGGAGACGCGCCGCTGGCCGCTCGTTCCCCATGGCCTGTATCCGCGTGAGCGCTGGCTGTGGTTTGAGCAGCTGTGGACCGACGTGTGCATCCTGCGGGAGCGCTACCGGCTGCCGGTGCGCGCTGGGTGGTGGGAGGACGCGGTGCAGGTGGAGGCGCTCGCGGCGCTGGCCGCCTGGACCGAGCGCTACGACTCGGGCGAGTGGGACGATCCACCCGGCAAGCTCTCGTTGTTGTACGACCTGGAGCGGATCGGGGTGCTCCTGCGGGACGGCAACGAGCCGTTCCACCCGGACCGGGACCGACTCGCGTTTGCGCGCCACCTGATCGAGATCGGCTGTCAGCCGCCGCCGGGGCGTGGGACCGACCCCGTCCGGGGTGACGAGTGAGCGCCGTCGTGGAGGACACCGTGACAAGCTGGAGGGATGGCGCGCGAGAGGGATTTCCCGCTGGGGGCTTCGGTCACGGTCGAGACGCTCGATCGCGATCCCCACCCGGTGCTCGCGGCGCTGCGGGCGCGTGAACCGGTGTCGTGGATCCCCGCGCTCGACGGGTGGCTCGTCACGCGGTACGACCTCGCGCTTGAGGTGATGCGGGACGCGGAACGGTTCACGGTCGACGATCCTCGGTTTTCGACCGCGCGGGTCATCGGCCCGAGCATGCTGAGCCTTGATCGTGGAGAGCACACCCGGCACCGGACGCCGTTCGTGGCCCCGTTCCGGGCGCGGCCGGTACAGGAGCGATTCGACGCGTCGACCGCCGAGGAGGCGCAGCGGCTTGTCGAGATGCTGCGGCCGGCCGGCGCCGGGGAGCTGCGGCGATCGTTCGCGGGACCGTTTGCGGCGGCGATCATCACGCGCGCGCTCGGACTGGCGCCGGGCGAGGCCGAGGCGGTGCTCGGTTGGTACGACTCGATCTCGGCGACCGTCACCGCGATCACGGCCGGGACGAGTGACGCCACGGCGGGGACGGAGGCTTTCGCCGAGCTCTCCAGGCGCCTGCAGCGAGTCATCGACGACGAGGCCGGATCGGGGTCGTTGCTCGCCGCAGCGGCGGCGGAGACCGAGCTCAGCGATGAGCAGATCATCTCGAACGCCGCCGTGCTCCTGTTCGGCGGAATCGAGACGACCGAGGGCATGATCGCCAACGCGGCGCTGCATCTGCTCACGCATCCGAACGTGCTCGCGCGGGTCTACGAGCAGCCGCAGCGGCTGACGGCGGCGATCGAGGAGTCGCTGCGGCTCGAGCCGGCCGCGGCCGTGATCGATCGATACGCGACCGAGGTCGCGACGCTCGGCGGCGCCGAGATCGCCACTGGCGAACTCGTGCGGATCTCGATCGCGGGTGCGAACCGGGACCCAGCGGTGTTCGAGTCGCCCGATCGCTTCGATCTCAGCCGACGCAACTCACGACGACACCTGGCCTTCGCGCACGGGCCGCACGTGTGCGTCGGCGTCCACCTCGCCCGGCTCGAAGCACGGAGTTCGCTGCTCGCGCTGCTTGAGGGGCTTCCGGGCCTCAGGCTTGACCCGGACCGGCCCTCCGAGATCCGCGGACTGGTGTTCCGAAAGCCGGTCGAGTTGAATGCGCGCTGGAATGTCTGACGTCACGCGCATGCAGGTGAGCACCCCGGACGGTCGCCGGCTCGACGTCGAGCTGAGCGGCGCCGGGGAGGGACACGTCCTGACCCACACCGGAACGCCGAGCTCGGGTGAGCTGTTCGAGTCGATGATGGCCGACGGCAGCGCCCGCGGTCTACGTCACATCGCCTACTCACGGCCGGGCTACGGCCACTCCGACCGCCAGCCGGGCCGAACCGTCGCCGACTGCGTGACCGACGTCGTCGCAATCCTCGACGCGCTCGAAGTCGAGCGCTGCATGACGATCGGCTGGTCTGGCGGCGGGCCACACGCGCTCGCGTGCGCCGCGCTGCTCCCGGATCGCATCGGCGCGGTGGCGACGATCGCATCGGTTGCGCCGCGCAATGCCGAGGGGCTCGACTGGCTTGACGGCATGGGCGACCAGAACCTCGAGGAGTTCGCCGCCGTCGACGCCGGACCGGAGGCGCTCGAGTCCTGCCTCAGTGCGTTCGCCGAGGGCATGTCAGAGGCGACGGGCGCGGCGATCCAAGCCGAGTTCGGCGACCTCGTCACCGGTGCCGATGCGGCGGTGTTGAGCGGAAAGTTCGCCGACCACATGGCCCTCACGACTCGCAATGCGCTCGTCACCGGGCTGTGGGGCTGGTTCGACGATGACATCGCGTGCCTGAACGACTGGCGGTTTGCCCTCGGCGCGATCCGCCAGCCGGTCATCGTGTGGCAGGGACGGGAGGACCGCTTCGTGCCGCCGGCACACGCGGAGTGGCTCGCGGGCAACGTCCCGGGAGCCCGACTCGAACTGCGAGCCGACGAGGGGCACCTGTCGCTCGCGGTCGCAACATACGGAGAGGTCCTCGACGCGTTGCTACGCGATGATGCGACCCTCAGCCCTACCTGACCAAGGAGAACGACCATGGCGCTGTCTCGGCAAGGGACGCATCGAACCCATCAGCTTCCGGGCACGGACGCGGAGGCCGATCTGCTCGATCTCGCCGTCGAGATGCCGGACCGCGAGATCCCGCGCACCGGAATCAGCCGCGAGGCGGCGTACGAGCTGATCTCCAGCGAACTGCTCCTCGACGGGCACGCGCGGCTGAACCTGGCGACGTTCGTGACGACGTGGATGCCGCCGATCGCCGGCAAGCTCATGGCCGAGACGGCGGAGAAGAACATGATCGACAAGGACGAGTACCCGATGACGGCGGAGATCGAGGCGCGGTGCGTCCGGATGCTGTCGGAGCTGTGGAACTCGCCGGATCACGAGGAGGCGACGGGGTGCTCGACCACCGGTTCAAGCGAGGCGGCGATGCTCGCCGGGATGGCGCTGAAGTGGCGCTGGCGCGAGCGGATGCGCGATGCCGGCAAGCCGGCTGACAAGCCGAACCTGGTGATGGGCGCCAACGTCCAGGTGTGCTGGGAGAAGTTCTGCCGCTACTGGGAGGTCGAGCCGCGCCTCGTTCCGATGGAGGGCGACCGTTTCCATCTCGGGGCCGAGGAGGCCGTCGCCCAGTGCGATGAGAACACCATCGGCGTCGTGGCGATCCTCGGCTCGACGTTCGACGGCAGCTACGAGCCGATCCGGGAGATCGCCGCGGCGCTCGATCAGCTCGAGAGCGACAAGGGCATCTATGTCCCGATCCACGTCGACGGTGCCTCCGGCGGATTCGTCGCCCCGTTCCTGCAACCGCACCTGGAGTGGGATTTCCGGGTCGACCGGGTGCAATCGATCAACGCCTCGGGCCACAAGTACGGGCTCGTCTACCCGGGTGTCGGGTGGGTCGTGTGGCGCACGAAGGAGGCGCTGCCGTCGGACCTCGTGTTCGACGTGAACTACCTCGGCGGCCACATGCCAACGTTCGCGCTCAACTTCTCCCGTCCGGGCAGTCAGGTGATCGCGCAGTACTTCATGTTCATCAGTCTCGGGTTCGCGGGATACGAGCGGGTGATGAAGAACGCTCAGCGCGTGGCCACCCACATCTCGTCTGGCATCGCCGACATCGGTCCATACAACCTCATCACCGAGGGCACGGAACTGCCGGTGTTCGCGGTGGCGCTCAAGCCCGACCGTGACAACTACACAGTGTTCGATGTGTCCGATCGACTGCGCCAGAAGGGGTGGCTCGTTCCCGCCTACTCGTTCCCGGAAAACCGCCAGGACCTCAGCGTGCTGCGGATCGTCGTCCGCGCCGGGATGACGCACGACATGGCCGACCTGCTGCTCGAGAACATCAAGGAGGAGACCGACTACCTCGAGTCGCTGTCGCAGCCGCTCCCCGGCCCCAAGGCGGAGGACCGCAGCACGTTCGCTCACTGACCGCGCCGGGCGGGCGTTGGCGTCCGTCCGAAGCCTGACACCGGATTCAAGCCGGCCGCGAGGGCGGTTGATGGGACGATCCGTCCGGCAGGCCAAGGTCGTACGCCCGAGCATTCACCTCACCCCGTTCGGCGAGGACTTCTGCCGCGTCTGTCTCACCTCCGACGCGACGCTCGACGATGAGTTCCCGGCTCACTCGTCGCCCCGGCGAGTTGACCGCGCACCGCAGCCGCCCACCGAGTCGGTGGACGGCTGACGGCGCGGGGGGCGCGTACGGACGGCTACGCCGCTTCGGGGACGGCGACGGGCTCCTGCGCCTCGGCACCGTGTTCGACGGCAGGCGCGCGCCGTAGCAGGACAACCGCGAGCACAATCGCGATCACGACCAGCACCGCGGCGATCGAGAACGCGAGGTGGTAGCCGCTCATCAGCGAGTTCGTCAGTGAGTGACCACTCGCCTGCAGCGAGTTGCTGCGGGTGCTCGAGAGCGTCGCCAGAACGGCGAGCCCGAGCGCTCCGCCGACCTGCTGGGTCGTGTTGACAAGGCCCGAGGCGAGACCGGAGTCCTCCCGCGTGGCGCTCGACATCGCGAGCGTCATCAACGAGGGGAAGCTCAGCCCAGCCCCGACGCCGAGCAGCACCATCACCGGGAGCAGGTCGGTCCAATAGTTGGCGTCAGCGGACGCGCTGCGGAACAGGATCAAGCCGAGCGCCATCAGCGCGAGTCCCGGCACGAGCGTCCACGGAGCGCCGAACCGCGTGATCAGGCGCGCCGAGAACCCGAGCGACAGGGCCGCGATCCCGAGCGCGACCGGCAGGAACGCCAGCCCCACCTCAATCGCGTCGTAGTGCAGGACACGCTGCAGGTACAGCGCGCCGAGGAAGAACATGCCGAAGATCCCGGCGACCATCAGGATCTGGACGAGGTTCGCCCCGGTCACGGTCCGCGAGCGGAAGATCCGGAGCGGCACGAGCGGATTCGCCGCGAGCCGCTGGCGGACGACAAACGCCACGAGGAGCCCAAGCGCCACGGCGCCGAAGCCAATCGTGTGTGCCGATCCCCAGCCGTAGCCGCTCGCCTCGACGATCGTGTAGACGGCGAGCATCAGCGAGCTGACGAGCAGCACCGCTCCCGGAGCGTCTGCCCCGTGGTCAAGGCCGATGCCGCGCTCGTCGGCGATCATGCGGATGGCGTAGTAGCCGGTGGCGATCCCGATCGGGAGGTTCACGAAGAAGATCCAGTGCCAGTTGAGCGCCTGGGTCAGCACGCCACCCGCGAGCAGGCCGATCGCCCCGCCCGCGGCCGCGACGAAGCTGTACACGCCGATCGCCTTCGCCTGCTCGGCGGGACGCGGGAACATCGTCACGATCATCCCGAGGATCACGGCCGAGGTCATCGCTCCGCCGGCACCCTGGACGAACCGGGCGCCGACCAGCAGCTCCTGACTTTGCGCCACGCCGCAGACGAGCGACGCGAGCGTGAACACGGTCAGCCCGGCGAGGAAGATCCGCTTGCGACCGATCAGATCACCGAGCCGGCCGACGAGGAGCAGCAAACCCCCGAACGCGATCAGGTACGCGTTCACCACCCAGGCGAGATTTGATTGCGAAAAGTGCAGGTCGGTCTGGATCGACGGCAGCGCCACGTTGACGATCGTCTGGTCGAGGATGATCATCAAGAAGCCGGCGCAGAGGACGACGAGCGCGATCCAGCGCCGTCGCTCATCGGCCGCGTTAGGACCGAGCCTTGTCTTTGCGAGGGTGTCACTCATCTGCATCTCCCTGTCGTTTCCCATCTCAGTTCGTACCGTAGCAGATCGTCTACTACGGGACGATCTGGCCGCGTACTGTGTTGTGCGCGTATGAGCAGGATGGACTGCGATACGCGCGGGCGCATCGGGAGAACGGTCCGACCTCGGGCCCCGCAGGCCTTACACGACGCGCCTATGGCGAGGGAGAGGCTTAGCCGCGGCGTCGGACCGACTGCGCGCAGGCAACCGGTACCGCGAGACGGCCACAGGCGAGGCGGCCGAGGGCGCGGAGGAACACGTCGCGCTCGTCCGCCGGCAACGACGCCAGCACGTCCTGACGGACTTGATCAAGCACGGCCTCGGCCTCGCGAACCTTGCGCTCGCCGGCCTTCGTCACTTTGATGACGCGCGCGCGTCGGTCGCCCGGCGCGGGACGCCGCTCGGCAAGACCGGCGGCCTCCAGTTCGTCAACCGTGACGACCATCGTCGTCTTGTCCAGTCCGATCACGCGGGCGAGGTCGGTCTGGGTCTGCTCGCCGCCGATCGCGGTGGCGAGCACCGCATGCTCCCGGGGCGAGATCCCCGAACTCTCGAGCGCGGCCGTCTGCTCGGTCATCAGCGCGTGACTGACGCGCGACAGCAACCAGCACAGGTCGGACGCGAGCGCCGCGGGCGGTGGTGCGGAGGTAACGGGATCCTTTACTGCGGTGGCCATACCAGCGATCTTAACAGGTGATCGTCACAAGTCAGAAGATCTTGTTATAGATGATTTCGGGTTCGCTGCGGCGGTCATGCCGAACCGCTCCAGATCAGGTCGGCCAGCTGTCGGCCGGCTCGCTCGAGCCCGGTGAGCGTCCCGGCTTCGATGACAGCCTGAAGATCGAGGATGCGGGCGCCAAACGCGTCCAGTTCGACCCGCCCAGCGACGGCGTGGCACGGGACGCCTGACTGGCGCGCACGGGTGGCGACTTCCGAGACGGTCTTGCCGGCGAGACTCTGTTCGTCAAGCTTGCCCTCCCCGGTGATGACCGCGCGCGCCGCGCGCATCCGGCGGTCGAAGTCGATCCGGTCCAGGATGAACCCGGCGCCCGCGACGAGCTCGGCGCCGAGAGCTGCCCACAGACCGCCGGAGAGGCCCCCGGCGGCGCCCGTCATCGGGACGCCGCGCGGGTCACGTGGGTACCGGCGCGCGGCGGCGTTCAGCCGCCTGGTCAGTCGCCTCACGGCGTCAGCATCCGCCCCCTTCTGGGGTCCGAACACCCGGGCGGCCTGTTCAAACGGGGTACGCACATCGGAGAGCACGACGATCCGCGCGCCGCGCAGGCCGCCCGCGGCCTCGATCGCCCGGACGGCTCCCACGCCGCCGTCCATCGTCGCGCTGCCCCCCACGCCGAGGTAGACGAGCCCAGCGCCAGCATCGATTGCTGCGGCGATCAGCTGCCCGGTGCCGAACGTGTCGGCCGCGATCACGTCCCGCTCCGCTTCGGGGATGAGGCCGAGACCACTTGCCGCCGCCGTCTCGACGATCGCGACGCGACGCTCGCGGCGCGAGGCGGGCGTCGTGAGACCGAAGTGCGCGGTCATGGGCCGGCCCAGCGGATCGGTGACGGCCGCCTCGTGGAGCTCGGCTTGTAGTGGCGCCGCGAGCGCGTCGAGCGTGCCCTCACCGCCGTCGGCGACCGGGCACTCGTCAACCTCGTGTCCCGCATCCCGAATCCCGCGAGCGAGCGCGGCGGCGACCTGTGGAGCGCCGAACGTGCCCTTGAACTTGTCGGGCGCGATCAGGATCGTGGTGGGGACTCCCCGGATGTCCGGCACGGCGGGAGTATCGCTGCTGCGCGACGGGTGCAGATCCGTCATGCTGTGGCGAGGCAGTAAGGGGCGGAGCAGTTGCGAGCACGCAAGTCAAAACAGGTGGTGGAGGCGCGCCGACGCCGGGCGCGGCAACTGACCGCGGCGCTGTGCTTCACCGCCGCGGCGTCACTGATCGCCGGCGTGATCGTCGCGCAGCCTGCCGAGACACACGTCCGCGGGCGCGACGCGCGGAGGTCCGAGTCGGTCGTCGATGGGATCCGACTGCTCGCGCCGGTGAGCTTCACCGTCGAGGCGAGCGGCGATCTGCTGATCCACTCGCCGGTCTGGGATCGAGCGCTGGCGCTCGGCGGCGGGAGCCGCTACGACTTCGATCCGCTGTTCGCCGAGATCAAGCCGATCATCAAGACAACGGATCTGCCGCTGTGTCACGTCGAGACGCCGATGACCCCGGCCCCGCCGACCGGGTACCCGATGTTCAACACGCCACCTGCCCTGGCGCAGTCGATCCGCGACACGGGATGGCGAGCATGTTCGACGGCGGCCACCCATTCACTCGATCAGGGACAACAGGGCGTCGATGACACGATCGCGGCGCTCGACCACGCGGGCGTTCGGCACGCCGGAACGTACAGTTCCGCGGCGGCACAGCAGACGCCGCTGATCATGACGGTGAAGGGCGTCACGGTCGCGTTCCTCTCGTACACCGAGTTGACGAACGGGATCCCATCGCCGCATCCCTGGTCGGTGAACCGCGCTCAGGACATCGCTCAGATCCTCGCCGAGGCCCATCACGCGCGGGCCGAGGGGGCCGAGGCGGTGATCGTCAACATCCACTGGGGCGATGAGAACGTCACCCAGCCGAGCGCGTTCCAGATGCAGCTCGCGCGGACGCTGACCGCCTCACCGGACATCACCGCCGTCATCGGGCAGCACGTTCACGTCGTCCAGCCGATCCGCCGGATCAACGGGAAGCTCGTCGTGTTCGGCGAGGGCAACCTGATCTCCAACCAGACCTCGGCGTGCTGCCCGGAGGCGTCGCAGGACGGGATGATCGCGTTGTTGACGATCACCGTGGACGGGCACGGTGGACGGGTCACGAAGGTGAACTACGTTCCGATCTGGATCCGCCATCCGGACTTCACCGTGGTTCCGGTTGGAACCGGGGTGAAGACCGACCCGGCAGACGCGGACGCGCTCCGCGCGTCATACGCGCGCACGGTCGCCGTCGTCGGCCGCAGCGCTGATGTGCAACCCATCCCGGCAGCGCTGCCGTAGCGGTAAGGACGTCTCTCAGCAGGCTGGATGCCACCGGAGGTGGCACCGGGGCACACGAGTTGGGGTGGGTGCGAACCACCCCTAGGGCATCTCGTAGGGCGCGTCGGCCGGACGTACTGTGCTCAACACACCCACAGCCCTTTCGGAGGACATAAATGTCAACGATGACCCACCTACTTCGCCGGTCCCGTTTCGTGACCGGTGTCGCCACCGCCCTCACCGCCGCCGCACTCGTCCCGGCGGGCGCGATGGCAGCGACCAGCAACTTCGGCTCGAGCCTCAACCATGATCCGGCCAACGCCGGCACGAGCTGCGACCAGAGCAACCTGGACAGCGCGCCGTTCTGCACGCATGTCGGGTCGTTCTATCCCGGCTTCTCCGGCCATGCTCAGGCGAAGTCGGGCGGCACGATCACCAAGATCAAGCTCCGCGCCGAGGGCCCGATGAACTTCCGCTTCAAGCTCATGCAGGTCCGCCACCTGAGCTCGAACCACAGGAGCGGCCAGGCCAAGGTCGTCGCGGTCAGCCGCAAACTGCACGCGAACGGCCCGTCGGCGAACGGCAACGGCAGCTCGCCGGTCGAGACGTTCAACGTGCACATCAAGGTGCACAAGGGCGACTACGTCGGACTCGACACGAACCACAACACCGCCGAGTACTGCTCCGACGGCACCCCGGGTCAGCTGACCTTCTTCAACCCGAACCTGTCGCTCGGCGACGGCTTCCAGTCAGCACAGGGCGTCGACGACTGCCTGCTGCTCGTCCAGGCCGTCTACAACCACTAGACCCCTCTCACCATCAGCGTCGCGCCGCGGCGGGCTCGGTTCAGAGCCCGCCGCTTCGCGTTGCGCGGGAGCCCGAGCGCGGTCAGACCATCTGCTCGAGACTGCAGTCCTGCGGCGCCTTGTCCTCACGCCAGCGGAGGATCTTGGTGCCGTGGCGGATTCGGCCGCCGCTCGTGTGGTCATACGTGATCTCGACGACCAGCTCGGGGCGCAGATCGATCCACTCGAGCTCCTTCTCGTTCTTCCATCGGCTCGCGTCACCGTGCCCGCGGTGACCGGTCTCATAGGGCTTCAACTTGTCGACGAGGGTGCGCTTCTCGGCGGCGCGGAAGCCCGAGCAGTGGCCGACGATGTGCAGCTTCCCCTCAGGGCTGTACAGCCCGAGGATGAGCGACCCGACCGTGCCCTCCTCTTTGCCCGGACGCCACCCGGCAACGACGGCGTCGATCGTCCGCACGCGCTTGACCTTGACCATGCCGGTGCGCTGGCCGGGCCGGTACGGAGCACGACGGTCCTTGGCGACGACACCCTCCCCGCGCTCGAGCCATGGTTCGGCCTGCTCGGGGTCATCGGTCAGCGGGGTGAGCGTGACCGGTTCGGCCACGAGCCCCTCGAGGATCGTGCGCCGCTCGGTGAGCGGAAGGTCAAGCAATGACTCGTCATCACGTGCGAGCACGTCGAAAGCGATGTAGTGCGCCGGCGTCTGCTCCGCGAGCATGGCGATACGGGATGCGGCCGGATGGATCCGGTTCTGGAGAGCGTCGAAGTCCTGCAGACCGTCGTCGCCGTCGATCACGATCTCACCGTCGAGGACGTACCGGCCCGGCGGGAACGCGAGCTCCGGGAAATATCGTGAGAGTGGCTTGCCACCGCGGGATTGGATGGTGGCCTCGTCACCGTCCACGAACGCGATCGCTCGGAAGCCGTCGTACTTGGGCTCGTAGACCCAGTGCTCGCCACGGGGCAGCTCGGGCTTGGAGCGCGCGAGCTGTGGCTGGATCGGCGATGTCAGCGGAAGGGTCACCCGACGCTCGATCGTAGCCGGGACGGCCCAGGGAAGCACGCGGGCGCCCGATACGATCCCCTTTGATGGCCGCCGCACACGCCACCGTCGCGGAGGAGGAATACCTCCAGTCGCTGTACTGGCTGTTTGAGGCCGGTCTACCGATGACCGGCGCCAACCTCTCGCGCGCGATGCAGTTGTCGGCACCGACGGTGCACGAGATGCTCGGTCGGCTTGAGCGCGATGGCTACATCGCCCGCGATGCCGGCCGCGCGATCAGCTTTACCCCCTCCGGCCGTGAGCACGCCGAACAGATCGTCAGCCGCCACCGGATGATCGAGCGGTTCCTCACCGATGTCGTGGGCGTGCCGTGGGATGACGTACACGAGGAGGCAGAGCATCTTGAGCACGCGATGACGCCTCGCTTTGAGGCGTATGTGCGTAGCGCCGTCGGCGACGCCGCGACGTGCCCGCACGGTCACCCGATCCGCGTCGGCGAGCGGATCGACGGGGCGCCGCTGGCGGATTGCGCGCCCGGCGCGACGGTGACGATCCTTCGGCTCGAGAACGAGGCCGAGGATCTCCTGCACTACCTCAAGGACGCGGGGATCGAGCCGGGGCTGACCGGCACGATCGCCTCGAACGACGGCGAGGTCGTGATCGTGCACACGGACGCAGGCGACGCGACCGTGACGGTCAGCGTGGGAGAGACGGTGACCGTGCTCGCGGACCCCTCGCCGCCGCCGCGAATCGCGCTGCCGGAGCAGCTCGTGCTCGGGCGCGAGCGGTACGGGCGTTAGGGCCGGCCGGCGCGTCGGACGTCGCGTCGGACGTCGCCGGGAGCCCGGGACGTCTCGTGATCCATCGGCGAAGCTGCCCGTAGATCGCCGGGTGGTTGAGCAGATCGAAGTGGTTGAGCTCGCCGACGGCGCAGTAGTGGTCGACGGGGAAATGCATCGGCTCGCCGGGATGTGCGTGCGCCCAGGCACTGCTCCGGAGGACGAGCAGGTCACCGACGATGCGCCCGAGCGGCGCGTCCGGCTCCCGGGACACCGTCGCGGCGACGAAGTAGTGGTTCGCGGACTCCAGAAACGGGATCTGCGAGCCGGCCTGCTGGACGAACGCGTCGGGGTCGTGGTCGCGCCAGTCCTCGTCGACGAGGTAGCCGTGGCCGAGATCCTTGATCCCGGAGCTCCGCGCCTTGAGCGCACGGGCGAATCCCTGGGTCTCGGGCAGGCGGGCGAGCGCGCCGGTCGCGAGCGTCGCGGCTTTCTCAAGCGGAGCGCCGCGGTGCGGGGCGCCGAGCGTGAACACGTGACGGACCCGCGCCGGCCATGCATCCGCGTCCGCGTAATGGCAGGCGCTGCGGGCAACGAGGCCACCCATCGAGTGGCCGACGAGCACGATTTCGTCGACCCCGACGGGCCAGTGCGCCGTGATCAGCGTCAGCAGCGCGGCGAGCTCGCGGCCGTTTTCGGAGATGTGACGGCCGGTGTTGTAGCGGACGTACAACGGCGTGTAGCCGAGCTCGGTCCGCAGGCGGGCGCCGTACGGCACGTGACGGGTCGCCCCGAGCTGCCACGCCTCCTCGGTCTCGCAGAGTCCGTGGACGAAGACCGCGATGCGGGCCGTGGCCTCCGGAAAAGCGCCGGCCAGGGCCGGCTCGGTGAGCTCGACGTCGCGGCCATGTTGGCGCAGACTCATCGGCACCGCAAGCCGGTTGCCGCGTCGGTGCAAGCTGTCGCCGAATACACCGTTGAGCGCCCCGACGGCGAGCCGGCCGCCCGGCGACTGCTCGAGCGACGGAGCGTCCGGCCCCCGGGCGACGCTGGCCGCGAGCGCGCCGCCGCGGACAACGCCCTTCGCCAGACTGAGAGCGGCGGTGTAGGCGGCCTCGGCGATCCCGTCGTGGACCGCCTGCACCGGCGCCGCAGCGGCGCCGAGCGCACCGAACACGCGGCCGGCGATGCCGGTGTGCATGTCGCGTGCCTGCTGCGCGAGGTGTCCCGCGGCCTCGCCCGCGAGCTCACCAGCTGCGGCGATCTCGTCAGGCTGCATCGGCGCTCTCGCTGATCTCGCGATACGCCTCGGCGAGCAGCGTGACGCCCCGCTCGATCTGGTCCGTGGTCACGCCCGAGTAGGCGATCCGCAGCGTCGACTCACCGCCATCAAGCACGAAGTCGGAACCCTTCACGAACTGGACGCCGCGGTCGGCGGCGACGGTGAACAGAGCGTTGACGTCGGTGCCGCGCGGCAGCTCCACCCACATGAAGTAGCCACCCTGTGGCGGCTCGAAGCGAGCCTCCGGGAGCTCCCGACGGAGCGCCTCAGCCAGGGTCTCAACGCGTTCACGCAGCGCCGCCTTGACCGTCTCGATCGACCGCGCGAGCGCGCCGGAGCGCGCGAACTCGTAGACGATCCCCTGGGCGACCATGTTCGGCGAGATGTAGGCGCCGACGGCGAGCTTATTGATCTTGGCGATCAGCTCCGCCGGGCCGACCAGGTACCCGACCCGGATGCCCGGACAGACCGTCTTGGAGAACGACGAGGCGTAGACGACGGAGTCACCGTCCATCGAGAGCATCGTCGCGAGCGGTGACCCGTCGAACCGAAGCTCGACGTACGGGTCATCCTCAAAGATCGTGAAGTCGTGCGCGGCGGCGAGCTCTAGCAGCCGTTGGCGCTTCTCGGCCGAGAGCGTGTAGCCGGCGGGGTTCTGGAAGTTCGGAATGATGTGGGCGAGCTTCGGCTTGGCGCCGGCGAGCAGGATCCGCTCCAGCGCGGCGACATCGATGCCATCGTGCTCGAGCTCGACCGCCCGCACGTCGGCCCCGCGCTGCTTGAGTGACAGCAGCGTGCGGTCGTAGGTCGGCTTCTCGACGATCACCGCGTCGCCCTCGGCGACGAGCGCGTCAAACAGGAACGCGTCCGCCTGCATCGAGCCGTTCGTGACGATTACCTGCTCCGGCTCGACGCCGTGGCGCTCCGCGATCCACTTGCGCAGCGGGACGTAACCGACGGCGGTCCCGTAGCCCGTCAATCCGCCCGGGTCGTTGGCGAACGCGGCGTCGGCCGCGGCCTTCAGGCCGTCGATGTCGACGATGTCGAGGGACGGGGCTCCACGGGCGAATGAGATCGTGTCGGGCATCCTTCTGAAGACTACGCGCTGGGCGCCGATTGTTACGGCTCGCCGATCTCGACGTCGAAGATCGCGCGGTCATCGCCCTCGTATCCGCGCACCGTCACCGATCGGACCAGGGGCACCGAGCCGAGCTCGGCCTCGAAGGCGCGGACCGCTTCGGTACTCGCGAATGGTCCGGCGGTCACGCCCATGGCCCGGGTTGGCGGCTCCGGCGACCCGGGGGGCTCGGGTGGCGATGGGGGTGGCGGAGGTGGCGGGGGTGGGTACGCCATCTGCCCGAGCAGCCACTCGTACGCGTCGAGCAGCTCGCGGAAGGACGCGAGGAGCTTGGTGTGCAGCTCGGTCAGCGGGCCTGCACCGGGAGGTGGTCCGTGGGGAGGGGGTGGCGGTCCCGGGGGTCGCCCGCGCGGTGGCGGCGGCGGTTCGGGGGGCGGCGGCGGCGGTTCGGGCGGCGGGGGAGCTTCGGGTGGCGGCGGTCCGACCGGCGGCGGTCCGACTGGCGGCGGCTCGCGACCCGGGAGCAGCTCCCCCTGGATCTCCCGCAGGCGTCGGTCGAGATCCTGCAACCGGTCGTCAATATCGCGGCCAGGCGTCGGCATCGTGCGTGCGAGCGTATCGCGCGACCCAGCGGAGAACCCGTCGTCTGCCGCGGCCGCGCGCTCGGCAGAGACCTGATGGCAGCCGCCCGATCTCACGATGCACTTCTCCGTCATGGCCCTCCCTCGCGTCTCGCGCATGCAGGCAGCGCTCGGCGGACTCGCGCTGCTCGGTTTTGTCTGGCTGGCGCTGATGGTGACCCGACCCCACGAGGCCGGTCAGACGAACGTCCTCGGCCGCTCGAGAAGCCCGCCCCGCGCCTGTCACGCGCGTCGGCCCCGGCCCGGTCGACTCACTCAGGCTTGCCGGATACACCGGGCGTGCGGATCAGCTCGACGCGGCGACCCGACCCCAGGTCGTTCATCTCGCTCTCAGCCGAGGCGGCCAGCCGGTCGCCGGCGCACGTGACGCTCTCCTATTCGATGCCGAGCATGAACATGCCGAGCGTGCTCACCCGGACGCTTACCGCCGTCGGTTCGGGCGTGTATCGCTCCGCGCCTGCCCCGGCGCTCGAGATGCCTGGGGACTGGCTGCTCAGCTTCCGGATCCAGCCGGCGCACGGACGGTCGTTGGCCGTCGCGCTCGCGGACCGGCTGCCGCGCTGAGGCGACCGTTAGTCCTGGACCTGTTCGCTCCAGGCGATCAGATGCTGCGCCAGCGTCCTCGCCGAGCACGCGAGCTCATGCATACCGGCAGCGAGGACGAGCGAGAAGTCGCGGGCAAACCGCATTCCGGCAACGCGTTTCGAGACGAGGCCGCCGGCCGGCTCGTCCCGGACCTCGACCACGGGCAGCAACACCGGCGCGCATTCCGCGAGCGACGCAGCGCGCGCCGCGGCGTTGTTGCCGATCTGGGCGAGCGGCTCGACCGGCACCAGGCCGGCCCGGGCGAGCGCGGCGTCGACGATCCGTGAGGAGTTGGCGCTCGGGTCGCGGCGGATGATGGCAGTGGTGGCGAACTCGCCGGGATCGATCTCGTCGCGCCCGGCCCAGGGATGGGCGATCGGGACCGCGACGATGATCTCGTCCCGCCAGATCACGGTTTCGATCAGATCGGCGTCGCCATCAGCGGGGTCGATCGCAGCGAGGCCGATGTCGCTGCGTCCGGTGCGGACCATGTCACGGACGATGTGCGAGTTGGCCGTCAAGACCTCGACCGAGAGGTGATGCTCATGGAGCGACTCGAGACTCACGAGCGCCGGCGGTAGCCACCAATCGGCGATCGTGGGACTGGCGGCGACTCGGACCGGAGCGGTTTGGCTCGTGAAGCCGCGCATCAGCGCCTCAACGGCTTCAGCGTCCGTCAGCAGTCGGCGAGCCGCGGCGTACAGGCGCAACCCGGCCGGCGTCGCGGTCACGCCACGAGGCGAGCGCGTCAACAGGCGCGTCCCGGCGACCGCCTCGAGCGTCTTCAGTCGCTTGGAGAGCGCCGGCTGGCTCACCTGAATGAGGCGTGCAGCGCGCCCGATGCTGCCGAGGTCAACGGCCGCGCAGAAGGCCCGGAGCTCGGAGAGCTCGGGAGAGCGGACGAGCGTGCGCCCGATGACGGGCGGCGCTGCCAGGGCCGACGGTGACCTCGACGGCTCAGTCTCGTGCGCGACACGGAGCTTGACGAGTGTCCCCATGGACCGATAAGCATGCCCCAGCGCACCGGCGTGACCATCGGGGCTTTTCCACAACGTCGCCTCGGGCAGCTACGCAGGTCCGCGCGCGAGGCGTTCATGCCCCATCGGGGGCCCCGACCGGAAAGGGAAGGGGCCCGCGCTGGGTTCGGGGACCGAGGCATGGCGTCCTCGGGCAGGTCGATCCGCCGCCCGTTCCCCCGGGACAACAGGATGCGACCGTCTGCTCTGAATCGTCGTCCGGGTTCCGGGCACCCAGTAGACGCGATCCGGGTATCACCGGCATAACCGTCGGTTATCCCCCCGCGCTCAGCAAGGTTCCTTCCGCTATTTCGAAAGGAACCTTGCCTGCGGCCCGCAAACGCGGGTCAGGCGGTGGCGCCGAGCAGCGAGACCGCGAGCTCGGCGACCTGGGTCGGGGTCCGTCCGACCTTGACGCCCTTCGCCTCGAGCGCCTCCGCCTTGGCGGCAGCGGTGCCCTTCGATCCGGACACGATCGCGCCGGCATGGCCCATCGTCTTGCCTTCGGGCGCCGTAAATCCGGCGATGTAGGCGACGACCGGCTTGGAGACGTTCGACTCGATGTACTCCGCCGCCCGCTCCTCGGCGTCGCCGCCGATCTCGCCGCACATCACGATCAGTTCTGTGTCCGGGTCCTCCTCGAACAGTCCGATGACATCGATGAAGTCGGTGCCCGGGACCGGGTCGCCGCCGATGCCGACGATCGTCGAGTTGCCGAAGCCGCTCTGAGCGACCACATTTCCGATCTGGTAGGTGAGCGTGCCCGACCGCGACACGACCCCGACGTTGCCCTCCTTGAAGAACGACGCCGGGATGATGCCGACGTTCGCCTTGCCCGGGGACAGGATGCCCGGGCAGTTCGGCCCGACGAGCCGCGAGCGCCCGTTCTTCTTGATCGTGTTGTAGACCCGGAGTTCGTCGTGCGCAGGGATGCCCTCCGTGATCGTGATGATCAGCGGGATGCCCGCGTCCTCGGCCTCGAGAATCGAGTCGGCGGCGAACCGCGGCGGAACGAACACCATCGCCGTATTGGCGCCCGTCTTGTCGACCGCCTCGTGGAACGTGTTGAAGACGGGGATGCCCTCGACGTCCTGGCCGCCCTTGCCGGGCGTCACGCCGGCGACGACGTCCGTGCCGTACTCGCGGTCACGCAGGGCGTGGAAGGTGCCCTCGCGCCCGGTGATCCCGGACACGCAGAGCTTCGTCTCCTTGTCGACGAGGATGCTCATGACGTCGCTCCCGCGAGCTCGACGACCTTGGCGGCGGCACCGTCCATCGTCGCCTCCGTGTGCACACCCTGCAGGTTGGCCTCAGCCAGCAACTCGCGGCCCTCCTTGTCATTCGTTCCGTCGAGGCGCACGACGAACGGCACCTGCGGCTTGATCTGGTTGAACGCCTCGATGAGACCGCGCGCGACCTCGTCGCAGCGCGTGATCCCGCCGAAGATGTTGAACAGCACGGCCTTCACCTTGTCGTCGGAGAGGATCACCTCGACGGCCTGGGTGATTGCCTCAGCCTTCGAGCCGCCGCCGGCGTCCAGGAAGTTGGCCGGCTGCCCGCCCGCCTGGGCGACGACGTCCAGCGTCGACATGACGAGCCCGGCGCCGTTGCCGAGGATCCCGATGTTCCCGTCGAGCTTGACGTAGGTCAGGCCGCGCTCCTTCGCCATCCGCTCCTGCGGATCCTCGGCGGAGACATCCCGCAGCGCCGCGTTGTCGGCGTGGCGGTAGAGCGCGTTGTCGTCAAGCGTCACCTTGGCGTCCAGGGCCTTGACCTCACGGTCGGGGGTGACGATCAGCGGGTTGACCTCGACGAGCGTCGCGTCCTCAGCGACGAACACGTCGTACAGCTTGGCGAGCATCGCGCCGACGGGACGGACGACGTCGGCGTCGACCCCGGCCTCAAACGCGAGCCGTCGGCCGTGGAAGTCCTGGAAGCCGAGCAGTGGATCGACGTGGAGCCGGGCGATCGCGTTCGGGTCCGACTCGGCGACCTCCTCGATGTCCATGCCGCCCTTCGTCGAGAGCATGAGCAGCGGTGCCTTCTCGGAACGATCGAAGATCACCGACGCGTAGTACTCAGACGCGATCTCCGAAGCCCCTTCGACCCACACCTCGTGAACGGTCAGGCCGCGGATGTCCATCCCGAGAATCGCCTTGGCGTGCTCCTCGGCCTCCGCGCGGTCCTTGGCCACCTTGATGCCGCCGGCCTTGCCGCGGCCTCCGATCTGCACCTGCGCCTTGACGACGCAGGGGTAGCCAATCTCGTCGGCTGCGTCGACAGCTTCGTCCACTGTGCTCGCCGGACGACCGGTCGGCACCGGCACGCCGTGGCGTGCAAATAGTTGTTTTCCCTGATATTCAAGTAGGTCCATAGTCGATCTGCACTGTATAGAAGCCCTTTCCATGGCATCATGCCCGCTCGCATGGCCATCCCAAAGCAGATCACCTTTGTCACCTTTGACGTCTACGGCACCCTGATCGACTGGGAGTCCGGCGCGTATGACGCCTTCCGCAAAGAAGCGGAGCGTGACGGCTTCACCGTCGAACGCGACGAGCTCATCCCTCTGTTCCACGAGGTGCAGCAGCGCATCCAGGCCGGGTCCTACGAGCTCTATGCCGAGGTCCTGCGCCGCACCGCAGTCGAGATCGCCAAGGAGATCGACTGGCCCCTCGAGCCATCCCGCTCCGGTTTCCTCCCGGATTCCGTACAGCGCTGGCTCCCGTTCAAGGAGACCAACCCGGTCCTCCAGAAGATCGCCAAGAAGTACAAAGTCGGGTTGATCTCGAACATCGACGACAAGCTGCTCGGTCAGACGCGGCGGCACATCCCGCTCGATTTCGATCTCGTCGTCACCGCCCAGCAGGTCCGTTCCTACAAGCCGGATCCCGCGCACTTCACCGAGTGCGAGCGCCGGATTGGCGGCAAGAAGGGCTGGGTGCACGTCGCGGCGAGCTATTACCACGATGTCGAGCCCTGCCTGAAGAAGAAGATCCCGGTCATCTGGGTCAACCGCAACAAGCAGCAGCTCGAGTCCGGTCAGAAGAAGCCGGACGCCGAGGTGAGCAGCCTCCGCGAGGCCGCCAAGCTCATCGGCGTGAACTAACGGCGGCTGCGTCGGATGCGCGTCCTGGCCGTCGACGCGGATGCGGTCGTGTTCGTCAGCGCGTTCTGGCAGACGACCTGCACCGCGGTGCGGGCCGGCGAGGAGGGGTTCGTGATCGACTCGCCGGTGCTGCCCCACGAGCTCGAGGCGCTCCCACAGGTCCTGGAGCAATCTGGGTTTCCCGTCTCCGGCCTGCTGGTGACGCACGGCGACTGGGATCACCTGCTTGGTCGGCACGCGTTCCCGGACGCGTCGGTCGGAGCCGGCGAGGACACGGCGCAGCTGCTCGCCTCCGACCCGTCGCTGCCGCAGCGAGAACTGCAGGCATTCGACGAAGAGCACTACATCGCCGGCCGGCCAGCGCTTGCGCTCGACGAGATTCAGGGCCTGCCGGTTCCTGGTCGACTTGACCTTGGAAGCGACGGCCGAGAGCTCGAGCTGCACCCGAGCCCGGGGCACACCGCGGACGGCACTGCCTACCTCGCCCCGTGGCTCGGGCTGCTCGTGTGCGGCGATTACCTCTCGCCGGTCGAGATTCCGTGGATCTCCGAGGGCGGCTCGGTCGACGCCTACCTCGACACGCTCGAGCGGCTGCGGGGCCTCGTGGAACGCGTGCAGACCGTGATCCCAGGCCACGGGGGCCCGATCCCGGCCACGCGAGCCTTGGCGCTCCTCGATGAGGACGCGGCGTATCTGCGCGCCGTGCTCGACGTGGGCGTGCAGGCACCGCTTCCGGAGGGGCGCCGGACGAGCGCTCAGGCGCGGATCCACGCCGAGAACCTGGAGCGGATCATCGGGGCGTAGCCGGAGCCTGACACCGGCACGAAGTCCCACTGGCCGAGGTTCCGGAGGCGGGGTGGGACATCGTGCCGCTCACATCGGCACAAGATCACGATCGACGATTGGGACCGTCTCCATTGGGATTTTGTGCCGGTGGACCGGGGAGGCGACCGGCGAGGCCGCGGGCCGGCGGAGGAACCCAGGCGTCGGCGGGAGGAACCCAGGCGTCGGGCGGCGACCTTAGGCGGCGGCGTCGGAGGTGATGACCGCCAGGGTGTCGCCGTTGGCGACGGAGGCACCGACGGAGATCGGGACCTCCTTGACGGTGCCCGCCTTGTGGGCGGTGATCTCGTTCTCCATCTTCATCGCCTCGATCACGCAGACGAGAGCGCCCTCCTCAACGGTGGCGCCGGCGTCGACGGCGACCTTGAGGATCGTGCCCTGCAGCGGCGAGGCAAGCGTGTCGCCGCCACCCCCGCCACCTCCGGCGCTCCGCTCGCGGCGCGGCGGCTTGCGGGCGCCGGTGGCGCCGCCGGGCGCCGCGCCGTTGGCGGCAACCGCGACCGCGCCACCGCCGCCAAACGCCGGACCAATCACCTTGACGTCGAAACGCTTGCCGGAGACCTCGACGGTGTACGCCTGCTCGACCGTCTCGGCCTCCTCGGCGCCGTCCTCGCCGGCGGCCGGAGCCGGGGCCGGCGCCTCGAACGTGAGGGTCTTCAGCCAGGTGCGGTCCTCGATCAGGTCGCGACACGTCTCGGCGTTCGCCCACTGCTCGGTCTGGAGGATCGCGGTGTGGAACGGCAGCAGCGTCTTCAGCTCGCCGATCTCGTACTCCCCGAGGGCGCGGAGCATCCGCCGGGTCGCCTGATCGCGGTCGACGTCCCAGACGATCAGCTTGGCGACCATCGGGTCGTACATCGGGGTGATCTCGGAGCCGGGGCCGACGCCGGAATCGACGCGGACGCCCGGGCCAGCGGGCTCCCGGTAGGCACCGATCTTGCCCGGTGCGGGAGCGAAGTTCTTGGAGGCGTCCTCGGCGTTGATCCGGCATTCGATCGCGTGGCCGTGGAGCGCGACCGCATCCTGGCTGACTGACAGCGGCTCGCCCGAGGCGACGCGGATACCCTCCTTGACGATGTCGATGCCGGTCACCATCTCGGTGACGCAGTGCTCGACCTGGACGCGCGTGTTCATCTCCAGGAAGAAGTACTCGTCGTCCTGGAGCAGGCCCTCGATCGTGCCGGCGCCGGTGTACTTGACGGCCGCGGCGGCCTCGGTGGCGATCTTGCCGATCCGGGCGCGGAGCTCTGCGTCCACGGCCGGCGCCGGGGCCTCCTCGATCAGCTTCTGATGGCGGCGCTGGAGCGAGCAGTCGCGCTCGCCAAGGTGGATGACGTTGCCGTGCGTGTCGGCGAGGACCTGGACCTCGACGTGCCGCGGGTCCGGGAGATAGCGCTCGAGGTACACGGTGGCGTCGCCGAAGAACTTCTCCCCCTCCCGGGCGGCGCCCTCGAAGGCGTCCTTCAGCTTGTCCTCGCTGAGCGCGACGCGGAAGCCCTTGCCCCCGCCGCCGCCCGCGGCTTTGACCGCCACGGGATAACCGATGGTCTCGGAGATCAGCTTCTGCGCGGCGTCGATCGAATCGACCGGCTCGGTGGTGCCCGGGACGATCGGTACGCCGGCGGCAGCCATCAGCTCCCGGGCGCGGGTCTTGGAGCCCATCGCCTCGATCGCCGAGGCGGGCGGGCCGATGAACGTGATCCCGGCCTTCTCCAGAGCGGAGGCGAACGCCGCGTTCTCCGCGAGAAAGCCGTAGCCGGGATGAACGGCCTCGGCGCCGGAGCGCGTGACCGCATCAAGCAGCTTGTCGATGTTCAGGTAGCTCTCGGACGCCGGACCGGGACCGAGGAGGTAGGCCTCGTCGGCGCGGGCGACATGGATCGCGTCGCGGTCGAGTTCGGAATACACGGCGACCGTGGACACGCCGAGCTCTTCGCACGCACGCATGATTCGAACCGCGATCTCGCCGCGATTGGCAATCAGGACCTTCGAGAACATCGCGGCGCCGGACTCTACAAGGGATGCGCTGAAATCCGCGTCTCGTGCTACGCGGGCTTCAGAGCCGCCATCGCCCGCCGCTCTGAGAACCAGCGGATGAGCGCGCGCCCGGCGAAGACGGCGACGAGGCAGTAGACCCAACCGAGCAGGACGTCGGAGAAGTAGTGCTCGGCGCCGTAGATGAGCGAAAACGCCATCAGCAGCGGATACGCGGCCACGAGCGGCCGCAGCCATTTCCGTCGGCGCGGCCACAGCGTGATCGCGATCAACAGGGAGAACGCGGCGTGGAGCGACGGCACCGCGGCGACGTCGTTCGCGTACTGGTAGCCGTGCTCGACGAATGACCCGGCCGAGTGCAGGCCGACCGAGCTCCAGACGAGCGGGATGATGCGTGTCACCGGCGCGATCAGGTGGTCCCTGCTCGCCATCCACGGCGGCGCCGCCGGATACAGCGCGTAGGTGACCAGACCAGCGAACGAGAGCACCGCGACAAGGACCGCGAACATGCGGAACCGCGGGCGGTCAAGCTTCCACAGCACGGCCGCGACGAGTGGTGTGGCAAAGAAATGCGTCAGGTACACCGCCCAGAAGATCACGTCGAACCAGACGACGTGGCCATGCCACAGCCAATGCTGCAGGGTCACCGTGGGCGGCGTCCCACCGAACAGGGCCTTGTCGACGTCGAGCTGCGGCAGGTAATGGACGCCAAAGAGGTGCGCTGCGCTCCCGCGCAGCGAGTCATACGCGATGAGCAGGCCGAGGAATGGCAGCCACTCGAGCACGACCCCGCGCGCGTACCCCCGTAGATCGGCGAGCGAGAAGCACAGCAGCCCGAGCAGCAGCCAGACGGCGAGCAGATCCCGCTTGTACGGGATGCCGACGAGGACGAACAGCACGACCGAAGCCACGATGAACGCCACCGGGATCAGCACCGTCCGTCGGAGTCGTCGAATCCCCACCAGATCAGTCATGAATGGCCCGGAATATAGATGTGGTCCAAACGTGAACGATTAGTGTCGCGTTAGCGCCCGCTCAGCGACTGAGAGCCCCCATAAAATTGTGTCTGTGTATTCGGTCCCGGAGACGCTCGGGACGCGTCCGGACCTCGAAGCACATGCGGACGCGATCGAGCAGGAGGAAATCGATCGGCTGCTGGACGAGCCGCCACGCGCGCCGCATACGCGGTGGCGCGCGGCGCTACGCGAGCTCCGCTGGCCGCTCGGGATCTACCTTATCTCTCGCGTCCTCTACCTGGTCATCGCGCTCGTCGACGTCGCGTACAAGCACTGGTCGCTGAAGTCGCAGATCTCCAACTGGGACGGCGTCTGGTACCTCGTGCTCGCCGGGCACGGATACCCGCAGCACGTCTCGCACCTACAGACGACGCTCGGATTCTTCCCGCTCTATCCAGGGCTCGTCTGGCTGCTCTCTCACGCTCTGTTCTGCGGGTACGTCGTCGCCGGTCTCCTCATCTCGACCGTCGGCGGGTTCATCACGACCGTGCTCGTGCAGAAGATGGCGACGTCCTGGTGGGGCGCGCCGGCCGGCCGGCGCGCCGCGCTGTTCTACGTCCTGTTCCCGGGCTCGATCGTGTTCTCGATGGTCTACACCGAGGGATTGATGCTCGCGCTCGCGGCGGGGTCCCTGTACGCATTGCAGAAGCGCAAGTGGGTTCTCGCCGGGCTGCTCGCGGCGGCCGCGACGGCGGTCGGGCCGGTCGCGTTCGCGATCATCCCGGCGTGCGTCGCCGCGGCGTTCATCGAGCTGCGGACGCGCGGCTGGCGTGACCGCGAGGCACGCCGCTCGCTGCTCGCGCCACTCCTCGCACCGCTCGGCGCTGTGCTGTTCGGCGTGTTCCTGTGGCTCTGGACCGGCACCCCGTTCGCCAGCTACATCGCCCAGCGCTACGGCTGGGATGAGCGTTCAACGCCGATCGCCCTGTGGCACACGACGACCAAGCTGTGGCACCAGATCATCCACTTCGGAGGCCTCCACCACCCGGGGATCAACCTCAACTACGTGAGTGGCCTGCTCGGCGCCGCGTTCCTCGCCTGGGCGCTTGTGCTCATCTGGCGCAACCGCCGCCAGATCCCGGCGCCGGCGATCTGGTGGACGCTCGGGATCACGTTCCTCACGGTCACCTCGGAGAACGTGCCGCCGAACCCCCGGATGCTCATCTGCGCCTTCCCGGCGCTGATGGTCGTCGCCTACGAGCTGCGCGGACGCAGATTCAACAAGCTGATTGTCGCGACGACCGTACTGCTGTTCGCGATGAGCTTCGTGTCATTCGTCGGGACCGGACTTCGGCCCTAAGGCGGGGCCTAGGTCAAGCTCGCCGGTCTCGAACGTCACGCCGAGCGGCTCGAGGATGACCCGCCGCGGCCCGTCCTCGACGATGCCGGCGACCTCGGCGCCCAGGCCGAGGCCCGTGGCGATCTGCACGACCCGCTCACCGCTCCCCGGCGCGCAGTAGACCGCAAAGCCGGCACCCATGTTGAGCGTCGAGTACGCCGCGTGATCATCCATGCCGGCCCGCTCGGCGAGGAACCGCAGCACCTCGGGGACTTCGGGCAGACGGGCGATCCGGTAGGTGAAGTCGCGGCGCGGGCGCATCAGCTTGAGCAGGCCATGGCCGGTGATGTGGCTGAGGTAGTGGACGTCGACCGCTTCGGTGTGGAGCGCGTCGATCAGCGACACGTAGATGACGCTGCGATCGAGCAGCGCCTCGCCGAACGGGCGCCCGCTCGGGAGTGCGGTCGCGTAGCCGTCGGGGAGCTGCGAGGCGATCAGCCGGGCGAGCGAGGAGCCGTTGGCGTGCAGGCCGCTGCTGTCGATGAACACGATCTCGTCGCCCGCGGCAAGCGCGTCTCCGAGGATCGCCGGACCACCACCGGGGACGACGCCGATGGCACAGCCGGCAAGCTCGATCTCCTCGCGGGCGACGAGGTCGGGCAGCGACGGAGATTCGCCGCCGCCCCAGGTCGCCCCGGCGTCCTCGCACGCCTCTCGCCAGCCGGCGAGGAGCGCGCTCTGCCGCGCCGCGTGCTCGTACCAGGCCGAGGAGCCCGTGGCGAAGTACGCGTTGACGACGAGCGGCAGGGCACCGATGCAGATGAGGTCGTTGACGATCGCGGCGACCGTGTCGTACGCCACCGCGGCAAAGCCCGCAGACCCGAGCTGATCCTCGACCTGCCGCGCGATGATCGACTTTGTGCCGAGCCCCTCGAGGACGAAGCCGAACGTCTGGCCCCCGAGCTCGAACGCGAACGCCGGCTCACCCCGCGAGGCGTCGTGCGCCGTTCCACCTCGGGTGCTCAGCAGCGCGCTCGTGGCGAGCGCCTCGGTGAGGGCATTGCGCTTGCCGGCGTCGAGCGTGCCGTAGTCGACGCCGGCGGCACGGTAGGCGGACCCCTCGCTCATCGCCTCGGCACTCTAAGTGGTCGTCCGCGTCAGCGTGCGTAGAGGCGGACCCGGACCGGTCCCGCCCAGCCAAAGCGCGATTCCGGTGAGGCCGTGCCGTAGATCCGCTTCAGGGACGCCTGGAGCGTATGGAAGTGAACGAGGTTGGCCCGGGAGACGGGCGGCCCGTCACGCTGACCCTCGTGGCTTGCAACGAGCCAGATTCGGCCGCAGCGGCGGGCCAGCCCGGTGAGGCGGCCCCCGGACGGCACGACGTAGCGCTCGACGAATGGTCTCGCCGCGCCCCACCCCGCCCCGGGCAGGACCGAGGTCGGCAGCGCGGTCTGGGGCGAGTAGGCGTTGAACACCATCCAGCCGTCCAGCGGATAGAACGCGATGCAGTCGCCTGGTTGCGCACGCGCCGAGACATACGCCGCGGCCGCCTTCCAGTTCTCCGGTGAGGTCCCGTAGCTCGGAGCGAGCACGAGCCCGCGCAGGATCAGCAGGACCGCGAGCGCTCCCCAGGCGAGCGGGACCGGGATCGGGAGCCGGGTCGTGCCCGCGCCGAGGAGCCCACCCGCTAGCAACAGCGAGGCCGCCGGGAGGACGACGAGGCTCGTGCGCGCGAGCGCGACCGGCTGGCCGACCAGCGACTCCGCGAGGATCAGGGCGAGCGGCACCAGCAGCCAGGCGACGAGCAGTGACGTTCGCCAGGCGGGGCGGCGCAACCACCGGATCAGGACCGCGATGATCGCGCCGAGCGACACCACGAGCAGGAAGGTGCCGATCGCCGAGCGATGGAAGTTCGGCGGCATTCCCGAGGAGGTCACCCAGCGAAACATCTCGTCGATCCGGGCGAGCGACGGCGAGGGCACCCAGAACAACTGGCCCGAGCCGCGCCGCGCCGCGAGGACGGCGATCGGAGCGCACGCGACGATCACCGCGCCCAGCGACACCGCGATCGCCCGCCACGCCGGGCGGCGATACAGAAGCAACACGAGCACCTGCCCGGGAACGACGAGCACGGCGACGAAGCTCATGTACGCCGCAAGCGCGAGCGAGATCGACCACGCCAGCCAGGCGCCGCGAGGCGCCCCGTCCTCGGTCACATACGTGAGCGCGAGGAATGACGCCGCGATGAACATCATCATCGGCGCGTAGGCGCGCGCGTCCTGTCCCCAGAAGATGAGAGGGAGGCTGACGGCGGTGAGCGCGCCCGCCGCGAACCCCACCCGGCGGTCGAAGAGGCGTCGACCGATCGCCCCGACGAGGGCCACGGTCACGATCGTCGCGAGTGCAGACGGCGCCCGGATCACGGCCGGGGCGTGACCGAACACTCCGATCAGGCCGTGCTGGAACAGGTAGTAGACGAGCATGTTGCCGCCGTCGTGGGCGATCGCGCTCCACAGCGCGCTGCCGTGCTGGGTCGAGATCGAGATCGTGGCCGCCTCATCGAGCCACAGCGAGCGGGTGCCGAGGTCAAGGAATACGAGCACCGCGGCGAGCGCACATGGGAGCAGCACGGCGGCGGCATCGAGGCGGCGATCCGACGACGACGACGCCCCGACGGCCGGAACCGATCCGGCCGGACTCAGCCGAGTCGGGCGCGGCTCAGCGGTCGCGGCGCTCATCGGGCGTACTCCGGCGCGCGCGGCACGGGCGGCTCCCAGCCACCCCGTCGCCGGTGCGTGACCCACACCGCGACCGCTGCCGCATAGACGGCGAGCATGATCGGCGCCGTCTCGCGCGGCAGCACGAGTTGCCCGTCGGCGCGGATCAGGAAGGCGGTCAGGGCGATCACGATCGGTAGCCACCGCCACCCCTGAGCGGCGCGAACACAGCCGAGCAGCGCGAGTCCCCAAATCCCGTACCACGGCCACGCCGCCGGCCCGCCGAGCACGGCCGCGAGCAACAGCACGCCGAGCGACCAGGTGAGGGTGCTGTAGCGGACGCGGTACAGCAGCCAAGCGCCGAGGCCGCCGGTGAGTGCGAGCGCGACGACGCCAAACGCGGATTCGATCGCCTTCGAGGAGCCGGCCGCTCCCAACGCGTGGGCGACGGTGTAGCCGAGCGCCGTCGACGGCGTGATCGCGAGCCGGACCTTCGCCGGAGTGGACAGCGACCCTGCGACCCAGTCGAGACCGAGTCCGGTGATGAGGCTGACCGCGGCGAGCACACCGGCGGTGAGGAGCAGCCCACGTGCGATGTTCGGCAGCGCGCGCGCCGGGTCGTCCCGCGCCCACGCGACAAGGATGAACACGATCGCCGCCGCGGCGGGCAGCTTCACCGTCGTCGCCAGCGCGCACACGCCGATCCCAAGCAGCGGTCGATCCTCGAGCGCGAGCGTGACCCCCGCGACGAGCAGGCCGGCCATCAGCGCGTCGTTGTGACCGGCGCCGATCAACTCGAACACGACCAAGGGGCTGAGCACGACGAGCCAGAGCGCGCGTGCCGGGTCGGCGCCCTGCCGGCGCGCAAGCCGCGGCACGAACACCGCGAGGAGGACAACGCCGATCAACTCAAGCCCGCGCAGCAGCAGGACGCCGCCGATGAGGTGCTGCCCGACGGCGCCCGCGATCAGTGACGCGGCGCCGACGAACGCCGGTCCGTACGGGGCGGTCGTGTGGCGCCAGAACGGCGACACCGCACCCAGCACGTGCCCCTGGCCGATCGCGCCGAGCGCGTCCGGCGCGTGCGTGTAGGGATCAAGTCCGTGGTGCAGGAGGACACCGTCGGCGAGGTAGCTATAGAGGTCCCGGCTGAACAGCGACGGTGCGAGCAGCAGCGGCGCGCACCACAGCGCGGCCGTGACGAGCAGCGATCGGACGGTCGCGTCGTCACGCTCGGTCGTCGCGGCGAGCCGTCGGCCGATCGCGAGCCAGGCGATGCCCAGCACCGCGATTCCGCCGTAGAAGACGACGCTGCGCGCGGGCACGTGCGGGTCATAGAACCATCGCACCGGCTTGCCTCGGAGCAGGTCAGCGCTCGCCAGCGTCACCGCGAGCGAGCCGACACAACCCAGCACAATCCAGCGCATTCCTAGCGTGCGCACGGGCCAGAAGCTAGCGGTCCGCACACGTGGTCGGGCCGAGGCCCGGAGCGCCTAACGCGCGCTTAGCACCATCCCGGCGCCGACCGTGTCGTTTGTCGACTCGTCGACCAGGATGAAGCTGCCGGTCGTCCGGTTGCGGGAGTACGGGTCGAGCATCAGCGGCGCGCTGGCGCGCAGCCGGACCCGCCCGATCTCGTTGAGGCCGAGCTGAGTGGCCGGCTCGTGGCTGAGTGAGTTGACGTCGACACGATGCTCGATCCCATCGACAATGACTCGGGCGCTCCGCGTCGTGTGCTTGATCGTGTAGCGGCCGCGCTCGGTGAGCGGCTGATCGCTCATCCAGCAGACCATCGCCTCAAGCTCACGAGCCGCCGTGGGCGCGTCCTCGGCCTCGACGATCATGTCCCCGCGGGAGATGTCGACCTCGTCGGCGAGCCGCAGGGCGACCGACATCGTCGGGAACGCCGCCTCCACCTCGCCGTCATAGGTGTCGATCGAGGCCACGCGCGTGCGCTGCCCGCCGGGGAGCACGACGACCTCACTGCCCGGGCGCAGCACGCCTCCGGCGACCTGACCGGCGTACCCGCGGTAGTCGTGGTGCTCGTCGGACATCGGCCGGATCACCCATTGGACGGGGAAGCGGACGTCGTTGAGATTGCGGTCCGGCGCGATGACCACGTGCTCAAGGTGGTAGAGCAGCGGCGCGCCGCCGTACCACGGCGTCGCCCACGAGCGCTCGACGACGTTCTCGCCCATCAGGGCCGAGATCGGGATGAAGGTGATGTCCGGGAGCGCGAGCCGCGCCGCCCAGTCGGTCATCTCCTCGAGGATCTCGTAGAAGACCTCCTCGTCGTAGTCGACGAGGTCCATCTTGTTGACACACACGACGAGGTGCGGGATCCGCAACAGCGAGGCGATGTAGGCGTGCCGGCGGGTCTGCTCGCTGACGCCCTTGCGCGCATCGACGAGCATGATCGAGAGATCGGCGGTCGACGCGCCCGTGACCATGTTGCGGGTGTACTGCTCGTGGCCGGGCGTATCGGCGAGGATGAACTTCCGGCGTGGCGTCTGGAAGTAGCGGTAGGCGACGTCGATCGTGATCCCCTGCTCGCGCTCGGCGCGCAGGCCGTCGGTCAGCAGCGCGAGGTTGACGTAGCCATCGCCGCGGCGCTCGGAGGTCGTGACGACGTGCTCCATCTGATCCTCGAAGATCGACTTCGAGTCGTGCAGCAACCGGCCGATCAGCGTCGACTTGCCGTCGTCGACCGAGCCGGCCGTGGCGATCCGCAGCAGCTCGGAGGTGCGGGTCCGGGTCATGTGCCCGTTGGTTGCAGCGCCGGGGGTCATCGTCCTAGAAATAGCCTTCTCGTTTGCGGTCTTCCATCGCCGCCTCGGTGACCCGGTCGTCGGCGCGGGTCTCGCCGCGCTCGGTGATCCGCGTCGCGGCGATCTCGGAGACGACCGTCTCGAGCGTGGTCGCGGTCGAGCGCACCGCGCCGGTGCAGGTCATGTCACCGACGGTCCGGTAACGCACGCTCGCCTCGAACGGCTTCTCGCCGTCCATCAGCTCGATGTGGGGATTGAGCGCGTAGAGCATGTGGTCGCGCTCGAACACCTGGCGGTTGTGGGCGTAGTAGATCGACGGGACCTCGAGCTCCTCCTCGGCGATGTACTGCCACACGTCGAGCTCGGTCCAGTTCGAGATCGGGAACACGCGGACGTGCTCGCCCTTGCGGATCTTGCCGTTGAACAGCGACCACAGCTCGGGGCGCTGGCGTTTGGGGTCCCACTGCCCGAAGTCATCCCGGAACGAGAACACCCGCTCCTTGGCGCGCGCCCGCTCCTCGTCACGCCGGGCGCCGCCGAACGCGGCGTCGAATCCGTGCTCCTCGATCGCGTCGAGCAGCGTCGTCGTCTGCAGGCGGTTGCGCGAGGCGCGGGGGCCCGTCTCCTCGACAACGCGACCCTGGTCGATCGAGTCCTGCACGTGGGCGACGATCAGCCGCTCGCCGATCTGGTTGATCAGACGATCGCGGAACTCGATCACCTCAGGGAAGTTGTGCCCGGTGTCGACGTGCATGACCGGGAACGGGAATCGCCCCGGGCGGAACGCCTTCTCCGCGAGACGCAGGAGCACGATCGAGTCCTTGCCGCCGCTGAACAGCAGCACGGGGCGCTCGAGCTCCGCGGCCACCTCACGGAAGATGTGGATCGATTCGGCCTCGAGGGTCTCGAGGTGGGATAGCTCGTAGGTCAACGGGTTCATGCTTGCTCCACGTGCAGGCCGCACTCAGTCTTGTCCTGGCCCGCCCAGCGCCCCTCACGCCCTGCCCCGGGTTGCGTACAGGGGGCGCATCCGATCGAGGCAAAGCCTTGATCGTGAAGCGGATGGTAGGGCAAGTCGTGGGCGAAGATGTATGTCCACAGATCCTTCTCGCTCCAGTCGGCGAGTGGATTGACCTTCCAGATGCCCCGTCGCTCGTCGCGCTCGAGCTTCGGCGCCGCCGCTCGGGTGGGGGCCTGTTCGCGGCGGATTCCCGTGATCCACGCGTCAACGCCGGTCAGCGCGCGCTCGAGTGCGTCGACCTTGGCGGTGCTGCAGCAGTGCTCCGCGGTCCATGGCTCATCCGGGCTGCGCGCGTCCATGACTTCGACTTTGAGACCGAAGCGGTCCTCGAACGCCTTCCACGTGCTCAGCGTCTCGGGGAACAGAACGCCCGTATCGATCGTGAAGACCCGGATCGGAACCCGCCCACCCGCGATCGCGTACAGCATGTGGACGAGGACCGATTCCTCCTTCTGGAAGGAGCAGGCCATCGTCAGCCGGGGATGGAAGTGCTCGACCGCGTAAGCGAGCACCTCCTCGGCGGAGGCGGCTTCCAGGTCAGGTGCGGCGACGCTCATCTGCCCATCTCCTAGACGGCGCACTCCCCTTCGCCGCGAACGACCTCGAACGGCACGTTCTTGGTCCAGTCGACGAAGTAGGTCATGTTTTCCAGGCTGAACTCGATCGGCATTGTCAGGTCCTTCACGCGGGATTCGAACTCGGGCGCGCCGACGCGGTCGACGAACGCATTGAATTCCTCGCCGTCGGCGCGGTCGGACTCATAGAAGCGTACCCAGCGCTCGACCGCCTCGGGCACGCGCTTGGCAGGCAGGCGCGCCTTCAGCCTCTGGCCGTACTGGACGTCGCCGCCCTCATAGCGGCCGCCGATGTGCGGAATATAGGCCGGAACGGTGTGCTCGCCGACCTTGATCGAGGCACCGTAAAAGCCAATATTGGCGATGTGATGCTGGCCGCAGCCGTTCGGGCAGCCGCTCATCTTGATGTGGATCTTGCGGGTCAGCTTGTCGTCGATCTGCATCTCCACGAGCCGATCCTGGATCGCCTGGTTGAGGCCCATCGAGCTCGTGATCCCGAGCTTGCACGAATCCGTCCCCGGGCAGCTGACCACGTCGGTGATCTCGTCGGCGCCGGCATCGCCGAGCCCGAGCGCCTCCAGGCGCTGCCACACCTCGTAGAGCGCCTCGTCGCGGACCCAGCGCAGAACCAGGTTCTGGTGGACCGTCGTGCGGGCGTATCCGCCGCTGTAGTCGCGAATGACCTCGCCGAGGCCACGCAGTTGATCCGGCGTGAGATCGCCGCGGCGGATCTTCACCTCGACGGACGAGAAACCGGCCTGCCGCTGGCGCTGGGCGTTCGTCTCGGCAAAGCGGTCGAACTCCCGCAGGTCGCCGTTCGGGCTCGCGTAACCATCCCCCCGCTCGGGCACGTTGCCCTCCTCGTCGGGGTCATACAGGATCCCTTCGAGCGAGAAGTCGCGCTCCGCGACCCAGTCGCCCGTGAGCTCCTCCTCGACCTGCTCGCGGAACGCGTCGATCCCGATCTTGTCGACCAGCACCTTGATCCGTGCGCGAGCCCGGTTCACGCGCAGGAAGTCCTGGCGGTCGAAGATGCGCATGCAGGCCTCGGTGACCTTCAGGTAGTCGCCGTTGTCGAGCTCGACGAACTCGTACAGGGTCGGCGCGAGGCGGGGCATGATCGAGGTGCCGCCGCCGACGCGGATCTCGACGCCGCGGACGCCGTCCTTGACCTTCGGGACGAAGGCCATGTCGTGGATCCGGGTGATCGCGTTGTCGGCCTCGGTGGCAGTGAACGCCGTCTTGACCTTGCGGGGCATCGCCTGGGTCGTCGGATGGCGGACGAAGTAGCGGACGTAGGCCCCGGCGTACGGCGTGATGTCGAACAGCTCGTCGGCGAGCGTTCCCGCGCGCGGGTCCCCGGTGACGTTGCGCATCGTGTTGCCGCAGCCCTCTCGGCTTGAGAGGCCGGCGTCGCCGAGCTCGCGGATCAGCTTCGCGGCGTCGTCGAGCGGCATGTGATGCATCTGGATGTTCTGCCGGGTGGTGACGTGGCCCTTGCGCAGCGGCACGTACTTCTCGATCACGTCGGCGAAGGCATCGAGCTGATCAGCGGTCACGCCACCCATCGGCAGCTTCACGCGGACCATCTGCACGTCCGCCTGGCGCTGACCGTAGACGCCCTGCTTGAGGCGGAACTTGATGAACTCGTCCCCATCAAGCTCGCCCTTGAGGAAGCGGGTTGATTCGGTGTCGAAGTCGTCGAATTCGCGCTCGAGGATCGGGATCACGTGCCCCGGGACGTTCTCGAGCACCTCTGGGTTTTCAAGCGATCCGACGCGAGGCGAGGCGCCGGGCGTGGTGGTGTCTAGCGATGCAGGCTCCATCTCATCCTTCGGTCGCCGGTTCGGAACGACAGAATTTACCAAAAGGCAATCTGAATTAGGTCTTTTCAGTGGAGGTCCAGGGAAAGGGCGTGCCTGCGTCCGTTCCCCATGCGATCCCAGGGTGAGGCACGTCGAGCCTCCCGCCGACGCTCCGGTGCTCGCGATCCGCCGGCGGAGGTGATTGAGAGGGTCGCCGGGAGAGCAGACCCTGACTGGTTTCGCACGCTCGAGACGGCGCGACTCGACCACGAGCGCCGACTCGATCAGCTCGAGCGGCGGCAGTGAGCAGAGCGCCTCTAGGCCCAGGGAAGCGGAAGCTGCGGCTCGCGCTGGACGCCCTCGTGGAGGGCGGCCTGCTGCCACCGGTTGCGCGGCGGTTCCGGCGCTACCGGGGTGGGCGCGGTCTCGCGCATGAACCGCTCGAGTGCGGCCACGACGGCGGCCGCCTCCTCAGCGGAGGAATCAGGCGCGACGATCGTCAGCTGCGGGCGGCGATTCATGGCGATGCGAGGCTAACGTATCGTCCTGGGCCGTGCCCGAGCTTCCCGTCCTCGACCACGACACGGTGCTCGCCGCGGTCTCCCCGTCGGTGGCGATCGAGCGGGTGCGCGCGGCACTGCTGCGCCACCACGCCGGCGAGTGGGTGATGCCGCCCAAGGTGTACCTCGAGTGCCCGCCGTTCGGGGACTTCCGCGCGATGCCGGTACGCGGCGACGGGCTCGCGCTGCTCAAGTGGATCACGTCGTTCCCGGGCAACCCGGAGCGCGGATTGCCCACGGTCACCGGGGTCATCTGCCTCTCCGACGCCACGACCGGCCAGCCGCTGATGCTGCTCGACGCCCGCTCGGTGACGGCGCTGCGCACCGGCGCGGTCGCGGCGGTGGCGACCCAGGCGCTCGCCCGCAACAAGGCCCGTTCGGTGGGGCTGATCGGCTGCGGCCTGCACGGAGCCTGGACCGCGCGCTGCATGGTTGCCGCCGGCTACGGCCCAGGCGTGTGCTCTGACCCGAACGCCGGCGCGGCGAGTGCGCTCGCCGACGAGCTCGGCTGGTCCGCCGGCCCGCGCGAGGACGCGCTGCGCTGCGATGTCGTGTGCTGCGTGACGCCTGGCCACGCCGTGGTCATCGACGCCGGGGACCTCCGGCCGGGACTGCATCTCAACATGCTCGGCGCCGACGGCCCCGGCAAGGCCGAGGCCACCGTCGGTGCGGTCGCGTCCTGCGCGCTGTTCTGTGACGAGTGGGCGCAGGCCTCACACGGCGGCGAGCTGACGGGCGCGATCGAGGCCGGTCTCGTGGGCCGGGATCGCGTCGGCGAGCTTGGCGCAGTGCTCGCGGGCGACGCTGGCGGGCGGCCCGGGCCGGAGGCGGTGACGCTGTTTGACTCGACCGGGCTCGCGATCCAGGACCTCGCCGTCGCGGCGGCGGCGCTCGAGGCGTGGCGCGAGGGACGGGTCAGCGCCCAGACAGTTCGGCTCTGACTGCCGCTTACCGCCCGCGACGACGCTTGGCGAGCGACGACAGGTTGACGCCGGTGACCGCCTGCGAGGAGACGTTCATCGTGCCGCGCGTGACGAGCGCGAGCACGACCCGCCGGGACGACGGGAGCGTCGGCGTGGGCACGTACGTGACGGTGCCGCGGCGCCCGCGCAGCGTCGCGAACGTGCGCACGGCTCCGGAGCCGTCGGTCTCGGCCAGCTTGACCTTGTCGCCGCGCGGCTCGCCCTGGATGCGGTAGGCGACGACGAACCGGCGATGCCTGACGTGCGTGATCCCGGCCTTGACGGTCGGAATCGATTCGCCGGACGCCGTCTGGATCGACGCGATCCGGGAGGTCCCGGGAGCGGCGACGAAGTCCCAGTGACCCGCGGGCGCGTCGACCACGTCAACGTAGGTGGTCCGGATCGCCGGGTCCTTGTAGACGATCCATCCCGACTCCGCGAACCCGGGGCCGAAGGTTCTGATCGCCCGGTGATCCGGACCCATGACGAGCACATCCGGCGCGGCGGTGACGCCCTTGAGCACGAATATCCGCGGCGCGGGCCGCTCACCGTGGGTCGTCACCTGCGCCGAGCCGACACCGGCCGCGGCCGCCCGCGCGAGATCCCGAGCGGACAGCGCCTGCAGCAGCTGATCATGGCTGCAGCTCGTGATCGGCGCCGTGCTGCCGTCACTCCATCGATAGACGGCGCCGATCGCAAAGTTCACGTTCGGAATGCGGACGTTCTCGTTGACGACCTCGTTCGCGGCGCCCGAGGCCGACGGGTCGTGGGCGAAGTGGAACCAGCTCGCGATCGTCTTGCCCGCGGACTTCAGGCCGTCGCCCACCGTGTTGACGACGTTGACGAACTTCTCTCCGACCTTGTCGAAGAACTGCTTGGCGCCCTTGCCGGCCTCCTTGGCCTTCTGCTCGAGCACGGCGAAGACGCCCTTGAGCTTCTCGCCGGCGTCGCGGCCGAAGCGCGCGACGGCGTTGATCGCCTTCGCGCCGTTGACCGCGATCGATTGGAGCACCTGCGATCCGGGCAGGTCGAACGACGCACAGCCGGCGATGCCGTTGTTGGAGATGCCCGCGGCGCCGGTGGCGCAGCCCTTGACCACGGTCGGGATCTGGGCGCAGATCTGCCCGGTGATCGTGCCGGCGATCGTCCAATTCTTGACGTGTCCCTGAACGACCCGCGCGTACTGCTCCGGCGTCGCCCCGGGCTGCGGGCGACCGATGGCCGCGCCCTTTGGCAACAGCGACACCGCCGCCGAGCCGGTGATCGACAGCAGCCAGTTGTCGGTGCTCCGCGGAAGCTTGTAATCGAAGCCGCCGCCGGCCTGAACCTTTCCATCCCCGTAGACGCTCGCCCACGCCTTCAGTCCCGAGTGGTTGATTGGGTGGAACTTTGAGAACTTTGACTCGGCCGGCGGTGGATCGAGCGTCTTCTTGTCGAACGGCAGACCGCCGAGCGAAAGTGACCCCTCGACGTCGAATGCCCACGGGACCTTGTTGCTGCCGTCGAAGTAGCTGTCGACGTAGCGCAGGGTCCCGGTGGCGATGAGCGCGGCCGTGCCGGCGAGCACCGGACCGGCCGCGATCCCGACCGAGCCGTCGACCTCGACCGGCGGGTCGAAGCTGATCTCACCGACCTTCCCGCAGTAGTCGGGAAACGCCTTGTTCAGCGCGATCCACTGGTCGTAGTAATCGTTGATGTCCTTGCACTGTACCTCGCGTGCCATCACCTGCGCACGGGCGAGGTCACACTCGAGTTTCCCCGTCGCACCGCCACCGCAGCCGGCGGGGACGGGCGCCGCCGTGGTGACCCCGATCTTCGGCCGGCTGTAATGGGGATAGTGAGCAAACCGTGCACTGACGCTCTGGAGGAACGCGCCGCTGTCTCCGAGTGCGATCCCCGGATTGTCGTACGTGCCGGAGACGGCGATCTCACTCACTTTCCCGTCATCGATCTGGGTTTTGCCGGCAATCGATCCGACCCCCGGAACCGAGAAGCTGAGTGACACATTCCACGTCTTGGTTGACAGCCGGAACGTCAGGTGGCCGTTGAGGCTCGTGAACGGTGCCTGCAGCTTGTCGCCCGCGCCGGGCACGTTGAACAGCTTGATCGACGCGTCGAGACCATCGAACAGCGCGCCGGACGCGTTGTCGCTGAGGACGGTGGTGGTGGCGCGCACGCCGTTGAACTGGGGGATTCCCAGCGGGACCTGGACGGTGAAGTTCGTGTCGGATTTGCCGCTCGCGAGCTTGATCTCGATCCCCGACAGCACCGGCAGGCTGAGCAGGCGCGCCGCGCCGGCCCCCTGGAACGACCCTTCGTCGATCGCTGCTTCGCCGGGGTTAGCGCGGACGCGCCAATCGATGGCATGCGGCTGCAGCCCGAGCTGCGCCTGATGGAGGCCGGCGACGCCGACGTCAATCGTCACCTGACCGCCACCCGAGGACAGCGTGCCCTTGGCACTGTCGAGCGTCAGCGACACACCCGGCGACGGGTGAAACTCGAGACCGTCGACGAGCACGACCGCACCCGCCGGGGTTGTCTGGGTCGTACCGCTGGCCGTGATACAGCCTGCACTGACAAGCTTCAACTGCGCGTTCCCCGCCGAGGCCTGTGTCGTGCAGTCTGCAGCAGCTGGCGTCGCCCCGAGGATCAGGGCGGCGAGCCCCACGCCCGCGAGGGTGAAAAACGATCTCATAGCTCTCTCCAGTCACGCGTCCGCTTGATGCGCATCGGCGCGCGGCTCACCGCTCGGCCCAGCGGTTCATTGGTCCCACTTGTTCACGGTGACCGTACCGGATGTCAGCGACGAGATGGAGAAACCTCCCCCGTTGCACGGAGAAGACGCCCAGACATGATCCGAGAAATCCCCTGCCGCGGTCCGGCCTGTTCACACGCATCGCAAAGCACGTTGGTGACGCGCAATGGCGCATGCATCGCAACAGCGCTTCCAGCGTCCCCGCCAGTCACCGGGGCGGTCCCGATCATGGTCGTTGGACACCTCGGCAACGGGATCGGCGTTCCCGGCGCCCCACACGGGCAGTCACCCCCGATCGGTGGCGTGCCGGTGTCCGGGAACCGGTGCTCGGTTCTGCGTTCGCCGTCCCAGCGCCCGGAGCGCATCCTCGCCGGAATTCCGGAACTCGTAGGAGCGCTCGGCGTTGGTCTGGCTCGTCGCTCGCCGAAGGCCAACGCCGACTACAGCAACGGGTACACGCTGACCGATATCGCCGAGGTGCTCAAGGAGGTCGTCCGCAAGGAAGAGCACGTGTCCGCAGCGACGGCCCGTCTGCGGCTCTGTCAGGACGTTGGCCTCGCCACGATCCGGGAACGAGTGGCGAGCACCTGGCCGGGCGGCATGCCATCCCGCAACCACGCCAAGCTCGTCGCCGTCGACGATCGGGCGTTCTACATCGGCTCCGAGAACCTGTACCCCGCCCGGCTGCAGGAGCTCGGGCTGATCGTCGAGGACCAGAAGGCGGCCCATGAGCTGAAGACCGCCTATCTCGATCCCCTGTGGCGGTACTCCGGCCCCTACGGCCTGATCGATCCGCCGCACCGCTGCCGCTCGTTTTGAGCGGACGCGGTGGGTCCGCTGCAGCGGCCGCCCGCTCTACAAGGGGATGTTGCCGTGCTTGCGCTTCGGGCCCGGCTCGCGCTTGGTCTGGAGCGTGTGCAGCGCGGTGATGATCTTCGGCCGCGTTTCGTGCGGGACGATCACGTCGTCGATGTAGCCGCGCTCGGCCGCGGCGTACGGGTTGGCGAAGTGCGCCTTGTAGTCGTTGATCAGCTTCCCGCGGCGCTCGTCCGGCGTCGGCGAGGCCTGGATGTCCCGGCGGTAGATGATGTTGACCGCGCCCTCGGGGCCCATTACCGCGACCTCGGCAGTCGGCCACGCGAAGTTGAAGTCGGCGAGCATGTGCTTGGAGGCCATGACGTCATAGGCGCCGCCGTAGGCCTTGCGCGTGATGATCGTGATCTTCGGCACCGTCGCCTCGGTGTACGCGTAGAGCAGCTTCGCGCCGTGGCGGATGATCCCGCCCCACTCCTGGGCGGTTCCCGGCAGGAACCCGGGAACGTCGGTGAACGTGATCAGCGGGATGTTGAAGGCGTCGCACGTACGAACGAAGCGCGCGCCCTTCGCCGAGGAGTCGATGTCGAGCACGCCGGCCATCTGGTTGGGCTGGTTGCCGACGACGCCGACCGCGAACCCGTCGAGCCGGGCGAACCCGCAGATGATGTTCCTGGCGTAGTGCTCGTGGACCTCGAAGAATTCCCCGTCGTCGACGATCAAGCGCACCACGTCGCGCATGTCGTACGGCTTGTTCGGGCTGTCGGGGACCACGCGATCGAGCTCCTCGTCCATCCGGAGCGGATCGTCGGTCGGGATCACCCGCGGCGGCGGCTCGAGGTTGTTCTGTGGGAGGAAGCTGATGAGGTAGCGCGTGTCCTCGAGGCATTGGTCCTCGTCGTCAGAGGCGAAGTGGGCGACGCCGGACTTTGAGTTGTGAGACATGGCGCCGCCGAGTTCCTCGAACTCGACCTCCTCACCGGTGACGGTCTTGATCACGTCAGGCCCGGTGATGAACATGTGGCTGGTCTCTTTGACCATGAAGATGAAGTCGGTGATCGCGGGGCTGTAGACGGCGCCGCCGGCGCACGGTCCCATGATCAGGCTGATCTGGGGGATCACGCCGCTGCACTTGACGTTGCGGACGAACACATCGCCGTACGCGCCGAGCGAGACAACGCCTTCCTGGATGCGCGCCCCACCGGAGTCGTTGATCCCGACCACGGGGCAGCCGATCCGGGCGGCCAGGTCCATGACCTTGCACATCTTCTCGCCCATGACCTCGCCGAGCGAGCCGCCGAACACGGTGAAGTCCTGGCTGAACACGCACACCCGGCGCCCATCGATCGTGCCGTGACCGGTCACGACCGCGTCGCCGTACGGGCGGTTCTTCATCATGTCGAACTCGCTCGTCCGGTGGCGGACGAACGTGTCGAGCTCCTGGAAAGACCCCGGATCCAGCAGTTTCTCGACGCGCTCACGCGCCGTGTACTTGCCCCTGGCGTGCTGCTTCTCAACGGCTGACTCGGACCCCGCGTGGACCGCCTCGAAGCGGATCTCCTCGAGCTGGGCGAGCTTCTCTTCGTATGTCTCTGGTGCTTTGTCGCGCATCACGGATGCGCGAGTCTAGGGGTCACAGGCGGGCCACGCTCGGCGGGATTGGCTTTTCGCAACGGGGTGTTCGCAAGAGCCAATCCCCGCGGCCGCGGCCGTTCGCTCAGGACCGGGAGAACGGGCGATGATGCGCCTGTCCGAGGCTGTCCAGCGCGGCGCTGAGGACGGCCTCGTGATCGACGGCGAGCTCGGGCTCGGCGGTGGCTACGGGCTCGGCGAGGGGCGCGGGCTCGGCGACGGGCGCGGGCTCGGCGACCGCCACCGGCTCTGGCTCTGGCTCTGGCTCTGGCTCGACGACCGCGACCGCCTCGGGCTCGGGCTCGACGTCGACCGTCTTCCCGCCGCCGAGGAACGCCCGCATCCGAGCGAAGAAGCCGCCCCGAGCCGACGCGTCGGTGATCTCGGGCATCGCGGTCTCCGCGACTGGCTCGGGCGCGAGTTCCGGATCGGGCTCCACGATCGCCTCGGGTGCCGGCTCGGGCTCGGCGACCGCCTCGGGCTCGGCGTCGGCTCGGCCGCGCCTCCGGCTCGGCCGCGTCCTCCGGCCGCGCGGTCAGGATCACCTTGGTCCCCCATCCCGATGGCTCGAGCCGGACCGTGCCGCTCGCAAGCTCGCCCTCCCAGGCAACGGCGGTTTCAGGCTCGAGTCTCGTGATTCGGATGTCGCCGAATGATCCGTTCAGGTGACGCGCGAGCGCCTCGGCACTACTGCATTCCGCCCATAGCTCCGGCGGCGATTTGACCAGGGTACGGCTTGCCTCGTGCTCTGTCATGTCTCGTGGTTTCGTGCGACCGGGCGTGACTCCTTCCGCGCTTCACGACCCGGCCGAAGGCTTGCAGGAGGGGAGAACCGGAAGCACAACCTCCGGCTCGTCGGGGCCCGGAGGCGCGACCGGCTCCACGAGGCACTCGGCGCGCTCGAGCTGCACCTCAGCGGGGAGGCTGTCCGACAGATCGAGACGGCCGTACCCGCCGACACCGCGGCAGGCACCCGGTACGCCAAGGCCCAGATGGCCCACCTCGACAGCGAGCGCGGTCAGGCGCCGATGTGGGCAGCCATGAAGAAGACCGTCAGCGCGACGATCAACTGCATGATCGCGCCGAAGAGCCCGAGGCGCCGGAACAGGGCCTCGTACTCGGTGCTCCACTTCACGGCCCCGGTGCCGGCGGCGGCGATGTCCCGGTCGGCGATGTCGGCGAGCCGCGTTTCGCCTCGGATCATGACCGCGCCTTCCAGCGCGCCGAGCACGACCACTGCTGCCAACCCCCACTGGACGTAGAACGCCTTCCACTGATCCTCGTGCGAGGCCAGGTAGATGCCGGCGATCAGCACGACCAGCAGCCCCGGATTGACCAGCCGCCGACCGATCGCCACCTGCATGCGGTGGAACCACGGCATCGCGCGGGGATCCATGCGGCCGCCGACGAGAGCGAAGATCGGGTACGCGAACGTGACCCCAAACGCCACCACGACCGCGAGGATGTGGAGCGCGAGGACGAAGTCCGCAAACGTGACGGCTGTGGCGAGCACGGCGCGCTAGAGCGTCGGCTGGTAGTCGCCGAACACGTCGCGCATCGCGCTGCACACCTCGCCCATCGAGCACCGGTCCCTGAGTGCCTCCTTGAGCACCGGCAGCATGTTGCCCGTGCCGCGCGCCGCCTCCCGGATCTCCTCGAGGCGCTGCGCGACGAGCTCCTGGTCCCGGGCGGACTTGAACGCCCTCAGCCGCTCCACCTGGTCGCGTTCCGTCTCCGGATCGACGCGCAGGATGTCCGGCACCTCAGGCGTGTCCTCGACGAACTTGTTGACGCCGACGACGATGTCCTGCTCGATCCGGTAGCGCTCGTGATAGCCGAACGCCGACTCCTCGATCTCGTTCTTCATGAAGTCGATCGCCTGGACCGACCCGCCGAGCTCGTCGATCTTGGCGATCAGCTCCTGGGCGGAGGTCTCGATCTCGTCGGTCAGCGCCTCGACGAAATACGAGCCGGCGAACGGGTCAACGGTGTCGGCCGCGCCTGACTCATAGCCGAGAATCTGCTGCGTACGCAGCGCGATCTTCGCCGCCCGCTCGGTCGGGAGCGCCAGCGCCTCGTCGAACCCGTTCGTATGCAGCGACTGGGTCCCGCCGCAGACGGCGGCGAAGCCCTGCAGCGCGACGCGCACGATGTTGTTCTCGGGCTGCTGCGCGGTGAGGGTCACCCCACCGGTCTGGGTGTGGAAGCGCAACCGCCACGACCGCTCGTCCTGGGCGCCGAACCGCTCACGCATGATCGACGCCCACATCCGTCGAGCCGCGCGGAACTTCGCGACCTCCTGGAAGACGTGGTTGTGACCGTTGAAGAAGAACGCTAGGCGCGGGCCGAACTTGTCGATCTCAAGCCCGGCGTCGAGCGCCGCCTGCACGTAGGCGATGCCATTGGCGAGCGTGAACGCGACCTCCTGGACCGCGGAGCAGCCCTTCTCCCGGAAGTGGTAGCCGCTGATCGAGATCGTGTTCCACTTCGGCACCCGCTCGTTGCAATACGCGAACAGGTCGGTCGTCAGCCGGATCGCGCCCTCCGGCGGGTAGATGAAGTTCCCGCGGGCGATGTATTCCTTGAGGATGTCGTTCTGGGTCGTGCCACGGAGCTGCTCCGAGGTGACGCCCTGCTCCTCGCCGACGAGCTCGTAGAGCAGCAGCAGCACGCCTGCCGGGGCGTTGATCGTCATCGAGGTCGAGACCTGGTCGAGCGGGATCGCGTCGAAGGCGGTCCGCATGTCTTCGATCGTGTCGATGGCGACGCCGGTGCGGCCAACCTCCCCGAGGCAGCGTGGGTCGTCGGAGTCGAGGCCAAGCTGGGTGGGGAGATCAAACGCCATCGACAGTCCGGTCGACCCCTTCTCGAGCAGATACCGGTAGCGCTCGTTGGATTCCTTCGCGCTCGCGTAGCCGGCGTACTGGCGGTGGGTCCACAGTTGCGTGCGGTACATCTCGCGGTGCACGCCGCGCGTGTACGGGTACTCGCCGGGCTCGCCGAGGCGAGCCGGGAGTTCGGCCGGCAGGTCGCTCTCGGTGTAGAGGTGCTTGACCTCGATCCCCGAGTCCGTGAACCGCCGCGGATCGTCCGGGCCGACGATCGGCGCGATCGTCCGGTGGTCGTCAGTTGTGGCCATTGCTCTGCACCCAAGGGTACCGGCGAGACCGCAATGAGGAGTCTCGCACCAGAGCGAGACCGTACTGACACTGACAGACCCGCGATCCCGGCCTACCGTGCCGGGCGTCAAGGATCTCGCTTCTTGCATGGCCGCGGCCGGCTCGGACACCGGCAAGATCCAGGCCTGCAGCGCCAAGTTCCACTGAGCGCCTGGATGGTGCGGGCGCGGGCGGAGGGCCGCTCGCGCCGGGCCGTCTGCTTACAGCACCTTTGAGAGGAACGTCTTCGTGCGCTCGTGCTGGGGGTTGACGAGCACGTCGTTCGGCGCTCCCGACTCGACGACGACACCGTCGTCCATGAACACGACGCTGTCGGCGACCTCACGGGCAAATCCCATCTCGTGGGTGACGACGATCATCGTCATCCCCGATTTCGCGAGCTCCCGCATCGCGTCGAGCACGTCGCCGACGAGCTCGGGGTCGAGCGCCGAGGTCGGCTCGTCGAACAACATCAGCTTCGGCTGCATCGCCAGCGCGCGCGCGATCGCCACCCGCTGTTGCTGACCGCCGGACAGCGCTACCGGATACACGCCCATCTTGTCGCCGAGCCCGACCCGGCCGAGCACGGTCCGCGCTCGTTCGTTGGCCTCCTCACGCTTGACGCCGAGCACCCGCGTCGGCGCCAGCGTCACGTTCTCGAGCGCGGTCATGTGGGGGAACAGGTTGAAATGCTGGAACACCATCCCGATTTGCGCCCGCCGACGCGCGACGACGCGCTCGTGCAGCTCATACAGCTTGTCCCCCTGCTCCCGGTAGCCGACGAGCTCACCGTCGACGGTCAGCCGCCCGGAGTTGATCTTCTCCAGGTGGTTGATGCAGCGCAGGAACGTCGACTTGCCCGAGCCGGACGGGCCGAGGATGCACATGACCTCGCCGCGTTGCACCTCGAGGTTGATCCCCTTGAGCACCTCGAGCCGACCGAATCGCTTGCACACCGCCTCGGACTTGACCATCGTCTGACTCACGCGGCCGGACCTCCGCCTCGCTCGCGGCTGAAGCCCAGCCAGCGCCCCATCAAGCTCGGTTGCTCGGTCCGGGAGAACCCGCGTCCGAAGCGCCGCTCGATGAAGTATTGGCCGACGTACAGGATGCTCGTCATCACGAGGTACCAGAAGCTCGCGACGAGCAGCAGCGGAATCGGCTTGAAGTTCGCCGCGTAGATCTGCTGGGCCTCGAAAAGGGTGTCGAACACGCCGCCGAGCACGATCACGAGCGAGCTCGTCTTCAGCATCGAGATCGTCTCGTTGCCGGTCGGCGGGATGATCACGCGCATCGCCTGCGGCAGCACGATCCGGCGCATCGTCTGAA
The DNA here is from genome assembly GCA_963813265.1 of uncultured Solirubrobacterales bacterium. GTDB lineage: Bacteria > Actinomycetota > Thermoleophilia > Solirubrobacterales > Solirubrobacteraceae > Palsa-465. Next base: position 118,239 of record CAWEYQ010000023.1, on the reverse strand, counting down.
GCCTCGAGAGGCCGAGCGACTGCGCCGCCTCGGTCTGCCCCTCGTCAACGGAGATCATCCCGGCGCGGACGATCTCGGCCATGTAGGCGCCCTCGTTTAGCCCGAGACCGAGGATCGCCGCGACAAACGGTGTGATCAGGTCGTTGGAGTTCGCGTGAATGAGGTTCGGGCCGCCGAACGGGACGCCGAGGTCGATCTGCTTGAACAGCGCAGCGATGAATCCCCAGAACAGCAGCTGCACGAGCACCGGCGTGCCGCGGAAGAAGTAGATGTAGGCCCAGCTCCCGAATTTGACCACCGGATTGGGCGAGAGTCGCATCACGGCGAGCAGCATCCCGAGCACGACGCCGATGATCATCGCGATCACGGTCAGCTCGATCGTCACGACGACGCCGTGGAGGATTCTCGAGTCGAACAGGTACTGCCCGACGATGCTCCACTCGAAGTTCGGGTTCGTGACGACCGACCGGACGATCGACGCAGCGATCACCAGCACGATCACCGCAGCGATCCAACGCCCCGGACGGCGCAGCGGAACGGCCTTGATGTCCTCAGGCCGTTCCGGTTTGGCCTCTAATAGCTCGGAAGTGCTCACTCCTGAGCGGCAGTTTGACGGGTTAGTCCGCCGAGTGGCACCGCGCTAGCTGATTGCCCCGTTGATCTTGGGGTTCGAGATTGCGCCGGCCTGGATCCCCCAATGCGTCAGGATCGCCTTGTACTGACCGTTCTTCATCAGCTCCTCGAGCGCCGCGAGCAGCGCCTTCTGGAGCCCGCCCGCCTTCGCGACGGCCAGGCCGTACGGCGCGCTGGCGATCGTCGTGCCGACGAGCTTGAAGGTTCCGCCCGACTTCTTGACCTGGTACTCGACGACCGGTGAGTCAGCGAAGCCGAGTTGCGCGCGGCCACTGGACAGCGCGAGGTTGGCCCCGTTCTGATCAGGGAATACGAGCACGGTCACGCCGGGCTTGCCCGCCTTCTTGCATTTCACGCCCTGAGCTGTCGCATCGTCCTTCTCGGTCGTGCCCTGCTCGACAGCGACGCTGTGACCGCAGAGGTCCGCGATGGTGTTGATCGTCGTCCCGCCCGAGGCCTTCGTGAAGAAGGACTCACCGGCAGTGAAGTAGGTCACGAAGTCGACGGTCTTCTCGCGCTCCTTCGTGTCGGTGAACGACGAGGCGCCGACGTCGTACTTGCTGGCCTGGAGGCCGGCGAGAATGCTGGCGAACGGCACGTTGACGACGTTGACCTTCAGACCCATCACCCCGCCGAGTGCCTTCATCAGATCGGCGTCCATCCCGATGACGGTGTGGCCGTCCGAGGCGACGAACTCGTTCGGCGCGTAGCTGGCGTCAGACGCGACGGTCAGCGTGCCCTTGTTCTTGACCGCAGAAGGGACCAGCGCGACGACCTTCGCGTTCGCGATCGCGCTCGGCGTCGAGGATGTCCCGCTCCCGGAGCTCGACGACGAGCTCGAGCTGGACGAGTTGCTGCTTCCGCAGCCGACGATGAAAAGCGCAGCGCTCACAAGCGCGATGGCTCCAACGAGCCAGGTCCTCCGAATACGCATCAGTTGTTCTCCTTTGAACACCCCAGTGAGGTATGCAGCATAAGGAACACCCGCAGTTATGTCGTCCGCGCTAACCACCTACCAATACAGAGCTAGCCTTTCGGACATGCACGTCCACGTGCGGTTGTTCGCCGGCCTGCGCGAGCGGCGCCGGCGCCCAGGAGATCGAACTCGAGCTGCCGAGCGGCGCGTCGGTTGCTGACGCGCTCGCGCAGCTCGCGCACGTCACCCACGGCGTCCGTGTCGTGATGGCCGTCAACCAGGAATACGCGGACCCGACCGTGACGCTCAACGCGGGAGACGAGCTCGCGCTGATCCCACCCGTATCCGGCGGCTCCGTCGGCGAGCTGCACACGCGCGTGACCGATGAGCCGTTGTCCCTCGACGCGCTCGTGGCCCGGGTCCGTGACCCGCGTGCGGGAGCCGTGGTGACGTTCCTCGGGGTCACCCGCGACGTGGACGAGCTGAACTACGAGGCCTACACAGAGATGGCCGAGCGGAAGATCGCCGAGATCGTGAGAGCCGCGGTCACGCGACACGGTCTGTGCGCCGCCGCCGCCGAGCACCGGGTGGGCACCGTGCCGCTGTCCGAGCCGTCGGTCGCGATCGCGGTCTCGGCTCCACATCGCGACGCGGCGTTCCGTGGCGCCCACGAGATCATCGACGAGATCAAGGCGCAGGCGCCGATCTGGAAGAAGGAGGAGGGCGAGTGGGTGCCCGGGACGACACCCGAACCGCCTCCGCGGCCGAGCGGCTGAGGGCGCTCCCGGCCGTCCACGAGCTCGCCTCTTGTCTAGTGGCGCCGCACCCGCTCGCCGTCGCCGCCGCGCGGATGGCGATCGATGAAGCGCGCGAGCAGATCCGTTCCGGCGCCGATCCGGCTCCCGACCTCACCGCTCGAGCGCGCGAGCTGCTCGCCGCCGCCGAACGTCCGTCGCTGGTGCGGGTGCTCAACGCGACCGGCGTGATCGTCCACACGAACCTCGGCCGGGCGCCACTGTCCGGCGCGGCCCGCGATGCCGTAAGCAGGGCGGCGAATGGATACGCGAACCTCGAGCTCGAGCTCGCCACCGGCCATCGCGGCAGCCGTCACGCCCACGTCGAGCGACTGCTCGTCGAACTGACCGGCGCGGAGGCGGCGGTCGCGGTCAACAACGGCGCGGGGGCGGTCCTGCTCGCCGCGGCCGCGCTCGCTGGTCCCGGCATCCGGATCATCGTTTCCCGGGGTCAGCTCGTTGAGATCGGCGGCGGTTTCCGGATCCCGGACGTGGTCGCCGTCTCCAGGGCGACACTCGTCGAGGTCGGCACGACGAATCGCACGCGCGTCGGCGACTACCAGCGGGCGCTCGAGGACGACGCTGGCCGTCCGGCGGTGATCCTGCGCGTCCACCCGTCGAACTTCCGCTCCCTCGGGTTCGTCGAGGACGTCTCGGTCGAGGCGTTGTGCGGGCTCGGTGCGCCGGTCATCGACGACGTGGGCTCCGGGGTCCTCGGCGCTCACGCGAACGGACTGCCGACGCTCGCCGACGAGCCCGCGGTCGCTCGGTCGGTCGCCGCCGGCGCGGCGCTCATCTGCTGCTCGGGCGACAAGCTCCTAGGCGGACCGCAGGCCGGGATCCTCGTCGGGCGTGCCGACGCCATCGCGGCGGCCCGCTCCCACCCCCTCGCCCGCGCGCTGCGGATCGACAAGCTCTCGCTCGCCGCACTCGAGGCGACGCTCACCCTGTACCGCGACCCGGCCCGCGCTCGGCGTGAGATCCCGGTCCTGGCGATGCTCGACGCCGATGACGGCGTCCTCGCCCACCGCGCCGAGCGTCTGCGCGCGGGCATCGGCGCCGACCGCTGCGAGATCGTCGACTCGGTCGCGCGGGTCGGCGGCGGCGCGCTGCCGCTGCTGGAGTTGCCGGGCCCCGCCGTCGCGCTGCGCAGCTCGACGGCGCCGGTCGAGTTGCTGGACACGCTCCGCGGGGGCGAGCCGCCGCTGATCGCACGTGTGCACGAGGGCCGCGTGCTGCTCGATCCCCGCACGCTTGCCGACGAGGAGATCGACCCGGCAATCGCGATCGTGCGACACGCGCTCAGCGGATGAGCGCACCGCTGACGCTCGGCACCGCCGGACACATCGACCACGGCAAGACGGCGCTGATCCGCGCGCTCACGGGCGTCGACACTGACCGCCTTCCCCAGGAGCGCGAGCGCGGCATCTCGATCGAGCTCGGCTACGCCAGCCTGACGCTGCCGTCCGGCCGTGCCCTGTCCGTCGTCGATGTCCCGGGCCACGAGCGGTTCGTCCGGACGATGGTCGCGGGCGCGACCGGAGTCGACCTGTTCCTGATGACCGTCGCGGCGGACGATGGCGTGATGCCGCAGACCCGCGAGCATGCCGCCGTGCTCCAGGCCCTCGGCGTCGATACCGGGGTCGTGGCGGTGACGAAGGCCGACCTCGCCGACCCCGAGCTCGCGATGCTCGAGGCAGCCGAGCTGCTCCCCGGCGTTGACGCGATCCCCGTGTCGGCCCGCACGGGAGCCGGGGTTGAGGAGGTGCGCGCTGCGCTTGACCGGATCGTGGCGACGGTTCCGAGCCGGGCCGCCGACGCCGCGACGGGAACGCGGCTGCACATCGACCGCGTGTTCACGATCCGGGGCGCCGGCACGGTCGTCACCGGGACGTTGTGGTCGGGCGTCATCGAGCGGGGCGCCGAGCTGCGCGTCCTGCCGGGTGACCGAACGGTCCGCGTCCGCAGCGTGCAGGTCCATGACGCGGCCGTCGAGCGTGCCGCAGCCGGACAGCGGGTCGCCGTCAACCTCGTCGGAGTCGCGGTCTCTGAGCTCGCCCGCGGCGATGTGCTCGCGTCGCCTCAGGCCGACCTGCGTCCGGCGTACCTGCTCGACGGCGAGTTTCGGTTCGACGCCCAGCAACCGGAGCACGGCGATCGGGTCCAGGTTCACCACGGCACCCGTGAGAGTCCGGCTCGGCTCGCGTGGCTCGGGGGCGCGTTCTGGCAGGTCCGGCTCGAGCAGCCACTGATCGCGGCGCGCGGCGACCGGCTCGTCATCCGGCAGATCGCGCCGCCCGACACGCTCGGTGGCGGCGTCGTGCTCGATCCCGCGCCGCGCAAGCACGGGGCCGGCCGCGAGCTGCTCGCGCGGCTGCAGCGGCTCGCGCTCGGCGAGGAGCCGGAGGCGGCGGCCGACGCATCACCGGCCCCGGCGCCGCCGAGCGACCCGGCGCTCAGTGCTGCCCCGCCGCCTCCGCTCGACGCGTCGGCGCTCGCGCTCGAGCAGCGCCTGCGCGAGGCAGGGGTCGAGCCGCCGCTGGACGCCGAACTCGACCCGGACGACCTCAGCGCGCTGCGGGCGGCGGGGCGCGCGGTGCGAGTGTCGCGGACGCTGCACTACCACCCCGATGTGCTGGCCGACGTTCAGCGGCAGGTGATCGAGCTCGCCGCGCAGCGCGGCGGGGGGGTCACGCTCGCCGAAATACGGACCGAACTGGGGACCTCACGCAAGTTCGCGCAGGCGCTGCTCGAGCACCTCGATTCCGAGAAGGTCACGATCCGCCGCGGCGAGCAGCACGTCGTGCGCGGGCGGCGGAGCTAGCGCGCCGACGCTAGAGCGCGCCGCCTGCCGCGGTGGGCGCGGTCGGATCCGCAGCCTCGCTGCCGCCGTGCTCGCGCGCCAGATAGTCCTCGGCGAGCATCGGGTTCTCGACTGAGCGCTTGACGACCGCGAGCAACGAGGACATCGTCGCGACCTCCTCGACCTGCTCCTTGAGGAACCACTGCACGAACTGCTCGCTGAGGAAGTCGCCCTCCTCCCGGGCCACGCCCATCAGCGCGGCGATCTGATCGCTGACCCGCCGTTCCTGCTCGAGCGCGAGCGCGACCGGCGCGACGACGTCCGCGAATTGGCTCTCGGGCTCGCCGACCCCCGGGATCGACACCTCGGTGTCGGCGTCGAGCAGGTACTGGACCATCATCATCGCGTGGTTGCGCTCCTCGATGGCCTGCGCGTAGAAGAAGGCGGCGAGCCGCGGGAGGGTCTGAGCGTCGTAGTACACGGCGTTGGCGATGTACTGCTGCGAGGCGGCGAACTCGTAGGAGATCTGTTCGTTCAGCTGCTCGACAAAGCGTGGTGCCGCCATCGGTTTCTCCTTCGTGTGGGCTGGCCCGACTCTATCCATCCGGCGTCCGCGATCACCCGCGCCCGGCGCGGAATCGCCATACCACGCTAGATTGCGGCTGTATGCCAACGTGCCTCGTCACCGGCGGTGCCGGCTTCCTGGGGTCGCACCTCTGCGATGAGCTGCTGCGCCGCGGCCACCGCGTGATCTGCGTCGACAACTTGGAAACCGGTTCGCTCGCCAACATCCATCACATTCGGACCGACTCGTTCGTCCATCTCAACATCGACATCATCGTGCCGTACTTCGTCGATGAGAGCGTCGACTTCGTCTACCACCTCGCGTCCCCGGCATCCCCGATCGACTACCTGCGGTTGCCGCTGCACACGCTGAAGGTGGGCTCCTACGGGACGCATCACACGCTCGGGCTCGCCAAACAGCACCGGGCGCGGTTCCTGATCGCCTCCACGAGCGAGGTGTACGGGGACCCCCGGGAGCATCCGCAGCGCGAGACCTACTGGGGCCACGTGAACCCGATCGGCCCGCGTGGGGTCTACGACGAGGCGAAGCGGTACGCGGAGGCGCTGACGATGGCCTACCACCGTCAGCAGGGCGTAGACACCGCGATCGTGCGGATCTTCAACACCTACGGCCCGCGCATGCGTCCACACGATGGCCGTGCGATCCCGACGTTCCTGCGCCAAGCGCTGCAGGACCGGCCGATTACCGTTTTCGGCGATGGGGCGCAGACCCGCTCGTTCTGTTACGTCGACGATCTCGTCCGCGGGATCATCGGTCTTGCCGAGTCTGGGTATCACAACCCTGTGAACATCGGAAACCCGAACGAGTTCACGTTGTTGGAGCTCGCCAAGACCGTGATCGAGGTCACCGGATCTCGCTCGGAAATCGTCTTTGAGGCGCTCCCGACCGACGATCCGCAGGTCCGCCAGCCAGACATCGGTCTCGCGAAGGAGGTGCTCGGCTGGGAGCCCAAGATCGCCCTGCGCGACGGGCTGAGCCGCACGATTGAGCACTCGGGCGTCGAAACGCTGGTCGGCGCCGCGCGTTGATGACGCGGGGCGGCGACCCTACCTCGTAACTTCGGTGCGCAGCCGGCGTTACGGGTAACGGGAGGAACTACCCCACTTGAGCCGCCAGTGACAACCGAGCAGAAAGAGGCCCCCGAGGCGATTGCCAACGGTACGAACGGCATCTCGCCTCCGATGAGGTTGCCGGAGCGTGACGTCCGGCGCAAGCGCCCTCCGCTGCTCTCGTTCGTCCTCCGGCTGGAAACGCTGCGCCGCACCACGCGGGTGCTCTCGCTGCTGTTGCTCGACTTCGTCGGGGTCGTGGGCGCGCTGTTCACGGCCCTCGGACTGAAGCTCGCGTTCCGCGGGGAGTTCACGATCGACAACGTGTGGCACGGCGTCAAGCCGTGGATCGCGTTCGCATATCTCGTGACCGTGCTGATGTTCGCTCGGGTCGATCTGTATGCCGACCGGCCTCGCCGGCCGGGGACGGCAAAGATCGCGACCGCGCTGTTCCAGGCGACAGTGATCGCGCTCGTGTTCGCGCTCGCCAACGGCCAGCACTTCAGCAGCTACTACATCTTCTACGGCAGCCTGATCATCGGCATCGCCTACATCGGCGCCTTGCGCCAGCTCCATCTCCAGGTGACGGGCTGGCTGCTCAAGCAGGCCGGCTATCAGCGGCGAGCGCTGATCGTCGGGTCTGGCAAGCACATCGAGGCCGTCGCACACGCCCTGTCCGGGCGCGCGCGGACACGGGTCGCGATCGTCGGGTACATCTCGCTCTCCCCACGGCCGCAGAACGGGCTGAAGTCGCTTGGCGAGCTCGAGGAGCTCCCGGACATCCTCGCCGCCGAGAAGGTGCAAGAGGTGATCATCGCCGACCCCGACTTCCCCCAAGAGCGTGCCGTCGACCTGGTCGATTTCTGCCATCGCCGCGGGGTCACCGTCCACGTCGCGCCGTCCACGATGGAGATCCTGTTCGATCGCGCCGAGTTCGTTCCCGGCCAGAGCGTGCCGCTGTTCACGCTGCGGCCACCGGTGTTCGAGGGCATCGACTATGCGCTCAAGCGGACGTTCGACCTCGTGCTCTCGACCGTCGGGCTCGTGCTCATCTCACCGATCCTGATCGCGATCGCGATCGCCATCAAGCTGAGCTCCCGCGGCCCGATGATCTACCGCTCGGTCCGACCCGGGATGGCGGGCAAGCCGTTCTCCTGCTTCAAGTTCCGCACCATGCGCGAGAGCGCCGACCAGATCCAGGCCGACCTTGAGACGCTCAACGAGCAGTCGGGCGCGCTGTTCAAGATCCGCCACGATCCGCGGCTGACGAAGGTCGGGCGCTTTCTGCGGCGATTCTCCCTCGACGAGCTGCCCCAACTCGTCAACGTCGTCCGCGGCGAGATGTCGCTCGTCGGCCCGCGGCCGCTGCCAATGCGCGACTTTGAGCGGCTCGAGGAGTGGCACAAGAAGCGCTACCTCGTGCTCCCGGGGATCACCGGACTCTGGCAGGTCTCGGGACGCTCGGAGCTCGACTTCGATGACCTCGTCCGACTTGACTTCCTCTACCTCGAGCAATGGTCGATGTTCCTCGATCTGTCGATCCTGCTGAAGACGATCCCGGCGGTCCTGAGCCGCCGCGGGGCGTTCTAGGGGCGAGGCGTCCGGCGGCGAGAGCGCCTATGCTCCCCGGCGCCGTGCCGCCGACCGACCGCTTCGTCATCAGCTTCGCCGCCGAGCCTCCCCAGGAGGGGCTGCCGTACGGCCGCTGGGCGGAAACACTGCGTGGTCACTTCCAGCTCGCCGTCCGCGAGATCGACACCGAGGGCGTCGACCTCGGCGAAACGGGCGAGATCCGCTGGTTCCCAGACCGCTCGTTCGCCGGTCGGACCTACATCCCGGCCGTCGCGCGGACGACCGAGGGCTATGAGCTGTTCGGGTTCGTCGCGTTCAGCGAGAGCGATCGTGGCCCAACCGATTTCGAGTCCACTGCCGACTTCACGTCGGAAACCGCCGAGGCGAACCCGGAGTGGAAGATCGACCTCAACGACGACGTGATCGGGCTGTGGCGGGGTGAGCAGGGCAAGGCGGCCGACATCACGCTCGTGTGGGGCGTCGCGCTCGTGCCCGGCGGCACGGTCGTCACGGCAGAGCTCGCGAACCTCGCGGTCGACCAGTGCGAGCTCGTCGAGGAGCGCTTCACGCTGATCGCACCCGACAACTACCGCGGCGACTTCATCGAGGTCAAGCTGTGGGGGCGACGCGGTGAGGAGCTCGCCGCCGAATCGCTCTACGTCGACGACGACGAAGACGAGGACGAGGACGGCGCCGAGGCGGACGACGACGCAGGGGACGGCGACAGCGCGGCCTAAGAGGGGTTGTCTCGGAACTCCGCGTGTGCGGTGAGGCGCCGCCGTCGTAGCTGAAGCCGAGATCGAAGCGCCGGACGAGGTGCTTCAGGTAGTTCCAGAACTGCCCGCCGCAGCGACGCTCGCCGACCCATCACCGTTCTCCTCCGCCGGCGGCTGCAGCGGGAAGTGGCAGGCCGCCACGTGCCCAGGCCCGAAGGACCGCAGCTGGGGCTCCTCCTGAGCGCACAGCTGCTGCGCCCTCGGGCAGCGGGTGTGGAAGCGACACGCTGACGGTGGGTTGACCGGGCTGGGCAGGTCCCCCCGGATCCCGGCGTCGTGTTTGGCGCGCTCGGCGGACGGGTCGGGAATCGGGATCGTCTTGATCAGGGCGTCGGTGTACGGATGGGCGGCGCGGCTGTAGATGTCGCCTCCCGAGCCGGTCTCGACCAGCTTGCCGAGGTACATCACGCCGATCCGGTCCGACAGGTACTTGACCACGGCCAGGTCGTGCGAGATCACCACCGAGGCCATCTGCATGTTCGGCCTGCAGGCGCTTCATGAGGTTCAGGACCTGCGAACGGATCGAGACATCGAGGGCGCTCACGGGCTCGTCGGCCACCATCACCTTGGGCTCGAGCATCAGCGCGCGGGCCAGCGCGATGCGCTGGCGCTGCCCCCCGAGAACTCGTGCGGATAGCGCTCCATCGAGCTTGCGGGAAGTCCCACCTCGTCCAGCATCCGGATCACCCGCTCCTCCTGCTCGCGGCGGCTGCCGACGCCCTGGATCACGAGCGGCTCGCGCAGGATCGAGGAGACTCGCATCCGCGGATCGAGGGAGGCGTACGGGTCTTGGAACATCATCTGCAGATCGCGGCGCGCTCGGCGCAGCGGGCGCCCGCGCAGGCGGAACACCTCGCGGCCCTCGAGCGTGATCTGACCGGCGTCCGGCTCCTCGATGCCGACGATCAGCTTTCCCAGCGTCGTCTTGCCGCAGCCCGACTCTCCCACCAGGCCCAGGGTCTCGCCGGCGTGAACGTGGAGGTCGATGCCGGAGACCGCCTTCACGGTGGCGACCGTCCGCTTCAGCAGGCCGGCCCTGATGGGGTACTCGCGCACCATCTCCCGCACCTGGAGGAGCGGCCCGTTGGCGGAGCTCGCCTGCTGGCGCGCCGGACCGACGGTGGTGATCTCGGGCCGGGCGCGGATCGGGCCGTCGACAGGGTGCCAGCAGGCGAACTGATGGTCGGGGTCAGCGCCGCTGAGCGGGGGCTCCTGGGCGTGGCATTGCTCGGTCGCCCGCGGGCAGCGGGGGGCGAAGCGGCACCCCGGCGGCGGGCTGGTCAGGTCAGGGGGAAGACCGGGGATGCTCACCAGCGCCCGGCGGTTGTCGGACTCCAGACGCGGGATCGCGCCCAGGAGGCCCTGGGTGTAGGGGTGACGCATCCCGCTGAACAGCCGGCCCGTCGGCGCCGTCTCGACGATCCGTCCCGCGTACATGACGTTGATCCGGCTCGTCCGCCCCGCCACCACTCCCATGTCGTGGGTCACCAGCAGCGTCGCCATGCCGAGCCGATCCCGGAGGTCGTCCAGGAGGGAGAGGATCTGCGCCTGGATCGTCACGTCGAGGGCGGTGGTCGGCTCGTCGGCGATCAGCACGCGCGGCTCGCAGGAGAGCGCGATGGCGATCATCACGCGCTGGCGCTGGCCTCCCGAGAGCTCATGCGCGTAGGCGCCGAGCCGCTCCTTGGGGCGCGGCAGGCCGACGAGCTCGAGCATCTCGAGCGCGCGCTTGGCCGCCTCCTTGGGCGAGGCCCCGCGGTGCAGTCGCACCGGCTCGGCGACTTGCTCTCCGATCGGCTTGGTGGGGTTCAGCGAGGACTGAGAGTCCTGGAAGATCATGGCGACGGCGTCGCCGCGGATGCGCCGAAGCTCGGCCTCGGGCAACCCAACGAGCTCGCGGTCCGCGACCTTGATCGAACCGCCGACGATGTGGCCGCCGGCCGGCAGCAGGCCGAGGATCGAGAGGCCGAGCATCGACTTGCCGCACCCCGATTCACCGACGAGCCCGAGCGTCTGTCCGGGCTCGATCCGCAGGTCCACGTTTCCCACCGCCTTGACGACGGAGCGACTGAGGTTGATGTGGGTGGTGAGGTCGGTGAGCTCGAGGGCTGCGGACGCGCCGTTGGCTGTGGTCATCGCCGGCGGAGCCTCACGTCGAGCGCGTCGCGCAGTGCATCGCCGACGAGGTTAGCCGCGAGCACGACCGCGACCAGACATGCGCCGACCGGGTACACGAGCCACCAGTAGCCGGAGGAAACGTACTGCTGGGCGTTGCCGAGCATGTCCCCCCAGGAGGCCGAGGGGTACTCCAACCCGAAGCCGAGGAACCCGAGGTAGGCGAGGGCGAGAATCGCGTCGGCCACCTGGAAGGTGATGTTGACGATGACGACCGACAGCGCGTTGGGGATCAGGTGTCTGAGCACGATCCGCGGCTGGCCGCTGCCCATCACGCGGGCGGCGTCGACGAAGTCCCGCACCCGGAGGGTGAGCACCTCGCCGCGGACCAGGCGCGCAGGGATCAGCCAGGAGAACAGCCCGATGATGAGCGCTTCCTCGAGGACGGTCGCGCTGTACTTGGTGGCCAGCACGAGCACGATGAAGAGGAACGGGATCGCCAGCAGGATGTCGACGAAGCGCATCAGCATCCCGTCGATGACTCCCCCCGCCAGGCCCGCGATCGCGCCCCACAGCGTCCCGATTACCGTCGCCAGCACCGAGGCGAGCAGACCGATCTCGAGCGCGGTCTGGCCGCCGACCATGATCCGCCCGAGCTCGTCGAAGCCGTGCTCGTCGGTCCCCAGCGGATGCCCTCCGCCGGGCGGCAGGTTGGTGGCCAGCGGATTGAAGTCGGTTTGATTGGTGTGGTAGACGAGCGGCCCCAGGAAGCAGAAGACCACGAAGAACAGAAGGATCCCGGCACCCAGCACCGCGACGCGGTTGGACATGAACTCGCGCAGCGCCAAGCGCCACCCCGCGGCAACGCCTCGAACATCGCCCCCCTCGGGGAGGCCGGGCGGCGTGTCGACCTCAAACACGCCGCCGACAGGCAACTCGCCCTCGACCACGGGCCTGAGCGGATCAGACAAGGCGCACCCGCGGGTCGGCGAAGGTGATGGCGATGTCGGCCAGGAGGTTCCCGAGCACGGTCAGGAATCCGCCCAGGATCGTGTACGCGAGCAGGATGTTGTAGTCCTGGTTACCGAGGGCGTTGTAGAAGAGCAGCCCGAGGCCGGGATAGTTGAAGAGCACCTCGATGAGCAGGTTCCCGGCCAGCAGCGTGGGGATCGACAGTCCCACGAGCGTGATCATCGGCAGGCAGGCGTTTCGCAGCAGATGCCGGAACAGGACCGCCCGCTCGGACAGTCCCTTCGCCCGCGCCAGCCGGATGTAATCCTGGCCCAGGTTGTCGAGGGCCGACGAGCGCATGTAGCGGCTGAACGAGGCCACGTTGATGAGCGCCAGGGTCACGATCGGCAGCGCGAGCTGCATGGGATGGGTTATCGCCCCCCAAGTGGTGGTGATCGAGGTGCTCACCGTCGGCGGGAAGATCCCCAGATCGAGGGCGAAGATCTGGATCAGGATCAGCCCGAGGAAGAACGACGGCATCGAATAGAGGATGAAGTTGAACGTCGTCAGCGTGTAGTCGGCAACGCTGTTTCGCCTGACCGCCTGGAAGATCCCGAGGGGGATGGCGATGACCAGCGAGAGGACCAGCGCCGCGAGCGTGAGGTACGCGCTGCGTCCCGCGTTCTCCTTGAACAGTGCGTTCACGCTCTGGCTGAGCTTGTACGAGTAACCGAAGTCGAGGCGGACCAGGTGCCCGACGTAGGTGGCGAACTGCGCGAGCTCCGGGCGGTCGTAGCCGTGTTGCTGGTTCCACGACTTCACCGCGGCCGGCTGTGCCTTGGACCCGAGCACGTCGTACGCGGGGCTCGGGGAGAGGAAGTGCAGCAGCGCGAAGCGTGATTAACGCGATGCCAAACGTGACGATGACGGCGACCACGAGCCGGCGGGTGATGTAACCGGTCATCCGCCCGGCCCCGGCCGGTCGCTCATCATCGTCACGTCAAGGCCGTTCGCTACTTCACCACATACCAATACTGCGGGAACCATTGCTGCTGTGTCATCGAGGTCCATCCCTTCGAGGGGCCCGCGACCTTCTTGATGTTGACGGCCACCAGGTAGTCGTAGTCGGGCATGAAGAACACCGGAGGGTTCTTGGCGAAGTAGTCCGCCTCGGTCTTGACAGCATCGGCATTGCCGCTGTGCACTGATGCGTTGATCAGCTGGTTGGCCTTGGGGTCGTTGTAGGACCCCGTGTTGAACCCGGCACCCTCGTTCCACACGCCCGATGCGGTCGGGTAGAAGTTCATGAACAGGCCGCCGTAGTTGTTCACGCCCCAGTCGTTGGTGTACTTGGCCGCCGCCGGGTTGGCGTTGTTGTAGTTCTCGGTGAGGAAGTTGAACGTCTTCGTCTGCAGCTTGATGACGATCCCGGCCGACTTCTTGGCCTGCGAGGCGATCGCTTCGGACTCGAGCGCGCCGGTGCTGGAGACCGATTCCGGGACGTTGGCCCACACGAACGAGATCGGCGTGCCGGCGGGGATGCCGGCGCCACACTCGCCGGACCCGGTTCCCGGCTTGGCGCACGTCGTCGTCCCGCCGGGCACGACCTTCCAGCCGTGCGACTTCAGCAGCGACACCGCCGCCGACGGGTCGAATTTGTAGGGAGGCGTGGCGGCGTCGGCGGGCGCGTAGGGCGAGAGCGGAGCCGATGGCGTGGGACCGTAGGCCTCCACCGCGGCGCCCTTGTAGACGCCCTTGATGATCGCCGGCTGGTCGATCAGGTGGTCGATCGCCTGGCGGACGTAGAGCTGCGAGATGACCTTGTCGAAGTGGTTGGTCGTGTCCTTGAAGTTGATCTGGCCGCCAAACCAGCCCCAGCCCGGGCCGCCGAAGACGGCGATGCCCTGCTGCTTGAGAGACGGCACCTGGGCGAGCTGCGACGGGTCGAAGCCGACCATCACGTCAAGGCTTCCGCTCTTGACGGCGTTGAGCTCCGACGTGAACCCGGTGTACGTCTGGGTGGAGACCGAGGACATGATCGGCTTGGGCGACCCGCCGTAGGACGGATTGGGGACGAGCACGTACGAGCTGTTGGTGGGGTTGAAGGACTTCAGCTTGAACGGGCCCGAGACCACCTTCCACAGAGGGTTGCTGGCGAACGTCGACACCGAGCCGCCGCCCTTGGCCAGGAAGTCGTAGATCTTCTTGGCGTTGGCCGGGTTGGTGTAGTCGAGGTGCGGCCCACCCGGCGCGGCGATGTTCCAGGACGTGCTCGGCAACGGGTAGACGTTGTTCGTGTCCTGGAGGTTGTTGTTGAGGAAGAAGCCCGGGTTGTAGGGCTGCGTCAGGTGCATGATCACGTCGTACTTGCCTGACGTCGAGATGCTCTTGACGTTGTCCGGCATCAGCCCGGGGGTGTACTGCCCCCAGTTGGCGGCACTCTCCTTGACCGCCGCCTTGAGCAGGTCGAACCAGAAGACGACGTCGTTGGCCACGAGCGGCTCGCCGTTGGACCACTTGAGACCCGGCTTGATCGGGATCGTGACGGTCTTGTTGCCGTCGCTGAACTTCGGCGCATTGGCCGCGCTGAGCGGGTACTCGACCTTGGGCTCGGCGCCGGAGGGGCCGGCGTAGAGCGGCATGAACAGCTCGCTGAGGAACGAGAACGTCCCCGACGAGCTCTGTGCGCCGGGGGTGATCGGGAAGATGTAGGTGGGCGTCTGGCCAGTGAGCTGCCCCTGGGTGATGGTGCCGCCCTTGACCGGCGTGCCCTGCGGCGGCAGCGACCCGTACAGGACCGTGCCCAGGCTGGACTGCGCCTCGTTGACGTTGCTGGTGTTGCTGCTGCTTCCGCAGGCCGCCACGAGTACCGCGCAGGCAGCCGCGATGAGGCCGACGATGATGAGGCCACGCCAGCGGCTAGGCCCAGGAAGAACTCCAGATCTCATATACGCACCTCTCCCCAAGAACGAGGGTCTACACAGGTCATTCTTCGCGTTCCAAACCGGTTGTCAAATGTCAACCCGGACATCGCAGCCCCAGACGCTGCACAGGTGAGACTTACCGCCGGGCTGAAAGCTTCTGGATCATTTCATCATCTCCTGCGTCCAGCGGTCAGGCTGGTAGCGTCGCCAAGCCGCAGCGCCCTCGTAGCTCAATGGATAGAGCACGCGCCTCCTAAGCGCGGGATGCAGGTTCGATTCCTGCCGGGGGTATCCGCCGGTGCCGTGACCGGACCCCGCGGCGCCAAAGCTTCCTATAGTTGCGTCGAGTGCTCGGGGCAGTGACGGGGAAGATCGACGCGCTGACGCGCGGCCGGCCACGGCGGGCCGTGGCCGCCGTGCTCGTGGCCGTTGGCCTGCTGGCCGCGGTGCTGAGCTCATCGGAACGTGCGGTGGCATGGCACACCCCGGCGCAGGACGCGCGGCGCCCGAACATCGTGTTCGTGCTCACCGATGACCTGTCGATGAACCTGCTGCGGTATATGCCGCACGTCCAGGAGATGATGCGGCGCGGACTGACGTTCAGCCACTACTTTGTCTCGGACTCGCTCTGCTGCCCGTCCCGAGCGTCGATCTTCACCGGCAACTTCCCGCACGACACGAAGGTGTTCGGCAACTCGGGTCCCCGCGGCGGCTTCAATGTGTTCCATGCCCGCGGCGAGGAGCGGGACACGTTCGCGGTCGCGCTCCGGCGGGCCGGCTATCGCACGGCGATGATGGGCAAGTACCTCAACGGCTACCTGCAGCGCACCCAGGTCCCCGACACGTACGTGCCGCCCGGATGGAGCGACTGGGACGTCGCCGGCTGGGGCTACGGAGAGTTCGACTATGTCCTGAACCAGAACGGCTCGCTGTATGCCTACGGCCACGAGCCCGCCGACTACCTCACAGATGTGATCTCGCAGAAGGGCGCTCGGTTCGTCGATCGCTCTGCCGCCGTCCGGCAGCCGTTCTTCCTCGAGCTCGCGACCTTCGCCCCGCACCGACCCGCCGTCCCGGCACCGCGTGACGCCGAGCGCTTTCCGGGTCTGAAGGTGCCCCGGCCGGGGAACTTCGACGTGCTCCCGACCGATGCGCCGCGCTGGCTCGACGGTCGCGGCCCGTTGTCCGAGCCCCAGATCGCCGAGATCAACAGCGCGTTCCGGAGCCGGGCCCAGTCGGTCCAGGCCGTCGACGACATGATCGGCGCGATCGAGCAGCGCCTCACGGCGGACGGGATCGCCGACAACACCTACCTCGTGTTCAGCTCGGACAACGGGTTTCACACCGGCCAGTACCGGCTGATGCCGGGCAAGCTGACGGCCTTCGACACCGATATCCGTGTCCCGCTCGTCGTCGTCGGACCCGGTGTCCCGGCCGGCGTGCGGACGGGCGCGCTCGCCGAGAACGTTGACCTGGCGGAGACGTTCGCCGCGATCGGCGGGACGCAGCTCAGCGGGGACGGCCACAGCCTGCTCGGAGTCCTCGATGGAACCGCGCCCGACGGTTGGCGGCGCGCCGCGCTGATCGAGCACCACGGGGCGGATCTGCGGGGCATCGATCCGGACTTCCAGCAGTCAGCCAGCGGCAGCCCGCGGACCTACGAGGCGATGCGGACGCGAAGGTTCCTGTACGTGGAGTACAACGACGGCGAGACGGAGTTCTACGACCTTCGCCACGACCCGCTCGAGCTGCACAACATCTCGGCATCTCTGGGACCCGCTGAACTGGCCCGTCTGCACGCCGAGCTGCGTGCCCTGGCGCACTGCCACGGCGGCGCAGAATGCTGGCGCGCGGGCCGTCTTTAGCGGATTATTGGCGCGACGTTTGCGCCCGTCAGGACTGCTACCGTGCCTCACGTCTCGTGTCCGAGAGCACGCTAGAAGCACCCCCGGTTCCTCCGAGCGGGAGTCCAGAACCGAGGCGCGAGGCAGAGCGGACGAGCCGCCTGCCCGCTGCCATCCGCCAGCACCCCTGGTGGATCGTCGGCGTGCTCCTCGTGCTCTTCTCCTACCTCCTCGTCCGACACGCGAACACGCGACCCGGCTACGACCCGTACGGCTGGCTCATCTGGGGCTACCAGACGCTCCACCTCAGCCTCGACCTGGGCGGCGCGCCGTCGTGGAAGCCGCTCCCGTACCTGTTCACGGTGCCGATGTCGCTGTTCGGCACGCACTCCCTGACGCTGTGGATGACGTTCGCCACCGCGGTGTCGCTGAGCGGGTCGATCTTCGCCGGCCGGATCGCGTACCGGCTGACGCTCCCCTCTGACCGCGAGGTCGATTCGTACACGCGCTGGGCGGCGATCGCCGCGGGCGTGTTCGCGGGTGTCGCGGTGCTCGGCATCAATCAGTGGATCCACCTGTTCCTCAGCGCCCAGTCGGACACGATCATCGTGGCGCTGTGCCTGGGGGCGATCGACATGCACCTCTCAGGGCGACCACGCGGTGGGCATACGCGTTCCTCGTCCTCGCCGCCCTCGGTCGACCGGAGACGTGGCCATTCACTGGGCTGTACTTCCTCTGGGCATGGCGCTCGATCCCGGCGATGCGGAAGTTCCTGGCCGTCGGCCTCGCGCTGATCCCCGTGATGTGGTTCGGCGTGCCGACGATCACGAACGCGCGACCGTTTGTCTCCGCGGAGCTTGCCGAGCTGTCCGTGCGACGGATCGAGGGCAACAAGTTCCTCGGCGTCTTCCACCGCTACACGGCGCTCACCTACCTGCCGATCCAGCTGCTCGCGCTGCTGTCGGTTGTGATCGCGTACTTCCGCCGCAACCGGGCGGTGCTCGTGCTCGCCGGCGCCGCAGTGCTGTGGATGCTCGTCGAGATGGCGTTCGTGCTCCACGGCTGGCCGGGCGTCCCGCGCTACATGATCGAGTCGGCCGGGGTGCAGACCGTGCTCGCCGGAGTCGCGGTCGGCTGGATCCTCGTCGACCTTCCGAAGCTCCGAGCCGGTGCGCGGTCGCTGTCGATCCCGCGTTGGGTCGGAATCCCGATCGTCTTGCTGATCGTCGCCGCGCTCGTGCCGGGCGCGATCGCGCGGGAGCACGCCGAGCACAAAGACCTGGTCCACGAGCACGCGCGGGCGCTGCAGATCACGCGGCTTGACCGGACGATCAACGATCTCGGCGGGTACAAGCACGTTCGCGAGTGCGGGCGCCCGACGACCTACGTCGGCTTCGTCAGCATCCTCGCCTACTTCACGCACCTGAACGTCGGCAAGGTCGGCCACAAGCCGAAGTTCGAGCTCACGCAGACCTATCCGGTGATCATCTTCAGCAACGGACCGCACGGGTGGACGCTCCTGCCGGCACACCTCACGCCGGCCACGCAGGCCACCTGCTCGACCCTCCGCGCCAAGGTGCTGTTCGACGCCCGCCATCCAAACGGGCGGGTCGTTCGGCTCCACAGCAGCTCGTGAGCTTGGGCGCCGTCGACGCGCCGACGCAGGCTGAGCCGGACGCCGTCTCAGCCGACGCCACGCCATGGACGTTGCGGAGCTTCTCCCGCTCGCACCCATGGTGGACGGTGGGCGTGGCGATCACCGTGCTGTCCGCCGCGCTCGTCGTGTGGGCCCGGACCCGACCGGGGTTTGATCCATACGGCTGGCTCGTCTGGGGACACCAGACGCTTCATGTCGCGCTCGACACGAACGCCGCCCCGTCCTGGAAGCCGCTCCCCTACCTGTTCACGGTGCCCTACGCCGTGTTCGGCCACTACGCGGTGTACCTATGGCTCGTGACCGCGGTCGCCGTGTCGTTGAGCGGGTCCGTGTTCGGCGGGCGGATCGCGTATCGGCTGGTTGCGGGCGACCGCGGCGGCCCGGGCGGCGCTGAGGTCGACCGGCGGGGACGGATTGCCGGCTGGGTCGCGGCGGTCGTGGCCGGCGTCGGCGTGCTGCTGATCGCCAACGACTCGCACGTCATCCTCAGCGCCCAGTCAGACCCGATGATCGTCGCCCTGTGCCTCGGCGCGATCGACATGCAGCTCTCCCGCCGCTACCGGTGGGCGTTCGCATTCTGGCTGTTGGCCTCGCTCGGCCGCCCCGAGGCGTGGCCGTTCCTCGGGCTGTACGCAATCTGGGCGTGGCGCGCGGTGCCTTCGATGCGGCGGTTCCTCGTCGGCGGGATCGTGCTGCTGCTCGTGCTGTGGTTCGGGATCCCCGGGATCAGCTCGCGCAGCCCGTTCGTCGCGGGCACGAACGCGATCGGGTCGGGCCGCGCCCCGCACGGCAACAAGGTGACCGCGACGATCAGCCGGTTCGCGCACCTCCAGCCGGTGGCGCTCTACGTGCTGGCGCTGCTGGCGGTCGCGTGGGCGGCGTGGCAGACGCCAGCGGGTCGTCCTGCTGCTGGCCGCCGGAATCGTGCTCTGGGTGGTCGTCGAGATCGCGTTCGCACTGCACGGCTGGCCGGCGGTGCCGCGGTACATGTTCGAGGCCGGCGGTGTGGTCGCGGTGCTCGCCGCGGTCGGCATCGGGTGGCTGATCCGCGAGCCCGTGCGGTGGTCGGCCGCTGCCGGATGGGCCGGCGTCGCGCTGGCGGTCGTGGCCTGCGCGGTGCTCGTTCCCTCCGCGGTGTCCCGGGCCCGGGCCGAGCACAAGGACCTGAACGGGCAGCGAGCACGGACGGCGCAGATCAACGCGCTGCGTCCGGCGCTCTCTGCCGCGGGGGGCGCGGCATTGGTCCGCGCCTGCGGCGAGCCGCTCACGCGGCTTGAGTACCAGTCGATCGTCGCGTTCACGCTCGGGGTCAACGTCGGGCAGGTGGGCTGGAAGTACGGACCGGCGATCCATTCCTCGCGGCCGATCGTGCTGATCACGCCGGGGCACGGCCGGTGGAAGGTCCAGGCGCTGCATCAGCCGCACGGCGCGTGTCGGCGGCTCCCGACGTAAGCGGGGTGAGGCTTGGGGAGGCCAGGCCGCGCGATGCTCAGCGGTCAGGCCGCTCCGGGTAGACGTCGTCGATCGTCGTGAGCGCTACGTACGGCGCGCCGCCGGCCGCCGCCGAGATCGCCTCGGCGCCTCCGGCGAGCCTGTCGCAGATCGCGACCACCCCGCACACGCTGTGGCCCTCGTCCTGGACGGCCTTAAGTGCGCGGATCGTCGAGCCGCCGGTCGTGACGACGTCCTCAACGAGCATGCACCGGTCCTCAAGCGTGAGCGGGGGACCCTCGATCCGGCGGGAGAGGCCGTGCTGCTTGGCCTCCTTGCGGACGAAGAACGCCTTGACGTCGGCACCGGCGGCGAGCGCGGCGCAGGCGATCGGGTCGGCGCCCATTGTCATCCCGCCGACCGCGGTCGCGCCCCACTCGGCGGCCTGGGCGGACACGAGTTCGCCGAGGGCCATGAACCCGGCTCGGCGGAGGATCGCGCGCTTGGCATCGACGAGGTACTGGGCGGTCGCGCCACTCGTCAGGACGACCTCGCCGATCACGAGGGCGTGCTCGCGGAGCTCGGCGAGAAGGCGGTCGCGGGCTGTCATCGCGGCGTTTGAGGTCATCGGCCGCTCATCCTAGCCCCAGTGGGTGCCGATTAAAGGGACGTGGTCCATCGTGCCATTACAACCGTCGCCTGGATCTGCTGCTTCTTCGTGGTGGTGTCGTTCTCGCTGTTCGCGATCGACCAGCTGGCCGGCGCATCCAAGCACCAGCAGAACGAGATCACCTCGTCGGCGGCAGTCGCGCCGATTCCGGCCGAGGCCAAGCACCACGGACAGCCGCGGCAGTTCATCGACGACGCGGCGCACACGCTGACCTCGCCGTTCAGCTCGATCGTGCAGAGCGACAGCCAGTGGGTGCTCCGCGGCGTGCCGACGATCATCGCGGTGATCGTGTACGGCGTCGGCCTCGGCTACCTCGCGCGGTTCAGCCGAGGCTTGAGCTGACGCCGTCTGCGCGGCGCCAGCCTGAATTCAACTTCGCAGCCGTCTAGTAATAGACGTCGACAGCGTCGCCGAAGTGCAGCCAGTAGTAGATGAAGGTCGCGTCCATGATCGGGGTGCGCATGCAGCCATGGCTGGCCGGGTAGTCCGGCGCCGGGTCGTAGCCGTGGATCGCGTAGCCGCCGATGAAGAACCGCGAGTAGTACATCCCGTCCGGCAGGTAGCCCGGGACGCTCCGGTAGATGTGGAAGTTCCCGAGCACGGTCGGCGTCGACGGCTTCCCGGAACTGATCGGGAAGATGTACTTCACGTTGCCGCCGTCGGAAAGGATCAGCAGCTGCTTTCGCAGCCAGCCCTCAGCGTGGTGGCCGTGGCTCGGGTACTTCGGCCGGAGCGATCCCCAGCCGTTGAGCAGGAAGCTGACGGTCTTGCCGTCCAGCGCCTGCGAGGTGCCCCACCCGAGCAGCCGGTGGTAGGCATCGAGCGCGAGGCCCATATGGGAGTCGTAGACGCCGCTCTGCCGCAGGAAGATGTGCAGCGCGGCGAGACGCTGCTGCATCAGCTGGACGAACCGGCCGACCGACCCGAAGTGGATGTTTGTACCGAGCGCCGTGTAGCTCCTGGCGGCGCGAAAACCGCTCAGGGCGTCATTGCGGTCGTGGGTTACGACGACGTACACGCGACCCGCGCTCGGGGCGACGAGCACCTTCGAGAACTTGCCGTAGCTCTGGCGCTTGTTGCCCGGCCAGATCCACATCCGCTTGGACAGAATCAACCGGTGCCCCACGTACGCCTTCATGAGCACCTTCTGGCCACGGACGTACGGGTGGACGATCCCCTGGACGTGCACCCGGCGACCCGGCACGGTCACCGCGGCATGGTTGAGGATGAACGCGTCCGGTAGCTGGAGGTAGGAGGAGCCCTTGGCGGGCTTGGGCTTCGGCGTCGTCGTGGTCGTCGACGTCGTGGTCGTCGTCGTGGTGGTGGTCGTGGTCGTGCTCGGGGCCTTCGACCCGCTGTCGGCTGCGGCCACCGCCGCAGGTACGAGCAGGAAGGCGGCGAGCAGCGGGAGTAGGCGTGTGAGCGTCCGTGACATGAGCCGGAAGTAAATCAGCCGCGCAGCCAAGTGCGTGCGCGATTCATCACATCTCTTGTGCGATGACTCCGCATCGTCGACTCAACGCGTCCGGCACGAGTCAGGATTTCAAACCGCCGGGCGCGGCCGCGGGCCGGCCAGCGGGAGGGTGATCGCGCCGATCGCGAGGGCGGAGCCGGCGACCAGCCCGAGGATTCCGAGCGTCGACCAGTGCAGCTCGTTGACCCCAAGCGCGAGCGAGTTGTTGAACGCATGCAGCGCCATGCACGGATACAGCGACCGTGTCCGCCAGCGCATCAGACACAGCACGAAGCCGAGAAATCCGAGCGGCACGAGGTACTGCGCCGAGGCCGAGCCGGTGTGGGCGAGCCCGAACAGCACGCCAACGACCACCGACGCGATCCACGGACCGAGGTCATGCCCCGCGAGCCGCACGTTCCAGCGGCGAAGGCAGCCAAACAGGAAGCCGCGAAAGAAGAACTCCTCTGCGATCGGCGCGATCACGCACACGAACACTGCGGCCGCGACGAGGGCTGCATCGCTGTTCGACACACCGAGCTCACTGGGAAGCTTGTCCTGGCCGTGAAGCTTGAACAGGGACGCGTAGACAGCCGTGAGGCCGTAGTACCCGACGCCGGCGAGCATGAACGCCACAAAGCCCCGGCGCAGCGACACCAACCGGAAGCCGAAATCGACGGGACGCACCGGCCCGCGCGTGTGGGCGAGGTACACGGCCGCCGCGACGAATGCCAGGTCGACGACGACGTTGCCGATGATGTTGACGGCCGGCGTCGGGTGGGTGAAGCTCGACCCCGCGGCGGCGCCGATGCCGTCAACGAAGATCACCGCGAACTCTCCGAGGGCGAGACCGAGGACGATCGCAGCCGGCGCCATCCACATCCGCCAGTCCGGAATGTCGTCGTCGCGCCGCCCGTTCGGGGGCGAGCTCGCCGGCGGCGGGGCCGGCGGAATCGGTGCGGGTGGCGGAACGCTGCTCATGATCCGGCGTGGGAGGTTAGGGCGCGAGCGCGGTCAGTTCGCTCAGCGAGGCGATGCGGCGCACGCCGGGCGGCCCCGGGCGGCCGTCACGAGAGAGCAGGATCGGCTCGATCCCCGCGGCCCGCGCCCCCGCCACGTCCTCCTCGGCGCTGTCGCCGACGTGCACCGCATCGCCGGCCGCGGCGCCCGCAAGCCCGAGCGCCCGTTCGAACACCGCGGGCGCCGGCTTACGCGCGCCCACCTCGGCTGAGGTGACGACACCGTCAAGTAACGGCAGCAGCTCGAGCCGGGCGAGAACCTCGTGCAACGACACGTCCCAGTTGGAGGCGACGACCACCCGGAGACCCCGCGAGCGCGCAGCGACGATGGCCGGCCGCGCATCGTCGAACGCCCTGAACTGCAGGGCGGCGAGCAGGGTCGTCGTCAGATCCCCGGTGCTGATCGCGGCCAAACGCTCAGACGCGGGCAGCGCTGTCCGCAGAACCTCGGCACACCGGCGACGCAGTTCGTGCAGCGACACGACATCGCGCCCCTCGTCGAGGTGCGCCCGGTAGAAGCGGATCTCGGCCCGTAGCGCCGCTCCCGCCGCGTCCTCTCCGACCTCAATCCCGAACCGCTCTGCCAGCTCGGCACGCAGCCGCGGGGCCGGCGGCGCAAGCCGAACGAGCGTCCCGAGAGCGTCGAGCAGCAGCGCGTCCATGGGCACATGCTGTCGCCTGGAGGAGCGCGACGCATCGAGCCGAAAGACCCGTGCAGCTACACTTTCTCGTTACGCCCGCGCAGGCTGGGATCCGCCTGTGCTCGTCTCTCGCTTTTCCCACGCCACGTCCTCATGAGCCGACGCGAACGACAGCGACGCCGCACTCGTAACCGGGGACATCCCGTCCGCCGGGTCGTCGTGATGACGTGTCTGTTGACCCTGCTCGCGCTCGGTGTCGGCGTCGCCGGGGTCGCCGCCTGGGTGATGAACGTCGCCGACTCGGCCCCGGACATCAATCAGCTCAAGCCGCGCGATCCCGGGCAGCTGTCCGAGGTCTACGCCAGCGACGGCAGCCTGCTCGGCTACATCACCTCGGACGTCCTGCGCACCTACGCTTCCGGCAAGACGATCCCGCGCGTGCTCAAGCGCGCGACCGTCGCGATCGAGGATCGCCGCTTCTACAAGCACGGCGGCATCGACTACGAGGGCGTCGTCCGCGCCGCGATGAAGGACGTGTTCGGCGGCGGAAAGTCGATCCAGGGCGGCTCAACGCTGACGATGCAGCTCGTGCGCAACATCTACCTGCCCTACCGACTCGCGGACACGCGCTCGCTCCAGCGCAAGATCATCGAGGCCAAGATCGCCCAGGAGTTGGAAAAGAAGCACTCCAAGAACTGGATCCTGACCGCGTACCTGAACGACGTCGACTACGGGACGCTCGGTGGCAAAACCGCCGTCGGTGTCGGCGCGGCATCGCAGATGTTCTTCAACAAGCCGGTGAACAAGCTCAACCTTGCGCAGGCGGCACTCCTCGCCGGCCTCCCTCAGGCACCGTCCGAGTACAACCCGTTCCTGGCTCCCGACCTTGCGCGCGCCCGGCGCCATGAGGTGCTCCAGGCGATGGTGCAGTCGCACTACATCACGCAGGCCCAGGCGACCTCCGCGGACCGTTCGTCGCTCCAGGTGACGCGCAACAACACGTACGGGCTCAAGCGCGAGCCCTACGTGTTCGACTACGTGCGCGATCAGTTGATCAAGCGGTTCGGCCTGCGCACGGTCGAGAAGGGCGGACTGAAGGTGTACACGACGATCGACCTCAAGCGCCAGCAGCAGGCGCGCCAGGCGATTCTCGCCAACGAGGGACAGCCGGGCGATCCCGCCGCAGCCCTGGTCAGCATCGATCCCACCAACGGTCACATCCTCGCGATGGCGACCTCCTCGAGCTACGACCAGACGAAGTTCGATTACGCGGCACAGGCACACCGGCAGACCGGGTCCGCGTTCAAGGTGTTCGCGCTGATGACGCTGATCCACGACTTCCACGGGGACCCGAATCAGACGTACTACACCTCCAAGGAATTGACCCCCGGCTGGCTGCCCGCATACCCGACATACCACGTCCAGACCTCGGAGCTCAGTTACCAGGGCAACATCAACATCACGAGGGCGACGACAGAGTCCGACAACACGGTGTTCGCCCAGCTCGCCCAGGATCTCGGGATGGACAAGGTCAGCGCCACCGCCCACGCGATGGGCATCACCTCTCCGCTCAGCAACTTCCCCTCCGAGGTGCTCGGGGCAGTCTCCGTCTCGCCGCTGGAAATGGCCGATGCGTACGCGACGCTGGCCAGCGGCGGTATCCACCACCCGGCGACGGCGATCAGCCGCGTCGTCTTCTCCGACAAGAGCGTCTCCAACCTTGGCGACTCACCGGGCAACCGGGTGTTCACCACCGGCGAGGCGTATGCCGGCACGAAGGCGCTGAAGACCGTGATCCAGAGCGGCACCGGGACCGCCGCCGATTACGGCTGCCCCGCGGCCGGCAAGACCGGCACGACCAGCAGCTTCACCGACGCGTACTTCGACGGCTACACGCCACAACTCGCGACCGCGGTGTGGGTCGGCTACCCGAACTCGACGATCTCGATGAATGACGTCAACGGCCTCGGTCCCGGATTCGGCGGCACACTCGCCGCGCCGATCTGGCACGACTACATGTCCCAGGCGAGCAACGGCTTCTGCGGCGACTTCCCACAGCCGACCGATTCGTTCCACGGCACCGCGTTCTTCGGCAGGTTCGCGAGCACCGGCAGTGGCGGCAACTCCGGGAACTCGGGCAACACCGGCAACACCGGGCAACACCGGGAACACCGGCACTTCGACGACGAATTCGTACACCAACCCGTCGCCCTCCGCCCACCCGCCGCAGCCGCAGCCCGGAAACGGCAATGGCAACGGCGGGACGACGAAACCTCCCGGCTTCGGGAACGGCCACAACCCGTCGAGCGGTGGTGCGGGAGTGCATCACTAGCGGTCGGGCTGCGGGCGGCTGCTAGCGTTCTCGCCGCCAATGTCCAAGGAAGAAAAGGTCGAACTGGAGGGCGAGGTCGTCGAGGCCCTCCCCAACGCGATGTTCCGCGTCAAGCTCGACAACATGGATCGAGTTGTTCTCGGCCACGTTGCCGGGAAGATGCGCCGGTTCCGGATCCGGATCCTGCCCGGGGACCGCGTGCGGGTCGAGCTCTCGCCGTACGACCTCGACCGCGCCCGGATCGTCTACCGCCACCGCTGAGCCGAGGGCACGCGCTGCGCCGTGCGCGAGCTCGAATTAATCGACGCGCTCGAAACGGTGCTGCGCCGTGGCGGCCCGCGGATCGTGCGGTGGCTTGGTGACGATGCCGCGGTCGTCCGTGGGCGCGGCTACGCCGTAACGTCGATCGACACGATGGTCGAAGGCGTCCATTTCCGTGCCGATGAGCTGTCGGCGGAGGAGATCGGGCATCGCGCGCTCGCGGCTGCGGTCTCCGACCTGGCCGCGATGGGCGCCGAGCCCGGTGAGGCATACCTGTCGCTCGGGCTGCCCCCCGGGTCGAGCGCCGATCACGTGCTCGCGCTCGCCCGCGGAGCGCAGACGCTCGCCAACCGAGCCCGAATCACGATCGCGGGCGGCGACATCACGTCGGCAGCGTCACTGACCGTGACGTTCGCCGTGGTCGGGTGGGCGTCGGATCCGGCTGAGCTCGTCGGTCGGGACGGCGCGGCACCCGGAGATCTCCTCGGTGTCACCGGCACGCTCGGTGGCTCCGGTGCCGGACTTGCGGTGATCGAGGGTCAGGTCCCCGGACTCGATGGCACGGTCGCCGCGCGTCTGCGTGACCGGTACGCCCGCCCATACCCGCGCATCCTCGAGGGACGGGCGCTCGCCGCCGCCGGAGCGAACGCGATGATCGATGTCTCGGACGGGATTGCGACCGACGCGGCGCATCTTGCGCGCCGAAGCGGAGTGCGGATCGAGATCGCGCTCGATGCGTTGCCGCTTGCTGAGGGCGTGGCGGAGGTCGCGGCCGCGCGCGGCGAGGACGCGTCGTCGTTCGGCGCGACCGCAGGCGAGGACTACGAGCTCTGCGCCTGCGTGCCGGGATCTGGGTTGAGCGTCGTCGAGACGACGTTCGCCAGTCGCTCGATCACCGTCGGCTTCACCGTCGTCGGTCGCGTCGTGGCCGGTCCGCCCGGCGTCGTGTTCCGCGGCGCGACCGGCTCCCTCTCGGGATTCGAGCACGCCATCTGAACGTCGCGGCGCCGCGCCACCGCCTGCTCGTCGGGTGCGACGTGCTCGGCGCGCGCAGCGGCCAGTTCACCGAGACGGCGCAGGATGGCATCGGCCACCGCTGTGGGGTCGACCCGATATTCGCCTTGGTTGATTTGCTCCCGCATATCGGCCACCTTCTTCGGATCCTCATCCATCGGATTCATCTTCTACATCGGCATGCTGATGAGGACACTCGATCAGGTCTGGACCCTATTCAACGGATACCCAGATCAGGCGGTGAGCAGCGGTTTAGTCCGTGCGGGTCCGCCGGCGCGGGCGGTCGCGAGCCGGTGCGGCGGCGGACCCGGGCTTCCTCGTCGGCGCGGGGGGCGTTTCGAACAGCATCAGCACGACGGTGGCGGGCGTCTCACCGGTGTGATCGTCGCGCGTCAGTCGCGCCGCGCTCTCGGCCTCGAGCTTCTGGACCCGCTCCATCAGCGCGTTCAGCTCACCGGCGAGCGCGAGCCAGCCCTCACGGTCGACGAACACCGGCACGCGGCTGAGATGTGCCTCGGCAGGATCGAAGCCACCGCTCGCAGCGGCGTCGCGGACGATGCCGCCCAGCTGGTCGAGCGCGGCCCGCAACGTCGCCTCCTTGACGATCGCCGGCGCGGCGCCCCACGCGTCGTCGGTGATCCGCGGCCGAGCGACGGTCGTGTAGTAGTGCTCGACGGCGCCGCGGCGCGGCACGCGCTTGACGAGCTTGAGGAACCCGAGTGATGTCAAACGTCGGACGTGGTAGCTCAGCACGCCGAGTGACGCGTCGAGCTCCTCGGCAAGTTCGCTCGGACTCGCGGTGCGATTCTCGAGCGCGGCGAGGATCCTCGTCCGCAGTGGATGAGCGAGCGCTTTCGCGAGAGCAGGATCACTGATGTCCTGAAATGGCTTCATGCTTGCGCCCCTCCGTGGGCTGGGGTCAGGCGGTCGACAGCGTCCTGACCGTCGGCTGGACCTGGGCGAGCCGGGCGAACACGATGATCCGTTGGGCGGCGCTGTACAGCGGGTTGCAGGCCGAGAGCACGAGCCGGTCGTAGCCCACGTTGTTGATTACCCACAGCGCCGTCGGGAGCACGATCTTGTGGTACTGGACGACGTAGATGAATCGGCCGTACGGCATGTTGACGACGATCCGGTCACCCGAGGCGAGGGCATCGATGTGCCGGAACGGCGCCAGATACGTCGTGCGGTGACCCGCGATCGCAACCGTCTGTCCGAGCCCCGGGAACGCCGTCCCCGGATAGTGGCCCGGGCCTTTCTCGAGGCTTGACGTGTCGGTCCCCTGGACGATGTCGAAGCTGGCCCCGATCTTCTTGATCACGATCCGGCCGATCGCGGCGCCAGTCGTGACCTGATGCTGCTCGCGCCGGGCGAGGAACGAGATCCGCTGATCCATCGTGTGCAGTGCGCCGAGAGCACGGACATCAGGCTGTGAGAGCGGAGCGCTGTGGTAGTTGAGAAAGCGCTTGTCGATCTGGTTGCGCTTGATCATCGCGACGACCGCGGTGACCGGCTCCTGCCAGATGATCGTCACTCCGGCGTCGATGACCAGCAGCAAGCCGGAGATGATCAGAACCGAGGAGATGTCGCGAATGAGGCGTCTCATCGTCGTATGGCCGACTCCGTTCCACCGAGTGAGCCAGGACCAGCGTATGTGATCGGGCCGCGCACCGTGACGGGTGCATCCTCCGGACGCGGCGCGCTCAGCTCACGCCGAGCGATCAGCGCCGCGCTGACAAGGCACCCGAGGAGCACGCTGTACTCGATCGCGACAACGAGCGCGAGGTGCCCGCCGGCGAGCAGCAGAAGCACGTTCCAGACGAGATCGATCGGGCCGAGCGAGAGTTGGTGGGCGTAGAACAGGATCAGGAG
This sequence comes from uncultured Solirubrobacterales bacterium, assembly GCA_963813265.1. Classification (GTDB taxonomy): domain Bacteria; phylum Actinomycetota; class Thermoleophilia; order Solirubrobacterales; family Solirubrobacteraceae; genus Palsa-465. The sequence continues at coordinate 88,926 of CAWEYQ010000023.1, read as the reverse complement.
GACGGGCGGCACGAGGCCGCCGAGCAGGAGCGCGAGCGCCCCGGCCGGGTGCAGCCGCACCTCCGGGTCGACGAGCCACATCCATAGATGCAGCGCCGGGATCACGAGCGCGGCGGCGAACGGATTCGTCACCCAGATGGCGAGTGCGGTGACGCACATGACCAGCAGCAGAGCCGCTGCCGCGCCGAGACAGTCGCTGGCGTCGTCACGCACCCTGGCCACGCGCTTCGCGCCGCCCAGCCAGATGATGAGCGGGCGCACCGCGAAGAACGCCAGGCCGATGATGACCACCGCGGCGATGATCAGCACGACGCCGGTCGAGCGCAGCGGCACCGCGCCGCCCGCGACCGGTCCGGGTGGGGCGATATCGACCACCCCGCTGACGCGTCCGGCGACGACGAGCAACGCGGTGAGCGCGAAGGGGACCGCGGAGGCGAGCACCCACACGACGGCGCGCGTAATCGAGTGTCCGCGTCGGCGGGCACGGGCAAGCCCATCGATCGTTGCGATCAGAACCGGCAGGATGAATGCGAGGACGAGCAGCTGGATGGCCCACGCCGGAATGACCTTGCCCTGAAACAGCACGTACGTCGACGCGCGGGCGATCTGCGGGCCATTGTCGAGCGCGTTGATCGTCAGCAGCACACTCCGGCCCATCGCGGTCATCTGGTCGGCGCTCGTCAGCTGGTCGGCGGCCGGCGCCCTGTCGCCGGACAGCGACAGCGTGACGGCCGGGATCCCCCGCGCGCCGAACGGTCCCTGCTCGCTCAGCGTGAACGGAAACGCGAGATGCGCGAGTTGGTCTGCCACCGACGTCCCGGTGCTGCGCGGCGCGACCTGCGACGAGAGTGCTCCGGCGACGGTGTTACGGAGCATCGTCGGGGCGACCGGCAGGGCGTTGGACCACGGCACGATGATGGGCTGATGAACGCTGCGGCCGGCGAGGTCGCCGAGCACCAGGACGGCGTCGATCGGGCCCGGGATCGTGCGCGCGAGCTCGGTCGCCCCGGACGCGCCTGCGGAGCCGCTCGTCGAGGCGAGGACGATCGTCCGGTGCTGCGTCTCGCCCGCGAGGACCCGCCCGAGCTCGATCAGAGCGGCGGATCCCGCGAGGTCGGCGGGCGCGCCGTCGGCGGCCCCATTGGCGAGCGAGTCGCGGTGAGAGACGACGAGGATCGTGCCCGGCGATTCGCCCACCTTCGTGGCGATCACGTTCTCCAGCGTGCGGGTGCCGTCGACGGTGCGACCCTTGAACACGTGCGTCGAAACCGTGTAGCTGCCCTGGATCCGTCGCAATCGCCGCGCGATGTCCGCGGCCAGCGCGGTGTCGCCATCGGAGCCGGGGCGGCGGTCCGGGTAGGTCACGGCGAACGCGTTCATCAGCGAATGGGCCGCGGGCCCATTGAAGGCGTCAGGGGCGAGCGTGGGGCTGAGCGCCCCCCGCTGATCACCTAGCGAGAACGCGAAGACGATCACCGCCAACGCGACCGCGATGAAGCCCGTGCGGTAAATGCGCGGATCCAGCATCGGCCCGTAGAGGTTAACCGGGTGGGCGGGTGGGCCAGGGTGGGCGGGTCGGTGACGGGGTGATCGCGGGGTCTACTCTTAGGTACGAAAGGACTTTTCCGGTGGCCGATCGCTCAGCCCGCATTCTGCTCGTGGACGATGAGCAGTCGATTCAGACGCTGTTGTCATACCCGCTGCGTAAGGAGGGGTACGACGTCGTCCAGGCGACCGACGGGCGCCAGGCGCTCGAGCGCTTCGACGAGCAGGCCTTCGACCTCGTCGTGCTTGACCTGATGCTGCCGCGGGTCGATGGTCTCGAGGTCTGCCGACGACTGCGGAGTCGGAGTTCCGTCCCCATCATCATGCTGACCGCCAAGTCCGAGGAGATCGACAAGGTCGTCGGCCTCGAACTCGGCGCCGACGACTACATCACCAAGCCGTTCTCGGTGCGCGAGTTCTCAAGCCGGATCAAGGCGGCCCTGCGACGCGCCGAGATGAGCCGTCCGGCCGAAACCGCACCCGACGAGGCGCCGCTCGTCGTCAACGAACTGCGCATCGATTTCCCCAAGCGTTCGGTCCGGGTCCGCGGCGACGAGGCGCAGCTGACGTTCGTCGAGTTCGAGATCCTGGCCGCGCTCGCCCGGGCGCCTGGGAGGGTATTCACCCGCGACATGCTGCTGGCCCGCATCTGGGGTGACTCGGCGTATCGCGATCCGCGCACGATCGACGTTCACATCCGTCACCTGCGCGAGAAGATCGAGCGTGACCCAAAGGATCCCGAGTACCTGTTCACGGTGCGAGGCGTCGGCTACCGGTTCCGCGACACCGAGGGATAGAGCAGGAGGAGCCCGCGCGGCGACATGCGGATCTCGCTGAGCAACAAGCTCGCCATGCTGTTCGCGGGGGTGACGTTCCTCGCGATCGGGGTGCTGTATCTGTACGTCGCGCCTGGACTACAGACGCGGCTCATCGACCAGAAGCTCGGCGAGCTCGCACAGTCCGCCCAGCGCCATTCGGGACCGATCGAGAACACCGTCGGATCCGCCGACACCGTCGGTTCGATCCACGCTCGGGTCAACGGCGCCGCGCTTGGCTCCGGCGCGCGCGTGACGCTGTTCTCGGTCGCAACCGCGGTCGCCCCCGCGGGCCCGCAGCTGACGCGGATCGCCGATTCCAGCAACCCGGGCACCGCGGCCACGCTCCGCTTCCCGGTCGCGCGGCGCGCGGCGATGTCGGGGAACCTCGAGACCGGGACCGAGTCGGCCGCATCGGGGACCGTGGCCGAAGCTGCCTTCCCGGTCGTCTACCAGGGCCGGGTCGTACGGGTGATCGTGTATTCCGATCCCGTTTCCGACGCTGTGCGCAACGTCGAGACGGTCCGGCACGAGATCCTCGTCGCCGGCGGGATCGCGCTCCTGCTCGCGCTGATCGGCGGCTATCTCGTGGCCCGGCTGCTCACGCGACGGGTCAAGCGCCTCGAGCAGGCTGCTGAGCGCGTCGCCGCCGGGGAGTTCGAGCGGCCGATCCCGGTCGACTCGACCGACGAGCTCGGCCAGCTCGCTGTCGCCTTCAACCAGATGCAACGCCAGCTCGGCCAGCTGGACCTCGCCCGTAAGAAGTTCATCGCCACCGCCTCCCACGAGCTGCGCACGCCGATCTTCTCGCTCGGCGGATTCGTCGAGCTGCTCGAGGACGAAGATCTCGACGAGGAGACTCGCAGACGCTTCCTCGAGCAGGTACGCGAGCAGGTCGAGCGGCTGCGCAAGCTCTCGGTGGACCTCCTGGACCTCTCAAAGCTCGAGGCCGGCTCGCTCGAGCTCCGGCCTGAGCAGGTCGACCTCGGCGAGCTCACGCGCTCGGTGTCAGGAGAATTTGAGCCGACGCTGGCGCAGCATGACTCACATCTCGAGCTACGGCTCGCACGGCGGATCGAGGCGGTGTGCGACCCGGTCCGCGTCGCGCAGATCATCCGCATCCTGATCGACAACGCGCTCACGCACACGCCGCCAGGAACGCAGATCACGGTGACTGCGGGGCGCGACGACGGCCACGTCCGGATGGCCGTACGTGATGACGGCACTGGGATCGACGCACAGGCGGTGCAGCGGATCTTTGAGCCGTTCTACACGGCCGATGACGCCCAGGGCTCGGGCCTGGGCCTGGCGATTGCAAGCGAGCTTGCAGAACGGATGGACGGAAACCTCAGCGTCGCCTCGACGCGACGGGAGACTGTGTTCACGCTTGAGATCCCCGCCGAAAACGGGCGAGCTCGTCAGCCGCTTTCGCCGTCCCAGTAGTCGCGGCTGCCGTCGGCTCGGCGAAGCATCACACGGTCGGCCTGGTTCCCCGGCCACACGCCGATCTTGTCGCTGTCGGGATAGACGGCGACGGCCGGAGTGCGCGCGCTGGAGAACATCAGGACGCGCGCTGCGGCGTCCGCCGCCGCCGTGACCCGATGCGCGCCGGCCGGGCCTTGGGGGAACCGCACGATGTCGCCGGCGACGAGGTCGTGCTCGCCGTCCGGTGTGCGGACACGCACTCGCCCGTCGAGTACGAGCAGCCACTCCTCCTCGTACTCGTAGTGGTACGGGCACAGGTGCTGGCCCGGCGGAAGCTCGAACAGCTTGACCACCTGATCGGTGCCACCCGCGGCTTTGCCGACGTGCGCCTCCCCGGAGCGAAACCCGGGCGGGTCCTCGTCGTCGTACTCGAATTCGGCGGTGAAGACATTGGCTCGTTGCATCCTCGCGATGTTCGCACTTCACAATGCGTGCCGATGAGCGCGACTCGGACCCGCCCGGCGGACGAACAGCTGGTACTCGACCTCGCGCGCGAGCTGCGCGGCCACGTGTTGCCGGAACTTGGTTCGCACGCCGGACGCGCGCACCAGGGCGACGGGGCGGGTGGCGACGTGACGTTCGCCGTCGATGAGGTGGCCGAGCGCGCACTCGGCGCGTTCATCGCCGAGCGGGCCCCCCACATGACCTTCTACTCCGAGGACCGCGGGCTCGTGCCGGCGCCGGGCGCGACACACGTCCTGATCGTCGATCCAATCGACGGCACCCGCCCGGCGATGGCTGGACTCGAGTCGGCGTGCGTGGCCGTCGCGCTCGCGCCGCTCGGCGATGGCGAGCCGACGATGGCCGACGTCGAGGTCGGCTGCGTCGTGGAGATCAAGACCGGCGACTGGTACCTCGCCCGCCGCGGCGCCGGGGTAACGACGAGCCGCCGCGTTGCGCTGAGCGCCAATTCCGACGTCAGCCGGATGTTCTGGGGCTATGGCTTCCGGGGACGGCCGGCGCGCGCGACCGCCGAGGTCCTCGCCGAGCTGATCGACGCCTCGTCGGTGGGCGGCGGCACGTTCGAACTTGGCTCGCAGGCGTTCGTCATGACGCGGATCGTGACCGGGCAGCTCGACGCCGTGGTGGAGGTCGGCTCGCGGCTCATCGATGAGGTCCCGGGGATGCGCGATGCGTTTCTCCGGGTCGGCGGCGGACAGATCCTCAACAACTCGCCGTATGACCTCGCAGCGCCGTGGCTCTGCCTCGTCGAGGCGGGTGGAATCGTCACCGACGGTTGGGGTGCGCCGCTCGACCGGCATCGGCTGCTGGGCTCCGGACACGAGTTCCAAATGTCGTCGATCTCGTCATGTAACCGCGAGTTGCACGGCGAGCTCGTCCGCGCGATCGACGCTGGGATCGCCCGTCTGGCGGCGACGTTCTCGTGACTCGCTATCGTGGCGCCGCGCCGCCACTTTTCGCCTCCAGGACCTGACCCATGCTCCAGCCAGTCCCCGTCGCCCATAAGCACCTGTCCGATTACGCGAGCATCGTCGGTCGCACGCTCGTCGATGACATCCGCCAGCGGGCCGAGGCGCTCGCCGGCAAGCGCGTCCTCCACCTGTCTGCCACCGCATTCGGCGGCGGCGTGTCCGAGATCCTCTACACGCTCGTTCCGCTGATGGTCGACGTTGGCCTGGCGGCCGAATGGCACGTCATCTACGGGCGCGAGGAGTTCTTCAACGCCACGAAGGTGATGCACAACGCACTCCAGGGCAACCCGCAGGACCTGACGAGCGAGCAGTGGGAGACCTGGCGCCGCTACAACGAGATCAACGCCCGCGAGCTGAGCTCCGACTGGGACGTCTGCATCGTGCACGATCCGCAGCCGGCGGCGATCTCCTCACTCGTGCCGGAGAAGGCGCGCCACTGGGTGTGGCGCTGCCACATCGATCTCTCCACGCCAAACCCGGCGACGCTCGATGAGCTCCTCCCGTTCGTCAGCGGGTACCCGGCGTCCGTCTACCACATGCCGGCCTACGTGCCGCCCGGGATCGACGGCCGGGCGCACATCATTCCGCCGGCGATCGACCCACTCGCGCCGAAGAACATGGCGTTCTCGCCCGAGGACGCGGTCTACATCTGCGACCAGTTCGGGATCGACGTCGACCGTCCGCTGCTCTGCCAGGTGTCCCGCTTCGATCCGTGGAAGGACCCGCTCGGCGTGATCGACGCGTACCGCATCGTCAAAGAGGAGTTGCCCGAGGTGCAGCTCGCGCTCGTCGGGTCGATGGCGACCGACGACCCTGAGGGGTGGGACTACTTCAACGCCACGGTGGCGCACGCCGACGGCGATCCGGACATCCACATCCTCAACAACCTCAACAACGTCGGCGCGATCGAGGTCAACGCGTTTCAGTCGCACGCGGACGTCGTGATTCAGAAGTCGACGCGTGAGGGCTTCGGGCTGACCGTGACCGAGGCGATCTGGAAGGCGCGGCCGTTCATCGGCGGCGACGTCGGCGGCATTCCGCTGCAGGTCAACGACGGCGAGTCCGGCTTCCTCGTTTCGACCGTCGAGGACTGCGCGGCGCGAGCGCTTGACATCCTTCGTGACCCCGGCCTTGGCAAGCGTCTTGGCCGCGCAGGGAAGGAATCGGCGCGCCAGCGCTTCTTGATGCCTCGACTCCTGCGCGACTGGCTGGCATTGTTTGGGGAGATCGGACTGTGATTTGACGGGTAACCCCATGAGGTGGAGATGAACGGCAAGTCACCACTCGTCCTCGTTTCGAACCGCGGCCCCGTCACCTTTCAACCGGGTGGCGAGGTCAAGCGAGGGACCGGCGGGCTGGTGACGGCGCTCATCGGGCTGGCCTCCTACCGCGACGCGACGTGGGTCGCGTCGGCGATGACCGACGAGGACATCGACATGGCCCGCCAGCACGATGGGCAGTCGTTCCCGGTGCGGACGCCGGATGGCAGCGAGTACCGGGTCAAGCTCGTCGAGTCCGACCCAGAGGCCTACGACCGCTTCTACAACATCATGGCCAACCCGATGCTGTGGTTCATCCAGCATTACCTCTGGGACCTCTCGAACGCACCGGACATCCGCCGCAACGAGACGGAGGCATTCGAGTTCGGCTACAACGCCGTCAACGAGGACCTCGCCCGCGCGGTGCTCGAGGAGGTCGAGGGCGTCGAGAACCCGGTCGTGATGGTGCACGACTACCACCTGTACACGCTGCCCGGACTGATTCGCCGGGCCCGCCCCGACGCGTTCCTGCACCACTTCGTCCACATCCCGTGGAGCCAGTCGGACTCGTGGCGGGTGCTGCCGTCGATGATCCGTGAGGACATCTACCACGGGATCCTGGCCAACGACATCATCGGCTTTCATACGCGCTCCTACCGGCGCAACTTCCTGCAGTGCTGCGAGGACCTGATGGGCTTCGAGGTCGACCATGCGGCCGGCGTCGTCCGCTGCGACGGCCGCGAGGTGTGGGTGCGCAACTACCCGCTCCCGATCGATGCCGGTGCCGTCCAGGCCGTCGCGCGGCGGGACCGGACGCGCCAGTTTGAGTCGGAGCTGCTGCGCCGCCGTCGAGATCACCTGATCCTGCGGGTCGACCGCGCCGACCTGTCGAAGAACGTGCTGCGCGGGTTCGGAGCGTTCGATGTGTTCCTCGAGCAGCATCCGGAGTTCCGTGAGCGGGTGACGTTCATCGCCCAGCTGATGCCGTCCCGGACGGACGTGCCCGAGTACGCCGAATACCTCGAGCGGATCGAGGCGGTCGTCGCGGTCGTCAACCACCGCCACGGATCGCCGGACTGGATGCCGATCCAACTCAAGCTCCGCGATGACCTCGAGGAGGCGGTCGCCGCCTACAAGCACTACGACGTGCTGATGGTCAACGCGATGTTCGACGGGATGAACCTCGTCGCCAAGGAGGGCCCGATGGTCAACGAACGGGCCGGCGTCTCGATCCTCTCCGAGAACACCGGCGCGCACGAGGAGCTCGGCGAGTACGCGCTGTCCGTCAACCCGTTCGACATCCAGGAGCTCGCCGATTCCATCCACGCGGCGCTGACGATGGCGCGGCCTGAGCGCGAACGGCGACACGAGGGACTCGTGTCGATCGTCACCGCTCGGGATCCGGGTGACTGGATCGACGAGCAGCTCGAGGACATCCGGCGCAAGAACGCAACGCGCCAGCCGACGATTTGATCGTCGAATAGCGCCGTGCGCTCGCGCCGGCATGACGGCCGGCCGGCCAAGCCTGTCGCGACACCGTTGCTATAGTCGAGCGCCGCTTACCTGGGCCCCGCCCACCCCATTGCCATGCCAGCGCTCCCCAAGATCTACGACCTCACGCTGCTGCTCTCGATGAGCGCGGACGACGAGGCGCGCGCCAAGATCCTCGCCGACGTCGAGAGCGCGATCTCGACCGCCGGCGGAACGCTCGAGCGCAACCAGAACTGGGGCACCCGGCCGATGACCTACGAGATCCGCCACGAGTCCGAGGCCGAGTATCACCTGCTCCAGTTCGCGGGCCCGGCGTCGCTGCTGGAGTCGCTCGACCACAGCCTGCGGATCGCCGACGAGGTCCTGCGCTTCCGGATCATCAAGGTCCTGCCGGGCACGCCCCCGGCTCCGGACAGCCCGCCGCCGCTCGTCGGTATCGCCTCTGCGCCTGCCGGCATGCCCGACCGCGCTGATCGCGGCGAACGGGGCGATCGCGGCGATCGCGGCGATCGCGGCGAAGACTGAGCACTCCGCCTCAGACGCCGCGGTTTGTGACGAGATCGCGGAGGTGTGTGCCGGGACCGTGCCAACACCGCAACGTTTCTGCCCATTTTCCGCGGAGAACCGAGATTGCCGCCTGAGGCGTGCCTAGACTCGCCGCAGGCTTGCAAACTGCTTGGAAAGGAGCCTTCAGCATGGCTGGAAACATCAACCGGGTGATCATCACCGGCAATCTGACACGGGACCCCGAGATGGGTTCGGTGCCGGGGAGCGGCACCGCTGTCTGCTCGCTGAGGGTCGCCTGCAACGGTCGTCGTAAGAACAACGACACCGGTCAGTGGGAGGATCAGCCCAACTACTTCGACGTCACGGTGTGGGGTCAGCAGGGCGAGAACTGCCACCGCTTCCTCAAGAAGGGCCGCCCGATTGCGGTCGACGGGCGCCTCCGCTGGCGCGAGTGGTCGACCTCTGAGGGACAGAAGCGCCAGGCAGTCGATATCATCGCTGATTCCGTGCAGTTTCTCGGCGGGCGTGAAGACGCCGGTGGCGGGAACGGTTTCTCCAGCGGCGTTCGCGCGACGGAGAGCGATGTTCCGATCGACACCGGCGACTTTGAGACCGCTCCCGTGGCTGCCGCAGCGGCTGACGACGACATTCCGTTCTGAGGCCGGACGAGCGAAGAAGACATTCAGTTAGGTGATGCCAAGTGGCGAAGCAACGTAGACGGCCGGTTCGCCGGCGCGATAGGAAGGGCGGCCCGACGTCAGGGCGGCGCAAGCCGTGCCCGTACTGCCGCGACCACGTCGACCAGGTCGACTACAAGGACATCTCGGCGCTGCGCCGGTTCATCTCCGAGCGCGGCAAGATTCGCTCCCGGCGGATCACCGGTGCCTGCCGTCGCCATCAGAGCCAGGTCGCGCGCGCCGTCAAGCGCGCGCGCGAGCTTGCGCTGTTGCCGTACGTGGCTGAGGGCGGAAGCGAGCGCAGCGATCGCGGACCGCGGTCGCGACCGCGACCGCGACCGCTGAGTCGAAGGCGGACTGAGAGCGATGCCGCAGGCGATCCTGCTTCAAGACGTCGAGACGCTCGGTGAGCGCGGGGCGGTCGTGGACGTGTCCGCGGGCTACCTGCGCAACTACCTGCTGCCGCGCAAGCTCGCCGAGCCCGCCACCAAGGGCTCGATCGATGCGGCCGCCCGTCGCCGTGAGAGCGCGGAGCGGGCCAAGCAGGAGGCGGAGGATCGGGCGCGTGAGAACGCGGCCACCCTCGGCCGGACCGTCCTCACGATCCCGCAGCAGGCCGGCGATGACGGTCGGCTGTTCGGCTCGGTCACGACGCAGGACATCGCCGACGCGATCCGCGACGCTCGCGGCATCCGCATCGACCGTCGCAAAATCCACCTCGAGGATCCGATCCGCAACATCGGGACCTACATGGTCGTGGTTGAAGTCGCCGACGACGTGACGGCGACGATCAAGACCATGGTCGTCGCGGCCTAGGGCGCGTAGGCAGCCTGCCCACGCCCGCCCGACGCCTGGGCGACGAAACGAATCAGCAGGACCAGCGACGCGAGTGCGGGCGTGTGCAGCTACCTACGCGCCCTCGCAGCATCGTTCGTAGGCTCACCGTCTGCCTAAACACCGCAGGACCGGCCGCGCAGCCGACGGTCCCGACGTTGGACTCGGGAGAGGTGCAGCCGGGGGTTCGGGTTGGTCAGAGGGGGTTCGGGTTGGTCAGAGGGAGCTGACGTTGGGGATGACGTGTTCGCCCATGAGCCGGACCTGTTCTTGGAGGTCGGGTAAGCCGTCCACCTCGATGCCGGCCCAGGCCCTGAGGGTGAAGGGGTCCGTGAACGAGACCAGTGCGTGGTTGAGGCCGGCTGGGGCGTAGGTCTCGGTCAACCACTGAACCCAGTGCTCCGGGGTCCCGGCCACCATGATGCGGTCGGCGATCTCAGCTGGCGTGGCCTCCAGCGCTCGCTGCACGTCGCCGGCGGCGAACGCCTCTGTCACCGCCGCCACCGCCTCCGGCTCGATCCCGTGTCGCCGGAGCAGCGCCGGCGGCATGGAGGGGATGTAGAACGCGGCGAGGATGCGCCCGGCGCGGCGAGCGACGTCGCCGTCCGGGGCGATCGCGCCGAGCAGGGAGTCGCCAAGGTCGAGCCCGTCCTGGCTCCGGCCGGCGCGCTCGGCTCCGATGCGAAAGTGCTCGGCGGTGTAGCGCAGCGCCTCGGGCGAATAGGCACAGGCCGTGTGCAGGCCGTCGGCGATCTCCCCGGCCAGCTCCATCGACCTCGGGCCTCCCATCGCGCCCACCTTCAACGGCAGGCGCTCCTGCACCGGGCGAGCTGCCGTCGTCACGCCGGTGTAGCTGTAGAAGTCGCCCGTGAAGTCGATCGCGCCCTCGTCGAGGACGGTTCGCATCACGTGATGTGCCTCGCGCAGGCGTGCGATCGGACGGGTTCCCCGCCACTCGATGCCGTACTGCTCGAGCATCGCGATGTTGCCGATGCCGAAGACGACCTCGGCGCGCCCGCCACTCAGCTCGTCGAGAGTGGCGGCGAGCTGAGCGACATAGGTCGGCTCGCGCATGTAGATCGGCGCCAGGCAGGGTCCGAGCCGGATCCGCCGGGTGCCCTGCGCCGCAGCGGCGAAGAGCAGCCACGCGTCCTTGTGGTAGATCTCGTCGGCGCTGTAGCACCCGTAATAGCCGAGCCCGTCGGCGAGCTTGATCGCGTCCAGAAGCTCGCCCGCCGGTTGTTCCGGAAGCATCTGAAAGCTGAGCAGCACTCGGGCCAGCCTAACCCGCCCGCAGGCCCAGTCCGACCGGCGCGTCGCTGCGGCTGAGCGCCGGGCACGACGCCGTGGGGCGGACCCCGCAGGGTCCGTCCGACAGTCGTATAGGCCGAACTCTTTTCAGCGCAGCAAGCGGGAACAACGTGTTACAGCCGCCGGTGCCCGACTTATGCTCGGGGACGAGATGAGTGCCGTCCAGAACATCGCCGTTCCGCCGCACAACCTCGAGGCCGAGAAGTCGGTGCTCGGGGCGGTGCTGCTTGACGAGCGACACCTGCATTCGCTGCTTGTCGAGGAGCACGTGCGGCCGGAGCACTTCTACCGTGAGCAGCACGGGGCCGTGTTCGCGGCGATGCTCGAGCTGTACGAGAGCGACCGCAAGATCGACCACCTCACCGTCGCCGAGACGCTCCGCCAGCACGGCAAGCTGGAGGAGGTCGGCGGCGCGCAGGCGATCGACGAGCTCGCCGGCTGGGTGCCCGCGGCCGGTCACGCGCGTGAGTACGGCCGCATCGTCCGGGACAACGCGCAGATGCGGGCGCTGCTGACCGCCTCGTATGAGATCCAGGCAAGCGTCCTGTCGCGTGAGGCGCCCGCGCGGGAACTCGTCGAACAGGCCGAGCGGTCGATGCTCGAGGTCGCCCACGATGACCGGCAGAAGAAGGTCCGGACGATCGCGGACATCCTGCACGACGAGACCGACAAGCTGCACCGGCTTTCGGTTCTCAAGACGCCGCTGACGGGCACCCCGTCCGGCTTCAAGGACCTTGACGAGAAGACCGGCGGCTTCCAGCCCGGGAACCTCGTGATCGTCGCCGCGCGCCCGTCGATGGGTAAGTCGGCGCTCGTCGCCAACGTGGCCGAGAACGCCGTGCTCGCAGGCCATGCCGTCGCGCTGTTCTCCCTCGAGATGTCCGAGTCCGAGCTCGCCCAGCGCTTCGTTGCCTCACAGGCGCGGATCAAGGGTGAGGATCTCCGCCGTGGCCGTGTCGCGGAGCATCGCTGGCCGAAGATTCTCGAGGCGTGCCAGCGCCTGTCCGACGCGCCGCTGTTCGTCGATGACTCCAGCGACACCGGTGTGCTCGAGGTGCGCGCCAAGTCGCGCCGGCTGCACCACCAGACCGAGGGTGGCCTCGGCCTGATCATCGTCGACTACCTCCAGCTGATGCGGCACGAGGGGCGGGTTGAGAGCCGGGTCGAGCAGGTCAGCCAGATCTCCCGCGGTCTCAAGGGCCTCGCGCGCGAGCTCAACGTGCCCGTGATCGCGCTCTCGCAGCTGAGCCGCGCGGTCGAGCAGCGGGGTGGTGACAAGAAGCCCGTCCTCTCCGACCTCCGTGAGTCCGGAGCGATCGAGCAGGACGCCGACCTCGTCATGTTCATCTATCGCGAGGAGTACTACGACCGCGAGTCCGAGCGTCCCGGCGAAGCGGACATCATCATCGCCAAGCACCGGAACGGGCCGGTTGGCGAGGTCGTGCTCACGTTCCAGAAGGAGTACCCGAAGTTCATGAACTACGCCGGCGAGAGGTTCGCCGCGTGAGCTACGGCAGCGCGATCCCGACGAACGTGCAGCGCCAGCCGGACGGCGAGTGCGCGTTCGGCCTGTGCGACGGCTCCGGGTTCCGCTATGACCTGGAGACGAACACCGCGTACGACTGTCAGTGCCGCCCTCAGCGGGTGGCGCTGGCGAAGGCGCGGAGCCTGTCGGCGGTCATCCCCCGGCGCTACCGGGACGTGTCCTTCGACCGGCCGCCGGTGACCGACATCGACCCTCAAGTGGTCTCCGCCACGCGCCGGTTCGCCGACCGGATCGACGAGAAACTCGACGCCGGGCGCGGACTCTGGTTCATGGGGCCGGTCGGGACGGGCAAGACCACGCTTGCGATGCTCGTCGCCAAGTCGGCGCTGAGGGCGGGGCGGTCGGTCGCGATCTACTCGCTTCCTCGCCTCCTCAACGAGATCCGTGAGACGCACCGTTCGGATCGCTCGCACGTCGACCTGCTTGACCGCCTCACCGCGGTTGACCTGCTGCACGTCGACGACGTCGGCGCCGAGCGGACGACCGACTGGGTGCTCGAGGAGCTCTACTCGATCGTCAACGCGCGCTATGAGGACGAGCGGTCAATGGTGATCACGACGAACATCCTTGATCGTGAGGCGTTGTGCGAGCAGATCACCGAGCGGACCGTGTCGCGGCTGACCGAGATGTGCGACGAGCTGCCGCTGATCGGGGAGGATCGGCGGATGGGCTTCAGCGCCTGACCGGCCGGGCGGCGGGGAGGCGTGGCGCACGCCCCGCTCGTCACGCACCGGTCACGTCTCTCCCGCCAGCCCTCGTACACTGACCATGCGATGCCAGGAGTAGCTCTCGTCGGCGCCCAGTGGGGCGATGAAGGAAAGGGCAAGGTCACCGACCTGCTCGCCGAGCAGGCCGATGTCGTCGTGCGCTTCCAGGGCGGCAACAACGCCGGTCACACGATCGTGCGTGATGGCAAGACGTGGAAGCTGCATTTGATGCCGTCCGGGATCCTCCACAGCGGCACGCTGTGCGTGATCGGCAACGGCGTGGTGATTGATCCGAAGGTGCTGACCGAGGAACTGGCGCGGCTGCGCGACCAGCGGGTCGACACCAGCGGCCTGCGGATCTCGGCCAACGCACATCTGATCATGCCGTACCACCTGATGCTCGACCACGCCGGCGAAGCGAAGCTCGGCAAGCTCCAGATCGGCACGACACGACGCGGGATCGGGCCGTGCTACGCGGACAAGGCGGCCCGCCTGGGGATCCGGGTGCAGGACCTGCTTGACGAGAAGATCCTCAAGAAGAAGATCATCACTGCGCTTGAGCCCAAGCGGCTGTCGCTGCGGCCGTTCGCGAAGGATCCCCAGCTCGACCTCCAGGCGATGGCCGAGGAGTATCTGAGCTACGGGCACCAGCTCGAGCAATACATCGCCGACACGAGTCGGCTCGTGCTCGACCGCCTCGACGCCGACCAGCTCGTCGTGTTCGAGGGCGCCCAGGGTGCCCTGCTCGACATCGATCATGGGACGTATCCGTTCGTCACCTCATCGAACCCGGTGGCCGGCGCCGCCTGCGTCGGGGCCGGCGTCGGGCCGAAGGCGATCGACGAGATCTGGGGCGTCGCCAAGGCGTACAGCACGCGGGTCGGGGCCGGCCCGTTCCCGACCGAGCTCGAGGGGTCGCTCGGCGACGACATCCGTGAGCGGGGCCACGAGTACGGAACGACGACCGGACGTGCCCGCCGCGTCGGGTGGCTTGACCTGGTCGCGCTCCGCTACGCCGCCCGGATCAACTCGATGACCGCCCTCGCGGTCACAAAGCTCGACGTGCTCTCCGGGCTCCCCGAGCTCCACGTCTGCACGAGGTACCGCAGCGAGACCGGCGCCGAGCTCGAGCACTTTCCGTATCACCAAACCGTCCTGCATCACGCCGTCGGCGAATACGAGGTCCTGCAGAGCTGGACCGAGGACATCAGCGAGTGCCGCTCCGAGGAGGAGCTGCCGCCCGCGGCACGGGACTACCTACGCTTCATCTCCGATTTCGTCCGCGTCCCGATCGCGCTCGTCGGCGTCGGACCCGGTCGCGACGAGATCATCTGGACCCAGGCCGGCCAGGACATGGCCGGCGCCGGCGGGCGGCCAGCCGCCTCCGCGGCGTAACGCGCTCGCGTTGACCCGGCGCGTACACCCTGACGGCTTCGCTCTTACGCCAGGGTGATTGACGGACCCGGACTGGTCGTCGCGGACCGGGCGGAATTTGGCGCCAATTCACAACCGCAACACGCACTTGGGCGCGAAATGCCGCGTGAGGGGGCATATGGCGCCCGGATCCAGGCTCCGCCCGAGGTTTGGCGCGATATTCCGGTCGGCCACCGATCTTCGCTGGGACGCCGGCCGAGGCGTATCGCCCGTCACCGCGCGGCGAGCGGCGGGTGGCGGGGGCGGTGGCCAGGTCAGGCGCGGGACGGGTGACCCTCGCCGGGCCAGGGTGAGAGGACGTAGACGATCCGGGCGTCGCTGACCGCACGGACGGTGCGGCGCTCGTTGGGGTCGAAGTGGGAGAGCAGTCCGGGGCCGCCGCGTTCGTCCCGGCCGTTCTGGGAGATCTCGACCTCGCCGCTGATGATGAGCATGTAGGTGCGCTCGTGGACCTGGTGCTCCTGGAGCTCCTCGCCCGCGGGGAGGCGGATGGCGATGGCTCGAGTCTCGTCGTCGGAGCGGAGCACCTGAGGATGGTGCGGCTCGATCGGAAGCGAACTGATGTCCCACGTCTCCATGGCCAGATCCTCCAGTCGGGACGGCGTCAATGCTGCTGCTGTGTGTACTTGCCGGAACCCGATCGCGCAAGTCCCGGCGCGGAGCGCCACGTCGAGCGCTACGTCCAGCGCTCGAGCAGGTCCTCGTCCCCGACCCGCCGCACGACGCGAGCCGGAACGCCTATCACGACGTCTCGCGGTGCGACGTCACGCGTGACGAGCGCGCCCGCGGCGACGAACGCTTCCTCGCCGATCTCGACGCCCGGCACGAGCACGGCCCCTCCGCCCACGCGACAGGCGCGCCGAAACACGGGACCCTGAAGCGGACTCCCGGGCGCGTGGCGGGCCATCGTGTGGTCGTTTGTCGTGGTCACGCCGGGCCCCAGGAAGACGTCGTCCTCGACGATCGACCCGCCCGTGACGTACACCCCGGTCTGAATCAGCACCCGGGCGCCGACGACGACGTCATTGTCGATCGACGATCCCCGCCCGAGGATGGAGCGCTCCCCGAGCGTCGCCCGCTCGCGCAGCTGGCTCTGATCGCCGATGATCGCGCCGGCTCCGACGCGCGCCGACGCATACAGAATCGCGCCGGAGCAGACCGTGACGCCGTCCTCGATGATGAGCGGATCCGGATCGCCGGCGCGGGCCGCGCTCGACCCGGCGCGCAGCCGCGCGCGCTTGCCCAGCACCGCATGCGGCTCGATCAGACAGCCGGCGCCGACCCGCGTCCCGCCGTAGACGACGGCTCCGTGGCCGACGACGACGTCGTCCGCGAGCACCGCGTCCGCGGCGACGTAGGCGCTGCCCTCAATCTGGGCCATTCCCGCCTCCCTTGACGTGAGCGGCCAGGGCGGCGACCACCCGTTCGCCAGCTCGCCCGTCGCCGTACAGATCGGGCCGCTGCGACGGCGGTGGCGTGGCGAGCGCCGTGAGCATCGCGGCGGCGTCGAGATCGACCAGCGTGTTCCATCCGTGCTCCACGGTCTCCACCCACTCCGTCGACGGCCGCAGCGTGATGCACTGCACGCCCGCCAGGTAGGCCTCCTTCTGCAGCCCACCGGAATCTGTGAGCGCGGCGCGCGCATTGCAGAGCAGTGCGTTCAGCTCGACGTACCCGAGCGGCGGCACGACGATCATGTTGTCCGCCGCACGCAGCGCGTCGAGCAGCTCGGCGTCGCGCAGCCGGGCCTCGGTGCGCGGGTGCAGGGGGATGACGACCGGGAGTGGCACGGCCCGCAGCACCTCGACGAGCCGGCCCAGCCGCGAGGGGTCATCGACATTGCCCGCCCGATGCGCCGTCGCGAGCACGTATTCACCTCGCCGCACGCCGTGGGCCTCGACGAGGTCGAGCCGATCACGGGCCGCCGGCTGGACGCTCTGGGCGACATCGACCATCACGTCGCCGACGAGCACGACGTCGCCGACGACGGCCTCACGGCGCAGATTCTTCACCGCGACCTCGGACGAGCACAGCAGCAGTGCGCTCGCGTGATCGGTGAGGACGCGGTTGGTCTCCTCCGGCATCGTGCGGTCGAACGAGCGCATCCCGGCCTCGACATGAGCGACCGGCACCTGCGCCTGCGCCGCGACGAGCGCTCCGGCGAGGGTCGAGTTGGTATCGCCGTACACGAGAACGAGATCGGGGTGCACGTCTCGAACGACGGGCTCGAGCGCTTCCAGCATTCGCGCCGTCTGCGAGGTGTTCGTGCCGAGCGCGATCCCGAGCTCGCGGTCCGGGGCCGGGATCCCCAGCTCGGAGAAGAACACGGCCGAGAGCCGATCATCAAAGTGCTGTCCCGTGTGGATCAGGGTTTCGGTCGCGACCTCCCGCAGCCGGGGTGAGACCGCCGCCGCCTTGATGAACTGCGGGCGGTTGCCGATCACGGTGAGGACGTTCACGCCGCGCTGAGCTCTGCCTGGACCCGCTCGCTGAACGCCTTGGCGGTGGAGCTTGTCACCGGGCCGGTGCGCTCGAAGGACACCTCGTCGACCCCGGCAACGGACTGGACCTCTCGTACCGTCGAGGCGAGGAAGACCTCGTCTGCACCCGCGAGATCGTCGAGCGTGCAGGCACGTTCGATCGCGCCCGTCAGCTCGATCACGATCGCACGGGTAATCGACGCGAGGATGTGGTCGTCGAGTGGCGGCGTCAGCACGCTCTCCCCGGAAACCCAGAAGATCGTGCTGGTCGGCGCCTCAAGCACGCGGCCGTGCGGGGTGACGAGCAGGGCCTCGTCGTAGCCCTGCTCCCGAGCGAGCCGGCTGGCGAGCATGTTGGAGCCGTACGAGAGCGACTTGATGCCATCGAGGATCCGGGTCGGTGAGTAGGTGATCGAGCCGAGTCGGATGCGTTCGGCGGTCTCCTGCATCGGCTCGGTGAGCAGCAGGCGGCGGCCGCCGCGCGTCAGCACGATCCGCAGCACATCATGGTCGGGTCCGGGGCCGGCCTCGGCGAGCAGGCGATGGGCGTCCGCGCGGACCGCCTCGACGTCGATTGGGAGGCGGAGGTTCGTCGCGGAGCGCTCGATCCGAGCGAGGTGGTCTTCCATGGCGAACGGCTGGCCGTCGTAGACGCGGATGACCTCGAACACCCCGTCGCCCCGCAGCAGACCCTCATCGGTCGCCGGGATCATCGCCTCCTCGGCGGGCATGATCTCGCTGTCCAGTGATGCGAGCGACGCCATCGCTGGGCAGCCTACCCGCTGCGCGCCGCGCCAGCCGGATCGACGACGCGCGCGGCCCACACCTCCGCGAGGTGCACGATCGTCGCCGCGGCTGCCGACATGTCCTGGAGTGAGGCCCACTCACGGACGGAGTGGAACTCCTGCGCGCCACTGAAGATGTTCGGTGTCGGCAGTCCCATCTCGCTGAGCTGAGAACCGTCGGTCCCCCCGCGGATCGGACGGCGCAGAGGCGTGATCCCCTCGCGCCGGATCGCCTCGTCGGCGATCGTCATCGCCTCGGGGATCACGTCGAGGTACTCGCGCATGTTGCGGTACTGCCGGCGGACGGCGACCTCGATCTGCGCGCGTGGCTCACGGTCGACGACCGAGCGCGCGACGCGCTCGAGCAGCGCGACGTGCTCGGCGAGGAGGTCGTTGTCGAAGTCCCGGATGATGAACCGAATCTCTGCCGAGCCGGCGCTGCCCGACATCAGATACGGGTGGATGAATCCCTCGCGATCACTCGTCGTCTCCGGCGTCAGCCGGTCGTCCGGTAGCGCGGCGACGACCTGCGAGGCAAGCCGCAGCGCATTGACGAGCTTCCCCGTGGCCTTCCCCGGATGAACCTCGACGCCGGAGATCCGAACGATCGCCTCGTCGCCGCTGAATGTCTCGTCCTGCAGCTCGCCGAGGTCCGAGCCGTCGATCGTGTATGCGCAGAGTGCGCCAAAGCCCTCGATGTCGAACAGACTCGCTCCCTCGCCGATCTCCTCGTCCGGCGTAAAGGCGATCCGCAGGGTCGGCCGCGGGAGGTCGGCATGGGCGGCGAGGTGCGCGACGGCGGCCATGATCGCCGCGACACCCGCCTTGTCGTCGGCACCGAGCAGCGTGTCGCCGCTTGAGGTGACGATGTCGTGGCCGCGCTTGTCGCCCAGCTCGGGCATCGTCGCCGGGTCAAGCCGCGTGCCCCCGCGGGGCAGCTCGATCACGCCGCCGTCGTATCCGTGGTGGACGATCGGTTCGACGCCATCAGCGGGTGCGTCCGGGCTCGTGTCGACATGCGCGATCAGGCCGATCGTCGGCGCAGCCGCTGCACCAGGGAGCGTCGCGGTCACGTAGCCGTTCTCGTCAAGGTGGACCTCGTCGAGGCCGATCGCCTGGAGCTCGGCGGTCAGCATCCGGGCCAGCTCCAGCTGCCCCGGCGTGCTCGGCGAACGCTCCCGGTCGCGGCGCGCCTGCGTCCCAACCCGGACATAGCGCTCGAAGCGATCGAGCAGGTCGGAGGAGAGCGAGGCGGCAAGCTCAGAGGTGAATGGGTTCGCAGACATCACCATGAGTATTCCAGCGTGCTATCGGGTAGGCCACCACTCGATGTCCGAGCCGCAGCTCAATTGGAGTCAGGCAGAGGTGACGAACGGGAAACTGACGGTGTCAGTTGCCGGTGACCCTCCCCGCGGCTGGAAGGACACGTTTGAGCGGACCGCGCGCCTGCTCTCCAACGGGGAGTGGGAGGACGTCGTGCTGAAGAAGCACCGCGTCCGTGTCGACGGTCTGCAACCGGGGTCCGAGGAGAAGCTCCGGTTCTTTCTCGAGAGCGTCGTGCAGCAGGCAAACGCCACGCACGAGCTGCCCGAGGACGAGCCTCACGACGAGGCCGATGACGCCGACGAGGCCACCGGCGGCAGCGAACGCGACGAGTCCGCGGACGCTGAGATGACCGAGCGCTTCCGCTCGTTCGCCTGATCAGCGCTCGCGATACCCGTTGCGTGACCCGCAGGACGCGAACAGATGTTTGCCCTCGCACCCCGAGCGGGTACGCCTAACGTAGAACGAAGAGATCAGGAGATAGATACGACATGGCGCCCCAGACGAACACTCAAAGACAAGCGGCCGGCAAGAAGGCGGCCGCCACCCGGAAGCGCAACCAGGCGAAGCGCAGCGCTTCGGCGACGAAGACCTCTGCCCGCCGCACGACGGGCTCGGCGTCCGCGACGACGCGGTCCGCTCGACGGACCGGCAAGCAGGCGACGCGGACGGCTTCTCGCCGAATCGACGCCGCCACCGCGCGGCTCGACGCATTCGCGACCCAGGCGCAGCGTGCGCTGCTGATCCAGGTCGGCGCCGCCGCGACCCTCCGCGACAACATCGCCCAAACCGCGCAGACGTACACGAACCTCGACAAGGTGGCGCGGGAGCTCGATCGGTTCGAGCGCCGCGGCGAGCGCATCCTCAAGCGGACGCAGCAGACCGCCAAGCGCAACCGCCGCGAGGTCGAGCGGGACGTGCGTCACGCGCAGGACGGTGTTCGCCAGGAGGCGGCGGAGGTCGTTGACCGCATCAAGAACTTGGCCTGAGCGCTCAGCAGACGGCGCTCACACGTCGGCCCGTCCTTTCGAGGGCGGGCCTTCGTGCGCCTTGAACCTGCGAGGCTTGAGGCGCCGTCCTTGATCTGCTGGAGGAGGAAACTGACTCCCCGGCGCTCTCGCAGTTCGCCGCGTAGGCGACCGGCACCAAAACTTGTCACTCTGCGCAATTCTTTGCGTCCGTGATCCCCGATTGTGCTAAAACAGCGTGAGTCTGCACTACGAGGAGCTGAGCCATGGCGCTGATTACAAGCGCGCCTGCAGCTACCGAGTCCGTTGCGCTGTTTCGCCGGTGGCGGCGGTTCTCGGATCGCGCGGCGCGGGATGAATTGATCGCACGGTACTTGCCGCTGGCGCGGAAGCTGGCACGCCGGTACATGACGTCGAGCGAGCCGTACGACGACCTCGTTCAGGTCGCGAGCCTCGGCCTCGTCAAGGCGGTCGAGCGGTTCGACCCCGATCGCGGGTTCGCGTTCACGTCGTTCGCCGTCCCGACGATCGTCGGTGAGTTGAAGCGTTACTTCCGGGACTCCGGGTGGGCGCTGCATGTCGACCGCGCTGCCCAGGAGCGCGCCCGCAAGGTGCTCGATGCCCAGGGCAAGGTCAGCGCGCACACCGGTCGGCCGCCGACAGTCAGTGAGCTCGCCCAATATCTCGAGATGAGCGAGGAAGACGTGCTCGACGGGCTGCAGACGGCCGAGGCGTACGACACGGTCTCCCTCGACGCGCCCATGTCCGGCGACTCCGATGGAGTGGCGAGTCGGATCGAGAGCTTCGGCGGCGGCGACCACCGCCTCAGCTTGGTCGATGACCAGGCGACGATCTTCGCCGCCGCGAAGCACCTGCCCCAACGCGAGCGGGAGATCCTGTTCCTCCGGTTCGGAGCCGATCTCACCCAGACCGAGATCGCCGAACGTGTCGGGGTCTCGCAGATGCAGGTATCCCGTCTGTTGCGACGGTCGCTCCAGCGACTGCGCGACCTGACGGACGACCGTCGTTAGCGACGGTCGTCCGAGACGCGCGAAGCGAGCGCCGCTGTCAGCGGCCGTACCAGCGTCGGCGGCCGGCGCCGGCCTCGATCCCTCCGACGAAGAATCCCAGCACCCACAGCACGAGGGCTGCGATCAGGACGAACCACAGGATGTGCGCGGCGAAGCCCAAACCCCCGAACAGGGCGAGGATCAGCAGCAGCACGATCAATGCGACCATGAGAGCTCCTTTCGGAGATTCCGGGCCTCCCAGCCAGTGCGCGTGATTCCTACCCGCCGGTAGCCACGCGTAACCGCCTTCGCTACCCCCTCGCTACCCGGTCGCTCGCCGGTCGCCCCGCTCCGGGTTGCCGCGTCCGGGTGCCGTCGCCCAGTAGGTGGCGGCCATGTCCTCGTCGCCGTGGCCGTCGTCCTCGACCGCTCGCATCCGCTCCGCGACTGCCTCCATGACCGGGAGCTCAAGCCCGAGCTGGCCGGCGGCCTCGAGCACGAGGTCGGCGTCCTTGCGCGCGAGCGCAAGGCGGAACGCCGCATCGTCGAAGTTCTCGGCGATCATCGCGGCGCCCTTCAGCCGCGCATACGGGAGGTCGAGCGGGCCGCCATCGATCGCGTCGAAGAACTGCTGGGGATCGAGATCGAGCGCGTGCGCGAGCCCGATCGTCTCGGCGAGCACATTGACGACGCCCACGATCCAGCTGTTGACGACGACCTTGCAGCGAGACCCGACGCCGGCCTCGCCGAGCCACAGGGTCCGCCGACCGACCACGTCGAACACCGGCTGGGCGCGCTCGCGGGCGTCCGGCGCTCCCGAGGCAAGGATCACGAGCTGCGCGTTCTCGGCCGGCTGACGGGTCCCGAGCACGGGCGCGTCGACGAGCGTGACGCCGGCCCGGTCGGCGATCTCCGCGCAGCGGTTCGTGCCCTCCAGGCCAATCGTGCTCATCTGAAGCCACACCGCGCTCGGCGCCACGGCGTCAAGCGCCGGGGTCGCGGCGGCGAGCACCGCTTCGGCGTCGCTGAGCATCGTGATCACGATCTCGGCATCACGCGCCGCCTCGGTCGGGTCGCCGCACAGGGTCGCACCGTCGGCCTCGAGCGGTCGTGCGCGCTCAGGCGTGCGGTTCCACAGACGCAGGTCGAAGCCGCTGCGAAGCAGGTTGCGGGCCATCGGCGCACCCATCGTTCCGGCGCCCAGGAAGGCAATCGTGGTCATGGCGGTGGAGCTTCCCCCGTGCCGGCCGCGCTCAAACGCGGCGATCGCGGCATCGTTCGCGTCAGATCAGTACGCTCGAGGCTAGCGTGCAGAGTCACTTCAAGGTAGAAGTGCTGAACGAAGGACGCGCGAGCGTCATCAGCGTCAGCGGAGAGTTGGACCTCGCCTCGAGCGCCGCCCTCGAGGAGGAGTTGACGCGCGCCACCGAGTCCGACGCCGAGCAGGTCGTCCTCGATCTGCGCGAGCTCGAGTTCATGGATTCGACCGGTCTCAGCACGCTCGTGAAGGCGCACCAACGCGCCGAGGAGGCAGGCAAGCAGTTCGGCCTCGTCCGGGGACCCCAGCAGGTCCAGCGACTCCTCAGTCTCACCGGTGTCGAGGAGCGGCTGCGCTTTGCCGACACCCCCGCCGAGCTGATTGACGGCAGCTGACCGGCGACTTCTAGGCCCCGGGCCAGCGGCGGTGATCGATCATCACCAACCGCAGCATCTCGGTGCCATTGTCGCGCTCGATCTCAAGCTCGTCGGTGAGCATCGACAGCGGCGAGTCAGAGCTGTCCTCGTCACCGGCGCCGCGGAGCTCCTCGCCGCTCCCGGCTCGGAACGGCCCGACGATCAATTCGAGCCGACGGCCGCCGGCCTTGATCGAGAAGCCGATGCGCGGACCGTTCGCTGCGGTGGCACCATGGGCGGCGATCGCATCGGTGACGAGGTACACGTCGGAGAAGCGGTCCAGCGAGAACCGAGCGCTCGCAGCGAGGGCCCGGGAGAGTCGGCCGAGCACACCACTGAGCAGCTCGACCGGTGACACCGACACAACAGCGTCGCCGGCGAGCCGGCTGATCACGCCGTCATCGGGCGCTGGGTCATCCGGGCACTCGAACAACGTATGACCGTCTCTCCGCGCCGGGAACAGCATCCACACTTCGGTCCCCCCGTCTGACATCGACCGGAAGTCCGCGCGCTGGGCGAGCGCCCGAATGACCGGAAGCCCGACTCCCTGGACCCGGTCGTCGTCCGAGGCGACCTCCGGGATCCCGATGCCGTGGTCTCGGACGACGACCTCGATCCCGGCCTGGGTGAAGTTGAGACACACGCTGAGCGGGCCCGATCCGTCGGGGTACGCGTGGAGGACGACGTTGTTGCACGCTTCGCTGACGGCGGTCTTCACGTCATCGAGGAGTTCGGCGTCCATCGAGAGCAGCTCGGCGATCCCGCCGAGCATCCCACGCACCAGGGTCAGCGTCTCCGGCCGGCTCTCGAGTTCGAGCGTGAGTGTCGGCGCGGCCACAGTGGTGTCAAGTATCGCGCCAAGCACGGTTGCGGCGCGTCGTGAGCGGCGAGGCCGCCGGCGGGCGCGCGACGGAGAGAGGTGACCGCGGCCCGCCGGCAGTCCTCCACAGGTGCGATGCGATCCGGCGCGTGTACCCATGGAGCGGCGCTCGTCGTGTGCACGAGCAGATACCCACGACCGGGCGTGTCAAACGTCTTTGTTGTAAATCGCGGCGGCGAGGACGCGTGTGTCCTCGCCGGTGATGCCGCAACCGCCCGGCGTCCGAAGCGGCTACGCCTGCGCGGGCTCCCCGGGTTGGGTGAGCTCTCGCAGCTGCTCGAGTGCGCGCCGAAGGATGCGCGACACCTGCATCTGCGAGACGCCGATCATCGACGCGATCTGGCTCTGGGTCATGTCCTCGACGAAGCGCAGCAACAGCACGCGACGCTCGCGGGCTCCGAGGTGCCGCGCCGCGGCCGCGATCGTCACCTTGTCGTCGACGAGCTCGAACCGCTCGTCGACCGAACCGAAGGCGTCGCCCAGCGTGCTCGACTCGTCCTCACCGTCGTCCCGAGGGGCATCGAGCGACGCGGTGTGATGAGCGCCTGCCGTCTCGAGCGCTTCGAGGACATCCTCGATGCTCAGCTCGAGGTACTGGGCCAGCTCAGGCACGGTCGGCGGACGCCCGGTGCGCGAGCTCATCCGCTGCCGCGCCTCCTCGACCTTCAACGCGAGCTCCTGTGCGCCACGCGGGACATGGACCGACCAGCCAAGGTCGCGGAAGTACCGCTTCAGCTCACCGAGGATCGTCGGCACGGCGAACGACGAGAACGCCGTCCCGCGACTCGTGTCGAAACGATCGATCGCCTTGACGAGCCCGAGGCTCGCGACCTGCAGCAGGTCATCAAACGGTTCGTGGGCACCGCTGTACCGTCGCGCAAGCTTGCGCGCCAGCGGCAGAAAGCGCTCGACGAGCTGCTCCCGCGCCCGCTGGTCGCGGTCCACCTGCCAACGATGGAACAAATCCGTCGATTCAGTTCGCTCGACGACGGTGGTGCTTCCCCTATAGACCTGCTCGTGCAGAGTCTGTGCCACGTCGGAGCCTCCTTTGAAGTTTCACCAGTGCAGCTTTTCTTACGTACCCACTGCCCATCCCGGCCAAACCGCCCCACGTACGCACGCAGACGTGCGGTGTTGACGGATCGCTTGAACCGCGCCGCGGGCAGTTGCCGTCATGGCGACGCTCTACCCGGTCGGCACGTCGAGAAAGCGCTCCACGAGCCACGACGTCGCCGCGCGGACATCGCCGTCACCGGCCGCCTCGCGTTGAGCGATTGCACCGTTGTGCTCCGCGAGCCTCCGCGCATGGTCAAGCTCGCTGTCGGACCCGAGCCGCGCCGCGATCGGAGCCAGCGTGTCGAACAGGTCGAGCAGGCACTCCCGGGTCGCCCGGCGCTCGCCGGTCTGCAGGTCGGCCATCGTCCCATCCACCCCGTAACGGCACGCCGACCACCGGTTCTCGGCGATCACCCACGTCTCGGCAACGTGATCACGCTCGCCCGCCTCGTGCCGCTCGGCCAGCCACGCGACGAGCGCCTGGGTGACGACCGCGATCGCCACCGCGTCGGCGACGGTGCTCTGAGCGTCTGGGACCCGGAACTCGAGGGTTCCGTAGCTCGTGTGCGGCCGCAGCTCCCACCACCATGTGCGGGCGGTCGCGAAGTTCCCCGAGGTCGCGCCCCAGGCGAGGCATCCCCGAGAGGTGCTCCCAGGACTCGAGCGCCGGCGGGACCCCCTGGCGCGGCAGCAGCTCGGAGAGCTTGGGCGGACCGAGGCGAGGCCGGTATCGCGGCCCTCGTAGTAGGGAGGTTTGCCGCAAGGGCGGCGAGCAGCGGCAGATAGGAGCGGGCGACGTTGTAGACGGCGAGCGCGAGATCCGCGCTGCCGACCCCGACGTGCACCTGCATCGCGCACACGAGCTGGCGCCGAGCCACCTGTGCGTACTCGGAGAGCGTGTGCGCGTAGCGCTCGGAGTCGTTGAGCGCGCCGAGCCCGGAGCTGAAGGGAGGTTGGTAGCTCAAGCTTGAAGCGGTCATCTCCCGACAGCCGCTCGAGCACCGCCGGGCCGTACGGACCGAGCTCGAGCGTGTCCGGATCGACGAGCATCACCTCGTCCTCGATCCCAACCGAGTACGCGGCGCCGGCGTCGAAGGCGCCGCGCAGCGCGGTGCCGTCGCGCACGGGTGTGGCGCCGGGGCTCGGTTCATTGCCGGGAGTGTCCCAGCCGGGGCACCTTGCCCCGGGCGGGAGTTTTCGCCAGACCGGGAGCGGCGCCTCGAAGAAGGGCACACAGAAGGCGAAGGCGTAATCGAGAAGGCCGGGCTGATGGCCCGGTCACCGCCGCCGCTGGGGTGACCGGGTTCTCCGCGACACCCGACGCCCTTCCGTCGCCGGGCGATGTGCCCTCCCCAAGTCGATCGGGGTTCCACGAATACGCGTAGGCCGGGTTCTCATGCGCGTGCCACAGCGGCGTCAGCGCAAGCGGCCGGAAGGTGTCCCACATCACGGCGAGCTCGTCTGTGCGCGTCGCTCCGAGGGCCCGCTCGACGGCACCCGGCTGGGGGCCATGCGGGAGCCCGGATGGATGCACGGTGATGCAGCCGACGTCGACGCCCTTACGGGCGGCGTAGTCGCCGGCGGCGTAGAACATGATCTCCTCGGACTGGATGTTCGAGTGGTGATAGGGCAGCGGGACGGCCTCCGGATCCCAGTCGAGCATCCGCGGCGCGAACGTGCAGATGACGAAGTTCGGACCCTGGAACGTCTGGTGCATCGGCGGCGGCAGGTGGAAGCGGCCGGCCCGCGGCTCGAAGTCGTCGGCGTTGAACGTGTACGGCCACACGTAGCCGTCCCAGCCGACGACGTCGAACGGATGGCGGTCGAGGATGTAGTCCTGCATCCCGCCCGGCACGCGCACGGTGAGCGGGAACGTCCCGGATTCGTCGCAGGTCTCGAGCTCGCGTGGTCCGTGGACATCGCGCTGAGAGAACGGTGAGTGCTCGAGCAGCTGTCCGTAGCGGTTGCGGTAGCGCTGCGGGGTCTCAAGCTCACCGGGTGTGTGAAAGCAGAGCCAGAACTGCTCGACCTCAGGATCCAGCTCCCAGGTGTGGGTCGTCCCGCGGGGGATGACGACGTAGTCGCGCTCGCGGAACGGCAATCGCCCGAACACGGTCCGCAGGATCCCGCCCCCACGGTGGATGTAGAGGAGCTCGTCACCCTCGCCGTTGCGGTAGAAGCCCTCGCGGGACTCGGTCGGCTTGGCGACCGACATCTCGAGGTCGGCGTTGAACATGACCAGCCGCCGGCCGGTGAGGGGATCGCCGCCACTCGCGATCGCCCGCATGTCGGCGAGCCGGTGGACGTGGGCGTCGGGCTCCCATACCGGTCGATCAATCGCCGTGCGCTGCCCGACCGCGGCGATCCGGCACGGGGAGTGGAGGTGGTAGAGGATGGACTCGTTGCCCGAGAAGCCCTCGTAGCCCATCACCTCCTCCACGAGCAGGCGTCCGTTGCCCTTCACCTGGACATGCCGCTTGGGCGGGACGGTGCCGAGTTCGAGGTAGCGCATCAGAGGTTCCCGCGCCGCTCCTGCTCACGTTCGATCGCTTCGAACAGCGCCTTGAAGTTCCCCTCCCCGAAGCCGCGCGCGCCGTGCCGCTCGATCAGCTCAAAGAAGATCGTCGGCCGGTCGCCGAGCGGTTTGGTGAAGATCTGGAGCAGGTACCCCTCATCGTCACGGTCGACGAGGATCCCGAGTCGGCGCAGATCCGCGATCGACTCGTCGATGTCGCCGATGCGTTCCGGAACCGTGTCGTAGTAGTCATCCGGGGTACGCAGGAACTGCACTCCGCGTTCCTGCAGCCGCTCGACGGTCCCGACGATGTCCCGGGTCGACAGCGCGATGTGCTGACTGCCGGCGCCTTCGTAGTAGTCGAGGAACTCGTCGATCTGCGACTTGCGCTTCCCTTCGGCCGGCTCGTTGATCGGGAACTTGACGCGACCGTCGCCGCTGGTCACCACCTTCGACATCAGCGCTGAATACTCGGTCGAGATCGCCTCGTCGGAGAAGTGGATCATCTCCGTCATCCCGAACACGTCCTCGTAGTAGCGAACCCAGCGCTCCATCGCCCCGAGTTCGACGTTGCCGACGATGTGGTCGATCGTCACCAGCATCGCCTCGGCGCCATCGGCCCGCGCGGGCGGCGCCTCGTAGCCGGGCAGGAACGCGCCGCGGTAGCCCGAGCGATCGACGAACCGGTGCACCGTGTCGCCGTAGGTGGCGATCTCGGCGATCCGCACCTCGCCGGCGGCGTCCGCGATCGTGTGGGGCGGGCTCACCGCGCGGGCGCCGCGGCCGGTCGCCTCCTCGTAGGCGCGATCGACGTCGGGCACCGACAGCGCGATCACCTTGACGCCGTCGCCGTGGCGGCCGTGCTCGCGGGCGATCGCCGTGTCGGAGTGGAGCGTTCCGGTGAGGACGAGCCGCACCCGGCCCTGGGATACGACGTGCGAGACGCAATCACGCGCGCCGGTTTCAAGGCCCCGGTAGGCGACTTCGGTGAACCCGTAGGCCCGGGTCAAGAAGTAGGTCGAGTGGGCGGCGTTCCCGACCCACAGCTCGACGTGATCGATGCCGTGCAGCGGCATGAAGTCGCGGGTCTCGAGCTCGTGCGTCAGCGGGGTCGTCGTGGTCGCCATCAGGGTCTCCCTTGCCGTTAGTTCAGCGCGGCCGTCCGCCCGGACAGGGCCGCGATCGTCTCGTCGGTTGCGCTCGTGAAGAAGGAGCCGATTACGTCCATCACCTCGTCGGTCGAATCGGCGCGGTAGAGGACCGGCTGGTAGGCGGTGATGTCGTACTCCGCGGTTCCCATCTCGACGACATCGAGCGGCCGGTGCTCCATCCCGCGGAACTCGTCGATCTCGCCAAAGCTCGAGAGGATCCCGGCGCCGTAGGCCCGCAGCTCCCCCTCCTCGACGACGACGCCGAACTCGAGCGTGAACCAGAACACACGGGAGAGGAAGCGGAGGTTCTCGGCGTCGCGCAGCCGCCGGGCCGCGAGACCGGCGAGCCGATGGAGCTCGCCGAAGGTCGGCGTGGCGAGCAGATGGCCGTGGCCGATGACCTCGTGGATGATGTCCGGCTCCGGGGTGTACAGCGGGACGTCGGGGTGCCGGACGTACTGCGTGCAGTGGAACGTCCGGTCGGCGAGCGATCCGTAGAAGACGTCGAGCGGGACGAGACCCGCCGCGGGGACGTAGCGCCAGCCGCCGTGGGGCCGGAGGCGCTCGGTGACGTGATCGAGGCCGGGGATATGGTCGACCGGGAGATCAAGCGCCGCGAGCGCGTCGCGGTACTCGCGGACCGCGTAGCGGTCGTGTTTGCGCTGCAGCTCGCGACATACGGTGCGCCACACGGCCTGCTCGGACTCGGTGTACGAGATCCGCGGCGCGGGCTCGCCGGAGCGCCAGGCGAGCGCCGCGGCCGCGATCTCGCCCCGGCGCGCACGGTAGGTCGGATCGTTGGCGCCGGGATGGTCGTGAGCGAGATGGACGGTGACAGAGCCGTCCGCGCCCGTGCTCACGGGTGAATAGAGCTGAGCTTCCTCAAACATCCCTCGCGGCAGCACTCCACCACGTGGTTGCCGGGAGTGCAAGTCTGACCAGCGGCAGTGGGCAGGCTGACGAGAATTGGCGGCCTGGCGCGTATATTGCTGGTCAATATGACCATTGATCGACTCGACGCCCGGCTGATCGCGACGTTGCGCGAGAACCCTCGGGTGGGGTTACTCGAGGTGGCGCGCCGGCTCCGGGTCGCGCGCGGAACCGTCCAGGCGCGGCTCGCGAAGCTCGAGCGCACCGGTGTCATCACGGGCCACGGGCCGGAGGTCGACGCGGCGTCGCTCGGCTACCCGATCACGGCGTTCGTGTTCATCGAGCTCGCCCAGGGCCGTCTCGCAGAGGCAGTCGCGGTGATGGAGGCGATGCCGGAGCTGCTGGAAGCCGACGCGATCAGCGGTCCTCAGGACGTCATCTGCCGGATCGTCGCGCGGGACACCGAGCACCTGCAGGTGCTCGTCAATGAGTTGCTGAGCAACCCGGCGATCCGGCGCTGCACGAGCTACATCGTGCTCTCACGCCAGGTCCCACCGCGGACGGGACCGCTCGTCGAGGCAACCGGCGCGCGGACCGGAGGACGCGCGGTGACGCCATCAGTCACGCAGCTCGGCGGCGGCATCCGCGCTGAGGCCGGCGGCGGTCGCTCGACCCTCGACCGCGCAGCTGTGGTGGACGAGCGCGTCCGCGCCGGACTGAAGCTCGGGCTCGCGGGCGAGCGAGCTGACCCGCGCGCTCCCTCGGCGGATCGCAACCAGTGGTTCGTAAACGCCCAGCGCATCTCCGCACGCCGAGCACCGCAGCAGACCGTCCATCCCGCACCAATATCCGGACGATACGGAGTTTCGTCATCCGTAGTTTGCCCGGATCGGGATCCGGGTGGACTGCCCGCTCGGACGCGCAGCGGACGTTGGCCGCCTCACTCCCGGCGATGCAGCAGGTGCTCGCCGGCTGGAGATGGACGTAGCGAGACGCGGTGGCGGCACTACCCGAGTAGCGCCGTCGTGAGCTGCTCGGCGATCCATCTTCCGTAACGCGCACCGCTCCATCCACGCCGGAGCACGAGCAGTTCGTACATCTCGGGCGAGTTGAACGTCCACAGGATGTCGGCCGCCGTCCGCGCAGTGACCCCCTCGCGGAGCGAACCCGCTGCGGCGAGCTGCGACGCGAACGCTGTCATGCCCTCAAGTCGGTCAGCCTCGAGTTCTCGGAGCGTCACCTCGAGCTCTGGATCGGCGCGGCCGGCCTCGCGGATGACGGCGACGATCGGCGCGACCCGCGGTTGGACCTCGGTCAAGAGTCGGGCGTAGAGCTCGAGCTGCCGTTTGGGGTTTGACTCCTCACGGATCTGGGTGATCACCGGCCGCTCGCGCAGGGGTGTCGCATCCGCGTCGCCGCGGATGAGGGCACGCGCGACCGCCGCGACGAGCGCGTTCTTCGATCCAAAGCCTTTGTAGATCGTCTCCGGAGAGACCTGCGCGGCGGCGGCGATCTCGGTGATCGTCGTGGCGACGAATCCGCGCTCCACGAACAGCCGTCGCGCCGCCTCGATCACGTCCTGCCGCGTGCGCTGCGCCCGGGCGCGCCTCCCGGAGGCGTCGTACTTGCGGCGGGCGCGACCGGCACCGCTCGAGGGGTTGACTCCAGGAGGCATTAGATACATACTAACTGGAATGAATACTGCTTCACTCCACCATATTTCCACATCAGCCGGGCGTGACTACTACGACGGACCCGAGCTGCTTGAAGGACTGCTCGGCGCGCTGCGTGACGCCGGGCTCGATCCCGACCACCTCACGGTGGACGACCTGGCCCCGCTGGACGAGTTTCATGCGCTCGGTCGCCCCGCGACGATTGCGCTCGCGCGACTGGCGTCGGTGACGGCGGGCGATCGCATCCTCGACGTCGGCGCCGGGATCGGCGGGCCGGCCCGGTTCCTCGCCACCCGCTACGGGGCGCGGGTGACCGCGCTCGACCCAACGCCGCGGTTCCTACGGATCGCGGAGGCACTCAACCGAAGCACCGGCCTCGCCGACCGCGTGCGTGTCGTCGAGGGGGACGCGCTGGCACTGCCATTTGAAGATGGCGCGTTTGACCTCGTGTGGACGCAGGCCGTCGCCCAGAACGTCGCTGACAAGGCTCGCTTCATCGCCGAGCTGGCCCGCGTCGTGGCGCCCGGCGGCCGGGTGGCGTCGTTTGAGCTCGTCACCGGACCCGGTGGCGCGCTCGAGTTCCCGGTGCCGTGGGCGGACGGTCCCGCCCAGAGCTGGGTCGTTCCGGCGGCGGAGCTGCGCGCGCTACTCGCCGACGCGGGCCTTCGGGTCCGGGAATGGCGACAGGGGCCGGATGCGCTCGCGGCGATCGTCGAGGCCGCGCAGTCCGAGCCGACCCGGCCGGCGCCGGCGGGCGTTGGTCTCGAGCTGTTGCTTCCGGACTACGAGGCGCGGATGGCCGGGCTGGCGCGCAACGTCGAGGGCGAGCGGATCGCGGTCGTGCAGATCGTCGCCGAGCGTCCGCTCTGAGGTCGTTGGCCCGATCGCCCCGGCCACGTCTACCGGCGTGTGCTCTGACGGTCATGGTGAGGCACGGGCGCCGAGCGCCGCCCGTGCCTCGCCGATGAACGCTTCGGCGGCCGGACTCGGGGTCGCGTCGGCTCGCCACACGAGCTCGAGCCGCGAGCGCATCGCCGGCGTGATCCGCACCGCGTGGAGATCGCCCGGCGCGGACGCGGGCACGATCGCCACCCCGAGCCCCTGGCGCGCGAGCTGCATCACGACCCGTGGATCGCCGGCCTCGAAGGCGACTCGCGGCCGACACCCCGCGCGGGCGAACCCCTGCTCGAGGGCGGTCCGACCACCCGTGTCCGGGGGGAGCGCGATCAGCGAGTGCTCGGCGAGGCGCTCGATCCCGATCGTCCGACGCCTCGCCAGTGGATGACCATCCGCTACGGCGGCGACAAGCTCCTGCTCGGTCACGATCACGCCGGTCAGACCAGCCGGCGTGCTCTCCGCGAGACCGGCCAGCGCGAGGTCGAGCCGACCGGTCCGCACCCCACCGAGGAGCTCGGCGGACGCCGCCTCGATGAGCCGGATCTCGACGTCTGGATGGCGCCGGTGAAAGTCGCCGAGCGCGTCGAGAAACCACTGTTCGACCCACGGAATGACGCCGATCGTAACCTGCCCGCGCAGCAGGCCAGTGAGCTCGTCCAGCGCGGTTCGCACGCCCGCCGCAGCGGCGAGCGCAGCGCGGGCGAACGGCAGGATCGCCGCACCTGCCGCGGTGGGACGGACGGGTCCGGCGCCGCGCTCAAACAGCGCCTGGCCGAGCTCGGCCTCGAGCTTGCGCACCTGCGCGCTGACCCCGGGCTGGGCGACGTGCTCGCGCTCCGCGGCCCGGGTGAAGCTCCGCTCCTCGGCGACCGCGACGACATAGGCGAGCTGGTGGAGCTCCATAAGCAGTGATTCTACGAAGTAGCACCAACATGTCTTTGCCTTCTGCGCCCGGGTCAGCCACGATGACGCTCATGAACCCAAAAGACACCATGACGCACTACTTCGAGACCTGGAACGCGCGTGACTTCGACGGATTTGAGGCGCAGCTCGCAGACGACATCACGTTTGCCGGACCCATGGGGACGGCGAGCGGCCCCGCCGAGTGCCGGCGCGGGATCGAGGGGCTGTCGAACATCATCTCCCGCGCCGAGGTGGTGATGATGGTTGGCGAGGGCGATGAGGTGATCACCTGGTTCGAGCTTCAGCGGGACGGCGAGGCGCCGGTCCCGGTCGCAAACTGGGCACGCGTCCGGGACGGAAAGGTCGCGCGGGTGCGCGTGACCTTCGATCCGCGGCCGCTCCTCGGCTGAGACGACCGCTCAGAGAGGTCAGCCTCGAACCGGCTCGAGTCCGCTCGAGCCGAGCTTGAACAGCCGACCGTTGGGGCCCGAGATCTCGAAGTACGTGATCGGGTTGCCCGCGACGGTGTAGACGAGCCAGCGCGAGTGATGGGTCACCGGATCGGGCTCGTACACCATGTAGTGCAGCTGTGAGAGGGGGGTGTGGGCGAGCCTGGCGATCCTGTGCGCGATCCGCGCCGGCACATCGGCCCGGATGTGCGCGAGCTCGAACTCTGGGTCGGAGCCGATGTGGCTTCCGGTGTCGGTGATGTCGAACCGCCCGTTGGCCGCGACGTACACATCGGCCTCGCGAGTCCCCTTGACCTGGGTCATCGAGACGTAGCCGGGATAGATCACGAGCGAGTCAAACTTGGCACCCGCACCGACGTGGCTCCGGGCGATCCCCAGGACCTTGCCGAAGTTCTTCGTGTGGAACAGCGAGTTGCTGTCCGCCGCCGTCACCGCGCCGGCGTCAAACGACGCCGTCGCCTGCTGCGTTTTGGCTTTCGTCGCGACGACGTTCGACAGCGCCACGGCTCCCGCCACCGAGGCCGCCCAGACGACAAGTGCCACGAGCCATCGCATGGTCGGCGGCATCCTATGCGACGCCCCTGACCTCGCGCGACTTGCGAGAATCGCGACGTGGACACGCCAGACCGGGACGCCTATCTCGACGCCGTGCTGATTGGCGGGCGGGAGCCCCGGACGATCGTGATCGCCGAGATCGTGGCCGCCGCCGCCGGGTGAGCGACGTCGACGAACGTCGAGTTTTCGTCGAATCCAGATGATCGAGGCCCGACCGGCCCGATGAGGGGTGTGGGACAACGTACAGCGTGCCGCCCCAAACCCCGGAAAGGACACCGAACCGTGGCCCGCATCCTGATCGTCGAAGACCATGTGCTCGTACGCCGTCTGCTCTGGCAGATCCTGACTGACGCTGGTCACGAGATCGTCGGCGAAGCCGAGGACGGACTCGGGGCCGCGGCCCGGCTCACCGATCTCTCCCCGGATCTCGTGATGTACGGGATCGCCACGTCAGGGCGGAACGAGCTCGGCATGATCCGGCAGATGCTGACGATCGAGCCGTCGCTCCCGATCCTCGTCTGTGCCAGCGCCGCCCATCAGGAACAGGCGCGTGAAGCGGTCGAAGCCGGGGCGCGAGGCTTCATCATCAAGCCGTTCAGCCGCGACGCAGTCCTGAGCGCGGTGCGGCACTCGCTGCGCCCGCCCGCCGTCATGCGCCACGCCGTCCCCGGAGTCCGTCGCCACTCGCGGTAAAGCGCTGCCGCCCGGTGTCGATCACCGGGGATGCAGCTGCTCTCGATTGGAGTCCACGATGTCCGAGTCTGTTCACATCCTCGTCGTCCGTGCTGGCGGCCTCCCGTGGGCCCTGCCGATGAACTCGGTCGAGCAGACGTTCGACCTTCGCAGCCAAGTCTCACGCCAGGTAGGCGCCCAGCACGTCGTCCGTTTCCGGGGGACGGTGATCGAGCTCGTCAATCTCGCCGAGCGCCTCGGTCAGGACCCTGGGTCGCCCGCAGCGGCGGTCGTCGTGTGGGCGGCCGGCCGACGTCGCGCGTTCGCCGTCGACGAGCTCGTCGGGCAGCTCCAGCTCGAGCTTCTGAACATGCCCGACCTGGCGAGCGGTGATTTCGCGAGCGGTGTCGTCCTGCTCGAGGACGAGGTGATCCCGATTCTTGAGCCGGGAGCTGTCGTCGGTGACTGGTCCGTCGGCGGCGGGGCCCGTCTCGGCTTCACCGAACTCCAAAAGAGCGCGTTGCGCGAGGTCGCGAACATTGGCTCCGGACACGCTGCGACCGCCCTATCGCAGCTGCTCGGACGGCCGGTCGACCTCAGCTATTCGGAGGCGCTGCTGACCGTGCTCGCCGA
This sequence comes from uncultured Solirubrobacterales bacterium, assembly GCA_963813265.1. Classification (GTDB taxonomy): domain Bacteria; phylum Actinomycetota; class Thermoleophilia; order Solirubrobacterales; family Solirubrobacteraceae; genus Palsa-465. The sequence goes on along the minus strand of CAWEYQ010000023.1, from coordinate 53,367 downwards.
GGCGATCGACCACATCGGTGCGCCGATGAGCCGCTCAGCGCTGGTTGACACGCCGATCCAGGACGACGGTGGAACCGTGCTGCTCGTGTTCCCCGACGACGCCGGTGAGCAGCTCTGTCAGCTGCTCGGCACCAGTCTCGATGATGAGCTTGGCGCGACCGCGCTGCAGGAGGTCGGAAACATCCTCGCGTCCTCGTATCTGAACGCGATCGTCGAGATGACCGGGATGCAGCTCGAGCCCGAGCCGCCCACGGTTGAGGTCGATCTGCTCGGCGAACTCCTCTCACAGAGCGCTGCCAGCGGCGGCAGCCCAACCGATCCAACCGTGCTGATGCGCTCGCAGCTCACGGTCGAGGCGTCGACGGCGACGTTCTCATTCCTGTTCGTCCCGCGGATCGGCTCGGTCGAGACGCTGCTCGACCGCCTTGGCGTCGGGAACGCCGAAGCGGCGTAGCGCAGTCAGTTCGCGTCGAGCTGTTCGGCGATCACGATGGCCGCGCGTTCGTGCGCGGCGTACGCTGCGCGCAGCGCGGGCACAGCCTCGTCCCCGTCGTCGGCGACCGGGAGCGGGTGGGCGACGAGCATCCGCCGGACCTCGTGCCCGAGGGCCTCGCCGCCGATCGCATCGGCGAGTGCCGTGAGGGCGTCGGCCCGCACCCGGCGCCCTCGACGAACGACGCGATCACCGTCTCCCGGGCGAGCGGCGCGCGGCCGAACACGCGGGCGTGGAGCACCGCCGGGTTGAGCGCGTGTGGGCGGACGAGCTCTCGCCGCTCCCGGTCCGAGAGACCGGCGGCGGTGGCGAGCAGATCGATCGCTTGGGTGACCCCTTGGGCGTCGACCGGCAGCGACGCGCCGATTTCGGTGGGCACGCTCGCGACGAGGCTCTCATGAGCCGCGGCGGCATCGGCGAGGACCGCCTCGACTCGATCGCGGTGGGTGGCGCTCACCCCCAAGACGGTAGACGGCGGCGTCGCCCGTCGAGGCCCAGATCGATTCCCGGCCACGGCCGTGCGACGATGTGGCCGTGGACCAGTCGACACTCGAGCTGGACGTGCACGACGAGCGGATCCGTCAGCACCGCGCCGGTTCTTCGTGCTCGAGGGTCACGAGCTGCCGGAGGCCGAAGACGTCATCGAGCGCGGCCCCGACTGGGTCGTGGTTGAGAAGCGCGGTCAGGCCGGCGTCGTCGCCGAGTCGATCGACCCGCGCACCTGACCCGGGGCGTGCGGCGTCTCGGCGACCCGGAAGCGCATTCGCACCTCGGTGCCGCCACTCCCCCGCTCGGTGATGACGAAGTGATCCGTGGCATCGGCGATCACGGCCAGGCCCCATCCGAGACCTGGGTTCTCGGCCGGCGTCTGATACCCACAGCCGTCGTCGGCGACGAGCACGACGAACTCATCTGGCAGGCGCGCCGCGGTGACGTAGATGTGGCCCGCGCGGCCCCGATACGCGTGGCGCACCGCGTTCGTCACCGCCTCCGACACCGCGAGTCGGACCGCGTGCAGAGCTTCACCGGAGATGCCGGCCGCCGAGGCGAAATCCCCGATCTGCGTCCGTGCCTGTGGAACCGCGTCAGGCAGAGCCGGAAAGGACTCGCTGACGCTGTGATCGCGTGCGCCCAAGGGACCATTGGTAGCGCCCGCCGGGGTTTCCGTCAATGCCAACCGCCGGTTGGCACCGCGGGCTCACGCCTGCTTCGTCAGAACTGCGACCACGCTCGCATGGATCGGGACCTGCAACGTCGGATTGCGGGCAACGAGGCAGTCTTCCGCGGTGTCAACGAGGTGCTCCAGGCAGGGCGCCCGCGGCCACGGCGCGGACCGTGAAGCGCAGTTGCAGCTCGGTGCCGCCACCGCGCACGCTCGACGATGGTGAATCCGTCGCAGACCTCTGACATCAGGGCGAGCCCAAGGCCGAGGCCGAGACTCTCCGCCCCGGCGTGGATGCCGCGGCCATCGTCTGCGATGAGGACCCACAGCTCGTCGCCGGCCAGCTCCGCGGTGGCGTGAACCTGACCGTCGTCGGCGCCGTAGGCATAGAGCACCGCGTTCGTCACCGCCTCGGAGACGGCGAGTCGGATCGCGTCGAGGTGCTCGCCGTCGATGCCGGCACGGGCGGCCAGGTCGGCAACCTCGTGCCGAATCCGAGTGACCGATTCCGGGACGGCCGGTATCGACGACTGCATGCGGAGCACGGCACGGCCGCGCTCCTGCCTGACATCGTCATCATCCCGCTTCCCTGTCTGTGGATCGGTACGCCATGCTCCATGATCCATCGTGTTGAGCTACCCAGACGCGTCAGGCGGAAACGAACAGCGCCCGGACGGGGACAGCTGCTCGTCGGGCTAGTCTCGAGTCAGCGATACCTGACCCGCCACCTCCAGGGGTCGTCGTCGGGCTCGACCAGAGCGCCACGATGGTCGGCATCGCCTCGTCGCGGCTTCCGGACGGGCTCGCGCTCGTCGGCGGGCTCGATGGGAGCTGGTTTGTGGCAGCACGGGTGGCCCGGTAGCCGATGTGCGCGAACGCAACGTCGTCACCCTTGAACACGCACGCCGCGCCCCGTTGCTCGCTCGTGACCCATGCGGCCTGAGGCGCTCTCACCATAGAGTTGCCTGGAGCCATCGATCCCCACCCGCCTGATAGACCTGAGGCGTGGAACTCACCCCGATCGGATACGTCGAGTCGCCGCTGCGTGACCAAGCCGACGCGCCGAAGCAGGGCACCGAGGGTGCGCCGGATGCCTGGCTCGTGTTTGATGAGCGCGCCGCGCCTGGCCTCGATGGCCTGCGGGTCGGCGACGATGTGTTTGTCCTGACGTGGCTGCACCAGTCCCGGCGGGATGTGCTCCGGGTCCACCCGCGCGACGACCGCTCGAACCCCGAACGCGGCGTGTTCACGACGCGGTCCGCGGAGCGTCCGAATCCGATCGGGCTGCATCGGGTCCGGGTGCTTGAGATCGACGGGCTGCGGGTTCAGGTCCGGAACCTCGAGGCGCTCGACGAGACGCCGATCGTCGATGTCAAGCCGGTGGTCGACGCCGACCGGGACGGCGGCGGCTCGGGCGCCTAGGATCGCGGCGGTGGACCAGTCGCTCAATCCCGCGCTCGCCGAGGCTCAGTTCTGCCCGCGCTGCGGCGAGCCGGCGGACCGGGACTTTCCGCGCCGAATCGTCTGCTCGCATTGCGGCTACGCCGCGTACTACAACCCGAAGCCGGTCGCCGCCGTGATCCCGGTCGATGGTGACGGTCGCGTCGTCCTCATTCGCCGGGGCTTTGACCCGGGCCGCGGCCGGTGGACGTTCCCGGGCGGATTCATCGACCTCGGCGAATCCGTCGAGGACGCGGCCCACCGGGAGACCGAGGAGGAGATCCAGGTCGCCGTCGAGCTGGGTCCGCTCGTCGGCGTGTACTCAAAGCCGGACGATCGCGTCATCCTGATCGTGTTCCGGGCCCGCATCTCCGGCGCGCCGCAGACGACACCCGAGGCGACCGAGATCCGCGCCTTCGCTCCGGACGAGATCCCGTGGGATGAGCTCGCGTTCTGGTCGACCGAGCAGGCCCTGCGCGACGCTTTTCCGGCGCTCGCCTGACACGGGCAGGCACTACTGGGCGCGCTGCAGCTGCTCCTCGTAGCGTGCAAGCGCGGCGACCCGCTTCTCGATCGGGGGGTGCGTCGCGAACAGGCCCATCAACCACTGCTTCTGGCGCGTCGGGATGATGAAGAACGCGTTCATCTGCGTGGCCGTGCGGAGGTCCTTGCTCGGAATCGCGCCGATCCGATCGTTGAGCAGGAGTAGCGCCGAGGACAGCGCGCTCGGCCGCCCGGTCAGTACCGCCGCGCCGCGGTCGGCGGCGAACTCGCGGTAGCGCGAGAGCGCGCGCAGCAACATGAACGAGATCGCGTACACGGCGACGGACACGAGGATGACGACGCCGACCGCGGCCTGGGTCTGACCCCGCCCGCGGCGGCCGAACAAGAAGCCGTAGCGAATGAGCAGTGCGGACACGGAGGCGAAGAAGCTCGCGATGGTCATCACCATCACGTCACGGTTGATGATGTGCGTGAGCTCGTGTGCGATGACGCCCTCGAGCTGCTCCGGCGCGAGCGTGTTGAGAAGACCTGTCGTGACGCAGACGGTCGCCGTCTCCTGAGAGCGACCGAGAGCGAACGCGTTGGGCATGGGCGACTCGACGAGCGCCACGCGCGGCTTGGGGATGTTGGCCTGGACACACAGCCGATCGATGATCGTGTGCAGTTCCGGCACCTGCGCCGAGGAGACCTCGTGCGCTCCGGTCGCTCGCAGGGCGATCTTGTCCGCCGCGAACAGCTGCACCGCGCACAGCACGGCGAAGATCGCAACGACCCCCACGACGCCGACGCCCGCGGTCACGGCGACCGCGATGAGCACCACGTACACCAGTCCGAGCAGGAACACGGTGAGTCCCATCCGGGCTTGGAGTCCGGTGTCCTTTCCAAAGTTGCTGCGCTTCATGACGGATCCTCTGTTCTCAGCGAACGGCACATCAGGACGATCCCTTGATTATGCGCTTCCCGATTGGGCGGTCCGGACGCTGACACGATGCGCGCTGGTGTGGTGGTCGCGTGGGAGCATCGAGAGATGAGCGACAGCAACGTGGAGCTGGCGCGACTTGGTTACACCGCCGCGCTCAACGGTGATCTGGACACGCTCGCCGGACTGCTCGATCCGGAGGTGAAATGGCACGGAGGCGACCCGGCCGCGGAGGGCGCCTGTCAGAACCGCCAGCAGGCGCTGAGGTTCATGGCGCGCGCGGCCGAGACGGGTCGAATCGGCGAACTGGTCGAGGTCAGCGAAGCGGGTGACAGGGTGCTGGTGATCATGCGGCCACGGACAGACGCGGGCACCCCGCCGAGGCTGACCGCGAACATCACGACGTTCCGCGACGGCCGTGTCGTCGAGATGGTGCACTACGCCAATCCCGACGACGCCCGCGCTGCACTGTCACCCCCGTGAGGTGAGTGAGGATGAGCGCGCGCTGCACCGGTGTCCCGTTGGGCCGGCGAGCCCTGAACTGCGGGTTTCTACCGCCCAGGGTCGCGGACGCAGTGCCGAAGGGAGCGGTATGGGGTCGCTCCTTGGACTCGTGCTACCGCTTGCCGCCGGCGCGGCGATGTCGCCGACGCTGCTCGCCCTCCAACTCGTCACGCTTTCGCGCAAGACGTCCCCGCTGGCGCGGGCCTGGGCGGTGGCTGCCGGGAGCGCGGTCGTGCTCGCGGGCTTCGCCGTCGCCGCGCTGCTCGTCGCCAGGAGCACCGGAGGGGCGAATAGCCCTTCGGAGGCCGGCGCGATCGTCAAGCTGGCCGCCGCGGCGCTGCTCGTCGCGCTCGGGACTCGCACGCTGCTGCGAGCCCCTCGTCCCGCCAAACCCGAACGGGTTGGCCCCCATCCCATCCGCCAGGCGGTGCTGCTGGGCGCGCTTCTGATGCTGACCAATTTCTCCACGATCGCGCTGTTCTTCCCGGCGATGCATGCGATCGGCATCTCGCGCGTGACCGTCCCTGACAAGGTGATCACGTTCGCTCTGCTCTATCTGATCACGCTCCTCCCCGTCCTCGTTCCACCGCTCGCGGTCACCCTGCTTGGTCAGCGCGCGACCCCGGCGCTCCATGCGCTCAACCGGTTCTTCGTCCGTCACAGCCGGGCGATCGACGCCGGCATCTGTTTCGTGTTCGCGGCGCTGCTCGCAGTCGCCGGCCTGCACGCCCTGCTCGCACGCTAGCGGCGCTACGGGCTACGTCCGTGATGCGCGCTTTGATTGTCCGCGGGCAGGATGAGGCAGGTCACGAGAGACATCTTCAAGCGCGCTCGCGGGCGGCCGCTCGGCCGCGAGTTCGGCTGGCTGTGGACGGCGTACTCCGTCAGCACGCTCGGCACATGGCTCGCGTTTGATGCGTTTCCCCTGATCGCAATCCTCGTGCTCCATGCCGGACCGGGCCAGGTGTCGGCGCTGGCCGCCGCGGGACTCGCCGTCGGAGCGGCGCTCGCGGTTCCGCTCGGACCGTGGGTCGAGTTCCGGCGCAAGCGCTCGGTGATGATCGCGATGGACCTGATCCGGTTCGCGGCCGTGATGAGCGTCCCCGCCGCGTTCGCACTCGGCTGGCTGAGCTTCCCTCAGTTGCTGGTCGTGTCGGTGATCGTCGGCGCCGCGGACATCACCTTCAAGGCCGCGAGCGGTGCCTGCGTGAAGGCACTCGTGCCACGGGAGGACCTGCTCGTGGCGAGCGGTCGGCTCGAGTCGACGACCTGGACGGCAACCGTGCTCGGCCCTCCGCTCGGCGGCCTGGCGATCGGACTGTTCGGCCCGGTGACAACCGCGGTCATCAATGCAGTCAGCTTTGTCCTGTCGGCCATGGGGATCCGCGCGATCGGCGGCGACGAGACGCGACCGCAACGTCCCGAGCCATCGGTAACACGCGCGGCCGACCTGCTCGAGGGGTGGCGATACATCCTCGCCCACCCCGCGCTGCGCGCCCTGTTCTTCAACACGATTCTCGTCAACGGCCTGATCATGGCGACCGCCCCGCTGCTCGCCGTGCTGATGCTTGGACAGCTCGGATTCGCTCCATGGCAGTACGGGCTCGCGTTCGGGGCGCCATGCATCGGCGGCCTCATCGGCTCCCGGCTCTCACCGCGGATCGTGGCGCGGTGGGGACGGCACCGGGTGTTGCTCACGGCCGGGACCCTGCGAGCCTGCTGGTCGCTGTGGCTCGTCCTTCATCGTGCCGGGGGCACCCGGAATCGCGCTTGTCATCGCGGTGCAGTTCGGTCTCGTGACCTGCGTCGGCGTGTTCAACCCTGTGCTCGCCGCCTACCGGCTCGAGCAGACCGACACGCATCGGGTTGCCCGCGTGCTGTCCGCGTGGTCGGTGACGAGCAGCGCCACGATCGCAGCGATGACTGCCCTCTGGGGCCTGCTCGCCAGCCTCACGACGCTCCGTACCGCGATTGGGATCGCCGGAGTGCTGATGCTCGCGACCCCATTGTTGCTGCCGCGCCGCACGGCGCTCCTCATCCCTCAGCCGGACGCCGGCACGCCCGCCAGCGAGCATGCAACCACGGCCGAGAACCGCTCCAGCGTGCCGGCTCCTGCCTCGGCGTGATCCGGGTCACGCGGCACGGGCGCCCTCCGCGAACGCGGTCGCTGCATACAGCGTGTCCATGTACTCGCGCACGGACGCGATCGCGCCGTCCCGAAGCGTGAACACACCGATGCAGCCGTTCTCGTAGGGTCGCCCGTCCCGCGTGAGCGCCCGGCTCGTCCACTGCATGACGACCCGATCCTGCTCGGCGATCATCGCCGTGACCTCGAGCTCCACGGAGCCCGGCTCGTAGTTCTCCATCGCGGTACCGAAGAATCCGTCCATGATCTGGTCGCGGCCTTCCCAGGTGCCTGACATCGGGAGATCGCCGGCGTGCAGCGTCCAACTCGCGTCCTCGGCGAAGAATGCGCCAACGGCGTCGGTGTCGCCTGACTGAAGCGCGGCGACGTAGCGCTGGAGCAGATTCGTGTTGGCGGTGGCGTGACTCATCATGGTTCTCCTGGATTCGGTGGCTGACCGATCCCCACCGTAGGACTCGCGAACGCCGATGTGAAAGACCGCTTTGTGCTCGCTTGAGCACGGGTCGGCATGGCACGTCCGAAGGCGGTCACATCCACCCGAGCTCGGCAGCGATCCGCTGCGCGGTGCCGAGTGTCCGGTCGACAGCCGGGGAGCGGTTGTGGCTGCGGACCAGGAAGCTCACGTCGAGGCGCACCTCGGGGCTGAGCGGCACCCAGCGAAGATCGTCGGGCAGGCCGAGGCGCGAGGACTCACCAACGATCGCCACCGCTTCGGCGCGCTGGATCGGGCCGTAGCCGAGGTCGAAGCTCATCGTGCGCAGCGCCACCGGCGGCTCAACTCCATGCACCCGGCACAGCGCGATCACGGCGTCGTAGTGCCCCGGGTTCGCCTCGCGCGGGTGAAGCAGCAGACGGTCGCCCGCGAGCTCGGCCACGCTGATCTGCGATTGCGTGGCGAGCGCGTGGTCGCGGCGCAGCAGCAACCCTTGACGCTCCCGACGCACCGGGTGGGCATCGATCCCCGTCGCCGGGGGCGTGACAGCCGGCACGACTCGCCGCGTTCGACTGCGCTCGGATCAGGCTCGTAGTCCGCTCGCACCGAGCCGCGCCACGATCACCGGTCCCGTACGCCCGCACGTTGCGCCATAGATCGTCGGCGGCACTCAGCAGCTGCGGGCCATGCCGAAGCAGGAACTCACCGGCCTCGGTCAACTCGACTTCGTGCGTGGTCCGGTGCAACAGCTCGGTTCCGAGCTCCTGCTCGAGCAGCCTCACCTGGCGACTGAGCGCCGGCTGCGCGACATGCAGCCGCTCCGCCGCACGGGTGAAGTTCCGCTCTTGGGCGACGGCGACGAAGTACTGCAACCGACGGAGATCCGCCACCGCATCGATGCTAGTGGGGTCATACTCCGATCCGTGAGCGACGCTGGCGACCTGGCGTTCTTCCGCATGCTCGAGTCCCACCGGATGCGGGCGTTCGTGCGGGTCATGCGCCGGCTCCCCGCCGACCCGCGGTGCGCGGTGTGCCACGCGCCGTACGGAGGCATCGGCGGACGCATCATGGGCCGCTTCGGGTTCGGTCCCTCACGCAAGAATCCCCGACTGTGCAGCCAGTGCTTTGAGAAAGCCCCCATGGGCGGAACCGAGATGGACGTCGGCATCCTGTTCGCGGACATCCGCGGCTTCACCTCGCTCGCCGAACGGCACACGCCCGACGCGCTCGCGACCCTGCTGAATCGGTTCTACGCGACCGCCGTCGACGTCCTCTGCGAGCACGCGATCATCGACAAGCTCGTCGGCGACCAGGTGATGGCGCTGTACCTGCCGCGCGTGTTCCCCGGCGAACCGGCTGCCCACATGCTCGCCGATGCCAAGGCACTGATCGCGGCTGCGGGCTATGCGGAGGGGCAGCCGTGGGTCGAGATCGGCATCGGCCTCGACTTCGGGCCCGCCTTCGTCGGAAACGTCGGGTCCGGCGAGGTCAAGGACTTCACCGCGATCGGTGACGTCGTCAACACGGCGGCCCGGCTCCAGGCCGCGGCGGCCGGCGGTGAGATCGTCATATCCCAGAGCGTGCACGCCCGCGCCGGCGATCCGGGCGCCGACCTCGAGGTGCGGCAGCTGTCGCTCAAGGGCAAGGCCGAGCCCGAGCCCGCGTTCGTCTGCCGCGTCGACGTGACCGCACCAACCGCGTCGTAGACAGGCCGCGGACCGTGCGCGATCCGGCCTAGAGGCGCGGCGAGCGCCTCGCGGGCCGCCCGCTCGCCGGACCGGATGGCTCCGTCCATGTAGCCGGGCCACTGTGGCGACATGTCCGCACCCGCGAAGTGCAGCAGCCCCGTCGACGCCGACGCCGCGTCACGCAGGGAGGTGAGCACGCCGGGCGGGTTGAAGCTGCCGTAGGCGCCACGTGTGAATGGCTCGGTGGCCCAGGCGAGGTCGACGTAGTGCACGGGATGGAGAGCGTCCGGTCCGAAGTACCGCGCGAGGGCCTGCAGCGCGGCGCGCCGGCGTGTCGCCGGCGATGCGCCATAGAACCGGCGGCTGTCGTCACCTTCCATGAACCCGACGAGCACTCCCGGTCGGCCGTCCGGCGGTGAATTGTCGTAGGTGATGCGGACCGGGCCCGTGTCGGACACCGCCTGCCCGTTGAGGCCGCGAGCGCGCCAGAACGGGGTCTTGTAGATCGCGTTCACCTTGACCACGGAGCCCATCGGCTGGCGTTGGAGGACCTGGTCATGGGCCGGCGCGAGCGGCGGGTCGTAGGCGAGCCGACCGAGCAACGGCTTGGGGAGGGTGAGGATCGCGCGGCGCGCGATGAGTTCCCCGCGCGAGTGGACAATCGTCACCCGCGCGTGGTGGTGCAGCGCGAGAACGACATGTCCCAGGCGCACCCGGTCGCCGAGTCGACCAGCGAGGCGCTCGGAAAGCTGCTGCGGGCCGCCGACGAAGCGGATGCTCTGGGCCGAGCCGATCAGCGTGTTGTAGTCGCCGCCGACCCCGCTGATCGACGCGAGCAGGTCAAGCAGCGAGATCTCACTCGCCTCCTCCCCGTAGACGGCGCGGACGGCCAGCGTGCTGAGGTCGCGACCCTCCTGGGTCTGCATATGCTCGGCCATCCACTGCCCGATCGTCTGCCGATCCCACGTCCGAGCCTGGGCTGCCGACCACGGAGCGGCCGCGGGCACCGAGCGCGCCATGGTGTTGAGCGACTCGATCACGCGTGCCAGGTCGGCAAGGGTCGCCGGGACCGTCGGCGGGATGTCACCCTGGTAACGCTGAAGGGCGCCGCCGCGGAAGTAGACACTGTCTCCGTGCCCGTAGGTGGGGAACGTCGCGACCCCGAGTTCGCGTGCGAGCGCCATCACCTTGTCCTGCCCCGGCCCGGTCCACTGACCGCCGAGCTCGACCACCTTGCCCCGTCCGATCCGGTGGTCGAGGTTCCGTCCGCCCACCCGGTCGCGGGCTTCGAGCACGACCACGCTGCGTCCCGCCTCGTGCAAGCGGCGCGCCGCGGTCAAACCGGCCAGACCGGCGCCGACGACGGCGACATCGTAGACATGACTCGAGCGGCTCGGCCGGGCCGCAGCCGCCTGTCCGAGGAGCGCCGCACCGCCGGCGGCGGCGCCGCCCACGAGAAGCCCGCGTCGGTTGACCTCGCCCACGCTCACGTCGCGATGATATGGCGAGCGGGGGGACGCCCTCCAGGCGCCTACGGCCTTGCGCCGCTCACGGAGTCGCCGCGGTGCGCTCCACCTCACCCTCGGCGACCGCCGGTGGCGTGTCGGCCGCCTCCAAGGGCACGAAGTAACGGTAGACCAGCGCAGCGAGAGCCCCGCCCACCAGAGGCGCGACGATGAACAACCAGACCTGGGAGAGCGCCTTGTGGCCGACGATCAGCGCCGGGCCGAGGCTGCGCGCCGGATTGACCGACGTTCCGGTCAGCGGAATCCCGACGAGGTGCACAGCGGTCAGGCCGAGGCCGATCGCCAGCCCCGCGAACCCCGGTGACCCAATCCGGCTCGTGGCCACGAGCACGACGAGCACGAACACGAACGTGATCACGACCTCGGTCGCAAACGCTCCGCCGGCGCCGATCCCGATCATCGACACCTTCGGCCCCCAGCCGTTGGTGCCGAGCCCGACGGTCGAGCGGGAGTAGCCCGGCGCCCCCGACACGATCGCGTACAGGACGAGTGCACCGACGATCCCGCCGACGAACTGCGCACCCCAGTACCCGATTGCCTCGGAGATTGACATCCGCCCGGACACGACGAATCCCAACGTCACCGCGGGATTGACGTGAGCGCCCGAGACGGTGCCGAGTGTGTAGGCGAGGGCGAGCAGCACGACGCCGAACGCGAGGGCGGTCGTCACGACGCCGGCCGACGTTGAGGTGCCGGTCAATTTGAAGCCAAAGCTGAGCGTCGCGACGCCCACCCCGACGATTACGAGCAGCGCGGTTCCGAGGACTTCCGCGACGAGGTTGCGATGCTTCACAGCGCACCTTTCCAAATGGACGAGGCTTCCCTGCCGTTTTGGGATTCGGCGGAAGCCTTCCACATCTTCAGGGCGATCACAACGCGCGCACCCGGACGTGCACCCATGGCCGGACTCGTATCATTTCGTCGTGTTGCAAGCGTTCCCGCGGGTCCCGGCCCTGACCTGAGCCACCGCCCGCCGCGCGCGGCCGCGGCCTACCAAGGAGCTCTCCATGGATTACCGACCTCTCGGCCGCACCGGCGTGACGGTCAGCCACCTGTGCCTCGGCGCGATGATGTTCGGGGCGTTCGGCAACCCCGATCACGACGAGTCGATCCGCATCATCGATACGGCGCTCGACGCGGGGATCAACTTCATCGACACCGCCGACATCTACTCCGGCGGCGAGTCAGAAGAGATCGTCGGCAAGGCGCTGAAGCGGCACCCACCCACCCGGCGTGACAACGTCGTACTCGCGACGAAGGTCGGCCTGCCGCTCGGCGATGAGCCTAACCACCGCGGTGGATCCCGCCGCTGGATCACGCGGGCGGTCGAGGACTCGCTGCGACGGCTGGGTACCGACTGGATCGACCTCTACCAGATCCACCGCCTCGATCCGACCGCCGACATCGACGAGACTCTGGGAGTCCTGTCGGACCTGGTCCACGCCGGCAAGATCCGCAGCTTTGGTGCATCAAAGGTCCCCGCGTCCGCGATCGTCGAGGCCCAATGGACCGCCGAGCGCCGTGGTCGTGAGCGCTTCCGCACCGAGCAGCCGCCCTACTCGCTGCTGGATCGCGGCATCGAGTACGACGTGCTGCCGACCTGCCTGCGACACGGCATGGGCGTGCTCGTCTACAGCCCGCTGGCCGGCGGCTGGCTCGCCGGCCACTACCGCAAGGACCGGGAGATCAGCGGACCGGTCTCGCCCGCCCGCCAACGCTTCACCGCCCGCTATGACGCGACATCCGCGGCCAATGCGGCGAAGCTCGAGGCCGCGGACGCGCTCGGCCGGCTCGCCGACGAGGCAGGGATGACGCTCATTCAAATGGCGATCGCGTTCGTCACCCGCCATCCCGCGGTCACCTCCGCGATCATCGGCCCGCGCACGATGGAGCACCTCGACTCCTACCTGGCCGCCGACGGAATCGACCTGCCGGACGACCTGCTCGACCGCATCGATGAGATCGTCCCGCCCGCCGCCACGCTCAACCTCACCGAGGCGACGTGGATGAACCCCGCGCTCAGCGCCGCGGCTCGCCGGCGCTGAATACGCTGGCCGGATGCGGATGGCGGTGTCACCGACGCTCCGGCCGGTCGATCCGTTGCGGCGGCGCGGGCGGCTGTACGGGTTCATCTGTCGGCTCTCCACCACGGCGGCCGGGATGTGGCTGGCGGAGAAGGTCTCGTGGAAGCTCGACCCATTTCTGCTGGGCCGTACCGGAGGGCGGATCAGCACCGCGTGGCCGATCCCGACAGCGCTCCTGGAGACGCGCGGCGCACGGACCGGGCGTTCGCGACGGAACGCCACGATCTACTTCCACGATGGCGATCGGGTGACGATCATCGCGTCCTACCGGGGCGAGCCGCGGCATCCCGCCTGGTACTTCAACGTCTGCGCGCACCCCGACGTGGTCTACGGCGGCCAGCCGTTCCGAGCCCAGATCGTGGCCGACCCGGCCGAGCAGCAGCGACTGTGGGCACTCGCCGACCGGGTGTTTCCGCCGTTCGCGCTCTATCGAGAATGGGCGGCGCGGGCGAATCGCTCCATCCCGATTGTCCAGTTGGTGCCCCGCCAATCGCGGATCGCTACCGCGTGACGATCGCGAAGGTGGCCGTTCGGGCGCGCGAAGGCGTTCCGGTGGAGTCGGTGGCACCCACGGTCAGGCGGTACGTCCCGACCGTCAGCTTGTCACTCCGCGACAGGCGGCCCTGGAAGCGGATGCGGGTCACCCCGGCGCGGCGATTGACGGTCAGCTGACCGGCCGCGAAAGACCGGGTGCAGCGCCGTCGCGAGCGATTGGACGGTCGTGGCGCGACGCAGCGCCCCCCGACCGTTCGCCCGGTCGTCGTCCTGGTGAAGGTCAGTTTGACCTTGGCGGCCTTGCTGAGGCGGAATGAGATCGTCGTGCCGATCGGCGCTCGCTTCGCCGAGATCTGGGGAAGCCGGGACCCAAGGCGCCAGCGGGACGGGCTGACGGCGAGCGACGAGATCGCCGCGGGCGTGTCCCCGACGATCACACGGACCGTGGCGATGGCGGAGTCAGACGTGCCGTCGTTCGCTTTGAACGTGAACTGGTCAGTGCCGAAGAAGTTCTTGGCCGGGGTGTAGACGATCGCGTTCTGAGTGATGCTCCCGAGACTGCCGTGACGGGGCGGGCCGACAATCGAGCGCGTGATCGGGTCGTTCTCGGGAGGTGGGTCAACGCAGCTCAGCGAAATCGTCGCCCGCTCGTTGACGCCCACGTTCACCGTCCGGGCCTGACACGTCGGCGGCGGGTTCCGCGTCCACTCGGGGTTGCCGTCGAAGCGAGCCGACACGTTCTGCACCAGGGCCGAGGCCGAGCCCGTGCCGTCTGAGTTACGGACCATCAGATCGCCGGTTCCAAAGATCCCCTGGACGTAGGCGATCTTGGTGCTGTCGGGTGACCACGCGCAGTTGTAATCACCGAGGCCGCTGTTGGCGATTGTGGTGACGTTCGTGCCCGTGATGGTGGAGCGCATCACCTTCGCCGCGGTGGTGCCGAAGGCGCCACTGGTGAAGCACAGACTCCGACCATCGGGCGAAATCGCGGGTTGGTAGTCGTCGGTGGTCCCGGTCACGACCGGCGTGGCGGTGCCGCTGTCGTCCGCGGCCTTCTCGTAGATGTCGTCGTCGACGGGAGCGCCGGGCGCGACGTCAAGGCTGTAGTAGATCGTCTTGGAGTCGACCGACCACACTGGCTTGCCGGCGTCTTCCGTCAAGATGGGCTGGTTCAGCACCGTCTGCGAACCGTCGGCGACGCTCTGGATCACGATCTGAGCCGGGTCCGCCCCGTTCTTGCTCTGGTACGCAATCCGGGTTCCGTCAGGTGACCACGAGGGACGATCGTCGGCGACGCCGGGGACCGGCGTGACGTCCGTCGGGTTGGTGGCGTCCAGCGGTCGTGTCAGGTCGAGGATCCAGATGTCGAAGGTCGCCCGCGGCGCCCGCCGAATACACGAGCTTCGTGCGATCGGGTGACCAGCTGGCGTGCCGCTGCTGGATCGCCGGGTTGGCGGTCACCCGGACCGGCGTGGCACCAGCCTTCGCCATGACCCAGAGTTGGGCGTGCGCGTCGTCAAACGCCGTCGCACCGTCGTTCCGGCCGCTCGTGAACACGATCTTGCCGTTCGGCCCGGGGAGCACGGCGCCAGCGCTCGGCGCAGCCGCGAGCGCCGTCCCGATGGCGGCGAGGGCGAGCATCGCCCGCATGCCGAGCACTGCGCCGGACGTCCGACGCGGAAGGCGACGGCGGGCGCGCTGAGTCTGGACGTGACCAGTAGAGAAATTGCGCATGGCCGCTCGGGATTGCCGAGCAACCCGACCCTACCCCATCCGACAAGTGCTCAGGACCGGAGTGAGCTATCCACTGCTCAAGCGGCCGGTCGAGGACGAGCAGCCGCGGCAACGGGCGACTGGTGGGTCCGGGACTCCCGGGTGAAGTTCGTGACCGCGGGCTGAGACCAGCGCTCTTGCCATCGAGGAGCAGGGGTCGAGAAATCGGCCTGGTGTTTGTGAGCGCGAGCGACTGCCGGCGCTATCAAACGCCAGCGGGATGTGAATTCACCGCCGTCGCGCGGGGTGCACGCCACCAAGCCGCTGCCCACCCTGCTTCCGTCCGCAGCGATGGCTACTCCGGCTTCGGCGTTGGCGGTGGCGGCGGCAGGGGTGGGACGGGGTGGATGTTGGGTGTGTGGCTGGGGACCTGGATCGTCGTCGCGGCGACCCCGTGGCGGCCGCCGACGGTGACTCTGAAGCTGAACCTGTACACGGTCGCGTTCGCGAGCACGACTCCGACCGCCCGGTAGCTGCCTGGCCGCCGATAGGTGTGGAAGAACGTGCTCCGCTGCAGCGCGGATGTCCCGTCGCCGAACCACACCTTGGTCATAGCCTGGTGGTGTCCGGCCACCTTGAGAGAGATGTGCAATCGCCTGCCCTCCCCGAGCATGGCCGTGGGCAGCGAGCTGATACGGGCGGTCATCTCGAGGTTGCGCGCGAGAGCGCGAGGCGCCGCTCGGGCGAGCGAGGGCAGGTGGCCGGTTGCTCCGCTGTCCGCCCGGAATCCCGCTGACGCCTCCCACAAAGTCAACTGGCTCACAGAATGGATACATGCCTGTGATGGCGATCGAGAGACGTGACTCCCCCGTCTGATCGAAATCCGATTGCCTACGGCGATCGTGAATCCCGACATCTGCGGATAGCCTGGCACGATGAGGAGCATCCGACCCGCGGCCGGCGAGGACCGCGACATCCAACTCGATGTGGAGTCTTCAAAGGTTCTTCGTGAGCGAGTTGTCCTGACGCTGCACATCCGAGATCAGGCCCGGCGGAACAGGTCGCTGGAACTACTGCTCACGCGTCTGGAAGCCCGGAAGCTCGGGCACATGCTGCTCGACGCGGCCAACCCGACGCGGCTCTCACGGGAGGATGACTAGCCGGAGATTTCGAAGCCCGTCGCGCTTGCGAGTGGCTTCACGTCTCAGATTGACGTCCGGCACTCTGTCTGACCCGTTGTCGGTCCGGGGCGGAAGCGATGATGTGGGCGTGTCGGTGGATGCTCGCAGTGCTGGGCAGCCGCTCCTCTGGAGTGTGGATGATGACCGCAGGCTGAAGGAGCCTGACCGGCAGCTCCTTGATGCAATTGCCGCCGGCGAGCTTGACCCGCACCTGGTGGCGATCGCGGACGCGATCCATGCGCGGCATGAGCTGCTGCGAACCGTTGCAGCAGCCACGGCATTGGCACAACTGTGCGTCGGGGACGACGTCATGTTCAACCACAACGTCCGCCCGCGCTACCTGACCTACGAGGCGGCGACGGTCGTCGAGATCAACGACCGGTCGGTCGCCGTCCGGCTCTGGCGGCCCGTCGGTCGTTTCCGCGACGGACTCGTTCGCTGTCCTCCTCTCGCTCTGCACAAGCTACGAGGCGCTCAGGCCGGGACTTAGCCCCGCCGAATAAGTTGCCATCGCCCTGATCGTCGGACCGTGGCAAGAGACCGGCACACGTTCCCACGCGTCTCAGCGTGATGAGACCGATGGGCATATGTGCCGCTCACAGCGGCACGAACTCCCGAACGTCCGCCCGCGGCGACACGAGCGGGCGATCGTGCCGGTTGCGCGCGGCGCGGTCGATCACACTGGCCGCACAGACGAACAATGGCGATCCGCCGCCACCCCTCGGCACTGAATCACCAACCTTCGCGTGACAGCCTCGCCAACGCATCGGGCGACTTCCGGCGCTGGCCCGTGACCGATCGAACCGACAGCCGGCGCGTGGTCGTGGCACGGCCTCGGGCGTTTAGCCTCAACCCTCGGTACGGAAGGGAGCTGACGCCGTCAGCTCCGCGGCTTGGTGCCACAATCTGGGCCCGGGCAGTCAAAGCCGGCATGTCGGACCGTGCTCCGGATCCGGTCTCGTGCGACGAAGGGGAGCTCGACGTGATACGGCAGTTCTCCTTCGTGGATGAGAACGGCGAGTACGAGCACGTGGCTCAACTCAATTGCACATTCGACTTCGAGCATGTGGAGGAGTTGAAGGCGGCCGGGTCAGGAAGCGAGTGGTCGTTCGACATGCCGGTCGATGACTTTGTCGATCAGGCGCTGGCGCATTCGGGCTTCGAACGTGTCCGTGCCCTCGGGGTCCGCCCGTTGCGGTAGCGCGTCGTGTACGGCGAGGTGTCGCACCGGTCCCTTCCGGATCTCGATCGAACGGGAAGCGCGCTGGTCGGGGCTGAGGGTCGCTGAGCGGTCGCACGCCGACGTTGGGACATAAGATCAGGCCTATGCCAGGAGGACGTTGGTGGCTCGTGGAAAGACTCGGTGACACCCGATGAGCCCACGAGCGTCGCCCATGTCGATGAGGACGACCTCTGGTGGGAGTACGAGCCCGCCACGGGCTTGCTTCACGAAACACCCTGGCTGTGGACCGACTACCACCATGGCTCCGAGTACGAGGAACTCCGATTTACGCGGCTCACACCCGATGAGGCGAAGGTCTGGATCGCGCGCGGAGTGGGACGGCGAGACAGTGTCAACCTCGTAGATTCTCGTCGGACGGACGACCGACCGCTGGACCCCGCGGAGCTGCTCGGATCGTAGGCAGCCGGTGAGGTGCTGACGTCGCTTCTGCGACTCGATCTTTCCAAACAGCGACAGCGCGTGGCGCTCGAGCGGGATGGCAACACCCCGCGACGGCCACGGTCTCGCCGCTCCCGACGGGCCGCCGCCGGAGGCCCGCGCCAGCGGGGCGCTCCTTGATGGGGCGTCCGTCCCAAGTCGCATCGGCGGCGGAGATTCGGGGCAAACCCGCCGGTGCTGACCGAACCGCTCTACTGGGCGCATCGCGCTGTTCAGAAACGCGCTTGCGCTCGGACTCGTGCCCGAGCATCACGACCGGCTGTACGGGCTGGCGGCGGACCCGGCGGTGCTGCTCGACCGGAAGGCCGGCTGGCGGCCCTGGGCTCGGTAGCCGCCCGGTTCCGAGCGTCGTCCTCGCGACACGCCGCCTCGTACGCGCACGCGGCGAGGAACAGAAGGACGGCCCCGATGACGAGCATAAGAACCGTCATGGCCGTGCCGACCGGGACGCCGACGACGCTCGCAACGACGGCGAGCGCGCACGCGGAACCGAACACGGCGCAATAGGCGAAGACGCCGGCCGACGGGGAGTCATCGCCTAGGACGGTAATGAGACGACGGAACGCGAGTTGCATCGGTACCGGTGTATACGCGGCGGACGAGGGCGTTCCTGCTGCGGCTTCGGCGACGACGCGTGTGAGGGCCGCGCCACCGGCGAAGGGTTCGCGGCGTGCTCCACGCTCGCCCGTCGCGCTCTCGGGCGTCAAGCAGTTGGCGGCGCCGCCGGTGCAGCAGCGCTCTGACGGCGAATCCGTCGAGGTGCAGAACATCGAAGATCATCAACCGGGCTGGCGGACCTCCCACCCGTGCGTGAAAGGCCAGCGAGAGCGGAGCCTCGCGAATCTGGCTTTCCGTCCGATGTGTCGCCGTCCGCCGAGCTTGCGCTGGCCCGCACGGAGGTCGCAGAGCCCCTGCCAAGGGCGATGGTATGCCTGTCCCGGGACTTATTGGGGACACGTGTCCGAGTCCGGACAGCCCCACCCAACGAAAAACCCCGATCTCCGGGGCCGTAAGAGTGGGCCGTGGAGGGATCGAACCTCCAACCTTGGGATTAAGAGTCCCCTGCTCTACCAATTGAGCTAACGGCCCTTGGGGGCGATGTTACCCCGCTCGCGGCCGCGGGGAGGTCCCGCCGGGAGCGCCCTGGCGGGGGGCCCGGGCGGCCCGAGACGGGTCAGCAGGACTGAGCGACCTGGGGGTTCGTCTTGGCCTGCTGAAGGGTGGTCTTGACGGTGAGGCGCTGGGTCTTGGGGCTGAGCTCAACGGCCTTCGCCGCCGCAAGGTCACCCTTGCGCGTCTGTTTGGCGGCGTACGCGGAGGCGGCCAGACACTCAAATGCCTTGACCTCCTTGGGGTTCGCCCGCGCCTCAAGCTCCCAGGTCGCGGCCTGGTTGGTGTAGTCGCTGAGGGCGGCGTACGCGCGGGCGGCGAGGATGCCGATGTCCGGATCGGGGGTCTTGGTGAGCGCGAGGTACTTCTGCCACGCCTGGGTCGCGTTCTTCAGCTCCTTCTTGCCCCCGTCGGTGAACTGTCCGGTTGAGGCGTTGAAGTTGCTGCCCTGGCCGGCGTTCGTCCAGCGGGCCTGGACGAGGCTGGCCCATGCGGCGGCGTTGTTGGGGTTCTGCTGAACCTGCTTGAGCGCGGTCTTCTCGTCGCTCGAGAGGACCTGCTTCTGGTTGCTCGAGCCTCCGCCGAACGCGTTCAGCAGGCCGCCGCCACCGGTGCCGGTGCCGACGCCGAAGAGGACGAGGCCGCCACCCATGAGGATGGCGAGCCCGAGGTAGACGGCCTGAACGGTGCGCCGGCGCCCGCGGCTACGGAGATCGAAGAGCATTGAGTCCTAAGTGGGGTCGAGACCGTCGCCGAACGAGTCGCTCAACTCACGGGCAGCCCGCGCAGCGGCGCGGCGATCGGCGATCTTGAGCATCACGATACTGGCCAGGAACAAGACAACGAGGGGGAGCATCTCAAGCCCGGTCGTGACCGGATCCGCTCCCGGCATGGCAGCCGCGACGACCGCCATGATGACGACAGCGTAGCGCCAGTTCCCGGTCAGCGTCTGCGCGTTGATCGCCCCGAGCCGCTGGAGCGCGAGCAGCCCCAGGGGCAGCTGGAAGGCGAGGCCGATGCCCAGCATCGTGAAGATCTGGAACGTGTAGTACGTCTTCGCCTGCACGAGGATGTCGAACTGCTGGGCGTTGTAGCCCTGGAGGAAGTGGACGGCGGGCGGGAGCACCACCAGGTAGGCGAACACGACGCCGGCGAGAAACAGGAGGGGGGCCGTCAACATCACCGGGATCGCAATTCGTCGTTCGTCGGGTCTGAGGGCCGGGATGACGAATGCGTAGACCTCGTAGAGCAGTAACGGGAGCGAGAACAGCAGCGCGAAGTACGCCGAGACGGTCAGCGTCGTCGTGAACGGCTCGCCGACCCCGATGGTGATCGGCAGGCGTTTGGCGGTGTCCTTGGGCAGCGCTTTGGCGGCGGCCTGGGCGCCCTGGGCGAGCTGCGAGAAGTGGGCGCGATCCGCTGCCGACTGGGACGTGGACGCGGCGAGCGCGTTGGCGGCGCCGGCGATCTCGGCCCACGCCTTCTGTTCCTTGACCTGGTCGGCGGTCAATCCGGAGATGTGATTCGAGCTCGTCGTCGGGTTCTCCGGGAGCGCTCGGTTGAGGATCGTCAGGAGCGCGTGGTTCTGCCAGAAGCACACGCCGAACGCGACGACGAGCATGATCCCGGTCACGATCAGGCGTGAGCGCAGCTCGTCGAGATGATCGACGATGCTCAGGCGGTCTTCGTGCCCGATCGGGCGCAGGACCTTCGGCATCCGCGCGTCCTTCGCGAACGACGGCTAGGAGCTGTGCTCAGCCGGGTCGCGTGCAGGCTGGACGGTGGCCGGCGCGGGCTCGGCCGTGACGGTCGGCTCACCGGTCCCGGCGACCGGAGGAGCGCTCGTGCGGGCGATCTCCGGACGTGACTCGGACTCGTCCGCATCCGAGTCGCCACCCGTGACCGAGTCCTTGAATTCGCGGAGTCCCTGGCCGAGCTGCTTACCCAGGCCAGGCAGTCGCTTCGGCCCGAAGATCAGGAGCACGATCACCAGGACGACGATCAAATCCGTTGTTGGATTGCGGAACATACCTTGGCCTCCGTAGGGGGTCTGCCAAAGCGTAGCGGTCGCGTCCTGAAACCGGTGGCAGAACGCGCTCAAGTACTGGCGAACGAGCGCCGATAGAAGCCTCAGCCAAGGAGGCACCGATGATGAACGAAAATCGCGACAGACATTCAGTACGCCGGATCGTCCTCCCGAGCGGCCGTTCAATTGAAGTGGTCAGGTTCGAGGCTGAGGACGCGACCCGTCGCGGTCTTCACATCTGCCCCGCATGCGACTGCGAGCTCGTCCAGCCGGTGTGCTGGAGCGAGACCGAGGACCATCGGTGGGAGCTGACCCTCGAGTGCCCCAACTGCGGCTGGCTCGAGGACGGCATCTACCAGCGCGAGCAGATCGACCGGCTCGAGGAGAAGCTCGACGACGGCCTCGCCGAGATGCTCGCCGACCTCAAGCGCCTGACCCAGGCGAACATGGCCGACGAGATCGACCGGTTCATCAGGGCGCTGAACGCCGACTTCATCCTTCCCGAAGATTTCTAGGCTCGCCGGCCGGCGCCGACTTCAGGCGTAGCGCTCGACGACGCCGTCCGCGACGAGCTCGAGCGCGCTCTGCTGACGCGCGCCGACGTCGGGCAGGAGCGCCTTGGCGCCGGCGACGAGCGCCAGCGCACGGTTCTTCGCCTGGTCAAGCGCACCGGTCGCCGTGATGCGGTCGCACACCTCGGCCGCGGCGGCGGTGTCGCGCACGCCACGGAGGTCGATTGCGGCGAGACCGGCGTCAAGGCGCCGAGCGAGGATCAGCGGCAACGTGACCGTACCGTCGAGCAAATCGGTGCCTCGCGGCTTGCCGGTCCGCTCCGGCGGGCCCGAGACGTCGAGCACGTCATCGAGGATCTGGAACGCGACGCCGATCTGCTCCCCGAACCCGCCAAGCGCCGCGACGGGACCGCGGCCGTCCAGCGCGCCGAGCTCGCAGCTCGCGCGGAACAGGACGGCGGTCTTCAGACGGCAGCGCTCGAGGTAGCGCTCGATCGACACCTCCGCGTTCCACGCGTCCTCGCGCTGCATGAGCTCACCGGCGGCGAGCTCGGAGCTTGCGCGGGCCAGCCTGCGGACCGCGTCGACCGACCGGGTCCCGACCAGCTCCGCGAACGCGCGGGAGAACAGCAGATCGCCGGTGGCGGTGGCGACGAGGCGACCGCCTGCGGCGACGACCGTCGGGCGCCCGCGGCGCAGCGGGGACCCATCGAGGACGTCATCGTGGACGAGGGTCGCGGCGTGCACGAGCTCGACGGCGACGGCGGCGCGCACCAGCCCGTCGCTCTCAGGAACGGGAACGCCGGCGCTCAGGCACACGAGCAGCGGGCGCAGGCGCTTGCCGCCGGCGGACAACGTCTCGCCCGCGTGCCGGGCGAGAAGGGCGCCGTGTGAGGTCGCGAGGTCGCGCATCCGCTCCTCGACGCGGTCCATGACGTTGCGCGCCTCGACGCCGCCCGCGGCGACGACCGCCTCGACGGCGCTCACGACTTCACCTGTCCGACGTGAAGGGCGATGATGCCTCCGGCGGTGATGACGTAGCGGACCGGCGTCAGGCCGCAGCTCGCCATCAGCGCCGCGAGCGGCTCCGGGCCGGGGAACCGCTTGACCGAATTCGGCAGATAGCTGTACGCCTGCGAGTCTCCGGCGAGCTTCCCGATCGCCGGGACCGCGCGATCGAACCAGAGGTCGAAGAAGGTCGAGAGCGGCGGCCGCGTCGGCGTCGTGATCTCCAGCACGACGACATGGCCGCCTGGCCGGACAACGCGCGTCATCTCACGCAGGCCCTGTTCAAGGTCGGAGAAGTTGCGCGCGCCGAAGCCGACGGTGGCGGCGGCGAACGAGTCGTCGGGGTAGTCGAGTGCGAGCGCGTTCCCCCACTTAAATTGAACGTTCATTCCAGTGGGCGAGCGGCCGGGAGACTTGGCGCGGGCGAGGTCGAGCATCCCCTCCGAGAAGTCGACGCCGATGACCTCGCCACCGGGCGCGACTCGGCCGGCGAGCTCGAACGCGAGATCGCCGGTACCGGTTGCCACATCGAGCACGCGGTCGCCGGGGCCGACGGCCGCGAGGTCGGCTGCGCGCCGGCGCCACTTGTGATGGAGGCCCGCGGTCATGACCGTGTTCATCCGGTCATAGAGCCGCGCGATCCGATCGAACATCGCTCGGACCTGTGTCTCCTCCAGGGTCCCCGGTGGCGGGGAGTCCACGGTCGCCCCCACGGTACCGTTCACCAGCCCCGCCGAGCTATTGGAGCTCGGCGAGGAAGTTGACGAGGTTCTGGAACTTCTGGGGAGACTGCTGCGAGAGCGTCCTGAACGACGGCATCGGTGCCGTCGGGTTGATCAGCGTCGAGGCGATCGCCGCCGGACGCAGCTTGTTGCCGATGTTCGTCAGTGGCGGCCCGGGTCCGTTGTTCCCGTTCTCGCCGATGACGTGACAGGCGAGGCAGCCGGACTGCCCGACGACGAGCTTGCCGGCGTTGAACACTTGCACCTGCTGCGCGGTGAGGTTCGCCGGCGGCTTCATGTCGACCGAGTTCGGCGACCCGGAGTTCGCGCCCGCATACGTCAAGTAGGCGATCGCGAGGATCGTCGCGAGGCCGGCGGCGAGCGCGACGGGGCGCCGCTCGATCCGGCGCTCCGGGCTGCGGTCGTAGAACGGCAGCAGGAACAGCAGGATCATGCAGATCGTCGGCACGCCGATCGTCGCCATCGGCGTGAACTTGGGGACGTTCTTCATGACGCGAAGAACCTCGAAGAGGAAGAAGAAGTACCACTCCGGACGCGGCACGTACGTGGTCGTCGTCGGGTCGGCCTTCGGACCAAGTTCCGCGCCGAACATCAGCGACAGGAAGATGATCACGACCATGACGATCAGCGCCATGATCGCGTCCTTGGCAACCGCGTAGGGGAAGAACGGCTTCCCCTGGTTCTTCAGGATCGAGTAGTCGCGGAGGTAGAGCTCTTTTTCAGCCTGGTTCATGCGCTCGCCCTCAGACCTCGGTCGGCTCGAGGATCTCCTCTTCCTCGTGGGCCTTGAGCCACGGCGGGGCGGAGATGCCCAGCTTCGTGATCAGGTAGAGGTGGGCGCCGATCAGCGCCACGATCAACCCAGGTATCAACAGCATGTGGATCGAGTAGAACCGAGATAGCGTGGTTGCCCCGAAGTCGGGGCCGGCTCTCAAGAAGTCAGAGAGGTAGGGACCGATGAACGGGCCGGTGCCGTTGATGTTGACGCCGACGACCGAGGCCCAATAGGCCCGCTGGTCGAACGGGAGCAGGTACCCGGTGAAGGACATCGCCATCACGAGGATGAGCAGCGTCACACCGATCACCCAGGTCAGCTCACGCGGGTACTTGTAGGCGCCGAAGAAGAACGTCGCGCGCCATGTGCAGGAAGATGAGGATCACCATCACCGACGATCCCCACTTGTGCATGCCGCGCACGAACTGTCCGAGGAACGCCTGGTCGGTGATGTAGCGGATCGACTCGTAGGCGCCGCCGGTCGCGTCCGGGCGGTAGTACATCGCCAGGAACACGCCGGTGACGGCCTGCGAGAGGAACGCGAACAGCGTCGCCGAGCCGAGCGTGTAGAACCAGTTGATGCCGCGCGGGACCTTGCGGAACAGCATCCACCGCAGGCCGCCCGAGAGCGAGGTGCGCTCGTCGATCCAGTCGACGACGTGGATGCCGCCCTCGGCGACGGGCCCGTGCTTCGGCTCGGCGCCGTTGGACTCGCCGGGCCGCGCGGGCTTCGGCCGGAGGATCTTCGGCAGCGGGGGTGCGGGCAAGCGTGGCATCAGTTGCTCGGGAGGACGGAGGTGGAGAAACGCTTCGGATACAGGTACTGGCCGATCCCGTCGAGCGGCTCGGCCGGGTCACGCGCGGAGAAGCGGTGGAGCTCGCTGTTGACCGAGTAGCGCGGACCGATCTGCACGTAGCCGTCGTGGCAGACGCGTGTAGAAGCGGTCGAGCGGGCGGACCGGCGGGCCGGCGTCAACGAGGCCGCGGAAGTCGTAGACGCCGCCGTGGCACGGGCAGATGAACCGCTGGGCGGCCGGGGTGAAGCGGACCGGACAGCCGAGGTGCATGCAGCGGGAGGACAGCGCCACGAACTGGTTGTACTGGTCCTCCTTCTCGGTGTCGATCGACGGGTCGCGGGTTCGCACGTACGCGATCGTGCGGCCGACCTCGCCGACGCCGGGCGTGATCGTGAACGTGATCGTGCTGTACGTGTCCTTCCGGAAGTCCGAGGGGACGCCGATCGTCTGCCACTCGAACGGAACCCGGCTGAACAGCGGCCCGATGGCAAAGCCGAGCGCCGGAAGCGCGAACGCGGCGGCGGCGATGGCGCCCGCGCCGTTGGCCGTCAGACCCATCACGCGGCGACGCGTGACCGTCTCGCCCTCGAACGCTCCGGGGAACTGGCGATCGACCGTGTACTTCGATTTCGCTTGTTCGTGTTTATCTGCCACAGCTAAAGATGAATTGAACGGCGCGTGAAGCGTATCGTCAACAAAGCGACGAAGGTCACGAGGCCACACCTCGCAAGACGTCGAGGGCACCCGGATCTTCCTCACGAGCACGGGCCTTCGCCGCTTCGTAGCTCTGGGAGCTACCCCAGCCGATGGCGACCGCGCCGGCCGCCCACGCGGCCGCGGCGAGTTCCGGATCGGACGCGGCGCGCGCCTGGGCGACGAGCGAGATGAGGTCGCCGAGCTCGGCCACGGCGTCGAGATCGCCGAGCGCCGCGAGTCGCTCGAGGCCGAGCGCGTACAGCTGATCGCCGAGGAGCAGCGCGACGTCCGGGTCAAGTTCCGCGTCGTCGTAATGCAGGCGCGAGCCCTCGTAGATCATCTCGAGCAACAGCTCGTACTCCGCTTCGCGTCCCTCCGCACGGGGCCCAGATGCGGCTCTGTGGGGCGGCGCGGGCGGGCCCGTGTCGGCTTGCCGGTTGTGCGCCGGTCGCTCCGCGAGGTCGGCGAGGAGCCCACCCTGCTCGCGGAGCGCGCTGCGGAAGGCGTCGGTCATCCCGCGATCTCCTCGAACGCCTGCTCGGCAGCCTCGACCGTGCGCTCGATGTCCTCGTCGGAGTGGGCGAGCGAGGGGAACCACGCCTCGAACTGGGACGGCGGCGGGTAGACGCCCCGCGCGAGCAGCGCCCGGCACCAGGCCCCGTAGGCCTCGCGGTCGGCGGCGGCGGCTCCCGCGTAGTCGTCGACGCAGTCGGACGTGAAGAACGGGGTCAGCAGACCGCGGACGCTCTGGACCTGGACGGGCACGCCAGCCGTCTCCGCGGCGTCACGCAATCCGTCGGCGAGGCGCATCGTCACGTCCTCGAGCCGCTCGTAGGCGGCCTCATCGAGGCGCTGGAGCGTCGCCAGCCCCGCCGCGGTGGCGAGCGGGTTGCCCGACAGCGTGCCCGCCTGGTAGACGTCGCCGGCGGGGGCGATCCGCTCCATCAAGTCGCGCCGCCCGCCGTACGCGGCCGCCGGGAGGCCGCCGCCGAGCACCTTGCCCATGATCGTGAGGTCCGGCCTGACCCCGTACAGCTCCTGCGCGCCGCCGCGGGCGACCCGGAACCCGGTGATCACCTCGTCGAACACGAGCAGCGCACCGGTCGCCGAGGCGCGCTCGCGCAGGAGATCGAGGAAGCCCGGAGACTCGGGGACGACGCCCATGTTCGCGGGCACCGGTTCGGCGAGGATCGCAGCGAGCTCGTAGCGTTCAGTCGCCTCGGTCAGCGCTTCCGCGTCGTTCCAGGGCACGATCACGGTCGCGGCCGCGGCTGCCTCGGGCACGCCGGGGCTCGCGGGGATCCCCTGGGTCGCGAGACCGGAGCCGGCCTCGGCGAGCAACCCGTCGACGTGGCCGTGGTAGGCGCCCGCGAACTTGAGGATGTGATCGCGGCCGGTGACCGCGCGCGCGAGGCGGATCGCGCTCATCGACGCCTCCGTCCCGGACGACGTCATCCGCAGCATCTCGACCGACGGAAAGCGAGACGCTATTTCAGCCGCGAGAGTCACCTCATTTTCTGTCGGTGCCCCGAACGTCGTTCCGCGATTCGCGGCCGCCATCACCGCCCGGACGACCGACGGGTCGGCGTGGCCGAGGATCAGGGGACCCCAGGAGCAGACCCAGTCGATGTAGTCGTTGCCGTCGACGTCGGTGATCGTCGCGCCCTGGCCGGAGGCGATGAAGATCGGATCGCGGCCGATCGCGCGCATCGCCCGGACCGGCGAGTTGACCCCGCCGGGCAGCAGCCCCTGCGCCTGTTCGTAGAGCTCGCCGGAGCGGCTCACACGCCCGCGTGCTTGCGTTCCCACGCGCGGAACTCGTCGGTGAAGTAGAGGAGCCGGATCTTCTTGAACTCCGTCGAGGAGTAGAGCGTCGAGCGGTCGTGGATGCCGGTTTCCTCGGCGATCGAAGTGAGGATCGCGTCGCACTCATCCTTCGAGCGGCCGTGGGCCATCGTGAACACCGAGTACGGCCAGTCCTCGTAGGTCGGGCGCTGGTAGCAGTGGCTGATCCCGCGGAACGCGGCCATCCGGGTCCCGATCTCGAGGATCTGCTCGTCGGGCACCTTCCAGACACCCATCCCGTTCGCACTGAACCCGGCGCGTCGGTGGAACAGAATCGCAGCGACGCGTCGGAGCAGCCTTCGCTCCTGCATGCCGCGGAGATGCTTCAGGAAGGCATCCTCGGTCATGCCGGTCGCCTCGGCTGCGGGGGCGTACGGCTCGGGGACGATCGGCATGTCGCCCTGGAGCGCGCGGATCACCGCGATGTCCGTGTCGTCATAGGGCTGCGGCTCGGTCTCGGCCGGCTCGACCGCCTCGGCCGCCTTGGCGAGCGCGTCGGTGCCGCCCTCCATCTCGAGATCCATCCGGATCTTGAACAGCTTCAGGGTCGGCAGTTGGCGGACCGACTCCGCGCCGGCGAGCTCGGCGAGCGTGGTGAGGGTGCCTTCGAGGCCGAGCGGCGAGCCCGGCTCGGTCGCGATCGTGAACCAGATGTTGAACTCGTGATCGCGCAGGTAGTTGTGGCTGACCCCGGGGTGCTCGTTGATGATGTTCGCGGCGCGCCATGGGTTCTCCGGGTCGACCTTGGCGGCGACGAGCATCGAGGAGTAGCCGAGCGCACGCGTGTCGAAGATCGGCGTGACCTGGCGGATGATCCGCTCGTCGAGGAGGTTCTTGACCCGGGCGATGACCTCGTCCTCGGTGAGACCCGCCTCGGCCGCGACGTGCTGGAAGGGCTTTGGCGCGATGGGGAAGCTGCCCTGCATCAGGTTGAGCAGCCGCTTGTCGAGGTCGTCGAGCGGGATCGCAGCCCCGTGCTTGCGGCTGCGGAGCTTCGGACCGTGTTGGCTTGACTCGCCTACTGCAGCCATCGGGCGGCGTCCTTTGCGTGGTAGGTGATGACGATGTCGGCCCCGGCGCGGCGGATGCCCGTGAGTGCCTCGAGCACGGCGGTGCGCTCGTCGAGGTACCCGGCGTTCGCCGCCGCCTTGATCATGGAGTACTCGCCGCTGACGTTGTAGGCGGCGAGTGGCATCTCGGTCTCGTCCTTGATTCGACGGACGAGGTCGAGATAGGGGAGCGCCGGTTTGACCATCACGATGTCGGCGCCCTCGTCGATGTCGAGCTTGGTCTCTCGGACCGCCTCGCTCCCGTTGGCCGGATCCATCTGGTAGCTGCGGCGATCGCCGAACGCGGGCGCTGAGTCCGCGGCGACGCGGAACGGGCCATAGAAGGCGGAGGCGAACTTGGCGGAGTAGGCCATGATCGGCGTGTCGGTGAAGTCCTCGTCGTCGAGCGCCTGGCGGATCGTGCCGACGCGGCCGTCCATCATGTCGCTCGGGGCGATGATGTCGGCGCCGGCCTTGGCCTGGGAAATCGCGGTCTTGTTGAGAAGGTCAAGGGTCTGGTCGTTGTCGACGGTCCCGTCGGCGCGGACCACGCCGCAGTGGCCGTGGGACGTGTACTCGCAGAGGCACAGGTCCGTGATCACCAGCATGTCCGGGTGGGCCTGCTTGATGGCTCGCGTGGCGAGCTGGACGATGCCCTCGTCGTCGTAGGCGCCGCTGCCGGTTTCGTCCTTCGACGCCGGCAGTCCGAACAGGAGCACCCCGGGGATCCCGAGCTGCTGGGCTTCGTGCGCCTCCTCGACGGCGTGGTCGATCGAAAGATGATCGATGCCGGGCATCTCCCGGATCGGTTCGCGTCGGTCGAGACCGTGCGCGACGAACATCGGATAGACGAAGTCGGCCGGGCTGAGATGGGTCTCTCGGACGAGCCCACGCAGCGCGTGCGTGGCCCGCAGCCGCCGCATACGAGTCTGCGGAAAAGGCATCGGATTGATGGTACTCGCGGGCCAATCACGGGCATGATGCGAGTGCGGCCGACGATTGACGTGAGGAGGTTCGGCGATGAGGAAAGGACTTGCGGGCGGGGGTCAGCATCGGCGCCGTGACCTGCCTCGGCAAGCATGGCTGGCGGGTGCTCTCTCCTGAAGTACATCTCGCCGCCGTCGATCCGCTGAGCTGCGCCTTCGTCAGTGTGCCGGCCCGGCCGTCTCGTGGGTGGCGGTCGGGTCGGTACGGCCGGGGGCTAGACCAGTCGCCAGGGTTCGATGCGCTGGCTGGTGACCAGGCCGGCCTGGACGTACGGGTCGTTGTTCGTGAACGCCTCGATGTGGCTCTTGTCGACGCCCTTGAACACGATCGCGCCGGCGTACGGGGGATCGCCGAGGGCGCCCGCGAGGGTGACGTGCCCGGCCTCCTGTTCGGCCTTGATCCGGGCGAGGTGAGCCTCCCGGTGGGGTCCGCGGCGCTCGGCCATGTCCTCGACGTATTCGTAGAGCAGGATGTGGTGCATCGGTGCTTCGGTCATCGTGTGGGTGAACCCTACGGTACGCTCCGTGCCGTGGCGGATATTCAGAAGCGCGGGAGCTACACCCCGCGGCGCGCTCGTGAGAAGCGCGCCTACCAGCTCGTCGTCCTCGGTGGCGTCGCCGGACTCGTCGGGGTCGTCGGGATCGTGCTTGCCGCGATCGGGACGGTTGGCGCCGGGATCCCGATCGTCGCCCTGATCGTCGCGGCGCTGTGCGTCGTGATGTTCCGGCGCATGGTCGGGCGCTGAGCTGACGCCGCGGTCACCGGCCCACAAGCCGTGACGTGACGCCGGCGATCGTCTCCTCGCCGTAGCCCATGCTCGGATCCTCGACGGTCATGACGGCGATCGCGATCCGGCGGTGGTGGCGCTCGAGCCGGGCCACCTGACTCACGAGCTGGCCGTCACCGGTCAGCCGCCAACCGCCCTTGAAGTACACCCGCCAGTGCCGCGGGCGCGCGGCCGCAGGGATGCCCCAGCTCTCCGTCGGATCGATGCCGGACAGCAACCGGCGGGCATAGCCGCGGAACTGCCGTGGGATGAGCGCGTCCATCCGGTAGAAGAACCGGGCCATGTCGGCCGGGCTCATCGACTCGTTGGCCCAGTTCGCACCGAAGGAGAAGTCGCGCATCCCGGCCGCATGGGCAACGTCGGTGAGGCCGTCGTTGCCCACTCGATGCCAGACCGTGGTGGCGGCGGTGTTGTCCGAGACGTGCACCATCGGGTAGAGCAGCTTCTCGCTCTCCGGGCCGAGCGACTCATGCTCCTCGCCCAGCGCACGCAGGTATGCGACCAGCAGCATCGACTTCGTGACGCTTGCCGAGACGTAGGTGCGGTGGGCGTTGAGGCCGTACTCGCGCCCGGTCGAATCGACGATGGCGAACGCGTCGTAGCCGGCCCGGTCCTGAAGGTAGGTGCTCGCGCGGATCATCGCCGGGATGCCCGGATATCCCGTGTGCGGGCCCCGAGCGGCGGCGGCCAGATGCTGCGCTGCCGTCCGCGCGACGGTGGCGTGGGCCTGTGTCAGGGTCGTCTGCCGGTCGCGCAGCACGACGAACCCGACAATCGCGGCTGCGCAGGCGATCGCGAGCAGGACTCCGAGTCGTGTGCGGGCGGTCCTGCCTCGGGGCGGTTGCTGCAGTTGGTTGAGGCGCTGTGCTCGGGACGGGGGGATGATCAGCGGCGCGGCAGCGGCAGCGGCAGCGGCTCGGCGATTGCCGCGCCGACTGACGGCCGCTGTTCGATGCCGGAGTCGGCCGGAGGCTCCGGTATGTCAATGAGTGGCCGAGACACTCGTTCCCTACCTATTCGCACCCGGTTCCCGCGGGCATCGGGTGCGAAACCGCGTAACTAAGAATTTGCTTAACCTAGGCAGCGGGGCGGTCGGAACGCTTCGTCGGTGTCCGCAAATTGCGCGTATTGGCGCCGGGGGGCGGGGTCGCGGGCTGGGCCGGGCGCGCCTCGCCACGGTTCGGGACGGCGCTTTGTGACGGGTCTGGTCCAACTGTGCAAAAAGACTGCACCGAGGAGGGGTTGGGCCGGAGTTGGTGTGGAACTCTGGGCCGATGGCCCGCCGAGCGGATCGCCAGACCGGCACGAATTCCCACGCACCACGCCCGCGGGAGCCGCGCGGGCGATCGAGCCGCTCTCAGCAGCAGGATCTCCCGCGCACCGTCCGCGTGCTCGACGCGTGGGAACCTGTGCCGGTCGCGGGGACGAGGGATCAGAAGACCGCGCAGGTCGGCGACCGTCAGAGCGGACGGGTCGCCCGCTGGCAGCTCCTGGACGCCGGGCTCACCCGCCACATGATCAACACCATGCTCGGTAGCGGCCAGCTGATTCCGCGACTGCCGGGCGTGTACGCGGTCGGGCACGCCGCCCCCACCGAGCTCGCCCGCGAGACCGAGGCGCTGCTCTCCTCCTCCTTGCCCACCTGTCTCAGCCACATGTCGGCGGCCGCGCTCTGGGGCCTGCGCCGAGAGTCGCGGCCAGATGCGCCGGTCGACATCCTCATCCACGGCGACACCACGGTCCGCCACCCCGAGATCCGCTCGCACCGCACCAAACACCTCGACCGTAAGGACGTCCGCATCCGCCGCGGCCTGCCAGTCACCAGCCCCGCGCGCACACTGCTCGACGTCGCACCGCTCGTCACCCTCGACGAACTCGAGCGGATGCTCGACGACGCGCTCGAACACAACCTCGTCCGGATCTCCGAACTCCGAGACCTCCTGCAGCGCTGCGGCGCACGCCGGCCCGGAGCCCACCGCCTCCAGATCCTCGTCGACGAACGCACCGGACGCACCAACGCCCTCACACGCTCCTATTGGGAACGACGCCTCAGGAACCTGCTGATCCAGGCGAACATTCCGCCCGACGACATGAACACCGACCTGCACGGCTACATCCCCGACATGACATGGCGGCAGGCCAAGCTGATCGTCGAGGTCGACGGCTGGGAACCCCACCGCCACCGCACCCGCTTCGAAGCCGACCGCCGCAAGGACGCCATCCTCGCCACCCACGGCTGGATCACCCTGCGCTTCACCGCACGCCGAATCAAGAACGAGCCCTACGCCGTCATCGCCGAAATCGCCGTCATGCTCGGCCGCCGGCTGGAAACCCTCGCGAGCGCCGCCTAGGGTCTAGGAGGCGAACCGCCGCAACGCCAACCGGGCAATCCCCCAGAACACGACGGTCAGAACCGCGAGGTGGACGAGCGGCCCGAGCATCCCGGGCGAGGCGCCGGAGAACGCGTTGCTGACGGCCTGCAGCGCCGCTCGGAACGGGAACACGAAGGCCACAACGTCGAGCACGGTCTTCAACGTGCCCGACACGGCGTTCGCCGGCACGAGCGCGACGAACGCGATCGGCAGCGAGAGCAGGAACGCGAGCAGCGACGAGGCGCTCACCTCACGGGCGACACCGCCGACGGCCACCCCGAGCGCGCCGAACGCGAGCGCCCCGAAGGCCAACGCGACGACCCACAGCGGGAAGCGGGCCCACAGCAGGTGGACGAACAAGGACACGAAGATGGCCATCAGCAGCGTGACGAGCAGCGCGCAGGCGGCCGACAGGATGACCTTCTCGGACAGCAGGCCGCCCGGCGAGATCAGCCCCCGGACGAGTCGGCGGTAGGCGTTCTCGGAGCGCTCGACGGCGAGCATGCCCGCGGCAAGCAGCACGGTCACGAACATCAATGAGATCACGACGGCGATCGCGGCGGCGTACGAGTCGGTCGGGGTCGTGCGGCCGGCGAGCTCGGTCGTGTCGACCGTCAGCGGCGTGCCGATCGAGCCGAGCACGGGTGATGCCAGGTTGAGCCCCTGAATCGCGACGTCGGCGAACGCGACGACCTGGCGCAGCGAGGCCCGGACCGGCGAGTCGGCCGGCAGCGACGCCAGGGCGTTCTGGATGATCGTGCGCGATGCGCGCAGTCCGAGCAGCGGGATGGACTGGCCGCCGAGGTTGATCTGGCCCCCGTCGAGGACCCGCCGCAGATCGGATGTCGCGGCGCCCAGCACCTGGCGAGAGATCGCCTGCTCGGCCTGGTTGAGCCGAGTCTGGATCGCCTGGTTGACGAGGTCGCGCTCGAGCGGGTCCTTCGTGTTGATGATCAGCTCGACCGTCGGGTTGCCGACGCCGTTCTCCACGAGGTTCTGGATGTCGGACGGCAGGTCGGACGGGATGATCAACGCGGCGAGCGCCTCGCCGTCGCGCACCTTGGCGATCGCCTCGTCACGGGAATGCACCTTGATCGGCTGGATCGACTCGAACAGCTGGTTGACGTAGTCCTGGAGGTCTACGTGCTGGCTGCCGAGATTCACGACGGTCTTGCCGGGCGGGACCTCGTTGTAGAACGCGACCTTCGGCTTGCCGGGCGGGCTCGACAGCGCGAAGCCGATCATCAGTGCGATCACGATCGGGTAGATCACCAAGAGGCCGACGAGCAGGGGCGAGCGGCGCAGGATCTGGAGGTCTTTGACGATCAGCCAGCGCACACGAACTCCCGACGCTGCTCAATGCCCACGTTCGTGCAGGAAGTGCACGAACGAGGCCTCGAAATCACCGGCGTCCCCGCCGACGGTGCGAGCGAGGTCCGCTGGGGTGCCCGTGAACAGCAGCTCGCCGTCGACGAGCACGAGCACGCGGTCGGCGTAACGCTCGACCTCGGCGACGTTGTGGGTCGAGAACACAACCGTCGTACCCCGTCCGGCGAGCGCGCCGATGAACTCCCACAGCCGCTCGCGCTGACGCGGGTCAAGCGACGCGGACGGCTCATCGAGCAACAGCGCGACCGGCTCACAGAGCAGGCCGATCGCGATGTTGACCCGCTGCTGGTTGCCGCCGCTCAGACGCCCGACTTCCTCGTCGGCTCGGTCCGCGAGGCCAGTCTGCTCGAGCATCCGACGGACCGACGCCTCGGGGTCGGGTCGCTTCTCCAGGCGGGCGAACAGGCGAAGGTTCTCGGAAACCGAGAGCTTCGAATACAACGCCGGCTGCTGCGGCACCCACCCGATCTCCCCGGTCGTGTGGCTGAGCTCACCCTCGTCGGTGTCGAGTACGCCGGCGAGGATCGAGAGCAGGGTGGTCTTGCCGGCACCGTTGGGGCCGATGATCGCGACGAGCTCGCCGGGCGCGAGCTCGAAAGTGACGCCGGCGAGCGCGGTCCGCTCACCGAAGCGCTTCGTGACCGAGCGAACCGCCAGACGGGTATCCGGCGAGCCTGTGGGGGTCGTGGCCGACACGAGTGGCGGAGGGTAGTCGACCGCTGTGGGCGGCCACGGGGCAGCGCAGGCACCGGAGTCGAGCTACCCCGGAGTGCGCACCTTCGGCTCGAGCGACGCGCCGCACGTGCGGCAGTACGCGTCGCCCTCTCCCGGCGGGGTCCCACAATCCGGGCAGCGGTCCGGATCCAGGGACGTGGGGGCATCGGCGCCAGTTTCGGCGCCGCCGTCAGCAAGGCCGTCAGCACCGCCGTCAGCACGGCCGTCGGCACGGCCCCGCAGCTCGGGGGGCGGGTCAACGAGCACGCCGCCGGCCGGCGGCGTCCCGACCCCGAGCGACACCACCGCCCACGGCTCGAGGACGAGGTGCCGGCGCAGGTAGACGACGGTCTGGCGCACGACGGCCGCCGTCGGCAACGCGAGCAGTGCGCCGGCGATGCCGTACAGCTGGTAGCCGATCAGCAGCGCCAGGATGATGATGATCGGGTTGATCCGCAGGCTGATGCGGAACACCTGCGGCGCGACGACGTGGCCCTCTAGCTGCTGGAGCGCGACGAACATCAGCACGACCCACACGGCGCTCACCGGGTCGTTGAACAGCGCGACGAGTACTGCGGGAGCCGGGCCGATGATCGGGCCGATGTACGGGATGAACTCCATCAGGCCGTAGAAGGCGCCGAAGAACACCGCGTACTTCTCGCCGTCCGGGAAGATGCCGAGGAGTCCGAAGACGTACAGGGCGACGGTCGCGCTCGCGCCCATGATGAGACTGAACAGGAGCTGGCCGCGGACGTAGCCGAACACCGCGTGCTGGATAAGCAGTGGGAAGTCGTCCTCGGGCGTCCCGTCGCCGTCGGGCATGATCCTGCGGGCCATCTCGCCGATTTGTCGCCCGTAGACGAGCAGATAGATCGAGAGCACGAGGATAAGGACGAGGTCGAACCCGACCGTCACCACCTGGGTCAGGATGTCGCGCGAAAACGAGACGATCGTCCCGGAGCGCTTGAGGATGTTCTTCTGCAGCGTCTGCAGGGCGGTCTGGCCCTGCTGCTGAATGTGGACCTTGATGCCGTTGCGGTCAAGCCAGCCCTGAAAGCTCGTGAGGTCCTTGTTCGCCTGTCTGACGAGGTGCGGGACGTCGCGCTGGAAGCGGGTGATCTGGGTCGAGATCGGGTCGGACAGGAGCACGCCGATGCCGCCGAGGATTGCGAACCCGCCGAGGTAGACGGTCAGGATCGCGAGGCCGCGCGGCACCCGCCAGCGCTCAAAGCGCCGGACGACGGGGTTGAGCATCAGGGCCACGATGCCCGCCGTGACGAGGACCAGCAGGACCGAGCCGGATGCGCGCGCGAGCGCCCAGATCGCGAGCAGCGACAGCGGCAGCAGGACGAGTTGCACCCACCGTGGGACGATGACCGGCTGCACGGCGGGCGTCTGCACGCCGACGGGCTCCGTCGGCTCGTGCTCGCGCTCGTCGATCGCGGCTTCCGGATCGTCCGGCAGGTCGAGGTCCGACGGCTCGCCGTTGTCCTCAGCGCGCGGCTCGGTGTCCTGCTCGTCCTGATCGGATGCTCGCCTGGGGAGCTTCATATCGATTCACATGGAAGTATGCGCGTGTCGAGGTCGCGCAAACATGGATAGCGTCAACATTCTCTTCGTTGGAGACGTCGTTGGTGGGATTGGCCGCCGGACGCTCATTTCCCTGCTCCCGACGCTGCGGGAGCGGCTGTCCGTCGATTTCGTCGTCGTCAACGGCGAGAACGCGGCGGGGGGCATCGGGATCACCCCGAAGAACGCGGATGAGATGTTCGCTAACGGGGTCGATGTCATCACGCTGGGCAACCACACTTATCGGCACCGGGACATCTATCCGTACCTCGACGCCCACGAGGCGATCCTGCGCCCGGTCAACTTCCTCAAGAACCAGCCCGGCCATGGCTTCTGCGCGTGCGAGCGCGACGGCGTCCGGCTCGGGGTCGTGTCCGTCTCCGGAAACCTGTTCATGAATGCCGGGCGACCGGCGTTCACCGAAGTCGACGCCGCGCTCTACGCGCTGAAGGACAAGGCCGATCACGTCCTCGTTGACATGCACGCCGAGGCGACGAGCGAGAAGGTGGGGATGGGCTGGTATCTCGACGGACGAGTGACCGCCGTCGTCGGCACCCACACGCACGTGCCGACCGCGGATGCGCGCGTGCTGCCCGGCGGGACTGCCTACATCACCGACGTCGGGATGACCGGACCGCGGGGCGGGGTGATCGGGGTCAAGCGCCAGCAGGCGGTCGAATCGATGGTGACCCGGATGCCGGTGAAGTTCGAAACCTCGAACGAGGACCCGTGGCTGAACGGGGTCCTGATCACGACGGCAGCGGAGCCGAGGCGGGCAGAGTCGATCCAGCAGGTGCTGGAGCCGGCTCCGACGGGACCTCGCTAGCTCCGTCCGGATCGACGGCGACGCCGGCGCCCGTCAGCACCGGGTGCGCGGCGAGCAGCGCGATCAGCACGAGCGGGACGAACCACGGGATGTACAGGTAGAACCAGTGGCTGATCCCGAGCTGGAGCGCGATCAGCACGGCTGCTCCGAGGGCCGACACCTCGACGATCCCACGACGTCTCGGAAATGCGGCGACGATGATCGCGAGCGCGGCGGCCGCGCCCTGAACGAGCCGTTGGACAAACCCGATGCCACCCCACAGGCCCCAGACCGAGAACGGCGAGCCGCGGTTGGACTGATAGGAGATCGTGTCCCGCCAGAACGCGTGGAAGTTCCCGTCGAGCAGCACGGGGAGCATGACGACGAGCACCGTCGCTCCGAACGCCAGTGAGAACACGACCACGGAGCGCACGGCGCGGCGCGGAACGCTCCAATCGTCGAGCCCGCGCGCAAGCAGCGGGGCGAGCGCGAGCGGCGCGAACTTCGTCAGCCCGGCCAAGGCACCGACAGCGCCGCGCGCCGGCGCCCAGCGCAGGACGAGGAGCGCTCCGACGATGACCATCGCGACGAGCGTGTCGTTGCTGTTGGAGCTCAGCGTGTACAGCGTGAACGGATAGGCAGCCCATCCGTACGCGAGCACGATCCCGAGCGACGGGCCTCGGATCATCCGACCAAGGAAGAACAGCCCGATCAGCGTCAGCAGGTCGAACGCGACGGCCGCTCCGTGCGCCGCCGGCAGATCGTCCCAGGTGCCGCTCCACCCGAACAGCGCCCGGAACGGTACGTAGGCGTAGTAGTTGGCCGGCCCGTAGGTGTCGCCCTCGGCGTTGTCGTGCGGCCAGCCGCCGTACAGGTGCTGGCCGTGCAGCAGCTTGTCGGCGCCGATCACGCCGGCGTAGCCGACGTCGATGACGTTTGAGTTCGTGACGTTCAACCCGATCCGAAAGCCGACGAGGAACACGAGTAGGACGACGAGCCACGGGACCGGCACGATCATTCGCAGCGGGGCGCTCGGTCGGCCCCGGCCGAACGCGAGCAGCAGCATCCGCACGAGCAGGTAGAGCAGGCATGGGTACGCGAGTGGCACCGAGAGGCCGATCTCGGCGTGGTTGAAGAACGCGAGCGAGATCGAGAACGACAGAAGCACGAGCAGGTCGAGGTGCCACAGCGTCGGGCGCCGAAGGAAGCCGCGGACCCCGCCCGGACCGCCGGGCCGACGGCGGCCGATCGGCAGAAACGGCAGCACAAAGAGCAGGCACAGCGGGAGCCACACGTACAGCGAGGTGACGCGGCGACCGAACGCGCCCGGGTAACCCCGTGCCATCGTCCAGGCGACCTGGAACCCCGTCCAGGCCTCGGTCACCCGGCCGGTCCCGTCGTCGACGTAGACCTGGGCCATCTCCTTTTGCGGGGTGCCCTCGGTGAACCAGCTCACCTGCCAGCGGCCGGGACCCTTCGTGTACTCGTAGACGACGAGATGGTGATGGCGGCGCAGCTCGTCCCGGATTCGGGGATTGCTGACCGCGACCGCCTCGACCTGGTGCCCGGTCAGGCGGTAGCCGGGCGGCGACTTGGTCGCGTCCGTGACGATGACCGGAAGGTTCGGGTCCGTCACGGCGCGCGCAGGTGCGGTGACAACAGCGCCGAGCAGCAGCGCGGCGAAGGCGAGGCAGACGATCCGCTGGAGCCGGCGCGACGAGCCGAGAGGCTGTCTCGAAAGACGGCCTCTTAGGCCCGGAAGCTCCAGAGCTTCTGTCCCAGGAAGGACAGCGGCGTGCCGGCGGCGATCGCGATCGCCTGGGCGAGCACCTTGTTCAGGCCCATCCCGTCGACGAGGCCGATCAGCACCGCGTAGCTGAAGCCGAAGGCAACCAGCGACACCGCCAGGAACCGGGCGCCCTGGAAGATCGGATGCTCGTGTTTGGCGTCGAACGTCCAGTGCCGGTTCAGCCAGAAGTTGTTCATGACCGAGACGATCCAGGCGATGACCGCCGAGATCCGGTAGTCGAGTCCGAGCAGATGTACACCGGCGGCGTATACGCCGAGATTAACGACGTAGCCGCTGGCGCCGACGGTTACGAACCGGATGAGCTGCAGCCAGTTGTCCGCCTGGCGAACGCCGGCTCGGATCCGGACGTGGAACGGAAGCTCGAGCTCGACGGTGTGAGTCAGCTCTTCAGACATCGCTTGGGAATCTATCGGCGGAAAGGCGCTCGACCGCGAGACAAAACCCTCGCTAACGGGCTCCTAATCAGAACTCGGCTCGGACTGGACTCCGAAGTGATCCCGGATCATCGGCGTGATATCCCGCAGCGTCCACTGCTCGCGATCGCCCGCAGAGCCGGGCCCGGTCCCGCACCACAACAGCGCCCCGAGCGAGTCGGACCGGTGCAGCGAGCCGTGCGAACCGCCGCCGACGTGATCCGCGCCTCCCCAGTCGACAAACTCGTATCCGGGCGCGGCCGAGAGCAGCACATCGCCGGCGGTCGGGCATGTCAGCGCCGACCAGATGCGGCCGAGGGCATCCGGATAGTCGGGCGTCAGCAACCGGCCGTCGTCGACCGCCGCCCCGAGGGCGGCAAGGTCGCCGTCGATGCTCCAGCGTCGGCCGCGCAGGTCGACCAGGTCGCCACCGGGCGCGAACCGCAGTTCGCCGTGCGGGCTGCGCACGACGCCCTCCCGGGGGGCGGCGCGCCACAGGACGAGGTCGACGCCGTCAAGCTCGGACACGACTTCGACGGAGCGGGCGATCGTGTCATCGCGGCGCTCGTCGTCGAGCGCATAGATCATCGCCGAGCGCTGTGCCGGGCTGAGCGCAACCTCGGCACCCACCGAAGCGCGCGCGCTGGGCGTCGCGACGTCGAACTCGGCGAACGCCTCGTCGAGCCGGATCCGCTCCTCGACCGGCGCCTGTGAGTGGTCGGAGCAC
The DNA here is from genome assembly GCA_963813265.1 of uncultured Solirubrobacterales bacterium. Taxonomy (GTDB): domain Bacteria; phylum Actinomycetota; class Thermoleophilia; order Solirubrobacterales; family Solirubrobacteraceae; genus Palsa-465. The sequence continues at coordinate 13,264 of CAWEYQ010000023.1, read as the reverse complement.
ACGACGACGGCGTGGTCCTCGAGGAACGCGTCCGGACCGCCCGCGGCGTGCATCAGCCGCTCGATCTGGCGATCGGCGGCGGCGATCGACGTTACCTGCGCGTGCGGGCCGTTCTTGTGCGACCACGCGTCGTTGTCCGGCAGCGAGAACAGCAGGAAGTCGAAGAGGTCGTTCTCGACGAGATATGCCCCCACGCATCCGGTGTGCTGATCGCGGATTCCGGGCATGCCGAGCTGGCCACGGCAGCCCGTCTTGCGGCTCGCGTAGAGGTCGGCGTAGAACAGCTCGAGCGGGCCGTCGATCGTGCGCCGGAACAGCGTCGAGGTGACGATCCGGGCCAGCGCGGTCTCCTGGGCGACCTCGTGTTGGTGGCGGCCTCGGTAGATGAGGTACGTCGTTCCTGCGGTCCGGATGTCGGCGTCGTCCAGCGACTCGAACACGGTGGGCGTCTCGTGGTTGAGGTGCTCGGCATTCATCCGATAGACCGTGTCGGTGAGTGAGCGAAGGACGCCGAACTGGCGCGAGGCGGAGAAGCTCGAGCCGTACTCGACGTAGCGCGCCTCCTCCCGGTGATACCAGTTCATGCTCGGGATCCGGTGCTCGTCGGGACCGACGCCAGTCGTGATCGACGCCGCGCACACCGGCGTCACGGAGGGGAACGCGGCGACGCAGTCGTCGACGTACACGCCTTCGTCACGAATCCGCTCGAGCGCCGGCGCCCGGCCGGTGGCGATGGCACGGTCGAGCATCTCCGGCTTGAGCGCGTCGATCACGACGAGGACGAGCTTTTTCACGGTCGCGGCAGCGCCTAACGGAGGATTCGTAGTCCGGCGTACTTCTGGCCCTCGCGACGCCGGCCGGCGAATAGCAGCCACAGCAGCAGCGCAAGCGCGATCGGCCCGACCGGCGGCGCGATCACGGACAGGGCGCCGAGCGCGAACGCGGCGCCCTCGATGAAGAACGGCAGCGTGCCGAGGGTCGAGGCGTCAAGCCGGGCGCGCACACGCGTCAGCAGCGGCCGACTGGCGAGGATGGCGATGAGCGCACACACGACACCGCCGATGTACCCGGGCCATACCTCGTGATGGTGGTGCGCGAGCGCGCCGGCGAAGAACAGCGCGCCGAGGACGATGCCGACCGCGCCGAGCGCATACACGAGGGGCGCCGGTGGCTGAGCACGTTCCGATGCGGCGGAGAGACGCCGCTCGAGTACGAGCAGGATCGCGGCGGCGAGCGCCATCGCAAGCAGGAAAGGCACGCTTTCCAGGAAAGAGTAGTCAGTGTGGTCGAAGTTGATCTCGACGTTGCCGGCCGCGAGCGCGCCCGCGGCGAGCGCCGGCAGGAACGGCCGGATGCCGAGCGCGGCCGCGATGCCGATTCCCTGGAAGATGTCGAAGACGAGATGCAAGTTGCCTGGAGGTGACGAGGGTGACCCGGGGTCTGATGCTGTTTTTGGGGGGTGACGGGGGCCCCCCGTCTGTGCTGTTTTTGGGGGGCGACGGGGGCACCCCCCGTCGGTTGCTGTACCGTGACGGAGCGTGACGATAGTGCAGAGACGCCGATGAGCCGTGGCTCCGGTGTAGACGACACGCGTCCCGGCCGGCGCCGCTCCCGCTCCACGGCGCGGGACATCGAACGTTACGCCGCACTGTTCGCGCAGCGGACGAAGGTCATGAAGTCCTCGGCGATGCGCGACCTGATGGCGCTCACCGAACGCGACGACGTGATCTCGCTCGCCGGCGGGCTCCCGGACACCTCCACGTTCCCACCCGACTCCTACGCCTCCCTGATGAGCACCGTGGCCGCCGAATCCTGCGCGCGGGCACTTCAGTACGGCCCGACCGAGGGGCTCCAAGTCATCAGGCGGTGCATCGCCGAGGTGATGGCCGCCGAGGGCATGGATCTCGACGGCGATGACGTGCTCGTGACGACCGGGGGCCAGCAGGTCATCGATCTCGTCTGCAAGACGCTGGTCGACCCGGGTGATGTGATCGTCACGGAGGCGCCGACGTACCCCGGCGCGGTGCCGACGTTCTGCGCCTACGAGGCGGACGTCGTGCAGATCACGATGGATCGCGACGGGATGCTGATCGACGAGCTCGAGCAGACCCTGGATGAGCTCGAGCGGACCGGGCGTCGACCGAAGTTCATCTACACCGTCCCGAACTTTCATAACCCGGCGGGCGTGACGATGTCGCTGGAGCGACGCCAGCGGCTCGTCCAGCTGGCGTCCGACCGCGAGCTGCTCGTGCTCGAGGACAACCCGTACGGCCTGCTCCGCTACGAAGGCGATCCGCTGCCGACGCTGCGCTCGATCGACGACGAGTTCGTCATCTACGCGAGCACGTTCTCGAAGATCCTCTCGCCCGGCGTGCGGCTCGGTTGGACGACCGCTCCCGCACCCGTGCTGGCGAAAATGAACATCGGCAAGCAGGGCTCCGATCTGTGCTCGAGCTCGATCTCGCAGTACTTCGTCGCCGCCTACTTCGACTCCGGTCCGTGGGGCGACTACGTGCGCTCGCTGATCGAGATCTACCGCCGGCGCCGTGACGTCATGCTGGACAGCCTCGCCGAGCACTTCCCGCGCGAGGCGGAGTGGACGCACCCGCAGGGCGGCCTATTCATCTGGGCGACGCTGCCCCCGTACATCGACACAACGGACCTGCTCGCCCGAGCGCTGCGTGAGCACGTCGCGTTCGTGCCCGGTCGCGCCGCGTTCGTCGACGGCCGCGGCGGCTCCGAGATGCGGCTCAACTTCTCCGGCGTCGACGAGGACGAGATCCGTGAGGGCGTCCGCCGACTCGGCGAGGTTGTGCGCGAGCAGGTCTCGCTGTACGGCACGCTCACGGGATCGGCCGCGCGCTCGCGCCGGCGGACGCAGCGTGCGACCGCGGACTCGGCCGGCGTCGACCCGGTGCCGGAACCGGCCCCGGCCCCGCCGGACGCCGAGCTCGCCCAAGTTCTCCGGCTCCCGCGCAAGCGCGCCGGATGATGCGGGTGGCGGTGCTCAAGGGCGGCCGGTCGCTCGAGCGCCAAGTGTCACTGAAATCCGGGGCGCGGGTCGAGGACGCGCTCGCGCGCCTCGGGCACGAGGTGATTGAGATCGACGTCGGCGCGGACCTGGTCGACCGGCTGAGCGCAGCGCGGCCCGAGATCGCGTTCGTCGCGCTTCACGGCCGCGACGGCGAGGACGGGACGGTGCAAGAGCTGCTCGAGGTGATGGGGATCCCCTACACCGGGTCCGGCGTGTCCGCGTGCATCCGCGCCGCCGACAAGATCCTCGCCAAGCACGCGATGCGTGACCACGGGATCCCGACGCCGGACTTCTTCGCGTTCAACGAGACGGCGTTCAAGGAGCTCGGCGCCGCCCAGGCGCTGCCGGCGATCGAGGAGCGCCTCGACTTCCCGATCGTGGTCAAGCCCGCCGGCCAGGGCTCAGCGCTCGGGATCAAGTTCGCCCGCACGCCGGCGGATGTGCCGGCGGCACTCGTCGCCGCGTTCTCGTACGACCGGCGGGTCCTGCTCGAGCGGTACATCACGGGACGCGACCTCGCGGTGTCGATCATCGAGGAGGACGGCGCGCCGCGGGTGCTCCCGATCGTAGAGGCGGTGCCCGAGCAGGAGGATTTCTACGATTTCGAGGCGCGCTACGAGATCGGTCGCACCCGGTTCGTGTGCCCGGCGGACCTGCCGGCGCAGGCCGCCGAGCGTGCCGGGGAGATCGCGCTCGACGTATACGGGCTGCTCGGGTGCTCGGGATTCTCCCGGGTCGACCTGATGCTTGAGGAGGCGACCGGCGAGCTGTACGTGCTCGAGGCGAACTCGATCCCGGGGCTGACCGAGACGAGCCTGCTGCCGCAGGCGGCTGACGCCGCGGGTATTGGGTTCGATGAGCTCATCGACAGGATCCTGGGAGCTTCACGACGATGAACATCGGCACGCAGCGGGAACTGCTTCGGCGCTTCTTTGAGCTGCGGGCCGCCCACACGACGACGATGGCGCCGGCACCGTACCGGCAGGACGCCGCCGTCTACACAGATCCGGAGCGGCTCGAGGACGAGGAGCGACTGCTGCTCCGCGGGCGCCCGCTCGTGGCGGCGCTGAGCGCCGATCTGCCGTCGACCGGCGACTGTCTCGCGACCGAGGTCGCCGGCGTGCCGCTGCTGCTGATCCGCGGCGAGGACGCCGGCGTGCGGGCATTCCTCAACATCTGCCGGCACCGTGGCGGGCGCGTGTTCACCGGACGCGGTCGCCCGGGACGTGCGCTCAAGTGCCCGTATCACTCGTGGGCGTATGACCTGAACGGCGACCTTCTCGGACAGCCGCTCGCACGCGACGCGTTTGAGCCGCTCGATCGCTGTGAGCTCGGGCTGCGTCCGGTCGCGGTCGCCGAGCGGTTCGGCCTCATCCTGGTCCGACTCGGGGCCGAGCCCGACTCGCCGATCGATGTCGAGCAGGAGCTGTGCGGGCTCGGAGCGGAGATCGGGGAGTGGCGGTTCACCGACTGGCACTTCCACGCTGAGCGCAGCGAAGTGTTCGACGCAAACTGGAAGCTCATCCGCGACACGTTCCTCGAGAGCTACCACGTGTTCTCTCTGCACCGAGATACGCTCGCCCCGGACATGCTGTCGACCCCGTTCGTGGGTGACGCATTCGGCGTGCACGACCGGGGCCTCGTGATGCGCAAGGAGGTCGTGAGCCTGCTCGAGCGCCCGGAGTCGGAGTGGGAGCTGACGCCATTCGCGTCGGTCGTCTACGTGCTGTTCCCGACGGTCATTCTCAACCTCCCGATGACCGGTCACGCGGAGTTCTGGGAGATGTACCCGGAGCCCGGCGACCCCCATCGCGCACGGGTGAGCGTTCGCTACTTCATCCCCGGGGAGCCGGCCTCAGACGACGAGCGCGCGTTCTGGGACGCCAACGTCCGGTTCACGACCAAGGTCGTGTTCGAGGAGGACTTCGGCCAGCAGCAGGACATCCATCGCTCGCTCCGCTGCGGGCTGATGCCCGAGGTGGTCTACGGGCGTAACGAGCCGGTGCTGATCCACCACCACACCGAGGTCGAGCGGGCGCTGGCCGGCGAGGCTACTCGCCCGCGAAGTCTTCCGGTGTGACGCGGTCGAGGAAGTCCTTGAACTTCTCGACGACCTCCTCGGTGTCCTCGACCTCGTGCTCGAACTCGATCGCCGACTCGGCGATCACGTCGTCGGCGGCAAAGATCGGGGCGCCCGAGCGGACGGCGAGGGCGAGGGCGTCGCTCGGTCGCGAGTCGATCTCGAGCTCCCGCCCGCCCCAGCGGAGGCTGATCGACGCGTAGAACGTGTTCTCCCGTAGTTCCGTGACGGCGACACGGGTGCACTCGACCTCGAGTTCGCCGAGCATGTCCGAGAGGAGATCGTGCGTCATCGGGCGCGGCGTCGAGGCGCCCTGGAGCTTCATCAGGATCGCCGCCGCCTCGGGATGCCCGATCCAGATCGGCAGGAACTTGTTGTTCTCGACGGTCTTGAGCAGCACGATCGGCTGCTTGCCGACCATGTCGAAGCTCACGCCGTAGATGACCATTTCCTGCACAGAACCACTCCTCGTAGCCGGAGGGGCAAGTATAGGTGCCCTGCCCACCCCGCCCGCCCGAGGCGACCATAAAGCGATTGGCCGCGTTAGTCGATCACTTCACCATGGATGCTTCGGCGTATGCGTTCACTCACGGCGTCCGCCGCACGCGATCCGCGCTGCGGGAATGGAACCGCCGCCCGTGGCCTGTGCTCCGCGCCTGGTTGGCCGGGAGCCTGGGCGCAGCGCTGGCGCTGCTGAGTGCCGTGTGGGCGATTGCGGCGCTATCCGGAGCCAGCGGTCCGACTGCCCTCGACCGACCACCGCTCGTCGTCGGCAACGGCGCCGACGTGATCCGGATCCTCGGCCACAACGCGCTCGTGCTCGCCCTTCACGCGATGGCATGCGTCGCGGGCTTCATCGCGGGCAGTTCACTGCCGCTCCAGGCGGAGCAGCACACTGGGCTGAGCCGGCTCGTCCATGAGCGTGGGGGCAAGCTCGCGATGGTGTTCGTCGTCTCCGCGACGACGTTCTCGCTCAGCGCCCAGGCGTACGTGCTCGGGACGAGCGTGGCGCACGTCGCCGGAGCGCTCCACACGTCGCCGGGGCTGTTGCTGCTGGGGTTGCTTCCGCACGCGGTGCCAGAACTGACCGCCCTGTTCCTGCCGCTCGCGGCGTGGATCATCGCCAGCCGGCGCGGCGAGTGGGACGAATTGCTCGCCGCGACGCTCGTCACGGTCCTGATCGCGGTCCCCGTGCTCGTCGTGAGCGCGCTGTGGGAGGTGTACATCGCCCCGCACGTGCTGCACGGGCTGATTGGCTAGGGGCACGGTCAGGGCGAGCTGGAGCTAGCGGACCGGCGTGGCGCCCGGTAGCCTCTCACCAGTCATAGCGTCATGACCGGTGAGATCAACCATCCTCAGCCGGGCGGACGCGCACCGGCACCGGGGCCGCTCGCGCTCGTCCAAGCGTTTCTCAACACGCACTACGACCTCGGAGCCGAGCACGGGGCCGAGGTGTGGCACACCCCCGAGGCGTACGGGGCGTGGCTGCGATCACGGGGACTGCTCGCCGATGGCGCCGCGGTTGGACCGGCCGAGCTCGCTCGCGCGCTCCGGGTACGCGACGCGCTCCGTGAACTCGCCCGCAGCGACGGCATCGGCGACGACGATGACACCGACGACGCCGGCGACAACCGCGACGACGAGGCGGTGATGGGGGCGCTGAGCGAGGCCGGCGAGGGCGCCGCGATCGGGGTCCGCTTCACCCGGGACGGCCCCGTGTTCATCGCCGACGGCAGCGCGGACTCGGGGGTCGGGCTCGTGCTCGCCCACGTCGCGCAGGCCATGATCGACGGCAGCTGGGCGCGAATGAAGATCTGTCCTGGGCGCGACTGCGAATGGGCCTTCTACGACCACTCGCGCAACGGGAGCAGCCGGTGGTGCTCGATGTCGATCTGCGGCGGGCGCGAGAAGGCGCGGGCGCACTACCGCCGCACGCGCGGGGACACGTGACGATGGCCGGCGTCGGCGCGCTCGCCAGGCTCGCGTTCGCCCGGGCGCGACGACGGCCGGCCGGATGGCTGCTCAGCGTCGCCGGGATCGCGGTGACGCTCGCCTATGCCGGCGCCGTCGTCACGGCGTCGACGATCGCCGCCGACCGGAGCGCCCGGGCGGTGCTGCGTTCGGTCCCGGATACCGACCGTGCCGTGCGCCTGACCTGGCAGGCGGTCGTGACGCCGGGCGTACAGACCGAGGCGCTCGCGCTGTTTCGCCGGCTTGGGCTGCCACCACCGGCCGAGGTGGTGCTGATGAACCCGGTCCGGCTCTCGGGGACCGTCGTGCGGCCCGCCGGAATCACGCCGCTCGCGCCGTGGGTGACACCGGCGACGGCGACGGCAACGACCACGGCAGCGGCGGCGGTCCGGACGGTGGGCGCCTGCACCCCGAGCAACTGCCCGGTGCTCGCCGCCTCCGGGGGCTTCGGTGCGGCCACGGGATTCACCGCGCCCGGGATCCGGCTGACGGTCACCGGCTCGGCCCGTCTGCGCTCGTCGCTGCCGCTCGGGTTCGTGCCGCGCGCCGGCGCCTCACCGCCGCTGCTCCTGACCGGCGACGCCCGCGGGCTCGACGCGATCAGCGGGCTCGACGCGATCTACCGCACCGACAGCTGGGTCACGCCGCTTGGCGTCTCCTCGCTGCACGCCTGGGCGCTCGCTCCGCTCGCCCAGCGGCTCCGCGCCGCCCAGCAGCAGCTGTTGGCCATGAACAGCGCCTTCAGCATGAGCGCCCCGTTCACCGCGCTGGCTGCCGCCCGGAGCGAGGCCGACGCCACCCCACATCGCCTATGGCTCGCCGGCGGTGGTGCCGCGGCCGCGCTGATCATGTTCGTCGTGCTCGCCGCTGGGGCGCTCAGCCGTGATCGGGAGGCCGAGCTCACACGGCTGCGCAACGCCGGCGCTCGGCGCGGACAGCTCGTCACGTTCGTGACCGTTGAGGCGGCTCTGCTGAGCGCGGTCGCGGTCCTCGTCGGCGCGGCCGGCGGAATCGCCGCCGGGGCGGTGCTCGCACACATCGCCGGGACACCGAGCGGTCCGGTCCTCACCCACAGCCTGATCACCCCCGGTTGGATCGCCGTCCTGGCCGGGAGTTGGTTGCTGAGCACCGGACTGCTGGCCGGCTCGGCGGCCGTACGCGGCGGACAGATCGCCGATGCCCTCGCGGTCGCGGCTGTCGCCGCGATCGCCCTGGCGCTGGCCGTCAACCACGACGCGAACGGCCGCGACCCGCTCACCGTGCTGCTCGCCCCGCTGTGCGCACTCGCCGGCGGGGTCCTCGTGTTCCGCCTCGCGTCCGGGACCCTCCGGTCGGCGGAGCGGGCTGCGCGGCACGGGCCAGTGATGGTGCGGCTCGCGCTCGTGGGCCTCGCCCGGGCGCCGAGCGCGCCGGCGCTGGCGGCGGCGTTCCTCGCCGTCAGCATCGGCCTCGGCGGGTTCGCCCTCGCCTACCGGGCGACGCTCCTGCGCGGCGCCGCCGACCAGGCCGCCGACCGAGTCCCGCTTGACGGGTTGATCGCCCCCGGACCGGACTTCACCCGCCCGCTCGACGTCGCGAGCCTCGCCCGGTGGCAGCGGGCGCAGGGCGGGATGGTCTGGCCCGTGAGGCGCACCGACGCGACCTACGTGTCCGGAGGATCAAGCGTCACCGTTCCGGCGCTCGGCGTCCCGGCGGCGGCACTGCCGCGGATTCACGGCTGGCGGGCGAGCGACGCGACGGCGCCGCTGACAACGCTCGCGCAGCGGCTCGTGCCTCCCGGGCCGCTCCGAACCCCCGGGCCGACGGTGCCCGGTGGACCGAGAGCGCTCACCGTCCCCGTCGATTCGCCGTCGGTCGCGCTTGACCTCACGGCGGTTCTGCGGAGCCCGGGCGGTGCGGTGCGGCGCCTGAGCCTCGGACAATCCGGCGGGCGAGAGCGCACGCTGCGCGCGCGTCTGCCCGCGGGCCGTTGGGAGCTGTCTGGATTTGAACTGCGCGAGGGGGCGGGGCTGGAGGCGACGAACGGGCACCAGAACGCCGAGAACCCGGCCGCGAGCACGCAGTTCACCGCGTCGGTCCGGCTCGGCCCGGTCAATGTCGCCGGCGCTCGGATCGGCGGCTGGCATGGGGTCGGAGCGATCACCGCGGTCCGGGCGGAGGATCGCGGGCGAGCGGTCATCCGCTTTGCCACGACGTCCGTCACCGGGTACCTGCGCCCGGCGCAGCCGGGTGACTCCCGACCGGTTCCGGTGCTCGTCGGCCCCGGCATCCCGCACGGTCGCCGGCTCGCGCTCACCGTTGACGGCGAACCGGTGATCGCGCGGCCCGTCGGCGTCATCCACCGGTTCCCGACGGTCGGGGCCGGCGGCGGATTTGTCGTGGCGGACGAGGCGACGCTCGCGGCAGCGCTCGACGCCCAGACGCCCGGAGCGGGTGCGAGTGACGAGCTGTGGCAGCTCGGCGGCCGCCCGGCAGAGCCGTTTGGCGGGCTCACCTACGGCTGGCGAACGGACGTCGAGCGCGGACTGCGCAACGCGCCGGTGGCGCGGGCGATTCTCGGAACGATGATCGCCGCCGCGGCGCTGGCCGGAGCGCTGGCGCTGGCCGGGCTCCTGGTCGCGCTGCTCGGGAGCGTGCGCGACCGCCGGATCGAGTTCGACCTCGTCGCCCAGGGACTCTCGCCGCGGGAGGTCCGGGCCGAGATGCGTCTGCGGATCGCGGTCGCCTCCGCGCTGGGGGTGCTCGCCGGCCTGGTGATCGCGGTCGTGCTGACGGTGCTGGCGCTCGCCGCCGTCCGAGCCGGCCTCGGCGCCGGCGTGCCGCAACCACCGCTGATCACGGTGGCGCCCTGGGCGGAGCTGGTGGGGCTCGCCGCCGCGGCGCTCGCCGCATGCGCACTGGCAAGCGTGATCGGTACCGCGTCATCCGGAGCGGCGCGATGAGAGCCGTGGCGCTGCGCAACGTGTTCTGCGTGCATCGCACGAGCGAGGGCGACGCCGCGGCACTCCAGGGGACGACGCTCACGGTAGGGCGGGGCGAGATCGTGTGCGTGCTCGGTCCCAGCGGAGCCGGGAAGAGCACGCTTGCTCCGCGTGATCGCCGGTCTGCAGACGCCGTCGGCGGGCGAGGTCAGTGTTCTCGGCGAGGAGGTCGGGCGCGCGCCCGCGCGGGTGCGAGCGCGTCTGCGCCAGGCGTGCATCGGGTTCCTCTCGCAGGACTCGGACGCGGTCCTGTCGGGGATCTCTCGATCGGCGAGTCACTGATGCTGCCGCTCGCGCTCCGAGGCGCCGACCGTCGCGAGCAGGAGGCGCGTCGCGATGAGCTGCTGAGGGCAGTCGGACTCTCCGACGCCGCCGGCGCCCGCCCGATGCACCTGTCCGGCGGCGAGCGACAGCGGGCGGCGCTGTGTGTCGCGCTCGCGCACCGCCCGCAGTTGCTGCTCGCCGATGAGCCGACCGGCGAGCTCGACGAGGAGAGCGCGACCGAGATCCGGCACCTGATCGTCTCGCTCGCGCGGACGGAGGAGACGACCGCGGTGCTCGTCTCCCACGATGCGACCATGGGCGAGATCGCCGACCGGACGATCCGGATCCGGGACGGTCGACTCGTCGAAGAAGGCAGCGCGCTCGTCGTCGGCGCGGGTGGCTGGATCCGGCTCCCGCCGGAGTTGCTCGCCGACGCCGGGATCGGAGACCGGGTGCGGATCGAGCCGGCCGCGGGCGGGCTGCTCGTGACCGGGGCGAACGGGCGGGTGCCGGATACGGCGGCGGACGCGAGCGCGGCCGGGGCGGGCGGGGCGACGGCGGGCGGGGCGAGGGCGGGGGCGCAGGCGAGGGCGGCGCCCTCGACGCCGGCCTCAGTCGAGGCCCGCGCGCTCACCAAGCGCTACGGCTCCCGCGCCGTCCTCGAGGACCTGTCGTGGACGTTTGCCACCGGCGCGCTGACCGTCGTGACCGGCCGCTCGGGGAGCGGCAAGACGACGCTGCTGTCGATGCTCAGCGGACTCGACGTCCCCGACGCCGGTGAGCTGTTCGTCGATGGGATGGCGGTCGGCGGCGACGGTGCCGAGCAGCGTGCGGCGCGCCGGCGTGCCCAGATCGGCTACCTCCCGCAGGACCCGGCGCCGGTCGGGTTCCTCAGCGCCGTCGAGAACGTCGTCCTCGCACTGCGCGTCCGCGGCTGGCCGGCCGCGGAGGCCGGCGCGCGCGCCACCGAGGTCCTCGCCCGACTCGGGCTCGGCGAGCGGCTCCGCCAGCGGGTCAGCCGACTGTCGGCCGGTGAGGCGCAGCGGGTTGCCCTGGGACGAGCGCTGGCGAGCGCCCGCGGACTCGTGATCGTCGACGAGCCGACATCACGGCTCGACGAACGCGCGGCGGTCGATGTCGCGGCGTTGCTCGCTGCGTTCGCCGCCCAGGAACGTCAGACCGTCATCTGTGCCACCCACGACGAGCGCGTCATCGCCCACGCCGACGCGGTACTCGCGCTCAGCCGAGTTCGCCCGCCTCGGCCAGCGTCTCCCGCGCCACACGGAACGCCGCGTTAGCCGCCGGGACGCCCGCGTAGACGGCGCTGTGGAGGATCACCTCGCGGATCTCATCGACGGTCAGCCCGTTGCGCCGCGCGGCCCGAACGTGCATCGCCAGCTCATGCTCGGCGTGCATGCAGATGAGCGCGGTCAACGTGATCGCGCTGCGCATCCGGCGGTCGAGCCCGGATCGCGACCAGACCCCGCCCAGGCGTACCGGGTGATGAGGTCCTGGAACGGCTCTCCGAACTTCCCCGGCGCCCGCGAGCGCGCGATCGACGTGCGCGTCGCCGAGCACCTCGCGGCGGGTCTGCATGCCCGTCTCGTAGTCAGTCACTGCTCTCCCTCTCGGTCGTGGACGTGCGATCGGCCTCGTACGTCGCGATGGCGCGATCGATCAGTGCATCGATCGCCCCGAGCTGATCGGCCGGCGGGTCGGCGAGGGCTTGGCGCAACGGAGCGAGGTTCGCCGTCATGCGATCGACGTCGAGCTCGAGCATCCCGAGCGCCTCGCGCAGCGAGGTCGCCGCCGACCCGGTGACGGCGATCAGCTCGATCAGCGGCTCCCATTCGCCCTGCCAGGCACCAGCCGCGCGCTCGTGCTCCTGAGCCATTGCGGACAGGAGCGTGGCGACGAGGCCCGGCGCGCGCTGCGCACAGGCGAGCACCGCGATCGCGCCGACGGGGTTGTGCTTGTGGGCCATCGCCGAGGAACCGCCGCGGCCGCCGGATGCCTGCTCGGCGGCCTCGGCGACCTCCGTCTGCGCGAGGAGCACGAGGTCGCGCGCGATCTTCGCCATCGCCCCGACGCCTGTGCCGAGCGCGGCCGCGAGCATCGCCGGGCGGACGCGCACCGTATCCACGGCATCCCCGGATCCGCGAGCCCGAGTTCAGCGGCGAACCGGCGAGCACGTCCGGCCGCGGGCACCGTAGGCCGCGAGTGTGCCGGTGGCACCACCGAGCTGGGCCACGGCGGACTGCGCAGCGGCGTCGCGCAGCGCGCGTCGAGCCGCGGTGAGCCCGTCGAGCCACACCGCCGCCTTCAGCCCGAACGTGGTCGGCTGGGCCTGCTGGAGCAGCGTCCGGCCCGCCATCACGGCGGTGCGGTGCGCTCCCGCAGACGAGCGCATAGCTCCTGGGCAGCGGCGAGCTCGACGTCGAGCGGTCGTAGCGCTCGGCCGGAGACGAGCACGATCGCGGTGTCGATGATGTCCTGGCTCGTCGCGCCCCGGTGAGAGCGTCTCCAGCGGCCTCGGGGCCGAGCCGGGCCCGGATCGCGGAGAGCAGTCCGGGCACCGGGGTGCCGTAATCGCTCGTGCTCTGCCCGATGGCCTTGATGTCGAAGACGTCGGCGTCCGCACACGCCGCCGCGATCTCATCAGCCGCACTCGTCTCCGCAAGACGCGTCCCGACGAGCGCACGCGCGAGGGCGATCTCGGCGTTGAGCATCGCCCGCAGGAACGCGGCGTCGGTCAGCTCAGGCTGAACCGGGCCGCGTCCGGTGAGGCCGGAGAAGATCTCCATCGGGCCGACAGCCTACGCGGCAGCCTCAGCCGTTCTCCGGGAGCGCCGATCAGCGGAGCGCAAGCACGCCGGCCGCCCCGCCTCCGCGCCGAACCCAGCTCGGCGGAATGCTTGGTCGGCGGGGTGGCCG
>CAWEYQ010000022.1:0-413352 GCA_963813265.1 uncultured Solirubrobacterales bacterium | reverse complement strand
GGCACAGTTGTCGTCGTGGTTGTCGTCGGCACGGTGGTTGTGGTCGATGTCGTGGATGTGGTGGGCGGTGTCGTTGTGGATGTGGATGTGCTTGTGGTTGTCGTCGGCAGGGTCGTCGGAGGTATCGACGTGGTTGTCGTTGAGGTGGTCGGCACCGTCGTAGTTGTCCGCAGCGTTGTCGTGGTCGGTACCGTGGTAGTTGTAGGCACCGTTGTCGTAGTTGGTACCGTCGTGCTCGTCGGCAGCGTAGACGTTGTGGCAACTGTGGTTGATGTGGTGGCCGGTTCCGTGGTGGTCGTTGGCACAGTTGTCGTCGTCGGGACGGTTGTGGTCGTGGTTGTCGTCGGCACGGTGGCTGTGGTCGATGTCGTGGATGTGGTGGGCGGTGTCGTTGTGGATGTGGATGTGCTTGTGGTTGTCGTCGGCAGGGTCGTCGGAGGTATCGACGTGGTTGTCGTTGAGGTGGTCGGCACCGTCGTGGTGGTCGATGAGGTGGGTGGGGTCGTTGGTGTCGTCGGAGAAGCAAGCGTCTCAACGCCGAAGTTCCTGCACTTCCGCATCAGCCGCTTCTGACACCGCTTCTGCACCTTCCGGGCCTGCCTGCCTGGAAACCGAGCAGACGTCTTGTCGATACACGCGATGACGGTCTCTCCGTATCCGAGAGCGTTCAAACAGTCGACCGAGAGGTTCTTGCCTCAGCGACGGTCCCAAGGACCAGACACCCAACGGCCGCGACACTCGCCCAGACGTTCATTAATGGCCGCTCCGCTCAAGTCCGTGCTTCGCACGCCGCAATGCGGTGAACGCCTCAACGCTGTCCCGACGGGCGATCGTTGCGTGAAGCGCCGCCTTCGAGCTCAATCAGCGCGGCATGCAATCGCGGGTCGGCGTCCGCGACGCTCCACTGACGCTGGAAGATACGGCGCACGGTGGCGCACTCCTGCTCCAGGGTCTGGGGCCTCACCCGCCATGGTCCGACACGTACCCGCTTGGTCATACTCCGTTGACGACGCCGCCGGCCGGTTCGTGTCACGGCCAGTCGGCCGCGCGCCCCGCAGGTGGTGCTAGAAATGAAGGATAGGGCTGGCGGAGCTATCAGCCTAGTGCCGCCCGGCGCTGGCGCAGCCGCTCAGCGTACCGTGCCATCCGCTGGTGACGCAGGCGCTCGTCGCGCTCCCGCTTCAGCTGGACCTGGGTAGCCGGGCCTGGCGAGCCACGATGCGTCGAGTCAGCGCGCCTTCCAGGTGCTCATGCTGAGCGAGGGCGAGGGCCTGGGTAGTCCGCGGGGGTGCAGCGGGCTGCGGAACAGGTCGGCTGGCCTGGGTGCACGCGACGCAGACACTCGAGCGGCCATGCCCATTGCGCCCGCACTCCCAGAAGGGGCGCAGCCGGCCCGCGCACTGGGTCGCAGAAATCGTCTCCACGTAGTTGGACGGTCCATGTAACTACCAGTGGAGTGCCGCCCCCGAAATTGCGTTTCATGCTACGACGACGGCCGAGCCGCGACAGATCGGGTCGGTGGCCCGCGCGCGGTAGGCCCGCCGGACCTCGGCAACGCAGTCCTCGTCTCTCTGGTCTCCGAGGTCGGCAGCCCGGATGTCGGGCGCCTCGCCGCACCAGGCCATGCCCGATGTCTTGATCGCCTTCCCGTCGCGCGCCGTAAGGGCATCCTGAACGGGAACCCCGTCTGCACGCGCGCGTGGCAGAACCCGAGCTCGCGATCAAGGAAGTGGAAGTCCAGGAAGAGACACTTCCGCCACGCCGGCCGGATGGTCGGCCGGCCCTGCCCGTAGGCCAGGCGGAAGGTGCGGCAGGGCTCGACCGTGCTGAACACGCACCGGGGATACTATGCCCAGCATAGTGTTTTCGCCCGTTGGCGCCCTGGAGCCTCGCTGGAGCCTTGCCCAGAGCGCGGGAAACGCCGCAGGAGACGCGGAAGTTCCTCGAGGCCAGCCCCTGGGGTCCACCCCTCGACGAGGAGTGGCTCAGAATGCTCCCGCGCACGCTGTGGTGGCCTGTTCCAGACGACCAGACTACGGCTGCTACGTTGATCTCCGTCTGGACAGCGACGGCACCCCAAGGACTCTTCAAGGCTGTGGGTGACACGGGAGAGGCGGCATTCGTCGACGTGCCGGCCGATGACTACCGGTGGAATCCGTGGGGCCGTACTTGACCTCGACGACTTCGAGCACGCGGTTGCCGGGCGCGGATAGCCGCGCAGTCACCGAGCTGGGTCCTTCCCCGCTCCCCACGATGACGGGGCCGCGAGGCGCGAAAAACTCCTAGCGGGTGGCCCGCCTGAGGGTGAGACAGGTTGGACACCACAGCCGGCAATCGTCGGCGCGGACGCGGAGTTCCGCGAGAAGCGAAGGGCCGACGAAGGGGTGACAGGTTGACAGGTACCGTACGCGGGGAGCGCGTTACGCAGGCCGACTACGCGCGCCGGCGGCGCATCAGCCGCGAGGCCGTTCGCAAGCGCACCGTACCGGCCAGGGGGCCCCATCCCCGTCCACGGCCCGCAGAAGCTGATCGACGTCGCCGAGGCCGACGGCCTCTGGGAGGCGACGCGCACGACGCAAGGCGAGGCCGGTGCCGAGGCCGCTCGGGAGCCGCCGGGCCCCCTCCATGGCAGCGACCTCGCCCGGGCACGGGCGGCGGCGGTCATCCTCGACGTGCAGACCAAGCGCCTCGCGCTCGAACAGCGCCGCGGCGCGCTCATCTCGCGCGACCTGGAGCCGGCGGGCGACCGCGATCAGCGCCGCCAGCGCGCTCTCGTCCAGCTCTTGCACGACGTCTGCAGCTGCCGCTCGAGCGCGCGGTGTCCCTCAGAGAGCCCGCAAGCGCGCAGCGAAGCACGCGCCGGCGAGAAACCCGCATGTCCTGGTGGCCACCATGGGCAGGCCCGTGGTCGGCGCGCGCGCCTGGCGGGCTTCCTGCGCGGCCGGTCGGCGGCCTGGCGGGCGGGCGCGCGGATCTCGGCACGGCGGTCGCCGCCAGTCCCGCCATGGCGAGCGGTCCCAGAAGTCCGACCGCCGGCCCCACGTAACCTTCGCCGTCGTCTCGCCTGGCGCGGGCAGGCGGGTGGGTGGCCCCCCGTCGACGGCGCGGCAGCGGGATCGGGATCCGCGACGGCAGCGCGCGTCATCGGCATCGGTGCGACGACGGTATCGACGGGCGCGGCGACCGGCGCGACGCCGTGCGCGGCCTCGTGGCGGGCGACGTCGTCGCTCGTCCACCGATCCCAGCCGACGAACTGCGCCGCCGCGCGCGCGTAGTTCGCACATCGAGCGCGTCGTTCGGCCGGTGGATGCGCTCCCACCGCTCGCGCTCGCGGCCGGCGACCTTCCGTCGCACGAGTGCCTCGGAGCACAGCTCGCGGCAGACGTCGGGCCCGACCGCGGGAGCGAGACCCAGCCGCGCGGCAGCGGCTCGCCGGGGACGGCGACGAGGCGCAGCGCGCCGTAGCTCCTGCTTCGCGGCGTCGGTCCCCGACGGGATAGATCACCAGGCCGCGGCGGCGCTGGGCGCGCCGCTTGCCGGTGCGGTCGAGCGATCTCGGCCCGGTACGGCACGCCGAGAATCGTCGGACACGACGCCTTGCCCTTGACGACCAGCAGGCGGGCGAGGCCGACCCGACGAGCGAACGTGTAGACGCGATCGCTCCGGTGGCCCGAGTCGATCGCCGTCATGCGCAGCCCGAGCTGATGTCGCCCGTCGACCGTCGGCCAGGTCCGGCCGAGCAACTCGTCGAACGCCGTCCACGGCGCGTCGCTCGTGAGCGTCGTCGCCCGGCAGATGGTCGACGTCGACGAGCCAGCGCCGCCGGTGCGCGCCGCAGGCCCAGACGTGCGCCTGCATCTCGGAGTCCTGCACGTCGACGCCCATGCACAACATCAGGCCGCCGGCCGGCACGACACCGAGTGGGTCGGGCGCCTGCCGCGCGGCCAGAGCCCGTCCACCGGGTCGCGGACAGGGCGTCCGGACCGGATGTGCCCATGCGGGCCGAAAGGTCGCCGCCGGCGATCCGATCGGACACCTCGATCGCCCGCGCCAGCGGTTCGCGCACCGACCGCGTGATCAGGCTGGAGACGGCCAGCGCCGCCGAGATCACCAGCACCGCCACCGCGAGCCCCGCCACAACCGCGGCTGTGGAGGCACTGGACTCGGACGACTCGTGGTCGATCAGCGTCACCTTCCCGCCCGGGAAGGGCGCGCTCACGGTCACCTCAACCTCGCGCGCGCGGAGCGGACTGCCGGAAAAGGCCACCCTGCCGTGGCGGACGACGATCAGCTGATCTGACGGCAGCACCCGCTGCAAGCTCGCGAACTGGGCTGGGCCGGCTCCCTGCCTGGCCTGCACCGCCACCGCGTTGGCCACCATCTGCGCCTTGTTGCGATCCTCGGAGGCCTCGTGTGAGCGCCCGATGCCGCCGGCCGTCATGTAGGCCAGGACGATGCCGACCGCGCCGCTGCCCAGCATCGCCGCCAGCAGCCACACGCGCAGACTCGCCAATCTGCCCATCACGGCTCCAGCCGGTAGCCGACGCCGCGCAGGGCCGTTATGCGCACCGCCCGTCCCAGCTTCTTGCGCAGCGCCGAGATGTGCACGTCCACGGTCTTTGGCGACAGGAAGGTGGTGCCCCAGGCGGCGTCCAGCAGCTGCTGGCGGGTGAGCGCGTGCCCGACGTGGTCAAACAGGGTGGCCAGCAGGTCGAACTCGCGCCGGGTCAGTGCGATCACGCGGTCGCCGACCCGGCAGCGGCGGGCGGAGCGGTCGAGCTGGACGTCGCCGACGGCCTCCACCTCGTCCGGCGTCGCGGCGGAGAACTCGCCCACCCGGCGCAGCTGCGCGCGCACCCGGGCCACCAGCTCGAGCATCGAGAACGGCTTGACCACGTAGTCGTCAGCGCCCACCTCGAGGCCGGCCACCCGGCTGGCCTCCTCGCCGCGGGCCGTCAGCAGGATGATGGGGACGTGCGAGGTGCGGCGGATCCGGCGCACCACCTCGAGCCCGTCCACCTCGGGCAGCATGACGTCGATCACCGCCACGTCGACGGGTGTGGCGTCGAACGCCTGCAGGGCTTCGCTGCCGCTGCCGGCCTCGACCACCTGCCAGCTCTCCTTCTCCAGATACAGCCTGACCAGGTGCCGCAACGGCTCCTCGTCGTCCACCACCAGCACGCGTATCTGGCTCATTGCTCGGAATCCTCGCAGGGGTCACCGTCTTCCTACCCCGGGCTTACCGTTTCATTGCCAAGCCCCCCTACGGTGCATTGCATGGAAACGACACTGATCACAAATGCACTGACGTGGGTTCTCGCCCTGGGCGCGCTGTTTGGCGTGTTCGGGCTGGTGATGACCGGACTGCGCACCGCCGACGATGAGCAGCGCGGCCGGGTGCGGACGCACCGCCCGGCGGAGCAGCGTCGCCGCCGGGAGCTGGTCGGGGCTTCGTCCTGACCTCGTCCTGACGCCGAGATACGGCGGGCCGTCCACCTGCGGTGGGCGGCCCGCCGTCGTTATCGATCCGTATGGCCCAGGCTGCGGTCGGGGGCGATCAGGTCGCGCACGGCCCGCTTGAGCGCCGTCGGCTCGGGAAAGCCCTGCTCCTTGCGCGACCACACCGTGCGACCGTCAACCCGCACCTCCAACACGCCGCCCTGGCCGGGAACCAGAGCCACCTGCTCCAGCTCCGACTCGAAGGTGGTCAGCAGCTCCTGCGCCAGCCAGGCGGCCCGAGGCAGAAACCGACACCCGGTGCAGTACTCGATCGCGACCCGCGGCTTGGCCACCCGGGTCAGATGGTTGATTCCAAATCGGTGTGAGGGCTGGACGAGCGA
Organism: uncultured Solirubrobacterales bacterium; assembly: GCA_963813265.1. Classification (GTDB taxonomy): domain Bacteria; phylum Actinomycetota; class Thermoleophilia; order Solirubrobacterales; family Solirubrobacteraceae; genus Palsa-465. The sequence goes on along the minus strand of CAWEYQ010000022.1, from coordinate 407,512 downwards.
GAACCGAGCCTGGGAAGGACGCAGGGAGCGCTCGGGCTCGTGGCCCGGGCAAGGTGTCCAGCGGTCCGCTGGACACCGGTCTGAGCGATCTGCGATGACGCAGATCGCGAAGCGAGGACGCATCCAGGCGACGGTTCGCAGCCGAAGCTCGCCGTCTCGCGTGGCCCCCCGGGCCGCGTAGAGACGGCGAGCGACCAGCCACGCGGCGATTTCGAGTCAACCATCTAGTTGGGGATGTCGACCAGGTCGGCGCTCAGCCGGCCGCTGCGCCGGTATTCCTGCCAGTGGTGGTAGGCGGTGGCGGTCAGCTGCCCCTTCACCTCGCCGCGCTCGATCATCTCGTCGATCTGCTCGGGCGTGAACCACTCAGGCGTGCCCAGGATGTCGGGGTCGTTGACCGCGTAGCTGCTCTGGCGCGGCTGGCTGCACAGGTAGTCGAGCCGGGTCGAGGTGCCGATCCGGCGGCCGTCGTCGTCGTGCTCGCGCACCAACGCCATACCGATCAGCGTGGCGTGCGAGGCCGAGTAGCCGGTCTCGGCCAGCAGGTTTCGGTTGACCACGGCCTCGGGCAGCTGCAGCCGCCCGTCCTCGTCCTGATGGGCCATCCAGCCGGTGGGGAAGTTCCACCGCACCTCGCCGTCGCGGTTCAGCTGGCGCACCATCAGGAGCTCACCGCCGTGCTCGACGATCGCGCACACGGTGGTGGCGAAGATCGGGTCGTGGCCCTCGCTGGGCGGCACCGGCGAGGCCGGCTGGCTGGCCGGGTCGGCGATGAACCCAGCCTCGCTGGGGATCATGGGATCGCTCATCCGGGCTCAGAATAGCGTGCTGAAACGGCCGCGGGAGGTGTCCAGATTGAAAACAGTACCCTCACCAGGGAGATTCCCATGGAGTCTCGGTAAAGTGTTCGCGATGGCGTCCGCCGACATCCCGGTTCTGGGAGCGCGTTCCCGGCTCGTCACGGCCCGCAACCTGCGCATCGCAGCGGCCGGCACGCTGGGCCTGCTGTGGCTGGTGGTGGCCACCGGCGCGCTGGTGCGGCTGACCGCGTCCGGCCTGGGCTGCCCGCACTGGCCCACCTGCGACGCCAACCAGGTGCTGCCGGCCGACTCCCGGCATGCGTTGATCGAATTCTCAAACCGCCTCATCTCCGGCCTGGCCATGCTGGCCGCCGTGGCCACCAGCTGGGTCGCCTACAAGCTGCGCGGCTGGGACGGCGTCACCGGCGCCGGCGTGGTGGCCGCCGTGGGCACCGTCTTCCAGGTGCCGCTGGGCGCGATCACAGTGGCCTTCCACCTGAACCCGATGCTGGTCATGGCGCACTTCCTGCTGGCCATGGTGGTGGTCAGCTTCGCGACCTGGATGACCGTGCAGCTGTGGCGGCCGCAGGACGACCCGCGCACAGCGCCTGTGGCGGTTCCGGCCATCCGGCTGGGGGCGTGGCTGGCGGCCACCGCCTGCGTCATGCTGGTGACCAGCGGCGCCTTCGTGACCGCGGCCGGCCCGCACCCGGGCAGCACCGCGACCCCGATCAAACGGCTGGGGAACTTCTACTGGGCGACCTGGATGCACGTGCGGGTGGCGACCGCGTTTGCGCTGCTGCTGGTCGGGTTGACCATCTGGCTGTGGCGCAACGCGCGTGGGACATTGGCGTTGCGGCTGGCAGGCGTGACATGTGTGATCGCTGCCGCGCAAGCCGGGGTGGGGGAGTACCAGTACCGAAACGGGCTGCCCTGGCAGGTGATCGCGGTGCACGTGGCGCTGGCGGCGACGCTGCTGGTGGCCATGGTGACCGTCGCCACGCTGGTCGGCGACGAGCCGCAGCCGGCCCGCACCGGCGGCTGATACACCACTCAGCAAACGCGATCAGGCGAGCGCTCGGGTGCGCGTGGCACGATGGGCGCATGATCACCTCCGACAGACTGCGCTCGCTGCTCGACGTCGTCGAGGAGAGCCTCGAGCAGCCCGAGATGCGCGGCGAGCATCTGGCCAGGCGGGCGCACCTGTCACGGTTCCACTTCGACCGCCTGGTCGCGGCCTCCCTGGGCGAGGCCCCGGGGATGCTGCGGCGCAGACTGCTCCTGGAGCGGGCTGCGCACCGGCTGGCGGCCTCGGAGGATCCGGTGATCGACGTCGCCTTCGACGCAGGGTACGGATCGCCGGAGGCGTTCACACGGGCCTTTGGCAGGGCGTATGGGGTGGCGCCGTCCGCCTACCGCCGCAGGCCCGCCTCCAGCCACAACCTGGGCGCGCCGGACGGCGTGCATTTCCATCCGCCCGGCGGGCTGCGCCTGCCGGCTATCGCAAGGAGCACACCCATGGATGTCCTGAATCGCATGGTCGACCACCACCTGTGGCTGGTCGGCCAGATCGTCGATCGCACTGGCAAGGTCGGCGACGAAACACTCGACCGCCCGATCGAGCTGTCGGTCGAGGGTATCGATGAGCATCCAACGCTGCGCGGCCTGTCCGACCGCCTGGTCGGCCAGCTGGAGATGTGGGTCAAGGCAGTTGAGGGCGGCACCTCCATGCCGCCCAAGGGCGACACGACGGCGCCCGGTCTGCGTCGGCGGCTGGAGGTAATCGGGCCGCGGTTCCAGCAGCTGGTGATGGGGCCGATCGCGGAGGGCCGCGGGGACGAGACGTTCGTGGACGCCGTCTGCGACCCGCCCGAGACGTTCAGCTACGGGGGCATCGCGGCCCATGTGCTGACCTTTGCCGCCGTGCGGCGGACGATGGCCATCGGCGCCCTGGAGAGCGCCGGGGTGACCGACCTGGGCAGTGGCGATCCGATGCGCTTCGTCGGCGGAAGCGGAGCCGACGCGTCGACCATCACCCGCAGCCGTCCCGACCAGAGCTGATCCGCAGCCATGGCATCGGGGCCCTCGTAGAATGCCCCGCATGACCACCTTCCTTCACACCATGGTGCGGATCACCGATCCCGACCGAAGCCGGGCGTTCTACGAGGCGCTCGGCTTCTCCTTCAGCCGCGAGATGGACATCGTCCGAGACGGCCAGAAGGAGGCCACCAACTACTTCTTCAGCCTGCCCGGCAGCGACAACGTGCTCGAGCTGACACTGAATCACGACGGTCGCACCTACGACAACGGCACCGGCTATGGCCACATCGCCATCGGCGTCGACGACCTGGACGGCACGCTGGCCAACCTCAAGGGCCAGGGCATCGAGCCCGAGCGGCCGCCTTACACGGTCAGCGCGGGCGGCTCGCGGCTGTGCTTCGTCCGCGACCCGGACGACTACCGGATCGAGATCATCGGGCGGGGCTGAGCTCGGCCGCTACGCAGCGGAGCCCCGTCGTCATTGAGCCGTGTAGCCTTGCCGGCGATGACGCGGTTCGTGATCGACTGTCAGACGCTGCTCCGGATTGCCGCTGGCGAGGTTGTGGTCGCCGCTCAGCACAGCCTCGTAGCACCGACACTCGTTCGCTCACAGGCCTTGGCGGCGCTGTACGAGGCGGCCCGGCGGGGAGAGATTTCGGCGGCCGAGGGCGTCGAGCGAGTTACGCGGATCAACTCGCTGAAGGTTCGGTTCCTTGGAGACAAGGTGCTCCAGCGGCAGGCATGGAAGGTCGCCGACGAGCTGGGGTGGAAGACGACGTACGACGCCGAGTACGTGGCTCTCACGAGGCTCCAGGCGGACGCCTTCGTCACGTCAGATCGTGATCTCGCGCAGGCGGTGTCGGGCATGGTCAAGACGGCGACAGTCGATGCGCTGCAGGCTCCCTGACGGCCGCCGGACCGCGGCCGACCGGGGAAGGCTGGTTACATCGTTAACCCGGCCGACCTAAGGCTGGCCCTCTATTTGCAATCGCCAAGACCTAGACGACTACAGGATCGAGATCATCGGGCGGGGCTGAGCGGGCTCAGCAGGCTAGGGGTACATCTCGCGTTCCCAACGGGATACCTCGAAGGGCACCCCCGGGCGCGCTCCGATGGCGAGGATGGCTGTGCCGTCGGCTGCCGCACGGGCGCTTCGGATGGCGGCCGGTTCGCGCACAAACACCAGCGTGCCTGCGGGAGCATCAAGGTCTTCTCCGTCCACGGTGAAGACTGCGTGTCCGCTCATCACGGCGAACAACTCCTCGTGGCCATCGGTGAGGTTGGCCTCATCGTCGCGCTCGTGATGCGGCTCAATCAGCTCATCGCCCGCGTTCCCGGTGATCCCGTTGACCCCGAACGCGCGGATGTCGAAGTGACGACGGACGAGATGGAAGAGTCCATCCGTGGCGCTCGGATCGTCCGGGTTGAGGTCCTGCGCCACAAGGACGTCAACGAGGGGCACCGTGCCGAACGGAGCCGTGCGTGGATCAGTCACGAAGGAACCTCCTGCCTGGCGGGCGTTGGCCGCTCTGCCCCATAGTTGGGCACGAGTGTAAACCTCTTGAAGACGGCAAAGCAGACCGGAATGGCTGGTACGGCCTACGCGGATCGGCCGCGGTCATGGGCGCCGCGCCTGGGGTGATTCTGGGGCGGCGCGCCTGTAGGCTCATCGCCCCCAACTACCGTGCGCGAAAGGCGCGCAACCGATCAGGCAGGAGGTCGATGTGGCGCTCATCGGAACGATCGCTGTGGTCGTGTCCGTCCTGGTGCTGGCGTATCAGGGCCGCGAACTCGCAGGACACACCAGGATCGCAAACGAGGTTGCCGGAACGCAGGCCCACCGCGAGCTGCTCTTCCACTGGAAGTCGGTGATCGATGTGTTCGTGCGGCACCCCGAACTCCACCCTCTGTACCTCGGACAGGCATCCGGCACCCCAACCCCCGAAGACGCCGTGCGTCTCGCGGTGATCGCCGAGCAGCATGCGACTGGCTGGACACGACGCTGATGACGGAGGGGCAGCTGCGTTCCTACCTTTACCGAGACTGGGTCGGCGGGTGGCACAGCTACACCGTGAACGCGATCGCGCAGTCCCCGGTGCTCCGCGCGCTGATCCGCAAGCGGCCCAAGGAGTGGCCTCTGCTCGACCCGCTGGTGGCCGACTACGACGCGGCGCATGCTCCCCATGCCCAACAGAGGCCCGGCTAGAGATCAGGGGAACCAGGCGCGTTCCCAGCGGGAGACCTCGAACGGCGCCCCTGCCCGCGCTCCTATAGCGAGGATGGACGTCCCGTTGACCGTGGCCACCGCGCTTCGGATAAGCGCCGGGTCGCGCACGAACACCAGCGTGCCCGCCGGTGCGTCGAGCGTCTCGCCGTCCACGGTGAAGACCGCATGCCCGCTCATCACCGCGAACAGCTCCTCATGGCCATCTGTGAGATTGGCCTCGTCGTCGATTTCGTCGTGCGGCTCGACCATCTCGTCGCCGGCGTTCCCCGTGATCCCGTTCACGCCGAACGCTCGAATGTCGAAGTGCCGGCGAACGAGATGGAAGTCGCGCGCGCCCACACCCTCCCCATCCGTGACGTCCGGGTAGTCGGGGTTGATGTCCGTCGCCCGAACGACGTCGTTCAGAAGCACGGACCCGAACGGCGTTTTGCGTGGATCGGTCATAGAGATGCCCTCCTGCCTGGGCTGTTCGAGGCCCGCCACTCTATTCCGGTTTCCTGGGCGGCAGCTCGCCGAACCCGATCTCGTTGCCGTCGGGGTCTCGGTACGTCGTCTTGCGGACGCCGTTGGAGTAGGTCTCCTGCGTGGAGGGCTCGATCCCTCGCCCGGCGATCCCCTCCATCAGCGGGTCGAGGTCGTCGACGATCAGGGTGAACATGGCGTGTCCAGCGTGCTCGGGCCGCTCGTCGATGTAGACGAGCCGGTGGTCGGCAAGCTCCCACACCGCCTCACCAACCTTGGGCAGACCGCTCGGCCCGACGCCGAACAGCAGCGTGTACCACACGAGCCCGCGCTCGTAGTCGCTGACCGGGATGCCTGCGAAGAGGTCGAGGCTCATATCAGACCCGCGCCGGCGGGCTACCCGACCAGCTCCTTGAACGCCGGCTGCTCGCGGATTGGATCGAAGTCCGAGTCCTCCGCGGCCGACTCCCGGAACTCCTCGTCGCGGTCGATCGCCCGCCGCAGGTGTCCGATCGCGTCGTCGGGCCGCCCCGCCAGGCTCTCGCAGCATGAGACGTTGTAGAGCAGGCCTGCGTTGTCCGGGTTGGCCTCGATCAACTCCCGTGCGCAGTCAGCCACCTGGGCGTACTCGCCCGCCTCGTACAGCGGCTGCAGGGCTGCCCATGCCTGGTCGCTTTCGATGTCCGCGGGGAGCACGATCCATGGGTGCATCCGTGCCGCGTAGATCGACCGCGTCGGCTGCGGGAAGGACGGGTCGGCGAACGCCCCGACCATGACCGCCACCAGATCCGGCTCGTCGGGCTCGATGTAGAACACCGTCCCGCCGCAGTCGGGACAGAAGTGAAACACGTGCACCTTCCGGTCCTGCTCATCCGATATCCGCGCGTACTCGGTGTGACGGCCACCTATGGTCACCTGGTCAGCGGCGAATCGGGCCTGGATGCCGAAGGCGCTCCCCGTCCGGCGCTGGCAGGCCAGGCAGTGGCAGATCGAGACCGCCATCGGATCGCCCGTTACCTCAAGACGCAGCTGGCCACAGCTGCAGGCTGCTTCCCGACTGGTCATCGGCACGGATCCTACGACAGCGGCGCCGTCACCCGGGCTCCCACCTAGGCTGCGGCGGATGACGGTCGTGTTCGTCACCGGCATGTCCGGCGCCGGCAAGTCCACCGCGTTGGCCGAGCTGGCCCGCAGGGGCCACCTGGTGGTCGACACCGACTACGGCGACTGGATCCACGATGTGCCGCGTGAGGACGGCTCTGGCGTGGAGCCGCTGTGGCGCGAGGATCGAATCGACGCGCTGCTGGCCCGGCATGCCGAGGGGCCGCTGTTCGTCTCCGGCTGCGTCGCCAATCAGGGGGTCTTCTATCCGCGCTTCGACCAGGTCGTACTCCTGAGCGCGCCGCTGGACGTGGTCATGGAGCGCATCGCCTCCCGGGATACGAACGACTTCGGCAAGTCCGGCGCTGAGCGGGCGCAGATCATGGCCGACCTGCGCTCGGTGGAGCCGCTGCTGCGGGCCGGCGCAACCGCCGAGATCGACACACGCCGGCCGCTGGCCGACGTTGCGGACGCGCTCGAGGCGCTGGCCCGGCAAGCGCACCCGCGGCCCCGGCGCGCCCGCTAGAGTCGCCGCCGATGACTGACTTCGGGGGCATCGACCGTTTCGAGCACCTGCGCATCTGGGAAGGCGTCACCGTGCAGGCCGTGGAGGGGGCGCGCACGACCCTGGCCGTGATCGACCTGGAGCCGGGCGCCCACGTGCCCGAGCACCGGCACGACAACGAGCAGCTGGGCGTACTGATCCGCGGCTCGATGCGGTTTCGGATCGGCGACGAGACGCGCGAACTCGGCCCCGGCCACACCTGGCGGATCCTGAGCAACGTCCCCCACGAGGTGACCGCCGGCCCGCAGGGCGCCGTCGCCATCGAGAGCTTCACGCCGGTGCGCGGCGACTGGGCTGGCCTGGAACGGGTGCCCGGCCGTCAGCCGCCCAGGTTCTCCTGACCGATGACGGGGATTGGGATCGGGCCGGACGGAGGAGAGCAGCTCGAGCGCGGGCCGCGGAGCCACCGGATCCTGTGTGAGCTGCCGGCGCTCGAGGTGATCGAGTTGTGTTTCGGGCCCGACTTCGAGGGCGTCGACCTGCACACCCACTCCGATCACACCGACTGCTTCTACGTGCTGGAGGGCGAGGCTCGAATTCAGCCTGGAAGGCCAGAAGCTGCGTGCCCGCCCGGGCAGCTTCGTCGCGGCGCCTCCCGGGGTTCGGCACGGCTTCCGAAACGCCGGCGGCGGGGAGTTGCGGCTGCTGAACGTGCATGCGCCCATGGTCGGTTTTGCAGACGGCCTGCGCGGTAGTCTCGGCCGATGAGCGTCGAGATCGAGACCACCGGGCCGGGCGAGGTCGACCCCCGCGCCCGCCAGCACATGGTGCCCATGCGCGACGGCGTCGACCTGGCGACGGACGTCTATCTGCCCGACGGCCCCGGCCCGTTGCCCGCCGTGCTCGTGCGGCTGCCCTACGACAAGAACGGCCGCTACTGCTGGATGCCGTTCATCGCCGGGCTCGTCACCGCCCGCGGCTACGCCTTCGTGCCCCAGGACGTGCGCGGCAAGTTCCGCTCCGAGGGCGAGCCGCTCGCCTTCGTCAACGAGGTCGACGACGGCTACGACACGATCGACTGGATCGCGCAGCAGCCGTGGTCGAACGGCGACGTCGGCATGTGGGGCGACAGCTACTACGGCTTCACGCAGTGGGCCGCGGTCGCGTCGCGGCACCCGGCGCTGCAAGGCCATCGTCCCGCGCGTCACGATCGCCGACATCGACTGGCTGGCCGGGCGTGACGCCGCTCTACGGCGCCCACTACCTGGCCGAGTTCTGGAGCGACCACCACACGCACGAGTTCGACGTCGGACTGGACGCACCGGCCGCTGGCCGAGGTGTTCGACGCCGTGTTCGAGGCGATCGGCAGCCGCTCGCGGCCTTCGACTCGTGCTGGCCGAAGCGCTCGCGGCCGGCGCGCCCGTGGCTCTGTACGCCGACGCGCACCCGTTCGACGCGCCTGCGCATCCCGACCCTGCACGGCGTCGGCTGGTTCGACAACATCACGCCGCCGCACATGCTGCGACTACGAGGCGCTGGTGCGCGACCCCGGGACGGCGCCGTTCCAGTACCTGCACGCCGGATCGACCGACCACGAGAACTACCGGTTCGAGGCCGTGCCGATCACCGAGGCGGAGGACCACGCCGCAAACGACGACGCCCTGGAGCGTGATGCTGCCGCGCTACCTCGCGCCGGCGCTCGACTTCTTCGACGCCTTCCTGGCCGGGCGGGCGGATCCCGAAGCGGTGCCCGCGCGTGCGCTGGCACCTGCCCGGCGAGGGCTGGCGGGAGTCGCCCAGCTGGCCGCCGCCGGGTGCCTCGCAGCTCGAGCTGTACCCGACCGAGGCGGGCGAGTTGGCGGCGGCGCGACCGGCGCAGGGCAGCGTCGGCTGGGTGCACGACCCGGCCGATCTCGTGCCGTCGACGATCGTCAATCCCTTCGCGTTCCTGCTCGAATACCCGGACGAGCACGAGGTGGATGCCCGGCCCGACGTTCTGACCTTCACCGGCCCGCCGCTGGAGCAGCCCATGACCCTGGCTGGTCCGGTCACGGCCGTGCTTTGGGTCTCAACGGACGGCCCGTCACTCTTCCTGCACGTGAAGCTGGTCGTGGTCTCCCCGGACGGGTCCGCCCACATCCTGCTGTACGGCCAGGAGGCGGTGCCGCGGCCAGACGGCTCCGCGCCGGTCAGCGTGCCGCTGGGACATACCGGGCACCGGGTTCCGGCCGGCTCGCGGCTGCGGATGCAGGTGGCCTCGAGCGACTACCCGCTGTACGTGCCGCACCCCGGAACGGCCGAGAGCCCGTGGTTCGCGGTCGAGACGGCCGTAAACCACCAGCGGCTCGTGATCGGCGACTCCCACCTCATGCTGACAGTGCTGGACGAGTGACCGCGGATCGCGCGGCACGCATGTGGTTCGGCGCGACCGCCGTCGCGGTGGCCGCTGGGCTGGTTATCCAGCTACTGGTGGTGGCCACCGCCGCCAGTTCCCGCTGGGGATCGGTGGGCGCCCGCCTGTTCAACGTCTTCTGCTACTTCACGATCCAGTCGAATGTCCTGGTCGGCATCGGCTGCCTGCTTCTGTGGCTTCGCGTTGGACGGGACTCGGCGGGTTTCGCGGTGCTGCGCATGATCGGCCTGGTTGGGATCACGATCACCGGCATCGTCTACCACGTGGCCATCGCCCGGCTGGTCGAGTTCGACGGCTGGGGGTTGGTGGCCGACCAGTTGACGCACACCGTCGTCCCGATCTTGGCCGTGGCCGGATGGCTGCTTTACGGCCCGCGCGGGCTGGCCGGCTGGCGGACCGTGTTCCTGGCGCTCGGCTTCCCCGCTGGGTGGATCGTCTTCACCCTGCTGCGGGGGCCGATCGTGCGCTGGTACCCGTACCACTTCATCGACGTCACCAGCCTGGGTTACGGCAAGGTGGCGGCCAACAGCGTGTGGATCGCGATCCTGTACCTTGGCGTCAGCGCGGGCTACCGGGCGCTCGACCTACGCCTGCCGCACGGGGGAAGGGGCAAGCCGGCATGAGCGGAGAGCTCGAGAGGCGGGTGGCGATCGTGACCGGGGCAGACGGCGGCCTGGGCCGGGCCATTCGCGCGGTGCTGGAGCGGGAGGGGGCCACCGTGGTCGGGGTGGACCTGCGCGGCGAGGGCTGCGAGCACCTCGACACCTCGACCGACGATGGCTGTCGGAGGATGGTCGAACTGGCGCTGGAGCGGCACGGCCGGCTCGACATCCTGGTGCTGAACGCCGGCGTCCAGCACATGGCGCCGTTCGCCGAGTTCCCGCTGGAGCAGTGGGACCGGCTGCTGGGCGTGATGCTGACCGGCCCGTTCCTGGCCATCAAGCACGCCTGGGCGCCGCTCGTCGCCGCCCAAGGCGGCCGGATCGTGGTCACCGCCTCCACCTCCAGCCTGGTCGGCGAGGCCTTCAAGCCCGCCTACGTGTCGGCCAAACACGGCGTTGCCGGCCTGGTCAAGGTGGCGGCGCTGGAGGGGGCGAGGGCCGGCCTGACCGCAAACGCCGTCGCCCCGGGGTGGATGTGGACGCCGATGGCGGAGGGCCAGCTGGACGACCAGGCGCGGCTGCACGGACGCTCCCGCGACGACATCCTGGCCACCATGGATGAGCACAACCCGGCCGGCCGGATGGTCGATCCGATGGAGGTGGCCGAGGTGATCGGCTTCCTGGCCGGGCCGCGTGCATCCGCGGTCAGTGGCACGGTGATCCCGGTCGACCTGGGCGCGGTGGTGGACGCGTGAGCCCGACGCAGCACGCCCCTCGTCTCTTTCGGGTCATCCTGCCGGTTTCGGACATCGACGAGGCGGCCGCCTTCTACGCCCACCTGCTGGGCATGCCCGGCGAGCGCGTGTGGCAGAACCGGCACTACTTCGACTGCGCCGGCACCATTCTGGCCTGCATGCAGCCGCCCGACGACGGCGAGCGTGGGGCATTTGCACCCAATCCTCAGCACGTGTACTTCAGCGTCGACGATCTGGAGGCGGTGCACGCTCGAGCACGGGAGTTGGGCTGCCGCGAGCTGACCGAGATCGACCGCCAGGCCTGGGGCGAACGCAGCTTCTACGCCTACGACCCGTTCGGCAACCCGATCTGCATGGTCGACTCCGGCACGCTGTTCACGGGCGCGGAAGGGTCTTAGAAGCTCTAACAGAATGCATCGCGGCGTCTGAGGGCGTCGCGCTGGCTAGCCGCCTCCCAAGGCACCCCGAAGATTGCCGTCAAACCGGGCCGGTCGGATAAGCTCGCCGGCGTGAGCGACCCCCGCCAACTCGTTCGCACCATCGTCGAGCAGTGCTGGTCAGACGCGGCCGCTTTGGAGAGCCTGCGGGCCCTCGTCACCGACGATTACGTGCATCACACGCCGATGGGCGACTGGAGCTTCGACCAGTTCTGTGCGGGCGTGGAGTGGATCGACGGCCGCATCGGGGGGCGCCGTTACCGGGCCGAGCAGGTGCTGGCTGACGGCGAGCTGGCCGCGGCCTACATCAGCTGGAGCGGCGTCCGGCGCGTCGACGGCTCCGCCGTCGACGGTCGCGGCGCGTACCACTGCCGGCTGCGGGACGGCCGCGTGTGCGAGGACTGGGACGTGTTCCACCCAGCGGGCTGATGGCAGGCCGCCCCCGCCAGGTCGCGCTTCTGCGAGCCGTCAACCTGGGGGCGTCGCGCAAGCTGAACATGCCGGCGCTGCGGGAGGCGCTGGCCCGGGCCGGCCACGAGGGCGTGCGCACCCACCTGCAAAGCGGCAACGTGGTGGTCGAGAGCGCGCTTGCGGCGGCCGAGTTGGAGCGCACCCTGGAGAGGCAGATCCGGTCCGCGTTCGGGGTCGATGTGCCGGTCATCGTGCGCACCAGAGCGCAGCTGGCGAAGGTGGTCGCGGCTGACCCGCTGGGCAAGGTTGTGACCAATCCGGCCCGCTATCAGGTCACCTTCCTGGCCGCCAAGCCGGCCGCGGCGGCCGTGCGCGAACTGGAGGGGGTCGACGTCGACCCCGAGCAGGTGGCCGTGATCGGCCGCGAGATCTACGTCTGGCATCCTGAGGGAGTCCACCGCTCGCGGCTGGCTCGGTTCTTGACCGAGCAGCGGCTGGGCGTGGCCGGCACCGCCCGCAACTGGAACACCGTGCGCCGGCTGCTGGAGATGCTGGAGGAGGAAACGGGCTCTTAGAGCTTCTTAGCCGGTGGCCAGGCGCTTGATCAGGTAGCCGTCCTGGCGGGCGGGGGCGACCCCGCCGCGGGCCGCCAACTGGTCGGCCGACAGCTTGAACCCCGACAGGTTGGGCGCGTCGCTGCCCGGCACCCGGTCGATCACCTCAAACAGGCCCTTGGCCATCCCGGCCACGCCGTCGGGCGTGTGGTAGGCCGCGCACATGTTGGTGCCGGCCTGGGAACTGGCCCGAACGACCACCTGACCGGCGTTGGCGCGCTCCACCTCGGCCGCCGTCAGCCGGCTGAAGAACTCCGGTCCGTGGGTGGTGAACAGCAGGTAGCCGCCGGGCTTGATCACCCGCGCCATCTCGTCCATCCACGGCTGCTGCAGGTCGGCAGGCAGGTGGGTGAAGACGGAGATCGCGTAGACGAAGTCGAAGGCCTGATCGGGGTAGGGCAGCGGTGGCGCCAGCGGGTTGACCACGAACTCGCCGAAGGTCAGGTAGCGCTGGCACCAGGCGATCAGGTCGGGCTCGATGTCGGAGCCGTACACCTTGGTGGATTCCAGGTGGCCCCACTGGCGGGCGACCCGGCCGCAACCGCAGCCGAAATCCAGGATCGCCGAGAACCCGCCCACCTCCAGCGAGTTGCGGCCCAGGAAGTTGCGGATGTAGTTGCCGCGGCCGACGCTCTGCGCATAGAACTTGGCCAGGTCGTGGTGGCCGACCACCCGGAACACCAGCTCCGGCGGCGGCATCGGCCAGCCATCGGGAGCGCCCTGCTTGAGGAACTCGGCGTTCTGGCGGCGCAGGTCGCGCCGCTTCCAGTAGCGCAGCTGGCGGCGGAAACGCACCGCGGTTGGGCCCAGCCCGACGGCGCGCAACGCGCCCACGATCGGCTTGCGGACGGTCGAGGTCATGCGTTCTTCTATCAGAACGGCGGCTCGCGCTCAGCCGGCGGCGGTGAACTCGAGCCCCCGCAGGGCCTCCCGCTCCAGCCAAACGACGCCCTCCCGACGGCCGTACACGGCCAGCGTGGCCGACAGGAAGAAGGCCAGCACCCGCGAGCGCACCAGCTGGTCGGGCCGGATCGGTCCGTAGGCGTCTCGGAAGGCGCCTCGGCCGGCGGGGGGCAGGAAGCTCCAGTACAGGACGAGGTCGATGGCCGGATCGGCCCGGCACACGTCGATCCAGTCGATCACGCCGGTCAGCTCCAGCCCGTCGCCCAGCAGCACGTGGCGCAGGTGCAGGTCCCCGTGGGCCAGCGTCGTGTGCTGGGCCGGTGGCAGCCCCAGGGCCTGCTGCAGCAGCTCGCCCGCCGCGGCCGGCGCGGCCCACACGCCCAGATCTCGGGCCTCCCGGAAGCGGGACTCGGACATCGCCGCCCGGTGGGCCATGTCGGCTCGGCGGACGGCGTCCACCGGCAGCGGCGGCCCCTCCAGGCTGCCCGGGTCGATCGCGTGCAGCGCGCGCAGGAACTCTGCCAGCCGGCCGGCCTGGGCGATCCGGGCGGCGTCGTCGAGCTCGACCTGGCCGGGCTCGCGGCCGGGGATCAGCGGGCACCCCGAGAACCGCCACGGATAGCCGTCTGCTGGCTCGCCGACGAAGACCGGTTCGGGGATCCGAAGCGGCAGCCGGGCGGCGATCTGGGGCAGCACCTGCAGTTCGCGAGCCTGCCCGGGCAACACCACCTGGCGGCGTGGGAAGCGAAACACCCAGCGCCCGTCCACCAGCCACACGGTGTTGTCCCAGCCCTCGCCCAGCAGCTCCAGCCGGCCCAGCTCGACCTCCGGGAACTGGCCGCCGATCAGCCGCCGGGCGGCCTGCTCGTCCACCACCTGCTCCGCCTGCCACTCAGTCACGCCGGCAGAGATTACCCGTGGTGGGGGTCATTGAACGGCGAAACCGCGTGCTGTAGCGTAGGCGCGTGGAGTCAAACGCGTCGGCCCCAGCAGCGCATGGCTCAACACCGGACAAGGGACTCAAGACCGGGGCGCTGGGCTTCATCTCCAGCGTCGTCATCGGCGTCGCCTCGACCGCCCCCGGCTACAGCCTGGCCTCGGCGCTGGGCCTGGTCACGCTGGTCGTCGGGTTCCAGGCCCCGGCCATGATGATCGTGGCCTTCATCCCCATGCTGTTCATCGCGGCGGCCTACTACTACCTGAACCGGGCCGACCCGGACTGCGGCACCACCTTCTCGTGGGTGACCCGGGCGATGGGCCCGATGGCCGGCTGGATGGGCGGCTGGGGGATCATCGCCGCCGACGTGATCGTGATGGCCAACCTGTCGCAGATCGCCGGCCAGTACACGTTCCTGCTGGTGGGGGCCGACAGCCTGGCCGCCAGCAAGTGGTGGACGATGCTGGTGGGCGTGATCTGGATCGTGGTCATGACCTGGATCTGCTACGTCGGTATCGAGGTGTCGGCCAAGGTGCAGTGGTTCCTGCTCGGCGCCGAGATCGTCGTGTTGGCCATATTCGCCGTCGTCGCCCTGGTCAGGGTCTACTTCGGGAGCGTCCCCGGCGCCGTGCACCCGGCCTTCTCATGGATCAACCCGCTCGACTTCAAGAGTTGGAATGCGCTCTCGGACGGGTTGATAGCCGCCATCTTCATCTACTGGGGATGGGACTCGACCGTGACCGTGAACGAGGAGACCGAGGACGCCACCCGCACCCCGGGCCGGGCGGCCGTGGCATCGACCTTCATCCTGGTCGGCATCTACCTGGTCGACTCGATCGCCGCCCAGTCCTACCACGGTGCGGGGTTTCTGACCAACAACTCGGACGATGTGCTGAGCGCGCTGGGCAAGGCCGTACTGGGCTCGCCGCTGGACAAGCTGCTGATCATCGCGGTGCTGACCTCCGCGTCCGCTTCCACCCAGACGACCATCCTGCCGACCGCCCGCACATCGCTGTCGATGGCCGCCCACCACGCCATCCCGAAACGTTTCGCCGAGATCCACCCCCGCTACCTGACGCCATCGGTGTCCACGCTGTGGATGGGCGGGCTGTCCATCATCTGGTACGTCGCCCTGACCTCCTACAGCGAGAACATCCTGGGCGCGTCGATCTCGGCCCTGGGGCTGATGATCGCCTTCTACTATGGGCTGACCGGCATCGCCTGCCCGATCTACTATCGGCGGGAGTTGACGACCAGCGTCAAGAACTTCGTGTTTATCGGCTTGGCGCCGCTGCTGGGCGCGGCCATCCTGGCCTTCGCCTTCTTCAAGTCGTCCATCGACTTCTGGAGCGACACCACCTACGGCACGTGGTTCGGCGTGGGGGAGACATTCGTGATCGGGATCGGGTTCCTGTTACTGGGGGTGGTGCTGATGCTGATCTCGATGCCGTTCTACCGCGACTTCTTCTCGCGTAAGCCCGAGGTGGCCGAGCCGTTCTTGGCGGCCGCGCCGGCGGCGGGGGACTGAAGCATGAGCAGCACGATCGTCGTCGGCTATGACGGGTCGGACTGCGCCAAGGCGGCGGTGCGGGTGGCCGGTGAGGCCGCGGCCGCCTTCGGCGACCGGGTGCTGGTGGTGTACGGCTTCGGGGTGGCGGCCATGGCCGAGGCGGCCGACCACCGCGAGCTGCTGCGGCGCTCGGGCGACACCCTGGTGCACGACGCGCTCGAGCAGCTGAAGTCACTCGGCATCGAGGCCGAGAGCGAGTTGGTGGACGACCGCCCGGCCGACGCGCTGATCAAGGCGGCGGCGGAGCACTCGGCCCGCCTGATCGCCGTGGGCACGCACGGCGAGAGCCCGCTGGCGGGGGCGCTGCTGGGCTCGGTCCCGCACAAGCTGGTGCACCGCTCGCATATCCCGGTGCTGGTCGTCCCGGCGGATCAGTAGCGGCTACCAGTCGGTGAGCGTGTTCTGCGGCGCGGGATCGGCTGCGATCGACGCCGTGAACGCCGACAGTTCCTCGGGCGCCATCGAATAGGTGTGCTCGGGGCCTGGGAAGCTGCGCGCCCGCACCTCGGCCGCATAGGCCTCGACGCCCTGTTTGATAGCGCCGCCGACGTCGGCGAACTGCTTCACGTACTTGGCCATGCGGGCATCCTCGGCGTGGATGCCGAGCGCGTCGTGGAAGACCAGCACCTGGCCGTCGCAAACGTTGCCCGAGCCGATGCCAATGGTGGGGATGGCCAGCCGCTTGGTGATGGCCGCGGCCACCGGCTCCGGCATCGCCTCCAGCACGATGGCGAAGCAGCCGGCGGCCTGCATGGCCAGGGCGTCGTCGTACACCTGGCGGGCGCGCTGCCATTCCCGGCCCTGCGCCCGGAGGCCGCCCAGCATGGTGGCCGTCTGCGGTGTCAGCCCCACATGCCCCATGACCGGGATGCCGGCCGCCACCAGCGCCGCCGCCCGCTGGGCCGAGCTGCCCGAGCCCTCCAGCTTGACCGCGTCGGCTCCTGCTTCCTTGATGAATCGGCCGCCGTTTCGGACCGCGTCCTCGTCCGACACCTGGTAGCTCATGAAGGGCAGGTCGCCGATCACAAGCGCCCGCTCGCAGCCCCTGGCCACCGCTCGGGTCAGGATCACCAGCTCGTCCATGGTGGCCCGCACGGTCGACACCGGGTCGTGCCCCAGCACCGTGTTGGCGGCCGAGTCGCCGACCAGCACCAGGTCGACCCCGGCGCCGTCCACCAGCACCGCCGAGGGATGATCGTAGGACGTGATCATCACGATCGGCTCGCCTCTCAACTTCATCTCGGTCAGAGCCGGCAGCCGCAGCTTCATCTGTGCTCGACCCGGATGTTATCGAGCAATCTGGTCGAGCCGAAGCGGGCCGCCCCGATCACCAGCGCCCCGGACCGTTCCGGCACCTCCACGAACGTGTCCGGATCGACGATCGCCAGGTACTCCAGCTCGCCCTCGCACAGGGCCGGGTTTCGCGTTCGCAGTGCGCGATACAGGGTTGCCGCCTGTGTCCGCTGCTCGGGCGAGAGGAAGACGTTTCGCGACGACACGGCCAGTCCGTCCGGCTCGCGCACGATGTCCACCGCGCGCACGTCGACCGGCACCGCCAGGTCGGTCACCATGCGCCGGATCACGGCCAGTTGCTGGGCGTCCTTGCGGCCAAAGTAGGCGGCGTCGGGCCTGGTCAAGGAGAACAGCTTGAGCACCACGGTGGCCACCCCGCGGAAGTGGCCGGGGCGGGCGGCACCCTCGAAGCGGCTGGCCACATCGCCCACCTCGACGGCCGTGTCGAACCCGTCGGGGTACATCTCCTCGACGCTCGGCGCGAACACCTCGTCAACGCCCTCCTCGGCGGCGATCGCCCGGTCGCGGGCCTCGTCGCGCGGGTAGCGGTCGAAGTCCTCGCCCTGGCCGAACTGGGTCGGGTTCACGAAGAGGCTCATGATCACCCGGTCGCACTCGGCTCGGGCCTGCCGCAGCAGCGCGCGGTGGCCGTCGTGCAGCGCGCCCATGGTGGGCACCAGGCCGACGGTCACAGGAGGCTCCGCACCGCCTGCGCCGCCTCCGGCCGGACGAGCGGCAGAGTGGCCCGGCCGAGCTCGCGGTAAAGCGGCTGCAGCGCCGGCCCGATGGCCTCCAGGTGGGCGGCGATGGTGGCCGCGTCGCCGCGCGCGATCGGCCCGGTGGGCGGCAGCCCGGCCACCTCCAGCGTGCGCTGCTGCAGCGGCCGCAGGGCCTCGAGCGCCTGCGCTCGGTCGAGCCCGGAGCGCTCCAGCAGGCCAACGGCGACCTCGGTGAGGGTGATCAGGTAGTTGGATGCGAAGGCCGAGGCGGCGTGGTAGACGGGCTTGGCCGCGTCGTCCAGGGCGAACGCGTGCATGCCCAACTCGCCGGCCAGCCGGTCACCCACGTCCCAGTCGCCGGTGACGGCCGCGAAGGCGCCCTCCAGCTGATCCGGCCCGCGGTCCGGCCACACCGTCTGCAGCGGGTGTACGCAGGCCTTGGGACCTACCGCGGTGTCCAGCGCATGCACGCTGGTCGCGCCCGAAAAATGGATGACCGCGCAGGCCGGATCGAGGGCCGGCGCAAGCTCCGCGCAGACCTCGTCGATCGCGGCGTCCGGTGTGGCGATCAGCACACGTTCGCAGCCGGCCAGGTCGGGCGGCTGGCCGTGGCCGTACAGGCGCGCGCCGGCCAGCCGGGCGGCCACGGTGCGGCCCACCCGTCCGGCTCCGATCACCACCGTCTGGCCGTCCATCGGCCTGACTGTATCCCGCCACTCCCGGGGTGCCGCCACAGGCCGGTGCCTGGCACCTGGCTGGCACCGGCCTCCCTAGGCGGCGGTGACACACACCACGACGGGCCGTATGCTCGGAGGGACATGCAAGGGCTTGGGATCCTGATCGTCATCGTCGGCATGGGCGTGGGCGCCTGGTACTTCATCCGCTCGGCCGTTGCCAGCGGCGTGCGCGCGGCTCGCCGCGACGAGAAGCCTGGCCCGCCGGAGGACGGCTCCGGGTCAGGTCAGGGGTAGAGGCGTGTTCGAGCCCAGCTTTGCGAAGCTGCTGATCGTGCTGATCATGTTCTTCGGCATCCCGGTGGGGGCGTGGTACCTCATCCGCTCGGCCGTCAGGAGCGGCGTCCGTGCGGCGCACCGCGACGACGCCCCCGCCGACAAACCGGGGTCAGACCCCGGTGCCGCGGGCGACGGGGCTGCGTGAGGCTGACCGTGGGGGCAATGCCCAAACGGTGGTTTGAGCGATTGAGACGCCGCAAGCACGGCATCCTGCGACTTCTTGTCGCGCCCTTCGGCACGTTGGTGGCGATCTGGGTGGCGTTCTTCAACGGGCCCATCCTGGCGATGATGGCGGTAGCGGGCGCGGTGCTCCTGACCTCGCTGCCCTATATCGCGTCCGATCTGCGCACCGACCGGGAGTTCAAGGAGAGGATGGCCGCGCGTCCACGACCGGGGTCAGACCCCGGTTCGCCGTCTTAACAACTCGGTGGCCGCACAGCCAGCGGATGGTCGGGTCTGGCATCTGTCACGCCGTGCGTGATAGTGCCTGACCTGGGCACGCCCGAGGTATAGGTCGGTGCCCGGCACCTGGGTGGCACCGGACTCTCGGGTCGATAGGGGTCTGGCATCCGTCACGGGGTTTGTGACGGATGCTGACGCAGCCAGCGTGCCCGCAGACCAGCCGCAGCAGACGCTCGAGGAACGACCTCCAGGCACGTGCCTGGCACCTGGGTGGCACCGGACTCTCGGGTCGATAAGGGTCTGGCATCCGTCACGGGGTTTGTGACGGATGCTGACGCAGCCAGCGTGCCCGCAGGACCAGCCGCAGCAGACGCTCATTGAGGAACGACCTCCAGGCACGTGCCTGGCACCTGGGTGGCACCGGACTCTCGGGTCGATAGGGGTCTGGCACCGTCACGGGGTTTGTGACGGTGCCTGACCCCGGTTCCTGCGCCGACAAACCGGTACCGGGTACGGGGTGGGCGGCTTGCAAATCGGAGACCGCGGCTCGGTCGCTATGCTTGGCGCATGCCGATCTACGAGTACCTGTGCGCCGGCTGCCAGGGCCAGTTCGAGGAGTTGGTGTCGGCCTCGGACGAGAGCTCGGTGCGCTGCCCGGACTGCGGCGCTGCGACCGTCACCCGGCTGCTCTCCGCCTTCGCGGCCCCGCGCCCGGTGGGCGCGACGGTCGGCGGGGGTGGTGGTGGGGGCTGCTGCGGCGGCTCCTGCGGCTGTGGCCACTGAGTCAACCATCTGAGCGTCCGGAGGGCCTGCGAGAATGCCGCGCGTGAGCGACCCCGCCGAACGCCGGGCTGAGCTTGAGCGCCACGCAGAAGACTGGCGCGGTTGCCAGAAGTGCGCGCTGGCCGCCACCCGCACCCAGGTGGTCGTGGGCAGCGGCGATCCCGACTCCGACCTGATGTTCGTGGGCGAGGCGCCCGGCTTCCACGAGGACAAGCAGGGCGTGCCCTTCGTCGGCTCGGCCGGGAAGCTGCTGGACACGCTACTGGGCGAGATCGGCCTGTCCCGGCCGCAGGTGTATATCGCCAACGTGCTCAAGTGCCGCCCGCCGGGCAACCGCGACCCGCTTCCCGACGAGATCGCCGCCTGCGAGGGGCACCTGTTCCGCCAGGTGGAGCTGATCCAGCCCCGCGTCATCTGCACGCTGGGCAACTTCGCGACCAAGCTGCTGACCGGCCAGCCCTACGGCATCACCCGCGTGCGCGGCCGCGCCCAGCCGCACCGCATCGGGGGTGTCGATCTGGTCATCTACCCGATCTTCCACCCGGCCGCTGCGCTGTACACACCCGCCATGCTGAACACCCTGCGCGAGGACATGAGCCGCCTGCCCGAGCTGCTGGCCGAGCGGCCAGCGCCCGTTGCCACCCACGAGCCCGCCATGGCCGCCGTGCCGGCCTCCGCCCCTGAGCCAGAGTTCGCTCAGCTGGGCCTCTTCTAGCCGCGCCCAGACGGACGGCCTGGCCGCCCGCGTGGCCGCGCACCTGCGCCCGGGCGACGCCGTCCATCTGCGTGGCGAACTGGGCGCCGGCAAGACCGCCTTCGTGCAGGGCGCCTGCGCCGCGCTGGGCGTGACCCAGCCGGTGACCAGCCCCACCTACACCGTCGGCAACCGCTACCGCTCGCCGGCCGGGCCGGTATCGCACATCGACCTCTACCGCTCGCGCGGCCTGAGCGAGGAGGAGTGGGCCGACCTGGAGCCGTACTTCGACCACGCCATCTGTTTTGTCGAGTGGCCCGAGAACGGGGGAGGGCTGCTGCCGCCGCCCCGGCTGGCCGTGAGCATCCACATCACAGGGGCCGATGCTAGGCTGATTGTGCTGGAATTCGCGGACCCCGAGCTGGGCCGGTCGCTTGCAGATCCTGAGCTTTGACACCGCCACAGACGTGTCCACTGCGTGCGTCACCGTGGACGGCCGGGCCGTTGCCGAGTCGGCCGTGCGGGGCCGTTCGACCAGCGCCCAGCACGTGCTGCAGCAGGTCGATCAACTGCTCGAGCAGTGCGGCATCCAGCCCCGCCAGCTCGACCTGATCGTGGCCGGGCGTGGGCCCGGCACCTTCACCGGCCTTCGCATCGGGCTGGCAACCGCCCGCGCACTCGGCTTTGCGCTGGGCGTCGAGGTGCGCGGCGTGTCCACGCTGGATGCGCTGCTGGCCGGCGACGGCGTCCAGGTCGCCTGCATCGACGCCCGCCGCGGCGAGGTGTTCGCGGCCGGCGCCGGGATCGAGCCGTGCGCGATCGAGCCGGCCGCGCTGGCCGCGCAGCTGCCGGCCGGGACGCTGGTGGCCGGTGACGGTGCGGTGCGCTACCGGGCTCTGCTGGCCGGCCCCGACATCCCCGCCGACGACTCGCCGCTGCACCAACCGGCAGCCCGCAATCACGCCGCCCTGCACGCCTCGGCCGGCCCGCCAGAGCCGATCTACCTGCGCGCGCCGGACGCCGATCGTTCGTTAGCTCGGGTTCCCGGAGCCGCCGCATGATGACCGCCGTCGAACTGCGCCGGCTGACGCCGCGCGATCTGGATGCGATCGAGCGGATCGAGCACCGAGCGTACCCGACCCCATGGTCGCGTTCGATGTTCGCAGGCGAGCTGGCCAAGCCCAGCGGCATCTGCGTGGGCGCGTTCCAGGGCGAGCGCATGCTGGGCTACCTGATCGTCGCCCGCTACGTGGACGCCTGGCACGTGATGAACATCGCTGTGGATGCCGACCAGCGCGGCCGCGGCGTCGCCCGTCAGCTGCTGGAGCACCTGTTCGCGGCCACCACGGCCGACCGCGACCGCGGCTACACGCTCGAGGTGCGGGTGTCCAACGCGATCGCCATCCACCTGTACGAGGCGCTCGGCTTCGTGCCCACAGGCGTCCGCCGCGGCTACTACACCGACAACCGCGAGGACGCCCTGATCATGTGGCGCGACCACGATCCGGTGGCCGAGCCGGCGTGCTGATCCTGGGCCTGGAGACGTCCTGCGACGAGACCGCCGCGGCGGTGGTCGAGGACGCGGCCATCCGCTCCGAGCGTGGTCTCCTCGCAGGCCGAGCTGCACGCGCGCTACGGCGGTGTGGTGCCCGAGGTGGCATCGCGCAGGCACCTGGAGCTGGCGGTGCCGGTGGTGGAGACGGCGCTGGACGAGGCCGGCGTCGAGCTGGGCCAGCTGGACGCGGTGGCGGTGACCGCCGGCCCCGGGCTGATCGGGGCGCTCTTGGTTGGGCTGGCCACCGCCAAGGCGATCGCCTATGCCCACCGGCTGCCGCTGGCGGCCGTCGACCACCTGCACGGGCACATCGCCTCGCTCTTCCTGGAGCCCGAGCCACTGCAGCCCCCGTTCCTGTGCCTGCTGGCCTCGGGCGGCCACACGCTGCTGTGCGAGGTGGACGATCCGCGCGGCTACGGAACGATCGGACGCAGCCTCGACGACGCCGCCGGCGAGGCATTCGACAAGGGCGCCCGGCTGCTCGGGCTGGGCTACCCGGGCGGGGCGGCGCTGGAGCGGCTGGCCGCCGGCGGCGATCCGGACGCCTACCCGTTCCCCGTGGCCATGCAGGGCCGGCCCGGCCACGACTTCTCGTTCAGCGGCCTGAAGACCGCGTTGCGGCTGGCCTGCGAGCAGCACCCGGCCCAGGCTGACCGCCCGCACCTGGCCGCGTCCTTCCAGCACGCCATCGTCCGCTCGCTGGTCGACGCGGGCCTCCGGAGCGCTCGAGCAGACCGGCCAGGCGACCCTGGCTGTGGTCGGGGGCGTGGCCGCCAACTCGGCGCTGCGGGGCGCGCTGGCACGACCGCTGCCGGTCCCGGGCGTGGACTTCCGGCGCGGCGCCGCTGGCGCTGTGCTCCGACAACGCCGCCATGATCGCCTCGGCCGCCCGCTTCACCGACCCGCTGGCCTATCCCGAATACCTGGCCCTGGATGCGTATGCGAGCGCCGCGTGAGTGTCGAGGTGGTGGTGTACGGCGGCCGCGGCTGCCACCTGTGCGAGGTGGCCACGCAGCTTCTGGAACGCGAGCGCGACCAGCTCGGCTTTGTCCTGCGCGAGGTCGACATCACGGACGACCCGGAGCTGGAGGCCGCCTATCGCGAGCAGATCCCGGTGGTGTTCGTGGACGGCCGCAAGGCCTTCAAGTTCGCGGTCGATCCGGCCGAGCTGCGGCGGCGTGTCCAGGCTGCCACAATCCACCCCCGCTGACAGGAGCTTGTGCTGTGGGTGAGGCATGGCCGCAGGCGGGCTGGCTACACTGGCTTGTGCCGTGTTACAAACCGTCGCTTCGAAGGGGGAATCCGTGGCGCAGGAACGCCTGACGGTCGGCGTCGCCGCCCGCCTCTCCCGGTATCTGCAGGTGCTCACGCAGGCCAAGAAGATGGGCCGCGATTCGATCTCCTCGCAGGAGATCGGTGAGTACACGAACGTGAACGCCACCCAGATCCGGCGCGACCTGTCCGGGTTCGGCAAGTTCGGCAAGCGCGGCGTCGGGTACAACATCGACTACCTGATCGTCGAGATCCGCAAGATCCTGCGCACCTCCGGTCAGCACAACATCGCCCTGATCGGCGCCGGCTCGCTGGGCCAGGCCATCGCCCGCTCACCCGCCTTCGCCGATCACGGCTTCAACATCGCCGGCATCTTCGACTCCGACCCGGCCAAGATCGGCTCGCACATCGGCCATCTGCCGATCCAAAGCGTGGACGACCTGGCCGACGCGGTGCGCGAGAAGAACATCATCGTGGGCGTGCTGGCGGTGCCCGAGGGGGCAGCCCAGACCGCTGCCGACGCGCTCGTGCAGGCCGGCGTGCGGATCATCTTCAACTACGCCGACACGCTGATCGACACGCCGTCGGACGTCACGGTGCACCGCTCAAGCCCCGTGGTCGAGCTGCTGCACGCGCTGTACTTCCACCTCACGTAGCGTAGGCCGCCAGGTGCTCGCCGGTGATGATCCAGTCGGCGTGCGCCATCACCGCCTGGCGGTGCTCGATCTTGCCCAGCAGTCAGACGGGATCCTGCAGCACTCCCAGCACGTTGCCGTCGGGGTCGGCGAAGCTGGCCACCAGGCGGCCGCCGCCGACGTCGTGCGGGGGCTCCTTGACGGTGGCGCCCGCCGCGGTTACCTCGGCCAGCTTGGCCTCGATGTCGGACACGTGCCAGTACGCCACCGGCGCGCTCATGCCCTGCTGCGCGCCGCCCGGCACCAGCCCGATGTGCTGGCCCTCCACGTCGAAGCCGACGTAGTAGTCGGCCTCGTGCTGGGGCTCGGCGCCGAGCAGCGCGGTGTACACCGGCTTGGCCGCCGCCAGGTCGGACACGGGGTGCAGCACGGTCTTGATTCCCTGGGTGGAAGAGCCGGTCATGATCTCTCCTGACGTCGTGGGCCGTCACGACCCGTGTTTCCTGTCGAGTTCATAGACGAACGGGCCGCCCCGAAATCGACATGCCGGTCATGCTAGATCCGCCGAGCCGACCACTACCCTGATCCGGGTGAGCCACTTTCTCCTCTGGCATGGATACCTGCTCGACGGCACCGGCTCCAACGTGTACACCCAGCAGATCGCCCGCGCACTGGGTCGGCTGGGCCACGACGTGGTGGTGATCTGCCAGGAGCCGCACCCCGAGCGGTTCGACCTCGGCCCGCGCGTGCGAGTTGTGCGGCCTGATGCGGGGCCGCTGCTGCCGGTGTTCGTGCTGGATCGCTATGAGCACCTGCAGGCGCGGCACGTGGGGGAGATGAGCCCGGCGCAACTCGACCGCTACACCGCCGGCAACGTCGAATGCCTGCGCGGCCAACTGGCCGCCGCGCCGACCGATCTGGTGCTGGCAAACCACGCGCTGATGGGCGGCCCGGTGGCGGCAGCCGGCTGCGCCGGCACGGGCGTGCCGTACGCCGTCAAGCTGCACGGCTCGGAACTCGAGTACGCGATCCGCGGCCGGCCCGACCTGGCCGCCATGGCCCGGCCGGCGCTGGACGGCGCGGCCGCCGTGCTGGCCGGCTCCCAGCACATCGTGGACGTGGCCCGGGAGTTGCTCGGCGACGGGCCGTACCTGGCTCGAACGCGGGTCGCTGCCGCCCGGTGTGGACACGGATGCCTTCACGCCCGATGCCGGCTCGCTGACCGAGCTCGAACGGCTGCTGCGGGCCGACCCCGGATCGGGCGAGCGGCACCCCGATCCGCAGGCGGCCGACCGGCTGGCCGGGCTGGGCCGGTTCATCCTCTACTTCGGCAAGCTGATGCAGGAGAAGGGGGTGGGGGTGCTGCTGGACGCCTGGCGCCAGCTGGAGCCGCCGAACCCGGAGGTCAGCCTGGTGGTGGTGGGGTTCGGCGACGCCCGGGCGGAGCTGGAGCAGGCAGCGCCGCCGCGCACGATCTTCACCGGCCCGCTCGACCACGCCCAGCTGCAGCGCCTGGTGCCGCTGGCCGAGGCGGTGGCGGTGCCGTCCGTGCTGGCCGAGGCGTTCGGGATGGTGGCCGCGGAGGCCGCGTCCTGCGGCGTGCTGCCGGTGGTGTCCGACCACAGCGGCCTGGCCGAGGTGGCGCACGGGCTGGGCGAGGCTGGCCGTGTGTTCGACGGCAGCCCGGGTCAGCTGGCGGCCCGCCTGCAGGAGATCCTCGACCTGCCCGCCGGCGAGCGGCGGCGGCTGGGCGGACTGGCGCGGGCCGCGGTGGTCGCCCGCTGGAGCTGGTCCGGGATCGCCACCCAGCTGGTGCGGGTAGCGATTCAAGGCTGACCGGGGGGAGGCCGATTGAGGGGGAAGACCCCCGATCAGGAGAAACAACGTGCAAGAAGCTGTTGCAACCGTTCTGGTCGCCGATGATGAGCCGCACGTGCTGCGGTTGGCAAAGTTCCGGCTGGAGCGGGAGGGCTACAACGTGCTCACGGCCGAGGACGGCGAGACGGCCCTGCAGATGGCCCGCTCACAGCTGCCCGACCTGTGCGTGCTGGACGTGATGATGCCCAAGCGGAGCGGCTTCGACGTGCTGCACGAGCTGCGCGCCGACGAGCGCTGCCACGGCATCAAGGTGATCATGCTGACCACCGGCGCCGGGCGCCGGGATGTGGACTTCGGCCGCTCGCTGGGCGCGGACGACTACATCCGCAAGCCGTTCTCCCCGCAGGAGTTGCGGATGCGGATCGGCGCGCAGCTCGCGCGGCGCTGAGAAGCTCTAACGGAATGAATCGTGGATGGCTGGCGAGTGGCGCGCCAGCAGGGTGTCGCGGCGCGGCGCAGCGCATATCCGGAGGTAATCTGGGCAAGCCGCGCCGTGGCTCCATGCGCCAGCGCGACGCTGTCAGACGCCGCGAGGCATTGTGTTAGAGCTTCTAAGCCTGGAGGGCGCCGGACACCCGATGGGCGGCGGCCAGGCCGGCCTCCATCAGCGCCCATGCGACCACCGGGAGCAGCACTAGGCCGGACATCCAGCCGGCTGCAGCGGCCAGTCCCAGCACCAGCACATACAGGCGATCGGCGCGCGTCATGGTCCAGGTATCGGCAGTCACGAACGCGACTTGACAGCGGGTTTGGGCAGGCGCCGGCGCCCGGGCCAACCGTTATCGTGCCGCTCGCATGGGTGACTCGCCTATGATCAGCGACCCGCTGGCCGCCCTCGAGGCCGCTCGCATCAACTTCGAGCAGGGGCAGGACTTCACCATTGGCGTCGAGGAGGAGTTCGCCATCCTGTCGGCGGACGATCTGGAGATGGCGTCGGACTTCGAGCGGTTTCGCCAGCGCTCCGTCGGCGGGCCGCTGGACGGCTCGCTGGCCGGCGAGCTGATCCGCTCCGAGGTCGAGGTCAGGACCGGCCGCTGCGAGTCCTTTGCGGAGGCGGCCGAGGCGATGGCCCGGCGGCGGATCGACCTGCTCGGCCTGGCCGACGATATCGGTGTCCGGTTGGCGCCGCCGGCACCCATCCCTTCTCGCGCTGGCAGGACCAGCAGGTGATCGACACCCCGCACTACCACATCGTCGAGTCGACGCTGCGCTACGTGGCCTGGCGCAACAACACCTTCGGCCTCCACGTGCACACGGGCGTGCGCGGCGCCGACCGCGCGATCGCCGTGACCAGCGCGCTTCGCTCGGTGCTGCCGGAACTGCTGGCGGTGTCGGGCAGTTCGCCCTGGCTGGAGGACCGCTACACGCACCTGCGCTCCACCCGCACGCAGATCTTCACCCGCTTCTTCCCGCGCTGCGGGATCCCGGACGCGATCTGGACGTGGCCCGACTATGCCGACTTCGTGCGCTTCCTGATCGACACCCGCTCGATCCGCGAGCACACCGAGATCTGGTGGTCGGTGCGCCCGCACCAGAGCTTCCCCACGGTCGAGACTGCGGATCTGCGACGGCCAGCCGGAGTTCGCAGACGCCGTTGCCATTGCGGGGTTCATGGTTGCCCTGACAGCCGACTTCGTGCGCGCCTACGACGAGGGCGAGCCGCTGCCCGACCACCCCGACCGGACCTCGAGGAGAACCTGTGGCGGGCGATCCGGTGGGGCATGGACGGCGAGCTGATCGACCTGGCGGACGGCCGGGCCGTGCCTGCCCGGGCGCGCCTCGAGCGCTGCTCGGCGACGTGGCCGAGATGGCCAGGGAGCTCGGCATCGCCGCGCACCTGAGCCCGCTGCGAGGGCCGCACCGCTGGCCAGCGCTACGTTGCCGAGTTGGAGGCGGGGGCGACGCCGCGCGAGCTGTGGCCGGGGGTGGTCGACCGCACACATGAGTCGGCCGCCGAGTGGCTGGCGGTAGAAGGGGGCGGGATGAGCGATCAGGGAGGCGATCCGGGCGCCGCGCAGGAGGTGCCGCCGGCGGCCGAGGTGGTGCTGTCGTCGGTGCACCTGCTGATCACGGTGGGCTTCGAGCGGACCGGGCTTCGGCCCGGACGCGGCCCGAACCGGGGGAGGTCGAGCTGTGCATCGAGGGCGTGCGGGCGCTGATGCCGCTGGTCGAGCAGCTGCTCCCGCCCGACGCGCTGCGCCAGTACCGGCAGGCACTCTCCGAGCTGCAGCTGGCCTACGCCGAGATCGCCCGGCCGGGCGCCGGCGAGCCGCCCGGCGAAAGCCCGCCAGCTCAGCAGCAGCCGCCCAGCCCCAGCCGCAGCGGCCGATGGAGACGCCGCCGCGGCCGAAGATCTGGACACCGGGGGGAGACGTATGAGCGAGCGCCGAGATCGGCGTGTTCGGCGGGTCGGGGTTCTACTCGTTCCTGGACGACGCCGAGGAGGTGGCGGTGGACACGCCCGTACGGGCCGACCTCCGACCGGTTCGTGATCGGCGACGTGGGCGGCAAGCGGGTGGCCTTCCTGCCCCGCCACGGCCGCACCACCAGCCTGCCGCCGCACGCCATCCCCTACCGGGCCAACCTGTGGGCGATGAGCGAGCTGGGCGTGCGCCGGGTGATCGGCCCGTGCGCCTCGGGCAGCCTGTCGCACGGATCTGCCGCCGGGCACGTTCGTGGTCTGCGACCAGTTCGTCGATCGCACCAGCGGCCGCGCCGACACGTTCTACGACGGGCCGCTGACCACCCACGTGTCGGCCGCCGACCCGTACTGCCCGGATCTGCGCGGGATCCTGCTCGAGACCGGCCGCGAGCAGGGGCTGGACATCCGCGACGGCGGCACCGTGGTGGTGATCCAGGGCCCGCGCTTCTCGACTCGGGCGGAGTCGAAGTGGTTCTCGGCCAGATGGGGTGGGGCGTGATCAACATGACCGCCTACCCGGAGGGCTACCTGGCCCGGGAGCTCGAGCTCTGCTACGCCAACGTCTCGCTGATCACCGACTACGACGTCGGCCTGGAGGGCGAGCCGGACGTCGAGCCGGTCAGCCACGAGCCGGTCGTGCGGGTGTTCACCGAGAACAACGAGACGTCTGCGGCGCGCTGCTGTTCGCCGCCATCCCCAAGATCGGCGCGCAGCCCCAGGACGTCTGCGCGACGGCGCTCTGGTGGGCGCGCGTTTCTAGCAGTCCGACAGGGGTTGTTCCGGGGCACCTCACTAATCACGATGTCCGGTTTGATGCGCTTGATCAAGCCGAGACGCGCTGTTACAATCGCGCCGGTTGTCCACGACCTGTGAGGAGCTCCATACGTGAGTTCGTTGGCCCAGCACGCTGTCCTGATCGCGCTCGTCTGCGGCGCCGCGGCCGCTATCTACGGGCTGCTTCTGACCCGCTGGGTGCTGCGCCAGCCGCCGGCACCGAGCGCATGCAGGAGATCGCCGCCGCGATCCAGGAGGGCGCGGCCGCCTACCTGCGCCGCCAGTACACGACCATCGCTGGCGTGGCCGTGGTGGTGGCGGTGGCCATCGCCATTGCCGGCCAGTGGACCGAGCGACCTGGGGCCGAAGGTGGCGATCGGGTTCGTGATCGGCGCCGTGCTGTCGGGCCTGACCGGCTTCATCGGCATGAACGTGGCCGTGCGCTCGAACGTCCGCACCGCCGAGGCCGCCAAGAGCGGGCCTGGCGCCGGCGCTGTCGGTGGCCTTCAAGGGCGGCACCGTCACCGGCATCCTGGTCGTCGGCCTGGGCCTGCTCGGCGTGGGCGGCTACTACGGCATCCTGCAAGCTGATCGGCGACAGCGACCTGCAGTCGACCAAGGCGCTGGTCGGCCTGGCCTTCGGCGGCTCGCTGATCTCGGTGTTCGCCCGGCTGGGCGGCGGCATCTTCACCAAGGGCGCCGACGTTGGCGCCGACCTGGTGGGCAAGATCGAGGCCGGCATCCCCGAGGACGACCCGCGCAACCCGGCCGTGATCGCCGACAACGTCGGCGACAACGTGGGCGACGACGCCGGCATGGCGGCCGACCTGTTCGAGACCTACGCGGTGACCATCGTGGCGTCGATGTTCCTGGGCGCCCTCGGCCGGCATCCACGCGGCCGTGCGTGCTGCCGCTGCTGCTGGGCGCGTTCGCCATCCCGGCCTCGATCGTGGGCACGATGCTGCGTGCGGCTGCCGAGGCAACGGCAGCATCATGGCCGCGCTGTACATCGGCGTGATCGTCTCGGCCGTGCTGTCGGCACTGATCTACATCCCGGTGATCATGAACACCGGCAAGGGCCGGCGACCTTGCACCACGGCGCTCGGCCTCCAAGATCTACCTGTGCGCCCTGATCGGGCTGATCATCACGGCGCTGCTGGTGGGCATCACCGAGTACTACACCGGCACCCGCTTCGGCCCGGTCAAGCGGATCGCCCAGCAGTCGACCGACCGGCCACGCGACCAACATCATCGCCGGCCTGGCGGTGGGCATGCAGGCCACCGCGCTGCCGGTGATCGTGATCGCCGTCGGCACGGTCGTCTCCTACAAGCTGGCCGGCATCTACGGCATCGCGATCGCCGTCACCGCCATGCTCTCGATGGCCGGAATGGTCGTCGCGCTGGACGCCTTCGGCCCGATCACCGACAACGCCGGCGGCATCGCCGAGATGGCCGACCTGCCGCACGAGGTGCGCGACAACGTCACCGACCCGCTGGACGCGGTCGGCAACACCACCAAGGCGGTCACCAAGGGCTACGCGATCGGCTCCGCCGGCCTGGCGGCGCTGGTGCTGTTCCAGAGCTACAACGACGAGCTGACCAAGAAGGTGGGCCATCCGGTCGCCTTCCGCATCAACGATCCGTGGGTGCTGGCGGGCCTGCTGATCGGCGGCCTGATGCCGTTCCTGTTCGCCTCGCTGGCGATGGACGCCGTCGGCCGCGCGGGCGGCCAGGTGGTCGAGGAGGTGCGCCGCCAGTTCCGCGAGATCCCCGGCATCATGGAGGGCACCGCCAAGCCCGACTACGCGCGCTGCGTCGACCTGGTCACCCGCTCGGCCATCCGCGAGATGCAGCTGCCGGCGCTGATCCCGGTGGTGGTGCCGATCGTGGTCGGCCTGATCTCCTACCAGGCCCTGGGCGGGCTGCTGGTGGGCACGATCGTGACCGGGCTCTTCCTGGCCATCTCGATGACGTCCGGCGGTGGCGCGTGGGACAACGCCAAGAAGCTGATCGAGGACGGCGCCCACGGCGGCAAGGGCTCGGACGCGCACGCGGCCTCGATCACCGGCGACACGGTCGGCGATCCCTACAAGGACACGGCCGGCCCGGCCATCAACCCGATGATCAAGATCACCAACATCGTGGCGATCCTGATCATCCCGCTGCTCACGCGCTGACCGCCAGCAACCGGGTCAGGCACCGTCACGGACGACGTGACGGTGCCTGACGCCGGTTCACCGTGATACTTTCGTGACCTGCAGCGCATGATAACAGCCATGCCCGTAACGCGCCGCCAAGCCGGGGGTCTGCACCGAGTCCTCGGGCACGGCGGCGCTGTTCTCGACCGCCTACGGCAACGTCGGCTCGTCGATCTACTACGCGCTGGGCCTGGTCACCGTCTACGCGCTGGGCCTGACCCCGGTCGCGTTCTTCATCTCGGGCGTCATCTTCTTCTTCACCGCCGTCACCTACGCCGAGGCCACGGCCCGCTTCCCGGAGGCCGGCGGCTCGTCGTCGTTCACCCGGCACGCCTTCAACGAGGCGGTCTCGTTCTTCGCCGGCTGGGCGCAGATGCTGAACTACACGGTCACGATCGCGATCTCGGCGATCTTCGTGCCGCACTACCTGGCCAAGTTCTGCGCCGGGCGGGCACCTGGACACCCACCCCAACGACATCTATCGGCGGCGCCATCGTGGTGCTGCTGCTGGTGGCGCTGAACATCGTCGGGCGTGAAGGAGGCCGCCGGCCTCAACATCTTCCTGGCGCTGGCCGACCTGGGCACGCAGGCGCTGCTGGTGGTGATCGGCCTGATCACGGTGTTCTCGCCGCACGTGCTGCAGGCCAACGTCGACCTGGGCGTGACGCCCACCTGGTCGCGACTTCGTGATCTCGATCCCGGTGGCGATGGTTGCCTACACCGGCATCGAGACGATCTCGAACATGGCCGAGGAGGCGATCGACCCGCCCCGCCACGTGCCGCGCTCGATCATGTACGTGGTGCTGGCGGTGTTCGCGATCTACGCCTTCCTGCCGTCGGTGGCGCTGTCCGCGCTGCCTGTGCAGCCGGCCACCCAGCAGATGGTCGCAACGTCTCCAAGCTACCAGTGCACCGCCAGCACGGGCACCTGCAGGTCAGCTGACCACGCGACCTGGCCTGCCGGTATGCCGGCGACCCGGTGGCCGGGCTGGTCGCTCGATCACCTGGGGCTGCCCGACACGATCACCAGCGGCCTGGGCTTCTACGTGGCGATCCTGGCCGCCACCATCCTGATCATCGCCACCAACGCCGGCATCATCGGTGTCTCGCGGCTGACCTACTCGATGGGACAGCACCGCCAGCTGCCGGAGGCGATCCGGCGGGTGCACCCCAAGTACAACACGCCGTACGTGGCGATCCTGCTCTACAGCGTGATCGCGATCCTGCTGATGATGCCACCGGGCGCCATCAGCTTCCTGGGCAACCTGTACGCGTTCGGGGCGATGCTGTCGTTCACGCTGGCCCACGCTCTCCGTGGTGTGGATGACGACACAAGATGCCGAGGGCGAGGACCTGCCCTGGCGGGGGCCATCGTCGTTGCGCGTACGCGGCTACGACTGCCCACCTTCGCGCATCCTGGGCGGCATCGGCACCTTCGCCTCGTGGCTGGTCACGATGTTCCTGCACTCACCGACGAGGTGGCCGCGGTCGGGCTGATCTGGCTGATGGCCGGGCATGGTCGTGTACTACTCTACCGGCGCACCCAGCATCTGCCGCTGACCCAGACGGTGCTGGCTCGCGCGCTCCGACCTGGGGCCGGCGCTCGAGGTCGAGTACCGGTCGATCCTGATGCCGATCTCGTCCGCACACGGGTGACGATGAGATGACCGCGACGGCGCTGCGGCTGGCGGCCGAGTCGGGCACCCGGCTGGTCGTGATGTACCCGATCGAGGTGCCGCTGGAGCGGTCCATGTCCGACGCCATGCTGGCCGAGGCTGGCCGAGGCCGAGCACCAGCTGCGGCAGGCGGCCGCGCTGGGCCGCGAGTACGGTGTGGACGTGATCACCCGGATCGTGCGCACCCGCAACATCGGCCAGGCGATCGTCGAGGAGGCCGACCGGCCGGCGCGCCGAGATCATCGTCATGGGCGCGCGCGACCGCCGCACGCGGCGGCCAGCGGATGTTCGGGCCGGGGGTGGACTACGTGCTGCGAAACGCCCACTGCCGGGTGATGGTGGGCACGCCCAACCTCGCCCCGGGGGGCTGACCGGGCCGTGCTGCGCGTGAACCGGGTCCTGGCCGGGATCCTGTTCACGATCGGGGTGGCCGCTCTGGTGGAGACGGCGGCGCAGGGCGGCGGCCAGCTGGGGGCGCTGATCGGGCTGGCCTTCATCGCACTGGGGGTGCTGCGCTGGCGGGCGTTCGGCCGCTAGCCGTGCCTGTTCCACGGCGATCCGGGTGCCTGGCGCAGTATCGTGTGCCAGCCACCCGCGTCAACCGCAATCCGGCCGCCTCGAGGGCCGGCTAGACACCACACATGGCACGAAAGATCCCCGTCGCTCGGCCGCTTCCTGGGCGCCCCCGGCGCTGTTCGCGATGGCCTACGGCGAGATCGGCAGCTCGCTCTACTACGCGCTTGGCATCACGGCCGTCTACGCGCTGTCGCTGACGCCGGTGGTGTTCCTGGCCGCCGGCTTCCTGTTCGCGCTGGCGGCCGCGGCCTACGCCGAGGGCGGCGCCACGATCCCCGAGCCGGGCGGCGCCGCGGCCTTCGCGCGGCGCGCCTTCAACGACCTGGTCGGGTTCATCGCCGGGCTGGGCGACGGCGCTCGACTACGTGATCGCGATCTCGCTGGCGGCCCTGTTCCTGCCGCACTACATCGCCGGGCGCGATCGGGCACGGCAGGCGCTGTCGTCGCGACCAGGCGAGCCGCGGTGGCGGTCGTGCTGCTGATCGTGGTCACCGCCATCGCGCATCGATCCGCCGCACCGACGTGTACCGGATTGGCGTGGTGCTGGCGGCGCTCGACCTGGTGGTGCAGGTCGAGCCTGGCGGCTGCTCGGCCTGGTCCTGCTGTTCGACTGCGACCGCGCTGACGCAACAACATCAACCTGGGCGTGCACCCGACCTGGAACTCGCTGGCCTTCTCGCTGCCGATCGCGATGATCGGCCTCACCGGCCTGGAGAAGGTGACCGAGCTGACGGGCCTGGCCAAGCGACCCGAGAAGACCGTGCCCGACAGCGTGCGCTCGTCGGTGTTCACCGTCATCATCGTGTATGCCGCGGTGGCCACGGCGGCGCATCTCGGCCTTTCCCGCCCATCGCGATCCGTCGGCGCCGGCCGGGTACTCCAGCGAGCTCACCACGACACTGGCTGAACGCGCCGATGCTGGGGCTGGTGGACGCCATCGGCGGCCACCTGAACCATCGCCATCGCGGTGGCGCTGCGGCTGGGGGTGGGGTTCACCGCGGCCGCCATCCTGCTGCTGGCGATCACCACCAGCTTCTCGGGCTGCGCCCGGCTGTCCGGTGGCGATGGGCGAGCGACTGCGAGCTGCCGGGCGGTGTTCGCGCGCACGCAGCCGGCGGGCGCTGCTGCCGGCGGCCGGGCTCGGGGCGGTGGGGCGTGCTGGCCTCGCCTTCGTGATGGTCGCGGCCTTCTTCGCAGAGCGAGGAGGTCGCTGACGCTGGCCTCGCTCTACAGCTTCGGCATCCTGATCGCCTTCATGCTGGCGCAGGCCTCGATCGTGTGGCTGCGGATCGCCGAGCCGGACATGCCGCGTCCGTTCATGATGCGCGGCAACGTCTGGATCCGCGGGCCGGCTGATCCCGCTGACCTGCGGTGGCGGGGGCGCGTGCAGGCCTTCGCGGCCTGGGTGATCGCGCTGGGCACCCATCCCGGCGCCCGCGAGGTCGGGGCCGCTGTGGATGATCGGCGGTCTGGGCGTCTACGCGATCGTGCGCGTGCGGGCCGGGCTGCCGCTGATGGAGCGCGTGCGAGACGGCGCGCCGCCGCCGGCCGACGTGACGGCGCTCAGCCACGGTGCGATCGTGGTGCCGCTGGAGCGGCCGGACGCGATCGCCGAGGAGGTGATGGCGACCGCCTGCCGGCTGGCGACCGAGACGGAGCGCGACGGTGGTCGGGGTGAGCGCGATCTTGGTGCCGGTGCACGATCCGCTGGACGCGCCAGCGCCCGCAGCGCGAGCGGGAGGTGGCAGACGTGCAGGAGATGGCGCGCGTCGCTGGCGGCCGACTACGGCGTCGACTACGTGGGCATCGTGCGAGCGCACGCGCAGCCCGGGTCGCGCGATCGTGGATGCGGTGGTCGACGCACGACGCGACGCTGATCGTGATCGGTTCGCCCGAGAAGCGGCGGCTGGCGCGAGAACCGCAGGAGGCGTTCTTCGGCCGCACCGTCGACTTCGTCCTGCGCAAGGCGCCCTGCCGGGTGATCGTGACCCACTTCCCGCCCGGCGCCGAGGCTGGCGACGCGCTGCCGCTGGAGCCCGCCCACCCCCACTGAACGTCGAGCCGCCCACCCTAGCGCCCGGTGGAGATGGAGCAGTGTTGGAGCCAGGTAGCCGGTCGGGGCCATACGATTGGTGATGTGGGCGACCTGCCCAGCCACACCCACCCGCTGCGGGGCGGCTGCCTGTGCGGCGGCGTGCGGTTCGAGATCACAGCCGCCTTCCGGCGCGCCAACCACTGCCACTGCTCACGCTGCCGGCGGCACTCCGGGACGTTCGGCGAGACCCAGGGCAGGGTGTGGCGGGAGCACTTCCGGCTGCTCTGCGGTGAGCATCTGATCGGCGTCTACCGGCCGGATGGCGGCGCGGTCAAGGCGGTCTGCACCGTCTGCGGCTCGAGCCTCTTCGGCGGCTCGTGGCCGGCCGGGGCGGAGGTGTCGGTGCGGCTGGGCGCGCTGGACGGCGACCCCGGTATCCGCCCCCAGTACCACTCCTTCTGCGCCTCGCGGGCGGCCTGGGACGTGCTGCCGCGCGACGGCCTGCCGCGCTACGACGGCGCCAATCCCAATGCCGATCCAGGCTCGGCCGGTTAGGCGCGCTCGAGCACCGGCAGCACCACCGGCGCCGAGCGGCTGAAGCCGAGCGCCCGCCACCGCCCGCGGCCGCGGCGCGCACGTCGCCCTCGGGGGCGGCGTGGGTGAGGATCACGATGTGCACGCCGTCGGCCGCCGGGTGCTGAACGACCTGGGCCACCGACACGCCGCGGTCGGCCAGCGCGCTGGCCACCTGGGCCAGCACGCCGGGCGTGTCGTCCACCGTCGAAGCGCAGGTAGCAGGGGCTGCGCAGCCGCTCCGGCCGGCAGCCGGGCCGAGTCGCGGTAGTAGCCGTCGTGCTGCAGGAAGCCGGTGCCGCGGCGTGCCGATCACCGCCAGCAGGTCGCCGATCACGGCGGTGGCCGTCTCCTCGCCGCCGGCACCCGGCCCCTCCAGGATCACCTCGCGGATCGAGCTGCCGCGCAGCATGACGGCGTTGAAGGCGCCCTCGACGGCCGCCAGCGGGTGGTCGCGCGGCCAGCAGGCAGGGATGCACCCGAGCCGCCACCGCCGTCTCCGACCTGCCAGGCCGGAGGCGATCAGCTTGACGGCGTAGCCCAGCTCGGCGGCGTGCTCCACGTCGGCCAGGTCGAGCCGGTCGATGCCGACGTGCGTCGACCTCCTCCAGCCGCACCCGGGTGTGGAAGGCGATCGAGGCCAGGATGGCGATCTTGGCGGCGGCGTCGGCGCCGGTCACGTCCTCGGTGGGGTCGGCCTCCGCGTAGCCCAGCGCCTGCGCCTCGGCCAGCGCCTCGGCGTAGCTCGCGCCGTCCGGGATCATGCGGGTGAGGATGAAGTTGGTGGTGCCGTTGACGATGCCGTCGATGCGGTGCACGCCGGTCACGATCATCGACTCGCGCAGCACCTTGACCACCGGGATCGCCGCGCACACGCTGGCCTCGAAGCGCAGCTGCACGCCGTTGCGCTCGGCCTCGGCGAACAGCTCCTCGCCGTGCCGGGAGAGCAGCTGCTTGTTGGCCGAGACGACCGACTTGCCGGCCCGCAGCAGCTCCAGCACGTAGGCCGCGGGTGGGCTCGATACCGCCCATCACCTCGGCCACCACGCTGATCGCCGGATCGTCGCGCAGCGCGCGCGAAGTCGGTCGTCAGAAGGCCGGCCGGCGCATCCGGGTGGCGGGACGGGTCGCGCACCAGCGCCGCGGCCACGCTGACCGGGCTGCCCGGTGACGCGCTCGATCGCGCTCGAGCCCTCCTCCAGCAGCCGGTGCACGGCCGAGCCGACGGTGCCGTAACCGAGCAGTCCGATGGTGATCGGGGGCATGCGGCGGACACGATAGACCAAGCCCTTCGGCAGCGTGCGCAGCCGCTTGCGCCGCGCGATAGGCTTGGCGCTATGAAGCTGCTGATCGTAGGTTGCGGACGGGTTGGCTCGGCGATCGCCATCAGGATGATGCGAGGACGGCCACGAGCGTGGCCGTCGTGGACGAGGACCCAGAGGCCCTGCAGCGGCTGCCCGACGACTGGCCGGGCAAGTTCGTGCACGGCCACGGGCTCGACCTGGACGAGCTGATCGAGGCCGGGATCGAGACCGCCGACGCCGCCGTGGTTGCCACCGACGGCGACAACACCAACATCGTGATCGCCCAGATCGCGCAGAAGCGGTTCGACGTGCCCGTGTGTGGTCACGCGCATCCTCGACCCGGCTCGGGCGGCCTTCTACGACAGCCTGGGGCTGCAGACGGTGTGCGCCACGTCGGCCGCGATCGACACCATGACCCAGGCCATCTGCGCCACCACCGGACGTGCCGCGGCCAGCGGCTAGGCAGGAGGGCGTTCCCGAATGAACATCTGCTGCGGCTGGTCTGCGGGTACGCTGGCTGCGTCCGGCGCGACGTGCGGTGCTCAACGTGGCTCTTCCACGCCTGCGCTCCGCTCGCCGCTTGATCCTTGCCAGCGTGCCCGCATCCTGCGCCTCGCGACGATGTCATCCAGGAACGACCTCCAGGGAGGGACCACCGCATGTACATCCTGATCGCGGGCGGCGGGAAGGTGGGCGCGAACCTCACCTCGACGCTGCTCAAGATGGGCCACGAGGTGACCCTGCTCGAGAACGACCGCGACCGCTACGCCCTGCTCGAGGAGCGGTTCGAGCACGTGGCCCGGTTCGGCGACGCGACCGAGCTGTTCGTGCTGGAGCGGGCCGGTGTCGAGCGGGCCGACCTGGTGGTTGCCGTCACCGGCGACGACGAGGACAACATCATCGTCGTGCCAGGTGGCGAAGGAGAAGTACGGCGTGCCGAAGGTGATCGCGCGCGTCAACGACCCGCGCAACCAGCCGCACTTCGACATGCTGGGAATCACGCTGACCGTCTCGGCCACCGCCACCATCCTGGCCCTGATCGAGCACGAACTGCCCGAGCACGAGCTGGTCACGCTGCTCGACCTGCGCCGCGAGAACCTGGAGATCGTGGAGTTCGCGATCGACGCCGGCTCGCCGGTGGCCGGGCGCACCGTGCGCGAGCTGAACCTGCCCTCCAAGCTCGCGGCTGATCTCGGTCAGCCGGGCGGGCAAGCGCCGAGATCGCAGTCGGCGAGACCGAGCTTCTGCCCGGCGATCTGGTCATGGCGATCCTCGAGCCCGGGGTCGAGGACGAGCTGAAGCGCATCCTCATGCCCGCGGGCTGACCCGGCGCCAGGGAGGTCGGCCCGATGCCGGGCGTGATCGAGCGCTACCGCGACCGGCTGCCGGTCACCGACCGCACGCCCGTCGTCTCGCTGGACGAGGGCTCGACGCCGCTCGTGCCGGCGCCGCGCATCTCGGCCGCTGATCGGCGTCGACGTGTACTTCAAGTACGAGGGCTGCAAACCCGACCGGGTCGTTCAAGGACCGGGGTATGACGATGGCCGTGTCCAAGGCGCTCGAGGACGGGGCGACGGCCGCCGTCTGTGCCTCCACCGGCAACACCTCGGCGTCGGCGGCGGCCTACTGCGGGCGGGCCGGGATGCGGCTGGCGGTGGTGCTGCCGGAGGGCGCCATCGCCCGCGGCAAGCTGGCCCAGGCCCAGATCTGCGGCGCTCGCGTGATCGCCGTCCAGGGCACCTTCGACGATGCCCTGCGGCTCGTCCGCGAGCTGGTCGAGCGGCACCCGATGGCGCTGCTCAACTCCGTCAACCCGTACCGCCTGGAGGGCCAGAAGACGGCCGCCTTCGAGGTGCTCGAGCAGCTCGGCGGGACGCCCGACTGGCTGGCCCTGCCAGTCGGCAACGGCGGCAACATCAGCGCCTACTGGAAGGGCTTTCGAGAGTCGGGTGTCGCCCCCCGCATGCTGGCCGGCCAGGCGGCGGGCGCCGCACCCCTGCTCACCGGCCGGCCGGTGGCATCGCCCGAGACGGTAGCGACCGCCATCCGCATCGGAAACCCCGCGCGGCTGGACCAGGCGCTGGCCGCGGTGTCGGAGTCGGACGGCGGCGTGCGCGCGATCGACGACGACGACATCCTGGCCGCCTACCGGATGCTGGCCCAGGAGGAGGGAGTGTTCTGCGAGCCGGCCTCCGCCACCTCGGTTGCGGCGCTGATCCAGGCGGTGTCCGACGGGCTGGTGGCGCGCGGCTCGACGGTGGTGTGCGTGCTCACCGGGCACGGCCTGAAGGACCCCGACATTGCCGGCGCCGAGGGTGCCGAGATCCTCCGCTGTCCGCCGTTTGTGGATGAGCTCGAGCGGGTGGCGTTGGAGCGGGAGCCGGTGCATGCGTGAGCTGATGCGGGTGAGCGCCCCGGCCTCGTCCGCCAACCTGGGCCCGGGCTTCGACTGTCTGGCGGTGGCGCTGGATCTGCGAAACGAGATCGAGCTGCGCCGGGACGACGGCGGTGGCCTGCGGGTGATGGTGGAGGGGGAGGGGGCTGAGAGCGTGGCCACCGGCCCCGACAATCTGTTCGTGCGGGCATTCGTGGCGGCTGGCGGCGAGGCCGAGGGGATCGAGGTGCGGATGCGAAACCGGGTGCCGTTCGCCCGCGGGCTGGGCTCGAGCGCCGCCACCATCGCCGCCGGCGTGGCGGCCGGCCTGGCATGGAGCGGCGGCGATGTGGACGCGCTCGAGTTGGCGGCCGACATCGAGGGCCATCCCGACAATGTGGCGGCGGCCCTGGCCGGCGGCGTGACCCTGGCCTGGCGCACGCCTTCGGGCCCGCGGTCGCTACGGCTGGGCGCCTGTCCGGTCGAGTACGTGGCGGTGATCCCCGAGTACGAGCTGTCCACTGAGCTGGCCCGCGCCGCCATCCCGCCGCAGGTGCCGCACTACGACGCTGCGTACACGGCGGGCCGGGCCGCCCTGCTGGTGGCGGCGCTGACAGCCGGCCGCACCGACCTGATCGCCGACGCCCTCGACGACCGCCTGCACGAGCCCTACCGGGCTGCACTGGTGCCGCTGCTGGCGGAGGTGCGCGGGCGGATCGCCGACCTGCCGGCGCTGGGCGCCACGCTCTCGGGCGCCGGGCCGACCGTGTTGGTGTGGTGTGAGCCGGGGCTGTCGGCGGCGGTGGCTTCGGGTCTGGGGGGTCTGCAGCGGGCGGCGCCGATGCAGCTGGCGGTGGCGGCCGACGGCGCGCGGGTGGAGTAGCCGCGCCCGAGCCAGGTCAAGACCGGGGTCAGGCACCGTCACGGACAACGTGACGGTGCCTGACCCCGGGTGTCTGTCAACCGGTTGAGGCTCGCTCGAGCACTATCTGAAACCTGGCCGCCGTTGCGTCCGCAGGCGCTGCCTCGTCCCAGTCCCGGCAGCTGAGCACCGGCCCACACCCGCACAGCGCCGCCATCTCCACCAGTTCGTCCGGCGTGTACAGCTGCCAGTCGAAACCGTCGGACTCGCCGCCTGTGTATTCGAGCCGGACTCGCCGCCGGCCGGCGGCGACCATCCGCGTCTCGCGCACCGTCTGCCCGCCGGTCTCGATCACGCGATAGGCGGCGCCGGCGGCGAAGAACCCGCGGTGGTAGAGATCGACCACCAGCCGCCCGCCGGGCCGCACGGTGTGCGCCATCGCCTGTAGCTGGTGCAGGTTCTGGGCATGGTCGTCATAGCCGAAGCTGGCCCACAGGCAGATCAGGGCGCGAGTACTCATTGGCCATCCGGATCCTCAGACCACGAGCTGCTGCAGCTCGGATGC
Organism: uncultured Solirubrobacterales bacterium; assembly: GCA_963813265.1. Classification (GTDB taxonomy): domain Bacteria; phylum Actinomycetota; class Thermoleophilia; order Solirubrobacterales; family Solirubrobacteraceae; genus Palsa-465. The sequence continues at coordinate 366,132 of CAWEYQ010000022.1, read as the reverse complement.
GTCTGCCAGCAGCCGCATCCCGGCCTGCCGCGCCGCCCCGGCCGCGCCGTCCTCGTCGGTGACCACCACGCACTCCTCGCAGGGGATCCCGAGCTGGGCGGCCAGGGCGACCGGCGCGTCGGCCGACCCGTCGATGCGCACCGCGGTCAGCGATCTGGACAGGCCCAGGTGGGCCACCAGCAGGTCGAAGGCCGCCGCCGGCCCGGGAGACCAGGCGGCCACGGCCACCCCGTCCGCCGCCAGCGCCCGCACGATCGCGTTCAGCCCCGGCCGCGGCCGGGTGTGCAGCGGCAGATGCTCCTCGTAAAAGCGGGCCAACTCCTGTTCCCAGGTCGAGACCTCGTCCCCGGCCCAGGCTTCGAGCGCCGCCAGCGCCCCTGCCCGGTCGGCCGGCAGCGTCGCCGGGTCGAGCGGCTTGACCCGGCCAAGCTTGCTGCTGAGATGGTCGACCGCGTCGGCAAAGAGCCGGTCGGTGGGGGCCAGCGCCCCTTCTGAGAGCAGGACTGCGCGCACGCCGCCAGCCTAAACCCCAACACATGTCACGCGCGCCGTGACAGGTCCGGCACGCAATCGGCGCGGCATCGGTGTGGACCCGTGACGGGCCGCCGGCTGAGGATGAGGGGGCGACCCCGGGAACCCCCCCGGCCCCCCTGCCGAAAGGACGCTCCGTGAAGCACCGCATCCCCCTCCCCCTGGCCCTGGCCGGCGCGCTGGCGGCCTTTGTCGCCAGTCCGCCGCCAGCCCTGGCCGGCACCTACACGATCACCGCCGACACGACCCAGGACATCAGCGGCTGGAGCTTCGCGCACGACGCCGGCTTTGTCGGCTGCTCGCTTTCCAGCTACCCCGGCGTGTGCGCCGACGGCGATATCGGCCGGCCGACCCCGCTTCGCCTGCTCGGCTTCGGCAACGCCCCGGCCAACGGCGACGCCATGTGGATGTGGACCGCGCCGCCCACCACCAGCATCGTCAGCGGCTCGCTGTCGCTGTACCGCTCGATCTCCTCCGACAACACCAGCGTGTCGTGCGTCGGGCCGCGCTCGACCAGGTCTCCGTCGAGCATGAACACGGTTGAGTCTGCTACCCGTCCGGCTTGCTGCATGTTGTGGGTCACGATCACAATCGTGTACTGCTCCTTGAGTTCATCGATCAGAGCCTCGATCATGAACCCCGCGTGCGGGTCGAGCGCCGAGCAGGGCTCGTCCATAAGGATCACTTCGGGCTTTCCCAGGCGACGAGTCGTCCGGAGGGACAGAGCTCCGCCTCTCGGACCGCCATCGCCGCGGCCTGCCGATCGGCCACCTCTACGAGGTTCCAGATCTGGCCCCCGACGTCGCAGAATCGCGCGAACGCGCACAGCGGCGGGACGTCAGTCAGGGCCACGATCGGCCCGTCCTGTTCTGTGGCCTGGTCGAGATACGGTGCCCTGCTGGCGGTCTCCTCGCCACTGAACCCTACGCGCGCATGGGACCCGTCGCAGAACGGCTTGTTGGCCGACTGGCCGCAGCGGCAGAGGAAATACTGCTCCGGAGCTTCGAGTTGCTCGCCCTGTTCCCAGCCAACCGAGTTCCCGGCTTCGTCGGCAAGGATCGTCTGTACCGCGAGGGGAACTGAACCCGTCACGCGGTAAGGACCGTCGGTAATAACAGTGATCTTCATGCGAGGAACATCGCGCCCGGCGGGGTGAGCGCGCATCGCTCGATCTGGCTGATTGGCCCTCTTTGTCGTCGATGACGGACGGGCCTGTGACGGCCACGGGGCCGGTGCGTTCGAGCTCCGATCGCGAGCAGTGGCTCGAGCTAAAGACCAACCGCCACACCTAATGTCGCTACCCGTATGTTGGATTCCACGCACGCCGGCGCCGATCGGGCTTCCGAGCGCCGACGCGCCGTCGCACTGGCGCAGCACTATCGAGAATACGAGGGCCTCTCGATCCGGCAGATCGCCGACCGGCTCGGTCGTTCTCCGGCGACGGTCAAGGCGTACTTCTACGACCCGACCGGCGAGAAGGCACGCGCGGTCAAGGCGCGCTACGTCGGCGTGTGCCGCGGCTGCGGCGCCTACACGCGACCACGCAACGGGAAGGGCGACGCCTACGCGTACTGCAATGCGCCGCGAGGCGCTCTGTCGTATCCCCGGCGCAGTCGGGAGGAACTCGAAGGGAGGTTCTTGGGTCCAATGGCTTACCCGGATCCGAAAGGTGAAAGGAACAATCGCATGCCAGGAAAGCGACGGTCATACCCAGGTGTCAGGGGTGAGGCGTCGCGGGACCCGCGTGATATGGCGAAAGCTGGATTGCCTGAAGCCGAATCTCCAGGCGTTGCCATCCCGGTGCGATCAGGCGGAAGTGGACGCCAGAGCTTGTGATCTCGGCGATGCTGGAGTGGCGCCAGCGCTACGGTCGGTTGCCGTCGTCCTATGACTGGTCGCGAACCCACGCGCGGCGACGCGGCGAGCACGCACTGCAACGCCTGACAGCAGGACGTTGGCCGGCGGCCAGCGTGGTAACCGCCGTGTTCGGAACGTGGGCTGTCGCGCGTCAGGCGGCCGTCGAGACCAGTCTCGACGAAGGACGCCGACGTCGGCCGTAGGATCGTGATTCCCGAACTACCTAACCCGTGTCCGAGCCAGGCCTGACGAATCAGTGGGAGCCGTGGCAGCGGCTGATCGACTCGATCGGCCCCTACTGCCGCGCCCGGCTGTTGGCGGCGCGCGACCGGGCGAGAGGCGAGCTGCGTGACATCGACGAGGAGCAGCTCGAGGCGATCGCCGCGGAGGGGCGCAGGGTTGCGAGCTCGCTTGACGAGGAGGGCGCGCGCCTGACCGTCACCTTGACCGATGACCGGGAACGGAACTCCCGGCTCGCCGCGGACCTGCAGCGCGAGGCCGAGCTGCTGCTTCGGCGTCGGCGGTGGGCGCTGGCGGCAGGCGCGGGTTGACGCGGTCGAGCGAACCGACCGGGCCGAGGAGCACCGGCGGGCGGCTCAAGCGCACGAGCAACTGCGCGAGCTCGGCAACAGCGGCCGGCATCTGTACCCGTGGTTCGAGCGCCACCAGGACGTCCTCGCGCGCGGGCTGGCCGCAGAGCTCGCCCTCGACGCCGCGCAGGCCGCGTCTACCACGTCCTCGGCGCGCCTGGGATCGCGTCGCTCACGGCTGCCTGTCTCACCGCCGACCGGGCGATCGATATCGGTCGTCTCGAGCGGCTCGTCAAGAAGCGTGGAGGTCCGGCAGCGGCTGCTGTTCGAGGTGGCAGCCGAGCTATATGGAAGGGAGCAGGGCGTCTCGCTGAGCGAACTGCTCGCCGAGCTCGACGGTGAAGACCTGGACCGCGTGCTCGACGCGATCGCCGTGCTCAAGCGGCGCCCAAGCGCGAGCCCGAGATCCCCGGCGATCTCTGGATCCGCGCCGCCGAACCCGAATAGCACGTAAAGCTCAGCTGGCCGAGGGCAGGCCTCGGGCCGATCACTGACCCGCCGCAGTGGCCGAGGCGGTGGGTCCGCGCGTTGGGCGTCGAACGTGCGGGGCCTTTCGAGGTCGAAGACATACCTCAAGTCCAAAGGACCCGTCGCGCCGCGCCGGTGCGCTTTGACGCAGCACGACCGCAGAGGAGGTCCCAGCGGAGCCGAGTGACATGAGTCAGCAGCAGAGCGAACCAACGATCGAGCCAGCGGTGGCAGATCGCGTCCTCACCGACGGCGATGTCGAGGCGATTGCGGAGGCAACGGCGGCACGGCTCGCTGAGCTCGTCAGCGCGGCGCCCGGCACCTTCGCGCTGGTCGATGCGCGGCAGCTCGCGCGAGACCTTGGTGTATCACTCGACTACGTGTACGCGCACGCGACTGAGCTCGGGGCGATGCGGCTCGGCTCCGGACCGAAGGCGCGCATCCGCTTCGACCTCGATCGGGCGCGGCAGGCGCTCGAGGCCCGAAGTCGGCCGTGGAGTCGGGAGGGCAAACGATCGTCCTGACGGCGCCCCCCTCGCCACCGGGACGAATCGCGGAGGCGCCCTCCGGATCGCGGGCACGGCGGCTGCCCCCGGAACTCCGCACGGTACGGATTCGCGCACGGCGCGATTGACCAGCTGTGCGACGATGGGAGCATGAGATGGGCTTGCCGGTCGCCAAACGATCTCCGGCTGGCGGGCGCCCGACCGTCGCTGAGATCGGCAAGCTCTACCGGCACTCCGGGCTGATGCCTCGAATCAAGACCGGCAGCGTGTTTGAGAGGCCGTGGGCTGACGGCCAGACGATCAGCTACGGCGCATACGTGTATGCGTATGGCCAGCGCGAGAAGCTCACGTTCGGCACCAACCAGCAGGGATGGAATCGCGTCCGGGCGGAACTTGAGACGGAGAAGATCGTGCAGCAGATCGAGCGAGGCAAATGGGTGCCGCCGCGCCTTGAGCCGGGCGGGGATCGGCTGCAGGAGGCCATGAGCAGGCTCGGCGTCGAGATCGACGAACCGTTTCGCACGTTCGCAAACAGCTGGTGGGCATCGAGACAGCTCGGCCTCGATGCCAGCACCGTCAGCGATTACGAGTGGCGGCTCAAGTACCTGCACCGGTTCTTCGACCGCTACCGGCTCGGCGAAATCACAACCCGGCTCGTTGACCGCTTCCGCGACGAGCTGCATGAGCAGGCGACCACGATCCGCAACGCGCAGGAGCGGGCACGCCGCGACAAGCGGCGCCACCCGCTCATGGAGACTGTGACCGACAAGCGCGGGCGGACCTACCAGCGCAGGCGCCGGCCGCTCTCGAACACGTCGATCAACGCGATGATCAAGCTGCTCGGGCAGATCCTCCAGCAGGCGGTCGACTACGAGTTGATCGCGCGAAACCCGGTGCGGGTCGGGCAGCGCTCGGCGAGATTCCTCCCGCGGGTCCGGCCGACGCGCACGTTCCTTGAGATCGATGAGTTCCACGATCTGCTGGACGCGGCCGGCGAACTGGAGGTCGAGGCCAGGTCCGATCGCCAGGGCCTCGGCCGCCGGGCGATGTGCGCGACGCTCGGGCTTGCTGGCTTCCGGATCAGCGAGATGCTCGACCTGCTGGTTGTCCAGGTCGATATGGCGCGCAGCCGCTTCAAGCTCGCGGACGCGAAGACGGAAGCCGGGATCCGCGAGGTCGAGATGACGCTCTATCTGCGAGACGAGCTGCTCGAGTACGTGATGGACCGCCGTGCGCGGAGTCTCCCCATGGCACCGTCAGATCACTTCTTCGGCACCGCGAGCGGGCGGCGGCGTGACCCGGACCGGTTCCGCGACCGGATCCTGTACCGGGCGGTGGACCGCGCCAACGAGAACCGCGCGCGGCATGGACGGCCGCCGCTGCCGCAGATCACGCCGCATTCGATGCGACGCACCTGGGCGACCTTCGCCGCGAGCGTTGGCCGCGACCCGAAGTGGATCGCGTCGCAGATCGGACATACCGACCCGGCGTTCACGTTCTCCGTCTATCAACAGGTCGCCACCCGTCGATACATCGACGAGCGGGCCACCTGGACGGTGATGAGGTTCGAGGACGAGCCGGCGGAGCGGGCGCCCAGCCGGCAGATCACCAGGTATGCCGATGGCGATCCGCGCGGGCGAGCAGAGGTTCCAAAGGGCGAATTCGACGAACGGCTCGAGGACCTCAACCGCATGGATCCGGGTCCGCGTCCGGCCGGCGAATAGCACCCTGAATAGCACCTCGGGCGCGAAACGCGTTCAGAGGCTGCCCGGTGAAGCACGCGAATCGGCGCAGAATACACGGATTAGCAGGTATTTCGTGACGCGCCCGGCAGGATTTGAACCTGCGACCTCTCGCTCCGGAGGCGAGCGCTCTATCCCCTGAGCTACGGGCGCGGGGATACTTCGACGGAGCTTACCGTGGAGATCGCGATCATCTCGGATACGCACCTGCCGCGCGGCGAGCGAGCGCTCCCGGAGGCGTGCCTCGAGCGGCTGAGACGGCCGATCTCATCATCCACGCGGGGGATCTCATGCGCCTGTCGGTGCTCCGCGATCTCCAGGCGCTCGGCCCGCGGGTCATCGGCGTCCACGGCAACGTCGATGACTCCGACGTGCGGGCGGCGCTCCCGGAGGCCGAACTCGTCCGGGCGGAGCAGGCGCAGATCGGGGTCGTTCACGACGCCGGGCCGGCGACGCGGGCGCCTCGAGCGGCTGAGACGCCGCTTCCCGCAGGCCGACGCGGTCGTCTTCGGTCACTCCCACATTCCGCTGCACGAGCGCGCGGCCGATGGCTTTCAGATCTTCAACCCGGGCAGCCCGACGGAGCGTCGCCGGGCACCGCACCACACGATGGGAATCGCGCAGGTGACCGGCACCGAGATCACGTTTCAGCTCATCGTCCTCGACTGACAGACTGAATCGGGATGGACCTCTCGCTCTTCTTCGCCGGCACCGCCGGCTCGATTCCGACCGCCCGCCGCGGTCTGCCCGCCGTGCTCGTGCGGCGCGGGGGAGACCGGATCCTGTTCGACTGCGGCGAGGGCACCCAGCGCCAGCTCGTCAGCTCGGTCGGTCTGCATGGACCTCGACGAGATCTTCATCACCCATTTCCACGCCGACCACTGGCTCGGACTGCCGGGACTGCTGAAGACGTTCGACCTCCGCGCGCGTGAGCGGCCGCTCGCGATCCACGGTCCGCCGGGTCTGCGGGAGCTGCTCATCGCCGCGCTCCGCGCTCGCGGGACGGGTGCGCTTCGAGCTGATCCTCGTGGAGCTCGAGCCGGGACAGACGCTCGAGCGCGACGGCTACACGATCGCGCCGGTTCCGGGGCGACACCGGGGTCCGGTGTTCGGCTACGCGCTGTACGAGCCGGAGCGTCCCGGCGCGTTCGACCCACGGCAGGCGACCGCGCTCGGGCTGACGCCCGGTCCGGAATTCGGTCGCGTGCAGCGCGGCGAGACGATCCGCGGCGTCGGTCCCGAGCAGGTGATGGGCCCGAGCCGTCTGGGGCGCAAGCTCGTGATCTCCGGAGACACGATGCCGTGCGACACGATGCGGATCGCCGCGCACGACGCCGATGTCCTCGTCCACGAGTCGACGTTCGCGCACGACGAGACCGACCGAGCCGCCGAGACCGGCCACTCGACCGCGGAGCAGGCGGCGACGCTCGCCCAGCGAGGCCGAGCGTGCGGATGCTCGCGCTCACCCACTTCTCGACGCGCTACCCGGTGCGCGTGCTCCGCGACGAGGCGCGCGCGGTGTTCCCGAACACGGTCCTGCCACGCGACTTCGACACGATCGAGATCCCGTTCCCGGAACGCGGTGAGCCGGAGCTGATCCGCTGGGAGGACCGGCGTGCCGAGGAGCAGGCGAGCGCGGACACGGGGAGCGTCGGCGCGGCGGAGGACGACGAGTCGGAGATCCCGGAGCCGCTGAGCGAGCGGGCCGGCTGACGTGCCCGGCACCCGCGAGCGCCTCGAGACCAACCGGATGGTGCTCGAGCGCGTTCGTGCCGAGCATGCCGAGGAGTTGTTCGTGCTCCTGCGCGACCCGCGCGATCGCCCGGACCCTGTTCGCCTCCGGCGAGCCGCAGAGCGACGCCGAGATGGCCGACAACCTGTTGGCCAAGCTCGAGCACTGGGAGCGCTACGGGTTCGGCATGTGGCTCCTGCGTGACCGGCAGACCGGCGCCGTCGTCGGGCGCGGCGGTCTGCAGCACACGTTTGTCGCCGGCTGTGACGAGATCGAGGTCGGCTGGGCGATCGCGCCCGAGCGCTGGGGTCGAGGGGCTCGCGACCGAGATGGCGCACGTCGCGGTTCGCGGTCGCGTTCGACGACCTCGGACTGGGAGAGATCGTCGCGTTCACGCTTCCGACGAACATCGCCTCGCGGCGGGTGATGGAGAAGAGCGGCTTCGGCTTCGAGCGACAGATCGTCCACGCCGGGCTGCCCCACGTGCTCTACCGCCAGGTCGCTCCGCATCCGCCGGATCCGTTGCTAGGCTCCCGTGAGTCGGCCCCTTTAACCCGGTCCCGAGAGGCCAGGAAGGTGCACGTTGCAAGGCGCTACGGTCGTCCTCGACCGCGATGATATGCGACGCACGCTGGTGCGGATCGCCCATGAGATTGTCGAGAAGAACCCGGACGGGGAAGTTGCCCTTGTCGGGATCCACCGCCGGGGCGCGCATCTCGCACGCCGGCTGCACGCGCTGACGAGCGAACTGCTCGACAAGCCGGTGCCGCTCGGCTTCGTCGACATCTCCTTCTACCGGGACGACCTCGGGATTCGGCCGAGCGCGCCGATCGTGCACGCGACCCAGCTCGACTTCGGGCTTGACGGGCGCACGACCGTGATCGTCGACGACGTGCTCTACACCGGTCGCACCGTGCGCTCGGCGATCGACGAAATCTTTGACTACGGCCGACCGGCCCGGGTGCAGCTCGCTGTACTCGTCGATCGCGGACACCGCGAGCTGCCGATCCGGCCGGACTACGTCGGCAAGAACCTGCCGACCTCGCAGGACCAGCGGGTCAACGTCCGCGTCGAGGAAGTCGACGGGCGTGACGAAGTGACGATCGGACCGGCTCACCAGCCAGAGACGAAGGCAGCATGACCGCACACATCGGAAGGCATCTCATCTCGATTGACGATCTCGACCGCGCCGGGATCGAACGCATCCTTGACCGCGCGGAATCGTTCGCCGAGGTCTCCGGACGGGAGATCAAGAAGGTCCCGGCCCTGCGCGGCCGGACCGTGGTGAACCTCTTTTACGAATCCTCGACGCGCACGAGCTCTTCGTTCGAGCTCGCGGCCAAGCGGCTGAGCGCGGACGTCGTCAGCGTCCGCAGCGCCGGCTCCTCGGTCGACAAAGGCGAGTCGCTCAAGGACACGGTGCAGACGCTGTCGGCGTATGACCCGGCGGCGATCGTGATCCGCTCGCCGCACGCCGGCGCCGCCCAGCTCGTCGCGGGCTGGACGCCCGCGAGCGTCGTCAACGCCGGTGACGGCAAGCACGAGCACCCCACCCAGGCCCTGCTCGACGTGTTCACGCTGCGCCGCAAGCTCGGCGCACTCGACGGGGCCAACATCTGGATCGTCGGCGACGTGCTCCACTCGCGGGTCGCTCGCTCGAACATCCTCGCGTTCACCCGCATGGGCGCGCAGGTCACCGTCAGCGGTCCGCCCACGCTGCTCCCGCGTGAGATCGAGGCCCTCGGCTGCGCGGCTCGCCCGACGCTCGACGGCATCGAGCACGCCGACGTCGTGTACGTCCTGCGGATGCAACACGAGCGGATGCGCGAGGCGTTCCTCCCGTCGCTGCGCGAGTACGCCCAGCGCTACCAGATCAACAGCCGCCGGCTGCGTCCCGACCAGCTGCTGATGCACCCCGGGCCCGTCAACCGCGGGGTCGAGCTCTCGGCCGACGCGATCGACTCGCCCCAGGCCCTCATCGGCGACCAGGTGAAGGCCGGAGTCGCCGTCCGGATGGCCGTCCTCTACGAGCTCCTCGCCGGAGCTCCGGTCCTGGCAGCGGCGGCATGAGCGGCTCGGAGATGAAGCTCTACCACCGTCCGCGCCGGCATGCCGAGCTGCTTCTGCGCGGCGCCCAGGTGTTCGATCCTCGGACCGGTCTCGATGAGCAGCGTGACCTGCTCATCCGTGACGGGGCGATCGCGGAGCTCGGGGCCCCCGGCGCGCTCGAGAGCCCCGGCGAGGTGATCGACGCCGCCGGCAAGCACGTCTTCCCGGGCTTCGTCGATCCCCATGTCCACCTGCGGACACCCGGCCAGGAGTACAAGGAGGACCTCGAGTCCGGGACGGCTGCGGCCGCGGCCGGCGGGTTCGTTGCCGTGATCGCGATGCCGAACACCGACCCGGTCGTCGATGACCCGAGCGTGCTCCGCTCGCTCGTGGACGGAGCGAAGACCCAGGCGAACGTGCCGACCGGTTTCCTTGCATCGATCACCCGCGGCCTCCACGGCGAGGAACTGACCGAGATGGCGGCGCTCACCGACGCCGGAGCGCTCGGCTTCACCGATGACGGCCGGCCGGTCGTCTCCGCCGGCATGCTTCGCAAGGCGCTTCAGTACCAGCGGCTGAGCGGAGGCGTGATCGCGCTGCACGAGGAGGATCCCGCGCTCTCCGGTGACGGGGTCATGCACGAGGGCGCTGTCTCCGCCCGCCTCGGCATGACGGGCATACCGAGCGTCTCCGAGTCGACGATGATCGCCCGCGACGGCGCGCTCGCCCTGTACGAGGACGCGCGGGTGCACTTCCAGCACCTCTCCGCGGTCGAGTCGATCCACGCGCTCGCCGCCGCGAAGGAGGCCGGGGCCCGCGTCAGCGGCGAGGTCACCCCGCACCACCTGACGCTCACCGACGACATGGTTCGGACGCTCGACAGCCGCTTCAAGATGAATCCGCCGCTGCGGACCGAGGCGGATCGTCGGGCATTGGTCGACGGGCTGAAGAGCGGTCTGATCGACTGCATCGCGACCGACCACGCGCCCCACGCGCGCCACGAGAAAGAGGTTCCGTTTGAGCAGGCTCCGATGGGGACGACGGGGCTTGAAACCGCCTTCCCGGCGCTGTACACCGAGCTCGTGATGTCGGGCGAGGTCGAGCTCGAGACGATCATCGAGCGGCTGACATCCGGCGGCGCCCTGTACGGGCTCCCGGTCCCGCGCATCGCTCCCGGCGAGGCGGCGAACCTGTGTCTCGTCGACCTCGGCGTTTCGTTCGAGGTGGGCGCGGACGGGTATGTGAGCCGTTCGGCGAACTGTTGCTTCCACGGCCGCACGTTGCACGGTCAGGTGCTGCTCACGGTCGCCGCGGGGACGATCGCGCACCGGACGCGAACGCTGTCGGTCGCGAAGAACGCGGTGAGCGCACGATGAGCGCCGCGGCCACCGCCTACGTTCTGCTCGAGGACGGCACCCGGTTCGACGGGCTCGCCTGCGGCGCCGACGAGGCGGCGGTCGGGGAGATCGTCTTCACCACCTCGATGGCCGGCTACCAGGAGACGATGAGCGACCCCAGTTACGCCGGCCAGCTGATCACGTTCACCTACCCGATGATCGGCAACTACGGCGTCAGCGCCGGGGCGATGGAGTCGGACCGCATCCACGCGCGCGCCGCGATCATGCGCGCCGCCGTCGACCGCGAGGACGCGCCGAGCGCCGAGCGGGGTTGGCTCTCATGGCTGGTCGACTGCGGGATCCCGGCGATCACCGACCTCGACACTCGGGCGCTCGTCCGCCATATCCGGGATGCCGGGGCGATGAAAGGTGGCGTGTTTCCGGTGCGGATCGGCGAGGCGGAGGCGCGAGCGCTGATTGACGCCGAGCCGTCGATGGACGGCCGTGACCTCGCGCGCGATGTGACGCCGGCCGAGGCGGTCACGCTCGGTCCGCTCGACGTCGGCGCCTCCGGCGGCAGGGCGAGCGGGGTCCGAATCTCGATGATCGACACGGGCGTGAAGGTCTCGATCGTCCGCAACCTGCGTGAGCGCGGCGCGACCGTGGAGCTGCATCCCTGCGCGGCGAGCGCCACCGAGCTGCTCGCCGCCGATCCGGACGCGATCTTCCTCGCCAACGGACCGGGCGACCCGGCGGCGCTCGACTACGTCGTGGCGACCGTGCGCGAGCTCGTCGGGAAGAAGCCGGTCTACGGCATCTGCCTCGGCCACCAGCTCCTGTGCCGCGCGGTGGGTCTTGAGACCTACAAGCTCCCGTTCGGTCACCACGGCGCGAACCACCCGGTCAAGGATCTGACGACCGGACGGACCGAGATCACGAGCCAGAACCACGGCTTCGCGGTGCTCGGACCGGGCGGCGCGCGGACGATCGACGCCGACGAGGCGGTCCGCTGGGACACCGACTTCGGCGCCGCCGAGCTCACCCACGTCAACCTGTACGACCGCACCGTCGAGGGGCTGCGGCTGAGAGACGTGCAGGGCGCGACCGTGCAGTACCACCCCGAGGCGGGACCGGGTCCACACGACGCGCTCTACCTGTTCGACCGCTTCGTCGCCGAGATTCGAGAGGCCGCCTGATGCCGCGCCGAGACGACATCCACAAGATCCTCCTGATCGGCTCCGGGCCGATCGTCATCGGGCAGGCGGCCGAATTCGACTACTCGGGCACGCAGGCGTGCCGCGTGCTGATGGAGGAGGGCTACGAGGTCGTGCTCGTGAACTCCAACCCGGCGACGATCATGACCGACCCCGAGGTCGCGACGACGACGTACGTCGAGCCGCTGCTCCCGCGGACGATCGCGCAGGTGATCGAGCGCGAGCAGCCCGACGCGCTGCTGCCGACACTCGGCGGTCAGACGGCGCTCAACTTGGCGAAGGCGCTCCACGAGGACGGCACGCTTGAGCACCACGGCGTCGAGCTGATCGGTGCCGACTATGAGGCGATCGACCGCGCGGAGGATCGCGAGCGCTTCCGCGAGACGATGACCAGCGCCGGACTGCGGGTCCCGCGCAGCGCGATCGCGCACACGATCGGCGATGCGCGGGCGGCACATTCGGAGATCGGGCTGCCGTTCATCGTGCGCCCGGCGTTCACGCTCGGGGGGAAGGGCGGCGGCGTCGTTCGGACCGAGGCGGACATCGAGCGCGTCGTCGGCCGCGGCCTGAAGGCCTCACCCATCGGCCAGGTCCTGCTCGAGGAATCGGTGCTCGGGTGGGGCGAGTTCGAGCTCGAAGTGATGCGTGACTCCTCGGACAACGTCGTGATCATCTGCTCGATCGAGAACCTCGACCCGATGGGGATCCACACCGGCGACAGCGTGTGCGTCGCGCCGCAACAGACCCTCACCGACAAGCAGTACCAGGCGCTTCGAGACCAGGCGATCGCCGTGATCCGCGCCGTCGGGGTCGAGACCGGCGGCTCGAACGTCCAGTTCGCGGTCAACCGTGAGACCGACGAGATCGTCGTCATCGAGATGAACCCGCGCGTGTCGCGCTCGAGCGCGCTCGCGTCGAAGGCCACTGGCTTCCCGATTGCGAAGATCGCCGCGCGGCTCGCGGTTGGCTACACGCTGCAGGAGATCCCGAACGACATCACTCGGGCGACGCCCGCGAGCTTTGAGCCGGCGATCGACTACTGCGTCGTCAAGTGGCCGCGGTTCGCGTTCGAGAAGTTCCCGGGCGCCGAGGCCGGCCTCACGACCCACATGAAGTCGGTTGGCGAGGCGATGGCGATCGGCCGGACGTTCCAGCAGGCGTTCGGCAAGGCGCTCCGCTCCCGCGAGCTCGACGCACAGCCGAAGCATCCGGCCGACGACGCGGCGCTGCTCGAGGTCGTCGCCAAGCCCGGCGCCGAGCGCTTTGACCATGTGCTCGAGGCGCTGCGCCGCGGCGTCGATCGGGCCGAGATCCAGCGTCGCACCGACATCGACCCGTGGTTCCTCACCGAACTCGCCGAGTTCGTGGCCGGGCCCCCGGACGGGAGCGGATCCGCCTTCGCCGGCGAGCGCACGTTCAAGTCGGTCGACACGTGCGCCGCCGAGTTCGCCGCACGCACGCCGTACTACTACTCGGGTTGGGAGCGACCGGGACCGAACGGCGCCATGGGCGAGGTCGAGCGTGGCGAGCGCCCGAGCGTCGTCATCCTTGGCTCCGGTCCGAACCGGATCGGACAGGGAATCGAGTTCGACTATTGCTGCGTCCACGCCGCGCAGACGGTCCGCGAACTCGGCCGCGACGCCGTGATGGTCAACTGCAACCCGGAAACCGTCTCGACCGACTACGACACCTCCGACCGCCTGTACTTCGAGCCGCTCACGCTCGAGGACGTGGTCGGCGTGTGCGGGGTTGAGAAGCCCGAGGGCGTGATCGTCCAGTTCGGCGGCCAGACGCCGCTGAAGCTCGCGGCCGGCCTCCACGAGGCCGGGGTTCCGATCCTGGGGACCGACATCAACGCGATCGATCTCGCCGAGGACCGCAGCCGGTTCGGTCCGCTGCTCGACCGACTCGGCTACAAGGCGCCGCCGTACGCGACCGCGTCCTCGGAGATGGAGGCGCTCGAGATCGCGCCCACCGTTGGGTTTCCGCTGCTCGTCCGGCCGAGCTACGTGCTCGGCGGCCGCGCGATGGAGATCGTCTACAGCGTCGCGGGGCTGAAGGACTATCTCGATCGAGTTGGTGTCCAGGAAGGCAGCCCGATCTATCTCGATCGCTTCCTCGAGGACTCGATCGAGGTCGACGTCGACGCCCTCTGCGACGGCACCGACGTGTGGATCGCGGGGATCATGCAGCACGTGGAGGAAGCCGGCATCCACTCCGGCGACAGCGCCTGCGTGCTGCCGCCGCACGCGCTCGGCGACGAGATGCTGAGGACGATCTCTGAGCAGACGACCGGGATCGCGACGGCGCTGGGCGTCGTCGGCCTGATCAACGTCCAGTTCGCGGTCCACGACGAGGGCCTGCACGTGATCGAGGCGAACCCGCGCGCGTCGCGGACGGTGCCGTTCGTCTCCAAGGCGATCGGGCTGCCGATCGCCAAGCTCGCATGCCGCCTGATGCTCGGAGAGCGGATCGCCGACCTCGATCTGCCCGAGGACACGACGAATGGTCACGTGTGCGTCAAAGAGGTCGTGCTCCCATTCGACCGGTTCACGGGCGCCGACGCGCTGCTCGGGCCGGAGATGCGCTCGACCGGCGAAGTGATGGGGATCGCCCGGGACTTCCCAACCGCGTTCGCCAAGGCGCAGGCCGCCGCCGGTGCCAAGCTGCCGTCGAACGGCACCGTGTTCCTGACCGTCGCCGACCACGACAAGCCGGCCGCGACCGGGATCGCGACGACGCTCCACGACCTCGGGTTCGAGATCGTCGCGACCCACGGCACGGCGCAGGCGCTTCAGCGGATGGGCATTCCCGCCCGACCGATCAACAAGATCGGTGAGGGCTCGCCGCACGTCGTCGACTGGATCGAGCGCGGCGAGGTCGATCTCGTGATCAACACGCCGATCGGGACCGGCGCTCGCACCGACGGCTACGAGATCCGCTCGGCAGCGATCGCGCGCGGGATCCCGTGCATCACGACGATGTCCGGTGGGATCGCGGCGGCTCGCGCGATCGCTGCCGCCCGGCGCAGCGAGCCGGGCGTGCTCTCGCTCCAGGAGATCCACGCGCACGTGCACGGCCACGCGCACGCCCACGCTCGGACCCCCGATTTTCGGCATTGAGCGCCGATCGCGTACAGGCGCCGTTCGGTCGCCGCAGCGCGCCGATCACCGCGCACGAGCGGTACGGCGACTACGTCGTCCTGCGATGTGACGACGCGGCCGGCCCGCGCCCGCGGGCCGGCCAGTTCTACATGCTGGCCGCGGCGACGCGCTGGGGTGGGGGTGAGGACGGGCGCCCGTTCCTGCCGCGCGCGTTCAGCGTGCTGCGGGCTCCGGCGGACGGCTCTGCGCTGTGGTTCTTGATCGAGGATGTCGGGCCGGGGACGAACCGGCTGTGCGAACTCGACGTCGGCGATGCGCTCCTGCTCGTGGGTCCGCTCGGGCTCGGCTTTCGGGAGCCGGCCGACTCTCGCCGTCCGCTGCTCGTGGGCGGCGGGGTCGGGATCGCACCGCTCGCGATCTGGCAGGACGCACTCGGCGGTGGCGAGGAGCCGCTGCTCGGGTTCCGCGACGCGGCGCACGCCGCGGGTGCGGAGTTGTTGTCCGCCGCCCGGATCGCCACCGACGACGGGAGCGTCGGCCACCACGGCCTCGTGACCGAGCTGCTGCTCGACGAGCTCGCGCACGGCGCCCCGGCCGAGGTGTACGCGTGTGGGCCGCCGCCGATGCTCGAGGCCGTGCGGGCGATCTGCGCCGAGCGCGGCGTGCCGGCGCAGCTCGCGCTCGAGTCGGGGATGGCGTGTGGGTTTGGCGCGTGCTTCGGCTGCGTCGTCCCGACGAAGGCCGGCTACGTGCGACTGTGTGTCGACGGCCCGGTGCTCACGGCCGACTCGCTCGAGACGGCCCTCGTCGCGGGGGCGGGACATTGAGCGTCAGCTTCTGCGGCATCGAGCTCGCGCACCCGATCATCAACGGCTCGGGGACGTTCGATGCGATCGCCGCGCACCGCGCGTTCGGGGACGCGCTGCTGGAGCGGTTCCCGTTCGCCGCGTTTGTCTCCAAGACGGTCACGCTCGCGCCGCGCCAGGGCAACCCGCCGCCGCGGCTGTGGGAGCTCCCGGCCGGGATGATCAACTCGATCGGCCTGCCGAACAAGGGCCTCGAGGGCTACCTCGCCGAGGATCTGCCGAAGCTCCGGGCACTGCCCGTGCCCCTGATCGTGAACGTCATGGGCTTCAGCCGCGACGAGGTCGCCGAGCTCGTGACGGCGTTCGCCGAGCGCGATGAGGTCGCCGCCCTCGAGCTGAACGTGTCCTGCCCCAATGTCGAGACCGGGCTCGTGATGGGCGCCGACCCGTTTGAGGTCGCGGCGCTGCTCGAGCACGTTCGCCCGCTGACATCGAAGCCGCTGATCGTGAAGCTGACCCCGAACGCGACCGACGTCGCTGCCGTCGCGCGCGCCGCCGAGGACGCGGGCGCGAGCGCGCTGTCGCTGATCAACACGGTGCGGGGGATGGCGCTTGACCCCCGCACCGGTGAGCCATGGCTTGGTGGCGGCACCGGCGGCGTGTCGGGACCGGCGGTCCGCGCCGTTGCGCTGGCTCAGGTCCGCTCGGTCCGAGAGGCGGTCCGGCTCCCGCTGGTCGGGATGGGGGGCGTGCAGACCGGACGTGACGCGCTCGATCTCATGCGCGTCGGGTCAGATCTCGTCGCCGTCGGGACAGAAAGCTTCCGTGATCCGGCGGCCGGCGCTAGGGTTGCAGAGGAGCTCGCGGCGCGGTCAGAGTCACACGGCGTCACACCGACTGTCGGAGAGTCTTCGAATCGGGTCTGAGGCAGGGTCCATGCGCGTACCATCCACGCCTCTGTAGGTTGGTCGCTTTTCCGGCGCATCTACAACCCTCTGGCCGAAAAACCCCCTGCAAACTGGGTTTATTCCCCGAACCATCCTCGACAATGCTCGACCTCAGCTAGAGCTTCACTCGAATATCGCGCTCTGACCTTGATCGCGTGTGCTCAGGATGTATAGTCGCCGCCCATGCCGCCGGTCAGTGAATCGCCCCCAAAGCCCATCGCTGCGCCGGAGCGCTCTCTCGTGCAGCGGATGGAGGCGCTCCAGCGCGCCAACGATATCCGCAGCCGGCGAGCGCAGCTGAAGCGTGACCTCAAGGCCGGTCGTCAGCCGATCCATGAGCTGCTGCTCGAGCCGCCGGAGTATCTCGAGACCGCGAAGGTCTTTGACCTGTTGCTCGCCGTGCCCAAGTACGGACGCGTCAAGGTCAACAAGATTCTCACTCAGTGCCGAATCTCGCCGAGCAAGACGATCGGCGGGCTTTCACAGCGTCAACGCGCTGAGCTGGTCGCGCTCATGCGCCGCCGCTAGCGGGCGGAAACGTACCCAGACCCATCCCGGACGTTGGCCGAGGTGTTTGTCATCACCGGTCCGTCTGGGGTGGGGAAGGGGACCCTCATCCGCGGACTGCTCTCACGCGTGCCGTCGCTGGAGCTGTCCGTCTCGGCGACGACCCGACCGCCTCGGCCCGGCGAGGTCGACGGTGTCGCCTACCACTTCCTGACGCCGGTGGAGTTCGAACGGCGCATCAAGGAGGGGGACTTCCTGGAGTGGGCCTCGTACTCCGGGAACCGGTACGGAACGCTGCGCTCTGAGATCGAAAAGCGGCTGCGGGCTGGAGTCCCGATCGTGCTCGAGATCGAGGTCCAGGGGGCGCGGCAGGTCCGCCAGGCGATGCCGGAGGCGATCGCCGTGTTCATCTCGCCGCCGTCGCGGGAGGCGCTGCGGACGCGGCTGGTGGGGCGGGGGACCGACTCGGCGGAGCAGGTCGAGGAGCGGATGCGGACGGCCGAGCGCGAGCTGCTCGCTCAGCCCGAGTTCGGTCACGTCGTCGTCAACGACCGGCTCGAGGACGCGACCGACGAGCTCGAGCGGATCGTGCGCTCGGCGCTCACCCGTCCGGGATCGCGTGACGGAGGCGGGTGACGGTCTGGGTTTCGTTGGCCGGCTCGACGTCCTCGCCGGCGAGCCGGATCACGCGGATGCCGGCGGCTTCGACGATCGCCCGCTTGCGTGCGTCGCGCCGGCGGCGATAGCGCGTCTTGTGGAACCTGTCGCCGTCGACCTCGATCACGACGTTGTGGGCAGCGAACAGGAAGTCGACCTCGATCCACTTCGGCAGGCCGGAGACGCGGGCGTTCGTCTCAAAGCCGCGGAAGCCGTTGCGGCGCAGCATCTCGGCGGCTTTGTCCTCGGCCGGCGAGCGGGTCGGGGTCGGGCCCCAGCCGAGCTCCCGTTCGACGCGTTGGCGGCCGGGGTGGGCCGGGTGGCGGTCGATCTCCGCGCGCAGCTGATCGTGCGTCACCCAGTCCTGGACCTCGGCTTCGTGGAGCGTCCGGGCGAAGACCTCGTCCGAGGCGAGGGATGCGGCGAGGTCGAGGATCGCGTGGGCCGCGGTCGTGACCGGGACGCCGCGCCAGATCGTGCGGCAGGCGCGGGGAAGGTCCTTGGCGCAGCGGACCCGGATTCCCCGTTGCGATCTCGCCCGCCGCGGCACCGAGACCTCGACGACGTCGAGCTGTCCGTAGGGCCAGAAGCCCCAGAGAGCTGCCGCGGATCGATGGCTGAGGAGAGAGTCCTCACCGACCGCGAGGACCGCGGCGTGAAAAACACCGGCTTGGGAAAGGTCGGGTCTACCGACCGCGTACACGCCCTGATGCTGTCGATGCAGCCAGCCGCGTGCGACGCGGCGGCCGATCGCCCCGTTCGACAGGCCGCACGCCTTGAGTTGCTCAGTCGTTATGACCTCGTTCTGGCCGTGGGCGAGCCGACCTGCGCGCAGTTCTGATCGCATCGCGGGCGAAACGTTGCGAGCACCCCCTTCTTCGTTGCCAGACATCCCGCAACAAGCGTCCCGCCAACCCGCGTTACGAAACAAGACGCACCTGTGCCAACACTGCAACAACTGGAGCGCTGGCGGACGAATGCAGCGCGACCGCTAACCTTCAAGCACCCCTAACGGCAAAGGAACAGCAAGACGTGATTTCCCCCCGCATCGACAAGCTGCTTGACCATGTCGACTCCGACTACGCGAGTGTGATCGTCGCGGCCAAGCGCGCCCGGCAGATCAATTCGTACTACCACAACCTCGGCGAGGGGACGTTTGACGAGTTTCCGCCGCCGATGGTCGACACGCGGTCGAAGAACTACCTGACGATTGCTCTGGAGGAAGTCGCCCAGGGCAAGCTCAAGTACCACTACCGGTAGGAAGAGCAGCCCCGGGACGCCAACGGGACGCGCGCGCCATGGCCCGGTTGCTGTTCGGTGTCACCGGCGGGATCGCGGCCTATAAGGCGCTGGAGGCCGTCCGTCTGGCGAGCAAGCAGGGCCACGCGGTCCGGGTCATCCAGACGCGCACGAGCGAGCGGTTCGTCGGCAAAGCCTCGTTCGAGGCGATCACCGGCGCCCCGGTGCTGACGAGCGAGTTCGAGCCGGACCCGGCGCGCGGCTCCTACCCGGGCGAGCCGCTGCCCGAGCGCGCGCCGATCAGCCACCTGGCGCTCGTCGAGCGGGCCGAGCTCTACGTGATCGCGCCCGCGACCGCGAACACGATCGCCAAGCTCGCCCAGGGCCACGCCGACAACCTCGTCACGAGCGCGGCGCTCGCCGCCGCGTGCCCGATCGCGATCGCCCCCGCGATGAACAACCGGATGTACCTCCATCCGGCGACCCAGCACAACATCGCCACCCTCGCGCAACGAGGGGTCACGATCATCCCGCCGGGCGAAGGCGAGCTCGCGTCGCACGGCGAAAAAGGCATCGGGCGGCTGGCCGAGCCACCCCAGATCCTCGACGCGATCGAGCAGCTGCTCACCACGCCCACGCTCACCGGCCTGAGCGTCCTCGTCACCGCCGGCGGCACCCGCGAGCCGATCGACAGCGTCCGCTACATCGGCAACCGCTCGTCCGGGCGGATGGGGTTCGCGCTCGCGCAGGAGGCGCAGCGCCGGGGCGCGACGGTCACGTTGATTGCGGCCAACCCGGCGCTCGCGCACCCGACGGGCGTCACCGTCATCGAGGTCCAGACGGCCGCCGAGCTCCAGCACGCCGCCGAGGCCCACTTCGACGCCGCCGACGTCCTGCTGATGTCCGCTGCCGTCGCCGACTTCCGCCCGGCGAACACGCGGGACGCGAAGATCAAGAAGGACGAGGGCGTTCCCACGATCGAGCTCGAGCCGACGACCGACATCCTGAAGACCCTCGCGAACCGCCGGCGTCCCGGCCAGACCCTGATCGGCTTCGCCGCCGAGCACGGCGAGGACGCGGTCGAGTACGGCCGCGGCAAGCTGACACGCAAACGGCTCGACGCCGTCGTCGTCAACGACATCGCCAAGCCGGGCATTGGCTTCGACACCGCTGAGAACGAGGTCACGATCGTCACCGCCGACGGCGCCGACCGCCACGTTCCGCGCGCGCGGAAGGATCTGATCGCGCAGGCGGTCCTCGATGAAGTGGAACGAATCCGGAGGGAGGGACTGGATGATGGAACCCGAGCGCGCACACCTGGCGTCGCACAAGCCTGACCAGTTCGCCGCACTCGCGCGGCGGCTCGGCGACAACGTCGCGCGCGCCGTTCAGGTGCGGTCAAAGACGCTTGACTTCGTCATCACGGCGCTCCTCGCCGAGGGCCACGTGCTCGTCGAGGACTATCCGGGCGTCGGCAAGACGGCGCTCGCCCGGGCGATCGCCCGTTCGATCGACTGCCAGTTCGCGCGCGTGCAGTGCACCTCGGACCTGCTCCCCGCCGACGTCGTCGGCACGAACGTCTACGACCAGCGCGAGGGGCGCTTCGAGTTCCGGCCCGGCCCGGTGTTCGCCAACGTGGTGCTCGTCGACGAGATCAACCGGGCGTCGCCGAAGACGCAGTCGGGTCTGCTCGAGTGCATGCAGGAGCGCCGCGTGACCGTCGATGTGCACACGCACGAGCTCGCGCGGCCGTTCCTCGTGCTCGCCACCCAGAACCCGATCGAGTACGAGGGCACCTACCCGTTGCCGGAGGCACAGGTCGATCGCTTCATGGTGCGGATCAACCTCGGCTACCCGGATCGGACCGCCGAGTCCGAGATGCTCGCCGACCACGAGGGCGGCGACAAGGTCGAAACCCTGAAACCGGTCACGACCGCCGCCGAGATCCTCGCCGCGCAGGACGCCGCCGCCCGCATCACCGCGTCCGAGCCGCTGCGCGATTACGTCGTCAAGGTTCTCTGGCGCACGCGTGAGGATCCTCGCGTCGAACTCGGCGCGAGCCCCCGCGCCGGACTGATGCTGCTCCGCGCCGCCAAGGCCCACGCGATGATGGATAGCCGCGATCACGCCCTGCCCGACGACGTGCAGGCGCTCGCCGAACCGGTCCTCGCCCACCGTCTGGTGATGGCCCCCGAGTACCCGCGGGCGGCCGCGCGCGAGGTCATCGCCGACGCGGTGTCCTCGGTGCGGGCGTTGTGAGCAGCGCGCGGCGAGGCATCGCAGTTGCCGCCGCCGGCGTCATCCTGACGCTGCTCGCGTTCACGTTCGACGCCGCGCCGCTGTTCGTGCCGGGCGTCGCGTTCGCGCTGATCGGCGCGCTCGTCCCCGCGTGGATCTACCTGTCCGCCACGAGCGCCCACGTGCAGCGGCGGCTCCTCGCCGACCGCGCCGTCGAGGGAGAGCCCGTCGAGGCGATGATCGAGGTCACCCGGGGTCCGCTCGGACTGCCGGGTGGTGAGGTCCGGGACCCGCTCGCCGGGATGCCGGTCGCGGTCGGCCGACCGCTGTCGCTCATCACCGGTGCGGCGAAGGCTGAGGTCCGGGTCGTGGCCCGGTTCCCGCGGCGCGGACTGCGCCGGCTGGAGCCGCCCTCGCTCGCCGTCGGCGACATGCTCGGGCTCGCGACCCGGGTACGCCGCGGCGACGGTCCGACGCAGGAACTGCTCGTCCTGCCGCGCACCGAGCGGGTGCGCTGGTCCGCTCGGCAGAGCGGCCACCGCCTGGAGGGCGGCGACGGCGGACCCGCCGACGAGCCGCTCGCCGCGAGCGACATCGACGGGCTGCGCCCGTACCGGCCGGGGACGTCCGCGTCGCGGATTCACTGGCAGGCGCTCGCCCGCGGGGCCGGACTGCTCGAGCGTCGACTGCAGGCCGACGGGGACACCCGCCCGCTCGTGGTGCTCGACGCGCGCGGGCCCACCGCCACGGAGGATCAGCTCGACGCCGCGGTCCGCGCCGCCGCGTCGCTGATCCTGGAACTCGCCCGCCGCGGGGGGTGTCGCGCGCTCCTGCCCGGAGAGCGTCGGGCGGTCGCGGTCGAGGCCGATCTGACGAGCTGGCCCGGGATCCACGCCCGGCTGGCCGTCGTCGAGGGCGGCCCGGGCAGCCGCGCACCGGTGCTCGCCCCCGGCGCCAAGCTCGGACCCGTCCTGTATGTCGCCGCGCAGCCGCTCGAGCGGATCCCGCCGGCGATCTCCGGCCGGGCGACGGCCGGCTGCATCCTCGTGCTCCCGCGTGACGCCACGGCGCAGTCGCCGGGGGCGGCGATCTTCGACGTCGCCGGGTGCCGTGGGTACTCAGTCGGCACGCGTGCCGCTGCCGCGAGGGTACGGGCGGCATGAGCACCGGCGCGCAGGTCGCCGTCCTCGACGCCCACGGCGTCAAGCAGACGCGACTGCGCGCGGATCCGGAGGCGGCGGCGCGGCCGCTCATCCGGCTGGTGGCGTTCGCCGCGCTCGGCCTGTACGGAGCGCTTCGGTGGGGGACCATGCTCAGCCCGATGCCGACGGCGCGGATGGTCGGCCTGCTCGCGCTCGCCGTCGCGCTCGCGGCCGCCGGCCCGATCGTCCGTCAGCGCAGCCCGGTTCTCCTCATCGCCGCGATTGTCGTCTCGGTGATCGTCGTGTTCGCGCTGGCGGGCCTGCCGCTGCGCTGGATCCGGCACGCCCGCGTGTCGGTGAGCGCCGACGCGATCGACGAGGGGCTCTCCTCGCTGCCGCGGGCGTTCATCCCGTACAACGGGATCAACGAGTGGGTGCGGATGGTGATCGTGCTCGGCGGCGGACTGTTGCTGCTGCTCGCCGCGATCCCGCTCGCGTTCGCGCCGCGCGCGGTCGGTGACATGCGGCGGGCCGCGGCGGCGACGCCCCTGATCGCGCTCGCGATCGTGCCCTCGACGATCGTCCGACCGCAGGTCGCCTACCTGCACGGGCTGATCCTGTTCATCTTCCTCGTCGCGTTCGTCTGGGGCGAGCGGATCAACGGGCGGGAGGGACCACTCGCGGTCGGGATTGCGGCGCTCGCCGCGACCGCGGGGATGATCGCCGCGCCGGCGCTGGACCGGCACACGCCGTGGTTCAACTACGAATCACTCGCCGGGCAACTGAGCCCGGGGAGCATCGAGGCGTTCGACTGGTCCCAGCGCTACGGGCCACTCAACTGGCCGCGGACCGGCCGCGAGATCCTCGACGTCGCTGCCGCGCGCCCCGACTACTGGAAGACCGAGAACCTCGAGATGTTCCGGGGCACCGGATGGGAGACGGGCAACACGAATCCCGGAGGGAACGCGCCGGCGCCGTCGGCGAATGCGATCAGTCGCTGGAGTCAGACGCTCGAGGTCACGCTGCGCGCGGTGCGCACCGAGCAGGTGATCGGGGCCGGCTACTCGGTCGCCCCGGTTCACCTCACCCAGGCGGTCGAACCCGGCCTCGCCGCCGGCACGTGGCTCGCGCCCGCGGGCCTGCAGCCGGGGGACAGCTATGAGATCACGTCGTATTCACCCCACCCGACGCTCGCTCAGCTCCAGGCCGTCTCAAGCCGCTATCCGGTGGCCGGGCTGCTCGGCGATCTGACGATGATCCTGCCGGGCTACGGCACGCCCGATCAGCCGATCCTGTTCCCGCCGTTTGCCACCAACTCGGCCCCGGTGGCGATGACGACGCCGGGTGTCCTGGCCAAGGCCGACGTTGCCTCCTCGCCCTACGGTCCGGTGTACGCGCTCGCGATGCGACTTCGCGCCCACGCGCAGACTCCGGCCGACTACGTCCAGTCGGTGCTCACCTACCTCAGCCACGGCTACACGTACTCCGAGACGCCCCCGCCGAGCATCTATCCGATCGTCAGCTTCCTGCTCAAGGACAAGGTCGGCTACTGCCAGCAGTTCGCGGGCGCGATGGCGCTGTTGCTGCGCATGGGGGGCGTACCGGCACGGGTCGCGACCGGCTTCACCACCGGCCAGTACGACCGCAGCCGTCACGAGTACGTCGTCAGCGACCTCAACGCCCACGCGTGGGTCGAGGCGTGGTTTCCGACCTATGGCTGGGTTCGCTTTGACCCGACGCCGGGCACCGCGCCCGCGCGCAGCGGGCGCCAGCTGCCGCCAGTGCTCCGCGGCTCGGCGGCGCCGATCTCGACGCCGAAGCCGGTGCGCCGCCCCGAGGTCGCGCCGCGGTCACCGAACCCGGCCGTCCAGCCGGTGACGGTGCATCCGCCGAGCGCCTCGCCGTGGCCGTTCGCCGTCGGCGCGCTCGTGCTGCTCGTCCTCCTCGCGATCGTCCTGGCGCGGACGGCGCACCTCGGAGAGCCGAGTGAAGGCGAGCTCGTCGCCGAGCTCGAGCGCGCGATGGAGCGCTGCCGCCGGCCGCTGCCTAGCGGGTCAACGCTCGCCGCGCTCGAGCACCGCTTCCGCTACACGCCGGAGGCGGCCGCGTATATCGCCGCGCTGCGCCGGATGCGGTTCAGCCGTACCGGGGAGGCGCCGACGGCCGCGCAACGACGGGCGTTGCGGGCGGAACTCGGGGCCGGTCTCGGTCCGCTCGGGCGCTGGCGGGCGCTGTG
This sequence comes from uncultured Solirubrobacterales bacterium, assembly GCA_963813265.1. Classification (GTDB taxonomy): domain Bacteria; phylum Actinomycetota; class Thermoleophilia; order Solirubrobacterales; family Solirubrobacteraceae; genus Palsa-465. The sequence goes on along the minus strand of CAWEYQ010000022.1, from coordinate 341,230 downwards.
GGCGCTGCCGCCGCGGTGGAGGCCAAAACTGCATCGAGACGGGTGATACGGGTCCTAAACTTTGCGTGATGGATGACGTGTACGAGCTGTACTGCCGCGGCACGCAGCTGCTGGAGGCGGGACACAACCATCAGGCGACGATCCCGCTCTCACGCGCGCGGGACCTGGCGCCGGACAAGACCTCGATCCGGGAGGCGCTCGGGCGGGCGCTGTTCCATTCCCGGCACTACGAGGAGGCGGCCGAGGAGTTCCAGGCCGTGATCGATCGGGCACCGACGAACGACTACGCGCTGTTCTGCCTCGGACGGTGCCTGCAGCTGCTCGGACGCCATGCGGAGGCGCGCATACCGCTCGCGCAGGCGGCGGGAATGCAGCCCGCACGCAGGGATTATCGGGTCTACCGGGACCGTGCTCGGGCCCGTGCGCCGGGACCCTCGGAGGCCGAGTAGGCCCCGGGTCTGAGCCGGGCTCGCCCGGCTCGCAACAAAGCGCGCAAGGCGTCCGGCGCAGAACAACTGGTGCTACCCTCACGGCACAGCTTCTTGCGCCGGGCCCGCCCGGTGGTCTTACCGGAAGTGGGCGCTCGCCCGCTTTTTTTTATGAGTTTTGTGTTGGAGGAGACAGTGACGGAAGTCCAGACCGAGATCGAACAGCGGCTCGCGCAAAGCGAGCCCGAGGTCGAGGTGCTGCTCGCCGAGGTCGAGTCCGGATCGACGCTGCGGCTGTTCATCGATCACCCGGCCGGCGTCACGCTGGCGCTGTGCGAGCGCGTGTCCAATCAGCTGGCTGATTACCGCGATCGGTACACCCTTGAGGTGTCCTCGCCGGGCACCACACGCCCTCTGACGAAGCCGCAGCACTACTCCCGTTTCCTCGGACGTCGCGCCCGGGTGCGCCTCCGCGAGGCGCGTGACGGACACAAAAGCGTTACCGGAGAGCTGGTCGGAGCCTCCGAGAGGGATGTGACGATCGCCGCTCAGGACGGCGTCATGACGATCCCGTTTGAGGAAATCGCCCGCTCCAACCTCGTCCCCGGAGACTGAGCCATGTCACGTGAAATCGTTGAAGCAGTACGCGGCCTCGCCGCCGAAAAGAACATTTCGCATGAGAAGCTGATGGAAGCGCTCGAGGACGCGCTCCTGTCGGCCTACAAGAAGACGCCTGGTTCGGCGCCCTACGCCAAGGTCGAGATGGACCGCGACAGCGGCGACTTCAAGGTGTGGGAGCTGAAGATCCCGCCGGAGCTCGAGGAGCAGCTGCTCGTCGAGGCGACGACCGACCAGCAGCCGACCGTCGACCCCGAGACGGGAGAGATGCGCGAGCCGCCGGAGCCCGAGATCGACCTCGAGAAGCTCAAGGAGTACGAGGACCAGATCGAGACCGAGGACGTCACCCCGCACGACTTCGGGCGGATCGCGGCGCAGACCGCCAAGCAGGTCATCCTGCAGCGGATTCGCGAGGCCGAGCGCGACATGATGTTCGAGGAGTACCGCGACCGCGTCGGCGAGCTGATCACGGGCATCGTGCAGCAGTCCGACTCGCGCTACACGCTTGTCCAGCTGCGCGAGCGCGTCGAGGCGCTGCTCCCGAAGTCCGAGCAGGTCGACGGTGAGCGCTACGACCACAGCCAGCGGATCAAGGCCGTCATCAAGGACGTCTCCAACAGCACCAAGGGGCCGTCGATCATCGTCAGCCGCCGTGACCCGGAGCTGATCAAGTCACTGTTCGAACTCGAGGTCCCGGAGATCGCCGACGGGCTCGTCGAGATCACCGGCGTCGCCCGCGAGCCCGGCTACCGGTCAAAGATCGCGGTCGTCTCACACATCGATGGCGTCGACCCGGTCGGCGCCTGCGTCGGGCCCCGCGGCTCACGCGTGCGCATGGTCGTCTCGGAACTCCGCGGCGAGAAGATCGACATCATTCCCTACAACGATGAGCCCGCCCGGTTCGTCGCCAAGGCGCTGTCGCCCGCGCGCGTCAGAGAAGTGCTCGTGGACGACGCGGGCAAGCAGGCGACGGTGATCGTGCCCGACGACCAGCTGTCGCTGGCGATCGGCCGCGAGGGCCAGAACGCCCGGCTCGCTGCCCGCCTGACCGGTTGGCGCATCGACATCCGCTCGGAGACCGAGTTTGCGGCCGAGGAGGCCGAGCACGGCTACGAGGAGGAAGAGGCCCAGGGACGCTGCGCCGCGATCCTCTCGAACGGTCGCCGCTGTCCGAACGCCGCGCTCCCCGGATCGCGCTACTGCGGCATCGAGGCGCACCAGGCGCTGGCCGGCAAGGACACCGATCAGGTCGACGCCGCGTCCGAAGAACCGGCCGCCGGCGACGACGCGCAGCCAACCGAGGCCGCGTCGTAGACTGGTCATAGATGAGCAAGCGTGTTCACGAAATCGCCAAAGAGCGAGGGCTTCCCACCAAAGAGGTGATCGAGAAGCTCAAGGCGGCCGGCGTCAGCGTCAAGGCCGCCTCCTCAAGCGTCGACGAGGCGACGGCAGCACGCGTGCTCGGTAACGGAGACGCCCCCGCCGCTGACGGTGGCACTGCGCCGCCCGCTGAGGCGAAGGCGGCGTCCGCGGCGCCCGCGAGGCAGCCAAGCAAGGGCCGCGGCGAAAAGAGCCAGGCGCCCCGCCAGGGCCAGGCCCGCGACCAGGGCCAGCAGCGCCAGGGCGGCGGCCAGAACCAGCCAAAGCAGACCCACGACCCAATCAGCCGGAGCGAGGTGGCGAACAGCCAACCCCAGCCCCGGCGCAGGCCCAGGGAGACGGCGGCCAGACGTCCGGCGGTCCCTCGGGCGGCGGCGCGGCCGGCGACAGCGGCGCTCACAAGCGCCCGACCCGGGACTCGCTCCAGGGCGAGCGCGCGCCTGGATCCGCAGGCGGACGCCGCCGGGTCGTGATCGATTCTCAGGCATCACGCCGCGCGGCCGGGCCCGGCGGTCCCGGGCCGTCCAACCAGCCGCCACGCCGCCAACGCCGCGGCCGTCGGCGCCGTGGTGTCTATGACGAAGAGGCCGAATCGCGTCCGTCGCGGACCGCGCTCGCGGAACCGGACACGACCCGGATCAACTCCGGTTCGACGGTGAAGGACGTCGCCGAATATCTGAACGTCGGCGTCCCAGAGATCATGAAGCAGCTGATGGCGCTCGGCGAGATGAAGACGCTGACCCAGACGCTGTCCGACGAGGCGATCGTCGAGCTCGCCGAAAAGCTGGGCAAAGAGGTCGAGATCGTCCACACCGAGGACGAGACGGTCGCCGAGCCGATGTTCGACGACGCCGACGAGGACCTCGTCGAGCGTGCTCCGGTCGTGACGATCATGGGCCACGTCGACCACGGCAAGACGAGCCTGCTCGACGCCGTCCGTGAGACGGAGGTCGCACAGGGTGAGGCCGGCGGCATCACCCAGCACATCGGTGCCTACCAGGTCCACCACGGCGATCGGACCGTCACGTTCCTCGACACCCCGGGTCACGAGGCGTTCACGGCGATGCGCGCCCGCGGCGCGAGCGTCACCGACATTGCGGTGATCGTCGTCGCCGCCGATGACGGCGTGAAGCCCCAGACCCAGGAAGCGATCGACCACGCCAAAGAGGCCGAGGTCCCGATCGTCGTCGCCGTCAACAAGATTGATAAGGAGGGCGCGGATCCGGTTCGCGTCCGTACCGAGATGACGAACCTCGGGCTCCAGCCCGTCGAGTGGGGTGGCGACACCGACTTCGTCGACGTCTCGGCGAAGACGAAGGAAGGTCTCGATGACCTGCTCGACACGATCGTCGCCATGGCCGAGCTCGGCGAGCTCCGGGCGAACCCGGACACCGCCGCGTCCGGCTCGGTGATCGAGTCGAAGCTCGACCCGGGTCGCGGTCCGGTCGTCACGATCCTCGTCAGCCGCGGCACGCTCGAGGTCGGCGACGCGCTCGTCGCGGGCGCCCATTGGGGCCGCGTGCGGGCGATGAACGACTTCCTGGGCAACCGCGTCAGCCAGGCCCTGCCCGGTGAGCCGGTCGAGGTGCTCGGCTTCGACGGGGTGCCGGAGGCGGGCGAGCGCGTCCGCGTCGTCGAGCACGAGCGGCGGGCCCGCCAGCTCGCCGGCGAGCGCGCCAACCGGCTGAAGACCGAGTCGCTGGCTCGGCGCAGCGGGAAGCGCGTGTCGCTGGAGGACATCTTCAAGAGCGGCATCCAGGAGCTCAACCTCGTGCTCAAGTCAGACGTCGCCGGCTCGCTCGAGGCGATCGAGGACGAGATCGCGAAGCTTCCGCAGGACGAGGTGTCGGTCAACGTCATCCGTCGCGCCGTCGGTGCGGTGACCGAGTCGGACGTGATGCTCGCGGCCGCCTCCGACGCGGTGATCCTGGCGTTCAACGTCCGCCCGGTTGGCGACGCGCGTGCCGTCGCCGAGCGCGAGGGCGTCGAGATCCGCCACTACGCGGTCATCTACCGCGCGATCGAGGAACTCCGCAGCGCCATGCAGGGCATGCTCGCGCCCGAGGAGGTCGAGGAGGCCGTCGGGAGCGCCGAGGTCCGGCAGATCTTCCGCGCCTCTCGCGTCGGCACGATCGCCGGCACGCACGTCACCGACGGCAAGCTCAACCGCGGCGCGAAGGTTCGCCTCGTGCGCGACGGCACCGTCGTCTACGACGGGGAGATCGCGAGCCTGAAGCGGTTCAACGACGATGTGCGAGAGGTCGCGTCCGGGTTCGACTGCGGCGTCGTGCTCCGGGACTACGCGGACATCAAAGAAGGCGACGTGCTCGAGACCTACGCGACGCGGCAGGTCGAGCGCGAGCTCGCCTAGCGACCGCCGGCGGGAGGCGGTCCGATGTCGGGCAGCGGGTTTGTGGCCGTGGTTGTCATTGACCTGCACTTTCCCGACGCCGGGAGTCTCAAGAGCAAACGCAAGGAGCTGAGCTCGATCAAGGCCCAACTCCGCGGGCGTCTCGGCGTCGCCGTCAGCGAGACCGCGTACCAGGACCTATGGCAGCGCGCGACCCTGACCGGAGCGTTGACCGGGGGAGACCTCACCACCCTGTCATCCGCGGTGGACAACGTCGAGCGCTGGCTTGTTGCGAGATGTCCAGATGGAGTTGCGGTCGAACGGATCATCCACTCTGTCGAGGACCTCAGGCAATGACCCTACTGTCGACAGTCGCCATGCTGTATCCCGCGTTTCGGCCGTCTTTGGCCGAGGAGGGATAGGATGAGTACAGGCCGCATGCGGCGCGTCGATGAAGCTGTACGTGCCGTCCTCAGCGATGTGATCGCGTCGGATCTCAAGGATCCGCGCATCGGATTCATCACGGTGACCGGAGTCAAGACCAGCCCAGACCTGCGACACGCTCGCGTCTACGTGAGTGTTCTCGGCGACGAGCCCGAACGGGCCGCCAGCCTCGAGGGCCTGCGCTCGGCGCATGGGTTCCTCCAGCGGCGCGTCGCCTCCGAGCTGACGCTCAAGCACACCCCGGCGCTCACGTTCGTCTACGACGAGTCCGTCGACCGCGGGATGCGGATCACCGAGATCCTCGGTGAGGTCGAGGCCGAGACCGAGCGCGCGACCGAGGCGGCCGGGGATACCGATGGCTGAGAACGGCTCCCGATCCGAGCGCGAGCAGACGCTCGCCGCCCTGCGAGGCGCCGACAAGTTCGTCGTCGTCACGCACGAGAACCCGGACGGCGACGCGCTCGGCAGCCTGATCGCGATGCAGGAGGTCCTCCAGACGCTCGGCAAGGACGCGCTCATGTTCATCGACGAGTACGACCTCCCGCTCCCGCAGGAGTACCGGTTCTTCGAGCTCCACGGCCACGTGTCGACACCGCCGGACGATCTCGATGAGCGCACGCTCGTGTTCCTGGACTGCGGCAACGTCGAGCGCAACCCGGCGGCAGAGACGCTGCAGCGACCGAACTCCCGGATTCTCAACATCGATCACCACCACGACAACACGCGCTTCGGCAGCGTCAACCTCGTCGATCCACACTCGTCCTGCACGGCGGAGATCGTCTGGGACCTGATGCATGGGCTCGAGATTGGGCCGTCGCAAACGATTGCCGAGGCCCTCTACGTGGGCCTGATCACGGACACCGGGCGGTTCATGTACGAGAACACCGGTCCGCGCGCCCACGTGATGGCCGCCGAGTTGATCGAGGCCGGCGTCGATGTGCACGAGATGTATCGCCGCGTCTACGAGGGCGTGCCGTTCGGCAAGCTCGCGCTGCTTGCCCGCGGACTCGGGAATGTCCAGCGGTTCGACGGCGGGCAGCTGACGCTGACCGCCCTGAGCGCCGAGGACTTCGCCGACTCGGGCGCCGAGGAGAGCTACTCAGAGGGCGTCGTCGACCACCTGCGCGCCGTCGAGGGCACGCTCGTGGCCGCCCTCGTTCGCGAGCGCCTGTGCCCGAACGGGGCTCCGACGACTCACAAGGTGTCGCTCCGCTCGAGCGACGGGCGGGTCGACGTCTCGGCGATCGCCCGTGAGGTCGGCGGCGGGGGGCACCGCCAGGCGGCCGGCTTCACGACCGAGATGGACTCCGAGCAGATCGTCGCGTTCCTGCGTGAAGCCGTCGCGGAACAGCTCGCCGCCGCGTGAGCGACGGGGTCATCCTCTACGACAAACCCGCCGGGATCACCTCGCATGACGTGGTCGCGCGTGTCCGCCGCGCGCTGCCGCGCAAGACGAAGGTCGGCCACGCCGGCACGCTCGATCCGTTTGCGACCGGACTGCTGCTCGTGCTCGTCGGCCGGGCCACCCGCGTGCAGCGGTATCTGATGGCGCTGCCAAAAACGTACGAGGCGACCGCGCGGTTCGGCGCCGTATCGAGCACCGGGGATCCGGAGGGCGAGATCACGGTGACCGGGCACGTCCCGCACGGCGACCTGCCGCTCCCGACCGGTCGCATCAGTCAGCGCCCCCACCGCTATTCGGCGGTCAAGGTCGAGGGGAAGCGCGCCTACGCGCTCGCACGCGCCGGCGTCGAGGTCGAGCTCGCCGAGCGCGAGGTCGAGGTGTACCGGTTCGACGAGCTCGAGCGCGACGGCGAGCGTCGGAGGTACGCGATCGAGTGCTCCTCCGGGACCTACGTCCGCACGCTGATCGAGGAGCTCGGCGACGCCTACTGCGAAGCGCTGCGGCGGACCGCGATCGGCGTCCTTTCAGGTCGCCGACGCCGATCCTGAGACGGTCGTCGGGCTGTCGGCCGCGCTCGCGTTCCTGCCGGAGGTGCCGCTCAGCGACGCGGACGCGAGCGCGGCCGCTCATGGGCGTGCGGTCGCGGGCGAGGCGCCCGCCGGGACGACGGTGCGGCTGACGGATGCCGAGGGATTGATCGCCCTTGCCGAACCAAGCGCAACCGGTCACGAGCTCAAGCCGGTCGTCGGCTTCCGCGGCTGACGTCTACTCTTGCGCGCGAGATGAAGACGACGAGCGTGTGGGAGGTGCAGCCGCGGCCCAGACGGGTCGCGGTCGGCGAATTCGACGGTGTCCACCTCGGGCACCGCGAGGTCATCCGCGGCAGCGACACCGTGCTCTCGTTCGAGCCGCACCCGCTCCAGGTCGTCCGTCCCGAGGCCGCCCCGAAGCTGCTCACGAGCTTCGACGCGCGCGCACAGCTGATCGCGTCGCTCGGGGTCGAAGAGCTCGTCGTCATTCCGTTCGACGACCACTTTGCGCACCAGTCCCCGCAGGAGTTCATCGACCACATCCTCGTCGAGCGACTCCAGGCGACGCACGTCTCCGTCGGGGAGAACTTCCGCTTCGGCCACCGCGCCACCGGCGACACCGAGATGCTCGGCGCCGACCCGCGATTCGAGACGCGGGTCGTCTCCCTCGTCGAGGTCGACGGCGAGGTCGTCTCCTCGAGCCACATCCGCGCGCTGGTGACCGCCGGCGACGTCGAGGAGGCGACGCGGATGCTCGGGGCGCCCTTCCAGCTGCGCGGCGAGGTCGTCACCGGCGACCAGCGCGGCCGCACGCTCGGCTTCCCGACCGCGAACATCGTGCCGGACGAGGCCCTCATCTGTCCCGGCCACGGCGTTTACGCCGCCCACGCCGATGGCGATCTGGCTGCCGTCAACGTCGGGGTGCGGCCGACATTCGGGACCGGACGCGGCGTGCTCGTCGAGGCCTACCTGCTCGACCGGGACGTCGACCTGTACGGGCGCCCCCTGCAGGTCGATTTCCTCGCCCGGTTGCGTGGGGAGCGCCGCTTTGACTCCGTCGAGGCTCTCGTTGAGCAGATGCACGAGGACGTGCGCGAGACCCGTGAGCGGTTTGGCTGACGTGCGCGCGATCCCTCACACCCGGTGTCCGTCCGGCGCTCTGCTAGCCTCAGGCGCCGCATGACTCTCACGCAGGAACGCAAGCAGGAGCTGATCGAGAAGTTTGGCGACAGCCCGACCGATACCGGCAAGGCCGAGGTGCAGATCGCGATGCTCACCCAGCGCATCAACGATCTGACCGAGCATCTCCGCGCCCACACGAAGGATCACCACTCGCGCCGCGGGCTACTGATGCTCGTCGGCCGTCGTCGCCGGTTTCTCAACTATCTGCAGCGGACCGACCTGGAGCGCTATCGCGCGCTCGTGCGTGAGCTCGGCCTGCGCAAGTGAGCGCCGAGCCCGCCGCGTCCGTAATCGCTCCGGGGACCCCGGTCCCCAACTTCACCCTCCGCGGCGAGGATGGCGAAGCGTTCACCCAGGACAACCTGCGCGGGCAGACGAGCGTGCTCGTGTTCTACCCGTTCGCATTCAGCCCGGTGTGCACCGATCAGCTCCACCTCTATGAGGAGGTGCTCGAGGAGTTCACCGAGCGCGGCGCGACCCTCTACGGCGTCTCGTGCGACTCGGTGTATTCCCAGCGCGCGTTCCGGGAGAAGCTCGGCGTCTCGATCGCGCAGCTCTCGGACTTCGAACCGAAGGGCGAGACATGCCGTGCCTTCGGCGTGCTCCATCCCGGCGGGTTCCCCCAGCGGGCGCTTGTGATCGTCGGCCCGGATGGGGTCGTTCATTGGAGCTACTGCGCCGCGTCCCCGAGCGAGCTTCCCGGCGCCAACCTCATCTTCGACGGACTCGCCGCTGGTGCGTGACCTCGGCTCGGCACCGATTCCCGGTGTCGGCCCTGACGACCACGTGCGCGGTCCTCAGGACGCGCCACTCCTGATCGAGTACGCCGACTTCGAGTGCCCGTTCTGCGCGGCGCTCAGTATCCGCCTGGCCGAGCGGCAGCTGCACCGCGTGTTCCGGCATTTCCCGGTGCGCACGAGCCACCCGCGAGCGTGGCCCGCGGCGTGCGCGGCCGAGGCCGCCGCCCTCCAGGGTCGGTTCTGGGAGATGCACGACCTCCTGTTCGCAGACCAGGGCCGCCTTGAGGACCCACACCTGTGGGAGCGGGCGCAAACGCTCGGGCTCGACCTCGAGCGCTTCGATGCCGATCGCCGCAGCGACGCGGTCACCGCGCGGGTGAAGGGCGATTTCCACTCCGGCGTCAGAGCCGGCGTGGTGACGACGCCGACGCTGTTCACGGAGGCCGCGATGCACGCGGGCAAGGCGGCTGTCGCCGCGGTCGAGACGCTACCTGGCTGAGCTGAGCTCGGGCGCCGGCGCCGGCGCGGGCGCCAGCGGCTCGGAGTCGGCGAACGGGCGCTCGATGTCGCTGAGCGTGGGAGGGCGACCCCGGAGCGGCGGCGAGTCGGCGACCGGCCGCAACGCGGCGCGCACGAGGTCGAGGTGGCGCTCGACGATCCGGGGCTCGGTCTGGGACAGCGCGCTCGCTGCCTCGCACACGCCCTTCAGCATGAACAGCAGGTCCATCGCACCGACGTCGGCCCGGACCGCACCCACGGCCTGGGCACGGGCGACCAGCCCCTCGAGCGCCCCAACGACCTCGTGGTGACCGGCACGGATCTCCGCGTTGGCCAGCCACGTGTCCGCGACCGCCTCAAACAGTCCACGGTTGACCTGCTGAGCGCCGGCCATCTGCTCGAGGAACGCGAACAGGGCCTCGCCCGGGTCCTCGGCGCTCTGGAGCTCGCGTCCCGCGGCGGCCGCCTCGTGCATGCGCTCGACGACGATCGCCGCGATCAGATCCTCCTTGGTGGGGAAGTTCCGGAACAGCGTCCCGCGGCCGACGCCGGCGCGCTCGGCGATCTCGCCGACACCAACGTCGAGGCCGCGGGCCCGGAAAAGCTCCTCGGCGGCGTCGACCAGCCGACGCCGATTGCGCTCGGCGTCGGACCGACGCCGTCTCTCCTCTCCGGACATCTCGTCCATATTCTGGACTAAATCGCGGCCGGTACCGCAGCCGGGTCAAGTTCGAGCGCGTCGACGTCCCGTTGGCGCACGACAACCGCGAGGATGATCGCGCCGGCGGCGAGCATCACGGCCGCCGCTGCGAACGCGACGTGGTAGCCGGACACGAGCGCCGCCTGGTGGCCGGCGAACCCGGCGTGACCGGAGTCCAGCAGGCTCGTCGTCTGGCTCGCGGCGAGCGTCGAGAGGATCGCCAGGCCGAGTGACCCGCCGACCTGCTGCGCGGTGTTGAACAGCCCGGAGGCGAGGCCGGCGTCGTTGTCGCTGACGCCGCCGGTGCCCAGCAGCGTGATCGGCACGAACGTCAGGCCCATGCCGATGCTCATCGGCACGAGGCCCGGCAGCAGGTCCGCCGCGTAGCTGCCGTGAACCGGGAGCTGCGTCAGCACGGCCATGCCGATCGCCGCCAAGGTGATCCCGACGAGCGACACGTTGCGAACGCCGATCCGCTTGATCGACTGCTGTGCGATCCCGGCGCCGACGACGATCCCCGCTGTCACCGGCACGAACGCGAGCCCCGCCTTCAGGGGGCTGTAGCCGAGGATCTCCTGCACGTACAGCGAGGCGAAGAAGAACATCCCGAACATGCCCGATGCGACGAGCAACAGGACTGCGTCGGCGGCCGCGAGCGTCCGGACACGGAAGATGCTCAGGCGCACCAGCGGGGCCGAGCTGCGCCGCTCGATCTGTATAAACACGGCGATCAGCGCGATGCCGGCGGCCAGCAGAGCGATCGTACGGCCCGAGCCCCAGCCGAACGACTGGGCCTTGACGATCCCGAACACGAGCACGACGAGGCCGGACGTGACCGTGATGGCGCCCGCCAGGTCGAACGTACGCGGTGCGGACTCAACGCGCGACTCGGGGATGAACCGCAGCGCCAGGGCGAGGGTCGCGATCCCGACCGGGACGTTGACAATGAAGATCCACGGCCACGAGACGAGCTGAGTCAGCGCGCCGCCGAGGAGCAGGCCGACAGCACCGCCACCGGCCGCGATCGCGCTCCACACGCCGAGCGCCTTGGTCCGGTCCTCCTGCTCGGTGAACGTCGTCGTGATGATCGACAGCGCGGCGGGCGAGACGAGCGCTCCACCGAGGCCCTGCAGCGCCCGGCCGGCGATCAGCATCCCGGACGTCTGGGCGAGCCCGTTCAGCAGCGATGCGGCGCTGAACACGACGACGCCGGCCGTGAACAGCCGCTTGCGCCCGAGCAGGTCGGCCGCGCGTCCGCCGAGGAGCAGAAAGCCGCCGAAGATCAGTGTGTAGGCGTTGACGACCCACTGGAGGTTCGATGCCGAGAAGTGCAGGCCGCTCTGGATTGAGGGCAACGCGACGTTCACGACGGTCGCGTCGAGCACGACCATGAACTGCGCCAGGCAGGCGATCACGAGGATCAGCCACCGATTCGTACTCCCGCCGGCCGAGGCTCCTGTCGTCGACCGGGAGGGGGATTCTGCGGTTGCGGACATGCGCGCTCCTTCGTAAACTGGTACTCAGCGGTCCGGATAACCGTACCATAACCGGACCGGTCGGTCCGGTTAGCGCGCGCAACAGATCGCTCAACGGATGGAGTTGCCCGTCGGAGTCGGCTTGAGTATCCGCCGCGGCTGCCGACGGTTAAGGCCATGTTGGAGATCGCCGATCGACGCTGGCCGCGTGTCCTGGAGCGGATCTGTCGGGAACGCTTGTTTCAGCCTGCGTTTCAGCCGATCCTCGATACCGCGCGCGGGGTCGTGTGCGGATACGAGGGCCTGGCGCGGCTCGCCGACGGCGTCGTTCCGGTCGGCCCGCAGGAGCTGTTCGCCGCCGCGGCGCTCCACGGGTACGCGGGCCGTGTCGAGGCGGCGGCGGGCGAGGCGATCCTTGCCCACCGGGGCGAGCTGCCGCCGAATTGCTTTCTGTCGATCAACTTCAGCCCGGACGCGCTCCTCGGTCCGTCGGTCGGGGCACTGTTGGCCGCGCTCGAGGATCTCTCGGGCATCGTGCTCGAGATCACCGAGCAGACGCCCGTTGAGGACTACGTGACGCTGACCGCCGAGCTTGATCGCCTGCGTGAGTGCGGGGCGATGGTCGCCGTCGACGACACCGGCGCCGGCTACGCCAGCCTCAGCCACATCCTCCGGCTGCGTCCGCACTTCGTCAAAGTCGACCGGCAGCTGGTCACGGGCCTGGATCGGGATCCTCACCGGGCGGCCGCGGTCGCCGCGATCGGCGCGATGGCCGGCGAGCTCGATGCCTGGCTGGTCGCCGAGGGGATCGAGCGCGAGGGTGAGCTCGAACGGCTCGTCGAGCTCGAGGTCCCGCTCATCCAGGGCTACCTGATCGGGCGGCCGGAGGCAGACATGCGACCGGCGCCGCAGACCGTGCTCGCGGCGCTCCGAACGCAGCGCGGCTCAAGCAGCGGCCGTCGACCGGTCGGAACCCTCACCCGTCCAGCCGTGACGACCCGCCGGACGCCCGACATCGTCGCCGAGACCCTCGTCCTGCTCGACGAGCACAGCCGGCCGCTGTTCGTGTTCGTCCCCGGCGGAGGACGCCGCATCTCCCAGCATCCCGCGATGTGCGTTCAACCGGGCGAGGAGATTCCCAGCGTCGCGCTCCGCGCCGCCGCGCGCCGCTCCGAGGATCGCTACGCGCCCGTGTGCGTGTGCGATGAGCTCGGCCGTCTCAGCGGGCTCGTCTCGATCGAGCGCCTGCTCGAATCGCTCGCCCGCGACGCGATCGGCTGACACGCAGGGCGATCGAGGGGTCTCCCCGGGGCTCGAATGATCCGCGGACGCCCTCCGGCCCGCTACCATCGACACCGTTCGGACAGAGAAGAAGAGAAACGAAGCACTCCGCCGACCGAAGGGCGGAGTTGAAGGGAATTGAATATGTCTGACGCTGTTTCGCGCGTGTCCGTCGAGATCGCCGGTCAGGAGATCTCGTTTGAGACCGGCAAGCTGGCGAAGCAAGCCTCTGGCGCCGTCGTCGTTCGAGCAGGTGACACGATGGTGCTCTGTACAGCCACCGCGGGGAATCTCCGCGACGTGGACTTCCTCCCCCTCACCGTTGACGTGGAGGAGCGCATGTACGCCGCCGGGAAGATCCCCGGCTCATTCTTCAAGCGCGAGGGACGCGCGGGGGAGAAGGCGACGCTCGTCGCCCGGCTGATCGACCGGCCGATTCGTCCGCTGTTCCCGAAGGGCTGGCGGTATGAGACCCAGCTCGTCGCGCTGCCGATCTCGGTGGATCACGTCACGCCGTACGACATGCTCGCCATGAACGGCGCGTCGGCGGCACTGATGGTCTCCCACATCCCGTTCCCGACGCCAGTCGGGTCGGTGCGCATCGGCAAGGTCGACGGCAACTTCGTCGTCAACCCGTCCGAGGAGGACCTCCAGGAGAACACCGATCTCGATCTCATCGTCGCCGGAACGGACGAAGCGATCCTGATGGTCGAGGCGGGCGCCGCCGAGATCCCGGAGGCGGAGATCCTCGACGCGCTCGACATCGCGCACTCGGAGATCAAGAAGATCTGCCAGGCGCAGCGTGATCTCGCCGCCCAGGCGGGCAAGGAGAAGATCGAGGTCGAGATTCCGCAGGTGCACCCGGATCTGTACGACGAGATCAAGGGCTCGCACGGCGCCGCGCTTGAGGCCGCCACGCAGGTCGAGGACAAGCTTGACCGCCAGACGGCCACGAAAGCCGTCGAGGAAGCGGTGCTCGAGCAGTATTCCGGTGACCCCGAGGCCGACACGTTCGCGGAGTACCGATCCAACGCCCAGCGGGCGTTCGACAAGCTGGAGAAGGCGATCATCCGCGAGCGGATCGCCGTGCAGAAGCGGCGCCCGGATGGCCGCTCGTCCGAGGAGATCCGCCCGATCTCGATCGATGTGAGCGTGTCACCACGCGCGCACGGCTCGGCGCTGTTCACCCGGGGCCAGACGCAGGCGCTGAGCGTCGTCGCGCTCGGCACGACCCGGGAGGAGATGCGTCTCGACACGCTCGGGCTCGAGACGGCCAAGCGGTATTTCCATCACTACAACTTCCCGCCGTTCAGCGTCGGGGAGGCCGGCTTCATGCGCGGTCCCAAGCGCCGCGACATCGGCCACGGTGCGCTCGCGGAGCGGGCGATCGTCCCGATGATCCCGAGCCAGGAGGAGTTCCCGTACACGATTCGCGTCGTGTCGGACATCCTCGAGTCCAATGGCTCGTCCTCGATGGCGAGCGTGTGCGGCTCGACCCTGTCGCTGATGGACGCCGGCGTGCCGATCAAGGCGCCGGTCGCCGGTATCGCGATGGGCCTCATCAAGGAGGGTGATGACTACATCATCCTCACCGACATCGCCGGCGTCGAGGATCACCTCGGCGACATGGACTTCAAGGTCGCCGGCACGCAGGACGGCATCACCGCCCTGCAGATGGACATCAAGATCACGGGCGTGACATTCGACATCCTGCGCGACGCGCTCGCCCAGGCGCGTGTCGCCCGCGAGTTCATCCTCGGCGAGATGGCGAAGGTCATCGAGCATCCCCGGACCGAGCTGTCCAAGCACGCTCCGCGGATCTCGACGATCCAGATCGACCCGGAGAAGATCGGCCTGCTCATCGGCAAGGGTGGGGAGACGATCCGCTCGCTGCAGGAGGAGTTCGAGTCTCAGATCGACGTCAACGACGAAGGTCAGGTGCTCGTGTACGCCGCTGACGGCGAGCGGGGCGACGCGCTCGTCGACCGCATCCGGTCGATGACCAAGGAGGTCGAGGTCGGTGACGAGTTCACCGGCAAGGTCGTCAAGACGACCACGTTCGGCGCGTTCATCGAGCTCTCGAAGGGCACCGACGGGCTGCTGCACATCTCGAACGTCGCGCCCGGACGCCGGATCGCGACCGTCGAGGAGGTCCTCAACAAGGGCGACGAGCTGAACGTGCGCGTCGTCGAGGTCGACCGCGAGCGTGGCCGCATCGGCCTGCGCCTCGCCGATGATCCCGATGTCGCCGGCAAGAGCGTCGAGGAGCTCGCCACCGTCGGCAGCGGCGACGGAGGCCCCCGCCGCGAGCGCGGCGCCCGTGACGGCCGTGACCGTGACCGCGGCCCACGCCGTGACCGTGACCGCGGCCCTCGTGACAGCGACCGTGGCCCCCGTGACAGCGACCGCGGCCCTCGCGACGGCGACCGTGGCCGGGTGCGGGATCGTGATCCGGACCGCCCACGGGCGTAACGCCGCGTGGAGCAGAAGCACCGCCTGACGACGCTCGAGTCGGGCGTTCGGGTCGTGACGGAGGCAATGCCTGCCGTCCGGTCCGTGTCGCTCGGATTCTGGATTGGCACCGGCTCACGCTTCGAGCGTGAGTCGGAGGCCGGTCTCTCGCATCTGCTCGAGCACCTGTTGTTCAAGGGCTCGGAGAAGTACGAGTCGCTCGAGATCGATCAGATCTTCGACGGCATGGGCGCCGAGCTCAATGCCGGCACCGGCAAGGAGACGACCTCGGTGTACGCCCGGGTCATCGACCAGCACGTGCCGGAGGCGATCGACGTGATGGCGGACATGGTGTTCCGCCCCGCGCTGGCCGACATCGAGTCCGAGCGGGCGGTGATCCTGGAGGAGATCGCGATGTACGAGGACGATCCCCAGGAGAAGGTGTTCGACCTCCTCGGCGAGGCGGTGTTCGGCTCGCATCCGCTCGGACGCGCGATCATCGGTCGCGCGCCGGTGATCGCGGAGACGCCGGTCCCGGAGATCGCCGGGTTCCACCGCGCCCGGTACATGCCGTCGAACATCGTCATCTCAGCGGCCGGCGCGGTCGACCACGATGCGTTCGTGGAGATCGTGCGTGACCTCGTCCCGCGTGACGGGGCGGGCAGCGTCAACGGACAGCCCGATCCCGCGCCGACGAATCTGCCGCGCCAAAGACGATTCGAGCGCAAGGACACCGAGCAGTACCACGTGTGTCTCGGCGGCCCGGCGCTCTCGCGACACGACGACCGCCGCTACGCCCTGCGGGTCCTCGACACGATCTTTGGTGGGACCTCATCCTCGCGCTTGTTCCAAGAGGTGCGCGAGCGCCGTGGACTCGCCTACGCCGTGTACTCCTTCACGAGCGCCTACCAGGACACCGGCCAGGTCGGCCTGTACGTTGGTACGCGGACCGAGAACCTGGCCCAGGCGCTCGGCGTGATCGGCACCGAGCTGCAGCGGCTGCGCGAGTCGCCGGCCACCGAGGATGAGCTCGCGCGCGCAAAGGAAAACCTGAAAGGGCGGGTCGTGCTGGCGCTGGAATCGACCGGCGCGCGGATGAACCGGCTCGGGTCCGAGATCCTCGCCGCCGTCCCGCTGCTCTCGCTCGATGAGGTCGTCGGTCGAATCGAGGCCGTGTCACTCGCCGATCTCGAGGCGCTCGTGCACGAGCTGTGGACTCCGGAGCGTCTATCCGTCGCCGGTATCGGGCCGGATGAGGCGCAGTTCGACCAGGCCGTCGAAGCGCTCGAGGCGCCGCACTCGCACGAGGTCCTCGGTTGATCGCAGTCGCGGTGGCCGGGGCGGCGGGGCGGATGGGCGAGACGGTGTGCCGCGCCGTCGAGGGTGCCGACGACATGGAGCTGACCGGGCGGGCCGACCCGACGCTCGGGACGAGCGTGGCGGATGTCCTCGCCGACGCCGACGTGCTCGTCGACTTCACGATCCCGTCGACTGTGGTCGAGAACGCACGCCAGGCGACGGCGGCCGGCGTTCACGTCGTCATCGGAACGACGAGCTTCGACATCGCCGAGCTTGACGGCTGCACCGGCGCGAACATCTTCATCGCCCCCAACTTCGCGATCGGCGCGGTGCTGATGATGCAGTTCGCGGCGCAGGCCGCGCGGCACATGGCCAAGGCCGAGATCATCGAGCTTCACCACGACCGCAAGCTCGACAAGCCGAGCGGAACCGCGGCGCGGACGGCGAGGCTGATGGGCGGCGACGTGCCGATCCACTCGGTCCGCCTGCCCGGCCTCGTCGCTCACCAGGAGGTCATCCTCGGCGATGTCGGCCAGACGCTCACGATCCGTCACGACTCGATCGACCGTGAGTCGTTCATGCCCGGCGTGCTGCTCGCGGTCCGCCGCGTCGGCGCGCTGCCCAGCTCGCCCGTCGTCGGGCTCGAGCATCTGCTCGACGCGTAAACGGCTGCCTCCCAGCGCGGAAACCGCGCGAATTGCTCTAGGGGCGGTCCACCGCGTTGCGACGCAGTGCGGCCCCGACCGCGGCCTGCACCGCCTCGACGTACCACTCCGCGACCTGATCGCGGCGGACCTCCGGGCGGTCAAGCCACCAGTTGGCGAGCGACTCACCGGCGCCGACGATCATGTGGGCGAGGGCTTCGAGATCGGGCCGCGGGAGTGTGGATACGCTCCCGACGATCATCCGCTCGACGGCGTCCGTGATCTCGCGGAAGCAGCGGCGACGGGGTCGCGACGCACGTCCACCCGTCGCGATGCTCCTCCACGAACGCGAGGAATTCCCGTGTCCGCGCGCGCAACCGCTCGATCGGCGGGTCTTGCGCGTCGGCCGAGGCCTGGAGCCGGCTGAGCAGTTCGCCCCCGGTCCGCTCGACATAGGCGGCGTACAGGCCCTCCTTGGACTCGAAATACGCGTAGAGCATCGGCTTGGAGACGCCCGCGCCTGCCGCCGAGCGCGCAGGCGTCAGGCCGCGAGAGATGAGTCGCTCGTGCCGCGCCGCGGATGGCGCGACGCGAGCCACGCTGCGTGCTGAGCGCCGAGTTCCCCGACGGGGTCGCCCTCGCCGGTGATTTCGCGGAGCAGGCTGCCCCAGGGCGCGCTCGCGCGGAGCGTCGCCGCGGTCTGAAACAGAAGTCCGTCCATGCGGCGCAGCAGCAGCGCCTCCCGAGGGAGCGTCATCCTGCGCAGCTGCGCGACGTGGCTGCGGCCGTCTTCCTTCTGGAACATCTCGGCGGAGCGCCAGACGTCGTCCGGCCCGAGCCGCAGCGGCATGTCGTCCTCGAGCCACCACGACGCGGCCCGCATGTAGGCGAGCAGCAGCTCGCCGTCCCAGTCGGCGGGAACACCGGGGAGATAGCCGAGCGCGTGCAGACCGGCGAGCACGTCGGCGGCGGCTCCATCGCGCACCGCTCGGGACACGGCACCCTCGCGGCGCACATAGTCACGGGGGAGCGGTCGCAGCATGCCGAAGTCGAAGAACGCGACACGACCGTCGGGACACAGGAGGTAGTTCCCGGGATGAGGATCTCCGAGCGCCAACCCGAGCTCGAGCGCCGTGCCGTAGAAGAAGCGATAGACGATCGCGGCGTAGCGATCACGGACCGCGTCGGGCTCGCGGCCGACATCGTCGAAGTCGATGCCCTCGACCCAATCGGTGACGAGCACCCGACGGTGACTCAGCGCCATGTGGACCCCCGGGACGACGATGAACGGATGCCCCCGCCAGAAGCGGGCAACCCGTCGGTGATTGGTCGCCTCGAGCTCGTAGTCGCATTCCTCGATGATCCGCTCGCGCAGTTCGGCCAGCACGTCCCTGACGTCAAGCCCCGGCATGAGTTGTCGCAATACCGGCGAGAGCAGCGTCAGGTTGCGCATATCGGCTTCGATCGAATCGGCGATGCCGGGATATTGGACCTTGATTGCCACCTCGCGGCCGTCGTGCGTCGCCCCCCGGTACACCTGTCCGATGCTGGCGGCGGCAGCCGGCACGGGATCGATCCGCTGCAGCACCCGGTCGGGATCCTCGCCCCACTCGTTCGCGAGGACCTTGCGCATCTGCTTCCAATCGACCGGGCTCACGCTGTCACGCAGCGATGCGAGACGTTCCTGAACGTAGGCCGACTGCTCCTCGTCGAGGCCGGGGATCTCAATCGTCGAGAGCACCTGGCCGGCCTTCATCGCGGCGCCACGCAGGACGGCGAGCTGATCGACGAGCGCATCGACGGTGGCGACGATCCTGTCGCCGCGGCGGCGACGCCGGTCATCGTCACCCCCACGTGCGTCGAGACGGTCGCCGACCCACCGGGCGGCGCCACCGACCGCCACGCGGCCGAGTCGCGCGGTTCTCGCGGCGCGCGCACGACTCGGGAGTCGGTCATCTCGGGGCGGCATCGGCTTCAACACAGTGTAGAGGGATAGGTCTAGCTCACGTTCAGGTTTTGCGCGGCAGGTGCTCCGCCGGCCACGGGCGCAGGACGGTCATGCGACCGTCGTCAGCCACAGGACGCGAGCCGCCTGGCGGCGGGTCTCGAACACGTACGGGATGTCGATCGGAAACGACGCGTAGTCGCCGGGGGTCAACTCGCTCACCCGTTCGACCGGCCCCCCGATGACCCGACCCTGGACGATGTACACGTGCGCGCGCGTGCCGCTCGCCTCCGGCGCTCCCTCATAGGTCCGCCCGGCGTCGAACGAGATCTCGGTGAGCGCGAGCGCGCCTCCCGCGGCGAACGCGGCGAGCGCCCGACGGCGCATCCCTCCGGGTGCCGGATCGCCGGGCACCGCGTCCGCGCGGATGACCGTGACGTCGTCGAGACCGGACTCCTCCAGCAGTTCGGTGAGCGAGACGCCGAGCGCGGCCGCGAGGGTGGCCAGCGTTTCCACCGTCGGATTCGAGCGGCCGTTCTCGACGCCGGACAGCGTCGCCTTGCTCATCTGCGTCGCCCGGGCGAGTTCGGACAGCGAGAGGTGGCGCGCGATGCGCAGCCGCCGCAGGTTCGCGGCCAGGAGCTGTCGAACCTCGGATCCGTGATGGGCTACCATAGAAAACGAAGCGTTCAGTTTAGCGAACGGAGGCCGATGTGCGATGACCGACGTAACGTTCTATTTCGATGTGGGGTCGCCGTACGCGTACCTGGCGTCGGAGCGCCTCACGACGGTCATCCCGGGTTCGGTCACATGGCAGCCCGTGTTGCTCGGTGGGCTGTTCAAGCTCACCGGCCGCAGTTCCTGGGCGCTCGGTGACTACGAGCGTCGACAGGCGGGCATGGCCGAGATCGAGCGGCGGGCACGGGGCTACGGGCTGCCGCCGATCCGCTGGCCTGACCCCTGGCCGAGCGACTATCTCGCGGCGATGCGCGCGACGACCTACGCATTCACCGCGGGGGCCGGTCTCACGTTCATGCACGAGGCGTGCCGCGCGGCGTTTCAGCGCGGGGAGGAGCTGAGCGTCATCGCCGATGTGCTCGCTGTCGCCACGCGCGCCGGGCTCGACGCGCACGCCGTCGAGCGTGCGATCGCCGATCCGGAGATCAAGGCGACGCTCCGGACCGCGACCGACGCAGCGTATGAACGCGGCGTGTTCGGCGTGCCGACGCTTGCCATCGGCGATGAGCTGTTCTGGGGCGATGATCGGCTCGAGGACGCCGCCGCATACCTGGGGGCGCGCGCTCGCGACGTCACACAGCGTTAACGCAAGACCGGTGATCTGCACCGGTCCCGGGAGTATGTTGTGAGCGCTCACAGTCCAACCTCTGAGGGAGGTGTGCCGATGCCCTGGAAGAAGCGCGTGCTGGTACTCGCGAACGTCACCGCGACCTCGCAGGAGCTGTTGGAGGTGATGCGCTCCCGGGCTCAGGGCGAATCAGTGGCGTACACGCTGATCGTGCCGGCCACTCACTCGGAGGGCGGCCGCGCTGCGGCGCGGGCCCAGCTCGGTGACGCGCTGGCGCAACTGCAGGGCGCCGGTCTCGACGTCGCCGGTGAGGTCCGGGACGCCGACCCGTTGATTGCCGTCACCGAGGTCTGGGACCCGAAACGCTACGACGAGATCCTCATCTCGACGCTGCCGATGAAGTTCTCAAAGTGGATGCATGCCGGGCTGCCCGAGCGTGTCTTCAAGCTCACCGGCGCGCTTGTCACGCATGTCGTCGCCGAGCCGCCGCGGCCGATCGCGGCGCTGGGACCCGCCCCAGAGCACGAGGATCGCGGCGTGATGCTCGGAGCGCTGTCGGTCCTGCAGTGGGGCGCCCGGGAATGATCTGAGCGCGAGTCGACGCGGCGATGACCGATCGCCTCGCACCCTGCGATAATCACGGTGGATGAGCGCGAACCTTGGAGCGATCCTGACCGCAATGGTCACGCCGTTCGGTGCGGATGGCCACGTCGACGAGGAGGCCGCGGTGCGGCTCATGCATCACCTCGTCGAGCACGGCTCCGACGGGCTCGTCATCTGCGGCACCACCGGCGAGGCGGCGACGCTTGACGACGAAGAGCACCTCGGCGTCATCGAGCTCGCCGTCAACGAGATGAAGGGCCGGTGCACAATCGTCGCGGGCGTCGGATCGAACGACACGCGCCACGCCGTGCAGCTGACCGAGCGGGCGACCGCGCTTGGGCCTGACGCGCTCCTGTCGGTGAACCCGTACTACAACCGGCCGAGTCGTCGCGGCATCGTGCGCCACTACGAGGAGGTCACGCGCGCGACGAACCTCCCGATCGTCCTCTACAACATTCCGCAGCGGACGGCGTCCGACCTCCCGAACGACCTGCTCGCCGAGCTCGCACAGCTGGACAACATCGCGGCGGTCAAGCAGGCGAACGCGGACAACCTCGCCAAGGTCGACGGCCTCGAGATCTATGCCGGCAACGACGACCTGCTCGTCGACGTGCTCGATCTCGGTGAGCCGGGCGGCGTGCTCACGGCCAGCCACGTGTTCGGCGAGGAGATGCACCGCATGGTCGATGAGCCGGAGAACCGCCGCGCGATCGATGCCGGGCTCCACGACGTCTACCACGACTTCGCGATCGCGCCGGCCGCCTGCAGCATCAAGGCGGCGCTCAACCTGATCGGCATGAACGTGGGTGGCGTGCGGCTGCCGTATGTTCAGCTCGACGAGAGCGAGACGGAGACGATCCGCGCGATGCTCGAGCGCCACGGAATGCTGCAGGCCGCGCGCGCGTGAGCAAGGCGTTACGGGTCCTGCCGCTCGGTGGGCTCGGGGAAATCGGGAAGAACATGACGGTCGTCGAGTACGACGGCCGGATCGTCGTCGTGGACACCGGGCTGCGCTTCCCGACCGCCGACATGCTCGGCATCGATCTCGTGCTTCCGGACTTCAGCTACCTGCGCGAGCGCGCCGACGACATCGAGGCGATCGTGATCACGCATGGGCACGAGGACCACGTCGGGGCGCTGCCCTGGGTCCTGCGCGAACTCGGTGGGTCCGAGGCGCCGGTCGTGTACGGAGGCCGGCTGACGGTGGCCATGGCCCGGTCCAAGCTCGACGAGCACAACCTCCGCGACTGCGACCTCGAGGACGTCCTGCCGGGCGACGAGATCGACGCCGGGCCGTTCACGATCGAGCTCGTCCACATGACCCACTCGATCCCGGACGCGATGGCGGTGGCGCTGACGACCGAGCTCGGCACCGTGCTCGTGACCGGCGACTACAAGTTCGATCAGACCCCGGTCGACGGGCCGCCGGCCGATATCTCGCGGCTCGCCGAGCTCGGCCGCGAGGAGCTGCTGTTGTTGTGCGGCGACTCGACGAACGCTGACCGCCCAGGTTTCTCCCCGTCGGAGCGCGGGGTCGGACCGCACCTTCAGGAGGTCTTCGCGCGCGCGCCGGGCCGGATCGTCGTGACGAGCTTTGCCTCCAACATCCACCGGGTCCAGCAGGTGATCGATGCGGCGTCGGCGCTCGGTCGCAAGGTGTCGCTCGTCGGACGGTCGATGCGCAAGAACGTGAACATCGGCCGCTCACTCGGCCACATCGAGGTGCCGGAGGGCATCCTCATCCAGCCCCAGGAGGTCGAGGACTGGCCCGACCATAAGGTCGTGGTCGTCTCCACCGGGTCCCAGGGCGAGCCGCTGTCGGCGCTGCGTCGGATGGCCCACAACGACCACCGGATGATCAAGCTCCACGAGGGGGACACGGTCGTGTTCTCGGCGACGCCGATCCCCGGCAACGAACGCGCCGTCAACGAAACAATCGACCGGCTCTACCACATCGGCTGCGATGTCATCACCCCGCGCGACGCGCCGATCCATGCCTCGGGGCACGGCTACGTCGAGGAGCTGAAGCTGATGCTCAACCTCGTCAAGCCGCGCTATGTGCTGCCCATCCACGGCGACCACAAACGGATCCACCTGCATGCACAACTCGCCGACGCGGTGGGGATCGACCCTGACCGCGTGTTCCAGGGCGAGAACGGGCTGCCGCTCGAGATCGACGAGCGCGGCGCCCGCTGGGGTAGCCCTGAACAGTCAGGGATGATCTTTGTCGACGGCATCGACATCGGCGATCCGAGCGACGTCGCCCTCCGTGACCGCCGGATGCTGTCGGCCGACGGCATCTTCATCGTTGTGGCCACCGTCTCCGAGCAGACCGGATCGCCGGTCGCCGAGACCGAGGTCATCTTCCGCGGCGTCCCGTTCATCGAGCAGGCAGACGGGCTCGTCGAGGAGATCCGCACGGAGGTCGAGCGCAGCCTCGAACGCGCCGCCACTGACGGGGTGCGCGAGATCGACCTGCTCCAGCAGGAGCTGCACGACGACCTCGCCGCGTTTGTCTACGACCGGCTGCGACGCCGGCCGATGGTGCTGCCGGTCGTCGTCGAGGTCTGAGGCTCGGCGACGGGCTCGCGCGCGGGCGCGCTCTCCAGCGGAAGCTCGATCACGAACCGTGTCCCCGTCTCGGTGCGCGGCTCATCGAGCATCACCGAGCCGCCGTGCGAGGTGGCGACAGCGCGGACGATCGCGAGACCGAGGCCGGACCCCCGGCCACCGTCGCCCCCACCGCGCACGAAGCGCTCGAAGATCCGCTGCCGGAGCTGCGGACGGGATCCCCGGTCCGTCGTCCTCGACGACCATCGTCGCGTGCCCGTCCTCGACGGACGTCCTCGCGCTCACGTGTGTCCCCGGCGGCGTATGCCGAAGGGCGTTCTCCAACAGGTTGAGCGTGAGGCGGTGCAGGTCATCCCGGATTCCGGAGACGACCGCCGAATCGGCCTCGATCGTGAGCTCGTGATCGTCCGCGAGCGCGCCGAGTTCGCCGGCGGCCTCCATCAGGACGTCGCCGAGATCGGTCGAGCGGTGCGGCCGATCGCGCTTGGCGTCGGCCCGGGCGAGGAGCAGCAGGTCGCCGACGAGGCGGCGCATCCGCCGCGTGGAGCGCAGCGCGGCCTGGGCGGTATCGGCCTGGTCGCCCTCGAGCTCCTCGGCGAGCAGCTCGAGGTTGGCGAGGACGCTCGTCAACGGCGTGCGCAGCTCGTGCGAGGCGTCGGCGACGAATTCGCGCTGGCGGTCGAGCATCGACTCCGTGTTCGCGCGCGCGGAGTCAAGCGCACCAAGCATCCCCTCCAGCGTGCGCGCCAGCTCCGCGACCTCGTCGTCGGCCTCGGGGTGGGGGACGCGCCGGCGTGGGTCACGCGTGCGCTCGATCTCGCGGGCGGCTTCGCTCAGCTCGACGATCGGGCGCACGGCCCGCTGCGCCGTTGCAAGCCCAGCCAGCAACGCGAGCACCGTGCCGCCGAGCACGCCGAGCAACAGGAAGAACCGCACACGAGAGAGGGTGTGCTCGACGTCGGAGATTGGCCTGGCGTAGACCAACGTCAGGTCGCCGTCCGGCTTCGCCGTCATCGGTCGCACGGCGACGAGGTAGCCGTGCTCGGTGTACTGACCGTCGGTCTTCTTCGGCGCGTTGATCAGCAGGTTGGTGGCCGGCGGCGTCTTCGCGCCCTTGATCCGCACCTGGTCCTGCGTGCACAGCACCTCACTCTGATCGAAGATCCGGATCTGCGCGTGCTCGGCACTGGCGAAGCTGCCGAGGCTGACCTTGGTGTGCTCGCAGTTGGGTTTCAGGCCGACGAACCCGACCTTGTGATTGAGGCCCGCCTTGAGCTGGTCAGCGGCGGCCGTGACCTCGTCGTTGAACTGGCCACGGACCTGCCGGGTCGTCAGCACGCCGACGATCGCCGCGAAACCGGCGAGGATCACGAACGTCAGTGCCGCAGAGCCGCCGGCAAGTCGCCAGCGGATCGGAACCGTCCTATACGCGGAGAACGTAGCCCGCGCCGCGGATCGTATGTAGGAGCCGAGGCTCGCCACCCGATTCCAGCTTCCTCCGTAGGTTGGACACGAACACCTCGATCGTGTTCGTCATCGAGAACGGGTCATATCCCCACACCTCGTCGAGCAGGCGCTGGCGCGAGATGACGATGCGCTCGTTGCGCATCAGATACTCGAGCAGCTCAAACTCGCGCTGCGTGAGATCGACCGGACGGTCCGCCCGCAGCACCTCGTGGGTGTCCGGGTTCAGGACGAGATCGCCGACCGTGAGCGTCGCCTGCCCGCGCGGCGGGCGGCGCCGAAGCAGCGCCCGCAGCCGCGCCAGCAGTTCCTGGCGTTCGAACGGCTTGATCAGGTAGTCGTCAGCGCCGCTGTCAAGCCCCTCGACGCGTGACTCCACCGCATCCCGCGCCGTCAGCACGAGGATCGGCACGTCATCGGACTCGCGCAGCGTCCTGGCGACCTCGATCCCGTCCATCCCCGGCAGGCCGAGGTCAAGAATCACGAGGTCGGGCAGGAACGCATGGCTGAGGTCGAGCGCGCTGATCCCGTCGCCGGCGATCTTCACGTCGTAGCCCTCCATCCGCAGGCTCCGCTGGAGGACCTGCGCGATCGCGTCGTCGTCCTCGACGACGAGCACGCGGGGGGGACGTTCGAAATCAACCGCCATGGTGTTCCAGGATGGTACGCGGCGTTTCGGCCTGCAACCGGGATCTTTACGGAGCCTTCATGGCCGTCTTCGGGGGTTCTTCGGGGCGGTTCAGGAGGCGCTTGGCGTGATCGGCGAGGTCGGGGAGGTAGGGCTGGGGGATGAGCTCGTCGGGGCGGAGCTCCACCCGCGCCGTGTGCGCCGCGTCACGGCGGATGATCGTCGTCGCACGCCCGTCCATCAGCGCGCGCAGGCCGGTGAGCGGCAGCGCCGCGATGGCGGTCAGTTCGGTCTGGTCGAACGGATACGCGTCGAGGGGGCGGTCATCGCGCGCCAGGGCGACGAAGCAGAGCTCTCGGTCGGTGATCAGAGGTTGATCTGGGGGTGTCAGCTCGACGGCGATGACCCCGAGCGGGACGATCGTGCTCGGGTCGACGGTGATCCCCAACTCCTCCTCGATCTCCCGGTAGGCGTCCTCGTAGCTCTCCCCGGCGCTGAGGTGGCCGCCGACGCTCGCGTCCCAGTAGCCGGGCCACGTGTCCTTGTCCGGAGCGCGGCGCTGGATGAGCAGCGCGCGTTCGGTGGGCCGGACGATCCAGATGTGAATCGACCGGTGCCAGTCGCCGTCCCGGTGCACGGCATCGCGGTCCTTGACGCCGAGATGCGTCCCGTCCCGCGTGTAGATGTCGAAGTGCTCCGTCATCGCGGCGAACTTTGGCACCGTAGCTCGGCCTGTCCGAGGTGAATCGCCATTCACACCCGGACGGGAGGATCCGAGCGTGTCACGTCGAAGCGAGGATGTCGGACGTTATGCCCGCCACCGCAAGCCGCCGTAAGACGAAAAAGCCCGCCGCCAAGGGTCGCAAGACGCCGCCCAAGCGCGCCACCCGCTCGCCGTTCGCGAGCCGACCGTCGCTGGGTGCGCTCGTCCGCGCGCCGCAGCTTGAGCCGCACCACGTCGACATCCTTGCCCTCGCCCTGATCGCGATCGGGATCTTCCTCGCCGGCGTCATGTACTTCCATTGGGCGGGCGGCGCCCTCGGCAACGGGTTCACGCACGCGACCCAGTTCGTGTTCGGCGCGCTCGGGTACGCCCTGCCGGCCAGTCTCGTGGCCGCCGGGGCGCTCGTGCTGATGCGGGAGCTGCGGCCGCCGGTGCGGCCGATGCGAACCGGCGTCATCTGTCTCGTCGCGGCGATCACGCTCGCGCTCGCCGCCGGCACGCTCGGCCTCGGCCCGGGTCCGGTGCCGAAGGCCCAGTACTGGACCGCGGCCCAGTTCGAGACGCGCGGCGGGATCATCGGTCAGGCGGAGTTCTGGGCGATCTCGCATCTGTTTTCGAGCGTCGGGGCGCACATCCTGGCCGCGTTCCTGTTCATCGCCGGTCTGATTCTCGTCAGCGGCGCGACGCTCGCCTCGTTCATCCGCGTGACCGGAACGCACATGCTTGACACGAGCCGGGCGCTGCGGCGTACCGCGCCCCACAAGCCCGTCGCGGCAACCGCGCGCGGGCGGGCGACCCGCCCGGCCACGGCGGCCGCCCGCGCCGCCGAGGATGTGGATGAGGCGCCGGAGCAACTCGAGTACGAGCCCGCGCCGCTGCTCCCGCCCGAGCCGGACACGGCCGAGCTGATCATCCGCGCCACCCACGTCGAGGCGCCACCGATCGAGGGCGACGCGGAAGACCAGCAGATCGCCGAGCCCGACGAGACGCCGCACGACGAGACGCCGCACGACGACGCGACGGACGAGCCGGACGCCGACGAGACGCCGACGAGGATCCCGGTCGATCCGGACGACCTCACGCCGCAGGGCCGCTACCGCGCCTCCGTGACCGACGACCCCGACTTCGTCTGGAACGTCCCGCCTGCGCGCTTCCTCACTCGCTCGACGGGCGAAGCCGCCAAGCCGGACACCGCCGGGCAGGAGCAGGTCGCGCGGACGCTGACCGAGACGCTCGGGCACTTCGGGATCGAGGCGAAGGTGATCGGCCGGGTCACCGGCCCGCACATCACCCGCTACGAACTCCGACTCGCGCCCGGGATCAAGGTGGGCAAGGTCGCGCAGCTCAAGGACGACCTCGCCTACGCGCTCGCCGCCACGGACATCCGGATCCTGGCGCCGATTCCGGGTAAGCAGGCGGTCGGTGTCGAGGTGCCGAACGCCCGCCGCCGGATCGTTCACCTCGGGGACGTCTTTCAGGATCCGCCGCCGGATTGGTCGCCGCTCACGGTGTGGCTCGGCAAGGACATCGCCGGCCGCGCGATCGGCG
Source organism: uncultured Solirubrobacterales bacterium (assembly GCA_963813265.1). Classification (GTDB taxonomy): domain Bacteria; phylum Actinomycetota; class Thermoleophilia; order Solirubrobacterales; family Solirubrobacteraceae; genus Palsa-465. The sequence goes on along the minus strand of CAWEYQ010000022.1, from coordinate 313,016 downwards.
CCGACCTGGCGAAGATGCCGCACCTGCTCGTCGCGGGCACGACCGGCGCCGGCAAGTCGGCGTGCGTGAACGCGATGCTCTCCAGCATCCTGCTCCGCGCCGATCCGCATGAGGTACGGCTCGTGCTCGTCGACCCCAAGCAGGTCGAGCTCAACCATTACGAGGGCATCCCGCATCTGCTCACCCCGGTGATCACGAGTCCGCGGATGGCCGCCAACGCGCTCCAGAACCTCGTCAAGGAGATGGAGCAGCGCTACGGCACGATGTCGCTCGCCCGCACCCGCAGCCTTCCCGAGCTCAACCGCGCCCGGGAAAAGCGTGGCGAACCCCCGCTGCCGTACATCATGTGCGTGATCGATGAGCTCGCGGACCTGATGATGGTCGCGCCGGCCGACGTCGAGGATTCGATCATCCGGCTCGCGCAGAAGGCCCGGGCGGTCGGCATCCACCTCGTGCTCGCGACCCAGTCCCCGCGCGTGGACGTGATCACCGGCATGATCAAGGCGAACGTCCCGTCGCGGATCGCGTTCTCGGTGTCATCGCAGACCGACTCTCGCGTGATCCTCGACCAGAACGGCGCCGAATCGCTGCTCGGCCAGGGCGACATGCTGTTCTCGCCGGTCGGCTCGAGCAAGCTCCAGCGAATCCAGGGTGCCTACATCGACGAGGAGCAGATCCTGCAGCTCACCGACGCGTGGCGGCGGCAGGGAGAACCGGAGTTCCACGATGAACTGCTTGAGGAGGTCGAATCTGATGGCAGCGCCAACGGGTCCTCGGAGGACCCCGAGTTTCACCCCGACGAAGACCCGCTCCTGGAGGAAGCGATCTCGCTGGTGGCGCAGATGGGGACTGCATCCACGTCAATGCTTCAGCGTCGCCTCCGCCTCGGGTATACCCGCGCCGGCCGCCTGATCGACATGCTCGAGCGCCGGAGCATCATCTCCGGCTACGAAGGATCGAAGCCCCGCCAGGTGCTGATCACCGAGGCCGACGTCCCGCGGATCCTCATGCACCTCGCGGAGGCTGACGGAGGCGGCACCCCGCCGAGCCCGAGCCCGGGTGGCGTCGGCGGACCGGCGGTGTCAGCTGACGACGCTGAAGCGCAGAGTTGACGGCCGCGACAGCGGGCCGTTCGGAACCCGAGCGGTGATGCCGAGCAGGTAGTTGCCGGTCCCGAGCCGCTTCTTGCGGGACAGCCGGCCCTGGAAGGAGATCTTGTTGAGGCCGGCGTGAGCTTTGAACGTCATCGACCCGGCGGCATGTGTGAGCGTGCAGGCTCGGTTGCGGTCGTTGGCCTTTGTCAGCGCGACACACCGGCGGTGGACGATGCGCCCGTTGCTCGTCCGCGTGAACGACAGGACGACCGTTCCCGCCCGGTCGAGGGTGAACGTGAACGTCGTGCCGACGGGCGGTCGCCGCGAGGCGGCGCTGAGATGGGCGAGCCCCGTGCCGCGCCGCCACGTGCGGTGCGACTGCGAGAGCTTTGTGAGCTTCGGCGTGCAGTTGCACGTGCGCGGCAGTTGCAGGGTGGCGAAGTCGAGCGTCGTCGTGCCGTACGTGCCGGTCGCGGTCACCTGGCAGCGCAGAGGCAGGGTGCCGAAGTCAGATGGGGTGATGACGTGGGTCGCCTGCTGCGCGAACGGGATCGCCGTGGATTGGAGTCGCCACAGATACGTGAACGCGATCCCATCGCCGGTCCACTGCCCCGGATGACACGTCAGCGTGCTGCCGAACGCCGGCGTGCCGGTGATCGACGGTGGTGAGACCTCGGCGACCGGCTGGTGCTGGAAGGCGCCGATGTCACACAGCGCCGGTCGCGGTTGGCCGCGCTGGTCGACGGTGAGGGCAACCGACCCGGGGAGCGAGATGTCGGTGCACGCACCGGCGGCGCTCAACGCGGGGCTGCGCACCCCGAGCGCCATCGTCTGAGTTGGCCCGCCGTTGGCGGCGAGCGAGGCGAGCTGCGGGTTGGTGCCGGGCAGATCGTTGTGGGGAGACGCCGTCGCGAGCCCGCATTGCGACGGCGTCGTGCTCTCCAGGTTGTGCCCGAGGTCGGTCTCGGTGACCGAATCGAGGTGACAGTTGCCGGTCGGAGCTCCGCCCGTGACGGTCTGGACACCGCCGGCGATGATCGAGCCGGCGAGCGTGAGCTGGCTTGAGGAGACATAGAGGTTGCCGCCGGCGGGAGCGGAATTGCCGAAGATCGTGTCGCTGCTGAGCGTCAGGGTGCCGCTCCCGACCTTGTCGATGCCGCCACCCTGGCCGTTCTGACCACTGATCACGTTCCCGCTGACCGTGCTGTTGATCAGTACGAGGCTCCCGGTGTCGGTGCCGATGCCGCCGCCGAGCACGCCGCCGCCGGACCCGTTCGGCGAGCCGGATCCACCGGTGGACGGCTGGCTCGTGTTGCCGCTGATCGTGCTCGAGACGATCTTGATCGTGTTGGTGCTCCCGGTGATCGCGCCGAACGTCGTGTTGCCCGCGCCACCCTTTGCCGAATTGATCCCGGCTCCGCCCTGACCGCCGATCGATTTGTTGTTCGAGATCGTCGAGCCGCTGATGAGGGTCGTCGAGTTTGCCGGCTTGCCGATGACGGTGATGGCCCCGTCGGACTGGCCGGACAGTCCGCCGCTGAACGCTGGCGTTCCGCTCCCCTTACCGCCGCGACCGCCGGTCGACGCGTTTGAAGAGATGACCGAGTTCGTAATTGTTGGTGCCGCGGCGAAGTCGGCGATCGCCCCGTAGGCCGTCCCGCCCCCCTTGCCGTTGCCATTGCCGACCGCGTCCGCACCGGTCCCGCCCGTCGCCGTGTTGTTCGTGATGCTGCTGTTCGAGATCGTCAGGGCCGTTGTGGAGCCGGCGATCTGGATGCCCCCGACCGCGTCGCCGCCGTCCGCCCCGCTGAGGCTCGACCCGGAGGCCGTGTTTCCGGTCACGCTGACGTGATCCAGCGTGAGGCTCGACCCCGCCTGGTAGATCCCGCCGGCATGCTGGTCGAACGTGGCGTGGCCCACCTTCCTGCCGCCGGTGATCGTCAGCTGCGAGAGCGACAGATCGCCCGTGCCCGCCTCGATCACGCCGTCACCCAGCTTCGTCTGCTGAATCGTCGTCTGGGATGGGCTGAGGCCGACGATCGTCTCGCTGTGGCCGATCTGGAGGACGCCGTTCAGTTTGTAGATCCCGCTTGAAAGCTGGATCGTTCCGCCGGACGGCACGTTCGTCACGGCGGCTCGCAGTGACGCGCAAACCGTGCCGGTGCATGTGGCGCCCGGCGCGTCAACCGTGCCGGTGACCGTGTACGTCGTGGCAGCGCGGGCTGGCGCCGCGCCCAGCATCACAGTCATCAGGAGCGCCAAGCCCCACCCGGTCCGCTTCATCGACCCCTCACGTTCGAGCCGCAAATCGTGCCATACCGGCAGCAGTCGCGGTGCGAGCGCGTTTGCAGGACGTTTGCGCCGGAAACCGCCGATACCCTTCGAAGCAGATGGCGGACATCGGCTCCACTCTGCGGGAGGCGCGGATGCGCGCGCGGATCGACATCACCGAGGTCGAGACGCGCACCAAGATCCGCGCCAAGTACCTGCGCGCAATCGAGAACGAGGAATGGGATCTGCTCCCGGGGCCGATCTATGTCAAGAGCTTCCTCCGCACGTACGGCGATTACCTCGGCCTCGACAGCCGCCTGCTCGTCGACGAGTACAAGCGTCGCTACGAGCGCCCGTCGGATCACGAGATGCGTCCGATCTCGGCGCTCACCCACGAGCGCGAGCGAGCGGCGCGCGGGCCGCTGCTGCCGCCATGGGCGATCATCGGTGTTGTCCTCGTGGCCGTCGTTGTCGTGCTGTTCGTCATCGGGACGCTCGGGGGCGACAACAAGAAGCCGACCACGCCGACGGGCGTTCACGCCGGCACGACGAAACACAAGAAGCGCAAGAAGCACCACAAGACGACGGCGGCTCCGACGACGGTCAAGCTTGAGCTCGTGCCGACCGGCAGTGTGTACGTGTGCCTCGTCGACGGAACTGGCAAAAAGCTCATTCCGGGCCAGATCTACAGCTCCGGGCAGAAGATCCCGCCTGAGACGGCGTCGAAGCTGCTGCTCACCCTCGGCAATGCCTCGGTGCGGATGAAGGTCAACGGCGCGCCGGTCAAGGTGAACCCGTCCTCGAGCTCGATCGGCTTCCTGCTTGAGCCGACGTCCCGCAAGGCGCTGCCCACCTCCCAACAGCCTCGCTGCGCATGAGCACGTCATCCGGCCATTCGCCTGCGCGCGCCGGCATCCTCGTCACCGGTACCGAGGTGCTCACCGGGATCATCTCCGACCGCAACGGACCGTGGCTGTCCGAGCGCCTCCGCGAGATTGGGGTCGACGCCGCGATGATCCAGATCGTCGGCGACCGCCCCGACGACCTGCTCGACGCCCTCGAGTACATGAAGCGCCAGGGGATGGCGGTGATCGTCACCAGCGGCGGGCTCGGGCCGACCGCCGACGATCTGACCGCCGAGGTGGTCGGGCGCTTCTGCGGCCGCGAGATGGTGCTCGACGACCGACTCGAGGAGCTGATCGCCGAGATCCTGCGACCGATGGTCGAGCGCTGGCCCGGGCTTGACCTCGACGCGATTCGTGAGTCGAACCGCAAGCAGGCGGTGATTCCGGCGGGCGCGACGCCACTTGATCCGGTCGGGACGGCTCCGGGTCTGATCGTGCCGCCGGCCGACGGAACCGACGGGCCGACGGTCGTCGTCCTCCCAGGACCACCGCGCGAGCTGCAGCCGATGTGGCAGACCGCGACCGCCACCGATGCGTTCCGAGCCGCGATCCGTGACGCCACGACGTACCGCAATGGGATCGTCCGCCTGTTCGGCATCCCGGAATCGGAGATCGCGAACACGCTGCGGGCCGCCGAGGCGGACGGGCTCCAGCTCGGCTCGCTCGAGATCACGACGTGCCTGCGCCGGGGTGAGATCGAGATCGCGACCCGCTACGAACCGCCCGCCCAGGACGACTACGACCGGCTGATCGCGTTCATCACCGCCCGGCACGGCGACACGCTGTTCTCACGTGACGGCAGGACGATCGACGAGCAGGTGACCGGCCTGCTCACCGAGCGGGCCATGACCGTCGCGGTCGCCGAATCGTGCACCGGCGGCCTGATGGCGGCCCGGCTGACCGACCGAGGTGGCTCCTCGGCGTTCTTCTCCGGCGGGATCGTCGCGTACTCCAACGAGGCGAAGATCTCGCTCGTCGGCGTCGAGGAGGCCCTGATCGAGCGCGTCGGCGCGGTCTCCACCGAGGTGGCCGAGGCGCTCGCCGACGGCGCGATCGCTCGGTTCAACACGGACCTCGGCATCGGCATCACGGGCATCGCCGGACCGGGCGGCGGCACGGAGGACAAGCCGGTCGGCACGGTCTGCTTCTCGGTGGCGAGTCGCGCCGGAGCGCGCCTCACCCGCCGCGTGCTCCTCCCGGGCAACCGGTCGGACATTCGCGACCGCTCGACGACCGTGACCATGCACCTCCTGCGCCGGGTGCTCACCGGCGAGACCGACGATCTGCGCCTGCCCGGGGAGGTCGAGTCGGCCCGCCGCCCGTGAACGGGGGCGCGGACGAGCGTGTCCGGCTCTTCGTCGCGCTCGAGTTGCCCGACGACATCGTCACCGGCCTGGTTCGCTGGCGCGAGGACATCGTCAGCGCCGAACCGGCTTTGCGAGCCGTAGCGCCGACGTCGCTCCACGTCACGCTGTGCTTTCTCGGATCGCTCTCGGCGGCCGCGGTGCCGGACATCATCGCGGCCTGCGATGCCGTCGCCCGCCTGCCCGCGCCCGCGCTGTCCGTCGAGCGGGCGGTCTGGCTGCCCCCGCGGCGCCCGCGGGTGCTCGCGGTCGAACTCGGCGACGCGGACGAGCGGCTCGCCGACGTGCAGTCCACGCTGTCCGAGGCGCTGCGCGCGGGTGGGTGGTACACGCCGGAGGCGCGGCCGTTCCTCGCCCACGTCACCGTGGCGCGGGTTCGCAACCGAGCCCGCGTCCGCCCGCGCGAGCTGTCGCCGCCCGCGTCGGAGCGGTTCGTGGGGTCACGAGTGACCGTGTTTCGCTCCCGGATCAGCTCCGCGGGCGCCCGCTACGAGCCGCTCGGGACGGTGCAGTTGGCCGGGTAGCTCGATGAGCCGCGATCCGGCAGCAGAAATCGGCCTGGTGTTTCACGAAGCCGAGATCGCGTCCCCCGCGGCGCTGGGCGTACTGGCGAGCGAGGAGCATCGTGCCCGCCCAGAACGGCGCGGCGGCACTCGTTCGTCGGGCGCGGCGCGGAAGCGGCTTTCGCCTCCTCCATCATCCGGGAGGTGCTCGCCGCAGCGCACGCAGAACGGCCGCTCCGGCGTCGGGAGGCCGCAGTTCGGGCACTCGGTCATCGGACTATCCGGTGATCGCCAGTACGAGGGAAATCAGCAGGATGACGGTGCCCATCGCGATGATCACGCGCTTGGAGCGCAGATTCGCGGTCACACCGGCGACGCCGTACAGGAACAGTGATGTCGCCAGGATCACCTCGATCAGCGTGTAGCGATCCGCCTTCTCCTGCTCGGCACGTGCCTCCGTGAAGTTGTTCTTGGAGGCGTCATAGCTCTTGTTCGCGTCGGCCAGCTGCTGGATCCTGTACTCGGGGTCGAGCGGCGTGAACGGGTTGCGGGCGGGATGCGACGTTCTGCGGTTGGGGCCCTCCCACCAGCGGACGCCGGCCTGAAGCGTCGGGCTCATCAGGTTCTCGAAGACGTACGTGGCGAGCTTGTCCTGGTTCAGCTGCCTGGCCTTTGCGTACTCGAGGAACAGCGATTGGTCCCGGGAGAGGACGCTCTGACCCTCGCCGTAGAACTGCCCGCCGTCGTCGTAGTCCCGGATGCCCTCGCTGAAATGGGCGGTCGCGTCGTGATTGCGCTGCTCGTTGCGCCACGCCGCGTACGCGCTGGCGATCGCCGTGAGCCCGAGCATGATCGCGACGAACAGCTCGAGGCCGCCGCCGAACCAGTGGCGCTTCTTGGGGCGCTCGGAGGGCGGCGGCGCGTCGTCGTTCGCTGCTCGCGCGTCGTCCGGCGCGGGATCGCCGCCACTACTCATCGACGTGACCCTATCTTCCGGCGAGGACCAACCCGTGGCTCCTCGTTCGTGAACCGCAAGCTTCTGCCCGCATCGCGGGCGAAACCTTGCGAAGCACCGGCCTGATGCAAGATCTCCTTCGCATATCGGCGGAAACCTTGCGTAGCCGCTCCGTCCGCATCGTTTGACACCGTGGTCGGCAGCCCCTGAACAAAGTTGACACAGGATTGTTCGTCTTCCGTGACGTCTGTGTCTTGTTCGGTAACAGCCAGCGGTTCTAGCGTGTCGTTCCGTCCGCCGCGCACCCTACCGTGGGGTGTTCAGAGCGCATGAGATAAGGAGCCGAACGAGAATGAGCGTGAACGAGAAAAGCGCGCGGGGAAGCGCAGACATGAAGAACGGCTCAGCTGCCGACCCGAAGGCCGACGCCAAGCGTCAGGCGGCGCTGCAGGGCGCGCTCACCCAGATCGAGCGGCAGTTCGGCAAGGGCACGGTCATGCGGATGGGGGATCCGGGCGCGCGCGTGGCGGTCGACGCGATCCCCACCGGCGCGCTCTCGCTCGACCTCGCGCTCGGGATCGGCGGTGTCCCGCGCGGGCGAATCATCGAGATCTTCGGCCCGGAGTCATCCGGTAAGACCACGCTCGTCTACCACATCCTGGCCGAGGCACAGAAGCTCGGCGGCGTATGCGCGTTCGTCGATGCCGAGCACGCGATGGACCCGCTGTACGCCCGCCAGATCGGGGTCAACATCGATGAACTGCTCGTCTCTCAGCCGGACTACGGCGAGCAGGCGCTTGAGATCGTCGACATGCTGATCCGCTCGGGCGCGGTCGACGTGATCGCGGTCGACTCGGTCGCGGCGCTGACGCCGCGGGCTGAGCTCGAGGGTCAGATGGGCGATCAGAGCGTCGGCGTCCAGGCGCGGATGATGTCGCAGGCGATGCGCAAGCTCACCGGCAACCTGAACCGCACCCAGACGCTGTGCGTGTTCACCAACCAGATCCGGGAGAAGGTCGGCGTGATGTTCGGCTCGCCGGAGACGACGAGCGGTGGTCGGGCGCTGAAGTTCTATGCCTCGCAGCGGATCGACATCCGGCGGATCGAGACGCTCAAGGACGGGACCGAGGCAGTCGGCAACCGCGTCCGCGTGAAGGTGGTCAAGAACAAGGTTGCGGCCCCGTTCAAGCAGGCGGAGTTCGACATTGAGTTCGGCAGAGGCATCTCGACCGCGGGCTGCCTGCTCGACTACGGGATTGAGCACAACATCGTCACGAAGTCGGGGTCGTTCTTCTCCTACGGCGATGAGCGCCTCGGCCAGGGGCGCGGGAACGCCAAGGCGTTCCTGGACGAGCATCCCGAGACCGCCAAGGAGATCGAGACCAAGATCTACGCCGCGCTGGGAATCGGGCGTGACCTGGTCAAGCCGATCGAGCCGCGTGATCCAGATGCGGACGCGGACGACGGCGAGGTCGCTGCGGTTGGGAGCCGGGCAGCCTGACGGCGGGCAGCCTGACGCCGGCCCGCCGTTCAGCCCCGCTCACGGTGTCCTCCATGGCTCGGGCTGGAGACGAGCGTGCGCCGGATCCCCAGGACGAACTCCAGCGAGCGCTCGATACCGCCTACCGCTACCTGAGCCGTCGTGACCGAACCGAGGCCGAGGTTCGCCAGCGGCTTGAGCAGTCCGGCACGGCGACCGCGGCGCTCGATGAGGCGATCGCGATCCTCATCGACCAGCACGTGCTCGACGACGACCGATACGCGCGGCTGTTCGTCGAGGACAAACGCGCGCTCGACCAGTGGGGGGCGGACCGGATCCGGCGGACCCTCACTGCCCGCGGGATCGACCGCGAGCTGATCGAGCAGGCACTGAGCACCGTGGAGCCGGACGGTGCCGGCGAGCTCGAGCGCGCCCTCGACCTCCTGCGCAGCCGGTTCCCGAGTCCGCCGCGGGATCGCCGGGAGCGCGATCGAGCCCTTGGGGTGATGCTGCGCAAGGGGTATGACAGCGAGGTGGCGATCGACGCGCTCTCCACCTACGCACGGGATCCGACGGCGAACTGAACACACCGGTTCTCTCCGGGTGCTCGAAAGGGGCGACTTCGTCTCGTACGTTCGCTAAGTTTGCGGTCCGTCCATAAGTCAACGCCGGCAGCCTGCCGCTCACGGGGGAGCAGCGATGAAAATCCGGCCCACAGCGCATGTCCGGCTCGGCGCGACGACTGCACTCGTCACGTCCTGCTTGTTGATCGCGTCCGTTGCGTGCGCGGCGACCTCCGCGGACGGCAGCTACAGCGGCAAGACATCTCAGAAGCAGACGATCTCGTTCCGGATCGCCTCCGGCTCGGTGAGGGTGCTGCGCTACCGGATTGACGACCGTTGTCCGGGCGGCAAGCGGCTGTCCATTCGTGCCTGGGGCTTTCCGCCGCTCCGCATCAGGCGGGGTCACTTTGGAGGCACATTCGTCGCCAAGGCACCGGCCTCGGCAAAGGCGATCGTCACCGGGACCGTGTCCCGCCGGGCGATCAGCGGCGTGCTGACCGACCGTACGCGCAACCGCCGGACGCGGCGGCTCTGCACCGGCAGGGCGACGTTCTCGCTGGCACGCCGCGCCGCCGCCCGCGCATCGGACGCTCCCGGTTTGCGCCGAGTCGCCCTCAGTATTACGATGCCTTTAGCGAACGAACGGCCCGTCGGGCCGAAAAACACCAGCAAACTTCATAGATCCTGGATACCGGAATAGCTTTGACGGCAACCTCGCACGGGTCACTCGACCCGCCCGAACCAACACACCGCACCATCAGCTGACCACCCACTGAACGGCAGCTGACAGCCGCCATACCCGGCATCCGTTCGTGCGTCTCGCACGGGCCGCTCGGTCGCTCCCAAAAACCGAATGCAGGAACGGACCTGGTCCGGGCCGGACCCGGTCGCGAGGAGAGGAACGACCATGGACATCATTGCCGCCGCAGCGCTGATCGCGGTGGGAATCGTGGCCGCAGCGGTCGCATACGCGAAGGTTGGCGCCAGGGCGCAGGCTGCGTCCTCTGCGGGCCCTGTCCGCACGTCGGGACCCGCCGCCTCCACGATCACCGCCGCAGCCGCCGCTCCCGCCAGCCCAGCCGCGGCCGCCCCGTCACCGGTGCCGTACCGTCCTTACCGGTGCCGATACCGGTCGACGTCGACGCGGGCGACTCACAGCGTGCGGCCGATCTCGCGGGGCGCGAGGCGAACATCGCCCGCCGAGAATCGGAGCTCGCAACTGAGCGCGAGGCGATCGCCACGCAGCACCAGGAGCTCACGCGAGAGCTCGAACGCGTGTCCGGGCTGTCGGCCGCCCGCGCCAAACAGATGCTGCTCAAGGACCTTGAGGATCAGACCCGGCACGAGGCCGCCCGCAAGATCCGGCAGATCGAGGAGGAAACCAAGCGCGAGGCAGAACGCCGAGTGCGGAACATCCTGTCGGTCTGCATGCAGCGGCTCGCGGCCGGCCACGCCGCGGAGACGACCGTGTCGGTCGTTCAGCTGAGCGCCGACGAGATGAAGGGTCGGATCATCGGCCGGGAGGGCCGGAACATCCGTGCGCTTGAGAACCTCACCGGCGTCGACTTCATCATCGACGACACGCCGGGAGCGGTGGTCCTCTCCGGCTTCGACGGCGTCCGCCGGGAGATCGCGCGTCTCACCCTGGAGAAGCTCCTCCAGGACGGGCGGATCCATCCCGCCCGGATCGAGGAGACCTACTACCAGGCGAAGTCCGAGCTCGAGAGCCACATCGTCGAGGTCGGCGAGCAGGGGGTGTTCGAGGCCGGCGTGCAGGGCCTGAATCCTGAGCTGATCAAGCTGCTCGGCCGACTCAAGTTCCGGACGAGCTACGGCCAGAACGTGCTCGCCCACTCGATCGAGGTTTCCCGCCTCGCCGCGATGATGGCCGAGGAACTCGGGGCGAGCCCGAAGACGGCCCGTCGCGCGGCGCTGCTCCATGACATCGGCAAGGCGGTCACGCACGAGATCGAAGGGCCGCACGCGCTCGTCGGCGGCGAGCTCGCGCGCAAGTACGGCGAGTCGGAGGCCGTCGCGCACGCGATGGAGGCCCACCACAACGAGGTCGAACCGCAGACGATTGAGGCGGTGATCGTCCAGGCCGCGGACGCGCTCAGCGGCGCCCGGCCGGGCGCGCGTGGCGAGTCGCTCGAGCAGTACGTGAAGCGACTACGTGACCTCGAGCAAATCGCGACGCGCCACAAGGGTGTCGACAAGGTCTACGCGATGCAGGCGGGACGCGAGATCCGCATCATGGTCGCGCCGGACTCCCTCGATGACGACGCGGCGACGCTGCTCTCGCATGCGATCGCACGGGAGATCGAGAAGGAACTCGAGTACCCCGGACAGATCAAGGTGACCGTCATCCGAGAATCACGGGCCGTCGAGTACGCCCGGTGATCGGCTGGCGCGCGACGGCTGAGCGCTGACTCAGCCGTCGTGGCGGAAGAACCCGAGATGCCCCGTCCAGGATGAGAAGTCCGGGATCAGAACGACGGCGAGGACGATCCCGAGGACGAGCGCGCTGGCGAGCGCGATCGCCCGCCCGTTGCGGCCGGGGACGGTGAGCGCCGAGGCGGGCGAGTCGTGGTGCTCCGCCGACCATCCGGCGATGAGGTTCGGCGAGATGCCCTCGATCGTCGGGAGCTTGGTCCCGGGCCGCAGCAGTGTGACCACGCGCGGAAGGTGGCCAACGACGTGGACCGACGTGAACACGATCCAGACGATGAAGCTCGCCTTGTGGATCAGCAGCCACGGATCGCGGTGGGCGGCGCCTTTGAACATGAGCACGATGCCGCTCGCGAACACGACAATCGTCGTGAGCACGACGATCGGCGCCACCAGCCGCAGCGTGAGCTCGGGAGGCCCCTTGCGGCGGTACTCCGGGTTGCCGGTGTAGTACTGCGCGAAGCGGTACCCCGTGCTCGCGAGCTTGAGCGCCACCGGCCCGACCAGCAGCAGACCGACGAACAGATGCACGGACATCAGCTGGTCGATCCGGAGGATCGTCACTCCGATGATCGCGAGCAGCACGAACAGGATGACGCCGGTCACCGTCGTCAGCCGCTCATTGCCGTCGGTCCCACCTCTGCTCAGCATGTTCGGGAGTGTCGAACGGATGCCTCAAGCGTCCTTCATCGACTGATGAGAAACCCTTTACCAGCCAGAGGGCCGGGCGGTCAGAGCCATATGATCGGCCGATGACCGACCGGATTCTCGTCATCGAGGATGAGCCTGGAATCGTCGACTTCCTGGAACGCGGGCTCCGCGCGCACGGGTTTGAGGTCGACTCCGCGCTCGATGGCAACGCCGGGCACCGATAAGGCGCTCGGTGACGCGGTCGACCTCGTCGTGCTCGACATGATGCTGCCCGGGCGCAGTGGCCTCGAGGTGCTCGAGCTGATCCACAACTTCCAAGCCGACGCTGCCGGTGATCGTGCTCACCGCGCGCGGTGAGATCGAGGATCGCATCAGCGGCCTCGACGCCGGCGCCGTCGACTATCTGACGAAACCGTTCTCGCTCAGCGAGCTCGCGGCGCGCATCCGCGCCCAGCTCCGCGTCGCGTCGCAGGCACCGTCGACGTCGCTGAGCGCCGGCGATATCGACGTCAACCTGATCACCCGTGAGGTGCGTCGGGATGGCGAGCTCGTCAGGTTGTCGACGACGGAGTTCGAGTTGCTCGTGTACCTGCTGCGAAACCGCGGTCGCGTCCTCTCGCGCGAACAGATCCTCCGTGCCGTCTGGGGCTACGACTACGACCCGGGCACGAACGTCGTCGACGTCTACGTCGGATACCTGCGCCGGAAGCTGGGCCGCGGTGAGGCCAAGGTGCCGATCGTCACTGTGCGATCGGTCGGCTACCGGTTCGATGCGGCGCCTTAGCGGCTCGCTCCCATCCGGCCTGCGCTGGCGGCTCACCGCGTGGCTCGCCGCCGTGATGCTGATCACCTTCGGCCTCGTGTTCGCGGTCGTCTACGTCAACACCGGCGCGCAGATCCGCAGCCAGATCGATCGCGATGTCGCCGGCGACGCGGCGCAGCTCGAGCAGGCGCTGACGCCGCTTGCCGGGCGGACGCCGAAGCAGATCGCCGCCGCCGCCAACCTGTACGTGACCGCCCAGCCATTCAGCGGCGCGTCGACTGTCCTGTTCGTCCTCGTGCCCGGCCAGCGCACGGTCAGCAATCACCCCGAGGTATTCGGCGGCGCCCACCCCGAGGACGGGGAGACCACGGCTGAGCAGGCGCGGGAGGACCTTGCGGGTGAGAACCTGCGCCAGCCCCGGCTCGGCTACTCCGACCGGCGCGTCCCGGATGTCGGCAAGGTGCGCGTGCTCGAGCGCGCCGTCCGCGTCGGGCGCGTGCCCGTCGTCGTCGGAGCCGGAGAGCCGCTGTCGCTCGTCGAGCGGGCCCAGCACGGCGTCGCGCGGGCATTTCTGGCCGCAGCCGGGATCGCGCTCCTGCTGGCGCTGATCGCGTCGTATCTTGCCGGAGCGCGGGTCACCGCCCCGCTGCGACGGATGGCGAGCGTCGCCACGCGCGTCGATGCCGGTGAGCTCGAGCCACGGATGGCGCCGCCGGCCGGCAGCGGAGCCGAGGTGCGCGTCCTCGCGGAGTCGTTCAACCACATGCTGGACCGGCTCGAGGAGGCGTTCGAGTTGCAGCGCGAGTTCGTCGCTGACGCCTCGCATGAGCTCCGCACGCCGCTGACCGTGATTCGCGGCCAGCTCGAGGTGCTCGCTGCCCAGGACAATCCTCCCGGCGAGGAGGTTCGCCGCGTCGAGCGGCTCGTGCAGTCCGAGATCACCCGTATCAGTCGGCTCGTCGACGACCTCCTGACGCTCGCCCAGTCCGAGCAGACCGATTTCGTGCGTCCCGAGGCGATCGGTCTCACCTCCTACGTCGACGAGCTGTGGGACGGCGTCAGCCTGACCGCGGACCGCCAGTTCGAGCTCGGGCCGGTGCCGGAGGGAACGCTCACCGCCGACCCCGACCGGCTCGCTCAGGCCCTGCGCAACCTCGCCCGCAACGCGATCGAACATACCGCGGAGGGAACCGGCCTCGTCCGCCTCGAGGTCACGCGCAGCAGCCCAGACCGGATCCGCTTCACAGTGCTCGATGACGGCCCTGGGATCCCGGCCGCGGAGCGCGAGCGGATCTTCGAGCGCTTCCACCGGACTGACCCGGCGCGCGCTCGCTCAGCCGGCGGCGCCGGGCTCGGCCTGGCCATCGTCCGCGCCATCACCGAGGCTCACGGCGGGACCGTCCGGGCGCGCGACCCGGAGGACGGACGCGGCGCCCGCGTCGAATTCGTGCTTCCCGGCTTTGCACCGGCCGCGACGCGCGCCGGCTCCGGCGCGACTCTCTAAGCGCCCCTGCGGCCACGCAGCGCGTGACAGACCGCGTCGAACCCGCGGATGCGGAGCTCGTCGACGAGCAGACTTGAGGGGAGCACGCACTCGGCACAGCTTGACCTTCGCTGCGGCCGCGAGCGCGCGGCGCCGAACCACTCCACGCCGGAACGTCAGGTCATCGATCGAGCCGCCGTGCGACCGGCAGCTGACGCGGACGCCGAGATTGAAGAATCGGCGGAGGCTGCGCAGACGCCCGCTGCTGCCGCCGCGGTCAAGGTGTGCGCCGACGCACGCGCTATGCCGGCGCAGAGCGGCCGCGAGCAACTGTGGTCCCGACTGATGAGGAGAGGGGTGACGTTTGAGCGTGAAGCGGCGCCTGACCGTCGTCCACCTTGGGCCGGTGCGGTACACGGCTTGGAGCGTCACTCCGATCGCCGCATGCTTCCCCAGCAGGCGCCGCGCGAGCGCGGCGAGCGGGACCGTGACGCGTCGAGTTGATTCGCGATCGGAATCGTGAACCGCACGCGGCCGAGAGCCTGTTTCGCCACCAGCGTAAGCGTTCCCGCGCAGGTGGCGGTACGTGCCATGGGGCCGGGCGGATGCGAGCAGACGCCATACTCGTCCTGTACGGCGCGCTCGTTCGGCTGAGTCGTGCCGTTCATCGCCAGCTGAAGCGTTTCGGCCCATGGACTCTCGTCGGCAGACGGCACCGGTGGCAGCGGAGTGCGCAGGGTGTACCGCTCATTCGGCCAGTGCTCTGGTTTGTGAACTCGGCGCCGGGCACGAGCAGCACATCCCCGGCAGGAGTGACGCTGACGGTCCCGATCTCACTGGCGAGATCGGCCATGCGCGTCGATCAGACTCGGCTCTGCCTCGCGTCATATCGACGCACGTATGCCGTTCGCGTCCGCCGGCGTCGAACCAGTAGACGCAGCCGTTGTCAGCTCCCGAATCTGCCCGAGCGCGTCCAAGACGCCGTGCGAACCGCCACCGTACGACGACCAACCGACGTCCGTCAGCCGTATTCGATCTTCCGTGTCGAGTAGTCGGCAACGCCCACGTCCCCGGCTCGGCGAGTGCGACCGATGGCCGTCCAACGACGCTGGGTTCGCGCACCGATCCCGGCGCGTCTGGAACCACGTCGGACTCCGATCGAATGACGCTGGGGTTCAGCGCCAGACCGAGCGATCGAGCGGCTCGCGCCACTGGACGCCGCCCGCAGCGTGTGACGTGTCACGTCATCAGGCGGCGACGAAGGCGCCTCGGCAGCCGGTCTGGATAGGCCCGCCGAGCCGTCGCCGGCTACGCCTTGCGTACCGCGATGCCGGCGCTACCACGTCACGACGTTCGGATGCCAAATGAACGAGCACGACTCGGAGCGGATGAAGGGCATGCTCGAGTCGCTCGGCTACACCGAGGCCGCCGATCAGGAGCAGGCCGACCTGATCCTGTTCAACACGTGCTCGATCCGGGAGAAGGCCGACGATCGGTTCGTCGCCCACCTCGGCCACGCCAAGCGGCTCAAGCGCGAGGACCCGAACCGGATCGTTGGAGTGGGCGGCTGCTGGGCCCAATCGGTCAAGGACGAGGTGTTCGCGCGCTTCCCGTTCGTCGATGTCGCGTTCGGCCCTGGCCAGGTCCACAAGCTCGCCGAGTTCTTGACCTCGGACTCGATCACCGCGCAGGGGTTCTTTGAGTTCGAGGGGTTCACCGGCCACCTGCCCGCCAAGCGCGCCCGCGAATACCAGGGCTGGATGCAGATCAGCGTCGGCTGCAACTGCGTGTGTTCATATTGCATCGTGCCTGCCACGCGTGGACGAGAGGTCAGTCGTCCGTCGCATGAACTCGTGGGCGAAGCCACGCGACTCGCCGCCGACGGGGTCCGGGAGATCACGCTGCTCGGCCAGAACGTCAACTCATACGGCCGTGACCTGCCGAAGGACGAGCGGTCCTCGTTTGCTGAGCTGCTGACGGCGCTCGACGCGATCGACGGGCTCGAGCGGATTCGCTACACGAGCCCACACCCGAAGGACATGCGCGAGGACGTCATCCGCGCCCACGCCGAGCTGCCGTCCGTGTGCGAGCACATCCATCTCCCGCTCCAGTCCGGCTCGAGCGCGGTGCTCAAGCGGATGCGGCGCACGTACACGCGTGAGCGCTATCTCGACCGCGTCGCGATGATCCGCGAGTACGTCCCGGACTGCGCGCTGACGACGGACATCATCGTCGGCTTCCCAGGCGAGACGGACGACGATTTTGAGCAGACGCTGTCGCTGGCCGACGAGGTCGCATACGACGGTGCGTTCACGTTCATCTACTCGCCGCGCCGGGAGACCGAGGCAGCCACACTGCCCGACCAGATCCCGCACGACGTCAAGGTGCAGCGGCTCGAGCGACTCGTTGAGGTGATTCAGCATCGTGCCCAGGAGCGCGCTCAGCGGTTCGTCGGTCGCAGCGTCAGCGTGCTCGTCGAGGGACCATCGCGGACGGATCCGACCCGGCTGCGCGGCCGCTCGCGCCACAACAAGGTCGTCAACTTCAGCGGTCTCGGCGCACCCGGCGAGTTTGTCGAGGTCGAGATCACCGGCGCGACGAGCCAGACGCTCTCCGGCGAGGAATCGATCCTCGCCCGCGCCGCGCGGTAAACATCCGTTCGACGCGGCCCGCGGTCGGTTGTCTTGCGGCCCGATACTGCCGAACCGAGCGCCGTGGGAGTCGGTATTGACGATCCGATTGCCGTTCTCGGCCACGAACTCAGCGACAGCCCTGCCATCGCCTGGCTGAAGGATCTCGACGGCCGCTACGTGTACATCAACCGGCGCTACGTGGAGGCGCTGAACGTCGCGCCCGAGCGCATTGTCGGCCGTCGCGACGGCGAGCTCGAGCGGCACGAAATCGTCGACGGCGCGCCGTTCTCGGGCGGCGGGCCGGGCACGCTCAAGCCACTTCGGTGCGAGTACACGGTCGGCGCGTTCGGCGGCCGCCCGGCGTTGACGGTCGTCCGTTTCGTGGTCCACGATGACGCGGGCGAGGCGATCGGCATCTGCGGGCTCGCAGCGCCGATCCGTGAGGCCCACGTCGCGCGCTCGGAGTGCGCGCGCCTGATGCACGCCGCGGAGCCACCCGCCGGGGACGCCGTCACAGCCGACACCGAGGCGGGACCGCGGCCGGGACCTCACTGGAACGCCAACGCCCAGCGCGACCTCACCGCGGCGCTCGCCGACGCGAGCGATTGGCCGACCGGGTTGCGAAACACCGTCCGGGCGCTCGGCGCCCATGGCGGGTGGGACGTCGTGGCCCTGTGGGTGCCAGACGAGCGCAAGCCGGTACTTCGATGCCTGAGCGTGTGGACGGCCTACGAGCACCTGCGGGAGTTCGAGATCATCACCTGGCAGACCCGCGTGCCGGTCTCCGGCACCCAGCTCGGCCGGGCGGTGTTCGCGCCGACCGCAACGGCGCATACGGACATCGGCGCCGCCGACGACGAACGGCTGCGCGCCGCATCCGCCCGCGGAATGCGCATGGCGCTGCTCGTGCCGGTGCGCGACGGGCGCTCGACGATCGGCGCGATTGAGCTCCTGAGCCGCTCGCCGGCGACGCTCGACGAGGACGTCACGGTCTCGGTCGAGGCGATCGCGCTGCAACTCGCGCACTTTTGGAGGCTGCTGCGGCTCGCCGCCTCGCCGCTGTGGCGATTCGGCCGGTTCTGAGCGGGTGGGGCGGGGAGTCACCGCGCGTCCCCACGGGGGTTTGGAGGCCGTCCGCGGGGTATGCGAACATGTGTTCGTATGCGCTGGAGCAACCTGAGCCTGATCGAGGAGGAGCGGGCACGCCTGCCCGGATACCGCGACGAGGCGGTCGTGCGCCACTTCGACGCGCCGGACGCTGTCCGAACGACGTTTTACGAGGTCCGCGCCAAATCGATCCTCAACAAGGTCCCGGAGGCGTCGCAGATGCCGTTCCGATGGACGATCAACCCGTACCGCGGCTGCACACACTCATGCGTCTACTGCCTGTCGGGCGACACGCCGGTCCTCCTCAGCGACGGGACACACAAGCCGATCGAAGATCTCGCGGTGGGCGAGGAGATCTACGGAACCGCCTACGACGGCAAGTACCGCCGCTACGTCCGGACGACGGTCATCGATCGATGGACGACGGTCAAGCCTGCGTTTCGCGTGGTGCTCGCGGACGGTACGGAGCTCATCACGAGCGGCGATCACCGGTTCCTCAGCAACCGAGGGTGGAGGTACGTGACGAACGGGTCCGGTGGGCCGCATCTGACGCCGAACGACAGCATGATGGGAACGGGCCAACTCGCTGACCAGCCGGTCGACGCGGGTCAGATCGTGCAGACGCTCGCGAGCCTTACGGTGGCCGCAATTGAGCCGCTCGGGGTCGAGCTACCGATGTACGACATCACCACCGGTACGGGTGACTTCATCGCGAATGGAGTCGTCTCTCACAACTGCTTCGCCCGCCCAACCCACACGTACCTCGACTTCAACGCCGGCGAGGACTTCGAGCGAGAGATCGTCGTCAAGGTCAATGCGCCTGAGCTGGTGCGGGCCGAGCTGGCACGGCCATCGTGGCGTGGGGAGCACGTGGCGCTCGGCACGAACACGGACCCGTACCAGTGGGTCGAGGGCCGCTACCGGCTGATGGAGGGCATCTGGGAGGCGATGCGGGATGCCGGGAACCCGTGCTCGATCCTGACCAAGTCGCCACTGCTGCTGCGGGATCTGCCGCTGATGCGCCAGATCAACGAGCGGACCGAGTTCAGCGCCGCGCTGTCGATCCCGACGCTTGACGAGAAGGCGTGGCGGGCGACCGAACCGCACACGCCGAACCCGCGGGCGCGGATCGAGGCGGTCGCGGAATTGACGCGAGCGGGGATCAAAACGGGTGTGCTCGTCGCACCGCTGATGCCGGGCATCAACGATTCACCGGAGCAGGTCGCGGAGATCCTCGAGCAGGTGAGTGAGGCCGGGGCCGCGTATGTGAGCGGGATCGCGCTGCACCTGCGCGGGGAGGTTCGGGGCGTGTTCTTCGAGTGGCTGCGCGACCATCGACCCGACCTCATGGCGCGCTATAAAGCTCTCTACCGTCGTGGGGCGTACGCCCCGCCTGAGGAGCGCGAGCGCCTCATGAAGATGGTCAAAGGCCCGGAGGATGGGCCGTTTGCGCTGATGCGCGGACGGACAGGGCCTCGTCCGCGCCGCTCTCTGGAGCGGCCGCAGGCCGAGACGTCCCAGGAGCGTCTGTTCTGAGGAGATTCCTCGTTACGACAGCCTCTTTGCGGGTGAAACTCTGTCCCGGCGGCGGTGATAGGAATAGGAACGACAAGCGAAAGAGACCGTGGCATCTGATCCGAAATCACCAATGAGAGACCGTCTGAGAGCCGGGAAGGACCTCGGCTTCGAGAAGATGTTTGAGACGCGCAGCGAGGCCTGGGAGCGGGTCGGGCTCGCCGTTGACGCCAGCGAGCGCGTCGTCAAGCGC
This sequence comes from uncultured Solirubrobacterales bacterium, assembly GCA_963813265.1. Taxonomy (GTDB): domain Bacteria; phylum Actinomycetota; class Thermoleophilia; order Solirubrobacterales; family Solirubrobacteraceae; genus Palsa-465. The sequence goes on along the minus strand of CAWEYQ010000022.1, from coordinate 293,028 downwards.
GCCCGGACCGAGGTCGGCATCCTGCTCCCGCTCCTGATCGCCATCTACGTGGCCTGGGAGAACCGGAGGGCGTGGTTCGGCCTGAAGGACAGCAGCCAGTGGATCACGCCGATCCGCATCATGACCGTGCTCGTCCTGCTCATCCTCGGATGGTGGACGGCCCGGGGGATCGGCCGGGCGGCGGCCCCGACGTTCTTCCGCCGGATGGATCCGGCGACGTCCGGCACGGTCGGGTTCCTGATCCGGCTCTCGAGCCTTGCGATCGTGCTGTGGCTCGCGCTCAGCGTCGCCGGGCTTGACCCGCGCACGCTCGCCGTCGGTGGTGCGTTCACCGCCGTCGTTCTCGGTCTAGCCGCCCAGCAGACGCTCGGCAACCTGATCGCCGGGATGGTCCTGCTGAGCGCCCGCCCGTTCCGCGTCGGTGAGCGTGTCCGACTGCAGGCCGGTGCCGTTGGCGGATCGACCGAGGGGGTGGTCAGCTCGCTCGGGCTCCTGTACACAACGCTCGCCCGCGGCGAGGACCGAATCATGATCCCGAACAACGTCGTGCTCGCCGCGGCCGTGGTGCCGCTGCGCGAGCCGGACATGGTCGACGTGCGCGTGCGCCTCAACACGGGCGTTCGCCCGTCCCACGTCCAGCGCATCCTCGACCAGGACATCTCAACCCCGACCAGGTCAAAGGCGACCGTGCTGCTCGAGGAGATCGACGGCGACGACGTCGTGGTGCGCGTCCAGGCGACGCCGGATCGGGCCTCGGACGGAGCCAAGCTCGCCGACGAGATCATCGCCTCGCTCGCGTCGGTGACCGGCGAGCACGCGCTCGCCGACGCCGACACCGCCGGCTGACGGGCGCGCTCGCCGCCGGCGAACGCGCGCTCCCGGCCGCGCGGGGGCGCCCGGCTAGCGCTTTTCGATCTGCCCGGCGGCCAGATTCGATGCGACCTGCTCGCCGCCCATCCGTCGGCTGACCGCGGACGCGAGCTGCGGAACGACGCTTCCGACGCTCGCGCCGAGGGTCAGCCCGAGCGGGGCGACGTGGAGCTCGGCTCGGTTGCGCTCGATCGCGCGCAGTACGCCCTCGGCGACCTCGTCCGGGCTGCGGGTGCCGACGCCGCGCGGAAGTGCCACCTCGGCATCCGCGAACATGCCCGCGTCGCGGATGAACCCGGGGAGGACCACCGAGACCCCGACGCCATGTTCGCGAAGATCCTCGCGGAGGCCGAGGGCGAAGCCGCGGATCCCGAACTTGGTCGCCGAGTAGATCGAGGACGCCGCCGAGGCGGTCTTGCCGGCGAGCGACGAGACGAACACGAGATGCCCGCGCCGGCGCGCCACCATCCCGGGCACGAGCGCGTGGGCGAGCGCGATCGGCGCGCTCAGGTTGACCTCGAGCATCCGGTCGATCTGCTCCTGGGTGAGCTCGGTGAACATCCCGCTCGCCGGCAGCGCGGCGTTGGCGACGAACACGTCGACCTCGCCGACCTCGGCGCTCAGCCGGATGACGTCCTCGCGGCGGGAGAGGTCGCAGGCGATCGCTCGGCCGCCAACCTCGGCGGCGAGCGGCTCGAGCACCTCCGCGCGCCGCCCGGTGAGGATCAGCTCCGCGTGCTCGTGCGCGAACGCACGCGCGATCGCGTGGCCAATTCCGCCGGTCGCGCCGGTGATCAGGACCTTCCCGCCAGGCAGGCTCATCGGGAGCGGCAGTCTAACGGTGCCGTGCGCGATCACGCGCCGCGCGCCGGATCAGGCGCCGCGCGCCGGATCACGCGCCGCTGCCGACCCGATGCGTCACCGAGCAACCGGCCGGCCCCGCCTTCAGCTGGGCGAGCGACGGCGGATCCTCGGCGAGCAGTTCCGCCACCGAGACCGACCGCAGGTGGCGACGGTGGAGCTCCGGCAGCAACGTTGTGAGCGCCCGGATCGTCTGACCGCGGTTCTCGTGCATGAGGATGATCGAGCCCGGATGCAATCCCGCCTCGACGTTGTGGATGATCCCCGCCCAGTTGGCGCCGAGGGAGTCGGCGGAGTCGACGGTCCAGACGATCTCGAGCAACCCGAGCGACTTCGCGACGCCGTCGACCATCGCGCTCCGGGCACCGTAGGGCGGCCGGAACAGCCCGACGCGCAGGCCTCCGGTGTCGGTCTTGATCCGATCGATCGTCCGGGACAACTGGGAGGTGACGGTCGCCTGGGGGAGCTGGCTCAACACCGGATGGGTGTAGCTGTGATCACCGATCGCCGCCAGCGTCATCTCCTTGGTGATCCAGTGCGGGAATGCGTCGATGCTCCGCCCGACGACGAAGAACGTCGCGTGCTCGTGGGCCTCGCGGAGCTTGCGGAGCGCGAGATACGTGTATGGGCCGGGGCCGTCGTCGAACGTGAACGCGACCGCGTTGCCACGCGGTCCGGCGCAGTAGACCGGAAGCCCGTACTTGGCGAGTCGGGCGACCGCGGCGCTCCCAGCGCTCGCGACGTCGGTGTGTGTCGCGGGGCGTGAGCCGCCTGAGCGCTGGCGGTGGTTTGTCCGGGCGTGGTGTGTCGCCGACGTGCTCTGGGCCGACGCATTCGCGTGCGCCGACGAGCTGCCGCCGCGGCTCTTGACGACGATCACGACGGCGATCGCGCACACGAGCGCGACCAGCAGCACCGCCAGTCCGCGACGGCGTCGGACTTCGGCGCGTCGCTGCGCTCGGCGCGCTGAGATGTGAGGTGGCGGTCCGGCCATGAGTCCCGGAGAGGGTAGAGGCCGCTTCGTGCGCAGGCCGCCTGCCCGCGGTCAGATCACGAGGGGAACACGGCAATCGTCGCCGTGAAACCGTGGAGGAAGCTCCGCCCGCCGACCGGGCCGATCTCCCCGGCGGCAAAGAATCCGGCGGTCGGTGCCCCGCCAAGCTCCTCGCTGATGGCGAGCGCGTCGTGATCCGGTGTCCCGAACATCGCCCGGCCGCGACCGTTGCACGAGAACACGATCGCTCCGGCCGGGGGCTCGCCGGCGAGGGCCTCGACCCGGAGCCGCAGCGCTCGCCGGAGATCCTCATCCGCGGACTGCGCATCGCGTGCGTGGAGCCGGACGATCTGACCCTCCTGGACCGGTGCCCCGACGATCAGGCCGCGGGACTCAGGATCGGCGCCGAGCACGCCGCGTACGAGAAAGTCGCCCTGCTCGTACTCCGGGTGGCCACTCTCGATCACGATCCCGATGAGCAGGCCCTCGGACAGCAGCACCCGCTCCCGTTGCGTCAGCTCGCCGACGATCTGCTCGACGCTGTCCAACGCGGGCCGCCCGGCGAGCTCGTAGATGATGTTGCTCTCGGCAGCGGTGATGGTGAGCTCCCGGCCGACCGGGGCGGCTCCCTGGGACACGCACGGGAGCATCTCGATGCCGCGCAGCCGGACCCCGGCGGCGCCCTCCTCGTAGACGCGATCGCCAACGAACAGCGCGCTGCCTCCCGCCGGCGTGCGCCCGCTCGCCAGCCCGCCGAGAACCGGGACGGCGGGAGCGTGCGCGGCAAGCTCCGCGAGCGCCAGATCCGGCGAGAACGAGTACGGGTCGGTGAGCAGGATGACGCCGCTTGAGCCTGCGAGGGGTGGGAGACCGTCGATCGTGTCGCCGTCTTCTCCCATCGTGACGTGAAACGTCTCCGCCGCGCCGGTGCCGCTGAAGCGCGCTGCCCACACGGCCACGGCGCTCTCGCTCTCAAGCTCGCGGCCGGCGCCGAGCACCCCTCCGGCGGCGCAGCCGACGAGCGCGCCGGGCGCGAGCGCGCTCCGCACCCCCTCAAGAACCGCCTCCGGAGCACGCAGGTTCGTTCCGCTGGCGAACACGACCGCGAGATCGACTTCGGCTCCCCCGATCTGCTGCGCGGTCTCGCCGGCGGCCTCAACCCCGGCCGCCAGTGGATCGGGCCGGGTCGAGATCCCGGCTCCCGCGCGTGCCCTCACCTCGTTGTCCCCTGGCTCATCGCCACCCCGAGGCTCATCGTTTCACGATACTCAGTTCATGCCCTCGGCCGACGTGATCGCGATCTTCGGGCCCACCGGCGTCGGCAAGACCGGCGTCGCGATCTCCCTCGCCCGACGTCTCCGGGACGACGGCGAGGATCCGGTCGCCGTGTCGGCCGACGCCCTCCAGGTCTACACCGGCCTCGAGATCATCACCGGAGCCGCCGGACCGCACGAGCGGGCCCAGCTCGAGCACCGGCTGATCTCGTTCCTTCCGGTCGACGGCCAGTTCAGCGCCGGGCAGTACGCCGAACTCGCGCACGAGGAGATCGACGGCCTGCTCGCCACCGGGCGACGGCCGATCGTCGTCGGCGGCACCGGCCTGTACCTGCGTGCCGCCCTCACCGAACTCGCGCTGCGGCCGCCCCCGCCAGAGGGCGTGCGCGAGCGGTGGCGGTCAGAGCTCGAGCGCAGCGGACCGGAGGCGCTCCACGCGCTGCTGACGGCTCGCGCACCGTGGGCCGCCGAGACGATTCAGCCCACGGACCGTCAGCGGATCGTCCGCGCGCTCGAGCTTCACGACGCCGGTGAGCTCGAACCCCCTGACCGCGAATCCCAGCTGTGGACCGCCGAGGTCCGGCGCCCGACGCTGCTGATCGGGCTCGTGATGGACCGCGAGCGGCTGTACGCGCAGATCGATGACCGCGTCGAGGCGATGCTCGCCGCCGGCGCCGAGGACGAGGTGCGCCGCGCAAACGTCGCCGGTGCCTCCGGCACGGCCCGCAAGGCGCTCGGTTTCGACGAGCTGCTGACCGGCGACGTCGAGGGGATGAAGCGGCGCACGCGCAACTACGCGCGGCGTCAGTTGACCTGGATGCGCAAGCTCGCGGGGGTCCACCTCGTCGACGCCACCGAGCGGACGGCGGACGAAATCGCACAGGAGGTGCACGAGCTGTGGCTCACGGGAGCGGAGTGAACGGATACAGCGCGACGAGCGAGCCGACGAGCGCGATCCCCCACAGCGCCAGCCACGGCCAGTGCCGCCGCCAGCGCACGAGAACGTCACCCACGGCGAGATAGATGCCCGGCATCACGACGACCATGTAGTAGAGGTAGCTCGTCCGGCTGAAGACGATGCTGAGCACCACGAACGGCAGGAACGTGCCCAACGACCAGGCGAGCGCGAGCGCGGGGACCTCGCCGTCGACCAGCAGGCGCCCTCGCCGGGCGGCGAGCACCCTCCACGCCACGAACACGAGCGAGGGCAGTGCGAGCAGCATGATCGCCGGACTGATCACGCCGATGAAGTGCGCCGCCGGGTGGATGTGGAGAAGACCCGGCGCCGGGTGGTCGGGGTTGATGTTCAGGTAGGTGATCGGCTTGAGGTCGACGAGCCAGTCCCACGGATACGACGCGATTCCCGTCGGTCCGTTCGGGCTCGTCTGATTGGCCCCGTAGCTGAGCATGTGCGAGAGGTGCGTGAACGGCGAGCCGCCGAGGCGCTGCATCGCCACCGGGTCAAATGGCGGTGCGAGCCGATCAAGCAGTGCGAGCAAGGCAATGAACGTCGCCGCCGCGCCCGCCACGCACCACCCGATCCGCCGTGCCGCGCCGCGGACCACCGGCCAGGCCGCGCTCCGGAGCTCCGGCAGCGCCCGGAAGAGCTCGAGCAGGACGACCACCACGAGCAGATACGGCGCCACGAGTTTCATCGCCGTGCCGATCCCGATCAGGATCCCGGCCACGAGCGGCCGCCCCCGCAGATAGGCGATCGCCGCGCCCAACATGAGCGCGAGCGCCGGCACATCGAGCGTTGCGATCCGCCCGTGGACGAGCGCCAGGTTGTCCGCGGCCATCAACGTTGCGGCGACGAGCGCGAGCCAGTCGCTCCCGCCCGCAGCGCGGACGAGCGCAAACATCGCCAGGATCGCGATCGTCCCGAGCAGCAGGCTCGGCAGCCGCCACGCGAACGGGTTATCTCCAAACAGCTCGATCGAGCCCGCGATCATCACCTTGACGAGCTGGGGGTGCTCGGAATTCGGGTCGTCGCCGAGCGGCACGCCGCGGTACTTCTGGTCGGCCGGCGGGGTGATGCCGGCAATCACCCGGGCAGCGTTGACGTAGTAGACCTCGTCGAACACGAGCAGGTGAGCGTCTGCCGTGCGGCACGGGGTGCGGCAGGGTTCGTCGATCAGGGCGATCCGCAATCCGAGCGACAGCAGCGTGACCAGCGCGAGCAACGCGAATGGGCGGGGGAGTGCGGTCAGGCGCCGGGCCATGGCGACGCGACGGTACATAGACTGCGCCCGTGTGGACTTCGAGAAGTGGCAGGCCCTCGGGAACGACTATCTGATCGTGGAGCGCCGCGCGCTCCCGTTTGAGCTGACCGAGGCCCGGATTCGCGCCATCTGCGCCCCGCACACGGGGGTCTTCTCGGACGGCATCCTGCTGCTTGAGCCGGCGACCGACCCCGAGCACGTCGCCCGCCTGCGCATCTTCAATCCGGACGGATCGGAGGCCGAGTTGTCCGGCAACGGGGCCCGCGAGGCGTTCATGTACCTCCGCCGGCGCGGCTGGACTGACGCCGACACGTTCGCGCTCACGACGCTCGCCGGCACGATCCGAGCAACGATCACCTCGGAGCACACGTGCCGGGTGGAGATGGCACGGGCACGCGTCCAGAGCGATGACTACCCATCCGGCGCCGAGGGCGGCCGCGGCGAGCTCACGGCAGGCAACCGCTCGTGGAGCTTTCAGCACGTGCAGGTCGGCAACCCGCAGTGCGCCATCGCCGTGGCCGGCCTTGAGGGACTCGCCGCGCTCGACCTGCCGGCGATCGGGCCGGACATCGAGCGTCACGCGCTGTTCCCCAACCGGACCAACGTGTCCTGGTTCACCGAGCTCGAGCCGGGTCGGATCCGCGCCCGGATCTTCGAGCGAGGCGTGGGGGAGACGTCGGCGAGCGGCACCGGAGCGGCCGGCGCGGCCGTCGCCTACACGCTGGACGGTGGCCGCTCCCCGGTCACGGTCGTCCTCGACGGCGGCGAGCTCACAGTCGAGGTCGACGCGGACTTGCACATCAACCTGAGCGGCTGGGCGGTGCCGGTGTATCGAGGCGCGCTCGCCGACGATTTCGTCAAGGAGCTGCATGAAACCCAGTAGCCGGCTGGAGAGAATTCCGCCGTACCTGTTCGCCGAACTCGAGCGGAAGATCGCCGCCAAGAAGGCGGCGGGCGTCGACGTCATCAGCCTGGGGATCGGCGACCCGGACTCGCCGACGTATCCGCCGATCGTCGCCGCCGCGCAGCAGGCGGTGGCCGACCCCAGCACGCACACCTACCCGTCGAACCGCGGGCTGCCCGTGTTTCGCCGGGCGATCGCCGAGTTCTACGGGCGCCGGTTCGGAGTGACGCTTGATCCGGAGACCGAGGTGATGGCCGCGATCGGTGCCAAGGAGTGCATCTTCAATCTCAACCTGGCGTTCCTCGACCCCGACAGCGTTGCGCTCGCCGCCGACCCGGGCTACCCGGTCTACACCGGCGGCCCGCTCCTCTCCGGCGCCGCGTCCCACCTGATGCCGCTCGTCCCGCAACGCGGCTTTGCACCCGACCTGAGCGCGATTCCCGCCGACGTGCTCGAGCGCGCGCGATTGATGTTCTTCAACTACCCCAACAATCCGACCGGCGCGGTCGTGCCGGACGGCTTCTTCGAGGCGGCGGTCGAGCTCGCCCGCGCCAACGACCTCCTTGCCGTCCACGACAACGCGTACAGCGAGACGACGTACGACGCTTACGTCGCCCCATCATTTCTCGCCACGCCCGGAGCCAAGGACGTCGGCGTCGAGGTGTTCTCGCTGTCCAAGGGCTACAACATGACCGGCTGGCGGTGCGCCGCGATTGTCGGCAACGCCGAGGCGATCGAGCACTACTGGCGCCTGAAGTCGAACATCGACTCGGGCCTGTTCGAGGCCGTCCAGCTGGCCGGTGTGGCGGCACTCGCGCCCGAGGTCGACGCCGACGTCACGGCGATGAACGCCGTCTATGAGCGCCGGCGTGATCTTGTCTGCGAGGCGCTCGCCCAGGCGGGGGTCGACGTCACGCCACCGAAGGGCACGATCTACATCTGGGCACCGATCCCTGAAGGATTCGCCACGTCAGCCGAGTATTGCGAGCACGTGCTCGAGGAAACCGGGGTGGTGATCTCGCCGGGCGGCGCCTACGGGGCGAGCGGCGAGGGATTCTTCCGGATCTCGTTGACGACGCCGGATGAGCGGCTGCTCGAGGCGGTCGAGCGCATTCGTCGTCTGTAGCTATAGGGTTTCAACACATGAGTCACAAAAGAGGAGGATTGCCGTGATCACCGATCGTCTGCGCGGCCGGGGCGCGCGACTGGTGCCCGTGCCGGCACTGTTGTGCGCGCTCGGTCTCAGCGCGTGTGGCGGGTTTGACTCCGCTGCCTCCGGAGAGCACCTGATCAAGGACTACGTCAAGAAGTTCGGCCAGGGCAAGGTCGTGGTCAAGTCCGCCAACTGCCCGGGCGGCGTCAAGCAGAAGGTCGGCGCAAACTACCAATGCAAGGTCGTGCTGACCGACAAGACGACGGGCAAGGATCACTCGGGGACGATCACCATCCACATGGCCTCGGGCAACAAGGTCGAGATCACCGGCGGGCAGGACATCCACGTCCAGTAGCGTCGGCGCCCGCTCGGCGGGACCAGCCTGCACGGCTACCATGAACCCCGTGCAGCGAACCCGCCACGGGCGCACGCAGACGTCCTCCACGGGCGACGGGACGCGGCCGCAGGGCCGCGCGCGCCAGCGTGCCTACATGATCGCGGTGCTGCCCGACGGCGACGAGCACGATCTCCAGGAGCTCAGCGAACTGCTCCGCACGGCGGGCGTGGCGACGGTCGGCGAGACGGTCCAGCGTCGAGACCATCCCCACCCGAACACGTACCTCGGCTCCGGCAAGCTGGAGGAGCTCAAGGCGGACCTCGCAGCCACCGACGCGAACCTCGTCGCCTGTGACGATGAGCTCTCGCCGCGCCAGGAGCGCAATTTGGAGGCGACGCTCGGGATCCCGGTGATCGACCGCACCGCGATCATCCTCGACATCTTCGCCGCGCACGCGCACAGTGCCGAGGGCAAGCTCCAGGTCGAGCTCGCGCAGCTCGAGTACAACCTGGCGCGGATGCGGGGCCTGTGGACGCACCTCGAGCGGCTCGGCGCCGGCCGGATCGATGGGGGCATCGGGACCCGGGGTCCGGGTGAGACGCAGATCGAGACCGACCGCCGCCTCGCGCGGGACCGCATCTCGGCGCTGCGCCGCAAGCTCGTGCACGTCCGCTCGAGCCGGTCGGTGATGCGGGCCGAGCGCGAGCGGGCACACCTCCCGCAGGTCGCGCTCGCCGGCTACACGAACGCGGGTAAATCGACGCTGCTCAATGCTCTGACCGGCGCGACCACCGGCGTTCGCGACCGGCTGTTCCACACGCTGGACCCGACGACCCGGGTGCTCCGGGTCGGCGGGCGCGACTACCTGCTGACCGACACCGTGGGCTTCATCCGCAAGCTGCCGCACCAGCTCGTCGATGCTTTCGGGGCGACGCTGGAGGAGACTCGCCTCGCCGATCTCATCCTCCACATCGTCGATGCCTCGGCGCCTGAGGACGAGATGCTCGCGATGATGCGGGCCGTCGAGGACGTGCTCCACGAGATCGGCGCCGACGAGGCGCCGCAGGTGCTCGTGCTCGGCAAGGCCGACCTCGTGGACGATGAGCGCCGCACCGAGCTCGCCAACCGGCATCCCGATGCGGTGCTCTCCTCAGCGCTGACGGGCGAGGGACTCCCGGAGCTCACCGAGCGGATCGAGGACGAGTTCGCACGGACGCTGCGGACGGTCGAGCTGATGATCCCGTACGACGAGGGCGGCCGACTCGCGGAGCTCCACCATCTGGCGGGCGATCTCGAGCGGGAGGAGACACCTGAGGGCGTCCGCGTGCTCGTCCGCCTCCCGGCGACCGTCGCCGCCCGCTACGAGCCGTTCGCGCTGAACGGTCGATGAGCGTCGACGCCCTTCGGGTTCGCCGCCTCGATCCGGGCGCGACGCTGCCGACGCGCGCCTACCCGGGGGACGCCGGCCTCGACCTGTATGCCCTGCAGGACGGCAGCCTCGACGCCGGCGAGCGGGCTTCGGTGCGTACCGGGGTTGCGGTCGAGATCCCGGACGGGTACGCGGGCCTCGTGCTGCCGCGCTCGGGCCTCGCCGCGCGGTCGGGGATCGCGCTCGTCAATGCCCCGGGCCTGATCGACGCGGGCTACCGCGGCGAGGTCCAGGTCCTCCTGCTCAATACCGATCGCGCGACACCGTTCACGGTCGCCGCGGGCGACCGGATCGCACAGCTCGTGCTCGTGCGGATCGAGGCACCCCCGGTCGTCGAGGTCGAGAGCCTCAGCGACTCCGAGCGCGGCCCCGGGGGGTTCGGCTCAAGCGGCTCGTAGGCCGGCGCGGATCCCCCTCAGGGGGTCCCACCCGCCGGCACCAGCCCATGCTGCTGGAGGAACTGCTGGGCGACGAGCTTCGGATCCTCGTTTGACTGGTCGACCGCGGCGTTCAGCCGGCGCAGGACGTTCGTCGTCAGCAGCGCGCTGACCCGGTCGATCGTCTCGGTGAACGCCGGCCCCTCCGCGGTGAGAACCCGCGCCGCGACGACCGGCACGATGTTGCCCCACCCGAACGCATGTCGCGGATCGCGAAGCAGCGTGTAGTGGCCGCTCGTCAGCTCGCCGTCCGTGGTGCCGACGTTGGCTGCCTGCACCAGGCCCTGGTCGAGTGCCTGGTATTGCCCGCCGACGTCAAGCGGTTTGAATGCGGCGGGCGTGAAGCCGTAGACCTGTTGGAGCAGCGGGAGGCCGGTGGCACTTGTCTGGAACTGCGGTGGCGCCCCAAGCGTCATCTCGGGGGCGACCCGCCGCAGATCACCGAGGCTCCGGAGGTCGTGATCAAACGCGTACGTGTTCGTGACTCCGATCGCGCCCGTGCTGCTCGCCGGCGTCGGGTCAAGCAGCTCGAGCCCGTGCGCGAGCGCATACTGCTGGCCGGCGCGATACGCCTGCCTGACGCCGTGGAACGACCGTTTGTAGCCGGCGATCGAGCTGTCCCACGTGCTGAGGTACTCGGGGTACATGTCGAGACGCTTGCTCTCGAGCGCTTGAAAGGTGACGTCGCTGGGCCCGATGTTGCGGTTGACCATCACCGTGTATCCCTGCGCCTCGAGCGCCTGGCTGTAGAGCTCGCCGAGCACGAACTGCTCGGTGAAGTTCTTGTCGCCGATCGTGATCTGCGGGCGCCCGGTGCCGGGCAGCGTCGAGCTGCTCGTCGTCGAGGTGCTGGTCGACGTCGCACGCTTGGTAGCCGGTTCGGTGTGGCTGCCGCCACCACACGCGGACAGACCGGTGCCGACCAGCAGCACGACGGCCAGGAGTGCGATCGTCGCTGTTCGGGGGACGGACATGCGGCGGCGGCCCATCGTAGAGGGAGCCCGGTGCGAGCCAGTGTCCGGATTAGACGCCGGCGGCGTGCCGGGCGTCCCGGTGAGCGGCGGTCTCGAGCTCGTCGTCGAGTGGATCGAGCGCATCGAGCCCAAGCGCGGCGCGGATCAACCAGTCGGCGAACCACGCGTTCTTGGGCAGCAGTGGTCCGTGCAGATACGTCCCGATCACGTTCCGAGCGCGGGCACCCTCGTATCCGTCCGAGCCGTTGTTGCCGTGGCCACGAAGCACCCGACCGAGCGGCGTCACCTCCGGCCCGAGGTGCGTGCGGCCGCCGTGATTCTCAAAGCCCGCGAGTACCTGCCGGTCGCCGGGGTCAAGCTCGACCTCGATCGCGACGTTGCCGATCAGCCGCGGGCCCTCCGCTCGGACCGTGCGCAGGTCGACGAGCCCAACGCCCGGGAGCGTCTCCTCACCGAGCTCATAGGAATGACCGAGCAGCTGATAGCCGCCGCACACGGCGAGGATCACGCCGCCGCGGGCGGCCACCTCGTGCAGCGCGTCCCGTTTGACCTCCGCGAGGTCGAACGCGCACAGGCGCTGGTCGCGGTCCTGGCCCCCGCCGATGTAGAAGAGGTCGGCGCTCGCGGGGTCAAGCGCATCGCCGAGCCCGCTCGCCGTCACCGAGAAGTCGATTCCGCGCCAGCGGCACCGGCGCTCGAGCAACAGCAGGTTGCCACGGTCGGCGTAGATGTTCATCAGGTCCGGATACAGCGCGCACACCCGCAGCTCAGGCACTGAACATCACCACCGTGCTCCCGACGTATTCCTCGGTCGAGGGGATCTCGGTCACGCCCACATTCCGCAGATCGGCGGCCGCGGCCTCATCGCGGAGTTGCTGCGCATCGAGGCAGTCGAGGGTGATCCGGTCCTCACTCACCTGGCGCTCGCCCCGGATGCTCACGACCTCGCGTCGCCGCTCGAGGACGAAGTCGGCACCGTTGGCGCGGACGGCGGTTGGGTGGCTCGCGTACACGGTCCCGTCGATCTCGCACATGTCCGGCGTCGGTCCCGGGATGCCGTCGAGGACCTCGAACGGCTCGAGCTGCTCGGAAATCGCAATCGCGAGCCGGCCGCCGGGGGCGAGGTGTGCCGCCGCCTGGCCGAGAAACGCGATCCGGCCGTCACGGCCACCGAGCAACTGGATCGTCTGCATCGGCACGATGCACAGCGGGAACCGCCGAGCGCCGAGGTCGAACGTGCGGGCGTCCACGCACACCGTGTCAACGGCCAGCCCCTCGGCGCGCTCGGACAGCGTCGCGAGCAGCTCGGGATCGACGTCGAGCGCGGTCACGCGGTGGCCGGCGCGCGCGAGAGCGAGCGTGACGCGGCCCGTCCCGGCCCCGACGTCGAGCACCGGATCACCGTACTCGCCGGCGAGCGAGCGCCACACCTGCAGGTCCTCGGCGTAGCTGCCGCATTCGAGGTCGTGCCAGATGACGTTCATGCCGGTGCCGGATCCCGCCGCTGCCAGAACTGGGCCACGTGGCCGCGGGTCGCGAGCTCATCGCGCAGCTCGAGCAGCGCGGTGTACGTTGGGAGCACGAACAGGCGACCATCCGGCGCCTGAGCCACCGCATCGTCGAGTGCCGCCGGGAGCGCCGGAATCACGACGAGGCGGTCCGCGGGCACCCCGGCGTACTTGAAGCGCAGTGCGAGCTCCGCCGCCCGGGTGCCGGCGCACGTTACGTGGCGCACGCGGGAGGCGAGCACCTCGAAGTCGGCGTCCCACACCCAGGACACGTCGCGTCCGTCGGCCGTCCGGTCGTTGAGGATCGCGAGTAGATCGAGCTCACCGGCCTCGAGGACCAGCGTGCGGAGGATCTCGTTCGCACCCGCCGGGTTCTTGACGAGCAGGATCGAGGCCTCAACGTCGGCGATCGGGACGACCTCGGCGCGCCCAAACGCCGCGGTCACCGCGTGGAGTCCGGCGACGACGTCGTCGAGCGAGATGCCGAGGCTCAGGCACAGGGCGGCAGCGCCGAGGGCGTTGTAGACGTTGTAGAGCCCGGGAAGCGGCAGCTCGACGTCACGCGTGCCCTCCGGCGTCCGCAGCCGGAACGCGGCCGCACGCGTGCCGCGGAGCTCGATCCGCTCGGCGGCGATCGACGGCTCGGGCCGCTGCTGTCCGCACGACGGACACCGATAGTGCCCGAGGTGCCCGAGGTAGACCGTGTCGTAGACGTAGGCGGCGCCACAGCGTCGGCAGTGCTTGGAATCCGACGCGTGCTGCATCTCGGCGAGCGCCACCGAGTCGTCCTCGACGCCGAAGTAGAGAGCGCCGGCGCGCTCGCGGCCGAGGTCGGCGATCAGCGGGTCGTCGGCGTTGAGCACGAGGCGGACGTCCGGCGGCAGCGTCGCGACGACGATCGCCCACCGGTCAGCGATCGTCTCGAGCTCTCCGTAGCGGTCGAGCTGATCGCGGAACAGATTGGCGAGCAGCACCGCGCGCGGGCGCAGCTGCGGTGTCACGCGGTCCACCCAGAACTCATCGAGTTCGAACAGGCCGAGCTCGCCGTCGATCCGCTGTCGTGACCGGCTCGCCGAAAGGAGCGTCGAGGCGACGCCGCCCGCCATGTTCGCGCCGGCCCGATTGTGGACGAGCCGGATCCCGGAACGCTCGAGAATCGCCGCGGCCATCGCCGCTGTGGTCGTCTTGCCGTTCGTCGCGGAGATGACCGCCGAGCCCTGCGGCAGACGCAGGGCGAGTTCCGCGATCGCGTCGGGTTCCAGCCGCATCAGCACCTTGCCCGGCAGGCTCGTTCCACCGCCTCGCCCGGCCCGGCGCGCCATCTCGCCGACCGCCCGAGCGGCGGCGATCTTCACGGTCAGACCGCTCACCGAGGCACCATCACGCGGACCGCGGACGGCAGCGCCCGGACCCTGACCGGCAGCTCGGCGATCGGATCGCCATCGGCGTACATCGTGAACGGACGCTCGGAGCTGATCTCCACCTCGCGGCCTCGGATGACCTGGACGTTCGGCTGCTTGACGTGCTCACCCTTGAACACGGTTGGCAGCAGGCGGAGAAAGCGGAGCTTCGACGCGTGGCCGACGAGCACGATGTCGAGCAGGCCGTCCTGCAGCGATGCGTCGGGCGCCATCATCATTCCGCCGCCGTACGCCCCGGAGTTGGCAACGGCGACGGTGTAGCCGGTGAGCTGGAGCGGCTCACCACCGTCGATGGTGACCGTGAAGCGCGTGGGCTTCCAGCCGGCGAGTGCGCGCAGCGCCCCGTATGCGTAGACGAGGTTGCCGTGGACGATCCGCGTCTCGTTGGCGATCCGGTTGGCGACCGAGTCAAACCCACAGCTCGCGATGCCGATGAACGTCTTTTCGCCCACCTGCCCGAGGTCAAGCGCGCGGACCTTGCCGTCGCGGAGCACCGCACACGCGGGCACGGGCTCGAGCGGGATCCCGAGAACCCGCGCGAAGTCGTTGCCCCGGCCGCCCGGAAGGACGCCGAGCACGCCCTGGCTGTGCTTGACCGCGTCGGCGACGGCACCGATCAGGCCGTCGCCACCGAACGCGACCGCGAGCTCACCATGTTCGGCCGCATCGTGGGCCAGTTCCCGCGCATGCTCAAGGCTCCGCGTGGGCTCGACGTGATGCTCGAGCCCCAGGTCGGTCAGCGCGGCGCGGACCTCGTCGAGGGCATCTGCGGTTCGGCCCCCACCCGCCTGCGGGTTGACGATCAGCGACAGCATCAGCCCCCCGTCACGAGTGTGTAGAGGTCGGAGGCGATCGCCACCGGAGTTGGATCTTTGGCTTCGGCTGCGTCCAGGGCGGTCGTGACACCGGTGAGCACGATCGCGCCGTCGAGCCCGGCCGCGGCGGCGCCACCAAGATCTGCGTCGAGCCGGTCGCCGATCACAAGCGTCCGTCCCGGGCCGAGGCGGTCAAGCGCCGTGCGGAAGATCTGCTCGTCCGGCTTGCCGACGATCGTCGCCGTGCGCTCGGTGGCGTACTCGAGCGCGGCGATCACGGCGCCCGTTCCGGGGGCGATCCCGTCCGCCGTCGGGTATGTGCGGTCGCGTCCCGCTCCGATCATGTGCGCGCCGCCGAGCACCGAGCGGATCGCCGGCCCGAGGTCTGAGAAGTTCACGTGCTCGTGGCCGCCGATGACGACGATCTCGGCCTCGGACTCGTGCGAGGTCCCGTTGACGACGCGCTGCCCGGAGTCCGTCACGTGACGAAAGATCGCGGGCGCGCCGATCACGTACACGCCGGCGCCGGTGCCCCGTTCGGCGAGCACGAACTGGATCGCCGCGCCGACGGTGACGATCTCTTCCAGCGACGCCTGGATGCCGAGCGACCACAACTTGCGGACGTACTCCTCGGGCGAGTGCTGGGCGTCGTTGGTGACGAACGCGAGCGACTTGTGCGCGGCGCGCAGCTCGCTGATCGCCTCGGGCGCGCGCCGGGTTGGTTCGTCGCTGATCCAGACGCATCCGTCGAGGTCGAGCACGACGTGGTCGTAGGCGGCGAGCAGGGGGGAGAGGGACATGGTGCGGTGGGCTAGAAGAGAGCTGTCTGCGCGGGTTCGGGCGGCTCGGCGAGACACTCGGGGCCGTCGTACCGAGCGTCGTTGACCGCGGTTCCGACGGGCCGGAGCGCGGTCTGCGAGGCCGACAGCCCGGCGAGGATCTCGCTGAGTTCGGCCCGGGGCGTCCCGGCGTCGAGCCAGGCCCGTTCCGCGTCGGCCGCGAGGATGATCGGCATGCGATCGTGGAGCGAGGCGATCGCGGAGTTCGCCGCCGTGGTGAGGATCGTGCAGGTGCGCAGCGTGTTCCCGTCCGGGGCGTGCCAGATCGACCACAGGCCGGCGAACGCGAACGGCGAGCCGTCCGCGCGGGTGATGTGAAACGGCTGCTTCGGTCCGCCGGTGACCGGCTGCCACTCGTAGAACCCGTCCGCGGGGATCAGACATCGGTAGCGCTCGAACGCTCGGCGGTATGCCGGTTTCTCCGCCGCCGTCTCGACCCGCGCGTTGATCATCTTCAGGCCCGTGTTCGGCTCCTTCGCCCAGGTGGGAACGAGGCCCCACCGCAGCAGCTCTCCGCGGGCTGAGCCCGCCTTGTCCGTCGTCACGGCGAGAACGTCATCGCCCGGCGCGACGTTGTACCGCTGCCGAACCTCGATCGATTCCGCGATGCTGAAGCGCGCCCGGACCTCGGCTGGGTTGGGCGAGGCCAGCGTGTAGCGACCGCACACGGAGAACTGTGCCCTCTTAGCGCGAGCGTGCAGCGATCTGCTCGGCCCGGTCCGCCTGGGCCCGTTTCTGGCGACGTCGTCCGAAGTACGCAAGCACACCGATCGCGATCGCGACGAGCAGGAACCCGTAGAAGATGCCCAGATCAGTGGAGACGCCGCCGAACGGAAGCGCGATCAGGCTGACGATGCCGAAGCCGAGCGCGAGGATCGCGATGACCAAGACGACGACGATGACGATCCCGCGGATCCGCAGGAGCATGCCGGCGCTCTTCGGAGGCGCGATCAGGCCCATCAGCCGTAGCCCGCGCAGCTGACGCGTGCTCGGAGCCTCGACACCGAGGCGCTCCGTCGCGCGCTTCAGATCGTCGGGGCGGCGCTCGGCCAGCGCGAGCGATGCGTCGGCCATCCGGCGCAACTGCAGCCGCTCCTGCGGTCGGGCCGCCGCGAGGGCACGCTGGAAGTGGGCCCGGGCCGCCTTCGCGTCGTAGCGCTCCGCTGCCCGCGCACCGAGAATCGCCTGGGCGGCGGCCTTGAACTTGGTCTCCGCCTCGAGCTCCTCGTCGGAGCGACTCTCCATCTGCTGCATCGCGGCGAGCTGACTGCGCTGCTCGACCCGCATGACCCGCTGCTGCTTCGCCATGGCCTGCAGTCTAGTGCAGCATTCTCGAAATCCCTTTGCGATCTAAAGGGACTTTCGGAAACCGCACCAGTGGGCCGACGGGAGCGTTAGTGCCCGCGCGGGCGGATCACGTAGATCCGCTGCCCGGTCATGAATTGACCACCGCTGTTCGGACTCGCGGGCGGCGAGCGGTACACGTCGATGTGGTGGCCGTTGATCGCACCGCCCGTGTCCTGAGCGATGAACCATCCGCCATGGCCGTCGTGCCGGTACGCGGGCACGTAGACGCGGCTGCCCAACGGGATCACGCCGGGATCGACGGCGACCGATCGGTAGTAGCGCAGCGCTGTTGCGCCGCCGGGCGCAAAGCTGACCCCGCGCAGCGCGACGTACTTACGGCCCTTGCCCGCCGACCAGCCTCCGGTCTGCAACGGGAACGTGACGCCGCCCGAGCGGTTGCGCCAGTAGCCGCCCGCCCGCCAGTACGGAGCGCCCGAGGACCAGCCGCTCGACGCGTCCGTGCCGACACCGCCGACGGTGACCCAGCCGCCGCTGCCGAGCGCATCAATGTGGTACATCCGCCCGTCGAGGCCGATGCCTTCACCCTCCATCGAGAGGCCCTCCGCGGAGTACAGCCAGTCGATGCGGTGGCGGGTCGGCAGACCCGGCGTCCTGACGAGCGCGCCCCGGAACCAGCTCTCCGGCGCGGGCCAGTACTCCGTGATCTCGACGCGCCCGAGCCACCTGCCGCGATCCTTCTTGCTCGGCGGGGGCGGGACGTTGGCCCGCTTCGAGCCGATCGGCGCCAGGCCGCCGAGCCCGGCACCACCGGACGGCGTGCTCAGGTTCGCCGCAGCGCTCACGCCGGCCGCCCCGAGATGGGCCGCGAGCACGGCGGCGCCGCAGACGCACAGACGACGGACGTAATGGGGCACAGAGCGCACGAGCCTAGTTGGTGTGATCGACACGTGCGACTGCCGGATGAAGCCGTGCAACGGTCAGATATATGACCTTGCGTCCGCCTCGCCTCGACATACGTCCAGAGCCGGTTGTCCATCTGGACATAGACGGCGCCGTGGCATCGCGTGACACTGAATCCCAAAGGCTTGTCAGCTGACGCGGTGGAGGCATGTTGGACGTCCTAGGCCTGTGTGAAGGTGTCGCTCGGTCATGATCGTCCCGCGCGAGATTCGCCCGGTCGGAGCGAGCGAGGAATGGCTCTCGCACGTGCCGGAGATCGTCGACGAGCTCTGTGAGGAATGGCACCTGTCGGTCGACGACGAGAACGTCCGCGGCGGCGCGTGGGGGATCGTCGTCGGCTGTCAGACCGAGAACGGCGGTGAGGCCGTGCTCAAGCTGTGCGCTCAGCAGGACCGGCTGCGTGCCGAGACGAACGCACTGCTCGCCTGGGCGGCCGGCCCGGCAATCCGTGTCCTCGATCACTGCCCCGGAGCGTTGCTGCTCGAGCGCGCTCGGCCCGGAACCCCGGAGCGGCTCGCGCCGTCGCAGCTCGGCATGCTCCTGAACGCGCTGCACCGTTCGGCCAGGGCGGCGAGCGGGGGCCTGGGCGACTGGCGCGCGAGCGTCCATTCCGCGGTCGCGCAGGTGCCCTCGCTGCACGGGCTCGGACGCGAGCTCCTCAGAGCGGGGGAGGGACGTCCGATGGTCACGCTCCACGGCGATCTCCAGCCCGCCAACGTCCTGCGCCACCGCGGCTCCAGCGTCGTCATCGACCCGCTCGGGATCGCCGGTCCGCGCGAGTTCGACGTCGCCACCGCCGCCCTCTACAACAACTGGGGCGAGGACTCCTCAGCCCGGATCACGCGGCTCGCGAAGCTCACCGGGACCGACCCGGGGCTGGCCCTGCGCTTCGGGCAGTTCAGCGCGATGTACGCCGCGCTCGCACAGCGGCGCTGAGCGGGCGTTTTGACGCCCCCAGGGTTGTCGTGGGGGACAAGCGCTCGAGCGTCAATCGGCCCGTAGGTAGCCTTTCGCACGAATGCGAGGATCGCGTGGGGCTGGGAAACGCAGGTCGGGGCCGGGACATCGCCGCGCCGCTGCATGTGCGGTGACGCTCTGTCTCTCGCTCGCACTCCCCGGCGGCGCGTTCGCCTTGGCGAACGATGTCCGGGTCCGTTTCACCGGCGCGATGGAGTCGTTCTACCAACCAAACGCGCAGCCCTCGAACGACGAGATCGTCAATATCCGCAAGCAGGCCTGAGACTTCGTGTGGACCGGCACGAAGGGCGCACTCGACGCGTCCGCGCTCGGACAGCCGCGAGTCCTGCTCGCAACCGAGGCCCTGAACGGGCCGGGCCGTCGGCAGGTCGTCGACGTCGACCGGCGACCGGCGACCCGAGCCCCGGAGCGTGACTCAGGCCTGTTCGCACCCGTCGGCTTCGGTGTCGTCGCCCTCGCCGTCCTCGTCCTCGGGATCGCCGTACACCTGACCCGCGTCGGCTCGTATCGCCGCGGCTTCGCTGCGCCGTGCGATGATGCGTGCGGGCTGGAATCGACAGGTCCGCGCCGAGGCGCTCGCTCCGCTGACATTGCGGTGAGCTTGTCTTCTGCCGCGCGCAGGGCGAGGCTGTGCGCGTGGCGGACGATGCCGGGTCGCGATCGACCCGCGCGTGGCGTCTTTCCCGAGACGAAACGCGCGCCCTCGCTCGACGACGATCGGCAACAAGACCATGCGAGGCCGGACGCGCCGCCGCGAGCGCGAGCGTCGGCGGTGCTCGGCACGCCCCGGTGGCGCCGGCACGACACCGAGCAAGCCGACACGCGGCCAGTCGCTCGTGTTCCGTACGGGTGCGGCCATCGACCGCAGGATCCGTGCCGCTCGCGTGCTCCGGATCGACGCGAGCCTCACGGGCGCGGCGACACACCACACGGTGACCGCGCACCGCACGTTCACCCGAGGCCTACGGCGCGGTCCGACGCTCAGGACGGGGCCCTATCTGAACTCCGCGCGGCGTTGGAACGGAGTTCGATCCCGCGGTCGTCGCCGCCCTCGAACAGACGATCGACGCCGCTCAGCGATCGTCAAGCGCGCGGAGCCAGCCGATCACCATCTCCTGATTGGAGCGGGGGAGATGCACATAGCGCTCGCGCAGTTCGAGCAGTTCTGCGTCAAGCGTCGCCGGCGCGGATGGTGATTGGGGCGTCGGCGGCGGTGGGGCGGATGGTGCCTCGGGCGCCGGCGGCGGTGGAGAGGGCGGCGGCGCGGCCGCGGCGGGAGCCGGCGCCGACGGGCGGTACGCGCCGAGACGCACGGACTGCGTTCTGGTTGGGTGCCCGGCACTCGCCGGCATGCCGGCTGCGGCCATCGGCTGGGCCGGCGGCGCGGGACCGTCCGTTGGCCACCCCCCGCCGGCGGCCGGCGCCGGTCGGGCCGGAGCCGCGTCGAACTCGGATCCCTCCGCCACGGCGAGCGGCACACCGGCGGCGTACGTCGACAGCGTGGCAGGATCGCCTGACGCGGTGCTGCGTGCCCACGGCCGCAGGGCCAGGAGACCGTCGAGATCACGACGGCTGACCCGCAGGGCGGGCAGCAGCTTCTGGATGACCGCCTCGCTCGGATTGCGTTTCCCGCGCTCGATGAACTTGATGTGCACCGCGGAGACCCCCGACGCGGCAGCGAGGTGCTCACGGGACAGGCCGATCCGCTCGCGCAGCCATCTCACGGCCGCTGCCTGGTCGCTTCGGAGGTCTTCGGGCATGGATACATGATGACGCATAGGGGATACGTGAGTCTCGACTTGTCATAAGTCGCTGGGATCTGTACAGTATCCTTCTTGGATACAACGGAGGGATGCTCTGATGACTGAACGAGTGGAAACCACGATCCGGGCCGACGCGATCACGATCGGGGAGCGGTTCTCGGTGCGCTTCATGCGGACGCTCCGCATCCCGGACGATGGCGGCGAGTATCCGTTGCCGCCTGGTCTCGGAACGTTCCCGATTCGTCGGGTGGCGGACTACCGCGACCGCGTGCCCGAGAGTTGGCGCGAGCACGGCGGCGTGTTCCTCCCGATGTACCAGCGTGAGGCGATGTGGCTCAGCTTCGCCGGCGCCCCGTGGAAGCCGACCGCGGTCAAGGTCGCTGTCGGAAAGGTCAATGCCCTGTCCGGTAAGCCGTGGCACCAGCGGCTCAGCGCCGGTCACGACGACGAGCAGGACTACGTGGTGGTTCCCGACCAGCCGTGGCTTGACGGGATCAACGCCGGCCGCGGCGTGATCCGCCAGTTCGTCGCGATGCCGCTCGGGATGGGATACACGGTTGAGGGCCAGGTCACCGGCGAGGAGCGCTTCGGCGGCCTGCAGATCATCAGCTTCGAGCCGAAGCCGGGGAGGTTCCCCGACGCGCCACCACCGCCGCCGGTCCGTCTGAACCGGGTCGATGGCGGGGCGTACGGACTGTTCGCGGGCGCGGGCCCGGCGTGCCCGTCCCCCGGCTTGGCCGCGGCGCCTCAGATGGCCCGCCGCGCGTCCACCGGCTCGGCCGCCGGCACAGAGATGGGCTTGGCTGCAGGCGGCCGGATGCGCCAGCAGATCTACCCGGACCGACACGGGGCGGAGACCTGGGACGAGCAGCGATTCGGCCGTGGCTACGTGCACATCGTCAACTCTCAGATGTGGCGCGAGATCACCGGCGAGCCGCCGCCCGAGACGCCCGTCTCGGCCCGCAGCTATGCCGAGAGCGGCCTGCCGTGGTTCGACCTCTACGACGAGGACAAGGGCGACATCGCTCCTGCTGACGCGCTCACGACAGTACGGTCGGTCAAGGATCTCGACGCCGAGAAGGGCTTCGCCGCCCAGCAGGACGACGATCCAGTCGAAGCCGAACCGGTGATCACCTACGGCACGCCGCGCAAGGACGCGGTCCTCGACGGCACCTGGTGAGGAGGGGCATAAACTGGATCAGCGCTCAACGCGCAGCCCCGTCCACTGCCCCTGAGGAACGCGATGTCCACTTCGCCCGCCGACTTCAACGCCCAGATCATCGACGAGTTCCGTGCCAACGACGGGCGCGTCGGCGGCATGTTCGAAGGCGCGCCGTTGCTGCTGTTGCATCACACCGGTGCGAAGTCCGGCACGGCCCGCATCAACCCGCTTGGGTATCTCGGCGACGACGGGCGTTACGTGATCTTCGCCTCCAAGGGCGGGGCACCTACAAACCCCGACTGGTACCACAACCTGAAGGCACACCCCAACGTCTCGATTGAGGTCGGGACCGACACGATCGACGTCGTGGCCACGGAGGCAACCGGCGAAGAACGAGACCGCCTGTTCAACACGCAGGCCGAGCGCATTCCGCAGTTCGCCGAGTACCAGAAGGGGACCGACCGCCTGATCCCGGTGATCGTCCTGACCCCGGCCGCCCACGCCTAGTCAGCCAAGACGGACTGCTCATCGCCGCCGACCTCAACGTCAGCGAACGCACAATCGGCAAGCACCTCCAGCGCTGCTACCGGAAGCTCGGCACCGTGAACCGAGGTCAGGCTGTCGCCATCGTGTGGGAGGACGCCACGCCATGACCGATGCGGTCACAAATATCGCGTGCGCGGGAGTTAATCCCCACATGCACAATTGGGACAGCGAGAGTGACGAGCAGCTGCTGGCAGCGGCGGCCGACCACGCAGCGGCGTTCGCGACGCTGTACCGGCGCTGGGAGCGACCCATGCTCGGGTACTTTCGCCGCCGGACCGGCGATGCGGAGCTGGCGGCCGACCTGACGGCCGAGGTATTCGCCGCGGCTCTGAGCGCGTGTGGTCGGTGGCGTCCGGGCGGCGCGCCGGCTGGGGCGTGGCTGTTCACGATCGCGCACCGGACGCTGAGCAAGAGTCGCCGTCGCGGTGCCGTGGAGGATCGCGCGCGCCGCCGCCTGGCGATGGCGCCGATCGAGCTCGAGGACGACGATCTACGCCGGATCGACCGGCTCGGCGACATGAGTCTCACCGAGCTGCTTGATGCGCTGCCAGACGACCAGCGGAACGCCGTGCGCGCGAGGGTGCTCGATGAGCAGGCCTACGACGAAATCGCGGATCAACTGCGGTGCTCGTCGGCGGTCGTACGTAAGCGCGTCAGTCGCGGGCTCGCGCGCATCCGTCAACAGATCGGAGAGGAGACCCGGTGACCGTCCTGCCGAACCTCGAACGCGAACTGCTCGCGGCCCACCAGCGCCGTGCCGGTCGGCGCCGGCACGCGTGGGCGTTCCCGCTGTCCGCGGCGCACCGTGGTGCGGGGCGGCTCGCTCCAGCGTTCGCGGTCGCGGCCACCGTCGCCATCGTCGCCGTGTTCCTCATCGCGCTGCGGCACGGCAGTTCCGCTACGCATTCGGTGACGACGAACAGTCCCGCAACAATCGTGCTCGATCCGACCGTCCCCGGTCCCGGTCGCGGTCTGAGCGCGTCCGTCACGACGCTCGAGCGCCGCTTCACGGCCGCGCTTCCGAGCGTCCGGGTCACCGAGGTCGGCGACCAGGTCGTTCTGCACGGCGTCACGGCGTCGAATCGCGCCTCGGCTCTCGCTCTGACGCGGCCCGGGCACCTGGCCTTCTTCGACTGGGAGGCCAGCGTCGTGGCGCCGAACGGACAGACGGTCGCGAGCCAGCTGAAGTCCGGCGATGCGACCGCGATGGCACTCAGCCAGGGGTCGGCAAACGCGCCCGGAACCCAGGGATCCGGCGGTCTGTCGCTGTACGCCGCGGTCAGGCTCGCATCCAAACAGCCGGGGTCGTCGCCGCCGCGGTCACGGCTGTACCTGTTCGGGGCGCCCGGCAGCACGGGGTGTGCGTGGGCTGCGGATGTCCTCGGTCGAAGCGTGGCTCGTGGCCAGCCGTGCTATCTCGCCGGCCCCGCTCCGAGTTTCACGGCACTCACGCGAGGGCTGCCGCCCGGAAGCGCCGCCGCCGGACACGTCCTGACTGTCCCGCACGGGGTCGTCGTCCTGCAGGCCGCCGACGCCGGCCCTTCTCAACATCTGGCGTTCGATAACCCGGAGGCACGCTTCTTCGTGCTGCGCCATCACCAGGCGCTGGGAGGCGACGAGATTACGGATCCGACCGCGAGCCAGGAACCGAGCGGCGACGCCGCCGTCTCGTTCCGCTTCACCGCTGCGGGCCGGGCGGCGTTCCACCGTGTCACCGGCGTGCTCGCACACCGCGGTGATCTCGTCAGCACGCTCGGCCGGGCCCTGCCTCAGCACTTCGCCGTCGCGCTCGACGACCAGCTCATCAGCGTTCCCGCCATCGATTTCAAGCAATACCCGGACGGAATCGACGGATCGAGTGCAGATCTGACCGGCAACCTCACCACCCAAGCGGCCCGGAACCTGGCCGCGGTCCTTCGCTACGGCCCTCTGGCCGCGAGCCTTATTCCGCGCTGAGGCACGCCCGACCCCTCAGTACTGCGTGTGCATGAGTCGACGGACGGAGTCGAGGGTCTCGGCGGCGATCGCCCGGGATGTCTCGGTGCCGGCCGTGAGCACGGCTTTCAGGTAGCCGCGGTCCTGAATCAGCGCCTCGCGTTTGGCCCGAATGGGGCGGAGGCGTTCGTTGATCGCTTCGATCAGGAGCGCCTTGAGCCCAGCCGCGCCTGTGTCGCCGATGTCGTCGGCGACCTCGTCGGGGTCACGTTCGAGGCAGAGCGCGGCCAACAGGACGAGGTTGGAGACCTCCGGCCGGCGGATCGGGTCGTAGCTGATCACACGCTCCGAGTCCGTCTTGGCCGCCCGGATCAGCCGGACCGTCTCGTCCTCCGTCGCGCCGATGGCGATCGCGTTGTTGCGGCTTTTGCTCATCTTCTGACCATCGGTTCCGAGCAGCAGAGGAGCGTCTGAGAGCAGCGCGTCAGGCACCGGGAAGAACGGCTCGAGCGGGCTGTAGCGCTGGTTGAAGCGCCGGGCGATCACACGCGTCATCTCGAGGTGTGGCAGTTGGTCCTTGCCCACCGGCACGACGTTTCCGTGGCAGAACAGGATGTCCGCGGCCTGGTGCACCGGATACGTGAGGAGCAACCCGGACGCCGCCTGCAGACCCGAGGCGGCGAGCTCTTCCTTGACGGTGGGATTGCGCGTGAGCTCGGGCACGCTCACGAGGCTCAGAAACGGAAGTGTCAGCTGGTTGAGCTCCGGAATCTGTGAGTGCGCGAAGATCGTCGTGCGCTCGGGATCGATGCCGACCGCCAGGTAGTCCGCGACCAACTCGTCGACGTCATCGGGGAGCGATGAGGGGCTGTCGCGGTCGGTGATCGTCTGGTAGTCCGCGACCAGAACGATCGTCTCCACGCCGAGGTCCTGCAGCCGCACCCGGTTCAGCAGCGTCCCGAAGTAGTGGCCAAGATGCAACGGCCCGGTCGGTCGATCTCCGGTCAGGACGCGAAAGCGCCCCGGATCGTGAAGAAACGCGGCCTCCAGATTCGCCGAGCGCTCCTCAGCGTCGAGGAGCGCCGCGTTGACTCTGCGATCCTCTGCTTGGGTCTGAGACGACATGCGCTTTCTCCTTGTGGAGGGCTCCTCTGAGCGCATATCGCGTGTGTGAAGAACGACGGGCCGCTCAGGAGCAGCCCGTTGACAGAACTCAGCGTGGCTGCGCTATCGACGCAGCCACCACCAACACACGCGTTCACCGTGAAACATCACTGTGAATCGTAGCTGCGCCTCGCGGCCGCGGCCACCCGGACGTGGACAACTTGCCGTCCCCCGACTAAAACGGCCGCGCGCGGCGATAGCGTCGGGCCATGACCGCGGACGTCCCCGGAACGGCCGATGCGTGGGTGTACCTGCTGCGCTGCGGCGACGGCTCGCTGTACTGCGGCTGGACCGTCGATCTGGACCGGCGCCTGCGCCAGCACCAGGCGGGTCGCGCAAGCCGGTACACGCGGGCGCGGCTCCCGGTGACGCTCGCGTTCGTCGTTCAGATGGATTCGCATCAGGCGGCGCGGAGGGAGGAGGCTCGGATCAAGCGGCTGAGCCGGGTGGAAAAGCTCGCGTTGATCGCTGCCGAGTAGCCGAGGGCCGTGTGGCGTCCTCGCTTGCGGCTCGTCTAGCCTCGGTTCGCATCCATGGACCGAGAACGCATAGCGATCGGCATCAGACGAGTCACAGGGTTCGGGTGGCCGCAGCACTTTCCGATCGTTCAGTTCCCGAACGTGCCGCTGCTCGCAGCGTTCGTCAGCGGGCAAGCCGCGGCCGTGATGCACGGCGCTGGGCATGCGGACGCACGAGCGGTCTCGTACGCGGCGATGACGATCTGGGCCTACGAGGAGCTCGTCGACGGAGTCAACTGGTTCCGCCACCTCCTCGGCCTTGTTTACATAACCTCGACCGTTGTTCATCTCGCCGGCGCGCTCGGACACTGACTACGGAGCATCGTCGACAGACGGGCCCCGGTGCCGCCACCACGCCTCAAGGGCGAGCGCCGGAATCTCCCCGCAGAGGAAGCCCAGCCACACCGGGACACCGAAGTAGCTCGCCGCTGCGAAGCCGATCACCGCTCCGGCCGTTGGGAGCAGCCAGAAGTATCGATACGGGACGGCGCTGGTGGCCCACCACGGCGGGCGCTCAAGGGAGTGCTTCACGGAGCCGAGGAGGTCACGCGCAGCTCAAGCTCGCCAACTCGCACCACATCGTCAGGGTGCAGCTTTCGGCCGCGACGAGCCTCCGGTTCCCCGTTGACCCACACGGGCTCGGTCGAGAGAAACGTCTTGACCTCGGCTCCGCTGCCGATCACGCCTTCCAGCTTCAGCAGCTGACCGAGGTTGATTGTCTCTCCCCGGATGCGTACCTCGCGCTGCACCCGCCCAAAGGTACCTGGAAGTCATCCGGGAACGATGATTGCAGCGACCGCGCCGGAGCCGACGTCGTCCAAGGGCTCGAGATTTCCCGAGTGGTCTACATAAGCCCGATTATCGAGCATTAACTACGGACCGAACGGGCCGGTCCCTGACACGTTCGACGGACCCGCTGGCTTGGACAATGCGATCCCCTGAACCTGAGACGGACGTTGCCGTAGGTCCAGCTGACGGTGCCATCGGCGTAGCGGCGGACCCGCTGCGGAGCGCCGAGCGTCCTGACAGACGTCAGCAATCGTCGCGTGCTGCGACAGCGCCAACTGATCGACCGCGAATTGCACGCCACGTTTGTAGCCCGTGGCACCCGTTGAGCTGATGGCTTCGTCGAGCCCCCGCATCCGACCACGACTGCCTGAGACCCCCGAGCAGCGCGACAAACGTCCTCATGGGCTGGCAAAGGATCGCACGGAACGGCCGCACAGCCCGCCTCTGGCGCGGCCGGAGACCGGACCGGAGGCCGCCCACACACCGCGAGGGACTGCCGCACTGCCGACGCGCTCGGCCTTGATCCCGCCGCAGGCGGACCATCCACAGACCTGTGACGTGCCGTTCGGAGCGCGGTTCTTGATCTGCATGAGGGGACTTTCGACCCTTCGCCTGCCGCTGCTCGCTCCGCTCCCCTCGCTGCTGTCGTTGCTCCCGCCAAATGTGACGGCTCTGTGACAGAACCGATCGGACAACGGCTTCCCCACCCAAGCCGAATACGCCAACTACTGGAAACAGACCGAGCGCAGCGCCCAACGCGACTGGCAACGCTTCCGCGAAGCGTTCCCCAGCGAAGAAAGCCCCGAACGCCTCGCCCGCTGGCTCGTCTCCGAATACGGCAAACGCCTCGCCGAACACGAGGACCCCGGATTCGCCTTCCGCCTCCCCGCCGACGCAATCGTCCTCGCCGCGCGCTTTCGAGCATTGATATCGGCCGGGTTAGGACTGCCCGCCCTGCGCGCCGTCGGATTGGTCCGGGGTTGGGATGGCCGCTGTGCCCTGTGAGCCGTGGGGATGGGCCGCCTCGGTTCACGGACGCCGCTCCGAGAGTCGAAGTCCCAA
Organism: uncultured Solirubrobacterales bacterium; assembly: GCA_963813265.1. Lineage (GTDB taxonomy): Bacteria > Actinomycetota > Thermoleophilia > Solirubrobacterales > Solirubrobacteraceae > Palsa-465. The sequence goes on along the minus strand of CAWEYQ010000022.1, from coordinate 264,805 downwards.
CGGCCAGGTCGTCCCAGCGCCTCAGACGCAGGTGGCCCAGCGCGTCGCGGAACGGGACGTATCTGGATGGAGCTCCGCGCTGACGGACGCCGCCGGCTCCTTACTGCTCGACGGATCGTGTCGAGGACGCCGCGCATCCCCGCGAGCATGCAGACGACTCCCGGTCCGACCAGCCGAGCCCGCCCGGGTCGCGGCCGGAGGCCGGACCGGACGGCCGCGAGGCCGAAGGCCAGCCGGACAGCTGAACCGGTGATGCGGGTCATCCGCACCGCCCGCCCCCCGCAACGCTCAGCATCGGGGATGCCCGTGAGGCGCCTCGGGACACGTTCGTACATCAGCGCGCGGCCCGCCCCCGCAACGCTCAGCGTCGGAAAATGTTCCAACGTAGACGCGACGCTGCAGCTCGAGGATCCGACCCAGGGCTGGGCGATCCTGCGAGGCGGGGCGGTCACCAGGTCTTGACGCGCTCGACTGGGCGCCGGTGCTCGATTCGTAGTCGCATGTCGAGCACGATGCAGCCGTTTGTCATGCATCGGACGGGGTTGAGGTCCGCCTCGACCACCTCTGGGAGCTCCCGGAGCAGGAGCGCGAAGCGCAGCATCAGCTCGCGCAGCGCCTCGCGATCGAGCACGGCGCTGCCGCGGAACCCGTCCAGCTCGCGTGGCGACGCCCTCGGCGGAGTCGATCAGCTCGTCGGCTTCTGCGTCGGTGACCGGCAGCAGGCGGAACGCAGCCGTTCGGCCAAGACCGGCCCGGCGCCCGCCGAAGCCGACCGCCAGCACCGGGCCCAGATCGGGATCGCTGATGGCGCCGACCAGCACGTCCGCGCCGCCGGGCGGGACGAGGCGCTGGACGATCGCTCCGATCCATTCCCGTCCGGCCGCGTGCACCCGTCGTTCGAGCTCGCGCCAGCCGGATCGCAGCGCCGACTCACCCTCCAATCCGAGCATCACAGCGTCGATGTCGCTCGCATGCGCGGGAGCGGCAAAGTCCGCCTTGAGCGCCACCGGAGCGCCGATTTCCGCCGCCACCGCGACCGCGCGCTCGAGATCGCGGCAGTGATGCGAGGCGGCAACCGGGATCCCGTGCGTGGCCAGCAGAGCTTCTGCCTCAGCGAGCGAAAGCCAGCCGCCCGCGGGCTCGCGATCAAGAAATGAAGCGATCACCGCGCGCGCCGCCGGCCCGTCCAGGTCGGGATAGTGCGGGGGCTCGCCGAGCGGCCGCGAGAGCCATTCGCGACGTTCGGCCGCGCGCGCGAGCACGGCGGCACACGACTCGGGGAACAGGTAGTTCGGCACGCCCACGCCGGTCCGCGGGGGCAGCTGGCCGTCGGACCGCAGCACAGATGCCACAACCGGCTTGGGCTGCCCGTCGGAGACCGCGGAGATCGCATCCAGCACGGCCTCCGGGTCGCCGTCGTAAAAGTCGACGTAGTAGACCATCAGCGCATCGATGCCGGCATCGCCGAGCAGCTCGCGGATGCTCGCGGCGTATTCGTTCGGTCCGGCGCTGATCCCCATCACCAGGGGGTTCTGCGCTTCGCTTGCCTCTCTCACCTCCAGCCCGCGGGTCGCGCACGCGTCGGCGGCGAGCGTCGCCACGCCCGCGGAGTTGCTCACGATCCCGATCCGCCGTCCGCTCGGCAGCGGCTGGCGCTCGAAGAACTCGGCGGCGTCGAACAGCTCCTCGCCGCCGCGGAACCGCAGCACCCCGGCTTGATGCAACAGCGCGTCGACGGCCGCGTCGCCGCGCAACGCCGCCGCCGTGTGCGAGCGCGCCTCGCTGAGCACCCGCTCGGCCCGTCGACGCCCCTTGACCACAAGGATCGGCTTCTTGCGCGACACGCGCCGAGCGATCCGCGTGAAGCGCTCGGGATTGCCGAACGTCTCCACGTACAGGATCACCGCGGCCGTCCGCTCGTCCTGCTCCCAGCACTCGAGCAGGTCGTTGGTCGAGACGTCGGCACGGTTGCCGAGCGAGGCGAACATCGAGACCCCCAGCTGCCGGGCCGCCGCACGACCGAGCAGCCCGATCCCGACCGCGCCCGATGGCGAGCCGATCGCCAGCGCTCCCGCGCGCACGCTGGCGCCGGTGAACGTCGCGTTCAGGCTGACCTCGGCGGCGGTGTTCAGCACCCCCAAGGAGCTCGGCCCGACCAGCCGCAACCCCCCACCCCGAACGATCTCAAGCAGCCGCTCCTCTCGCGCGCGGGCCGCCTCTCGGTCCTCCTCGGGACCGGCGGGGAGAACGAGCAGCGCTCTCGCTCCCGTCGCGGCCGCCTCGGCGGCGAATTCGAGTACCTCATCGCCCGCGACGGCGATGATCACGAGCTCCGGAGCGACCTCCAGCTCGCCGAGGCTGCGAGCGGCCAGCCTCGAGCACACCACACCCCCCGCACGGTTGACCGGTGTCACGACACCCTCGAAGCCGCCGCCGCTGATGTTCGCCAGCACCGCGCGTCCGACATTGCCCGGCGTGTCCGCGGCGCCGACAACGGCCACCGACGAGGGCGCGAGGATCGCCCGCAACGATGCGATCGAGGCGAAATGGTCGCGCTCGTCGATCCGCTCCAGCACCGCCTCCGTCGGGGTGATATCCAGCGACACCGTCACCTCGCCACCCGAACCCCGGCGCCGCACCGCGAAGCCGGCATGCTCGAACACCCCCAACATCAGCCGGTTGCCGGCCATCACCTCCGCATCGAAGCGGCGGATCCCGCGGCTCCGCCGCGATCGCCGCGAGCTGCTCGAGCATCCGCATCCCAATCCCACGGCGCTGATCATCATCAGCCACCGCAAACGCGACCTCGGCGACACCGGGCTCGCGCAACCCGTCATAGCCGGCGACAGCCACCACCCGGCCGTCGTGCCGGCCGATCAGCGCCAAGCGATCAACGCCACTGGCCTCCGCGTCCGCGCGCGCGACAGTGTCGGTGCGCCCAAAGCCGTGGAAGCGGAGGTAACGGCTCTCCGGCGAGAGGCCGTCATAGAACGCCTTGATGTCCTCGAAGTCCACCGGCGTCGGGGCCTGCAACCGCAGCGTCGACCCATCGCGCAACAGCACGTCCCGGACCAGCGGCCGGGGCTCGGGCGCCGAAGCGAGCATCACACCTCTCCTCTGACGTTGAGCGCCCACACCTGAGCGGTGATCAAGGAGCAGGCGTCCGCGCACAGGAAATTCAGCACGCGCGCCACCTCGTCGGACCGCACCGAGCGGCCCCGCTGGCTGGCGAGGCTGCGACCAGTCGCCCGCGTGCTGCCCGTGACCAGCGCGACTCGGCGCTTCAGCTTCCCTCCGGCGAGCAGCCGCGTTCTCTCACGAGTTTCAAAGGCCGTCATCTCTTCCGCCCTTCTCGCGGTCCTGATCGCCCCCTGAGGTTGTCCCCGCGCAGTCGAACTTGAGACGGCGGTCCTCCCGCCTCGTCCGCTGCCGTACACCCAGGTCACGGTGCCGTTGCCGTTGCGCGTGATCCGGCGCGGAGCTCCGAACTCCCCGCATACCTGTGCCGTTGTCGCGTGACTCTGCTCACGCGGCCAAGAATCGCAGACGGAACGAGGCCTGTTCTTCACGGGTAGCCCGCACCGCACGCCCCTGGGCGCGGCCGGCACGGAGGCGCTGAAGTCGAGGGGTTCGCCCGAAGCGAGTTCGGAGGGCCGGGCGGAAGCTCCGCCTCATGTCGTCGATATCCGTGTCATGGGGCGAAATCCGCGGTGCGCGACCAGGCGGAACCTGCCGTTCCGGCGCGCTCCTCAGCCGGGATCAGCCAGTTCTCCCCCGCCGGCACGTCGCGCCGCGGATCGCGGTTCTCGTCGCCGTCTGCGCGCTGGGGACGGCGAACGCTGCGGGGGCTAAGACGCGGGTGAGGGCGACCGAGACCGTGAGCGCGGGACAGTTGACGAACCTCTTCGCCTCCCTATCGCGTTCTCGTTGGGACGGCGCGGACGGTGCGTACTCCATCCCGCTGGCGGACGGGCGAACGGTCTGGGCGTTCGGCGACACGGTGACCCCCGCGGGCGGCAGCAGTCCGCTGGCGATGATCCACAACTCGATCGTTGTCACGGGCGCAGGTCAGCCGCGCGTGTTCCTCAGCCCGATTGCCCCCTCGCCCGACGGGACCTTCTACTGGCCGGCCGCCGGGCACGCCGCCGGCGGCTCGCGGTTCTGGCTGCTGCTGCTCCGGACACTCGTTAACCACACGGGGTTGCACATCGTCGGCAACTCGCTCGCCTATATGGACGCGAACACCGGGCGGGTCCTGTCGCAGCGCGCCGTGCCGGGCTCGAACGGCACCGTCCCGTGGGGCAACGAACTGTTCGACTGGGGCCGCTACACGTACATCTACGGAGTCGAGTATCAGGGCGCGAACCTGCAACAGCTGCGCACGTGGCTCCACGTCGCGCGCGTTCCCGCCGGTCGGCTCGACCTGCCGTGGAGCTACTACACCGGCAGAGGCTGGTCATCGAACGCGGCGGCGTCCGCGCGGACACTCGCGGGGGTCTCGGGGAGTCCGGCGCTCGTGCAAGCGGGCGTGGGCCTGCGGCTCGTCTCCCAGGAGGGCGAGCTCGGACATCGCGTCCTGTCCTGGCGGGCAGCGAGTCCGGTCGGCCCGTTCACGGGCGAGCATGTCGTGTACACGATCCCGAACATGGGACCGCGGACGTTTGTCTATCTGGCGCACCCGCACCCAGAATTCTCGACCGCCCAGGCGACGATGTTCTCGTTCTCAACGAACGTGTCCGGCTGGCTGACCTCTCGGACCGTGTCGCTGTACCGGCCCCGGTTCTTCACGATTTCGAACGCAACGCTGTACGGCAGCCGCCTCATCCGGCGGCCGCGCGTGACCGCAGATCACCCGGGTCTATGGCTCTGAGAACGCGCGACCGAGAAGCGGTTCGCAGGCACGGCGGCGCCCATCAGCCAGCCGCAGACACGACGGGGTCGCGCTGAGTCATGGTCTTAATGCCGTTTGGGTCGGCCGTCGTGTCTGTGGATACCACCCGACCGCTGCCGAATCTGACGATGGCGTTCGAGTACACCCACGACACGAGCCCGATGTCCCGCACGATCTTTGCCGGCCGGCCCAAATGCACACAGACGTAGCGCTGGTCGGCGCCGACGTCGGAAAAGCCGAGACCACTGTCTGACTGGCGTGCCGTCGGCAGACCCTTGCAGCCGGCGACCGGGTTTGGCTTCGCGGCTCCGCCACAGCCGGCGATCGAGGCGGTCACGATCGCGATCGCGATCAACGGACGCATCGGCACAGGATTCCAGACGGATCAGGGAACGACGGCGAGCTTCCCGAAGAACCGCTTGGCGATGAAGTCCTCCTGGGCGGCTCGCCAACTCGCACAGCGGGTAGGTGTGCGCGAGGACGGGCCGAAGCTGTTCCTCGGCGATCAGGCCCATGAGCGCCGCGAAATCCTCGTGCGTTCCGAACGACGACCCGAGCAGCGTGAGCTGGTTGAGGTAGATCGTCCGCAGGTCGGCCTCCACCTGAGGTCCGGCGATCGCGCCCGCGACGACGTAGCGACCGAGCGGGCGCAGCGCGGCCAGCAGGCTCGAGAAGCCGGAACCGCCGACGACGTCAGCGACGACGTCAACCCGCTCGCCGATCTGCCCGGCGAGATCGAGGTCGACGTCGTCCTCGCGGGTGAGCACAAGGTCGGCGCCGAGGTCCGTGACCCGATCGACGTGCGCGGCGCTCGTCACGGTGATGACGACCGCGTCCATCAGCTTGGCGAGCTGGACGAGCGCGGTACCCACGCCGCCGGAGGCACCGGTGACGAGCACCGTCTCGCCCGGCTGCACCGAGGCCCTTCCGAGCATCCGCAGGGCCGTCGCGTATGCGGTCGGAAAGGTCGCGAGCTCCGCGTCGCGTGAGGCCGCTGTCGACGCGATGCGCGTTCATCGCGGGCACCGTGACCCACTCGGCGAAGCCCCCGTCACGCTCGCTGCCGAGAAACGCGGTGCCGGCGAGCTCCCGCTCGTCGCCGAAGTACAGCATCGGATCGATCAGAACGCGCTGACCCACGCGATCGCTCGAGACCTCCGGGCCCGACCTCATCGATGTGACCCGTGACGTCGGCGCCCTGGATGCGCGGGAAGCTCGAATCCGCGTCCGTCGCCACCCCGTCTGGGCCTGCGAGTCCCCCACCGTGCCGTAGGCGCCCTGGCGGGTCCACACGTCGGTGTTGTTGATGCCCGCGGCCGTCACCCGCACCCGCACCTCCTGCGTCGCCGGCCGCGGCACCGGCACGTCCTCTCGGTAACGGAGCATTCCGAGACCGCCAAATCCAGTGAGTTGCACTGCTCGCATGGGCCCGTCTCCCAGTAGACCGATTGGTGTACCTGGCCCAGCGTAGCAAAGCTAACCACACCGGTCGGTATACTTCGTGGCGTTAGCTATGACGACAGCCCGAAGAGAGCATCACTCCGGGCGGTCAGCGCGTCCTCGATGCCGCGTCTGATCTCTTCTACCGGGACGGGATCACCGCGGTCGGCGTCGCGGCGATCGCCGACACGGCGGGCGTCACCAAAAAGACGCTCTACGACTCGTTCGGGTCAAAGGACGCCCTGATCGCGGCGTACCTCCGTGACCGGCACGACACGTGGTGGGCCTACCTTGAGGGCAAGCTGCGTACCGCCGCCGGTGCCTCGCGTGCTCGCCGTATTCGAGGCGTACCTCAGTCATCCCGCGCTTGATCATGACCGTGGCTGCGCGTTTCTCAATGGGGCGGCGGAGCTCTCCCGTGACCACCCCGGCTTTGAGGTCATCAGGGCGCACAAGCAGGCCGTTCGCGCCAAGATCGCCGAGCTGCTCGAAGCCGACTACCCAGGTCTCGTCGACCGAGATGAGCTCGCCGAACACCTGTTCCTCCTGCTCGAGGGCGCGGTCGCTCAGGCGGCCGTCGAGGGAACCACCGACAGTGTCAGGCGCGCGGAGCCGATCGCGCGGGCGCTTCTGCGCCCCCTCACCCCACGTGGCTGACCGCCCGCCGCCGCAACCAGAGGCAAGCCGGTCGCGGCCGAAGCTCGTGATCTTCGACTGCGACGGCGTCCTCGTCGACAGCGAACGGCTCTCGAGCGAGGTCCTGGCCGCGACGATCTGCGGCGTCGGTGTCGACACCACACCCCAGGAGGCGAGGTCGCGGTACCAGGGCCTGATGCTCGCCGACATCGGCGCCGACATCGAGCGTCGGCTGGGCTCGCCCCTCCCGCTCGACTTCTGGGACCGCTTCGACGCCGCTCGACGCGCCGCCTTCGAGCGTCGCTGGGCTGTCGATGGCGCGGCGCAGACCGTCGAGGCCATCCAGGCGGCCGGAATCCGGACGTGCGTCGCCTCTCAGGGCCGCCGGACGAAGACCGAGCTCACCCTCGGGCTCACCGGTCTGCGTCGTTACTTCGCCGCCGATGAGCTGTTCTCGGCGTATTCCGTGCCTCGCGGCAAGCCGTTTCCCGACCTGTTCCTCCATGCCGCGACGAGTCTCGGCATCCGACCAGCCGAGTGCATCGTCGTCGAGGACAGCCCGTCCGGGATGCGTGCCGCCATTGCGGCCGAGATGCCGGTCGTCGCCTACCTGCCTGACGGCGCGACGTCCCCGCCGCTGGGCGTGCCGATCACGGTGATCGAGCGTCTCCCGGAGCTCGTTGCGCTGGTCATCGCCTGAACCGCTGCGCGGGAGCAGCGCACCCGCGAGCGATACGGTGTCGCCCGTGCAGGCGGTCTCACGCGTTGAATCGATCCTCGGTTGGATGCAGCCGGAGGACGCGGACAAGCTCTACGAGCTCGCGTCCACGACCCCGGGCCCGATCCTTGAGATCGGGACGTTCCACGGCAAGTCGGCCGTGCTCATGGCGCTTGCGCTGCAGGACGCCGGCAGCGACACCGGGGTGTACACGATCGAAGTCGACACGGACGCCATCCAGGCGGCGCAGTCCGAGGCGAGCGCGCACGGCGTCGGTGAGCGGATCGTGTTCGTGCGCGGAACCTCGGAGGCGTTTGCGCACGCCTACCCCTGGCTGCGGCCGGCGCTGACGTTCGTCGACGGCGATCACCGGCGCGCCGGCGTGGAGGCCGACCTGGCGGTGCTGCAGCGGATCGTGCCCGCCGGTGGCGTCCTGCTCTTCCACGACTTTGACGACCCCCTGAACGATGATCCGGGTTGCACGGAGATCGAGGTGCGGCCGACCGTTCAGGCGAGCTGGGTCGCGCGCGAGTGCGCGTTCGGCGGCACGTTCGGCGCCTGCGGGCTCTACACGCGCAGGACCGACCCGCCGCACGTTCCGGGACCGACGATGGTCGACCTGCTCCCGCTCGCCAGCGCGCACGACCAGTACCTGCATCGGCTGCGCTACCCGGCCGGACGCGTGTGGAAGCGGATGCGCGGTGCGGACCGCAACCCGCCCCAGTAGCGACCAAGCCACCACAATTGCAGACGGATGCCGCCGTCACCCGACCCGTACGCGTTCGACTTTGACGCGATGTTCGATGAGGACTACCTGTTCTTCTACGCGCCGTTGCTCGAACAGCGCAGCGACGCCGACGCCGAACTCATCTGGCGACTGCTCGGTCTGACGACCGGTGCGACGGTGCTTGACCTCGGGTGTGGGCACGGGCGGATCGCGAACCGGCTTGCTGCCCGCGGCGCCCGGGTCACGGGACTCGACGCCTCCCACCTGTTCCTGCAGCGCGCCCGCGACCAGGCCGCCGCGCAGCCGTCGGAACCGAGCGCCGTGTACGTCGAGGGCGACATGCGCACGCTGCCGTTCGAATCCGCCACGTTCGACGTCGTCATCAGCTGGTTCACCTCGTTCGGCTACTTCGACGACGACGAGAACCGGCGTGTCCTCGATGAGGCACGGCGCGTCCTCCGGCCCGGCGGACGGCTCGCCATCGAGATCAACAACCTCGCTGAGCTGCTCCCCCGCTGGCAGCCGGTGACCGTCATCGAACGCGACGGCGCGTTTGCCATCGACCAGGCCACGTTTGATCCGATGAGCGGCCGGGCGCACACCGAGCGGACGATCATTCGCAACGGTCAGACGCGCCGGCTCACGTTCTCGGTGCGGATGTTCGTCGCCGCCGAACTGCGTGATTGGCTGACCAATGCCGGCTTCGCCACCGCCACGTTTTATGACAACCGCGGGGAGCCGCTCTCGATCGACAGCCGTCGCGCCATCGCGGTCGCAACGACTCGATAACGCCCCGACCTAGTCGAGCGCTGCGTCGCCCTGAGCAGCCGCCTCCGACGCGAGCGCGATAAATCGCTCGGAGCTCAGCCACTCCCTGTCCTCAAGCGAGAGCACGCGCGGCTGCGAGGCGATCACGATCGGGTTGTGCACCGCGGCGATGACCTGATGACCGGCGTCCGCGGCACGCTGGAGCAGCGCCGCGAGGTGGTGGACCGAGCGGATCGACAGCGCCATGTCGGGCTCATCGAGCAGCAGCAGCGTGCGACCCTCCGTCTCGGACAGGATCGTCGCCAGTCCATGCAGCATCGCGAGCATCGTCTGGCCGTGTGAGACGGACATCGATCCGAGCAGGAACGCATCGTGGATGCCGATCTCGCTCTGCGTTCTTGGATTGTCCTTCTCGAAGTCGAGCCAGCGGACGTAGCACGGCTGCATCACGACGTCCATGACACGGTGCGAGAGCTCTGCCGTGAACTTGGTGCCAACCCGGTCACGCAACAGTGAGATCAGGGTCGACTTGCCGCAGCCCTGCTCTCCGACGAGCAGGTTGACGCCCTTCTCGAACGTCAGCGTCTGGCCGGCCGCGAAGCAGCGGTAGTCCTCAAGGAACCGCACCTCGGACAGCAACGGCAGCGCCGGATCGTTGACGGGCGGCGGTTGCTCTGGGTGCGATATGCCCGCGCCGGCCACGACGGACGGAGCGCGTCAGCGCCGCTCGAACACGGTCACCGCGACGGGCACGCCGGCTCGCACCGCGTCGGCTGAGCTCGACGAGATCTTGACGAACCGCGGATCCCGCTCGAGCGCATGGAGCCACTCCCGGCTTGACCGCTTGATGAGCTTCATCCACAGGGGGTCGGTGGTGAAGCGCCACGGCGCGATGAGCGCGACCCGCTGTCCCGGTTGGAGCGTCGCGAGCATCGGGTCGAGCGTACGCCGCACCGAGAACTGCCGGAACTTGCCCAGCGCGTCGCGCCAGTCGACGATGTGGGGGTCAGGCACCGGGCCGAGCGGCGTGCCGAACCGCGTCACGTGCGGCAGGTAGTAGGCGATCGTCGGCACCTGCTCGGGCTGCGTCGAGAGCACGAGCGATCCAGCCGGCAGGTCATGGCGGACGTGATGGGTGACCGCCGCGACGTTGCTCTTGGAATCGAGCGACGGTCGTTGCGGGTCAAGGATCCAGAAGCAGGCGCACAGCGCGAGCGCGGCCATGCCAAGGGCCCCGGCACGGACGAGTCCGAGCGCAAACAGAAGGATGAGCGGCCCAACGATCACCGCCAGGTACCGCGGCGCCCAGGCCGGCGTCGTCTTCGAATACAGCCATCCGAACAGCAACGTCCCGGCGCCGAGGATCAGCAGGCACTGCGCCGCGCGGAGCACCCACGCACTCCCGTTTTGCGTGTGGCGCAGCGCGAGCAGGCCGACCCCGCCGGCGAGGAGCAGCGCGACCGCCGCGCCGCGACCCCCGGTCAGCGAATACACGCCCTGCGGGATCGACCACAACGTCGGCGGCAGATCCCACGGCGCGCCGGTGTGCTTCGCCTGATAGGCGAGCGTCGGAAGCCACGGGAGGTAGAGCAGGGCGGTGACGCCAAACCCAATCAGCCCGTCACGCCACAGCGCTCGGCGCTCCGTCCGTTGCTCGAAGACACAGAACAGGAACGCCACGCCGCACATCAGGCCGAGGAACAGCGCCCAGTTGTGGGTGTACAGCGAGGCGGCCAGCGACACGGAGAAGACGGGCAGATACCCGCGCCGGTGCCGGACGAACGTCTCGACGAACGACCCGGCGATGATCACCGCGAGCAGAGTCAGGAGCGAGTACATCCGCGTCTCCTGCGCATACACGGTGAGGTACGTGCTGAATGCCGCGATCGTCGCTGCGACGAGCCCGGTGCGCCGGCCGAACAGACGCGAGCCGAACCAATACGCCGCGGGGATCGTCAGCAGGGCGAAGATGAGCGAGAGCGCATGGGTCGCGGCCTCACCGGTGCCCCGCCACGACATCCACACATGGAGAATCAGGTAGTAGAGCGGCGGCGAGCCGTCCTGGCGCAACAGCGACGGGATGTCCCCGAGGGGGTGCGAGGCGATCCCGACCGACAGGCCTTCGTCAACCCAGTAGTGATCGTTGAACGTCTTCGTGCGCAGCCACGCCGAGATGAGCATCAGACCAGCGAGGGCGCCGATGACCCACCAATCGACGCCCCGGAGCCGCGAGCCGAGGCCGCTCCGAGGTCGCTCCGCCGCCGTCGGCGTGACTACCGGCGGCGACTGGGCAACGGGCGCGCGAAGAGTGTCGATGGCCATGAAGAAGTGAAAGCTCGGCAGAGCGAATCTGCGGGCGATGTCGGGTGAGGCCGTGCCGCGATGCGCGACACCGAGCCAAACCCCGGTTTCCGCCACCAGCCAGTATGGCGATTTCAGTGTGAACGCGACGCTAACCCGCGCCGTATGCGCTAGAAGGGCGTGCTCCGCGCCACCGCGAGTGATCGCTGCAGATCGAACGGCGCGGCCTGCCTGTCCAGCCACGGGCGCCCGATCCACAGGTACCCGTCGACGAGGCGTGCGGCGATCCGCCGGGCGGTATGTGACAAATGCCACTTGGGATTCGCCACGTCCGACGTCGGCGGGATCCCGAGCGTCACGCACCGGTTGTCGTAGCGGTTGCGGCATGGACGGGCGTTGTCGAAGCCACTGTGCGGGTGGTACTGCTGGTAGGTGAACGGCCGCCCGTTGTCGGAGGTATTGACGACGAAGTGCTTGCCGGGAAGGCCTCCCCGGGCGAGGGCCGCCGCGACCTGTGAGCCGAAGCGAATCTCCCGCTCGGTGCTGTCGTAGTGGGTCGAGTTGAGCGCGAAGCCGCGGATGTACCGGATTCCTCCGCCTCGAAGGAGCCACACCGCCTTGCGCACCGAGGGCCAGTCCGCGGCGCCGGCGTCGAGGTACACGGTCGTGCGTGGGAGCGAGGTGAAGCGGCGCGCGGCGTACGCGACCAGCTCGAGCGGGAGTCGGGAGTGGTGTGGCGCGCAGCCCGCGAAGGGCAGGTCCGGCTGGAGGACGAGCGCGACGCGTGCACTGCCGATCCCGGCGGCGAATGCGTCGATCCAGCGCCGGTAGCTCGACTGCTGGCGTGCACTCGGCAGCCGGATGCACGCCTGCCCCTCCCACGGATCAACGCGGAACACAGCCATCTGCGAGAGCACGTCGTCCCTTCCGTCAGTCGAGTTCGCGATGTACTCGCTCGCGATGTGGCGGGCCGTGTGGTCCGCGTACCACGCCCCGAACCACCGCACCCGCGGGCGCCGCACGATCAATCCGAGCAGGCGGCGGGTCTCTCCTCGCGCGGCGCGATAGGACGGGAAAACCTCGTCGTGCACGCCCGTGTAGCTGCCCCACGGAAGCCCGGCCAGCGGATTGGACGACGGCGCCCCCGCAATCCCGGCGTTGGCGACGCCGGCCGATGCCACGGGAACGGCGAGCAGCAGCGCACACAACGCGACCATGACGACGCGCGCGACCGCGGGCACAGCTGGGACGCGGCGCTGGACGGGGCGCCGCCGGGACGACTGCAGCATGGAAGTATCCCTCCGGTGTTGGGGGTCATTACAGCAGCGGGCCTCGTGCTTGTCAGCGCGAGCGTGTCCGGCTCTGCGCTGTGGCGCGCCTGTGGGCTGCGCGCCGCGCCGAGCGCGGCACCCGCCGCCGGGTTGGCGATCGTGCTGTTTCTCGCCGCCATCGGGATCCGTCTGCCCGGTCGCGCGAAGATGGCGGCGGCGCTCGTCGGACTCGCGCTCCTCGTTGCGATTGTGGCCCTGTGGCGGATGAAGCGAGGCCCGCGTCTCGGCATGCCTCTCTGGGCGTGGATCACGGCCGCCGCGGTGCTGGCGATCGCGCTCATCCCGTTCGGCGCGAGCGGGCGCGCCGGCATCCTGGGCGTCGGCACAAACGACGACATGAGCGAGCACTTGCTCGCCGCCTGGGCGATGCAGGGCCCGCACGCCGATGTGCTGAGCAAGCTCGTGCACTCTGGCTACCCGATTGCGCCACACGCGCTTGTCGCGGCGATCGCCAGCGTCACCGGCATCTCGCTCGAGCACGCATTCATGGGGATGCTCGTGGCGGTACCCGCGCTGCTCGCGCTCGCTGCCGCCGGGCTGATCTCCGTGCTCTGCGAGCGTCTGGGAGAGCCCTTTCCGCCCCCTCGACCGCTCGCTCTCGCGCTCGCGGGCGGGCTCGCTGGTGTCTGCTACCTCCAGTCGGCGTTCCTTGCCCAGGCGTCGTTCAAGGAGCCCCTGGAAAGCATGTTCGTGCTCGCGTTCGCTGCCGCGCTGCTCAGCGGCAGGGACGTGACGGGCTGGACGGCACGACGACATACCCATGTGATCGGCATTCCGGCCGCGGTCCTCGCGTCCGGCAGCGTCTACGTCTACAGCTACCCCGGTCTCGCGTGGATCGGCGGGACGCTCGTGATCTGGACCGTGGTGCTGATCGCGAGTCGACAGTGGCGAGCGCCACGCGACTGGCGGGTGCCGGCGGTGGCGATCGTGGTGTTTGGAGTCCTGATCGCTCCCGAGATCCCGCGGCTGATCGCGTTCGCGGGGTCCGGATACAACCGCGAGACGGCGCATGTTTTCGGCAACCTGCCGCGGGCTCTGCCGCCCCGTGAGGTCCTCGGGATCTGGCCTCGGCTCGATTTTCGCTTCGACGTCGCGGTGGGGTCACCGGCCGGGATCGCGGGCCTGGTCGCGTTCGCGGCGCTCCTGCTTTGCCTGATCCGCCTGGTTGTGCGCCGCGAGGCGATGCTGCCAATCGTGTTCGGCCTCGCCGCCACGCTCTACGGGGTCAACGCCCTGCGCAGCCCCTACTCGGCGGCGAAGACGATGACGATCCTCGCGCCGGTCGTGACGGTCATCCTCGCCCGCGAGGCACTCCGTCTGCTCGCGGAGCGTCCACGACCCGTCTCGGCGCGGACCGGCGCGATCGCGGCGCTCACCGTGCTGCTCGGCTGGGGGGCGTACTCGGATCTCGAGGTGCTGCGCGACGCGCCCGTCGGCCCGCAGGCGCACGCCGACGAACTGTCCGGACTGCGCGCCCGGATCGGGAGCGTGCCGACGCTGTTCCTCGGCGCCGACGACTTCATCCACTGGGAGCTCCGTGGAGCGAACATCGCGACGCCGCCGGCGCCGCTCTACACGACCACGGTTGTGCCGCTGCGGCTCAGTAAGGCCCATCAGGACCCACGGTTGCGCGCGCTGCGCGGTCCCCACACGACGCTCAACCGGTTCGCCGGGGTCGGGCTCGCGTTCGATTTCGACTCGATCCCCGCGTCGGTGCTCAACCACTTCACGTACGCGATCCTGCCGCGGTCGGGCTACCGGAGCACGCCGCCGAGCAACTGGCACCGCGTCACCGCCGGGCGCTCGTACGAGCTGTGGCGGCGCATCGGCCCGACGCCCGTGCGCCAGACGCTGACCGAGGTCGACAATCCGGGCGCGATCCTCGACTGCCGCTCGGCAGCGCTGCGTCTGATCTCGGAGCAACGCGGGACCGCCATGGTCCGCGCCCGGCCGGTCGTCGGCGGCCGGACCGCGTGGCACGGTCGAATCGGGTACGCCGGCGTCGGCCGCCAGCCAGACACTCCCGCTCGCCCCGGGGCGGTGGCTGATCGCCCTGCAATACGCCGCAACCGTCCCGATCACGGTCATCGGACCGGGACTCCGGGCCACGTTGCCGGCCACGGTCGAGCCGCGCGGCCCGTACTGGCTCGTCGGCACGGTCACCATCAGGCGCCGGCACCCGACGCGGATCACCGTGCGCGAGGACCCGCTGCCCTGGCTCGGCCGGGCCCTCGGGGCGTTCGGGCTGACCCGGGCCCCGACCCCGACGGGGCTGGGCGCGCTCGGTCGCATCACGGCCTCCCCCGCGCCCGTCGTTGACCGCGCGGTGTCGCTTCGGCGAGCATGCGGTCGGTACATCGATTGGTATGAGACGGGCTGAGAGCGCAACTTCCCGGGAATCTTCGGTATAGAAGTCCCGTTCCCAACGTCTGAGGAGGTAGGGATGCACCGCACCATCAAGCTGCTCATCGCCGTTGTCGGGGTGATCGCCACGGTCGCTGGGGTGGCCGTTGCCGCGGCAACGCCGAGCGTGTCCACCGGCAAGGCGACGTCGATCCACGATACGTCGGCGGTTCTCAACGGGACCATCAACCCGAACGGGAGCCCGTCGTTCTACACCTTTCAGTGGGGCTTGTCGGACTTGTACGGCGTCACGAGCAAGCTTCATTCGGTCAAGAGCGGCACCAAGGCCGTCGCCGTCAAGTTGACCGCATCCAGTCTGATTCCCGGCACCGTCTACCACTACCGTCTCGGCGCTTTCAGCAAGGGCGGTGGCTCGCTGGGGAGCGACCGCACGTTCAAGACGGCCGGAAACCCGCCGCCGGTGGTCGCGACCGGGGCTCCCTCAGCGCTCGGCGTCAACGCCGCGACCGTCACGGGGATTGTCAACCCGAACAACCAGGCGACGCAGTGGTTCTTCGAGTACGGCCCGACGACCCAGTACACGGCTTCCACTCCCGTGCAGACGATCCCTGCGACGAAGCTCGTTCTCCCGGTATCCGGGCAGCTCGTCGGGCTGCAGGCCGGGGCGACGTTCCACTACCGGCTCGTCGCTGTCCACAGCAACTCCGGTCCACAGCCTGGCGCCGACATGACGTTCGTCACCTACCCGTCGCCGCGGCCCAAGCCGCGGGTGCTCGCCAAGACGACGCCGCGCCGTGACCGGTCAAAGGCCTACGTGTTCACGACCTCCGGGCGCGTAACGACGTCGCGGTCGCTGCCGACGTCGGTGCAGTGCGCGGGCAGCGTCACCGCACGGTTCTTCAACGGCAAGCGCCGGGTCGGCTCGAGCCTGTTCGTGCTCGGCCCCGACTGCAAGTTCTCCGGCACGACGAGGTTCCGCCACCTGCCGACTCGCCAGAAGAGGGTCCGCCAGGTGAACCTGAGCGTGCGGATCAGCTTCAGCGGCAACCACTACCTGGCAGGCGCCGACGCCCGGCGGGAGGGCGTCACGGCCGGCTGAGGCTACGGACGGGGACGGTCGCGGAGGCGGTAGACGAGCCGCAGCCCTGACCAGACGGCGTCGATCGCACATACCTTGTTGTCCACGAGCCCGGCCGCGAGGCCGAGCTCGCGGACGACGCCTTCGTCGACATCGGTGGCGACGCCGGACGCCCGCTTCGGCCACGCGATCCACAGCCCACCCGCCGGCTCGAGCGACGCCGTCAGCGTCTCAAGCCGCTGCTCGAGCGCCCGTCGCTCGACGAAGAACGCGACCACGACGTCGAACCGGCCGCGGACCCGCCGGCGCACGGCGACATCCTCGGGCAACTCGCCCAGCGTCGCCTCGAAGTCATCCGGCGCCCCGATCAGCCCGAGCCGATGCCCCGGCTTGATCCCGAGCTTCCTGGGCAGCGGCGTGCCCGAGTATCCGGCCCGCCCCGCGCTCATACCGCGGCCTCCGCGCGCTCGGTGACCGCCGCGATCACCCGGGAGAGCTGGCTCCCCTGCCACGCGACCGGGGAGCGGCCGGGCTCGTCCCGGACGAGCTCGGCGCCCGCGATCAGCGAGGCGTACGTCTCGCCGACGGCGAACGGGTGCTCCGGATCGGCCTCGTCGTTGCTCGCGACGACCGCCGCCGGCGCGCTGATCGAGCGGAGCTCGTCGAGCGATGAAAACGGCGCCGAGCGCGGCACGGCGCTCAGCGCGTCGGCGACCGCATCGAGGTGCTCGTGTCCGGCGAGGCGCTGGCGAATGACCTTGACCACGGTGTCGCGCCATGCAGGCTGGACGGTCGGCTCACCCTGAGCCGCGAGAAACCCGTCAACGCCTCCATCGCGGAGGCCGGCCGCGAGCGCATCCCAGCGGGCGAGACGTGCGGGGCTCGTCGGGCGGCCGTCGTAGGCGGGCGTGACGATGACGAGCCCGGCCACGCGCTCCGGTCTGCGCAGCGCGAACGCCAACGCCGTGTGCGCCCCCATCGACGCGCCGGCGAGCACCGCCCGGTCGATCTCGACCGCGTCGAGCACCGCCTCGAGGTCGAGCGAGAGCTCGTCGTAGCCGTACGCCTCGGGCGTCGGCGCGGGCGAGGATTGGCCGTGACCGCGAGCGTCGTAGAGAACGACCCGATGAGAAGAGCGCTCGAGCGCGCGCGAGCCCATCACCACGTAGCGCCGCGTGGCGGTCAGCCCGTGCAGGAGGACGACTGGTGTGCCTTCGCCATGCTGCTCTCCCGCGAGGATGACGCCATCGCGGGTGATCTCGAGTTCGGGCACAGCCGTTTTCTACCATCAGAACATGGACGTCAACGAGAGCAACTTTCAGACTGAGGTCATCGACCGCTCGCACGCGGTACCCGTCGTTGTCGACTTCTGGGCCGAGTGGTGTGGCCCATGTCGGCAGCTCGGACCGGTACTCGAGCAGGCGGTCGCCGCCCGCGGAGGTCAGGTCGAGCTCGCAAAGCTCGACACCGACGCCAACCCGATGCTGTCCCAGAGCTTCCGGATTCAGGGCATCCCGGCGGTCAAGGCCTTCAAAGACGGGAACGTCGTCGCCGAGTTCGTCGGCGCGCAGCCGCGCGAGATGGTCGAGCGGTTCCTGGACTCGCTCGTTCCCTCCGAGGTCGACAAGCTCATCGAGCAGGGCGATGAGGCGTCGCTGCGCAAGGCCGCGGCGCTCGAACCGAGCCGAGCCGACGCCGCGGTGCCGCTGGCGCGGATCCTCCACGACCGCGGCGAGACCGACGAGGCGCTCGAACTGCTGCAGGAGGTTCCGGGCAGCTTCGCGGCCGATGGGCTCGCGTCGCGGATCAAGCTCGAGCGGGAGGCGGCGGGTGCCGACGCGCCCGCGCTCCCGGACCTGGGAGACGCGCTCGCCGCGCTCGACGCGGGCGACCACGAACGCGCGCTGGACCTACTCATCGGGTCGTTGGCCAACGCCGATGGCGCCAAGGAGGACATTCGCCGGCTCGTCGTCGGCATCCTCGATGAGCTCGGGGTCGAGAACCCGCTCGCCCGGGACGCTCGGCGTCGCCTCGCCAGCGCGCTGTACTGACGCTCGCGCAGACGCGCTCAGAGGGCGAGCGTCAGCTGGCCCTCGTCGGGCTGTGCGGCGCGCTCGAGCCCGGCGACCCGCACCCCGAGCAGCCGCACCGGCCGCGGCGCGTCGAACCGGCGCAGCAGATCGATCGCGACGGGTCCAATGCGGTCGGCGGTGCCGATCGGCTCGCTGAGCGTACGGGCGCGGGTGTGAGTCGAGAAATCGTCGAGCCGCACCTTGATCCCGATTGTCCGGCCGCATCGGTGCTGGGCCGCGAGTCCGCGGCACAGCTGCTCGACGAGCCCGCGGAGGATCTCCTCGAGCCGGGCCGGATCGCTGATGTCGTGATCAAACGTCGTCTCCCGTGATTCGGAGACGACCTTGCGCTGCTGGCTGACCGCCGACTCGTCCTCGAACCGCGCCCGCCGCTGAAGCTCGAGTCCGTAGCGTGGACCGAACCGTGCCGTGAGCTCGGCGCTCGACGCGCTCGCGAGCTTTCCCAGCGTGTCGATGCCCATGCCGCGGAGCCGCTCGACGGTCTTCGGCCCGATGCCCGGCACCAGGCCGCACCGCGACGCCGCGAACCGGGCGCACGCCTGCTCGCGGGAGAGCACGACGAAGCCGCGTGGCTTCTCGGCGTCCGATGCCACCTTGGCGACGAGCTTGCTCGGGCCGACTCCGACCGAGGCGTTCAGATCGGTGGCGGAAGCGATCTCGTCCACCATCCGTCGCATCGTGGCGACCGGCTCGGGCGTGCCGGTGAGCTCGAGGTACGCCTCGTCGAGACCGATGACCTCGACCGTCGCGACGTGCGAGCGGACGATCTCCATGACCTGCCGCGAGGCATCGCGGTAGTACGTGAAGTCCGGCGGGAGGAAGACCGCCTGCGGGCAGAGCCGCCGTGCCCGCGAGGCCGGAATCGCGGAGCCGACCCCGAACCTCCGAGCTTCATAGGAGGCGGTCGTCACGACCGCGCGCGGACCGGTCCCGGCCACGACGACCGGCAGCCCGCGCAACTCCGGGCGGCGGCGCAGCTCGACGGAGACGTAGAACGCATCCATGTCGAGATGAGCCACGCAGCGCCCGGACATGCGCTTCAGGCTAGGGACCGGCCAGACGGCGTCAGACCGCCGCCGGCCGGTCCCTCGCTACTGCGATCAGATCGACGACCAGACCGTGCCCACGCCACCGAAACCGAGGGCCTGAGCGGTGTTCTGGTTGAGATCCCACTCACGACCGCCGACGAAGGGGCCACGGTCCTCGACCATCGCCGTCACGCTGCGGCCGCCGTAGCGGAAGGTGACCTTCGTACCGCACGGCAGGCTCTTGTTGGCCACGCCGTAGTACGCATGGAAACCGCACGCCGTGGCACCACCATCGGTGAACCACGACGCGAGGCTCGGGCGGAACGTCGTCACGCGACCGGCGGTTCGTGACGCCGGCGTGTTGCGACCGTCACCCCTGAACCGCACGCGCAGCGACTGCTGGCCTGTGCCGTTCGGCGCGTAGCGCAGGTCAAAGCCACCGAAGCGCCCGGTGCGGGTGCTCGTCAGCGTGTGCCAACGGCGGCCGCTGCGGCCCTGCAGGCGCACGCGACGCCCGCCGAACGCCGGCAGCAGCTTGCCGCGCACGTGCACTGCCTGACCGCCGAGCACGCCGTACTGGCGGCTGCGCAGCGTGAACCGGGCGGCGACCGCCACCCGCTGACTCGCGCTCGGAGCGACGGTCGCACCGCCGCTCAGATTCGGCACAGAGCCGGATCGCGGGGCCACGGTGGCGTTCGCCGACGTGACCCGCACAAAGCCGGTGTGCTTTAGCGCGGTGACGAACCGGAAGTGGCCCACCGGGCCGACCCGCGTCGTCGCGAGCCGCTGCCAGACGCCACGCGGGACCGCAAACTGAAGTGTCAGCTGCTGGCCCGCGACGTTCGGCGAGGTGGTGCCGGTGACCGTCACGGAGTGCCCATAGGCGAGCTGGTGACGGTCGAGCTTGATCTGAGTTGCGCTCTGCGCATCTGCCTGATTGGCGGTGAGCGCGACCGCCGAGGCTGGAATTGCCAGCATCAGCGCACTCGCGCCCAGCTTCGCCAGGCGCGACGTGCGCAGCATCTGTTTGGGCCTCAACTGAGGACCTCCTGTTGTACATCGACCAGGCGCCTACGGGGTTAGCTGACGGGCTCGCGGCCGAAGACGTCGCACGCCCACCGAGGTGGGGAGGAATCCGCGGTCGCTACGACTGCCGCCGGCATACTGCCGGGCAGTCGATTCGCCCCGGCCGGGTCCTGTGGTGGGGACCCGGCAATGGGTCCCCCGCTCGTCCCCGCACCGGGCAGGGACGACTCGGCAGGTCGAATTACGACCTGTACACCGTCGCATCGTTTTGTTGTCAGGAGTGTGACCGCCGTCACAGGTCGAGCGCCGCAACATTCGCCTAACAAACGTCGCCGACCGCCGCAGGTCCGGCTACCCGGCGCGACGCCCTGCAAGAATTGGGGTCGTGGCCAATCACGATCGCCTGACCGGGCTCGACAGCTCGTTCCTGCATCTCGAGCGCGACTCGACCCACATGCACGTCGCGGGCTGCGCCGTCTTCGAGGGCTCCGCCCCCGCCTACGATGAGCTCGTCGAGGAGATCTCTCGCGCCTGCACCTCGTCCCGCGCTACCGCCAGCGGCTTGCGCTACGTGCCGTTCGAGCAGGGCCGTCCGGTGTGGGTCGACGACCCCCACTTCAACATCACCTACCACGTGCGGCATACGGCGCTTCCGCGGCCCGGCGGCGACCGACGAGCTCAAGCGGCTGTGCGGCCGCGTGTTCTCCCAGGCGCTCGATCGGACGCGCCCGCTGTGGGAGCTGTGGCTCGTCGAGGGAGCTCAGCGACGACGGCTTCGCGCTGCTGACCAAGACGCACCACGCGCTCGTCGACGGCGTCTCCGGCGTCGACATCGCGACCGTCCTGTTCGACGCCTCCCCGGACCCGATGCCGGTGGCGCCGCCCGAGCAGGAGTGGATTCCGCGTCCGCTGCCGACATCGACCCAGCTGCTCGCGGATGCGCTGCTCGAGCGGGCCACCGTCCCAGGTGAGATCGTGCGCGGCGCCCGAGCGGCTCTGCGGGGTCCGCGTCGGCGTCGCCAACCGTGTCGGCGGCGCGCTCGCCGGCGTCGGCGCGATGACCGGCGCGGCGCTCAACGCCGCCCCGCCGAGCCCATTCAACGTCCAGATCGGCCCGCACCGACGGTTCACCTGGGTCCAGGGCGACCTGGCCGAGTTCAAGGCGATCAAGAACGCCCTCGGCGGGACGGTCAACGACGTCGTGCTCGCGGTCGTCTCCGGCGCGCTCGGCCGCTACATGCGCCGCCACGGTCAGGACACCGAGGGCGTCGAGCTCAAGGCGATGGTCCCGGTCTCGGTGCGCGCCGACGTCGAGCGTGGCGCGCTCGGCAACCGTGTCGCGGCGATGTGGGCGCCGCTGCCCGTCGGGCTCACCGACCCGGTCGAGCGGCTGCGTCAGGTCCGCGGATCGATGGAGGGGATCAAGGAGTCCGGACAGGCCGTCGGCGCCCAGGTGCTGACCGAGCTCACCGGGTTCGCCCCGCCGACGATCATGGCCCAGGCGGCCCGGCTGCAGGCGCGCCAGCGGCTGTTCAACCTCGTCGTCACCAACGTGCCCGGCCCGCAGTTCCCGCTGTACGTCCTCGGACGGCGGCTGGTCGCGATATACCCGATGGTGCCGCTCGCCGAGAACACGGCGCTCGGGATCGCGATCATGAGCTACAACGGCCAGCTCAACTTCGGGCTCGTGACCGACTACGACGCGGTGCCCGACATCGAGATCCTGGCCGACGATCTCCGCGGCGCGATGGCGGAACTCGCCGCCTGCGCCGGTCCCCGCCCGGTCGCCCCCAGTCGTCGCGGCGCGCGGCGCGGCAGCCCGGTGCGCGCAGTCGAGTGAAGTCCTCAACCACGGCGCTCGAGCGCCTTGCCATCGTCGTCGCCTCACTCGTGCTGTCGGTCGGCCTGATCGCGGTCATGTCCGGCTTCTTTCAGAGCAAGGACCAGGCCGGCGTGTCCGGATCCGGGCCGGGCAATTGGCCAGCAGTTCCCCGATCTCGGCGATCGGCATCTGCAAGTCGGCGAGCTGCGGCCGCCGTATAACTCCGATCCGCCGACGAGCGGTGCCCACGTTCCGCTGCCGATCATCCGCGACGCGACGACGCTGACCGCCGACCAAGCGCTCGAGGCCCTCGAACTCGGAGACATCGTCATCGCCTACGGGGACAGCCAGCCGCCGCCCGAGCTGCGCAGGCTGCAGAAGTCGGTCGCCGGACCGTTCACGGCGGCGCTCGCGGCCGCCGGTCAGGCCGTCGTGTTATGGCAACGGCCGGGTACGAACGGTTTCATCGGGCTCGCCTGGACGCGCATGCTCCACGTCCGCACCGCCGGCGATCTCCTGAAGTCCTTCGCCGAGCGCTACCTCGGCCAGGGCGCGCCGACGTCGGCACCGACGAAGAAGAAGAACACGAAGGCGTAGGCAGCAGCCTGGTTTGCGACCCGGCGCGGTCCGCTGTTGCGGCTTCGTCATGGTGCTGCGGCAACTTCGGAAGGGACTGCATCGAGAAGGGGTCGGGCCAGGTTTGTGTGGGACTCTGGGCCGATGGCCCGGCGAGGGGATCACCAGATCGGCACGAATTCCCACGCACCACACCCGCCGGAGCCGCGCGGGAGATCGAGCCGCTCTCAGCGGCACGAGCTCCCGCACACCGTCCGCGTGCTCGACGCGTGGGAACCCGTGCCGGTCGCGGGGACCAGGCGTCGTAACAACGGTCCGCCACCCCGGTCGCTGGTCGCCACCGACCTACGCCCCGCCCTCGCCGTCGCGCATGACGAACGTGAACATCTTGTCCGCCTCGATGCGCAGGTAGACCGGGCCGCTGTCCAGGAACGACGTCTCCCACTCCGGCCCGTACCGCGGCACGTAGATGTCGAGCAGGGTCTGCCGGAAGCCCGCGTGCTCCGGCGAGCGGATGTCGACCTCGGCGGCCCGACCTTGGACGTTCACGGCGAACTCCTCGGCCGGCAGGTGCGTGGCGCTCACCTGCGGGCGCTTGCGGATGTGGCGCATGCGAACGGCGTCCGGTGACGTGCCGAAGTGAAACGCGCCGCGGTAGAAGATGCCGTCGACGGGGCCGGTGACCGGGCGTCCGTCGGCGGTGACGGTCGCGAGGACGAGCAGGCACATGCCGGTCAGCCGCGACACAAGCGCCTCGGCCATGACGCGTCGCTCCGGCGTCGTGATCCTGCGCATGTGCTGCCCGGCGGACTCGTAGCTGCGGTCCAGGAGGGCTTGCAGCGCAGCGATGTCCTGCGGGGTCTCGTGCATCGTTCCTAACGTACGGCCGCCGGTCCTAGCGTACGGCGATCGTCATCCGCGTGAGCACGCACAACCGTCCCTCGTCGTCGCTCATCTCGACCTCCCACACCCACGTGGTGCGGCCGCGGTGCTTGCGATGGGCGGCGGCGTGGATCGTGCCTTCGGTGATCGGACGCAGAAAGCTCGTCTGGTTGGAGAGGCCCATCGCGTGCTTGCCGTCCTTCATCACGACAAAGGCGGTCCCGATCGACGCGAGGCTCTCGGCGATCGACGCGAACACCCCGCCGTGGACGAGTCCGGCGGGCTGCTTGAGCTCGTCGCGCACCACCACCTCACCGCGCACGAGCTCATCCGAGAGCTCCGTGAACTCGAGCCCGTACAGGTGATCGAAGCCGTGATCGGTGCGAAAGGGGAGTTCGAACTCCACGCGCGGCACCTTAGTGATTTCGTAAGAGCGCGCCATTCAGCCGTCCCCTTCTCTACGCTAACGCTCCCCATGGCCTCCCTTGACAGCCTGCCGCCGGACCAGCGTGCCGTGCTCCAGCTCGTGCTCCAGCGCGGGCGCAGCTACGACGAGATCGCACAGATGCTGTCGATCGATCGTGCCGCCGTGCGCGAGCGCGCACTCGGGGCGTTCGACGCCCTCGGTCCCAGCACCCGGGTGCCGCCGGAGCAGCGCGCCCTGATCACCGACTACCTCCTCGGCCAGCTCCCAGAGGGGGCGGCGCAGGACACCCATCGCGGCCTCGCCGACTCGGCGAACGAGCGCGCGTGGGCCCGTGTCGTCGCCTCGGAGCTCGGAACCCTCGCCGCGGGACCGCTCCCGGAGATCCCGACCGACGGCGGCGCAGCGGCGCCCGCGGACGCCGACGGCACGTCAGCCGAGACGCCGGCGACCGGGGCGGCCGCCGCCGGGGCGGCTGCGACCGAGCCGACCGAGATGCCGGAAGCCCCGACGGCCGAACCCGTCGCCGCAGGACCCGCCGAACCCGCGGCGGCCGACGCCGCGAAGGGCGACGCTGCGGATGCCGCCGGTGCGACCCCGTCCTCCGGACGCCGACGCTTCGGCCGCGGCGGCGACGGCACCGACGCATCCGGACACCCGGTCTCGCGCCGCGACGGCGCGATTCTCCTCGGCGGCGGTGTCGTGCTGATCGTCGCCATCGTGATCGCGATCATCCTCATCACCGGCAGTAGCAGCTCGAAGAAGACGACGTCGACGACGGCGAACGTGCCGACGACGACCGCCGCTCAGAGCCGCACGACCTCGACCAGCGCGTCGAGCACGGCGGCGATCAAGCCGCTCGCTCAGGTCAACCTCACCTCACCGCAGGCGGGCAGCAAGACCAAGGGCATCGCGATCGTCGTCCGCCAGGGCGGGACGACCGCGATCGAGCTCGCCGCCCAGGCGGTCCCCGCAAACACCACGCACGACGCCTACGCGGTGTGGCTCTACAACTCCCCCACCGACGCGACGCTGCTCGGGTTCGTCAACCCCGGCGTCAAGAGCGACGGCGTCCTGCGCACGCTCGGGCGGCTTCCGGCGAATGCCTCGCACTTCAAGCAGCTGCTCGTCACGCGTGAGACGCAGGCGAAGCCACACGCTCCGGGCACGATCGTGCTCCAGGGCTCGTTGAGCCTGCCGTCCGCGTAGCCGGCGGCGCGGGCCCGCGTCCCTACAGCAGCCGTTCGAGCCCGTCGAGCGCCTCGTCGAGTTTTGCCCGCGTCGCCCGCCGGAGCAGGAACCCGCCGGTCTTCGAGTAGCCGCGCAGCTTCTGGTACTGCGCGATCGTCACCTTCGTGCCGTCGGCCTCGGCCTCGAGCAGCACCTCGATGACCGACTCGTCGAGCACGCGGGCGAACGGCGTCCCCTCGACCTCCTGCTGCCACGCGCGCCGCCACGGCGGGTCGCTCTCGACGAGCAGGAAGTCGAGCCGGACCGGGCGGCCCTTCTTCGTCAGCATCACCTGCGTGAACCGGTCCTCCTCCACGCCCTCCATCCGGACGACCCCGGGCCACCACCGCGGCATGTGGTGCGGATCCTCGATCAGCTCCCAGACGCGCTGAGGTGCCGCCGCAAAGACCCTCGTCCGACGTGCGGTGGCCATCGACGAGGCCTCAGGCGTCGTATTGGATCAGCGAGTGCACGTGATGGGGCGCGAGCCGCTCACGGCCGCCGAGGAACGTGAGCTCGACGAGAAACGCGCACGCGACGATCTCCGCGCCGAGGCGCGTGACCAGGTCCACCAGTGCGCCGGCCGTCCCGCCGGTCGCGAGCAGGTCGTCATGGATGAGCACACGCGGGCCGCCGGCGAGCGCGTCGGCGTGGACCTCGAGCGCGTCGATCCCGTACTCGAGGTCGTACTCGGCGCTGACCGTCTCGTGTGGCAGCTTGCCGCGCTTGCGGGCGGGCACGAAGCCGGCGCCCAGCTCACGGGCGAGCGCGCCGCCGAGGATGAAGCCGCGGGCCTCGGCGGCGACGACGAAGTCGATGTCGAGCTCCCGGGCGAACCGGGCGAGCCGCGTCACCGCGGCGTCGATCGCGCGCGGATCGAGCAGCAGCGGAGTGATGTCCCTGAAGACGATCCCCGGACGTGGGAAGTCCGGGATGTCACGCACGAACGCGCGCAGATCGACGCCTTCTCGGGCGGTGGTCACGGTCGAGGCTCCTAGGTCGCGATCTTGCGCAGATCGCGGATCAGCAGCAGGTGCTTGAGGTGGGTGGTCACCGACGCGAGGTTCTCGAGCGCCTCGATCGCCTCCTTGCGGCGCTCGGGATTGCGCGAGCGCAGCGCCGGCGCGAGGATGCTCTGAAGCAGTTGCGCCTCGCGATCGGCAGAGGTGCGGAACACGCGCAGGTTGCGCCCGCCGACGCCGTACCGGGCGAGCTCGGAGACGGCCCGCACGATCTCCCGCTCGGTCTCGTCGTAGTAGCGCGTCCCGGCGCGCACCTCACCCTTGATCACGCCGAAGTCCTCGAGCTCGCGCACGAGCTTCGGGTCGGCGCCGGTCTCCTCGACGACGTCCTCGAGCGAGTACAGGGCACCTGGATCGCGCACGGTCACCGCGGCGCGGCGCATCGGGCGACCGTCGGTGGGCGGCGGGGCGACGTCGCGCTCCGAGCGCCCACTGGCGAGCTCCTGTCGGATCACCCGCAGCGGCAGGAACTCATCGCGCTGGAGGCGGAGGATCGTCCGCAGGCGCTGAATGTCGTTCTGCGTGTACAGCCGATAGCCGCCCTGGGTGCGTCGGGGCGAGAGCAGCTTCTGATCCTCCAGGTAGCGGATCTTGGAGATCGAGATGTCAGGGAACTCCTGCACGAGCGCCTTGCAGACGGCACCGATCGTCACCGGCTTGGCCCGCGGGCGCTCGGTGTCCTCGGGCGTCTCGAACGCGTCGACCTCGGTCGGGTGGCGGATCTCGGAGGAACTCATCAGCGGCTCAGGAACGCGAGTTTGTACTTGCCGATCTGCAGCTCGTCGCCGTCGACGAGCCGGTGGGACTCGATTCGCCGCCGGTTCACGTAGGTCCCGTTCAGCGAGCCGCAGTCGTCGAGGTAGTAGTCGCTCCCGCGGTGGACGAGGATCGCGTGGTCGCGGGAGACGGTCACGTCGTCGAGGAAGATGTCGCTGTCCGGCCGACGTCCGACCGACAGGCGGTCACCCTCGAGCGGGAAACTCTCGCCGGCCCGGCCGCCCCCGGCGCGGATCACGAGTGCCGCGCCGCGCGCGACGACGTCGCTCAGCTCGAGCTCCTCGATCTCGCCGGTCTCGCCGACGCGATACGTCGCCGTGTTTGCCCCCGGCGGCGGCTCGGCCCCGGCCAGGAACGCGCCGCACCGCTGGCAGTAGTTGGCGCCGTCCGCGTTGGCGAATCCGCACTCTGGGCAGTGCTGGGCCACGACGGGGACAACCTCGTCTATTCGTTCGAGTCGGCGGGCGGGACGCGGCCGGCCAGGATGTCCGTCAGCTGCTGCACGTCGGCACCTGAGATGACGAGCTCTCCGCTCTCGTCCT
Organism: uncultured Solirubrobacterales bacterium; assembly: GCA_963813265.1. GTDB lineage: Bacteria > Actinomycetota > Thermoleophilia > Solirubrobacterales > Solirubrobacteraceae > Palsa-465. The sequence continues at coordinate 237,129 of CAWEYQ010000022.1, read as the reverse complement.
TCTTGCGCAGCCGGTTCACGAGTTCGGCGCGGAGGATGTCGATCTTGCCGTGCAGGATCCGACGCTTGTAGGAGATCTCCATCTCCTCGTCGGTCAGCTGCTTGATCAAGTCCTTGAGCTCCTGATCGGTCAGTGAGCCCAGATCGGGGAAAGTGTCCATTGGAAGCGTACCCCCTACATCCTTTGAGTCGTTATCAGCGAGTGGCGAGTATACCCGCGCAGGCCCAAGGGTCAAGCTGAGCTTGAGGCTTTGCGCGTCCGGGTCTGCCGCAGACCATCCCGAACGTACAGGACGGTGGCAAGCAGCGCCAGTGTCAGGCCGCTGTAGAGCATGATCAGCGCCAGCCAGTGCACGCCGGCCATCGCGAAGAACGGCGCCCCCATCGTCGGGGCGACGCCGATCCGGCCCGGCCAGTTGATCCTCAGCTCGACTCCGTGGCGCAGGCCGTAGCGGCTCAGCGCGAGCATGAACAGCTCGCGGGCGATCACGAGCGCGATCGCCCACCGAGGCAGCAGCTCGAAGTTCCAGCACACGGCCATCCCGGAGATCACGAGCAGCCGATCGACGATCGGGTCGAGCAGCGCCCCCAGGCGGCTGTACTGACCGGTCAGCCGGGCGGCGAAGCCGTCGAGGTAGTCGGCCCAGCCGATCACCGCGAACAGCACCGCCGCGAGCGCGTCCTCACCGTCGTCGCTGCCAAACGCGACGATCAGGAACACGGGGATCAGCGCCAGGCGGACGAACCCGATCGCGTTCGGGATCGTCCACGGGTTGAGCGGCTGATCGGAGCGCGTCTGGGTCGGCGGCGGACCCGAGCGATCGATCCCGAATAGCCGCTTCTTGGTGATCGGGCTCATGGCCGCGGGCGGGCTCGCTACGGCACGTCGTGCCAGAGCGCGGCGATTGCCTCCGCGGCGCCCTCGAGCGGAACGCTCCGCGACTCGCGCCCGCGGCGGATCTGAACCTCGACCTCGCCCTGGGCGAGCGTTCGGCGACCGACGGTGACGCGCAGCGGACAGCCGAGCAGCTCGGCATCGGTGAACTTCTCCCCCGGCCCGGCGTCGCGATCGTCATACAACGTGCTCAGCCCGGTGGCCTGCAGCTCGTCGTACAGGCGGTCGGCCGCGGACCGCTCGTCGGTGCCGTCCTTGCCGAGGGTCACGAGCTCGACGTCGAACGGGGCCATCGACCGCGGCCACGAGATCCCCTGCTCGTCGGCGTACTGCTCGACCGCGGCGGCGGCGGCGCGCGCGGGTCCGAACCCGTAGGAGCCCATCCAGATGTGCTGGGCCTTGCCGTTCTCGTCGAGATACGTCGCGTTCAACGGCTCGGAGTAGCGCAGCCCGAGCTTGAAGATGTTCCCCACCTCGATCGCCGGCTCGATCCGGATCGCCTGTCCGTTGACCGTGTCGCCGGCGAGCACCGTCCGGACGTCGACGCTCTCGAACACGAAGTCCCGGCCGGGCTCGACGCCGCGGAGATGGAGATCGGGCTTGTTCGCGCCGGCGACGTACGGGCCGGGGTCGACGCCACGGTCGAGCAGGATCGGCATCTGCGCGCCGACGGGACCGATGTAGCCCGGCGGGCCGAGCCGCTCCTCGATCTCCTCCGGATGGGCCGGGCGGAAGTCGGCGCGCAGCGCGGCGCGGAGCTTGATCTCGTTGACGCGATGGTCGCCGCGCAGCACGACGAGCTTCATCTCGCCGTCGCTGATCACCGGGAACGCCTTGAGCAGCGCTCCCTCCGGCAGGTCGAGGTGACGGGCGACCGCCTCGATCGTCGTCATCCCCGGCGTGTGCACCTCCTCGGGCGCGTCGAGCGGCGGCGGCAGGCTCACCGGCTGCGGGTCGGCGGTCGCCACCTCGACGTTCGCGGCGTAACCGGGCGCGAGCGCGACGTCGTTCTCGCCGGCGGCGCACGGCGCCATGTACTCGTGCGCGCCGAGCCCGCCCATCATCCCGACGTCGGCCTCGACCCGGTACCACTCGAGCCCGCAGCGGTCGAACATCCGGTCGTACGCGTGCACGTGCTTCTCGTAGGCCGCGTCGAGCCCGTCCGCGTCACGGTCGAACGTGTACGCGTCCTTCATGATGAACTCGCGCGTCCGGAGCACGCCGGCGCGCGGCCGCGGCTCGTCGCGCTCCTTGACCTGGAAGTGGTAGAGGATCAGCGGCAGATCGCGGTAGGACTTCACCGCCGACGCGACGTGGCCGGTGACGATCTCCTCGTGCGTCATCGCGAGCACCATGTCGGCGCCGCGGCGATCCTTGAGCTTGAACAGCTCGTCGATGTCGTAGCGGCCGGTCTTGCCGCCACGGCTCGGCCGGGTGCAGCACCGGCATCAGCATCTCCTGCCCGCCGATCGCGTTCATCTCCTCGCGCACGATCTGCACGATCCGCTCGTGCACCCGCCAGCCGGCCGGCAGCCACGACCACAGCCCGGCGCCGACCTGCCGGATCAGCCCGGCGCGGACCATCAGCTTGTGCGAGATCGCCTCGGCGTCGGCGGGCGGCTCGCGCTCGGTGGGAAGGAAGTACTTCGAGAGGCGGGTCATCTGTGGGCGGGAAGCCTAGTGCAGCGTTCCGAAAGTCCCTTTAGTCAGACGCCGCCAGATCCATAAGGGATTTCGAGAACGGTTCACCGGCGAGGGGTGGCGCGATTGATCCGGGGGTAGCCACCGAGCGGAAGCCTTTGGGCCGAAATCCCCGCTTCTGATAGAAGTCGACTGTTCAATTTCCCGTGTCTGCAAGGAGCTCATACATGGCGTATTCCGTCCCGGATCTCCCCTACGACTACAACGCGCTCGAGCCGCACATCGACGAGGCGACGATGCGCGTGCACCACGACAAGCACCACCAGGCGTACGTCACGAACGCCAACGCCGCGCTTGAGGGCACCGAGTGGGCGGAGAAGCCCGTCGAGGAGGTGCTCAAGAACCTGAGCGCTCGCTGCCGCAGGACAAGCAGAGCCCGGTGCGCAACAACGCCGGCGGCCACTACAACCACTCGCTGTTCTGGGAGTGGATGTCACCGGACGGCGGCGGCGAGCCGAGCGGCGACCTCGCCGCCGCGATCGAGTCCGCGTTCGGCTCGTTCGACGACTTCAAGGCCCAGTTCAAGGACGCCGGCGTCAAGCGCTTCGGCTCCGGCTGGGCGTGGCTGATCCACGACGGCTCCGGCCTCGCGATCGTCTCGACGGCCAACCAGGACAACCCGATCAGCGACGGCAAGACGCCGCTGCTCGGCGTCGACGTCTGGGAGCACGCGTACTACCTCAAGTACCAGAACCGCCGCCCGGACTACCTCGACGCGTGGTGGAACGTCGTCAACTGGGCCAAGGTGGCCGAGGGCTTCGCCGCCGCCGGCTGAGCCCGGTCGCCAGCAGGGCCTCGCCGTATCGGGCGCCCCTCCGGGGGCGCCCGTTGCATGAGGCGGGGAGTTTTTCGCCAAACCGCCCCACTCCCACGGATCGTGGCGAAAAACGCCCCGTCAGCGCAACTTTCGCGCCCAGATCCATCTCGCCGGGGCGCTTTGGCGAAATAATCCCCTGGGCTCAGACGGTCAGCGAGCCAGGGCGCACCCCGCGGACGTGCAATCCCCACCCCCTCGTTGCCAATCCGTCGGTCGCTGACCGCGGCTCGGGCGACCCGACCGCAGCGAGGCGCCTACGCGCGAGGGCCGCCAGCGGCGACGCCGAAACCTAGGCCCGGGTGAACCGCCGACCGGCGACCGGCGAGACGTCCTCGTCAAGTCGGCCGGCGGCCTCCGCCTCGAGGGCGGCGAGGCGCTCGGGCGTCATCGCGGTGGCGTCCTCGTTCTCCGCGAGCCAGGCGGCGGCCTCGGCCGCCTTCGTCTCGTCGCGCACGACCTGCTTGCCCGCCGCGTAGTAGCGATCGATCTCGGCGAACAGCTCGTCGACGAGATGCTCGGTCGGGACCTTCTTCAGCGGCTCGCCGCGGGAGTAGATCATCCCCATGTCCTTGGCGCCGGTGATCCCGAAGTCGGCGTGGCGGGCCTCGCCGATGCCGTTGACGGCGCAGCCGAGCACCGAGACCTCGATCGGGTCGTCGTAGGCCTCGAGCCGCCGCTCGACCTCGGCGACGACCGCGTCCATGTCGAACTGCAGCCGCCCGCAGGTCGGGCAGGCGATCAGCACCGGGCCGCGCTCGCGCAGCTTCAGCGCCTTGAGGATCTCCCAGGCGACCTTGACCTCCTCCTCGGCGTGGAACGTCGAGAGCGAGATCCGGATCGTGTCGCCGATCCCGTCGGCGAGCAGCGTCCCGAGCCCGACGGCGGACTTCAGCGAGCCCGACCACTTCGTCCCCGCCTCGGTGACGCCGAGGTGGAGCGGGTACGGGAATCCGCTCGGCGAGCAGCCGGTTCGACGCGATCGTGTTCGGCACGTTCGTCGACTTCATCGACACCTTGAAGTTCGTGAACTCGCAGCCGCTCCATCAGCTCGACGAACTCGACCGCGGCGCCGCACGAGCGCCTCGACCGGGTTCTCGAACTCGAGCTCGCGCAGATGCGCCGGCAGCGAACCGCGAGTTGACGCCGATCCGCAGCGGCGTCCCGAGCTCGTTCGCGCGCGCCGTGACGAGCGCGACCTTGTCCGGCCCGCCGATGTTGCCCGGGTTCAGCCGCACGCAGTGCGCGCCCGCGTCGAGCGCCTTCAGCGCCAGCGTGTAGTTGAAGTGGATGTCGGCGATCACCGGGATCGGCGAGTCGCGCACGATCGTCTTCAGCGCCTCGACGTCCTGCTCGCGCGGGACGGCGACGCGGACGATGTCCGCGCCGGCCTCGGCGACGCGGCGGATCTGGGCCATCGTCGCCTGCAGGTCGGCGGTCTCGGTCTTCGTCATCGTCTGCACGGCGACCGGCGCGCCGCCGCCGATCGGCACGCCGCCGACGTGAATCTGGCGCTGTGAGGCCATGCTCAGGAGTGTAGAAGCACCTGCCCGGCGAAACTTCACCGGCCCTGAGGGTGTCACTGGTGGTCATGCCCCGAATCTCACGCCTGCTGCTGCTTGTCACATCTCTCACGATCCTGCTGGCCCTGCCGGCGACGAACGCCGTCGCCTCGGGCACCCAGGAAGCCGATCTTCCAGGACGACCTGAACGTCATGTCCAACCCGGCGAAGACGCTGCGGACGCTCCGCCAGCTCGGGATCACCCGTCTGCGCGTCGGGCTGTACTGGAGCCACGTCGCGCCGAGCGGCCGCCGCAAGCCGTCGCACTTCAACGCGAGCAACGCGACATGACTCGCACTACAACTGGGCGCTGTACGACGCGATCATCCAGCAGGCGAAGGCCGACGGGATCGCGGTCTACTTCCTCACCACCGGACCGGCGCCGCAGTGGGCCACGGGCGGCCACCAGCCGGCGGGCGGCCCGCGCGGTCAGTGGAAGCCCTCCGCCCGGGAGTTCGGGGCGTTCGTGCGCGCCGTCGGCACGCGCTACAGCGGCTCGTTCAAGCCAACGGGCGCGAGCACGGCGCTGCCGCGGGTGAGCTTCTGGTCGATCTGGAACGAGCCCAACTACGGAATCGACCTCGCGCCGCAGGCGACGAACAACAACACCGTCGAGGCTGAGCGCCGCCGCCTACCGCGGGCTCCTCGACGCCGCGTGGAGCGCGCTGCAGGCGACGCACCACGGCAAGGACACGATCCTCATCGGGGAGACGGCGCCGCACGGCACGACGCACCCCGGGAACTTCTCCGGCATCAAGCCGCTGCGCTGGCTGCGCGCGCTCTACTGCGTCGACTCCAGCTACCGGCCGCTGACGCGGCTCCGCCGGCGAGCGCGCGCGGCTGCCCGACGAACGCCGCGGGCCAGCCGCGGGTTCGCCACGCAGCACCCGGGCCTGTTCAGGCCAGCGGCTTCGCCGCCCACCCCTATGTCCAGGGCTTCCCACCGAATCAGCTGACGTACCTCTGCGGCTCGACGCTGTGCCCATCGCGAACGAGGAGCGATCCGGACTTCGCCGACCTCGCCGAAGATCAACCGGCTGAGCGGACGCTCGACCGCCTCAACCGCGTCTACGGCTCACGCACCCAGTTCCCGATCTGGAACACCGAGTACGGCTACCGGACGAACCCGCCTCAGGCGGCAGCCCGGATCAATCCGACAACCGCCGCGTACTACATCAACTGGGCCGAGTACCTCAGCTGGAAGAGCAGGCGGATCAGGAGCTACAGCCAGTACCTGCTCGTCGACCCGCCGTTCAACAACTTCGCGAGTGGCCTCGAGTTCAAGAACGGCAAGCACAAGGTGACGTTCGACGCCTACAGGCTGCCGATCATGCTGCCCGTCACCTCCACGCGCGAAGGGACGCTCGCTCGAGGTCTGGGGCGCCGTGCGTCCCGCGCACTACGCAACGGTCGACGGTCACGGCACGCAGCGGGCCCAGGTCCAGTTCCAGGCGAACTCGAAGGGCGCCTGGAGCACGATCACGACGGTCAGGATCACCAACTCGCGCGGCTACTTCGACATCCGCAAGGCGTTCCCGGGCAGCGGCAGCGTCCGGATCGCCTGGACGAACGCGTCCGGCCATCAGGTCACGAGCCGGACGGTCAAGATCTCCGTCACGTAGATCGGCGACGGACGGCGAGCGCCGCCCGGGCCCAAACCCGGACGGCCGCTCGCAGCGTTACAACACGCCGTCCGTGGCCGGAGCCCTACCCGTCGGGCCCGAGCGCCCCTCAGCTTCACCGAAGTCCTGCATCACGAACACAAACGGAGCGGGTCCGGCGGAAGTTGCGCGTTTGGGTGTCGTTATTCCGGCGCGGCCGAGCCGGAACTGGAGCCGGAACTGGAGCCGGAGCTGGAGCCGGAACTGGAGCCAGAGCCGGAACTGGAGCCGGAGCCAGGAGCTGGAGCCGGAGCCACCACCACCGACGCTCGTCGCCTGGCGGCGGTAGGCGAGGAACGCGTAGCCCCCGCCTCCAGCGATCAGCAGCACGATCACGACGATCAGCGACGCCGGCAGGAACGAGCCGCCGGATCCCTTACCGGCGGAACCGCCGCCCGAACCGGATCCGATCTGCGCGAGCAGCGCCCGATTGATGACGTCGTAGCAGTTCGTGTACTCCTTGACCGTCGGCGGCATCGTGTTCAGCGCCGTGCGCAACTGCGCGACGGTGTAGTGCGCCGTGAGCTGGCTGTGCGTGTTGCAGTCGGCGATCACCGGGCTCGGGGCGGCGGCGAACGCGGCGGCGCCCGGGAGGGCGAGCGCACCGAGCGCGAGCAGCACTGCGACGGGGAGTCGGATCCGTGACATCGGCCGGGAACTTTAGGCGCCCGGCGGCTGAACGAGGACTCTCGCCGACGCCGCAGCGGGTTGGAGCAGCGATCCGGCGCGGGCGCCGAGTGCCGCCGGCGTGCCCTGCCACGCGGGCTGAAGCGCGAACCGCGTGACGAGATAGCCGTCGACCGGTGTCCGTGCGATGAGACGCACGCCGGGCGGCAGCGTCGCCGGGATGCGCTGCCACACCCCGCCGACGACATCCACCTCGTGGACCGTGGTCGGAACGTTCGGACCCGGGGGCCATGCCGCCCCGCGCAGGTACACGGACAGCGGCTGCGCGGCGAAGTCGCCGTCGTCGGCGACAACGGCGCGGCGGACGACGGGATGACCGAGCGCCGTGGCGACGCCGCGCAGGTTGGGGCGCTGATACTGGGGGCTGTTGCCAATCCGGATGCCCGCGTACAGGAACCCGCCGATGATGATGAGCGCGAACGCGCCGCCGGCAAGCCGGGCGCGGGGCACCGTGCAGGCCGCCGCGATCACGACCACGAGCGGGAGCCAGGCGACGATCATGTTGCGCGGGACGTAGTAGTCGCGACCGAACGCGGCGAGCAGCAGCGGTACGAGCAGCACGCTGCCCGCCATCAGCGCCGCCCAGCCGGCACCCCGCCGCTGCTCCCGTGTCCCGCCGACGAAGAGCAGCGCGAGCGTGACCACGGCGACGACCGCGGCGCCGAGCAGCCCCCGCGTCACGAGCGAGCTCTGGTACAGGTTGCCCAGCCCGAAGTCGACCGGCACCTGCTTGATCCGCGCGGCCAGCGGGAACGACTGGATCCAGCCGAGCCAGTGCGACGTGTCGCTGAACGCGAGCGGAAGCACCGCCAACTGCGCGAGGATGATCGTCCCGCACGCGACCAGGACCGGCCGCGCGCGGGAGCGGAACAACAGCGCGAGCGCCTCCGGCGCGATCAGGAACCCGGCGAAGAAGTGAGTCAGAACCGCGAGCACCGAGAACACCGCCCACCACCGCAGATCGCTCGCCGAGGACCGGCGCCACGCGCGCGCCCAGAACAGGAACGACAGGCCAGCGAACAACGCGAACATCGCGTACGCGCGGGCCTCCTGCGAGTACCAGATCATGAACGGGCTGAGCGCCGTGAACGCCGCAGCGAGCAGCCCGGCGGCGCGCGAGACGAGCTCGCGGGCGGCGTAGAACGCGACCGGAATGAGTGCGATCCCGAGCAGCGCCGAGAGCGAGCGCAGTGCGACCTCGCTCGTGCCGAACACCTTCGCCCAGCCCCACGTGCTGATGAAGTACAGCGGCGGGGTTGTCTCGACGGTGCTCACGACGTGCCACATTCCGCTGAGCGAGCCGCTGGCGCCGTGGACGGTGAGGGCCTCGTCGGCCCAGAAGCTCTGGCTGCCGAGCGTCGCGAACCGGATCGCCGCACCGATCGCCGTGATCACGGCGAGTAGGACGAGCTCCGGAGGGACGCGCTCAACGAGCGGTCGCGTCCGGTGGACCGTCGGCCGCTCCTCATGAGTGACGGCAGCGGGCCGCGTGCCGACCGGGATGGACATCCGCGTGGAGTGTAAAGAGCCCCTATCCTGCCCCGCTTGCCTGCGACCCGACGAACGCCCATGAGATTCGTGCTGAGCGCGCTCTGCGGGCTCGCCGCCGCAGCCGTGATGCTCGCCGGATGCGGTGGCAGCAGCGCCAGCAGCTCCTCGGCGAGCTCGGCCCCGAAGGGTCACGGCAGCCCGGGATCGATCTTCGAGGACGAGCTCCACCTGCATTCGGACCCCGCCGGGACGCTGGCGCTCATGCGCACGCTCGGGGTCACCCGCATGCGGGTGTCGATCGCCTGGAGCTCGGTCGCGCCCGACAGCACCTCGCCGGTGCGTCCGGCGGGCTTCAACGGCGCCGATCCTGCCGCATATCCTGCCGCCCAGTGGGCGATTTATGACGCCATCGTCCGTGCCGGGGCGCGCCTCGGCGTCGGCCTCGACTTCACGCTCGGCCCATCCGTGCCGCTGTGGGCGAACGGCCCCGGCGCGCCGAAGAACCGCTTCCAGTCGTGGAAGCCGTCCGCGGTCGAGTTCGGGAAGTTCGTCCACGCCGTCGGTACCCGCTACAGCGGGCACTACACCCCGGCCGGTGCGCCCTCCCCGCTCCCGCGGATCAATTTCTGGTCGATCTGGAACGAGCCGAACTACGGGGTCGATCTCTCGCCCCAGGCGATCGACCAGTCCCGGGTCGAGGTGTCTCCGCGTCTGTATCGCGATCTGCGTCGACGCCGCGTGGAGCGCGTTTGGGGCGACCGGCCACGGCCGCGACACGATTCTCATCGGCGAGACCGCCCCGCGTGGCATCACCACGGGCAACAGCCCCGGGAACTTCTCAGGAATGGTGCCGTTGCGCTTCGTCCGCGCGTTGTACTGCGTCGACACGTCATTCCGGCCTCTCACCGGCACCGCGGCGACAGAGCGCGGCTGCCCTGCCGACGCGGCCGGCTCCCACCAGTTCGCCGCCCAGCATCCAGGGTTGTTCCAGGCGGGCGGATTCGCCGACCATCCGTACCCCCAGGGCGGTAACCCACCGAATTTTCAGACGCCCGACGAGCCGGATTACGCCGACCTGGCGGCCCTGCCGAACCTCGAGTCCACGCTCGACCGGTCCTACGAGGCGTACGGCAGCCACCGGCAGATCCCGATCTACTCGACCGAATTCGGCTACCAGACGAACCCGCCCGAGAAGATCGCCCACACGACGGTGCCGACCCTCGCCGCGTACTACCTCAACTGGGCCGAGTACCTCACGTGGCGAAACCCGCGCCTTCGCTCCTACGACCAGTTTCTGTTGAGCGACCCGCCCACCGCCAACGCGGCCGGTGGGTTTGCGACCGGTCTGCAATTCGCCGATCACACGCCAAAGGCGATGTACCCGGCGTTCCGACTCCCGATCTTCCTCCCGGTGACGAGCGCGTCCGCGGGCACCGCGCTTGAGGTCTGGGGCTGCGCCCGGCCCGCAGCCTACCTACAGGGTGCCGCCCGCCATCCGGTCGAGATCCAGTTCCGCGCCCAGGGCGCCAGCCAGTTCACGACCGTCCAGTCGGTCCCGATCACCGATCCCCACGGGTATTTCGACACCCGGGTCACGTTCACGCATTCGGGCGGCGTTCGGCTCGCCTGGACGTACCCGAACGGGACGCAGATCTTCAGCCGGGTCACCGCGGTCACGATCCACTGAATCCGAGTGGCGAATCGCCCGGTGGACCTTCGCTAGTTCGGAACGGTGCACTAGCCTCAGCCAGGTCCAGATCGGCGGGCCGGCCGGGCGCCCCGCAACTTCCGACACGCCCGGAGGTTCTTGTCCTCGTGCGCCAGCTTCTCCGTCACCTGACCCTGCTCGTCTTCGCCACGGCCCTCGCCGGACTGGTCCCCGCCGGGTCGGCGCTCGCCTCCTCACAGCAGGTGTCGGTGTTCGAGGACGACGGCCACCTCCAGGCCAATCCGGAGGCGACGCTCGCCACCCTGCGTTCGCTCGGCGTCGGCGTCATCCGCGTGTCGGTGCCGTGGGCGCGCATCGCTCCGGCCAGCCTTCCGGCGGGCTTTCGCCCGACCAATCCGGGCGATCCGAACTACAACTGGGCGATCTTCGACCGCATCGACCGAGCGGCCCGGGCGAACGGCATCACCGCCGACTTCACGCTCGGCACGCCGGCCCCGGCGTGGTCCCTGGCACCCGGGGTTCCGGCCGGCAGCGGCCTGCACGGCCAGTGGAAGCCGAACGCCGCCGAGTTCGGCGCGTTCGTGCGCGCCGCCGGCTCGCGCTACAGCGGCCACTACACGCCGACCGGAGACAGCTCGCCACTGCCAAAGATCAGCTTCTGGGCGATCTGGAACGAGCCGAATTTCGGCCAGGACCTCGGCCCGCAGGCGACGAAGGGATCGAGCGTCCTGTTCGCCCCGATCATGTACCGGACGCTGCTCGACAACGCGTGGAGCTCACTGAAGGCGACCGGTCACGCACAGGACACGATCCTGTTCGGGAGCCTCGCCGCCCGGGGCACCCGCTCGCGGGCGTCGAAGGGCCTGCCGGACGGACGCCCGGGCAACTTTGGGACGACAAAGCCGCTGCAGTTCGTCCGGGCGCTGTACTGCGTCGACTCACGCAATCGACCGCTGAAGGGGTCGGCTGCGTCCGCGGAGAGTTGTCCCACGAACGCTGCGGGCGCGAAGCGGTTCCGCAGCGCCCATCCCGCACTGTTCTCGGCCACCGGGTTCGCGGTCCATCCGTATCCCGTCAACAAGCCGCCGAACCAGGTCGACTCGCGGGATCCGGACTACGCCGAGCTGCCCGATCTTCCGCACGTCACGAGCGTGATCGACGCGGTTCAGCGCACCTACGGCTCGCACAAGCGCTACCCGATCTACATCACCGAATACGGCTACATCACGAACCCGCCGAACCACAGCAACCATTACCCCAGCCCCTCGACGGCCGCGTACTGGATCAACTGGTCGGAGTACCTCATGTGGCGTAACCCGCGGGTCGCCACATCGATGCAGTTCCTGCTCGAGGATCCGAATCCGCGCGTCAACGTGCCCGAGTTCGGCGGTTTCGCCGACGGGCTCGAGTTCTTCGGGGGCAAACCCAAGCCGACGTACAACGCCTACCGCATGCCGCTGTACCTGCCCGTGACGCGGACCCGGCGCGGCCGCAAGCTCGAAGTGTGGGGCGAGGTTCGACCCGCGCACTTCGCGCAACTCGACACGCGCGCCACGCAGCGAGTCCAGATCCAGTTCGAGCGCGGCTCCCGCGGGGCCTTCACGACGATCAAGACGGTGGCGATCACAAACGCCCGCGGCTACTTTGACGTGCAAGCTCGGCTTCCCGGCGAGCGGCTCGGTAAGGCTGTCGTGGTCCAGTCGATCCGGTGCGCCAACGTTCGTGAGCCGAACCCAGAAGGTGACGATCCGATGACGCGGACTCGATGACGACGACTGGGCTCGGACGACGTTCGCTCATGCTCGCGGCTCTCGTCATGACCGTCGCCGCAATCCTCGGCACCGCCTCCGCGCACGCGAGCACGTCGCAGGAGACGCTCATGCAGGACGACCTCGCTGTGTTCGGCGACACGCCGGCGGTCCTCACCCAGTTCCGCACCCTCGGCGTGGGTCGCGTTCGCGTCTCCGTGCGCTGGATCCTGTACGCGCCCGACCCGTACTCGCGCAAGCGCCCGGCGAATTTCAAGTCGTCCAATCCCGCCGCCTATCCCCCCGGCGCGTGGGCGCTACTCGACCGGGTCGTCGCGGAGGCGGCGCGTCAGCACCTCGATCTCGACCTCGACGTCGGCGGCGGCGCGCCGATCTGGGCCACGGCGCCCGGCGCACCGAAGGACGGCAAGCCACATCCGAACTGGGCACCGAAGGCGAGTGAGTTCGGAGCGTTCGTGCGCGCCGTCGCGACCCGTTACAGCGGCACCTACGACCCGGTGACGAACGCGGTCGCGCCTGGCAACCCTGACGACCTGCCGGCGGTCCATTTCTGGTCGGTGTGGAACGAGCCTGACTACGGGCCGAGCCTGGCTCCCCAGGGTGATCCCCGGCAGGCCGGTCACTCATCGATCGAGCGCAGTCCGTGGACGTACCGCAACCTGCTCGACGCCGCCTGGACGGCGTTCCGGCAGACCCGCCACGGCGGCGACACGGTCCTCTTCGGTGAGCTCGCCCCGCGCGGTGGGGCGCCCAACAAGCTCGGCCTCTTCAACGGAATGACGCCGCTGCAGTTCCTGCGCGCGCTGTACTGCGTCGACACCCAGCTACCGCGCGCTCCGCGGCCACGCGGCCGCGCTGCGAGGCTGCCCGACGAATGCCGCCGGATCGCGGGCCTTCCGCCGCAAACACCCCGCACTGTTCTCGGCCACCGGCTTCGCCGACCACGCGTACTCCCGTTGGTACCCGCCGAACGTCGAGCGAGACGCGAGCCCGCAGTTCACCGCGCTGGCCCAGATCGGGAACCTCACGCGGGCACTCGACCGCGTCACCGCCGTGTACGGCGCCCATCCCCACTTCCCGGTCTGGAACACCGAGTACGGCTACATCACGAGTCCGCCGAAGCACCCGACGAAGCGCCTGCCCTACCTCAAGCAGTCGACGGCGGCGGTCTACATCAACTGGGCGGAGTACATCTCGTGGAAGAACCCTCGGATCCGCTCCTTCATGCAGTACCTGCTCTACGACGGACAGCCGGCGACGAAGTCCGACGACTGGGGTGGCTTTGCCAGTGGGCTCGAGAACTACTCCCGCAAGCCCAAGCCGAGCTACGACGCCTTCCGCCTGCCGCTGTTCCTCCCGGTCACGAAGCTCCGCCGCGGCCGCTCCGCCGAGGTGTGGGGTTGCGCCAGGGCCGCGCACTCCGCCATGATTGACGCGCCCGCAGACCCTGAGACCGTCGAGATCCAGTTCCGGCCGAAGTCCGGAGGATCATTCACCACCTTGAAGACGGTCACGATCACCGACCCTCACGGCTACTTCGATACGCGCATGTCCTTCCCCACGAGCGGCACCGTCCGGCTGAGCTGGACCTATCCGAGCGATGACCCGCTGCTGCTGCCGGGACTGACGGTGCACAGCCGCTCCGTGAGCGTCAGCGTGCGCTAACGCAGCCCGTGGCGCGGACCGTGCGCCTGCCGGCGGCGCTGCGCGTCGGCGTGATGTGCCTCGGCGTGGTGATCCTCGCCGATGTCCTGATCCGCCATGAGCACGGCATCAGCGGCGACGAGCCGTTCTACGAGCGGATGGCATCCCATCCGGGTGCCACGCACAACTTCCCCTACGCGTACCGGATCGGGGTGCCGTGGCTCGTCCACGTGCTCCCGTTCTCCCACGTCGTCTCGTTCACGCTCATCGCGTGGCTGGCGATCGCGGTGAGCGGCGCGGCGCTGTACGCGCTGCTCGGAGAGTTCGACATCGCCGATCGGCTCAGCATCCCACTCGCCATCGGCTTCGTCCTCTCCCCGCCACTGCTCGTCGTGCTCATCCGCCACGGACGGAGCATCGACCCGGCCTCGATCCTGGTGATGATGCTCGGCACGCTGTTCATCGTCCGCCGCCAGAAGCTCGCGTTGCTGATCACGGTGCTGCTCGGCACGACGATCCGCGAATCCAGCCTGTTTCTGATCCCGTTCGCCTATGCCGTCTGGGCGCGCTCGCCGTATGACCCTGAGGCCCTGCGAGACACAGTCGTGCTCGCGGTTGCCCCGCTCATCGCCTATGTCGTCATCCGGACGTCGATCAGCGCCGCCGGCCGCGCGTACATCCCGGGCTACAACGGGCCGTTCTTCACCGAGCGCTGGAACATCATTCGCGCCGCGTTTTCGTCCGGGACGCTGCCGGTCGAACTGCGTCGCCTGGGCCTCTCGTACGGTCCGATCTGGGTCGCGGCGCCGTTCGCGCTGCGCGACCTGCCGTTCGCGCGGCGCGGTCTCGTGCTCGTGTTCCTGTGCGCGGCCGCGATGACGTTCGCCTTCGACTGGGGCCGGATCATCTTCCTGGCCGCCCCCGTCTTCTACGTCGCCGCCGCCTGGGTCGTCCGCGACCGCCGCAAGCTCGCCCTGGCGCTCGTCATCGGGCTGTTCGCGGTCGATCTTGGCTACGGCATCTACATGCAGGCCTACGGCGTCTCGCACGGGATCGACTCGAGCGTTTCCGGCGTACCGGCCTACTGAGCAAGAATGAGCGCATGTCCGAGGCGCTCCGACGCGTGCACGAGGTGGAGCGATCCGAGGCGCGCCCCGGGCACGTCGACGTCGCGCTCGTCCGAATGACGGTGCACGAGGGCAGAGGACTGCTCCGCCGCCATCGCGACGTCGTCGACCGCTCGGTTCTGTTCCACCGGACGTTCAGGCCGATGCTCGAGCTCGCGAAAATGGAGAGCTACGCCGCGCGGCTCGCGACGGTCGCGCGCTACGCCAACGAGGGGACCTTCGGATGCTTCGTCCGAACCGAACCGGCCGGCGGCAACGTCGAGGTCAGCCTCTATGAGCGCTGGTTCGACGGAGACGAGATCCACACCGATGAGCTCGCGTGCCGGACGTTCGATCCGAGCGATGAGGCGGCGCTCGTCGCCAGTACCGAGTTCCTGGCGGACCTCCGGGCCTGGGCGGAGCGGCAGAACGACGAGCGCGAGGCGGCGTATCAGCGCGACAGCGACGGCGATCAGCTGCTGCGCACCACGATGGCGGACCAGGAGTCCGCCAGCCGTGAGCTCGCCGACATCCTCGGGCCCCACACACGGCCTGACTGACCGCGCACGCCGACTGACGTATCCTGTGGTCCATGGCTGGCGGGGTTCTTGTCGCAATGCTGTTCGTTGTCATGCTGTTCTCGGGCGCGACCGTGCTGCCGATCATGCTGCTCGTGGTGATCCTCGCGGCCTTTGGATGGCTGATGGCCGAGCGGCGCCTGCGTCACGCGCGGACGTCAGAGCGCGCGGCCAACGGCAGCGGCCCGGCGTAGATCGCCGCCAGCGCCGGCGCGACGACCTCCGGGGCAGCGAGCGCCCGCACGCTGTCGATCGCCCGCTGTCCCGCTGCCGCATCGCCACGCAGCCTGACGATGATCTCCGCGAGCGCCGCCGCGTCCCCTGACGGCGCGAGCCATTCGGTCGGCACGAGCTCCGGCAACGCGCCGACCGCGGTCGCGGCGACGGGCAGACCGAGCGCCATCGCCTCGGCGGCGGCGAGTCCGAACGTCTCGTGGGCTCGGGACGGCAGGACCGCGACGCCCGCCCCGGCCCGCAGCCGGGCGAGCTCCTCTCCACCGAGCCGACCGGCGAAGCGGACATCGGCACCGCGGGCACGTGCCTCGAGCGCAGCGCGCTCCGGGCCGTCGCCCGCGATCACGAGCGGCACGCCGGCGATTCGGCACGCGTCGATCGCCACGTCCACCCCCTTTTCCGTCGCCAGTCGGCTCGCGAGAATCGCGGGCCCACCCGCAACCGGGCTCGCCTCCGAGGCGAAGGCCCGGACGACATGCGGCAGCACATGCACCGGCGTGGACTGCACCGGGGCTCCGAGCTCGCGCAGGCGAACGTCCGCCGCCCGGCTCGGAACGACGAACGCATCGACGTGTGCCGCGAGCCGGCGCTGCCACAGCGCCAGTCCCGCCCCGTAGACCACCGCCTCGACACCCGTTCCGCGGCAGCCCAGTCGCACTCCTGGCCACGTGTTGCGCGCGTGGCAGCGGGTGCAGTCCGCGCCGTGGGTGAAACACACCCCGACCGCGCACACGAGGCGGTACTGATGGAGGTGCAGGATGACCCGAGCGCCGGCCGACCGGGCCGCCGCCAGCGCGCGCCAGCCGAGAGTCGGGTTGACGTTGTGCGCGTGGACGACGCGAGCGCCCGTGCGCCGGACCGCGTGCGCGACGTCGGACGGTTCCAGACCTCCCCGCAACATCCCGACCGCGGCACGTGAGCGCGACAGCGTCGCCGACTCTCGCTCGAGCAGTTCCGCGTCCTCACCGAGCCGGTCACGGACGAGCCACATGAGATCCTCGACCGCCCGTTCCTCGCCGCCCGTCGTCCGGTAACGCGTGTGGAGGAAGAGGATCACGCCGCAAACCTAGACTCTCGTCCCGCAATGCGCGTCGCGGTCGTCGCTGAGTTCTACCCCCGTGCGCACGACCCGGTTCTGGGCGTGTGGGCGCACCGGCAGGCGTGCGCGGCGCGCGACGCCGGTGCGGACGTGAGCGTGTTCGTGCTCCACCGCATCGTGCCGCCGGCGAGTGCCTTGACCGCCGGCCAGTTCAGGCGGCTGGTGGCCCAGCCTCACCACGCCACGCTCGACGGCGTGCCGGTCACCTACATCCGGTACATCTCGCCCCCCCGCTCCCGCGGGTACGCCACGTGGGGAGCGTGGGCCGCTCCGGCGCTGCGCCGAGCGCTCGGTCGCGCAGCGAACCGGGCGCACGCCGGGTTCGACCTGATCCACGCCCACAACGCCGTGCCGACCGGCGACGCCGCACTCCGGGCGGCTCCCGGCCCGCCGCTCATCGTCTCGGTCCACGGCGGCGACGTGCTGTGGACCGTCGATCGCGTCCCGCACGGGGCCGAGGTCGTGACCCGGACGCTCCGTCAGGCCGATCTCGTGCTCGCGAACAGCCACGGGATCGCGGAGCTGAGCCGGCGCTACGGGGCGGCGCGAGCCGACGTGCTCCATCTCGGGACCGACGTCCCGGACGCGATCCCGGAGCGCTCCCCCACGCCGCTGCTCGTCACCGTCGGCCACCTCGTCGCCCGCAAGCGCCACGCCGACGTCATCGAGGCGCTGGCACTGCTACCGCCGGCGGTCCGCTACCGGATCATCGGCGACGGCCCGGAGCGTGCCGCCCTCGTCGCGCTCGCTCGGCAGTGCGGCGTCGGCGATCGCGTCGAGTTCACCGGTCAGCTTGACCCGGAGGCCGCCGTACACGCGGCCCGCGAGGGCTGGCTGTTCGTGATGCCCTCAACCGAGGAGGCGTTCGGCGTCGCCTACATCGAGGCGATGGCGGCAGGCATCCCGGCGATTGGCGCCACCGGCGAGCCCGGCCCGGCCGAGATCGGGGCCGCCGGCGGTGGGATCGAGCTCGTGCCGCCGCGCGACCCCCGCGCCCTCGCCGCCATGATCTCCCATCTCCTCAGCGACCCGCAGCGCCTGGCCGCGCTCGGGGCCGACGCCCGGCGCACGGTCGAGACCGAATTCACCTGGGAGGCGTGCGGCCGCCGGACGCTCGACGCCTACCGTGCCGTGATCGCCTCAGCCGGCTCGCATAGACAGGCGTAGTGCACCGTGAACAGCCGCTCGGCGGCGGCGGGGGCAACCGCGCTCACGCTGCGCCGGATGAGCCATTTCGCCGTCCCCCGGGCACGATCGGCGGACGAGGCGGCAAAGAACGTGTGGACCTCCCGTCCGAGCGGATCGGCGAGCTCGCCGGTGACCCGCAGGCCTGCATCGCGGGCGACGTGTGCGATCGCGTTCCGGGAGAAACGCTGAATGTGACCGACGTGCTCGGCGACGGGCCGCTTGCTCGCGCGGCGCGCGGAGATGTTGTCCTCGAGCGGGACCTCGACGATCACCCGGTCGGCGACCCGCGCCGCCTCGGCGAGCACCGCGACCGGATCGGGCACGTGCTCGAGCACATGCGACAGCACGGCGAGATCGAACGCCCCGCGCTCGTAGGGCAGCGTCTCTGCGTCGTACCAGCGGATGTCAGCGTCCGGACAGCGCCCCCGGGCCAGCTCGACTGCCGCTTCGGCGATTTCGACCCCGGCGAACTGCCAGCCTCGTTGCCGGCGGTCGAGCTCCGCGATCAGCGCCCCGTCCCCGCAGCCGATGTCGAGCAGCCGCACCGGCCCGCTGCGCATCGTGGTCGGCGTCAGCGCGAGCACGTGATCGGCCTTGGCGACCGCGCTCAGCGCGCGCCAGTCGGCGTACAGCTCGCCGCCGTCGTCGCCACGCGAGTAGCTCTCCTCGTAAAACGTCTTCAGCTCCACGGAAGCTGAGGGTAACCCGGCGATATCGGGAATACTTTCTGCACATGCCGAATGGCGCCGACCTGATCGCACGACTGGAGGGGATCTGCGGGGCCGAGCACGTGCTGACGCACCCGCACGCGCTCGCCACGTACCGCTCCGACGGGCTCGCGCATCTGCGCCAGACGCCGGTCGCGGCTGTCCTGCCCGGGACGGCGGACGAGGTCCAGCGGGTCGTGGCCGTCTGCGCAGAGAACGAGATCCCGTTCGTCGCCCGCGGTGCCGGCACCGGCCTCTCCGGCGGCGCGCTGCCGGTCGAGGACGGCGTGCTGATCGTCCTCTCACGCCTGCGCCGGATCCTCGAGATCGACCTCGACAACAGCCGGGTCGTGGTCGAGCCCGGCGTGACCAACCTCGCGATCTCCAAGGCCGTCGGCCCAACCCACTTCTACCCGCCGGACCCCTCGAGCCAGATCGTCTGCTCGATCGGGGGCAACGTCGCCGAGAACTCCGGCGGCGCGCACTGCTTCAAGTACGGCTTCACGACGAACTACGTGACCGGGCTCGAGATCGTGCTCCCGGATGGGTCTGTCGTCGAGCTGGACCGCGACGCGCCCGGATATGACCTGCTCGGCGCGTTCGTCGGCTCCGAGGGCACGCTCGGCGTGGCGACGAAGATCGCGGTGCGGGTCATTCCGGCGCCCGAGACGGTCCGGACGCTCGTCGCGTTCTTCGCCGACACCGCCCACGCCGGCGAGGCGGTCAGTGCGATCGTCGGCTCCGGGATCGTGCCGGGCGCGATCGAGATGATGGATCGGCTGTCGATCAGGGCGGCCGAGGAGGCGACGGGCGCCGGGTACCGCCTTGATGCCGGCGCCGCGCTGCTCGTCGAACTCGACGGCCCGCACGAGGAGTGCACGGCGCGCTTCGAGCACCTGATGGCGCTCTGCACCCGGGCCGGCGCGGCCGACGTGCGGGTCGCGCTCTCGGAGGCCGAGCGGGCGCTGATCTGGAGGACGCGGAAGGCCGCGTTCGCCGCGATGGGTCGAGTCGCCCCCGCCTACTACGTCCAGGACAGTGTCATTCCGCGGACGCGGCTCGTCGAGGTCCTCAAGCGAATCGACGAGCTCGCCGACGAGTACGACCTCCAGGTCGCCAACGTGTTTCATGCCGGCGATGGCAACCTCCATCCGCTCGTCTGCTACGACGCGGCGCGCCCCGGCGAGCCGGAGAAGGCCGAGAAGCTCGCGGGGCTGATCGTCAAGGCGTGCGTCGATGCCGACGGGTCGATCACCGGCGAGCACGGCGTCGGCGTCGACAAGAAGGCGTACATGCCGTCGATGTACTCCGAGACGGATCTTGACACCTTCCAGCGCCTGCGCTGCGCGTTCGACCCCGCCAGCCTCGCCAACCCCGGCAAGGTGATGCCGACGCCGCGCCTCTGCGGCGAGGTGCCGGGGCCCTACCGTGAGCACCCGCTCGAGCGCGCCGGGATCGCGGAGAGGTTCTGAGTCGTGGCCACCGAGGAACTCCGCCGCGTGGCGCCGGACACGTTCGAGCAGGCGGCCGCCGAGCTGGCCGAGGCCACCGCCGAGGGCCGCACCGTCCGCATCCGCGGTGGCGGCAGCAAGGCCGGCTGGGGTCGGCCCGTGCCGGACCCACCGATCGAGCTCTCGACGACGGCCCTCGATCGGACCCTGGAGCACAACCCAGGCGATTTCACGGCGATCGTCGAGGCGGGCGCGCCGCTCGCCCGCGTCCAGGACGAGCTCGCCGCAGAGGGCCAGATGCTCGCGCTCGACCCCCCACTCGGCGCGAACAAACGCCAGGCGACGATCGGCGGCGTGTTCGCGACCGGCGATGCGGGGCCGCTGCGCCACCGCTACGGCGCGCCCCGCGACCTCGTGCTCGGCGTGACCGTCGCGTTGTCGGACGGCACGATCGCCAAGGCCGGCAGCAAGGTCATCAAGAACGTCGCCGGGTATGACCTCGCCAAGCTGTTCACCGGCTCGTTCGGGACCCTCGGTCTCATCCTCGGCGTGTGCGTGCGCCTGCACCCGCTGCCGGTCCACACCGCCACCGCGCTCGGCGCCAGCGCCGATCCCGACGTCCTTGACGCCGCCGCCCGCACGCTGTCGCGCTCACCGCTCGAACTCGAGTCGCTCGACGTTGCCTGGCGGGGCGGCCGCGGCGGCATCCTCGCCCGGTGCGCCGGCGCCGAGGCGGCCCGGCGGGCGCGCCGGGTGGCGACGATGATGCAGACCGCCGGGCTCGAGACGATCGACGTCGGCGACGACGACGTCGACCACTGGGACCGCCAGCGAGCCGGCCAGCGCTCGGCGGACCGTGCCCTCGTCCGGGTCGCCGCGCGCCCGAGCACCCTCGCCGACATTCTGCGAGCGACGGAGCGAGCGGCCGGGACGCTTGTCGGCCGCGCGACGCTCGGGACGAGCTACATCGAGGCTGATCCGGACGCGGTGGCTGGGCTGCTGTCCGCGCTGCCGGGCGGCGCCACCCCGGTGCTGCTCGACGCGCCGGCCGAACTCCGGGCGACCGTCGATCCGTGGGGCGCGGTGGCGGCCCCGTCGCTGGAGCTCATGCGGCGCGTGAAGGCCCGCTTCGACCCTCCCGGCGTGTGCAACCCGGGCGTGTTCGCCGGAGGTATCTGATGGCCGCCTTTGACACCCGGCGCCCGCCCCAGGCTGAACTCGTCGACGACTGCGTGCATTGTGGTTTCTGTCTCGATACCTGCCCGACGTACGTCCTCTGGGCCGAGGAGGCCGATTCCCCCCGCGGACGGATCGTGCTCATCGACGAGGGCCTGAACGGTGACGGTGGTGGCGAACTCTCCGCCGAGATGGTCACCCACTTCGACCGGTGCCTCGGCTGCATGGCCTGCGTCACCGCCTGCCCCTCCGGAGTGCGGTACGACCGGCTGATCGAGCGAGTGCGGCCGCAGGTCGAGCGCCACCACAAGCGCTCGCCGAGCGACAAGGCGCTCCGGCGCCTGCTGTTCGAGACGCTGCCCCACCCTCGCCGGCTCCAGGCACTCGTGCCCACGCTCGCCGCCGCCCGCAGGCTCGGCGCCGAACGGCTGCCAGACCGTCTCTCGGCGATGATGAAGGTCGCGCCGCGGACGACGGTCCGCAAGGCGCGCGGCGCCCGGAACATCCCGGAGCACACCCCGGCGGTCGGCCCGCAGCGCGGGCGCGTCGGGCTCCTGCTCGGGTGTGTGCAGCGGGTGTTCTTCCCCGACGTTCACCGGGCGACGATCGCGACGCTCGCCGCCGAGGGCTTCGAGGTGCTCGCGCCGCCGGCGCCGGACTGTTGTGGGGCGCTTGAGCTGCACGCCGGCGAGGAGGATTCGGCGCTCGCCCGCGCCCGGGCGACGGTCTCGGCGTTCGCCGCGCTCGGCGAACTCGATCACATCATCGTCAACGCCGCCGGGTGCGGGGCGGCGATGAAGGAGTACGGCGAGCTGCTCGACACGCCCGACGCGCGCCGATTCTCCGAGCGCGTCCGCGACGTCTCGGAGGTGCTCGCGAGCATCGAGCCGCGCGCCCCGCGAGGGCCACTGCCGATGAAGGTCGTCTACCACGACGCGTGCCACCTCGCGCACGCCCAGAGCATCCGCGCACAGCCGCGCGCGCTGCTCGACGGGATCCCCGAGCTCGAGCTGCTCGAGAACCCCGTCGAGCCGGAGATCTGCTGTGGCTCCGCCGGGATCTACAACCTCGTTCAGCCCGACGCGGCCGCCGAGCTCGGCGCCCGCAAGGCGCGCAACCTGATCGCGACGGGAGCGGACGCGATCGCCGCAGGCAACCCCGGGTGCGCCGCGCAGCTCGATCGGCATCTGCGCGAACTCGGGCATCCGCTCCCGATCCACCACCCCGCGGAGCTCCTGTGGCAATCCATTCGCGCCGCCGTCTAGCCTCGGCCGGTGCGCTGCTCGCCCTCGCGCTGTTCGTCAGCGCGTGTGGATCCTCAAGCTCGCACTCCTCGACGAGCGCGACAACGAATGCGGGCTCGCTCACGGCGAGTACGACGACGACCTCGAGCTCGACGGCCACCCACGCGACGCACACCCGGACGGCGCACCGCAAGCACAAGACGACGCACGCGAGCACGACGACGACCACGAGCACGACGTCGGCGACCAGCGGCGGCGTCAGCACCGCCCCGCCGCCGGTCCCGGCCAGCACACCGCCCGCGCCCGACGGGCTGCGGCAGGTCACCGGCTACGGGAGCTACGACCTCTGTGCTGGGCAGTGTTCAGGTGCCGTGCCCCCGAGCTTGCGTCGCCCGCTCCACCTCCCCCATGGCTGCCGGGCGTCAGGCGGGTCGAGCCCGGTGGGGCTGTCCGGGGCGCCGGACGTCCACGTCACCGCGTTCATCGGCAGCCCCTGGAAGGCGGCTCGCGTCGAATGGGTCGCATCGGGCAGCTACCGGGGCCCGGTGCTCATCCGCGGGGCGAGGACCGACGGCTCGGGCGCCATCGGGTTCGGCGAGGGCCACGTGCCCGCCGACGAGCTCCAGCTGCTGCAGTCCGGACAGCAGGTGCCGAAGCCGGCCGGCGGCGGGCGCGCGTGGCTGTCCTTCACCCGCGTTCGGGTGCCCGGCTGCTACGCCTACCAGATCGACGGCACGAGCTTCAGCCGCGTGATCACGTTCCGCGCCCGCTGAGGGCTCGTTGTGAGCCCGGTTTCGCGTCGGCGACCGGTGGAACGGCGCGTCGAGGAGGAGGCTGATCGGCCGCGCAGGGGCGCGCCGGAACGGCGCACGCGCTCCCGAATCCCCACATCCCGCTCCGTCCGCTTCGCTGCGCAATGACCGAAACGCGCGAGAACGGGGTGTGCGTCGGCCAAAACGCACGTGAGCTCCCGCGATCTGGCGAGCTTTCGTGCGTTTCGGCGATCTAGCGACCGGATCGCAAGAAAGCGCCGAGATCACGCGCTGCGGTCATGCGTTTTGGCCGTTCGCCCGCAGCAGTCGTGCGTTTCGGTCGTTCACTCGGCGCTCACATGCGAAACGGTCGACCAGGGCTCCCCGTCAGCCGACGACCGGAGCGCCCTCTCGAAGCGCCGCATACCCCTCCTCTTCCGTCGCAACAACGGCTCTGACCGCGGCCGGTCAACGCTTCGACTGAGAGCCCCGACCCGTAGTTCGCCGCGGTCCGGTCGCGGCGTGCCCGCTCCCTCACGGCGGATCGTCGCCCTGTCGGCCGGGCGGCGGCCGGGCGATGCTTCCCATGCCCGAACGCCAGCGAGATTCCGAGACCAGCGCGGAGTCAGTGACCGTCGTGCGGGTCCTCGCCCGCCGCGGCGACCGGGTGCTGATGCTTCGTCGCGCGGCCGGAGATTCCCTCGGCGGCTACCTCGAGTTTCCCGGTGGGAAGGTCGACCGGTTGGATGACGGCCGGCTCGAGCGGCCGATCGTCGCCTTGCGCCGCGAGTTGCACGAGGAGGCCGGGGTGCAGTTCGCCGGCCGTCCGCGGCTGGTTGCGCAGGCACGGCGGGTCAGCCCGAGGGGCAAGCAGGTCTGCGAGCTGCTGTTCGAGGCCGAACTCGCCGACGGGGACGTGCGCCTGTCACATGAGCACGACGAGTGGACGTGGCACTCGCTCGGCGGCCCGGTCCCCGGCGATGTCACGGACAGCGTCCCGGACGGGCTCGCGGCGCTCACGGGCACGCCGCTCTGACGGACCGGAATAATTCGCCGCTCGATGCGCCTTTCTCGCCGCCCGCCGCCGCGGGCCACCGCTCAGCCGGCGTACATCGCGTTGATCGCGGCCTCGTACTTGGCCGAGATCGGGCGCCGCTTGAGCTTCATCGTCGGCGTCAGCTCGTCGCCGCCCGGAGCCCAGTCGCCCTCGACGATCGTGAACTTCTTGATCCCCTCGACCCGGGCGAGGCGCTTGTTCGCCTCGTCGACGCCCTCCTGAACCGCGGCGATCACGGCGGGCTCCTTCGCCAGCTCGGCGAGGTCCTTACCCGCAAGCCCGTTCTGCGCCGCCCACTGCGGGGCGTAGTCGGCATCGAGCACGATCAGCGCCGTGTTGTACGGACGCGCGTCGCCGATACAGCACGCCTGGCCGATGATCGGGCTGCCGGTCTTGAGCGCGGCCTCGATGTTCGCGGGCGACATGTTCTTGCCCGCGGCATTGATGATGATCTCCTTCTTGCGATCGACGATCTTGAGATAGCCGTCCTCGTCGATCTGCCCGATGTCACCGGTGTGCAGCCACCCCTCGGAGTCGATCGCCTCGGCGGTCTTGTCCGGCTGGTTGCGGTAGCCGAGCATCACGAATTCCCCGCGGACGAGCAGCTCGCCGTCATCGGCGATCTTCAGCTCGGCGCCCGGCGAGGCCGGCCCGACGGTCCCAATCTTCACCTGGCCCGGCCGGTTGCAGGTGCCGAAGCCGCACGTCTCTGACATTCCCCACAGCTCGGCGAGCTCGATCCCGATCGCATGGAAGAACTCGAGTACCTCGACCGGCGTCGGCGCCGCGCCGACGTTCACCGCCGAGTACTGGTCGAGCCCGAGCATCTCCCGGAGCTTCGAGAACATCTCGGCGTCCGCCTTCGCGACCGCCTGCTCGAGCTCCTCGGGCACCGGCTCACCACGCTGCTGGAGCCGGACCCGCTCGGTCGCGGCGCTCAGCGCGGCTTCGATCGGCGCTCGCTGCTCCTCCGGAAGTCCGGCCCGCATTGCCTCCAGGCCGGCCTTCAGCTTCTCCCAGATCCGTGGCACGGCGAAGAACCAGGACGGGTGCACCTGCGGCAGATAGGAGACAACGTCGCGCGGGTTCGGGCACGTCGTGATCGTGCCGGCATAGATCGTCGGGACGTAGTGGTGGGCCATCCGCTCGGCGATGTGGGCGGCGGGCAGCCATGAGATGAGCCGGCCGCCGACCTCGAGCGGGATGATCTCCTCGATCGCCTTCGCCGAGACCATGATCGCGTGGTGGGAGAGCTGGACGCCCTTCGGGGGTCCGGTCGTGCCCGACGTGTAGATCAGCGTGAGCACGTCGTCGGCCTCGACCTCGGACGCTGCAGCGACCACATCAAAGTCGGGGTTCGAGCCCTCGACGTCGGCGAGCGCGATCGTGCCCTCCGGGGCATCGCCGTCGATCACGATCACCTGCTCGAGGCCGGGCAGCACCTTGCGCGCCTCGAGCATCACGGGAAGGTAGGCCTGCTCGACGATCGCGATCGTCGATGCGGCGTCGGTGATCAGGTATTCGATCTCCTCGGCCGGATAGGTCTGGTAGATCGAGAACGGCGTCGCGCCGAGCATCGCGACCGCGTGATCGACGATGTGGAACTCGGGCCGGTTGCCGAGCATGATCGCGACCGTGTCGCCGCGGGCGACGCCGAGTCCCGCCAGGCCGGCGGCGAGCGCGTCGACCCGACCGAGCAGCTCAGACCACGTGAGCGAGACGCTGTCATCGACCGTGCGCACGGCGACGACGTCGGGATGATTCGCCGCGGTCCGCCGAAGCGACTCGGTGACCGTCGGGGCATCGACTGCGCGCCCTGCCGCTGCCGTGATCGTGCTGCCTTCCATGCTCTCCTCCAGGAATCCCGGGTTCAGACCTTCCGTGAGGGAAAGCTATCGCAGCGCCTGCGCCGACGGCGGCGCACTCCACCTGCTAACGGACGTTGAACCCTTTTCCGGTAATGGTTGAGATGTCGTTGCTCAACCCGATCACGAACAGCAACAGGATGAGCGCAAACCCGACGACCCCGGCCCGCTCCATCACGTCGAAGGAGATCCGCCGGCCGCGGACCTTCTCGGCGATCGCCCAGAACACGTGGCCGCCGTCGAGGGGCAGGAACGGGAACAGGTTGATGATCGCGAGCGACAGCGAGATGAGCGCGAGCACCCAGAGCGCCTGGGTCGTGTCATGCGCGAAGGACTGCTGGGTGACCGTGTAGCCACCGACGACGCTCCCGAGTTGCTTGCGCTCCTGGGGCTCGAAGATCCGCACCACGACCCCGACGGTCCGCGTCGTCACGCGCCACAGGTCACTGACGGTCATGCCAGCGGCGCGGATCGGGCCGATCGGCTTGCTCGTCGTGCCGAACGCAAACCCGAGCTCGACCGCCTTGTCGGCGGCCACGTACTTCGGATACGCCGCGACATGGACGAGCTGTCCGTTGCGGCGCACGACGATCTGGGCGGGGGTTGCGGCCTGGCAGCCGTTCGTCTCTGCACCGGCACACCGGTGGGTGCGAATCTGGTTGCGGATCGCCTCCGGGGTGCCGCTGACGCCGTCGACCGAGACGAGCTGGTCGCCGGACTTGAGCACGACCGCGGCGGGGCTTGATTTGCTGATCGCCCCAACCTTCTTGACGACGACCTGCTGGCCCTGGCTGAGCAGCAGGATCCAGATGATCAGGAACGCGATCAGGAGGTTGACGAACGGACCGGCGAGGATCACGACGATCCGCTTCCACACCGGCTGGTTGTAGTAGGCGCGCGGCTTGACCTCCTCCGGGAGATCCTCCCGAGGGTTCATGCCGGTGATCTTCACGTACCCGCCGAGCGGGATCGCGGCGACGCCGTATTCGGTCTCGCCGCGGCGCACCTTCCACAGCATCGGGCCGAAGAACAGCGAGAAGCGCTCGACGCGCATTCCGACCGCCTTGGCCGCCACGAAGTGCCCCGCCTCGTGGAACAAGATGAGGACCGCGAAGCCGAGGAACGCTAGGACGTACGACATGCGCGACCAGTGTGGCAGGCGGACCTGAGGAACTTCATAAGAGAGGAATTTGTCGCGACCAGCCGCGCGGGTCAGGCGGCGGCGCGGTCGGCGACGAGAACGCCGGCGACCCGCCGCGCCCGCGCATCCGCGTCGCCGAGCGCGTCGAACGAGTGGACCGCGCGCGGGGGCTCCTGCTCGAGCGTCTCCTCGATCACCGCGGCGATGTCCAGGAACGCGAGGCGCCCGGCGAGGAACGCGTGGACGGCGACCTCGTTGGCCGCGTTGAGCGTGCACGGTGCGGTCCCGCCGGCCCGGCCGGCCTCGCGGGCGAGGCGCAGGGCCGCAAACGTCTCGAGGTCCGGCGGCTCAAAGGTGAGCGAGCCGAGCTCGACGAGGTCGAGCGGGCGCACCGGCACGTCGACCCGGTCGGGGTAATGGAGCGCGTAGGAGATCGGGACCCGCATGTCCGGATAGCCGAGATGGGCGAGCGTCGCGCCGTCGCACAGCTGCACGAGGCTGTGCACGATCGACTTGGGGTGCACGACGACCTCGATCTGCTCGTAGGGCGTCCCGAACAGGTGATGCGCCTCGATCACCTCGAGGCCCTTGTTCATGAGCGTCGCCGAGTCGATCGTGATCTTGCCGCCCATCGCCCAGGTCGGGTGGGCGAGCGCCTGCTCGACCGTCACGTCCGCGAGCTCGTCGGCGGTGCGTCCGCGGAACGGGCCGCCCGACGCGGTGATGATCAGCCGGTCGACGGTGCCGGCGCGCTCGCCGCCGAGCAGCTGGTGGATCGCCGAATGCTCCGAGTCGACCGGGATGATCGCCGCCCCGGTGGCCTCGGCGAGCTGGGTGACGAGCTCACCGCCGACGACCAGCGACTCCTTGTTGGCGAGCGCGAGATCGATGCCCTCACCGAGCGTGGCGACCGTGGGCACGAGCCCGGCGGAGCCGACGATCGCGTTGAGCACGAGATCGCAGCCGCATTCCGTGATCAGCTCGACGAGGCCGTTCGGGCCCGTGAGCACCTCACCGTCGGTCCATGCCTCCGAGGCGCGCGCCGCGGCGTCGGGATCGGCGAGCCCGACACGTGTGACGCCGAGCGCCCGGGCCTGCTCGAGCAGCGGCTCCCACGCGCTCTGGGCGCTGAGCGCGACGACCTCAAGCTCACCGTCGGAGCGGGCGACAACGTCGAGCGCCTGCACGCCGATCGAGCCGGTCGACCCGAGGATGGCCAGGCGGCGCGACACCGGCCGGATTGTAGGAGGGGCGCGTGGGGCCTTGTGTACAACAGTCGTACACAATCGCCCACGGGCTCACGAGGAGGTCGTTTCGCGGACGATCGCCTGAGCGCTGACCCGCACCGTCCCGCGCTGTGGCATGCGCAACGTCGCGATCTGGACCTCGACCGTGACCCGTTCGTCGCCGTCGAGGAGCACGAACCCCAGGCCCGAGCTTCCGGGCTCGTACTCGGCGGCCTCCCCGAACGCCACTGCCCGAGCCCTTGCCCGCCCGCCCCCCGGCGCATCTCGATCGCCGCCGCGGACAGGTTGCGCACGACCGTCCGCAACGTGTCGCCGCTGATCGCGATATCGAGGCGGAACAGGCCGTCGGCGAACACCAGCATCGCCCGGGCGCCCGGCTCGAGTTCCTTCGCGGCGGACAGCACGACGCCGGGGCCGCCGGCGTCCGGTGGGAGCTCCGAGGCGAGCTGGTTGTGTGCGGTCCGCCTCAGCTGCCCGTGCTCAGATCGAGCCGACGAGCAGCTGCGCGACGATGGCTTCATTGCCGAGGGTCGCCGGATCGTCCTCGGCGCTCAGCGTCAGCGTCATCACCTGGTTCACGCCCGCGGCGGCGTTCGGGAAGATCTGGATGTGGACCTGGTAGACCTCAGTCGGAGAGGTACCGAGCTGGATCTGCGTGTCGCCATGAGCCAGGCTCACCGACGTCGTCTCCGTCGTATTTGTCTGGTTCGGGCCTGTGGTGGCCAACTCGTTGGTGACCTGCACCGCCGGCAGGACTCCGCTGCTGTTGTTCGTGATGACCCGGTTCGTGCCGCCGCCGATCGGCCGCTGCGCCGCGACGACGATGATGCCCCCGGCCGACTGGAGCATCGTCTTCTTGTCGCCCGATGCCAGGCTGACCGCGCCGCTGGCGACGTTCGCCCGGCCCTGGACGTAGGCGTCCGGGGTGAGCCCACCGAGCTTGCTCGCGTTGGCCGCGGTGCCGCTCATCGGGAGGAACTTCGCGGCCGCGTCGGTGATCTTGAGGAACTTGGCGGTCGCGTCGGTGATCTTCAGGTACTTGAGGTTCGCGTCCGAGCTCTTCAGGAACTCGGCGTTGGCGGCTTTGACCTTCAGGAACGCCTTGTTGACCGATGCCTTGTCGTAGACGTTGGCCGCGACCGACTTCTCGTTCTTGAAGCGACTTGTTAACGCTGGCCAGCTTCTGCTCGATCGTCACGAGGTTCTGGCTCGATCGCCGGCCGAGCCCGGCGAGCTTCAGCGCGACCCAGCGGCTCTGACTTGCCCGCCGTGGCGCTTCGGTGCCGCGTGTGCCCTGTCGGCGACCCCGCGATCAGCCCGAGCAGCGCCATCGTCACGCCGGCCTTCGCGACCGTGAGCCGGAACCTGATGTATTCGGCCATCCCGGACCCCCTTATCGTTGTGCGCGCCGTCCGGCGCAGTGTCGCGCCTCGGCACCCGCGCAAGTCGTCGGTCAGCCGCGTCCGAGCACCAGACGACCAGCCGTGCGGCTCGGCGGTGCGCCGGACAGGCCCCGGCGCGGCATACGCCGCGAGCACCCGGCGGTGTGTTCGGGGCCGAAACCGCTCAGCAGCGCCACGCGTGGCGGATCTGGGAGCCCGGCGGCAATCAGCTGATGGAGCTCCGGGGAGGTTGGCGGCGATCGCGTCGGACGGTGGCGCCGCTGCCCGGTCAGGTCGGCGACCACGGCCTCGATCTCCACCCCGTTGGCGCCGCGTTCCGCGCGCCGCCGCGACGCTGCCGCGCTGCAGGTCGACGGCCACGACCGGGCGCCAGCCGAGTTGCGCGGCGAGGATCGACAGCACGCCGGTGCCGCAGCCGAGGTCGGCGAACGAGCCGACCGGCTCACACCCGAGCAGCAGCTCGAGGCACGTCCGCGTCGTCGGATGTGACCCGGCGCCGAACGCGGCGGTCGACGCGAGCACGATGTCGAGCATCCGCTTGCGGCGGCGCCGGCGCCCACTCGGGCCGCACGACGAGGCGACCGGCGATCACATCCGGTCGGTAGTCGAGCAGGCGACGTGTGCGCCAGTCATCGGGGACCGTGCCCTCGCTCCAGGTGTGCGGCCACGGCCCCGCTGCTCGAATCACCTCGTCGATCGCGGGCAGCGATCGCGCCGCGCATCTTAGCTCGACGTCCGTCCCCGCGGCACCTCGCGGACGCCGTCCGGGACGAGCGGCAGCAGTCGGTCGAGCACGTCCTCGACGGCGTCCGCGGGCACGCGGAGGACGACCTCGCGCATCAGTGCCCCGGCATGACCGCGATCCAGATGTAGTAGCCGGCCACGATCGTGAAGATGACCGCGTCAAGGCGATCGAGCGCACCGCCGTGCGGCCCGAACAGCGAGCCGGCGTCCTTCGTCCCGGCGTCGCGCTTGACGAGCGACTCGAACAGATCCCCGATCGGCCCGAGGATGGCGACCGCCGCGCCGATCAGGAGCGCGTCGCCCGGGGTCATCCAGTCCTGGTAGAGGCCGGCGAAGAACACCGACAGGATCGCGACGAACATGCCAATGAACAGGCCCTCAACGGTCTTGTTCGGTGACACCTCCGGCGCGAGCGCCCGACGGCCGAACATCCGCCCGCCGAGGTACGCGGCGGTGTCCCCGAGGAACGTGCCGACGAGGATGTCGATGATGATCGCGTTGCCGTGGTGCAGCTCTCGGAGCAGGACCGCGTGCGCGAACGCGAACCCGATCCAGTAGACCCCGAGCAACGTCCCCGCGATCGCCACCGTCGCGCCGCCTCGCTGGGGCCGTGTGAGGACGGCGAGGAACAGGACCGGAACGGCGCCCATCGCCACCTCGACGACCTCGCGCTGGCCGCCGAACCGTGCCGCGAGCACCATCCCCGCCAGCGTGGCGAACCCGACGAGCGGGACCGGGCGCCAGCGCCCGAGCATCCGGTAGAGCTCGTGCAGACAGACGCAGCCGATCGCGATCATGAACAGCGCGAACGCCAGTCCGCCGAGATCGACGAACACGATCGCGACGATCGCCGCCGGCACGGCGACGAGGATCCGGGAGACGAGATCGGAGCGCTGGCGCTTGGGACGCGGCTCCGGGGGTGGGCCGCGCCGCTGCTGCGGGCGCTGCCGGGGCCGCTCCCGCCCAGAGGGCCGGTCCCGGTCAGAGGGCCGGTCCGTCAGAGGGCCGGTCACGCTCAGAGGGCCGGGGCCGGTCTCGCTGCCGCTGTCCGCTCCCCCGTGCCGGCGGCCTGCGCCGCGAGGCTGGCACTACCGCCCCCCGAAGCGCCGCTTGCGCGCGGTGAACTCCTGAAGGCTCGCCTCGTACGCCTGCCGGTCGAAGTCCGGCCACAGCTCATCGCGGAACACGAGTTCCGCGTACGCACCCTGCCACAACAGATAGTTGGAGATGCGCTGTTCGCCGCTGGTGCGGATGATGAGATCGGGGTCGTGCATGTCAGGCGCGTAAAGGTGCGCGCGGAACTCCTCTTCGGTCCCGCCAGTAAAGGTTCGCGCCGCGTCCACGATTTCCGCCCTGCCACCGTAGTTGAACGCGACGAACAGTGTGATCCGCGTGTTCTCCTTCGTGACGTCCTCCGCCCACTCCATCCGCTCGACCAGATGGCGCGGCACCGGCGCGCTGCGCCGGCCGATGAAGCGCATCCGGACGCCCTCCTCGTGGAGCTCCGGGGTCTCGACCTCGAGCCGGCGGCCGAACATCGCCATCAGCCCGGCCACCTCCTCCGGCGAGCGGCTCCAGTTCTCGGTCGAGAACGAGTACACGGTCAGCTCCTTGATCCCGAGCGAGACCGAGTCACGGAGCCGCGCCTTGACGACGTCGGCCCCGGCCTCGTGCCCGGCGACGACGGGCAGGCCGCGCTGCTGGGCCCAGCGACCGTTCCCGTCGGTAATGATCGCGACGTAGCGAGCCTGCTGCTCGGACACGCTCAGTCAGCCGAGTTCGGAGGTCGCTCAGACCTCGAGGATCTCTGCCTCTTTGTGCTTCAGCGCCTCGTCGAGCTCGCCGATGCGACCGTCGGTGAGCTTCTGGAGCTCGCCCTCGGCGCGGTGCTCGTCGTCCGATCCCGCCTCGCCGGCCTCCTTGAGCTCGCGGAGGTCGTGCATCACGTCGCGCCGGATGTTGCGGATCGCGACGCGACCCTCCTCCGCGATGTGGCGCACGACCTTGACGAGCTGCTTGCGGCGCTCCTCGGTCAGCTCCGGCACCCCGAGCCGGATGAGGTTGCCGTCGTTGTTCGGCGTCAACCCGACGTCCGACTCCAGGATCGCCCGCTCGATCGCCTTGATCGACGTCTTGTCGTACGGCTGGATCGTCAGCAGACGGGCCTCCGGCGCGCTGATCGTGGCCAGCTGCTTGAGCGGCGTCACGGCGCCGTAGTAGTCGACCGAGATCCGGTCGAGCAGCGCCGGGCTCGCCCGCCCCGTGCGCACGGAGCCGAACTCGTGACGGATCGCGTCGACCGACTTGCTCATCCGCTCGCGTGCGTCGACGAGCAACTCGTCGAGGATGCCGCTGTCTTCGCTCATGTCCGCACCAACGTTCCCACGCGTTCCCCGGACACTATCTTGTCGATGTTTCGCTCGTCGCTCATGTTGAAGACGACGATCGGGAGGTTGTTGTCCATGCACAGGGCGAACGCGGTCGAGTCCATCACCTGGAGGCCGCGGGTGAGCGCGTCCTTGTGGGTGATCTCCGGAATGAACTCGGCATCCGGGTCCTTCGCCGGATCGGAGGTGTAGACGCCCTCCACGCCGTTCTTCGCCATCAGCACGACCTCGGCGTGGAGCTCGGCGGCACGCAGTGCCGCCGCGGTATCGGTGGTGAAGAACGGGTTGCCGGTGCCGGCGGCGAAGATCACGATCCGCTGCTTCTCCAGGTGGCGCATGGCGCGGCGGCGAATGTACGGCTCCGCGACCTCGGAGATCGTCAGCGCCGACTGCACTCGCGTGTTGATCCCGATCTTCTCCAGGGCGTCCTGAAGCGCCAGGGCGTTGAGGACCGTCGCGAGCATCCCCATGTAATCGCCGGTCGCCCGGTCCATGCCCTTCGCGGCGGCGGCGAGGCCCCGGTAGATGTTGCCGCCACCGACGACGATCGCGACCTCGACTCCGCGACTGTGGACAGCGCCGATCTCCTCGGCGACCGCCGCGATCCGATCAGGGTCGGTCCCGTACTCGAGGTCGCCCATCAGTGCCTCGCCGGAGAGCTTGAGCAGCACCCGCCGGTAGGCGGGGGCGCCGTTCGTCTCGCTGTCGCTCATGGGGTCCTGTCCCGGTGCGGGATCAGCCGCCGACGCCAAAGCGGGCAAACCGGCGCACGACGATGTTCTCACGCGTCTCCGCCGACAGCTCGGAGCGCAGCTCCTCGATCGTCTTGCCGCCGTGCTTGTCCTCGTTGACGTGCTTCTGGCGGAGCAGAACGACCTCATCGAGCCACTTGTCGAGCTTGCCCGTGACGATCCGCTCGCGGACGTTCTCGGGGCGGTCCGCGGCCTGCTCGGTCGCGATCCGCTCCTCGCGCTCGCGGTCCTCCGCGGGCACGTCGTCCTCGGTGATCGCCAGCGGCGCGGCCGCGGCGATATGGAGCGCCAGGTCACGCGCGAACTCGACGAACTTGTCGTTGCGGGCGACGAAGTCGGTCTGGCAGTCGACCTCGACGAGCACGCCGATCTTGTTGCCGGCGTGGATGTAGCTCTGCACGACGCCCTCCGTGGCCTCGGCCCCGGCGCGCTTGGCTGCCTGGGCCTGGCCGCGGGAGCGCAGGATCTCGACGGCGCGCTCGAGGTCGCCGTCGGACTCCGACAGCGCGTTCCGGCAGTCGAGCATCCCGGCGCCGGTGCGGTCGCGCAGCGCCTTTACTTCCTGGGCGCTGACAGCACTCATGCGTTCTCCTCAGGGGTGGTGGGGGTTGCTGGTTCGGTGGGAGCAGCCTCGGGCTCGGGCGCTGACTACTGCGGCCGGCGCCACGGGGGCCGCTGCGGGTGCCTCGGGGGCCGCCGCGGGTGCCTCGGCTGCCGGTGCGGGCTCGGGCTCAGCCGCGGCGGGCGTGGCCTCGGCGACCGGGGCGGGCTCGGGCTCAGCCGCGGCGGGCGTGGCCTCGGCGACCGGGGCGGGCTCGGGCTCAGCCGCGGCGGCGCGGGCCTCGGCGACCGGTGCCGGCTCGGCCACCGGCAGCCGCGGCTCAGGCGCCGGTGCCGGCTCAGCCACCGGGGCCGGCTCGGGCCAGCCGGCGCCGGCTCGGCCACCGGTGCCGGCTCAGCCACCGGTGCCGGCTCAGCCACCGGTGCCGGCTCAGCCACCGGTGCCGGCTCAGCGCACCGGTGCCGGCTCAGCCACCGGTGCCGACTCGGCGACCGGCGCGACCTCCGCCTCCGGGGCCGGTGCCGGATCCGCAGCCGGAGCCTGGCTGCCGGGGCCGCCGGCCTCGGGCGTCGGCGGCCGCCGGTGCCGCCGCCTCGGCCGCCGGAGCGCCGCCTCCGCCGCGGGTGCAGCCGCCTCCGCCGCGGGTGCAGCCGCCTCCGCCGCGGGTGCAGCCGCCTCCGCCGCGGGTGCAGCCGCCTCCGCCGCCGGAGCAGCCGCCTCCGCCGCCGGAGCAGCCGCCTCCGCCGCCGGAGCAGCCGCCTCCGCCGCCGGAGCGGCCGCCTCGGCCGCGGCCGCCTCAGCCGCAGCCGCCTGCTCGGCCTCACGTGCCGCCTGTTCCTCGGCCTCACGCCGCGCCTGCTCCTCACGCCGCGCCTGTTCCTCGGCCTCGCGCCGCGCGCGCTCCTCGGCCTCGCGCCGGGCACGCTCCTCGGCCTCCTGGCGCTCGCGCTCGAGCCGGGCACGCTCCTCTTCCTCACGGAAGGCGTTGTGGCCCTGGGAGACGACATCACCGATCGCCCGGGTGACCGCCGCGCACGAACGGATCGCGTCGTCGTTGCCCGGGATCACGAAGTCGATCCCATCCGGGTCGCAGTTCGTGTCGACGAGCCCGATGATCGGGATCCGCAGGCGCTGCGCCTCACGAACCGCGATCGCCTCGGTCTTCAGGTCGACGACGAACACCGCGTCGGGCACGCGCTGCATGTTCTTGACGCCGCCGAGATTGGCCCGGAGCTTCGCCAGGTCGGCCAGGGCGGCCATCCGCTCACGCGTCGGCAGCAGCTGGAGCTGACCCTCGGACTCGTAGCGCTCGAGGTCGTGCAGCCGCTTGATCCTCAGCGAGATCGTCTGGAAGTTCGTGAGCAGACCGCCGAGCCACCGATGGTTGACGTACGGCATGTCGGCGGACGAGGCGATCTCGGCGATCGCGTCCCGGGCCTGCTTCTTGGTGCCGACGAACAGCACGGTGCCGCCGCGGCGACTGACGTCCGAGGCAAACCGCCGCGCGTTATCCAACAGCGCCTGCGTCTGCAAGAGGTCGATGATGTAGATGCCGTCCCGTTCACCGAAGATGAACCGGCGCATCTTGGGGTTCCAACGACGCGTCTGGTGGCCGAAGTGCACTCCGGCCTCCAGCAGCTCCTTGATTCCGATCTGAGCCACTGATTACTCCCTTATATGTGATTGGTACGGCCCGCTCGCCGGTGTCTCGCGATCCTCGCCGGAGTGGGCGAGGCAGGGCGCGAGCCGTACGAACGGGGTCGACAACAGAAAGTGGTGAGAAAAAAAGTTTACGCAAGTCCGGCTAAACCGGTACGTTTTCGACTGTAGCGGGGCGACCACCCTTCCCCTACCTTCGGTGGCACCTCGCTCCGCGGGCCGAACCTCCCTTCCCCTACCTCCGGTGGCTCGGTTCGCAATTGATCGGCGGGGCGGCTTTGGACGGGCCGCCCCGCCGGCTATTTAGAGCCGCGTCAGCGCAGCGTCTCCTGTCGGCGGCGCACCGCCGCGATGGGCGTCGGCGCTCGGACCCAAACCGGTTCCATCCTCGCGCATGGGTTCTACCCATGCCGCCAAATCCCCACACCGGCCGCCGCCGTGCGGTGTCCACCCGCACGAAAGCGAAGACCCGGTGGACAAGTTGCCGAACGGAACCCAGGCGTCACCCGCGCGGCAACCTGTCCACCTCACGAGGCCGTGGTCCACCTCACGAGGCCGCGGCCGCCGCGAACGGCCAAACCGCACGACAGCGCGCCCCTGAATGGCCAAAACGCATGTCAGCGACCGCCGACAGCGGCGCTTTCGTGCGTTTCGGCCAAGAATCGACCCGAACGCACGAAAGCCCTGAAGATCGCCCACGCTGTCATGCGTTTTGGTCGCAAGACGCGGCGCTCTCGTGCGTTTCGGTCCCCACAGGGGGGCCTCGTGCGTTTCGGTCGCACCGGCGCGACGCGGCACGGCGCTGCCGCCGTAGGCACCGGCGCCGACGCGGCACGGCGCCGGCCGCCGTCCGCACCGCCCGAGCCCACCACCGCGCGGTCGATCACCCTCCCCCTCGATGCGTCTTTCGCCGGTCACCGGCTCGGGCCACGAAGCAGTTCGCCCCGAAAGCGCCCGACGCCAACCGGACTCCTACGCCGCGCCCGACCCCGCCGCGAGCACCCGCTCGTAGTCCTCCCACGTATCGACGTCGAGCGGCACACGCCCCGAGACGGGCACATCGACCACCGCATCCCCGGCTCGGTCGAGCAGCTTCCACACGCCCTTGTCGCCGTGGAGCGTCGCCAGATCGCCGAACACGCTCCGCCCGAACGCGAACGGATGGCCCCGGCCGTCGTCATACCGGCAGACCGCGAGCGCCGCGTCCCCGCGCCCGGCCAGGAGCGCCCCCACGGTCCCAACGCCGACGCCAGGCTGGTCACCCAGCATCAGCACGAGCACGTCGCACGCGTCAGCGACCGCACCCAACGCCGCCGCGATCGACGATGAGCATCCCTCGCCAAACGCCGGATTCTCGATCACATCCACACCCTCGAAGCCGACCGCGTCGAGCGCCGGACGACCGCCACCCCCACCGACAACACACAGCGTCTGATCGAACGGGCACGCCCGGGCCACGTCGAGCACGTGCCCGAGCAGCGTCCCCGAGCCGAACGGCAGCAGCTGCTTCGGTTGACCGAGCCGGGATGATCCCCCCGCGGCGAGGACGAGCCCGGTCACGAACACGGTGTGATCCTCGCCCTCATCGCGGCCGGTGGCCAAAGCCCTTCGTGTAGTCGACGCCCTCCTCCTCGACGGCGACGTTGACCGTGCGGCAGCGCCCGCACTTGACCCGGACCTTGCGGTTCATCCACTCCGCCGGCATCGACGCCGCGAGCACGTTGCCGCACTCGACGCACACGTAGTCATACGGACCGTTGCCCCGCCACACGGGCCGACCGGCGTCCTCCTGGACCGCAGTGCCGCCGTCGCGCGGGACCTCGCCGACCTCCGGACGCCGCATCGGTTTGACGGTCACCGGATCGGTCATCGCATCGCCCACATCATCAGATCGTCGCCAGTTTCCCGGTGAAGTCCGTGATCAGCGCGTCGAGCACCGTGACCATCACGCCCTCGCCCATCGAGGCGGCCTTACCGCTGATCTGCGCCGCGGTGTGGATCGTGCCGCCGCCGTCGGAGACATCGAAGGTCACGTCGGCGTTGGCGTGGCCCTGCCCGCCGATCTCGCGGGACTTGACCTTGAGCACGGCGTGGTGGTTCGCATCGTCCTGCTCGGTGACCTCGACGGTGCCCTTGAACGTGAGCGACATCGCGCCCATCTTGACCTTGATCTCGGCCTTGGCCGACTCCGGTCCGGTCCGCTCGGTGACCGAGCCTCCCTCGACACACGGGATCAACCGGTCGAGGTCGAGGATCGCCGCCCACGTCTCATCGACCGGCTTTGACGACGTGAACGGGTGGTCAAGTTCAACCATGGGTCTCCTTTTCTGAAAGGGTGTCGGGCATGACACTCTCGGCTGGTCGATACACGCTTGGACCGGACAACGGCACGCTCTCCGTCCGCACGAAGAAGGGCGGGGCGATCGCCAAGGCGGGCCACGACCTGCTGATCCGCGTCACGGACTGGCGGGCGACGCTCGAGGTCGCCCAGGACAACACGCCGACCGCGATCGAGCTGACCGCGGACTCGAACTCGATGCAGGTGATCGAGGGCACCGGCGGACTCACCTCACTCGGCGAGGACGAGAAACAGGGGATCGGCCAGACGATCAGGGAGGAGGTCCTGAACGGCACGCCGATCGCGTTTCGCTCGACGGAGATCACTCCCCACGGCGACCACCTCCACGTCAGCGGCGAGCTCGAGCTGGTCGGCACCACGCGTCCGGCCAGCTTCAGCCTGAGCGCCGACGACGGTCGCCTCGCCGGCACCGCATCGCTGACCCAGTCCAACTGGGGGATCAAGCCGTATTCCGCGCTGTTCGGCACGCTCAAGGTGCAGGACGACATCACCGTTGAGGTCGACGCTCAGCTGCCGGATCCGGCCTAATCGTTGTAAACGGTCTGCGCATCGAGTCCGCCCTCGACCCCGGGTGGCAGCGCCCCGCTGCCGTGGGCGTACAGGGCGATGTCGGCGATCGTCGCCGAGCGCGACTGATCCTCACCGGACACGAACGCACCGTTGTCCCACCGCAGCTCCCCAGCCGGAGTCTCGAGCTCCATCCCGGCGAGTAGCTGCGCCTTGGAGCGGATCTTGCCGGTCGCGCTCGTGATCGCCGCCGGCGTTCCGGCGGACGGGCTCGTGTTGAAACCATGGCCGGTGCCGAAGCGGCTCTCGTCGGCGGGCACGACCTTGATGTCCAACGCCGGGACGCCGAGCTCCTCGGCGACCTGCTGCGCGTACTTCGCCTCGTTGCCGTCGGACTCAGTCGTCAGGCTCAACACCATCTTGCCCGTCGGGTGAACCCGCAGGAACACCGCCCGGTACGCCTCGTCAGCCACTGGTCTCCCTCCTGGGTGTGGGTGCGTCATTGTCCTGCTCGGAGGCCAGACGACGGCGCTCCTGGTGCGCGGTCAGCGCGTTGTGCTCCTCCAGCTCGCAAAATGCCGGCTGGGGGCCGCCGAGCGGATGCGGCGGGACCGCCGTCCGCGTGCAGCCCGGATAAATGCAGATTTTGGGTGCGGACGAGCTCATCACGGATGGAGCGTCCACCCCGGTGTCGTCCGCCCCCGGCTCGGCCCGTAGCCGCTCGGCATCGCCACCGAGCTCCCGGGCTCCGGCGTGGCGCTCGCCCACGGCTCGTCCTCCTCAGCCGCGCTCGCCGGCCACGCGACCGACGGCGCCACCCCGACGGGGCCGCCGATCGCCGCGACGACCTCCTCAAGCGCAGCCAGGCTGTGCCCGCTGACCAGGGCGTCCACATGCGGGAGCGCCGCCGCCATCCCACCGACGCGTGGCGAGAACCCGGGCGCGCTCAGCCGCGGATTGACCCACACGATCCGATGCGCGAGCCGCGCGAGGCGGGCCATCTCCCGCCCCACGAGCGCCGGGTCGCCCCGTTCCCAGCCGTCGGACAGGATCACGACGACGGCGCCGCGCGCCATCCCCCGGCGGCCGTGGCGGTCGTTGAACGTCTTGAGCGCCGTCCCGATCCGCGTCCCGCTCGACCAGTCGGGCGCCGCCGCGGCGGCGCGCCGGATGGCCCGCTCGGGTTGGCGCGCGGCGAGCGCGCGCGTGAGCCGCGTCAGCCGCGTCGCGAACGCGAACGTCTCGACCCGCGGTCCGCTCCCCGCCGCGCAGGCGAGGAACTGCAGGTAGGCCCGGGTGTAGGGCTCCATCGAGCCAGAGATGTCGCACAGCAGCACCATTCGGCGCGGCAGGACCCGCCGGCGGCGGTGCGCGATCCGAGCCGGGTCGCCACCGGTGCGCAGGCTCGCCCGCAGGGTCCGTCGCAGGTCGACGCGCTCACCGCGACGGTCGCGCCGGGCGCGACGCGTGCGGCGGAGCGGCGTCGCGACCTGAAGCCGCGACATCAACCGATAGAGCGCGGCGAGCTCGGCGGGCTCGAGCGCGTCGAACCGGCGCTCGCGGAGCACCTCCTCGTCGCTCGGCGCGACGGCGACCGGGACCTCGGCCGACTCGCCGGCATCGCCAGGCGACGACGCGGTCGGGCTCACACCATCGCCCGCCTCCATGCCCTCCTGGATGGACACCGGCCGCTCATCGGCAGGCGTCGAGCGCACCGCTTGGACGTCGATGTCGAAGTCATTGCCCACCGGCCGCTCGCGACCAGCCCCGAACACCACGGCAAACACCGAGTCGAACAACGGCACCTGCGAGGGGTCGGAGACGAACACCGCCCGCGCGGTCCAGTAGAGGCGTGTCCGCGACACGGGCCGCACCAGCGTGAGCGCCTGGGCGAACAAGGCCGCGCGATCGACTCCCGTCGGCACGCCCGCGTCACGGAGTCGTCGCCCAAAGGACCCGGCGACGCCGGGCACGTCGAGCCACACGGTCGAGACCCGGAACGGCTCAGCCATCGCCGCTCACCAGCGCCTCCAGGCCACCCGTGCGGACGACGTCCTGATCCTCGTTGTACTTGAGCACCGCGCCGAGCGTCCGGTCGATCGCGCCCGCGTCGAGCCGCTCCACCCCGAGCACGCTCAACGCGCGCAGCCAGTCGATCGCCTCGGCGATGCCGGGCGGCTTCTGCACATCGCTGTCACGCATCCGGGCGACCGCATCCGCCACCTGGACCGCCAGCGTGCCGGAGGCCGCCGGCACGCGGCGGCGGATGATCTCGACCTCCCGCTCACGGCCGGGATACTCGATCCACTGGTACAGGCACCGGCGCTTCACCGCGTCGTGGAGGTCGCGCGTCCGGTTGGACGTGAGCACGATCACCGGTGGGTGCGTCGCGGTCACCGGCCCGAGCTCCGGGATCGTCACCGTCGCCTCGGCGAGCAGCTCGAGCAGAAACGCCTCGAAGTCGTCATCGGCGCGGTCGATCTCGTCGATCAGGAGCACGGCAGGCCGGGGTCCCGGATGCTCGAGCGCGCGGAGCAGCGGCCGGCGGATGAGGTACTCGCGGCTGAACAGATCACCCTCGCTCAGCCCCTCTCCGCTCGCCTCCGCGAGACGGATGCTCAGCAGCTGACGCGGGTAGTTCCACTCGTACAGAGCCTCGGTCGCATCGATCCCCTCGTAGCACTGCAGGCGGATCAGCGGCGTGTCGAGCACCGCGGCGAGCGCCTTGGCGGCCTCCGTCTTCCCAACGCCCGCCTCACCCTCGAGCAACAGCGGCTGGGGCAGCGTCAGCGACAGGAACATCGACGTCGCGAGCGCCTCGTCGACGAGGTAGTCGACCGCGCCGAGGCGGACGGCGAGCGTCTCGACGTCGGCGGCGAGATGGCGAACCTCAGCCTGTGGCGACGGAGTCCCCATGCCGTTCCTCGAACGTCAGCTTGCACCCGAGGCAGCAGAAGTAGATCGGCTGGCCGGCGTGGATGAGAGACGGCGTGTCGGAGCCGACGACGACCGTCATGCCGCAGATCGGGTCGACCGCCGTCTCGGGGCGATCGCGGGGCGTGACGACGAGCCGCTCGCGCCTGCGGACCTCGACCAGCCGGGCGAGGATCGAGACCGCGATCTCGGCCGCGCTCTGCGCGCCGATGTCGATCCCCGCGGGTGTGTCGATCTGGGCCAGCCGCTCCGAATCGGCGCCGAGGTCCTGCAGCTGCCCAATGACCGCAGCCCCGCGCTTCTGCGAGGCCACGAGGCCGATATAGGGGACGCCTGCGTCAAGCGCGGCCTGCAGCACGGCGAGCTCATCGCGTCCGTGGGCGGCGACGACCAGCGCGAGGTCGCCGATCGACGGCTCGCCGCCGGCGACCATCGCCAGGCCGAGCTCGCCGCCGAGCCGGCCGAGCGCGCTGACGATCGGCGAGTCCCCGGCGATGACGACCCGCGGCATCGGCAG
The DNA here is from genome assembly GCA_963813265.1 of uncultured Solirubrobacterales bacterium. Lineage (GTDB taxonomy): Bacteria > Actinomycetota > Thermoleophilia > Solirubrobacterales > Solirubrobacteraceae > Palsa-465. The sequence goes on along the minus strand of CAWEYQ010000022.1, from coordinate 194,568 downwards.
CACCGGCTCGAGGAACACCTCGAGGGCGCCGCCGGACAGGCATGGATTCTGAACCGTCACGGTGCCCTCATCGCGACCGACCTCCTCGGTCAACGACGGATCCTCTTCCTCGTCGCCCGTGCCGTCCGCATCGGGCAGGATCCGCAACAGCACCGGCATCCCGCTCTCCATCGCCTGGAGCGAGTAGAGCCGAACGCTGTGCTGCGCACAGACGCCGCCGACGAAGCCCTCGATCGTCCCGTCCGCATGGACGAGCGCCGCATCCCCGGGCGTCACGCTCGTCGGCCGCTCGACCCGGACGACCGTGGCGACGACGTACGGCGAGCCCTTCTCGCTGAGCTCGTGCGCGGTCCGCGTGAGCGCGGACGAGATCATTGGGGAGGCTCGGGCCGGCCCTGCATCGCCGCCCACACGCGGGCGGGCGTGCACGGCATGTCGAGATGGTCGACACCGTGGGAGTCGTGCAACGCATCGATGATCGCGTTGACGATCGCCGGCGGCGAGCCGACGTTCGGGGACTCGCCGACGCCCTTGGCCCCGAGCGGATGGTGCGGGCACGGGGTCACGGTCTCGCCGAGCTCGAAGTCCGGACACTCCATCGCGGTCGGCAGGAGGTAGTCCATGAACGACCCGTTCAGGCAGTTGCCCTCCTCGTCGAACGTGATCACCTCCATCAGCGCGATCCCGATTCCTTCGGCGAGCCCGCCGTGGATCTGGCCCTCGACGATCATCGGGTTGATCTTCACGCCGCAGTCATCGACGGCGATGAACCGCCGGACCTTGACGTGCGCCGTCTCCGGGTCGATGTCGACGACCGCGATGTACGCGCCGTACGGGTAGGTGAGGTTCGGCGGGTCGTAGATCACCTGGGCGTCGAGACCACCCTCCATGCCCTCGGGCATCGGCGAGCCGCTGTAGGCGTACTGAGCGATGTCCTCGATCAGGGCGCCCTTCTCCGGATCACCCTTCACGTACCAGCGGCCCTTCTCCCACGCGAGGTCCTCGGGCCGGGTCTCGAGCATCGTCGCGGCGATCTGGCGGGCCCGGTCCCGGACCTTCCGAGACACGACGGCGACTGCCGCACCGGACACCGGCGTCGACCGCGAGCCATACGTCCCGAGTCCGTAGGGCGACTTGTCGGTGTCGCCGTGGCGGACCTGGATGTCCTCGGGCGGGATCCCGAGCTCCTCAGCGACGATCTGGGCGAACGTCGTCTCGTGGCCCTGGCCCTGGGTCTGGGCGGAAATCGACACGACCGCCTTGCCGGATGGGTGCACGCGGAGATCCGCACCGTCGTTCATCGACAGGCCGAGGATGTCCATGTGCTTGCGCGGCCCGGCGCCAACGCCCTCGGTGAAGAACGCGACGCCGATCCCCATCAGCTCACCCCGCGCCCGCTTCTCGGCCTGTTCTCGCTTCAGATCCTCGTAGCCCGCGAGATCCATCGCCACGCGCATCGTCGTCGCGTAGTTGCCCGAGTCATATGTCCACCCGGTCGTCGTCTCGTACGGGAACTGCTCCGGGGCGATGAAGCTGCGCATCCTGAGCTCGACCTCGTCGACGTCCATCTCCATCGCGAGCGCATGGGTCATCCGCTCGACGAGATACACCGCCTCGGTGATCCGGAACGAGCACCGGTAGGCGACGCCTCCGGGCGCCTTGTTCGTGTACACCGCCTTGACCTTGACGTGCGCCGCCTGCAGGTCGTAGGACCCGCACACGATGTGGAAGAACCCGGCCGGGAACTTCGTCGGCTGGGCGGTCGAGTCAAACGCGCCGTGGTCGGCGATCACGTCGACCCGCAGGCCGGTGATGCGCCCATCCTTGGCGCACATCTGCGCCTTCATGATGTAGTCGCGGGCGAACCCGGTCGACATCAGATTCTCGGAGCGGTCCTCGATCCACTTCACCGGCACGCCGGCGACGATCGAGCCGGCGATCGCGCACACGTAGCCCGGGTAGACGGGGACCTTGTTGCCGAAGCCGCCGCCGATGTCGTTGCAGCGGATCCGATCATGTGCTCGGCGAGACCGGCCACGTGCGCGTACACGGTGCGGTGCGCGTGCGGCGCCTGGTTGCCGTTGTAGATGTCGAGCTGACCGGTCTTCGGGTTGAAGTCGGCGATCATCCCGCACGTCTCGAGCGGCGCGGGGTGACAGCGCGGGTAGATGATGTCCCGCTCGACGACGGTGTCGGCCTCCGCGAACGCGCGATCGGTCGCCTCCTCGTCCCCGGCCTCCCACAGCGGGCTCGCGAGGTTGTCGGTCTGTCCGTCCTTGTCGTCACGGATCAGCGGCGCGTCGGGGTCGAGCGCCGTGCGGGCATTGACGACGGCCGGCAGCGGCTCGTACTCGACGTCGATCAGCGCGAGCGCATCCCGCGCGATGTACTCGTCGGTCGCGATCACGAACGCGACCTCCTGGCCCTGGAAGCGCACCTTGTCGCCCGCGAGCACGGCCTGCGTGTCGTAGGAGATCGTCGGCATCCACGCGAGCCCGAGCGTCTCGAGATCCTTGGCGGTGATGACGGCCGCGACGCCCTCAAGAGCGAGCGCCTCCGAGGTGTCGATCGAGACGATCTCGGCGTGCGCGTACGGGCTGCGCAGGACCGCGCCATGCAACATCCCGGGAAGGCGGATGTCGTCAAGGTAGGTGCCCTGGCCGCGGATGAAGCGCGCATCCTCCTTGCGCTTCAACCTGCCGAAGCCGATCGGCCGCTCAGTGGAGGGATGTTCGGTGACGGCCATGGCTCACACCTCCTGCCGGTTCGCGGTCTCGTGCTCCGCGGCCCAGCGGACCGCGGCGACGATGTTCTTGTACCCCGTGCACCGGCACAGCGACCCGGAGATCGCGACCCGGATCTCCTCGTCCGAGGGAGGAGGCCCGCCCGCCCTCTCGTTGAGCAAGGCGCGGGTCGTCATCAGCATGCCCGGCGTGCAGAACCCGCACTGGAGCGCGTGCTTCTCATGGAATCCCTCCTGGATCGGATCGAGGCGTCCGTCGTGCTCGAGCGACTCGACCGTACTGATCTCGTGGCCCACGCACATCGCGGCGAGCGCCGTGCATGACTTCAGCGGCTTGCCGTCCATCAGTACGACGCAGGCGCCGCAGTTCGACGTGTCGCAGCCCCAGTGGGTGCCGGTCAGCCCCGGCGTATCGCGGATGAAGTGGACGAGCAGCTGGCGCGGCTCGACGTCGCGCGTGACCGGCTGCCCGTTGATCGTGATCGTCAGTTCCATGCTCAAGCCTCCTGATGAAGCGCGCGAGCGGTGGCCCGGCGCAGGGCGCGTTTGGTGAGCACGCCCGCGAGGTGGCGCTTGTAGTCGACCGGTCCGCGACCGTCGGCCATCGGCATGCTGTCCTCCGATGCGATCGCGGCCGCCTGGTCAAACAGCTCCTCCGACGGTGCCTGACCGCGCAGCGCCGCCTCGGCGCGCGTGACCTCGATCGTTGACGGGCCCGCGGCGGCAAGTGCGATCCCCGCGTCGGTGATCGTGCCGCCGTCGATCCACACGGCCGCCGACGCAGCGGCGATCGCGAAGTCGCCCGCGCGGCGCTCGACCTTTTCGTGGGCACTCCCGGCGCCGGGAAGCACGCCGATCCGGACCTCGGTGAGGATCTCGGCATCCCCGACCGCGGTCACGTACGGCCCGACGTGGAATTTCGACATCGGGACGACCCGTTCACCGTCGGCGCCCCGGATGACGACGCTCGCCTTCAGCGCCGAGCAGACCGCGCTCAGGTCCTCGGCCGGGTCGGCCTGGCACAGCGACCCGCCGATCGTGCCGCGATTGCGCACCACCGGATCCGCGATCACGTTCTCCGCGTCGGCGAACAGCGGAAACAGCTCCGCGAGCAGTTCGGAATCGAGCAGCTCGGCGTGCCGGGTGAGGGCACCGATCCGCACCTCTTCGCCCTCGCGGCGGACGTAGGACAGCTCGTCGAGATCGTTGATGTCGATCAGGTGCTCGGGCGTCGCGAGCCGAAGCTTCATCATCGGAATCAGGCTGTGCCCGCCGGCGATGATCCGCGCGCCGGCGCCGACCCGCTGCAGCGACGCGATCGCGCCGTCGAGGCTCGTCGCGCGCTCGTAGTCACACGGTGCCGGGGTCTGCATCAGCGGTTCCCTCCGTTCGTTCCGTTCGGCCGGACGCCGGGCGTGAGCGCCGGCTCGTACTGCTCCGGTGCATCGGTTCCGATCACCGGCGAGCGCGGCATCGCCGGCGGCCGTGACTGCCGACCGTCCGGATAGAGCAGACGCGCGGCGAGGCTCCCACCGGTCACGTTCCGCAGCGCCGGACCGTTCGGGCTCGCCGCCGCGATCGGCGCCTCCCGGCCGAGCCGGGCGAGCGTCAGGGTCCCCTTCGTATAGACCTCGGAGATACGGGGCGCGGTGATCGTCTTCGAGTCCGGGAAGTTCCGCAGCCCATCCGTGCCCGCGCCGGGATACAGCCCGTCGATCAGTCCGACGGCATCCTGCAGTCCGGCCTTCTTGACGAGCAGTCCCTCAAGCAGATCGACCCCGGCATCGAGATTCGCGTTGATGTCGGTCACGATCGCGTTGACGGGCTTCGATTTCTCGATGATCTCGACGACGGCGGCGATCGCATCGTCAAGCCCACGGTTGATCTTCCGCAACGCGACGATCGTCGCGAGCAGATAGACCACGATCGCGGCGATGATGAGGACGACCGCGATGATCATCACAACTCCTGCTGCTGGCATCGCTAACCCTCCGTGTTATGCGTCGTCGACGATCACGTCGAGTGAGCCGCCGTAGCCGGCGACGACCTCGACCGTTTGCTTGACCTGCTCCTGCGTGCGCAGCAGCAGCGGCGCCGCGTCCAGGTCCTGGGATCCCGCTCGCGCCGCCGCCGCGATCTTCTCGACGCTCGGGACGATCCCGTTCGCCGCCGTCAGCACGCCGTGCAGCAGATAGATCACGACCGGGAGCACGACGATGAGCAGGACGATGGCGCCGATCCACTCGAGGGTCATCGCGGCCTCCTCTCGGCGACGATCGCCGCCTTCGACGCGATCCCGGGCATCGCGCCGAGGATCGTGTCGAACTGAGCGTTGATCGCCGTGACCGCGGGTTCGAGCGGGCGCAGGTGCTCGGACTCGACGGTCTCGAGCGCGCCGGCGAGCGCCGCGAGCTTCGTCGACGCCGACTGCAGTCCCATCCGGATCCGGATGAGCGCCGCTGCCAGGACGGCGACGATGACGACCGCCAGGATGACGCTGAGGACGATGAGCGTTGTCTGGCTCATTTCCCACCGAACCCGTCGGTGAGCGCGTTCATGTACCCGTCCTGCACCACAGCCTCCTCGACGATCTGTCCGAGCACCGGCGCGGTCGCCTGGAGCTGCGGGATGTTGGCGGTGTTGGCGGCGACGGCCCCGGCGACGTCGAGCAGCCGCGTCGCGGACTGATCGATATCGATGACCGAGCGGATGAGCACGATCAGCAGTCCGGCGACGATCAGCGCGGCGACCAGCCCGATCACGAGCGCGATGCCCCACACGCCGTGGTTGGTGAGCGCGAACGCGGTCATTTCCCGACCGCCACCTTCCGCAGCGCGCGCGCCGCATGCAGGATCCGCACGCCGGAGTCGTTGATCCGCGCGATTCCGCTGAGCTCGGTGGTCTGCTCGCGGACCGTCTCCACGCCGCCGACCGCGGTTCGCGCCTGGCCGGCGATCCGGCCGGCGAGCACGACGATCGTGATCACGATCGCGGCGGCCACGATGACGACCACGATTCCGAGCGCGAGGCCTACGCCCCACCCAGTCGAGGCACCAGACACCGGCATCCACACCCTCCTGCTCGAGTCTCTCCTTTACTGAACACCCTTACGCAAACCGCACCATGTTGCAAGTTTCGGAGCGCGCGCTACAAGGATAAAGAGGCCTCCGCCTCGGCCTGGGCGAGCGCCGCCTCGAGATCCGGTGGCAGCGGCGAGGCGACGTCGACCTCCGCTCCGGTCACCGGGTGACGGAACGCGAGCCGCGCCGCGTGGAGGAACTGGCGTTCGAGGCCGAACCACATCGGGCCGCCATACGTCCGATCGCCGACGACCGGGTGACCGATCGATGCCATGTGGACGCGGATCTGGTGGGTGCGGCCGGTCTCCAGCGTGACCCGCAACAGCGTCGTCCTCGGAAGCAGCCGGTCGATCGCGAAATGCGTCCGCGCCTCACGCGGGTCCTCGGAGTCGATCGACATCACCACCCGGTCACGGCGGTCACGCCCGATCGGGGCGTCGATCGTGCCGCTGCGCGCGGGCGGTGTCCCGGCGACGAGCGCGAGGTACTCCCGCCGCAGCATGCGGTCGACGATCAGCGCCTTGAGCGCACGGTGCGCCTGATCGCTCTTGGCCACGACGAGCAAACCCGAGGTATCCCGGTCGAGCCGGTGGACGATTCCGGCCCGCCACGGCTCCTCACCGCCGGCGCCACGGCCGGAGAGCGCCTGCGCCAACGTGCCGGTGCGATGGCCGCGGGCGGGATGGACGACGAGTCCCGGCGGCTTGTCGATGATCAACAGGTGCTCGTCCTCGAACACCACTGTGAACGGCACCGCCGGCTCGGACGCATCCGCGCCGATGCGCTCGTCTCCGAGCGGACCCGCGACGACGACGCGCTCCCCGGGACTGACCGTGTACCGCTTCGGCCGTCCGGTGCCGTCGACGAGGACATGGCCGGACTCGATCCACTGCTGGGCGCGCGCACGGGACCCCGCCGCGGTGGCGAGGAACTGGTCCAGCCGCACGCCCGCCGTGTCGGCGTCGACCTCGAGTTCGAGGTCCGCCGCGTTCCCTGCGTCGTCGGCGGGCGTCATTTTGGACGGCGACGCGGCCCCTCGAGCACCCACAGCAGCGCGAACACGCCAACCGTGATCGACATGTCAGCGACGTTGAACGCCGGCCAGTGGGGCAGCTTGATGAAATCGGTCACCGCCCCGTTGGCGAGGCGGTCGATGAGGTTGCCGACGGCACCGCCGATGAGCAGACCGGTCGGCAGCCACAGCCACGGCCGATCGGGTCGCGCTGCCAGATAGCCGACGAGCAGGGCGAGCGCGAGCAGTGTGAACACGAGCACGATCGCGCCCCCGCCTGAGAAGAAGCCGAACGCGACCCCCTTGTTGCGGACGTGGACGAGCTTCACGAAGAAGAACATGCTGCGCTCTGAGCCTTCGGCGATGTTCGAGCGGACGAGCGCCTTGGTGAGCTGGTCGAGGCCGAGGACGACCGCGATCACCACCCCGGCGCGGACGAAGGCACCGAAACGGAGATGTGGCGTGGGCGCCGCCATCGAGGTCATCGTGGTCCCGGAGGTCAGCCCGAGATCGCGTTGACGATGAGCGTCCGCACGAAGTACAGAACGATGATCGCCACCATCGGCGAGAGGTCGAGCATGCCGATCTGCGGGATGAAGCGGCGGAACAGCCGCAGATACGGCTCACACACGTCTCGCAGGAACGCCAGGATCGCGTCCGTCCAGCGCGTGTACGGCGTCCGCATCCCGAACGAGAACAGCAGGTTGACGAGGATGTAGACGAAGATCAGCAGGATGTAGACGGTGAACAGCGCCGAGACGTAGTTCGCGATGTCGACGCGCGTGAGGGCGAGCGCCAGCATCAGTTCGCGCTCCAGCCGATGACGCTGTCGATCGCGTCTTGGAACGCGGCGCGCACGCCGGCCCGTTCAAGGGCGGCGAGCCCACGCGCCGTGCTCCCACCCGGCGAGGTCACCTCGCGCCGGACGCCGAGCGTGTCGTAGTCGCGCTCGGCGAGCAGCGACGCCGTACCGCTCATCGTGTCGGCGACGAGCGCGCCGGCGATTGCCGGAGGCAGCCCGTGGCGGACCGCTGCGTCGACCTGGGCCTCGGCGAGCAGTGCCTGGTAGGCCGGTCCGACACCCATCACGGCGGTCGCGGGCGCCATGTGCCGCTCCTCGAGCCGGACGACCGTTCCCAGGCGCTCGAACAGGCCGACGATCTGTGCCTCGAGCGCGGCGTCCACGGTTGTCACCGGGCGTGTAGAGGACGACGCCGCGCCGCACGGCGACCGGAGTGTTCGGCATCGTGCGCACGACCGGTGTCCCCGGGTAGGCCTCCTGCAGTGCGGCCACGCTCACGCCGCCGAGCACCGACAGCACAACCTTCGCGCTCGGCGCGATCTCGGCCGCGACGGACGCGAGTTGTGCCGGCTTGTGGCAGAGCACGACGACATCGGAACCCTCGGCCACCTGAAGGTTCGATTCGGCGGCGCGTCCGCCGACCTCATCGGCGAGCGCGCGCGCTCGCCCCGAGCCCGAGTCCGAGCACAGCACGGGTTCAGCCCACCCGCGCGCCATCGCGCGGGCCATGTTCCCGGCTCCAATCAGCCCGAGGTGCATGGTCGGAACGTTACCGCTGGGAACGCGCGGAGCCCTCGGACGGCTCAATCTCGGCCAGACCGGCGAGTCGGCCTCGGACCGCGCCGAGTTCCGGCCAGCGCGGGCGATCGCCGATCCTGGGCGCCCCGGGTCAGGACTGGTTGAAGAAGCCCTTCTCGACGAGCCGGGCGCGCTCTTCCGCGGAGACCTCGACGTTGCGCGGAGTCAGCAGGAAGACCTTGTCGGCGATCCGCTGCATGCCCCCGTCAAGCGCGTAGGTGAGCCCGCTTGAGAAGTCGATCAGCCGCTTCGACAGATCGGTGTCCGTCCCCTGGAGATTGAGGATCACCGGAATCGTGTCCTTGAACTTGTCCGCCACGTCCTGCACATCGTTGAAGCTCTTGGGGGCGACGAAGTGAACGCGGACGTCACCGCTGCTGCTGCGTCCGTTGCCGCGGGCGCTCTCGACCGGACGCAGCGTGCTCGTCCGCCGCTCGCTGCCGACATCGTCGGCGAAGATGTCGTCGATCTCGTCCCGGCGGCGTCGCGTGCTCAGCCGACGGACCGGCGCCCGCTCGCGGTAGGTCTCCTGCGGCTCGACCTCGGGCTCCTGATAGGGCTCGACCTCGTCGTCGTAGGTCTCGTCCTCGGCAAGGCCGAAATAGACGAGGGTGCGGTGCCATGTATCGCGAAAGGCCATGATCGTGGGTGGGTTTCGCGCATCAGCGCAGATTCCCTGCCGTGATTATGACGCGCTGGGAGGCGGCCGCATACCGGTGAAAACCGAAATCAACCGTAAAGGGTTGTGCCAAGCCGCACAATCGTCGCCCCCTCCTCCGCGGCGACGACGAAATCCTGGCTCGTTCCCATCGACAGATGGCGCAGTTCGAACCGGGCCGCGAGCTCCCGAAGAGCGGCGAAGTACGGGCGGCTGTCCGCCGGGTCTCCGGCGAGTGGCGGCATCGTCATCAGCCCGACGACGGCGACCGGGCACCGGCTGAGGAAGGCCTCGAGCTGATCGGGCGCGATCCCGCTCTTGTCCGGCTCCCCGGAGACGTTGACCTCGACCAGCACCTCCGTCTCCGGCCGAGCATGGCGTTCCAACTGCGCGAGCACCGAATCGCTGGCGACGGAATGGATGTAGCGCACGTGGGGCAGCACCTGGCGGACCTTGCGGCTCTGCAGATGGCCGATGAAGTCCCAGGTGAACCGCCCGGGGTAGGCCTCCGCCTTCGCCACGAGGTCCTGCGCCCGGTTCTCCCCCGCGAGCGTCACCCCGCCGTCCGCGAGCGCCCCGAGCTCCTCGACCGGCACGTACTTGACCGCCGCGAGGATCTCGACCGTGGCCGGGTCACGACCGGTCTGCGCGATCCGCTCCCGGGCGTCGGCGAGGTTCGCTCGCACCCGCTCGGCCGCGAGGCCGTGGATCAGCTCAACCACGCGATCCCCGCCTGGCGGCCGGTGATGCCGTGGTCGCGTCGGTGCGAGAAGAACATCGTCGGATCCGAGCAGATCGTGCACAGGCCGACGTCGATCACGTCCTCGACCCCGGCCGCGGCAAGCTGCCGGCGCGCGACCGCTTTGAGGTCGAGGTTGCGCCCGTGGCGGATCTCGGGTCCGTACGCGCTGAACGCGTCGCGGACGTCGTCGCTCACCTCGTAGCAGCACGGCCCCGCACCGGGACCGATCGCCGCGCCGAGCGGTCCGTCGGCGCCGAGGTCCCGCAGCGCGGCGACACCCTCCGCGACGATGTTGGCCGCGAGTCCGCGCCAGCCGGCGTGGAGCATGGCCACCGCGCCGTCACCGGCGAGCGCGATCGGCACGCAGTCGGCGGTGAGCACCATCGGCGCGACGCCGCGGAGGTTCGTCGCCTGCCCGTCGGCGTCGGGCGCCACGTACCCGTCGGGCGGGGGCGGCTCGGTGTGGGTGAGCACGCTCCGGCCGTGCACCTGACGGCCGTAGGCGAACCGGATCCCGAGCGCATCCTGGATGAGCGCCCGGTTGCTCTGGACCGCCTCCGGCACGTCGTCGGTGAACCGGCCGAGATTGAGGCTCTCGTAGGGCCCCGTCGAGACGCCGCCACGGCGAGTCGTGAACAGCGCGGTCGCGCCGGCCAGCTCGACGGCGATGTGGTCGGCGCTGAGACTCGTCGTGCTCACGTGGTCAGCAACTCGAGGTCGGCGAGCGGCGTTCGCTGGGCGTACTCAAAGTGGGCCCGGCCGGCCGCGTGCAGCGTCGTGACGTGTGCCCAGCCCCCGACCTGATGCGCGCGCTCGAACACATGCAGGCGCATCGACGCCGTCTCGCTGTTGTAACAGTAGGCCAGCTCACCATCCGGGTCGTGGTACGTGACCCCGGCGAGCTGATCGCGGTCGGCGTCGACCTCCCCGATCAGCCTGCGGTCCCCGTCGACCGCCTCAAAGCGCCATCCCGTGAGCGCGAACGTGCTGTCGTTGGCGAGAACGCGCAGCGGGGCCGTGGACGTGAAGTCCCGGCCGCCGACGCGCGCCACGATCGGGGTGTTCGGCCCCATCTCGCGCCCGAATCGGGGGACGTAGACCGACACGCCGTCGACGAACGCCCCCGGGGCGGGCGTTCCGTCCGCATCGACGAAGTCGTTGCAGTGGACCCAGGCCCACGAGCTCGCATGCTTTGAGCCCCACAGGTGCGCCTGTCCGCCGCGCGCGCCGTGCAGCTCGAGGCGCTCGTCGCCGAGTGTGATCGTGCCGTCGACGGCCACATCGGCATGCGGCAGCACGAGCACGGTCTTCGCCACGCCGAGCCGCTGGAGTGCCGGATGGACGTGCTCGTAGCCGCGATCCGTGGGCGCCCAGCTCAGGTCCCAAGCGACGTCCTCAAACGCCCCGGACATGCCGCCGTCGTGCAGACGCGCGGAATCGATCGTCAGCTCGAACGGGTCCGCGGTGCTTCGCAATCCCTCGACGGGCACCGTCAGCTTGCGCCCAAACGTCGGAGTCCGTCCCGGCCGTGGGTCCATCGCCAGGACCCACAGCGAGGCGCTGGCAGGCTCGCTGCTCGTCGGCAGCGGCGCGACCATCGTGTAGCGGATCCACACGCCGACCCCGGACTCGGGCTCGGTCACCGTCAGGTAGTAGACCTCATAGTGGCCGGGCTGACCGTCCCAGCGCAATGCGTTGAGCGAGGACCCCATCACCGGGTGAGGCTACTGGCTCGGCCCGGCCGCGCGCACGGCTGCTCGGAGCTCCTCCTCACGGCCCGCGACGCGCGCATCGAGCTTGTCGCGCAGCGCCGCGCGCAGCCCTCGACCGACGGCCTCACCCGCCGGGATACCCGCGGCGAGCAGATCATCGCCGGTGATCTGCAACCGCACGTGCCGCAGCCGCTGAAGCCATTCGGTCGCCGCCGGCTCGGGTCCGACGGCGCCGGCGAGGGCGACGAGCTCCGCCGGCGCGTGGCGGGCCGCCACGGCGATCTCGGACGGGCTCGCGGCCGCCTCCAGCGCGCTCGCCACCTCTCCTGATCGGCTTGCCGCCGCCAGGATCGCCTCTCGGTCGGCGGCCTCGAAGCCCCAGCCGTCGAGGCGGGACCGGAGCGCCCCGGGGGCGTCGGTCGCCGCCCGGCCGCCGAGCGCCGCGGCCAGCACGAGCCGGTCGCTGCGCTCGTCCGGCGGCAGCAACGCGAGTGCGCGGCGGGCGCGCTCGATCGTCGGTGCGCCTCCGTCGAGTCCGAGCGGCGTGTCGAGCCCGAGCTCGTGGAGCGCGGCGAGTGCGGCGAGTGCGGCGAGCGGATCCGGCTCCCGGGAGAGCAGACGCAGCTCGGTGCCGATGCGGGGACCCGTGACGGTGCTCAGGGCGCTCGTCGCGACGGCCGCGTCGACGAGCGCGCGCGTCTGCGGTTCGACGGTGAAGCCGAGACGCCCGGCGTAGCGGGCAAGGCGCAGGAGCCGCGTCGGGTCATCGACGAAGCTCGCGTCGTGGAGCACGCGCAGAACGCGCGTCTCGAGGTCCGCCGGCAGACGCGGGTCGGACACGAACGTGCCTGGCGCCGGGCCGGTCAGCGCGACCGCGCCGGTGTTGACGGTGAAGTCCCGGCGTGTGAGGTCCTCGCTCAGCGGCGCCGGCTCGACGTCCGGCAACGCTCCCGGCCGGCCGTACGTCTCCCGCCGGGCTCGCGCCAGGTCGAACGTCCGCCCATCGACCGTCACCGTCGCCGTCCCGAAGCGATCATGCGACCGGATCTCGTTGCCGAGCCGGGCGGCCACCGGCGCGACCTCCCCCTCGACGACGAGGTCGAGCTCCGGCGGCGTGCGCCGCAGCAGCAGGTCGCGGACGGCGCCGCCGACGAGGTGCACGGGCGGACCGCCCGGGTCCAGCCGCTCAAGCAGCGACGCCGCCCCCGGCAGCGCGCGGATCCGGGTCAGCAGCTCCTCGGGCGACGGGATCTCCATCCGCGCATCTTCGCGCGCCGGCAGGCGGTCGGCCGCGAGCAACCGTCGGTCGCTGGGACTTATGGCCGCCATAGCGACCATCAGGCCCGCCGACCCGGGGTCGCCCGCCGGACTCACTCGGCGCACTAGCTAGCATCGGCGCCGGTTATGAGTACCGGCACAGGCCCCGGTGCGCGGCGGTGGCTGCGGTGGGTGCTGATCGTCGGCGTCGTTCTGCTCGTGCTCGCGGGTGGCGCCGTCGCATTCGTTCTGCTCCACAAGCCCGGCAACGTTTCGCACCCCAACCTCTCGTTCACGACGTCGACCACGTCGTCGTCGACGACGACGACCGCTGCGAAAAAGCGCAAGCGGGTCAACACGTTCCTGTGGCCGCGGTATGGGTTCGACGCCGCCCGAACACGTGTCTTCGACGGGCCGCACGTGCCCAAACCGCCGTTCCGCGTCGGTTGGCGCTACCAGGACTACGCGCTGCTCGAGTTCCCACCGGTCATCTACCACGACACCCTCTTCTTCGAGGACGACAACGGCTCCGCGAAGGCGCTCAACAAACGCACCGGGCACAAACTGTGGGAGAAGAAGATCGGCACGCTCGCTGCCGCGTCTCCCGGTGTCGGGGCGCGTGAGCACCTCGTGTTCTTCCCGCTGCTCTCGACCAATCCGGACGCCGGCCAGCACCCGGGCAACGGCCGCTTCGTTGCTCTCTCGATGCGCAACGGACACGTCGTGTGGTCGATCAAGATCCCACCCGGCACGGAGTCCTCGCCGATCGTGTACGGCCGGACGATCTACTTCGGCGACCAGAGCGGCACGGTGCGCGCGCTCAATGCACGCAATGGCCACACGATCTGGACGTATCACGCCTCCGGCGCGGTCAAGGGCGGTCTGTCGTACTCCAACGGGACCCTGTACTTCGGCGACTACGCCGGGCGCGCATACGCGCTCAGCGCCCGCACCGGCCACCAGGTCTGGGCAGTCAGCACGAACGGCGCCAAGTTCGGCTTCGGGTCAGGCGAGTTCTACTCCTCGCCCGCCGTCGCGTTCGGCCGCGTCTACATGGGCAACACGGATGGCCGGGTGTACTCGTTTGCCGCGAGGACGGGGCAGCTCGCGTGGGCGACGGGGACCGGCGCGTACGTATATGCCTCGCCCGCCGTCGAGAACACGCCGGGGCTCGGTCCAACCGTCTACCTCGGCTCCTACGACGGCAACTTCTATGCGTTCGACGCGCGCTCCGGCGCGATCCGCTGGACCCACAACGCCGGCGGCAAGATCTCCGGCTCGGCGACGATCGTCGGCAACGTCGTGTACTTCTCTGACCTCGGCACGAAGACGAGTGCCGGGCTCGACGTCCGCACCGGCCACCAGGTGTTCTCGTTCCCCGACGGCGCGTTCAACCCGGTGATCAGCGACTTCGGCGCGATCTACCTGGCTGGATACACTCAGCTCTATCAGCTGCTGCCGCGCGCAAAACACCGCGCGGCGTCGCACGGCAAGAGGCACCGCACAGCTACTCGCAAGTAGCCGCGATTTCTTCCCCGGTGGAACAAATGTTCGGCCGGATTTGATACGATGACTCGTCTATGCGTTGTCGTAGCGGAAGTCACTGTCAGCAGCCGGCCCTCAAGGGTCGTCGGTTCTGCGCGGATCACGCGGCGGAGCTCGATCGCATGCGCGAGGAGCTCAAAGACGCCGCGGCGGCCCGCATCGGTCGTGGCCGGCCCAAGCGGTCGTCCACCTGCTGCCGTCCCGGCTGCTACGAGCCCCGTGTCCCGCCTGCGGCGTACTGCGATACGTGCGCTGCCGCGGGTTACGTGGAAGAAGCCGCCTAACCGCGGCTTCAGCAGCCGGACACCAAAAAGAACTGCATCGTTTGCCGAATCGGCCGGGAATCCTGCGGTCGACGGCGGCCTGCGCCCCGGCGTGGGTTGATCCGTCGAGCTCCCGCTAGGCCCCGGCCGTGTTCGGCGGCACCCACCGTTCCTGCGCCACGGTCAGGGCGGCTCTCGCGTCTGCCCCGAGCCGCCGAACGACTTCGCCGGCCGGTTCGTCGTGGGCGAGCGGATATGCCTCACCGGCCCACAGATTGAACCCGTCTGCGTTGCCCGACGCGCGTGCCACCGCCCGCAGCGGCGCGGTCAGGTGATGGACGTGCGGGTACGCCGAGGGTGCCTCGGCATCGTGCTCCTCCATGAAGTCGTTGACGATCCCGCGTGCCCGGCGTCCGGTGAACGCTCGGGTGATCCGGGTCGCCCCCGGGCGGCTGAGCGCCGCCCGGTGGGGCGCGCTCGTCCCCGCCTCCGGGCAGCGCATGAAGGCTGTGCCGACCTGGGCGGCGACGGCGCCACCCGCGAGCACGGCCGCGACACCGGCCCCGTCGGCGATCCCGCCGGCGGCGACGAGCGGACGCTCCGTCGCGCGCGCCGTGAGCCGCAGCAGTGGCAGCAGACCGAGCTCGCCGACACCGGCCACGTCGTGGAATGAACCGCGGTGACCGCCGGCCTCGTCGCCCTGGACGACGAGCGCATCGGCGCCGCGCACATCGGCAATGACCGCCTCGGCGACGTCCGTCACCGTCACCCACACGTCGACACCGGCATTCCGCAGCCGGGTGATGAGATCGGCCGTTGGGCATCCGAACGTGAACGAGACGACGTCAGGGCGCTCGCGGACCGCAAGCTCGACCTTGGCCGCGAACCCGTCGTCCTCGAACCTCGGGCTGCCGGGTTCGGCTCCGTGCGCCCGCGCGTGGTCCGCCATCCGGTCGGCGTAGCTCGTGAGCGCTGCGGTGTCGACGGCCCCTTCCTCGACGCAGAAGATGTTGAGGCCGTACGGCGCGTCGGTGAGCTCCCGCACGCGCGCGATCTGCTCGGCGACGGTGTCTGCGCTCAGGTATCCGGCTGCCAGGAACCCGAGGCCCCCGGCGCCCGACACGGCCGCGGCGAGCTCCGGCGTCGACGGGCCACCGGCGAGAGGCGCGCCGACGATCGGGTGCTCCAGCGCCGGAAAGCTCATCGTCAGGCGACCGGCCTGATCGCGACGCCGGCCCGGGCCAGGTGCGCCTTGACCTCCGGCACGCTGTGGTGGCCGTAGTGGAAGATCGACGCGCAGAGGACGGCATCGGCGCCCGCCTGCAGCGCCGTGATCAGATGCTCGGGCTCCCCCGCCCCACCGGAGGCGATCACCGGCACGCCGACCGCATCGGCGACCGCGCTGGTCAGCGCGAGGTCGTACCCGTCGTTCGTGCCGTCGCGGTCCATACTCGTGAGCAGGATCTCCCCCGCCCCGCGCTCGACGCCCTCACGGGCCCAGGCGACGGCCTCGCGCCCGGTTGGGGTGCGGCCGCCGGCCAGGTAGGCCTCCCACCCGGAGCCGTTCCGGGACTTGGCGTCGATCGCGAGCACAACGCACTGCGCGCCGAACGTTCTCGCGAGCTCATCGATCAGCTCAGGCCGCGCGAGCGCCGCCGAGTTGACCGAGATCTTGTCCGACCCGGCGTCGAGCACCGCCTGGGCGTCGGCGACCGACCGGATCCCGCCGCCGATCGTGAACGGGATGAACACGTCGTCGGCGGTCCGCCGCGCGAGCTCGACGACCGTGTCGCGCTTGTCGGAGGTCGCGGTGATGTCGAGGAACACGAGCTCGTCGGCACCCGCCGCGTCGTAGCGAGCCGCCAGCTCGACCGGATCGCCGGCGTCCTTGAGATCGACGAACCCGATGCCCTTGACGACCCGGCCACGATCGACGTCGAGGCACGGGATCACGCGCTTGTAGTGCATCACCGTGGCTTTCCGTCGCCATCGAGAACGGCGTGGGCCTCCGCGATCGTGAACTGCTGCTCGTACAGCGCCTTGCCGACGATCACGCCGCTCAGGTTGACCTGGCGCAGCGCCTTGACGGACCGCAGGTCATCGAGCGAGGAGATCCCGCCCGAGTAGATGAAGCTGCCGCGGACTGCCTGCGCGACGGTGTGAAGCCCGTCGAGGTCCGGGCCGCTCATCGTGCCGTCCTGGTCGATGCTGGAAAAGACGAACCGTCGGACACCCCGGTCCCCCATCCGCTGGACGACGGAGTCCACGGGGATCTCGGTCTGCTCCGTCCATCCTTCGGTGGCGAGCTTGCCCGCCCGGGCATCGACGGAGACGACGACCCGTTCGCCGTACATGGCGACCGCCTCGTCGAGGAAATCGAGGTCGGCGAACGCGGCGGTGCCGAGCACGACCCGCGCGGCACCGGCGGCAACTGCGCCCCGAACCGCGTCGATCGAGCGCAGGCCGCCGCCGACCTGAATCGGAACGTCGACGGTCTGGGCGATCCGGCGGACGTGCTCAAGGTTCGCCGGCGTCCCGGTGCGGGCACCGTCGAGGTCGACGACATGCAGCCTCCGGGCGCCGTCCGCGACCCATCGGCGGGCGGCGTCGAGCGGATCGGCGTCGTACACCGTCTTCGCGTCGAAGTCACCCTGCGCGAGCCGCACCGCCTTGCCATCGAGGATGTCGATCGCCGGCAGCAGGATCATCGTTGCGCCGCCGAGGATGCGCTCGGTGCACTCTGCGCCGCCGCAAGCTGCGCGAAGTTGCCGAGCATCTCGAGGCCGTGGCGCGAGGACTTCTCCGGGTGAAACTGGACGCCGAAGATCGACCCGTGCGCGACGATCGTCGCGAACCGCTCGCCGTACTCGGTGCTGCCGATCACATCGTCGGCCCGGGTCGGGCGCACCGCGAGCGAATGGACGTGGTAGAAGGCACACCCGTCGCGGGGAGTCCGCGCGTGAGCGGCGAGGGATGCTCGAAGCGCACCTCGTTCCAGCCGATGTGCGGGATCCGCAGGCCGCCGGTCACGATCGGAGTGACCTCGCCTCCGATCAACCCGAGCCCGTCGGTCGCTTCGAGCTCGTGCGAACGGTCGAACAGCAGCTGCATGCCGAGGCAGATCCCGAGGATCGGCGTTCCCTCCGCGGCGCGATCGCGGATCACCGCGTCAAGCCCGAGGTCCTTGAGGTTCGCCATCGCCAGCGGGAACGCGCCGACGCCGGGGACCACCAGCGCGTCGGCCTCGCGGAGCTCGTCGTGATCGCGGGTGATCGCGGCGCGCGCGCCGACGTGCTCGAACGCCTTCTGGACCGAGCGCCGGTTGCCCATCCCGTAGTCGACGATCGCGATCGCTGTGCCCCGGCTCACACGAGCGTCCCCTTCGTGCTCGGCACGCCGGTCTCCGTCGGGTCGAGCGCGACGGCCATCCGCAGCGCCCGCGCGAATGACTTGAACGTCGCCTCGATCATGTGGTGGGCGTTCGTCCCCGCCTCGACGGTGAGGTGCAGCGTCAGCTTTGCGTTCGCGGCGAGCGCCCGGAAGAACTCCTCGGCGAGCTCGTGGTCGAAGTTGCCGATCGCGCCGGGCGGCAGCGGCGCGCTGAACGCGAACAGACCACGACCCGAGATGTCGATCGCGCCCGACGCACGCGCCTCGTCCATCGGCACCGTCGACTGTCCGTAGCGGACGATGCCGACCCGGTCGCCGAGCGCCTGATCGAGCGCCTGACCGATGCAGATGCCGACGTCCTCGACGGTGTGGTGCGCACCGGTCTGGAGGTCGCCCGTGGCGGAGACGGTTAGGTCGAGCCGGCCGTGGCGCGCGAGCAGGTCGAGCATGTGGTCGAGAAACCCGACCCCCGTGGCACGCTCGCCCGCGCCGGTGCCGTCGAGCGTCAGGCTGACGCGGACGTCGGTCTCGCCGGTCGTGCGGTCGATCTCAGCCGTGCGGGCCATCCGTCTGATTGTCGCGGATGCGTGCTTCCATCGACTGCGCGTGGAACTCGAAGCCCTCCGCGCGGGCGATCGGCGCCGCGGCGCGGGCGAGCGCATCGCCGCTGTCGATCCGCACCTCGGTGAAGCTGCGACGGAACTGGGCCGGCGAGAGCGCCGACGCGAACCGGGCGGCACCGTTCGTCGGCAGGACGTGGTTGGAACCGGCGATGTAGTCGCCGAACGCGGTCGCCGCATTCATCCCGACGAACACACAGCCGGCGTGGGTGATCTCCGGCGCGAGCGCCTCGGCACCGGCGCCGACGAGCTCGATGTGCTCCGGCGCGAACGCCTGGGCGAGGTCGCGAGCGGCCGTCATGTCCGGGACGTCGATGAGCGCCGCGACGGCGCCCGTGTCCGGGTTCGCGCTCAGCCGCGGCTGGAGCGCGTCGAGCAGCCCCGCGTCATCCGAGATCCCGAGCACGAGCGTTCCCGGGCCGTGCTCGGCCTGCGCGAGCAGATCGAGCGCCAGCGGCTCGAGGTTGTCGGCCGCGGCGTGATCGGCGATCAGCAGCAGGTCGCTGGGCCCGGCGAAGCCGTCGATCCCGACCTGACCGGAGACCTGGCGCTTGGCCTCCTGGACGTACAGGTTTCCGGGCCCGACGATCACGTCGACGGCGGCGACGGACTCGGTCCCGTACGCGAGTGCCGCGATCGCCTGCGCTCCGCCCATGCGATACACGTGAGACGCCCCCGCGATGCCGCAGGCGCCGAGGACGTCGGATCGATCTCGCCCGTCTCGCCGGGCGGCGCGCACACCACGACGTCGCCGACTCCGGCCGCGCGCGCGGTCACGACGCCCATCACGACCGTGCTCGGGTACGGCGCCCGGCCGCCGGGCACGTAGACCGCCGCGCGGGCCACCGGCGCGCTCCGGAGTGTCACGGTGTGGCTTCCGAGCTCGACGGTGCGCTCCGCGTCGCGGGACACGGCCGCGGCGGCCACCTGCCCGACGTTCTCGATTGCGAGCTCGAGTCCGGCCCGCACGGCGGGGTCGAGCTGCGCGGCCGCTTGGGCCAGCTCGTCCTCGGGCACGACGAGCGGCCCCGGGTCAGCGCCACCGGTGTCGAACCGGCGGCTGTAGTCGTGGACCGCCTCGTCGCCGCCCATCCGGACCTGGGCGATGATCTCGGCGACCGCGTCCTGAACCGACGCCGGAGCCGGGACGAGATCGCGGAGCCGCTGCGCCATCGCACCGGCGTCGCCGGCCAGGCGCAGCCGCTCACACCGCATCGAGCCGCTCCAGCAGGCCGTCGATCGCGGACGCCTTCAGCTTGTGGGCGACCGGGTTGGCGATCAGCCGCGCCGTGCACTCGGCGATCTCCTCGCGGATGACGAGCCCGTTCTCGCGCAGCGTCGTGCCGGTCGCCGTCAGGTCGACGATCGCCTCGACGAGGCCCGTGAGCGGCGCCAGCTCGACCGAGCCCTTGACCTCGACGATCTCCGCCTGCCGACCCGTCTCCAGGAAGTACCGGGCGGCGATCTTCGGGTACTTCGTCGCGATCCGCATCACCCCGAGCCGCCGGAGGGCCTCGGCCGCGCGATCCTCGCCGGCGACGCTCGCGAGCACCATCTGACACGAGCCGTAGCCGAGATCGACGAGTTCGTAGACCTCGCGCTCGGACTGCTCCATCAGCACGTCCTTGCCGGTGATGCCGATGTCGGCCGCGCCGGCCTCGACGTACGTGGGGACGTCGGAGGGACGCATCGTGACGATCCCGGCATCCTCGAACAGCAGCTTGCGATCGTTCTCGCGGACCTCGCGGGTGTCGATCCCGAGCCGGTCGAGCAGGTCGAGCGTGTCGGTGAACAGCGCGCCGCGCGGGACCGCGATCCGCAGCTCGCCACTCACGATCCGATCCGCTCCTCACCGGTCAGCGCGATGTGCACGCGCTCGACGTTGAGCGCGAATCCGACCGCGGGCAGCGGTCGGCCGAAGCGGCCGAGCAGCTCGTCGTAGCGTCCGCCGCTGCCGATCGGGACGCCGTACGCGGGGTCGTACACCTGGAACACCGCGCCCGTGTAGTAGCCGAGGCTCCGAACGAGCCCGAAGTCGAAGATGATCCGCTCGGCGACGGGCGGCGCGAGCAGCGCGAGCACCTCCTGCATGCCGGTCCCGGCGGCCTGCAGCGGTCCGCTCAGACTCTTCGAGCAGCTCGGGGCCGCCGCGCATCTGCGGGACGCGGAGCAGCAGCGTCAGGTCGGCGTCGCTCAACTCGAGTCCGCCCAGCTCGCGCTCGACCCCGACGAAGTCGCCGCTGACGAGCTCCTCGAGGATCCGCTCGCGCTGCTCGGCCTCGACCCCGACCGCCTCGAGCAGCGCCGGGTACAGCGACGCGTCGCCGAGCCCGACCCGATAGGTCTTCAGCCCCGCCGCGTCGAGCGCCGTGCACAGCACGGTGAGCGCCTCGGCGGTCCCCTCCGAGCCCGGAGCGCCGATCAGCTCGATCCCCGCCTGGAGCAACTCGCGGGACTGCCCGCGCTGGGGACGCACGCCCCGGTAGGCGTGCGCGAAGTAGCAGAACCGCAGCGGCGGCTCGGCGTGCGTGTAGCGGGTCGCGACGAGCCGAGCGATCGGCACGGTCATGTCGGGGCGCAGCACGAGCACGTTGCCGTCCTCGTCGAACATCCGGTACGCCGGCCGCGGTCGCGTACGCCTCCGCGCGCTCGAACGTCGTCTCGTACTCGAGCGCCGGCGTGTACACCTCGCCGTAGCCGGCCTGCTCGAACACGGTCTGCAGCCGCTCGGTCATCGCCCGCAGCTCGCGCATCTCGTCCGGCAGAACGTCGCGAGTGCCGCTGGGAATCCGGTGAATCATCGCGCCGGTGATGGTACGGGCGGGTGCCGGGGCGTGATGTGACCCGGCCGTGTCTGCCCGCGGAGCGCTCGTCCTAGACGTGCGCGGGCACGTCGTCGACGCGCTCGATCCGCGCGCCGAGCTCCCGCAGCCGCTCGTCGATCCGCTCGTAGCCGCGGTCGATCTGGCGGATGTTGCCGATCTCAGTGACGCCGTCGGCGCACAGCGCCGCGATCAGCATCGCCATCCCGGCGCGGATGTCCGGCGACTCGACCCGCGCCGCGTGCAGCGGCCGCGGCCCGACGACGATCGCGCGGTGCGGATCGCAGATCGTGATCGCCGCACCCATCAGCTGCAGCTTGTCGGTGAAGAACAGCCGGTTCTCGAACATCTTCTCGTGGATGATCACCGAGCCGGCGGCCTGGGTCGCGAGCGCGAGCGCGATGCTCGTCAGGTCGGCGGGGAACGCCGGCCACGGGCCGTCCTCGACCTTCGGCATGTAGTCGCCGGCGTCGTTGCGGATCACGAGCTCCTGGTTGCCGGGGACGATCACGTCGTTGCCGCGCTGCTCGGTGCGCAGGCCGAGCCGCTCGAACACGAGCCGGATCATCCGCAGGTCCTGCGGGACGGTGTCCTTGACGATCAGCTCGCCGCCGGTGACGCCGGCGAGCGCCATGAACGAGCCGATCTCGATGTGATCCGGCGCGATCGTGTGGGTGCAGCCGCGCAGGCTCGTGGTGCCGTGGACGGTCATCACGTTGGAGCCGATCCCGTCGATCTGGGCGCCCATCGCGACGAGCATCCGCGCGAGGTCCTGGACGTGCGGCTCGGACGCGGCGTTGCGGATGACGGTCGGGCCCGACGTCAGCGCGGCGGCCATCAGCGCGTTCTCGGTCGCCATCACCGACGGCTCGTCCATCAGGAAGTCGCAGGTCCTCAGTCCGGCAGCCGGCGCCTCGAGCTCGATGTCGAGCCCGTGCTTGACGGTCGCGCCGAGCGCGCGGAACGCGTCGAGGTGCGGATCGAGCCGGCGGCGGCCGATCACGTCGCCGCCGGGCGGCGGCATGTGCGCGCGGCCGAAGCGGGCCAGCAGCGGCCCCGCGAGCAGGAACGAGGCCCGGATCCGCT
Source organism: uncultured Solirubrobacterales bacterium (assembly GCA_963813265.1). Taxonomy (GTDB): domain Bacteria; phylum Actinomycetota; class Thermoleophilia; order Solirubrobacterales; family Solirubrobacteraceae; genus Palsa-465. Next base: position 172,038 of record CAWEYQ010000022.1, on the reverse strand, counting down.
CGGCGAGGCGCGATCGACCTCGTGGCGATCGACGGTCGAGGCGTCGATCGACACCTCTCCGGCGCCGAGCCAGCGCACGGTCGCGCCGAGCGACTCGAGCAGCAGCAGCATCGCCTCGACGTCGCTGATCCGCGGCACGTTGCGGAGGATCACCTCGTCGTCGGTGAGCAGGCACGCGGCCAGAATCGGCAGCGCGCCATTCTTGTTTCCGGCGGGAACGATCGTGCCTGACAGCGGCACGCCGCCTTCGATTACGAACTTTTCCATCGGTATCGGTGGCGCCGTGGTCGGGGGGCGGCTTGGGCTGGAGGAATCCGCCCTGTGCGCCGTGCGGTTCGTACGCCGCACACGGATGTCTGAGTCGGAACCGTCCGGCGCGTAGCTCCGGTCCCGAGCGCTCAGCTAGGGTAACAGCCATGCCGACAACGGTTTCGCGCCAAGACGCCTGGACCCTCCTTTGCGAGTGGACGAAATCCGACTCGCTGCGCCGCCACATGCTCGCCGTCGAGGCCGCGATGCGGGCCTACGCGCCCCGATTCGACGGCGATGTCGAGCTCTGGGGGCTCACCGGGCTGATGCACGACCTCGACTACGAGCGCTATCCGGATCTCTCGGACGGCCACCCCCGGTACGCGCTCCGCGAGCTCACGGAGCGCGGCTATCCGCCCGAGCTCGTGCGCGCGGTCGCCTCCCACGCCGACTTCATGGGCGTCCCGCGCGAGACACCGATGGAGAAGACCCTGTACGCGGTCGACGAGCTCTCCGGGTTCGTGCTCGCGGTCGCCTACGTGCGGCCCGAGGGGCTCGTCGGGATGACGCCGAAGTCGGTCAAGAAGAAGCTCAAGCAGCCGTCATTCGCCGCCGCCGTGGGGCGCGACGAGATCCGCCAGGGCGCCGAGGAGCTCGGGGTCGACTTCGACGAGCACCTCCAGATCGTCATCGACGCGCTGACCGAGCAGCGCGAGGCGCTCCTCGCCCCGGCCTCCTCCGAATAGGCGGGCGCCACTGGCTGCGGTCCTCCGGGGCCCCGCGCCGATCCTCGAGCCCAGCGCACGCCAATCGTCGAGCCCCACGCTCGCCGATCCTCCCGCCTCACGCGCCGCCGATGCGCCATCCGCTCGATCCAGCGCCTCGACCGGACCAAAGTCCCGATGGCCGGCCCCCGTCGGCAGCCCGCGCCTCGCGATCCCGGTCGTCCCGCTTCTCCGCACCGCCGCCGTCGAGCGGACGCTGTCCCGGCCTTACGCGCCCGGCGACGGTCTGTCCGCCGCAGAGTCGCCCCGTCGGATTCATCCGGAAACCGGGGTTCTCGATGTCACCGTCTCCGCTCGCGCGCCGCGCGCCTGTCTCGTTCTGTCGATCGTGGTCGTTGGGCTCGTCGCTGCACCCCCGCTCGCGCATGCCGCCGCGAGCTGGCAGTCCGGCCCGCTCGTCGAGGTCCAGGACAGCAACTGCATCACGGGCAGATCGAGTACGAGGCCGGGTCGTACCTCTCGTACTTTGCCGATCCGGCGAACCCGCCGCAGGTCGGCCAGGTGTATTACGTCGCGATCGACATCGCCGGAATCGGTGACACGTGCACGGGCGCCTACGGGAGCTTCGAGCTCAGCATGCCGTCGGGGACCGCCCCGGCCGTCTCGGCCGCGAACCCGGTCCGCTGTTATCTGAAGCCTCGGAGCTCGAACACGTATCAGAACGTCGCGGGTAACTGCCCGCAATCGCTCCAGGCCGGGCCGCACGGCTACTACCTGAACCCGACGCACACGAACCCCCCGTTCTGGCCGGTCGTGCAGGGCGACGCGATCGAGGTTCAGGTCCCGGTCGTGTCGTCGGCGCCGCTGAACGGGACCGACCAGTTCCACGGATTCGTGCAGCTGGCGGACGGAGAGACGAATCCGATCATGGCGCCGAGCCTGCTGGCGATCGTCAATCCGTCCGGGTCGCAGAACGTCGGCGGCACCAACAAGCAGATCGGCGTCGTCTACGCGAACCCGACGATCACGTCGCAGACGACGAACGGCAACAGCACGGTGAATGCCAACTTCCTCGGCTACGTCGAGAACAACAGCAATCCAGGGACCGCATACGCCGAGCTGGCCAAGGCTGACGCCGCCGGCGACTGCACCTCACCGGTGCTGTTCAACCCGACGATCAGGTCGAACACCGCCTCCCTGCAAAACCCGCAGACGCAGATCACGGGCACCTGGTCGACGCTCTATCCCGGCGGGGCGTACTGCTTCCGCATCGTCGCGACCGTCAGCTCCGGCCCGCAGGCAGGCGTCTACTACGGCAACTGGCAGTACTTCGCCACCGCAGGGCGGGTTCCTCAGCAATCAGCCCCCGAGCCAGTACCTGCCGCCGGTCGCGCATCCGATCACGGGAACGGGCTGCTCGAGCGGCGCGGGCTGCGCCACGTCGAACTGCGCCACCGGCTCGTCCTGCAACCAGACCGGCTCCGTCTCGGGCGCGGCGCACGTCCTCACCGTTGCGCGCACCGGGACGGGCTCCGGAAGCGTCGCCAACGGCTCATCGATCACGTGCCCGAGCACGTGCTCGCAGACCTATCCGACCGGGGCGAAGGCCCAGACGGTGACGCTCACGGCCACGCCGTCGCCCGGATCGACGTTCACCGGCTGGAGCGGCGGCGGGTGCTCGGGGGCGGGCACATGCACGGTCTCAATGAGCGCGGATCAGACCGTGACGGCCACGTTCACGTCGATTCACAAGGCGCCCCCACCTCCGCCCCCGCCCCAGCGCCGCACTGCACGCTCGGCGCGCGCAGCTCTCACGTCCTGCTGCGCGCTCATCGGCGCAGCCAGCGGGCGAGCGTCGGGTCTCGTCAGCTTCTCCGCCCGGTGTAACCAGGCGACGACCGGGGCGCTGTCAGCGGTGCTCACCGAGACGCTGGGACGGAAGCACGGGAAGCTGCAGACGAAGACATTCCGGCTCGGCCCGCTGCACGCGTCACTGGCCACGAACGCGTCGAAGACGCTCTCGTTCAAGTTGCCGAGCTCGGCCCTGTCCGGACTGACGCAGCACCGGAGCGAGAAGCTGCTCGCAACGCTCTCCGCAGGCAACTCTCACGGCAGCGCCCGCGCGACAGCATCGATCGGAAACCTTCAGGGTCAATCCTGAGGTGGCCGTTCGTAAGACGTCGTCCTGCCATCCCGCACGGGCTGACCTCCGACGTCGTCGGCGCGCCTCGCCTCCCCATGCGAGACCGGCCCGCGAGCTATCGTCGGGGCGATGACCACGCCGATCACGATCGTCGTCCTTGAGGGCGATGAGACCGGGCAGGAGCTGCTCGAGCAGTCCGTTCGGCTCCTTGATCCGGACCTTCTCGGGCTTGAGCTTGAACTGCTGCGTTTCGATTTGTCCCTTGAGAGCCGGCGCGCGACGTCGAACGCTGTCGTGAGCGAGGCCGCGGGCGCCATGCGCGACGCCGGGCTCGGGCTCAAAGCCGCGACGATCACCCCCGAGGGCGCCGACGATGTCGGTTCGCCGAACCGGATCCTCCGCGAGGAGGTTGCCGGCAAGGTCATCATCCGCACGGGCCGCCGGCTGCCGGCGATCACGCCGATCGCCGGTGTGCACTTCCCGATCGCCGTCGTCCGGATGGCCGTGGGCGACGCCTACGGCGCCAAGCAGTGGCGCGAGGGTGACGTGGGCTCCGCCGATGAGGTCGCGTTCCGAACGGAACGGGTCACCCGGTCGGTGTGCCACGCCGTGTCCGAATACGCGTTCCGGACCGCGGGACGGATGCGGGCCAAGGTGTATGGAGGACCGAAGTGGACGGTCTCGCCCGTGTACGAGGGCATGCTCAAGGAGGAGATGGACGCCGCCGCCGCCCGCCACCCGGACGTGGCCTACCAGCCGGTGCTGATCGATGCCACGTACGCCGGCCTGCTCTCCGGCGCCGCGGACGCCCCGCTCGTCATCCCGGCGCTCAACCGCGACGGTGACTGCCTGTCCGACCTCGTGCTGCCGATGTACGGCTCGATCGCCGGCGCCGAGTCACTGCTGCTGGCGTTTGACGAGAACTACGACACGACGGTCGCGATGGCCGAGGCGCCGCACGGAACGGCGCCTGCGCTCCAGGGCAAGGACCTCGCGAACCCGCTCGCGATGATCCTCGCCTGCGGCGCCCTGCTGCGCCATGGAGCCGATCGGGCGGACTCACAAAGTGCCTCTGAGCAGGCCGAACGTGCCTCGCGGGCGATCTACGAATCGGCGCTCGAGGCGGTCGGTGCCGGGGTCAAGACACCCGACCTCGGCGGTCACGCGGGGACGACCGAGTTCACCGATAACGTGATCGAGCGCGTCCGGAACAAGCTCGAGATCTGGTCGTCGCTGGGGTCCGCCGCCTGATGCAACGAAAGTTGCACCTTTAGACCCCGTTCCGTCCGACCCGCTCCGTAGGCTTGCGAACATATGTTCCAGTCTTCGAAAGAGCGCTTGCGCGCCTGGTTGAGCCGGTTCGATGATGTCCTCGGCGACCACCCAGATGAGGCGCGCCCAGACGATGAGCGTCTCGCCGACCATCCGCACCGCCGCCCCCTTCGCTGGGAGCGAGCGCGCCGGCCCGGCAGTGTTCCTGCCCGCCCGGCGTACTGCATCTCGCCGGTCCGGGCGGCTGCGGTCGAGACGGCTCGCCGCGAGCTAGCTACAGCACCGCACGCGCCACGAACGTCACCCGGGGCGTGACCGAGCCGGAGGGCTCGCCACTCGGCGTCGTCGGGTTCTTCGACGTGACGACACCGAACACGACCGCGAGGAACGTGCCCAGCCCGAGCACCAGGCAGATGATCAGGAGCACGAGCACCTGCGGGTTGGCTTTGAAGAACCGGCGGAGATCCTGCACGGCTACATGATCGCGCCTCGCCCTGGGCGGCACCATGGTCGCCCTCGACGGCACCAAGGTCGCCCTGGCGACACCACGCGGCCTGGGCGACACGACGCGACCTGCGCGGCCTGGGCGACACCACGCGGCCCTGGGCGACACCACGGCCGGCCCTGGGCGACACCGCGCGGCCCTGGGCGACACCACGGGGCCCGGGCCCCGGCCGGCCGCATCGGCCCCTTAAACACCACAACCCCGGCGCCTCTCTCGAGACATCCGGGGTTATGAGTAATAAACCGGCGGCGACCTACTCTCCCAGGCCCTTGCGGGCCAAGTACCATCGGCGCTGAGGGGCTTAACGGCTCTGTTCGGAATGGGAAGAGGTGTTTCCCCCTCGCCATAGCCACCGGAAACCGGTAGAGACCGTGCCCTTTGCGGGCCTTCAAAACTACACAGTGCCAATGAACGGATATCGAAATATCCGTCAAGCCCTCGACCCATTAGTACCGGTCTCCTACGAGTGTCACCACTCTTCCAGATCCGGCCTATCAACCTGGTGATCTTCCAGGGGTCTTACTCCCTCTAGGGGATGGGAGAGCTCATCTTGAGGTCGGCTTCCCGCTTAGATGCTTTCAGCGGTTATCCGATCCGCACGTAGCTAACCTGCGGTGCCCTTGGCAGGACAACAGATACACCAGAGGTGCGTTCATCCCGGTCCTCTCGTACTAGGGACGAATCCTCTCAACTCTCCAACGCCCACGGCAGATAGGGACCGAACTGTCTCACGACGTTCTGAACCCAGCTCGCGTACCGCTTTAATGGGCGAACAGCCCAACCCTTGGGACCTACTTCAGCCCCAGGATGCGACGAGCCGACATCGAGGTGCCAAACCGGGCCGTCGATGTGGACTCTTGGGCCCGATAAGCCTGTTATCCCCGGAGTACCTTTTGTCCGTTGAGCGACGGCGCTTCCACTTGCTACCGCCGGATCACTAAGGCCTGCTTTCGCACCTGCTCGACCTGTCGGTCTCACAGTCAAGCTCCCTTACTGCCTTTACACTCTACGCACGATTTCCGACCGTGCTGAGGGAACCTTTGCGCGCCTCCGTTACATTTTGGGAGGCGACCGCCCCAGTCAAACTACCCACCTGTCACTGTCCAGCGCCCGGATTCACGGCGCACTGTTAGAGATCCAATACACCAAGGGTGGTATCTCAAGGTTGCCTCCACACCAGCCGCAGCCGGTGCTTCCTAGGCTCCCACCTATCCTGAGCGAGATGCATCGAACCCCAATACCAAGCTGTAGTAAAGGTTCACGGGGTCTTTCCGTCTAGCCGCGGGTACTCGGCATCTTCACCGAGACTGCAATTTCACCGAGCCCCTCGTTGAGACAGCGTTCAAGTCGTTACGCCATTCGTGCAGGTCGGAACTTACCCGACAAGGAATTTCGCTTGAGCTCTTACCTCTGGCGCTGACCGGAGGCGGATGGCGCGTCCTCGTAGTGCACGCGCGCCTTCCCTGCATGTCGCCATGCAGACGGGACCATCTCATCATCCAATGTCCTGGATGTTCGGCGTATGGCCTCTGAGGATTCTGAGTCAGTTCGGTTCTGGGTTTTTGGCGATTCATCGTCTGCGCGATCTCCGACGATGTCCGCCAGGCCATCGCACGTCAGATGATGGCCGGCGTCGATCAGCTCGACGCATCGCGCGAACTTCTCGAAGTTCGCTGCTTCGATGAATGCATACGCGTGAAGCGCGAAAGAACGGAATGATCGTTTCGATCAACTCCGCACGTCGCCGCACGACGTAGCGATACAGGTGCTCGCGGTGGTTGTCGTGACCGCTCGTTGGCGATCACCTGACCCACTCCGAAAAAGCTCACGAGCTCCTGGAGACACGACACGCTTTGCGCGCCTTGCGTCACCGCAAACTCGTGAGCTCACCTGATAGCCGGTTCTGTAGCCGTTTCGGCCCGGTCCGCCGTTCTGGCGAACGAAGCCGATCGAGAAGCATCCTTCTCCGTCTACAAAACCAATAACCCAGCCTTGCTGCTATCAGCCTTTCCTGCTGGTTTTCCGCACCGTCCAGATTGTCACTGTCCACCACCGAATGTGTAGGACGAGTACCGGACGGATACTCGGGTTTTCCAGCATATAGCCGAATGCTATCCACACTGTTACCAGTGTGGTGGGCAACGATTTACCTTAGGACCGTTATAGTTACGGCCGCCGTTTACCGGGGCTTAGTTTCGGTGCTTCGGGTTGCCCCTAACACCTCCACGTAACCTTCCGGCACCGGGCAGGCGTCAGCCCCTATACGTCGTCTTACGACTTAGCAGAGACCTGTGTTTTTGGTAAACAGTCGCTTGAACCTATTCACTGCGGCCCTCTCGGGCTTCCCTCGCGAGGTGGTTCACCCTACTGGGGCGCCCCTTATCCCGAAGTTACGGGGCGATTTTGCCGAGTTCCTTAACGAGGGTTATCTCGATCACCTTAGTGTTCTCCACTTGCCCACCTGTGTCGGTTTTGGTACAGGCACGCGCTTCCTCCCTAGAGGCTTTTCTTGGAGGCATGGCTTCCGGGACTCGCCGGCTTAGAGCCAGCTGGCATCGCACCTCAGGTTATGCGGCTCCGGATTTACCTAGAGCCACCCCTACATGCTTACCCCAGGACGACCATCGCCTGGGATCCCATAGCCTTCCTCGTCCCCCCATCGGTCAAACGGAAGCGACGTGGTACGGGAATATCAACCCGTTGGCCATCGACTACGCCTTTCGGCCTCGCCTTAGGTCCTGACTAACCCTGAGCAGACGAACTTTACTCAGGAATCCTTGGGCAATCGGCGGAGGGGATTCTCACCCCTCTTTCGTTACTCATGCCGGCATTCTCACTTCCGCCGCCTCCACGGCTGGCTTACGCCGCCGCTTCACTGGCGCCGGAACGCTCTCCTACCGCGTGATCGGTCCGAAGACCTCACACACCCGCAGCTTCGGTGACTAGCTTGAGCCCCGTTACATTGTCCGCGCTTGAACACTTGACCAGTGAGCTGTTACGCACTCTTTCAAGGGTGGCTGCCTCTAAGCCAACCTCCTGGTTGTCTCTGCATTCAAACATCGTTTACCACTTAGCTAGTACTTAGGGACCTTAGCTGGCGGTCTGGGCTGTTTCCCTTTTGACGCTGAAGTTTATCCCCCAGCAACTGACTCCCGGAGTAACCGTGACGGTCTTCGGAGTTTGCCTGAATTCGGTAACCTGGTAGGGCCCCTAGTCCAAACAGTGCTCTACGGCCGCCACGGAATTTATCCGAGGCTATACCTAAATATATTTCGGAGAGAACCAGATATCACTGAGCTTGATTAGCCTTTCACTCCGACCCACAGGTCATCCGCCCAGTTTTCAACCTAGGTCGGTTCGGTCCTCCACGAGGTCTTACCCCCGCTTCAACCTGCCCATGGGTAGCTCGCTCAGCTTCGGGTCTACCGCCTACGACTATGTCGCCCTATTCGGACTCGCTTTCGCTACGGCTCCGCTCATCGCTTAACCTTGCCGCAGACGAGTAACTCGCCGGCTCGTTATGCAAAAAGCACGCGGTCACAGCACGAAGCTGCTCCCACCGCTTGTAGGCACGTGGTTTCAGGTACTATTTCACTCCCCTTCCGGGGTACTTTTCACCTTTCCCTCACGGTACTAGTCCGCTATCGGTCACCAAGGAGTACTTAGCCTTGGAGGGTGGTCCCCCCAGTTTCAGTCCGCGTTTCACGGGAGCGGACTTACTCAGGAACATCTGCGGAAGGTCGTGCGATTTCGTCTACGGGACGGTTGCCCTCTGTGGTGCGTGGTTCCACACGCTTCGACTATCACACGGCTTTGTAACTTCCGCCAGGTCAACCACAACCTGGACCAGACGTCCTACAACCCCCGACGCGCAACGCGTGGTCGCTTACACGCGCCGGGTTTAGGCTGAATCCCTTTTCGCTCGCCACTACTCAGGGAGTCTCGGTTGATTTCCTTTCCTCGGGGTACTGAGATGTTTCACTTCCCCCGCTTGTCTCCTCCGTGCCTATGTGTTCAGCACGGGGTAACGTCGCATTACCGACGTTGGGTTTCCCCATTCGGGCATCCCCGGGTCACTGGCCATTCAGCGCCTCACCGGGGCTTATCGCAGCCGTTCACGCCCTTCATCGACTCTTGGTGCCAAGGCATCCACCATGTGCCCTTACTATCTTGACGGTGATCATTCGGAAAAATTAGATTTCTCCAGGTAAGCGTGATAAGCGCTCACCTGATACCCGTTACATTGGCTACTGTGCAGTTTTCAAGGTCCGCAAAGAGGCGTGCTCACCGCTAGACAGCCCGGGACTTTGCCTCGAGCCGCCGGCGGTGAGCCGGTCTCTCAAAACTCAACAGCATGCGGGCGCCTCACCCTGGAGCTCGCAAGCGAGTCCATGGCGTGCGCCCTGGCCAGATTCGGTCGACATGTCTAGTGGCCGATCGCGCTTGAGCAGTGCGTCGCGGTCTTCCGTGCGTGAAGCACGAGAAGCACGAAGCGACGATGCTGCTGGCGATCGGTGCCCTCTGGTTGAAGAGGGCTCCCTAGAAAGGAGGTGATCCAGCCGCAGCTTCCGCTACGGCTACCTTGTTACGACTTCACCCCAGTCACGAGCCCCACCTTCGACGGCTCCCTCCCAAAAGGGTTAGGCCACCGGCTTCGGGTGTTGCTCACTCCCATGGTGTGACGGGCGGTGTGTACAAGGCCCGGGAACGTATTCACCGTGGCAGTGCTGATCCACGATTACTAGCAACTCCGCCTTCATGCAGGCGAGTTTCAGCCTGCAATCCGAACCGAGACGCGCTTTAAGGGATTCGCTCCACCTCGCGGTATCGCTACCCTCTGTACGCGCCAATGTAGCACGTGTGTAGCCCTGGACATAAGGGGCATGATGACTTGACGTCATCCCCACCTTCCTCCGGTTTGTCACCGGCAGTCTCGCATGAGTCCCCAACTAAATGCTGGCAACATGCGACGGGGGTTGCGCTCGTTGCGGGACTTAACCCAACATCTCACGACACGAGCTGACGACAGCCATGCACCACCTGTGATCCTGCCCCGAAGGGAAACCGTGTTTCCACGGCGGTCAGGAACATGTCAAGCCCAGGTAAGGTTCTTCGCGTTGCGTCGAATTAAACCACATGCTCCGCTGCTTGTGCGGGCCCCCGTCAATTCCTTTGAGTTTTAGCCTTGCGGCCGTACTCCCCAGGCGGGGCACTTAATGCGTTAGCGTCGGCACGGAGGGAGTCGACACCCCCCACACCTAGTGCCCATCGTTTACGGCGTGGACTACCAGGGTATCTAATCCTGTTTGCTCCCCACGCTTTCGCGTCTCAGCGTCAGTACCGTCCCAGCGAGCTGCCTTCGCCATTGGTGTTCCTCCTGATATCTGCGCATTTCACCGCTACACCAGGAATTCCACTCGCCTCTTCCGGACTCTAGCTCGACAGTTTCCACCGGCATTCCAGGGTTGAGCCCTGGACTTTCACAGCGGACTTACCGAGCCGCCTACACGCTCTTTACGCCCAATGATTCCGGACAACGCTTGCCCCCTACGTATTACCGCGGCTGCTGGCACGTAGTTAGCCGGGGCTTCTTCTGAAGGTACCGTCACTCCAGCCGGCTATTCACCGGCGAAGCTTCGTCCCAACTGAAAGGGGTTTACAACCCGAAGGCCGTCTTCCCCCACGCGGCGTTGCTGCGTCACGCTTTCGCGCATTGCGCAAGATTCCCCACTGCTGCCTCCCGTAGGAGTCTGGGCCGTGTCTCAGTCCCAGTGTGGCTGATCGTCCTCTCAGACCAGCTACCCATCGTTGCCTTGGTGAGCCGTTACCTCACCAACAAGCTAATGGGCCGCGGGCCCATCCCGATGCGGAGGCCGAAGCTTCCTTTCCCCAGCAGCCTTATGGCTGGAGGGCACATTCGGTATTAGCCCGAGTTTCCTCGGGTTGTCCCGATCATCAGGGCAGGTTACCCACGTGTTACTCACCCGTTCGCGGCTTAGCCCCGGGCCGAAGCCCGGTTCGTCGCTCCACTTGCATGTGTTAGGCACGCCGCCAGCGTTCGTCCTGAGCCAGGATCAAACTCTCCGTGAAGAACTACTCGGCGAGCGGTTCACACCACCCACCGTTCACAAAGAGTCGTCAGAGAATTACAACTCGCTGACAGAGTGACAGTGTCACTACAGCCGGCGAGCAAAACTCCGGGCCTGCCCCTGGAGGGATCAGACCCATGCGCCGATCGGTCATCGCCTACAAGAGGCGATCATCGGGAGCCCGAAGTACACGAAAGGGCTCCGAGGCGCAAGACGAGGTCAATCTTGGCACCGTCGACCCGAAAGACCCGGTGAGGGGTCGCCCGTTCGACGGTGTCGAACCTGGACACACATCTCGACCGAGGGTTCGGTCGAAGAGTGTGCATGCTGTTGAGTTTTCAAAGACCGTCGCACCTCTTCGGAAGGGCTTTCCTTCGGAGGGGGCGCGCTCGGATCCATTGGATGCCGAGGCGGACCGGTAAGTATAGCGCCGAAACCAGGGGTCTGTGAAGACCGGCGGCGGCGGCTCATCGGAAGGCCCGGGATCGCTGGGATCCGTCGCGGTCGCCGAGTATAGGGGCAGAGCGGCAAGACCGGCAGCTCCTCGCTCTCGACGGCTGCCGTGGCCGACAGGTTCAAGCATCACCCCACCCCGCCGATCGCGTAGTTCATGGGCCTGTTGCCGGGACGCCGGCTTGTCTTCCTGATCCTCATTCTCGCCGCCGCGATCGCCGGCGCCGTGGTCGGCGCCGGACTCGTCGAGCGCAACGCGGCGGTTCACGCCAGCCAGCGCCAGGATCTCGGTGAGCAGATGCTGACCGCGATGCTGGACCAGGAAACCGGAGCCCGCGGCTACTTCGAGACCCGGGAGCGGCAGTTCCTGAGCCCGTGGTACCGCGGGATTCAGCACTACGCCTCGGCGCTGACCCACTCGTTCGCGCTGGTCGGCGACGATCGAGAGCTGCACGGTCTGCTTGTCGCGCAGGGCGCGATCGCATCCGTGTGGCAACAGGACATCGGGAACGGCATCAGTGCCATCCAGGCCGGTGGCGCACCACCGACGATCGCTGACTCGGTGCTCCGCGAGCATCTGATGGATCGCTTCCGGGCAACGAACGCGACCTACCAGACCGTCCTGGTGAGTCGGCGCAACGCAGACTTCGCATGGGCCTCATGGTTATCGGCGATTCTCGCCGCCGGCATCGTCGCGCTGCTGGCCGCGGCGGGCTACGCGGTGCTGCGCCGCTCGAGCCGCCTTGACGCCAAACGGCGCGCCAAGCGAGCCGAGCTCCGCGAGCTACTCGAGGCCTCGACCTCGGAGGCGGAGTCGCGCCGCCTGCTCATCCGGCACGCGCAGCGAGTCGTGCCGGGCGCGGGCGCCGCAATGCTGACGCGCAACGACACCGAGAAGCGGCTCGAGCTGACGAAGGCCGACGAGGCCGCCCCGGTTCTCGCCGACCTCGCGATCCCGGAGAGCCTTGAGCCACGTGCGTGCCTCGCCGTGAGGTTGAGCCGGTCCTATCGACAGGACGCCGGCACCGATCCGCTCATCCGCTGCGACGCGTGTGGCGCCGCCCGCGGCAGCACCGTCTGCGAGCCCCTGCTCGTAGCCGGCACGGTGATCGGCACCATTCTCGTCACGCGTGAGAAGCGGATCGATGAGACCGAGGTCGCCGAGGTCCGGAATGCGGTCCAGCTCGCCGCACCGATCCTCGCCAACCAGCGCAACCTGGCGCTCGCCGAGATGCGGGCGGCGACCGACACCCTCACGGGACTGCCGAACCGGCGGGCCGCCGAGGAGCAGCTGACGCGGATGGTGGCTCACGCCGGACGGTCGCTGGGCCCGCTGTCGGCGCTGCTGCTCGATCTCGACCATTTCAAGCAGGTCAACGACATCCATGGCCACGAGCTCGGCGACCAGGTCCTGGCGATCGTGGCCCAGACGCTCCGTCAGAGCATCCGCACGAGCGACTTCGCCGCGCGGTACGGCGGCGAGGAGTTCCTCATCCTGCTGCCGGACACCGACACCACCGGCGGCCAAGCGGTAGCCGAAAAACTGCGCACCGACATCGCTGCCGTCGACGTCCCGGGACTCGATCGGATCACGGCCAGCATGGGTCTCGCCGTCGTGCCCGATCACGCGCTCGACGTGCTCCAGCTCCTGCGCCAGGCGGACCGGGCGCTCTACCGAGCCAAGGAGGGCGGACGCAACCGCGTCGTTGTCGCGGACCGCGAACGGGCGAGCCTGCCAGCCGCCTGACCGCACACCGTCTGGCTAGGTCAGCACCTGAACCGTCACTGACCGCGTTCGCGGCCGGTCATCGAAATCGATCAGGACGAGCTGCTGCCAGGTGCCGAGGACGAGCCGACCGTCGACGAGCGGAACCGTCTCGGACGGCCCGATGACGGCGGCTCGCAGATGGGCGTGAGCGTTCGTGTCATGGTTCAGCCGGTTGTGTTCGTACTCGCCTCGTGGTGGGATCAACCGGTCGAGCAGCGCCTGCAGGTCGCTGACGCCGCCGGGCTCGTACTCCATCGTCGTGATCGCCGCCGTCGAGCCGGTCACGAACACACTGACGAGGCCGCGCTGCAGCCCGGTCGTCTGCACCACGCTCTCAACGCCCGGAGTGATGTCGACGATGTCCCCGTTGCCGGGCGTGTCCAGCCGCAGCAGGCCGCCGCTGACGGTCATACCACCCGCACGCGCGCGAACCGTCGCTTTCCAAGCTGGACGACGTGGCCGTCGATCGCCTCGGCCGGCGCGTCGAGGGTGCCGTCGGCCACCGGGGTGCCGTCGATCCGGACGCCGCCTTGCCCGAGGCCCCGCCGCGCCTCCGAGGTCGAGACGCCGAACGCCTTGGCGATCAGGGCCGGCAGGTGAATCATCCCCGCCTCACCTCGCGGCCAGTCAACCTGGGGCATGTCGGTCGGCGCCTCGTGGCGGACGTGGATGCGATCGAACGCCGCCTCGGCCTCGGCGGCGGCTCCCTCGCCGTGGAAGCGGGCGACAAGCGCGCGCGCAAGTGCGCGCTTCGCATCCCGCGGGCCGAGATCGGACGGCACGTCGGCGCCAAGGAGGAGCGAATACCAGAGCACGAGCGAGGAGTCCGGGATGCTGAGCGTCTTGCCGTACATCTCGCCGGGCGCGTCGGTGACACCGATGTAGTTGTCGAACGACTTCGACATCTTGCGCTCGCCATCGGTCCCGGTGAGCAGCGGAACCGTGAGGATGACCTGCTCCTCCACACCGAACGCCCGTTGGATATCGCGACCGAGCAGCAGATTGAACTTCTGATCGGTTCCCCCCAGCTCGACGTCGGCGCGCACCGCGACCGAGTCATAGCCCTGAAGGAGCGGGTACAGCAACTCGAGCACCGAGATCGGCTGGCGGGCCGAGAACCGCTTGGCAAAGTCGTCGCGTTCGAGCAGCTGGGCGACGGTCGTCGTTCGCAGCAGCGCGAACAGCTGCTCCATCGACATGTCGAGCCACTCGCTGTTGAACCGCACCTCGAGCCGGTCGCGGTCCAGCACTTTCATCGCCTGCTCCTGGAACGTCCGGGCATTGGCGTCGATCTGCTCGGGCGCAAGCACCGGGCGCGTCGTCGAGCGGCCACTGGGGTCCCCGACCCGGGCGGTGTAGTCGCCGACGATCAGGACGACCGTGTGGCCGAGGTCCTGGAACTCGCGGAGCTTCTGCAGCACAACCGTGAATCCGAGGTGGATATCCGGGGCCGTGGGGTCGATGCCGAGCTTCACGCGCAGCGGCCGGCCGAGTGCCAGCTTGCGCTCCAGACCGCCGTCCGGCAGGCAGTCGACGGCGTTGCGCGCCAGCCACGCGGCATCCCGCGCCGCCCCGCCCGAGGCGCGCGTTGGCGGCCCTGATTCGCCCTCGTGTACCGCCGTGTCCACCCCGGCCGAAGCGTCTGAGTCCATCCGGCCCAATGCTAGACTCTCGCCTCCCGCGGGAACTGCGCCCGATGCCGCAGGGCTACGTAGTTCCCACCGTGCCGGCACTGGTCGGCATGGCAGCCCCGCTGCCGCGTCGGATCCTTCGATTCGCATGAGCGAAGACGATCACATAGAGAACGCGGATCCGCACGCGCCGATCCCGTTTCGCCCGCCACGCCGACGTTGGCGGCGACGCGGCGACGGCGAGCGCCCGCCGAAACCGCGCGTGCGCAAGCTCCGACTGCTGCTGATCCTGGTCGGCCTCGGCGCGCTCGCGTTCGTCTCGACGGTGTTCGGGATGATGATGGCGGTCGCCTCGGACCTGCCGCAGCTTGAGAACCGGCGCGAGTACAAGCACGAGGCGAACACGTTCCTCTACGACGATCAGTGGCGGCCGATCGGGATCTTCGCCCCGCCGAACAACGTCGTCATCGACCAGTACGGCGACGTCGCGCCCGCGATGCAGGATGCGATCGTGTCGATCGAGGACAAACGCTTCTGGACCAATCCCGGCGTGGACATCCGCGGCATCGCCCGCGCGTTCGTCGCCGATGTCACCGGCGGCTCGCGCCAGGGCGCCTCGACGATCGCCCAGCAGTTCGTCAAGAACGCGCTCGCCGAACAGAACAACCGGACCGTGCTGGAGAAGCTCCGCGAGGCGGCCCTCGCCTACCACCTCACGCGCAAGTGGAAGAAGACGAAGATCCTCACCGAGTATCTGAACTCGATCTACTTCGGGAACGGCGCCTACGGGATCGAATCTGCCGCGCGCGTGTACTTCGGCAAGAAGTACGGCTTCGTCCCCGCCGCGGCCGCCGGACAGACACTGTCGAGTGACGGCACGACCTCGACCGTGTCCGGCGGCTGTGGCGACACGAGCGCCGGCGGCACGCCGCTCCCGAAGTGCGCGTCGAAGCTGACGCCATGGGATGCCGCGCTGCTCGCCGGGATGGTCGCATCGCCGTCGGCATTCGATCCGATCGCCCACCCCCACGCCGCGCGCGACCGCCGCAACGTCGTGCTGCGGAACATGCTCCAGCAGCACTACATCACCGAGGAGCAGTACCAGCAGGGCATCAACGCGCCGCTGCCCACGGCAGCCGACATCCAGCAGCCGTCCGAGCCGACCGCCGCGCCGTATTTCACGAGCTGGCTGCGTCCGCAGATCCTCGCCGCCGTCGGTCACGGCGTGTCCCCCTCGCTCGCCGAGTACCGCGCCTACTACGGCGGCCTGAAGATCAAGACGACGCTCGACCTCGACATGCAGAAGGCGGCCGAGCAGGCGATCAGCTCCGAGCTCCCATCGGACTCGGGGCTCCCGAGCGCCTCGCTCGTGGCGATCGACAACAAGACCGGCGAGGTCCGCGCGATGGTCGGCGGCCCGGTGGTCAATGGCGAGGAGGACTTCGCCCACTTCCCGTTCAACCTCGCCACCGAGGGACACCGCCAGCCTGGCTCAGCGTTCAAGCCGTTCACGCTCGCGGAGGCGCTCAAGACCGGTGAGTACGGACCAGACTCCGTGATCACCTCGGCGCCCCAGGACTTCATCGTTCCCAACAGCGCCGGCAAAGAGCACTTCATCGTCCACAATTTTGGGAACTCGTACTCGGGGTCGCTCAGCCTCAGAGACGCAACGGCCTATTCCGACAACACGGTGTACTCACAGGTCGGCATCCACGTCGGGGTCAAGCGGATCGCGCGTCTCGCGTCGCAGATGGGCATCCGCTCCCCGATCTCCAAGAACTACGCGATGATCCTCGGCGGTCTCCGCGAGGGCGTGTCGCCACTCGACATGGCGCACGCCTACGAGACGTTCGCCGCCGGGGGCAACCGGGTGTTCAACCCGCTGCTCGGCGCGCCCAAGAAGGGCCCCACCGGGATCGCCGAGTTGCAGTGCTACCAGGTCAAGTGCGACGGCAAGACCGACATCAAGGATCACCCGAGCTACGAGCGGATCCTTCCCCCCGCCGTCGCTGCGGAGGTGCACGACATCCTCACCGGCCCCGTCTCCTTCGGAACCGCGACCAGCGCCCAGATCCCCGGCGTTGACGTCGTCGGCAAGACCGGCACGACGTCGGACTACGCAGACGCCTGGTTCGTCGGCTGGACGCCGCAGATGACGACCGCGGTCTGGGTCGGCTACCCCACGAGCAGCAAATCGATGGCCACCTCGTACAACGGCAGCCCGGTGGAGGGCGGCACGTACCCCGCGATCATCTGGCAGAGCTTCATGACCCAGGCGCTGCAGATCCTGGCCAACGAGGCGGCGAAGCATCCGGACAAGAGCAAGAAGAACGGCTCGGGCAACAGCGGCAATACGGGCAATAGCGGCGTCGGCTCCACCGGGTCCGTGCCGAGCGTCTCGGGGCCGAGCAGCGGAGCCGGTTCCACCGGCAACACCGGTTCCGCCGGCAACACCGGCGGAGGCGGAGCTGCCGGCAACACCGGCGGCGGCGGTGGCGGCGGCGCGACCGGCAACAGCGGCGGCGGCGGCGGCGGTGGCGGCGCGACCGGCAACAGCGGCGGTGGCGGCGGCGGCGGTGGCGGCGCGACCGGCAACAGCGGCGGTGGCGGCGGCGGCGGCGGTGGTGGCAGCGGCACCGGCGGCGCCGGCATCGGCGGCAACTGAGCTCAGCTGCGCAAGCCGGCCACGCGCCGGCGACGCGGGACGCGCGAGCCCCGCCGTGAGACGAACGGACTGCCGGTCACGCTGAAGCGCCACGGCAGATCCGCCGCCTTGGTGATCCCGATCCGCTCGTCGACCGTGATCGCCGGGTCGCGCCAGCCGGACGGCCGCTCGGAGATCACGATCGGCCCGTCGATGAGATCGGTCCCGTTGTGCTCGAGCTCGATGCCAAGGGCCTGCGTCAGCTTGCCCGGGCCCGAGCAGAGCGCGGTTACGGTGTCGATCCCCCGGCGCGCTCGCATCGCGTCGACACCGCGCACCGGTTCCAGCGCGCGGATGAGCACGGCGGCACCGACTCCCTCGGGCTCACACACGGCGTTGAGCAGCGCGTGGATCCCGTAGGAGCGGTACACGTATGCCCGCCCGGGCGCTCCGAACAGCGTCTTGGTCCGCGGCGTCAGCCCGACGAAGGCGTGGGAGGCGGGCTCGGAGTCGTGATACGCCTCCGTCTCGACGATCACGCCGGCGCCGTCGCCATGGGTGACCACGCATCCGATGAGGTCGCTCGCGACCTCGAGCACGGGACGTCGATAGAACGACCGTTTCACGCCAGCGCCGCGCGCGCCTGCGTCACCTGCTCGCGAACCCGGGCAAGCGCGGTGCCGCCGACCGACACCTTTGACTCGAGCCAGGCGCCATCACGGAGCACGGCGTAGAACTCGTCGTCGAGCAGCGGCGAGACCTCGGCGAGTTCGTCCGGCGTCAACGCGGACAGCGTCCGACCGGACTCGACCGCTCGCCGGACGAGACCGGCGACGACACCGTGGGCCTCGCGGAACGGGAGTCCACGGCGGACGAGCAGATCCGCGATGTCCGTGGCGGCGAGGAATTCGTCGGCCGCAGCCTCGGCGAGTCGCGCGCGGTTGAACGTGATCGAGCCGATCATCCCCTCGGCCGCGGCGAGCGAGAGCTCGAGTGTGTCGGCCGCATCGAACAGGTGCTCCTTGTCCTCCTGCATGTCCTTGTTGTAGGTGAGCGGGAGGCCGTGCATGACGCCGTGCAGGCCAACGAGATGCGCGCTCAGACGAGGCGCCTTGGCACGCAGCAACTCGGCGGCGTCTGGATTCTTCTTCTGGGGCATGATCGACGAGCCCGAAGCCCACGCGTCCGAGACCTCGCAGAAGCGGAACTCCTCCGAGGACCAGAGCACGATCTCCGCCCCCAGACGCGAAAGGTGGGTCGCGCAGGTTGCCGCGGCCGAGAGGTAGTCGAGTACGAAGTCCCGGTTCGAGACCGCGTCGATCGAGTTCGGGGACACCTCGGCGAAGCCGAGTGCCTCAGCGACCGACTGACGATCGGTGTCGAAGTTGACGCCCGCGAGCGCGCCCGCGCCGAGCGGCAGGACCGCCGTCGCCGCGACGACATCGTGGAAGCGCCGCCGGTCCCGGACGAGCATCCATGCGTACGCGAGCAGGTGATGGCTGAGGTACACCGGCTGTGCTCGCTGGAGATGCGTGTAGCCGGGCATCGGCCAGTCGAGATGTCGCTCGGCGACGTCGATCATCACGGTCGCGAGCCGCGCGATCGAGGTCGCGGCGTCATACGCGTGGGCGCGGACGAACATCGCCACGTCGGTCGCCACCTGGTCGTTGCGCGAGCGCGCGGTGTGCAGGCGGCCGCCGGCCCGACCGGCGAGCTCGGTGACGCGCCGCTCGATCGCCATGTGGATGTCCTCGTCGCCGTCGGCGAACGGGAATGACCCGTCGCTCAGTTCGCCGTGGACCTGCTCGAGCGCGCCGTCGATGGCGGCGCGGTCCTCTGCGCTGATGATCCCCTGGGCGGCGAGCATCGCAGCGTGGGCGCGCGACTGTTCGATGTCGTACGGCGCCAGGCGCCAGTCGAAGCCGATCGAGTCGTTGAGGCGACGGAATGCCTCGTGCTGGGGCTCGGAGAAGCGGGACATGATGAGCAGCCGCGATCTTACGAGCGCGCGGCGACGAGCACGTCGCGAAGCGCTTCGGCGACGCGCGCGACCTGGCCCTCGGTCATCTCGGGGAAGAACGGGAGCGCGATCGACCGGGCCGCAATGTCCTCGCAGACTGGGAATTCTCCGGGCCGGTGGCCGAACGTCTCGCGGTAGTAGCTCATCAGATGGACCGCCGGGAAGTACGGCTTGCTCGGCACCCCGATGGCGGCGAGGTCGCGCACAGCCCCGTCACGGTCGAGCCCTCGCGGGAGCTGAACGACGTACACGAACCAGCCGCGCCGCGCGCCTCCAGCATCCGGGCACGGGAGCGCAAGCTCGTCGAGCTCCGCCAGCGCCTCGCCGTACAGCGCCGCGACCCGAGCGCGACCGGCGAGCATCGCGTCGAGGCGGTCGAGCTGCGCGAGCCCGAGCGCGCAGGCGAGCTCGGACAGCCGGTAGTTGAAGCCGAGCCGGTCATGGTCAAGCCAGTCCATGTTCGGGGCCCGGCCCTGGTTGCGCTCGGAATCGATCTGCTCCTTCTGCGTCACGTCGTCGAGCGTGACCATCCCACCTTCGCCAGTCGTCAGCTGCTTATTCGCGTAGAAGCCGAACACGGCCGGATGGCCGCGGCCCCCGACCGCACCGCCGTCGGCGTATTCCGCCCCGAGCGCCTCGCACGCATCTTCGACGAGCGGAACGTCGAGCCGCTCGAAGCCCGCCATGTCGGCCGGATAGCCGAAGATGTGGACCGGGAGAATCGCTGACGTGCGCGGCGTCACCGCCGCGGCGGCAGCGTCGACGGACAGATTCAACGTCACCGGATCGATGTCGGCGAACACCGGCCGCGCCCGCTCGTAGACCGCGACGTTGGCGCTGGCGACGAACGAGAACGGGCTCGTGATGACCTCCGTGCCGTCCTCCACGCCGACGGCACGCAGCGCCAAATGGAGACCCGCGGTCCCACTCGACACGGCGCTGCCACACGCCGCGCCGACCCGGGCTGCGAATGCCTCCTCGAACTCCCTCAACATCGGCCCGAGCGACAACTGGCCCGAGCGAAGCGCCTCCAGGACGCGTCGCTCCTCGGCCTCGCCGAGCACCGGGCGCGCGAGTGGGATGCTCTCCAGCGCCTCCGTCGCCGAGCCTGAACCGGTCACGACCGGGGCACCGCGGCCGTCTTCGTCGCACGCCGGCCGACCTGCATGCCGTGCTCGAGCGAATCGACGAGCGCCTCCCAGGACGCCTCGATGATGTTCTCCGAGACGCCGATCGAGCCCCACACCTCGTCGCCGTCAGACGAGTCAAGCAGGACCCGGGTCACGGCGCCCGTGCCCTTCGTCTCGTCGAGGATGCGCACCTTGAAGTTGACGAGGTCGATCTCCCGCAGGTGCGGGTGGATCTCGCCGAGGGCGTCGCGCAGGGCCCGGTCAAGCGCGTGCACGGGGCCGTTGCCCTCGGCGGTGCGGACGAAGCGCTCGCCGTCGGCCCAGATCTTGATCGTCGCCTCGGTCTCGACCCGCCCGTCGGCGCGCTTCTCGACGATCGCTCGCCACGACTCGAGACGGAACAGCGGCTCGTACTCGCCGGTCTCCTTCCGCAGCAGCAACTCGAAGGAGCCGTCGGCGGCCTCGTAGTGGTAGCCGCGATGCTCGCGCTCCTTGACGCGCTCGATCACGCGCGCGGCGGTGCCGTCGTCAAGCGTGATCCCGGCGTCGCGGGCGCGGGCATGGACGGTGCCCTTCCCGGAGAGCTCGGAGATGAGCACCTCCCGCCGGTTGCCGACGACGTCCGGGTCGATGTGCTCGAACGTCGATGGGTCGGCGGCCACACCGGCGACATGCATTCCGCCCTTGTGCGCGAACGCGTTGCGCCCGACATACGGCTTGTCGGGATTCGGCGTGAAGTTCAGGAGCTCGTCGAACCAGTGGGCCGCGCCGGTGAGCGAGCCGAGCTGCGCGTCGGTGATGCAGTCGTAACCGAGTTTGAGCTGGAGGTTCGGGATGATCGTGACGAGGTTCGCGTTTCCGCAGCGCTCGCCGTACCCATTCATCGTTCCCTGGACGTGCAGCGCGCCCGCCTGCACAGCCGCGAGCGAATTCGCGACACCGCAGCCCGCATCGTTGTGGCAATGGATTCCGACGCGGACCCCGGTCGCGGTGAGCGCGCCGACGACGTCCA
This sequence comes from uncultured Solirubrobacterales bacterium, assembly GCA_963813265.1. GTDB lineage: Bacteria > Actinomycetota > Thermoleophilia > Solirubrobacterales > Solirubrobacteraceae > Palsa-465. The sequence goes on along the minus strand of CAWEYQ010000022.1, from coordinate 150,397 downwards.
CCATCGCCGCCGCGACGCGATCGGGCAGGGTGCCTCCGTTGGTGTCGCAGCAGACGACCGTCTCGGCGCCTGCCTCAGCGGCGACGCGCAGACACTGGAGCGCGTAGTCGCGGTCGTCGTGGAAGCCGTCGAAGAAGTGCTCGGCGTCGTAGACGACGCGCTTGCCAACGCCGACCAGGAACGCGATCGACTCGGAGATCATCCGAAGGTTCTCCTCGCGGTCGACCTTCACGACCTTCTCCAAGTGCAGTGCCCAGGTCTTGCCGACGAGCGTGCAGACGGACGCGAAGCAGTCGGCGAGGACGCGCAGGGCCGGATCCTCCGACGCGCTGACGTCCCGCCGGCGCGTCATCCCGAAGGCGGCGACCGCGGCGTGGCCGAAGCGCTCGCGCGAGAGCAGGTCGAACAGCTCGAGCTCCTTGGGGTTCGAGCTCGGGAAGCCGCCCTCGATCAGGTCGATGCCGAGCTCGTCGAGGCGGTGCGCCACGCGCAGCTTCTCCTCGGCCGAGAGCGACATGCCCTCGCCCTGCATACCGTCGCGCAGGGTGGTGTCGTAAAGCTCGATTCTGGTCACGTCAGCGGTCTCCTGAAGATCGATGTAAGCAGGCGAAAAGCGGAAAAGCGATCAGCGCAAGGCGCCAACCGCGTCCGTAATTCGCTCGCTGCAGCGATCCCGGCTGGAAGACCGCTCCGGCATCACGCGGCCTTGGTCGGCACCTGGACGATGTCGAGCCACTCCGCGTAGCGGGCGTCACGGCCGTGAAGCGCGTCGTCAAACACGCGCTGGATCTCGGTCGTGATCGGTCCGGGCTGGCCGCTGCCGATCGCGTGGTCGTCGATCTCGCGCACCGGGACGAGCTCTGCCGCGGTGCCGGACAGGAACACTTCGTCGGCGAGATACAGCTCGGCCCGGGCGAGGTCCCGCTCAACGACCTCATACCCATGGTCATGCGCGATCTTGATGATCGACTTGCGGCTGATCCCGTCGAGGATCCCGGCGGTGTGCGGCGGCGTGATGATCTTGCCCTCGCGCACGACGTAGATGTTCTCGCCCGACCCCTCGCAGACGAACCCGCGGCTGTCGAGCAGGATCGCCTCCTGGTAGCCGGCCTTCGTCGCCTCGATCTTCGCCAGCACGCTGTTGAGGTACTGACCCGACGCTTTCGCATGCGGAATCAGGCTGTCGTGGGAGATCCGCCGCCAGCTCGAGATCTTCGCCCGCACGCCCTGCTGCTTGCCCTCCTCGCCGAGATAGGCGCCCCACGGCCACACGGCGATCATGACCTCGACCGGAGCGTCGAGCGGGTTCAACCCCATCTGGCCGTAGCCCCGGAAGGCGAGCGGCCGGATGTAGCACTCGCGCAGCTCGTTGGCGGCGATCAGCTCGTGCGTCGCCGTGCGCAGCTCCTCAAGGCTGTAGGGGATCGGCATGTAGTACAGCTCGGCCGACTTGAACAGCCGCTCAAGGTGATCGTGGTGGCGGAAGATGGCGGGACCCTGCGCCGTGTCGTAGGCGCGCTCGCCCTCGAACACGCCGGTCCCGTAGTGCAGTCCGTGAGTCAGTACGTGTACCTTCGCGTCCTCCCAGGCGACGAGCTCTCCGTTGTGCCAGATGAGGTCCGCTTGTTCCACGGGACGACTCCTTAGTGATGCGCTGCGTGGGTGCGTTGATACCGAGAGTGGCCACCAGCGGATGCTGGGCAAGGACGCAGGAGGCGACGCGCAGCAGCGCTGCGCGAGCCGACGAGGACACGGCCCAGCGCCGCTGGTGGTCGCTCGAATATCAACGTACTCACGTAGTGGATCACTCTAGGTGGTGAATGACTGCCTGGGTGGCCTCGGCTGTCGTGGCGTTGCCCCCCAGGTCCGCCGTGCGCAGGCCGTCAGCCAACGCCCGATCGACGGCCGATTCTATCGCCGTGGCGGGCTCGTCCAGCGACAACCCGTGCCGGAGCATCATCGCCGCGGAGAGGAACATCGCGAGCGGATTGGCCGCGCCGGTGCCGGCAATGTCGGGCGCCGACCCGTGGACGGGCTCGAACACGCCCGGGCCGTCGGCGCCGAGGGACGCACTCGGCAGCATCCCGATCGAGCCGGTGAGCATCGCCGCCTCGTCGCTGAGGATGTCGCCGAACATATTCTCGGTCAGGATCACGTCGAAGTGCCGTGGCGCGGAGACGAGCTGCATCGCGGTGTTGTCGACGAGCAGGTGCTCGAGCTCGATGTTCGGGAACTCGGCGCTGTGCACCTCGCGCACGACCTCGCGCCACAGGCGGCTCGTCTCAAGCACGTTCGCCTTGTCGACGCTCGTCACCCGCGACCGCGCGGCGCCGAACCCGACGCGCGCGATGCGCTCGATCTCCTCTCGCGTGTACACGCAATCGTCCGATGCGCGGTCCGCGGTGCGCGTCTTCTCACCGAAGTAGATCCCGCCGGTGAGCTCGCGGACGACGAGCAGGTCGGTCCCGTCGATGATCTCGCGGCGCAACGGGCTCGCGTCGTAGAGCGCCGGCACCGGCCGCACCGGGCGGAGGTTGGCAAACAGCCCGAGCCCCTTGCGCAATCCGAGCAGGCCCTGCTCGGGGCGCGGCTTCGTCGGATCGGTCGTGTCCCACTTCGGGCCGCCGACGGCGGCGAGCAGCACCGCGTCGGCGCGTCGGCAGGCCGTAAGCGTGTCCTCGGTGAGCGCGGTGCCGTGGGCGTCGATCGCGGCGCCGCCGAAGACGTGCTCCTGATACTCGAACTCCCCGGGGACAACCGTGTTCAGCAACTCGACGGCCGGCGCCAGGATCTCAGGACCGATCCCGTCGCCGGGAAGCAAAGCGATAGTTCGTGTCATCGCTGCGGCACCGTACACGACCTCGCTACGGGCGACGTGCCGTCATGTTGAGGCGCACGTAATCCAGGACGAACGGCTCTCCCGCCTCGGCGAGGACGCGGTCGACGAACGGTCCCTTCAGGTCGTCTGGGAGCAGATCGAGGTGGCGCACGACGCACACGGTCTGAATGAACGCGCGCGGATCAGCCGGGGTGACCGACTTCGGCTCAAGCCAGGTCTCGACGTCGTCGAACCCGGCGGCGCGCAGACGAGCCGCCGTCGACTCGGCGTCGGCGTAGTTCCACGGACCGTGCCAGTCCACGAAGTACGGCGCGAACGGCTCGTGCGCCGCGACCGCGTCGGCGAGCCGTCGAAACGCGTCGATGTTGCCGAGCCCGCCGCATTGGGCGACGAGGCGACCACCGTCGCGCAGCGTCCGATGCAGTGCAGCACACAGGGCGTCGTGGTCCTTGATCCAGTGAAAGGTCGCGTTCGAGAAGATCACGTCGACCGGTTCCGGGATTGCGAGCTCGACGAGGTCCTGGCAGAAGATCGTCGCGCGATCCCCAAGCGCCTCCTGCGCGTGCTCGGCCATCGACGGCGCGACGTCGACGCCGTACACGCGACCGTCAGGCACGCGATCGGCGAGGAGCGCGGTCACGCGGCCAGAGCCACAACCGGCGTCGAGCACGACCTCATCCCCGCGTAGCGTCAGCCGCTCGAGCTGCTCGAGCGCCCACGTGAGCTGGATGTCAGAGACGCGGTCGTACGTCGCCGCGTCCCAGTCGCGTGACCCTGCCCCGGCGGTCACAGCGCCGTCGTGACCGGGCCGACGCGCTCACGGTCGTGCTCGTAGGTGGCGATCGCGTCGTTCTGCTCGAGCGTCAGGGCGATGTCGTCCAGGCCGTTCAGCAAACGATGCTTGATGTCCGGATCGATCTCAAAGTGCGCCGTCCCGCCCGGCCAGCGGACCTCTTGGCCCGCGAGATCGACCTGGGCCTCCCCCGCCTCGGCGATCGCCTCACATGCCGATGCCGGCAGCTCGACCGGAAGCAGCCCGATCTTGGTGCAGTTCGAGCGGAAGATGTCGGCGAAGCTCGGCGCGATGATCGCCTGGAACCCGTAGTCCTCAAGCGCCCACGGTGCGTGCTCGCGACTTGAGCCACAGCCGAAGTTCCGACCCGCGACGAGGACCGGGTTCGTCGGCAGCTCCCAGCCCGGCTCCTTCGCCCAGTCGAAGAACAGGAACTCGCCGAAGCCGGTGCGCTCGACCCGCTTGAGGAACTGCTTGGGGATGATCTGGTCGGTGTCGACGTCGTCGCGGTTCAGGACCGATACGCGGCCGGTGATCGTCTCGATCGCTCTCATCAGTTGGAGCCTTCCCAGTTGCGGATGTCGGTGAATCGGCCCTCGACCGCCGCCGCCGCGGCCATCTGCGGCGAGACGAGGTGCGAGCGCGCACCCCGGCCCTGGCGACCCTCGAAGTTGCGGTTCGAGGTCGACGCGACGCGCTCGCCGGGGTCGGCGATGTCCGGGTTCATCCCCAGACACATCGAGCAGCCGGCACCCCGCCAGTCGAAACCGGCCCGCTTGAAGATCTCATCGAGCCCTTCACTCTCGGCCTGCGCCTTCACCTTCTGCGAGCCGGGCACGACCATCGCGTAGACGTCGCCGGAGACCTTGCGGCCGTCGACCACCGCCGCCGCGGCGCGCAGATCGCCGATCCGCGAGTTCGTGCACGAGCCGATGAAGACCCGGTCGAGCTTGATCTCCTGAATCGGGGTGCCGGGCCGAAGGCCCATGTACTCGAGCGCCCGCTCGTCCTGCTCGGAGATCGGCTCAGGCACCGCCTCGGTCACCGGTACGACCATCCCCGGGGTCGTCCCCCAGGTGACCATCGGGCTGAGCGCGGCGGCGTCCACGTCAATCTCACGGTCGAACTCTGCCCCGCGATCGGTGCTGAGCGAGCGCCACTCCTCGGGGACCTCGTCGGGACCGCCGGGCCGACCGAGAACCCACTCGAACGTCGTCTCGTCCGGCGCGATCATCCCGGCGCGGCCGCCGCCCTCGATCGTCATGTTGCATACCGTCATCCGGCCCTCCATCGAGAGCTTCTCGATCGCCGGGCCGGCGTACTCGACGACGTGACCGACGGCGCCGGCGACGCCCATCTGCCCGATCGTGGCCAGGATCAGGTCCTTGGCGGTGACCCCGAAGCCGAGGTCACCGCGGTAGCGGATCCGCATCGACTTCGGCTTGGCCTGCACGAGGCACTGGGTGGCGAGCACGTGCTCGACCTCGCTCGTCCCAATCCCGAACGCGAGCGCGCCGAACGCGCCATGGGTCGCGGTATGCGAGTCGCCGCACACGATCGTCATGCCGGGCTGGGTGACCCCGAGCTCCGGTCCGATCACGTGGACGATCCCCTGGTGCTCCGAGCCGAGCGAGTAGACGGGAATCCCGAACTCCTCGCAGTTGCGTTCAAGCGTCTGCACCTGGACGCGGCTGAGTTCGTCCTTGATCCGCTCGGCGACCGGCGTGCCGTCGGTCGGCACGTTGTGGTCGGCGGTCGCAAGCGTCCGGTCTGGACGGCGGACCGGGCGCCCGGCGAGCCGCAGCCCGTCGAACGCCTGCGGGCTCGTCACCTCATGGACGAGATGCAGGTCGACGTACAGCAGGCCGGGCGCGACCTCGTGTCGGCTCCAGATCTTGTCGAACAGGGTCTCAGGCATCGATTAGCTCCTTCGTAGACCAGCACTGACGACGGCCAGCAATCTGGCCTCCTCGGGTCCGGGGTTCTCAAAGTGATGGGGCAAGTCGGCGTCGAATGTCACGGTGTCGCCGGCGTCGAGCGCGTAGCGCACGCCATCGCAGACAAGGACGACGGCGCCCGACTCGACGAGCGCCGTCTCGCGGCTCCCCGGCTCATGCATCGGCGGGTCGCCGGGTCCGCCGGTCACCGCGCCCGGCGCGAGCGTGTGGCGTGAGAGCTCGGCCCGCTGGCCGGGCAGCGGCGGCGTCAGGATCTCGTAGCTGTGCCCGCGGCGGCCGCCGCCCGGGCCCTTGCGGCGCTCACCACGTCGGACGACGCTCACCGCGCCGCCCTCGTCGAGCCGGAGCAGCTGCGACAGGCGCAGGTCGAGCCCGGACGCGATCCGCCCGGCCACCTGCAGCGTCGGGCTCGTCTCCCCTCGCTCGACCTGGCTGAGCATCGGCGCACTCACCCCGGAACGCTCCGCGAGATCACGCAGGGACATGCTCATCGCCTCGCGCAGCGCCTTGACTCGCGCCCCGAGGGCGGTCGTCGACGTGGCCAGGATCTCGGTCGGCTGCACGGGGGTGGTTGCCATACAAACGTACGTTATCGCATACACCCCGATCGGCGCAAGCGCCGCGGCAAACGGACGCGGGCGCGCCTGCGGGGCGCCGTCGCTAGCCTGCCGAGTCAATGCTTTCGCGCCCCGATGTCCTCGTCCTCGGCGGCGGCGGGGTCCTCGGTGAGGCGTGGATGACGGGCGTCCTCGCCGGGGTCGAAGACGCCACCGGCTTTGACCTGCGCCGCTGCGAGTCGTTCGTCGGCACGTCCGCCGGAGCGATCGTCGCCGCCCACCTTGTTGCCGGAGAGCGGCCGCGACGGCCGACCAAGACCGGGACCGAGATCGAGCCCGCGCGTCCACAGCCGGTGACGACGCTTGCCGCCGTCGCCCAGGCGGCGGCCCGGCGGGCGGGTGGATGGGCACTCGCCGCGGGAGCGTCGTTCGCTCCACTCGCGCTCGGGATCTCGGCGCCCGGGGGCGCCGTGCTCCGCGCGACGATGCTCCGCCGTCTCCCCCGTCCGACGACGACGCTCGAGCATCTCCAGGCGAACATCGCGGCCACCGGCGCGCGCTTCGACGGGCGCCTGCGCGTCGTCGCCGTCGACCGGCGCAACGGCAAGCGCGTCGTGTTCGGTAGCCCGGGCGCGCCGCGGGCAAGCGCGGCCGAGGCCGTCGCCGCCTCCTGCAGCGTGCCGTGGCTGTTCGCGCCGGTCGAGATCGCCGGCCGCGAGTACGTCGACGGCGGCGTGTGGAGCGGGAGCAACCTCGACGCCGCGCCCGCCGGCCGGGACACCCATGTCCTGTGTCTGAACCCGACCGCGAGCCTCGCCGGCTCACAGACCATCCTCTCGGTCCTGCGCCGCGTCGCCCGGACCGCCGTGTCGCTCGAGTCGATGGCCCTCCGCCGCAGGGGCGCCGCGGTTCAGGCGGTCGCGCCGAACGCCGAGTGCGCCGCGACGATGGGCGTCGACTTCATGGACGGGGAGCCCCGCGAGCGGGTGCTGGCGGCGGCGTACCGGCAGGGGCTGTCGTTGGCGTCGCAGGACTAGGGGCCCGCCCGGTCGAGAGCCCGCCGCCGGTGGCATCGATGCAGCGCCGTTGGCAACGAGCGAGTGGGCTGCGCTACCCCTCCGGCGCCCGTGCGGCGACGACGATTTCGCACGGAAGCGGCGGAGAAACGACCGAAACGCATGGAAGCGCCGCCGGATTCAGGCGCTTTCGTGCGTTCGGGCGAAATACCCGCCAAAACGCACGAAAGCGCTGAGATTGCCCGTCGTCGTCGTGCGTTTTGGTCGCTTCACAAGACGCTTTCGTGCGAACAGGCGGGCACACCTTCAGCGGGAAGCCGTGCGTCCCCGCCTCTTCGTTGCCCCTCAGGGTCGGTCGCCCGCGGACGCCTCGGACAAAGGACACTGACCGGCCGGACCGCGGCTCACCTGCGACGTTACGGCGCCCGCACGGCCTCGGCAGCCGCACCAGCCGACGAGGCCGCCTGGCCCGTCGCCTCCTCCGCTTCGGCCGCGATGCTCCGCCGCCGTAGGGCACTCGACAATGCGCGCACGTAGGCACGCCCCGCGGCCTCGAGGATGTCCGTCGAGACACCCTGCCCGGCGCCGGTCACGCCACCGACCTCCAACACCACGGAGGTCTCACCGAGGGCGTCCTGGCCACCCGTCACCGCGTCGATCCGGAACTCCCGGAGCCGCGCGTCGATGCTCGTCGCGGCGTTGATCGCGTGGAAGATCGCGTCGACCGGACCGTCTCCGGTGAACGACCCCGTGATCTCCTCGCCCACGGGCCCGCGGATGCCGACCCGGGCATGCGGCGGACGGCGCGACGACGCCTCGACGTCGAACCACTCGAGCGTGTACCCGGCGATCTCCCCGCGGAGCTCGTCGGTCAGCAGCGCCTCAAGGTCCAGGGCCGTGACCTGCTTCTTCTTGTCCGCGATCTCCTTGAAGCGCTTGAACGCCGTGTTCAGCGTCTGGCCCTTGACGTCGTAGCCCAGCTCCGCCAAAGCCTGCTGCAGCGCGTGGCGTCCGGAGTGCTTGCCGAGCACGATCGAGTTCGCCTCCAGCCCGACAGTCGTCGCGTCCATGATCTCGTAGGTGGTGCGCTCCTTGAGCACGCCGTCCTGGTGAATGCCGGACTCGTGCGCGAACGCGTTGCGCCCGATGATCGCCTTGTTCGGCTGCACGGGGTAACCGGTCAAACGAGACACCAGCCGCGAGGTCCGGGCGATCTCCCGCGTCACCGCCTCGGTGTACAGCCCGACGTCCGCCCGCCGGGTGTGCAGCAGCATCACGATCTCCTCGAGCGATGCGTTGCCCGCCCGCTCGCCGATGCCGTTGATCGCGCATTCCACCTGGCGCGCTCCCGCGAGTAGTCCGGCGAACGAGTTCGCCACCGCCAACCCCAGGTCGTCGTGGCAGTGCACGGACAGCACGACGCCCCGCAGGTCCGGCACGAACGCGTACAGCTTCTCCAGATACGCGGTGAACTCGTGCGGCATCGTGTAGCCGACGGTGTCCGGGATGTTGATCGTCGTCGCGCCCTCGTCGATCGCGATCTGACACACCTCGGCGGTGTACTCGATGTCCGCCCGGGTGGCGTCCATCGGCGAGAACTCGACGTCATCGACGTACTGCTTGGCATGCGCGACCGCGGCCCGCGCCTGGCCCTTGACGTCCTCGCGCGTTGTCTGCAGCTGGTACTCGATGTGAATGTCCGAGGTCGAGATGAACGTGTGGATTCGGGCCCCGCCCGCCCCAGCCGCGTCGCGCACCGCGTTCCAGGCGGCGTCGATGTCCGCGACATGGGTGCGCGCCAGGCCGGCGATGACCGGGCCTTCCACCGTACGGGCGATCGCCTGGACAGCCTCGAAGTCACCGGGCGAGGTGATCGGGAACCCGGCCTCGATCACGTCGACGCCGAGCCGCGCGAGTTGCTGCGCGATCTCGAGCTTCTCCTGCGTGTTCAGCGAGATGCCCGGGGACTGCTCGCCGTCGCGCAGCGTCGTGTCGAAGATCAGTACTCGGTTCGGATCGTCAGGCTTGGTCATGTCACTCCTCGGTGTTTCTCGAAATTCGCTTCTTCTCGTACTGGTTCGCGGCTACATGCGGCCGCCGGCGCGCTATTCCCCCCGAAGGGGGAGGAGAAGAAGTCGAAGGTCGAGGCGGAGCGCCATCGCTGCGCAATCTAGCAGCCGCTCGGCCGGGCGCAAAGGCCGCACCGGCGCTGTCAGACAACGCCGAGGCTGACGAGCCGGATCGGCCACTCGCGGCGGCGCGGCGGCACCTGATCGCCGAACCGACGTGCGGCCCGGGCGATGTTGCTCGACGGCGCCGCCCGTCCCACCGCGAGGGCGAGCGCCGCCGGTGATCGTCTCGGACTAACGTCCACGACGCTGCGAGTCCCGGCCGGGTCCGTGCTACGCGTACAGCGCTTCGATCTCGCCGTCGTACTTCGTCGCGATGACGCGGCGCTTCAGTTTCATCGTCGGCGTGAGCTCGTCGCCCGCCGGCTGCCAGTCGACGCCGAGCACCTTGAAGCGTTTGATCTGCTCGACCCGGCTGAGACTCGCATTGGCCCGATCCACCCCGGCCGCCACCTCGCGCAGGACGGCGTCCTCGCCGGCCATCGCGGCACACGACGCGTCCGCCAGTCCGTGCGACGCGGCGAACGCGCCGCACGCGTCCGGGTCGAGCACGATCAGCGCGACGTTGAACGGGCGGCGGTCCCCGATCGCCACCGCCTGGCCGATCAGCGGGCTGCCCTGTTTGAGCTGCTGCTCGATGTTCGCCGGCGACATGTTCTTGCCGGCGGCATTGATGATCAGCTCCTTCTTGCGATCGATGATCGAGAGGAAGCCGTCGGCATCGATCCGGCCGATGTCGCCGGAATGCAGCCAACCGTCCGCGTCGATCGTCTCGGCCGTCTTCTCCGGCTGGTTGCGATACCCGGCCATGACGGTGCCGCCGCGGACGAGGACCTCGCCGTCGTCGGCGAGCCGCACCTCGACGCCCGGGATCGCCGGACCCACGGTCCCCAGCTTGAGCTGGTCGGCCGGGACGAGCGTCGCGATCGACGAGAGCTCCGACATGCCCCACACCTCGCAGATCGGGATCCCGATCGCGGCAAAGAACTCGAGCACCTCGAGCGGCGACGGCGCGGCACCGACCATGTACCGCTCACAGCGGCCGAGCCCGAGCTTCTCACGCAACTTCGAGAACACCCGCTCCTCCGCCTGTGCGTACGCCGCGCGGACGTCCTCGGACACCGGCTCGCCGGCCTGCTCGGCGCGGACCTTGCGCAGTCCGAGCTCGATCGCCTTGAGCGTGCCCGTCCGCTTCACGTCGTCCGGCTCCGCGGCGATCCCCGCCTCGAGCGCCGCCTTCAGCTTCTCCCACACCCGGGGCACGCTGCCGAAGAACGTCGGCCGGCAGTCGGCGACGTGGGCGAAGACCTGAGTCGTGTCGGGACAACAGGTGACCGTGTGGCCCCACCACATCTGGCCGTAGTGGGTCAGGCCGCGGTCGGCGATGTGTGCGTGCGGCAGGAACGAAACGACCATCCCGCCACCGGTGGGTTGGAGCACGGCATCGACACCGCGGCACTCCGCCAGCTCGTTGGCGTGGGTGAGCTGCACGCCCTTCGGTGGCCCGGTCGTTCCCGAGGTGTAGATGAGCGTCAGCACGTCATCGCCGGACACCGCCTGCCACGCGGCGTCGAAATCAAACTCCGGCCCGGGCTCGGCGGTGTCGAGATCCTCAAGCGTCAACGCGCCGTCGGCCGCCGCGTCGAGGACGATCAGATGCTCGACGGATCCGCCGCTCCGCATCGCCTCCTGGACTCGGTCAAGAAACGCGGCCTCGGTGATGAGCACCCGGTTGCCGGCGTCCGCGAGCAGATACGCGATCTGATCCGGGGACGACGTGTTGTAGATCGAGAACGGGGTCGCCCCGAGGTGCATCACGGCGGTGTCGACGAGATGGAACTCGGGACGGTTGGTGAGCACGAAGCCGACCCGGTCACCGCGCCTGACGCCGAGCGCGTGGAACGCGCCCGCGTACTGTCGCACCCGCTCGGCGTACTCCCGGAACGTGATCGACACGCCGTCGGCGATCGTCCGCAGCGCCACCTGGTCAGCGCGCGCCGCCGCCGTCGCCTGAAACGCCTCGCACATCGTGCGGGCATGCTCCGCGCGGGTCGTCTGACCGCGCCTCGCTCCGGCGTCGATCTCGACCGCACCCTCCATCAGGGGCGAGATCCTCTCACCCCCGGCTGGGACTACATCAAGGGACCAGCACAACCTTGCCGACGTTCCGCCGCTCGGCGATGAACCGGTGAGCGTCGCCAGCACGCTCGAACGGGAACGTCTCCGCCACGACTGGCTGAATCGTGCCGTCCGCCAAGAACTCCTGAAGCGGCTCACGCCAGCGCGCGGCGGAGCCGAACTCGTCCCATAGCCGGAGCACGTTGAGGCCGAGCACGGACTTCGACTCGCCCATCAGCTTCAGTGGCGTGAACCGGGGCATCGACAGGGCCATCCGCGCGGCAGCGACGAGATCGCGCTTCTCGCCGGACATCGCCGAGCTCGCGCCGTAGCACACGAGCCTGCCACCGGCGCGAAGCTGCTTGTAGCTCCGACGCCAGCTGGCGCCGCCGATCGAGTCGAGGATGACGTCGAAGGACGGCACCGAACGCGCCCATCCCGAGCGCGTGTAGTCAAGGGCGTGGTCAACGCCGACGGCGATGATCGCATCGTGCTTCTTCGCCGACGCCGTTCCCCAGACCTCGGCGCCGAGGCGTTTGGCGAGTTGGGTCGCCGCGATCCCGACGCCGCCCGCCGCGGCATGGATGAGCACCCGCTCACCGGGCCGCAGATCGCCGAGCCGGACGAGCGCTTCCCACGCGGTCGAGTACGTGATCGGGATCGCCGCCGCCGACTCGAAACTGATCGCCTCCGGAATCTCGATCACGCCGTCCGCCTGAGCTGCGGCAAGCTCGGCGTAGCCACCGAAGTGAGTCGGGGCGACGACCCGCTGGCCGACCGTGATCGAGCCGTCGACGCCCTCGCCCAGCGCCGCCACGACACCCGCCACCTCGTAGCCGACGATCGCCGGAAGCTTGGGCGCATCCGGGTAGAGCCCGATCCGGGCGAGCAGGTCGGCGAAGTTGACGCCGGCGGCGCGAACGTCGATCAGCACCTCGCCGCGACCGGGTTGCGGGTCGGGCCGCTGCTGGACCTGGAGGACCTCCGGCCCTCCCGTCTGCGTGATGACAACCGCGCGCATGTGGCGGAGTCCTATCAGCTTCGCGAGGCGAGGCCCACGATCGCGCGCTCCCACCAGCTGACTATTCTGCCCCGATCGTGTTCGGGGCGTCACGCAGGATTCTCATCACGGGGGGCGGCGGCTTCATCGGCGGTGCCCTTGCGCAGCGTCTGGCGAACGACGGCCACGACGTCTGCACACTGGATCTCCCGGGCCGCGTTTCTGACCACGGGACTGGCCGGGCGGTCGCGCACGATCTGACGACGCGGCTGCCTGGAACGGTGCTCGCCGGCGTGGATCTCGTCATTCACGGCGCCGCACTTGCGGGCGTGCAGGCGAGCTGGGCACGCCCATCGGCGTACTGGCAGGTCAACGCGCGTGCCACGGCGCGCCTGCGCGACGCCTGTGAGCGGGCCGGCACACCGAGCGTCGTGCATCTGTCGAGCATCTCGGTGTACGGCGCTGGGCTGTCCCTCAGCGAGCGCTCGGCAACGACCCCGCTGTCGCCCTATGGGCGCTCAAAGCTCGCCGGCGAGCGCGCCTGGGACGGTTACCCGCACGTGCGGATCGCTCGTCTCAGCAATGTCTACGGACCGGGCCAGCGCCCGGACATGGCGTACGCAACGTTCATCCGCGCCGCGCTGGCCGGTCAGCGGATCACCCTGCGCGACGGCGGTCGTCAACTGCGCACACCGACGTTCATCGACGACTGCGTCGCCGGGATCATCGCCGTCGCCGCGCGGGCCACCAACGAGACCGGCGAGACGTACAACGTCGCCGGACCAGAGGACGTCCGGCTCTCCGAGATCCCGGCGATCCTCGGCCGCGTGCTCGGACGCCCGGTCGCGCGCCGCTCGGTCGCGCCGGCGCCCGGCGATCCCCGGATCGCAACCGTGTCAAGCGAGCGCGCCCAGCGGGAGCTCGGCTACGCGCCGCGGGTCTCCGTGGCGGACGGGATCGCCCAGCAGCTCGACGCGTGGTGCGGAGCCGACAGCGACGGCGCACGCGCCGCTACAAGCTGACGGTCCGCCCGTCGAAGAAGCCCTCGTCGGCGACGATCTCGTCGATGACCGTCCGGGGCACCGGGGCGTCGGTCGTGATCGCCATCGCGGCGATGCGACCCGTCACCTCATCCTCGCCCGGCTCGCGGCCGACCGCGGCGGAGACGATGTTGACGCCGTGCTCGCCGAAGCACGTGCCGACGCGGCCGATCATGCCCGGCACGTCGCGGTAGCGGAACAGGGTCAGGTGATCCTCGAGCTGGAGATCGAAGCGGTGGCCCCATGCCTCGAGCAGGTGCGGACGGTTGCGGCGGCCGATGAGCGTCCCGGCGACACGGAGGCTGTCCTCGCCGCAGGTGAGCGTGACGCGCACGAGGTCGGTGTAGTCGCGGGCTCCGCGGCTCTTCGTCTCCTCGATCTGAATGCCGCGCTCCTCGGCGATCGCCGGCGCGTTGACCTCATTGACGTCCTCCTCGGTGTGACCCTCGAGCACCCCGAGCAACGCCTCGATCGAGAGCAGCCGCGTGTCTCGGTCGGCGATCCGGCCGAGGAACTCGGTCCGCACGCGGTCGAACGACGAGCCGGCTGTGAGCGCGATCGCGATCCGCCCGAGCCCGCGGCTGAGCGGCAGAAACGGGCCGAGCACCTCCATGTCCTCCGGCGGAATCGCCGGGACGTTGACGGCGGTCGTGACGACCCCGCCGGTGAGCGCAGCCACCACCTGCTCGGCGGCCTGGTAGCCGGCGCGGTCCGTCGCCTCCGCGGTCGACGCGCCGAGATGCGGCGTGACGATCACGTTCGGGTAACCGAACAGCGGGTGTTCGGTGATCGGCTCGGAGCGAAAGACGTCGAGAGCGGCGCCGCCGACCTTTCCGGACTCGATCGCGGCCTGCAGGTCCTCGTCGACGACCAGAGGCCCGCGCGCGACGTTGAGAATGCGCACCCCGTCCTGGCACTTCGCGAGCGCTTCGGCATCGAGCCAGCCCTCGGTGTCCGGCGTCTTCGGAAGGTGGAGCGTGATGAAGTCCGCGGTCGCGTAGATGACGTCCGAGGACTCGGCGCGCTCGACCCCCATGGCCCGATATCGCTCGGCCGACACGTACGGGTCGTACGCGATCACATGCATGCCGAACGCGAGCGCCCGGTGCGCGACGAGCTGGCCGATTCGCCCAAAGCCGAGGATCCCGAGCGTCTTCTCGTACAGCTCGACGCCGGAGAACTTTGAGCGCTCCCACTTGCCGCTCTTCAGCGAGGCGTGCGCCTGCGGCACGTTGCGAGCGAGCGCGAGGAGCAGCGCCATCGTGTGCTCCGCGGCCGTGATCACGTTCGACTGGGGCGCGTTGGCGACGACGATCCCGCGCTTCGTCGCCGCGGCAACGTCGACGTTGTCCACCCCGACCCCGGCCCGGCCGACGGCGCGCAGCCGGTGCGCCTTGTCGATCATGTCGGCGTCGAGCTTCGTCGCCGAGCGGATGAGAATGCCCTCGTAGCCCCCGATGCGCTCGGACAGCTCGTCCCGGCTCCAGCCAACCCCGAGTTCGACGTCGAAGTGCTCGCGGAGGAGGTCGACTCCGGAATCGCCGATCTTCTCGGCGACGAGAACCTTCATGCCTGCTCCAGGACGTAGTCGATGCAGCGCGTCAGTGCCGCGACGTCGCTCGGCGGGGTCGCAGGGAACATCGCGATGCGGAGCTGGTTGCGGCCGAGCTTGCGGTACGGCTCGACGTCGACGATCCCATTGGCGCGCAGCGTCGCCGCGAGCGCAGCGGCATCGACGTCATCATCGAAATCGATCGTGCCGACGACCTGGGAGCGCTTCGCCGGGTCGGTCACGAACGGCGTCGCCCGCGGATGCTGCTCGGCCCAGTCGTACAACGTGCCGGATGACTCGGCTGTGCGTGCCACCATAGCTCCGAGTCCACCCTGCTCGAGCATCCAGCCGAGCTGATCGGCGAGCAGGAACAGGGTCGCCACCGCGGGCGTGTTGTACGTCTGATCCTTGCGGGAGTTCTCGAGCGCGGTGCTCAACGACAGGAACTCCGGGATCCAGCGCCCGCCGGGCCGCTCGGCGGCAATCGCCGTGACGCGGTCAACCGCGGCCGGGCTCATCGCCGCGAGCCACAGCCCGCCGTCGGACGCAAAGCCCTTCTGCGGCGCGAAGTAGTACACGTCGGCCTCGGTGATCGTGACCGGCAGTCCGGCGGCGCCCGAGGTCGCGTCGATCAGCACAAGCTGCTCCTCGGCGCGCGTCCCTGACGGGCGGACGACGGGCACCATCACCCCGGTCGAGGTCTCGTTGTGGGCCCACGCGAGCACGTCGGACTCCGCCGCGGCCGCCGCGTCGATCGCCGCCGGGTCAGGCGCGTCACCCGGGTCGGCGCTGATCACGGTCGAGTCCGCAAGGAACGGGGCGCGGTTCGTGACCGTCGCAAATTTGGAGGAAAACTCGCCATACGTGAGATGGAGTGCCCGCTCGCGCACGAGTCCGGCCGCGGCGGCATCCCAGAACGCCGTCGTGCCGCCGTTGCCGAGCAGGACCTCGTATCCGTCCGGGAGCGAGAACAGCTCCGTGATCCCGGCGCGGACGCGGCCGACGAGCGCCTTGACCGGCTTTTGCCGATGCGAGGTGCCCATCACCTTGGCGCCGTCGTCGAGCAGGTGACGCAGTTGCTCGGGACGGAGCCGGCTCGGACCCGATCCGAATCGCCCGTCGGACGGCTTGAGTTGCTCTGGGATCGTGGTGACGGTCTGGGTCATGTGGCCTCCTGGAGGCGTTTGCCGAATATCCATGCCCAGGCGCGCGGCAGTGCTCGCCGTCGCTCCCCGGTGGTTGGACTCCACCTGTCTGCGCCAGTCACGACGGCTCGGCGCGAAGTGTATCTCGTGTCGTGAAGCGGAAGTTCGTGAGCCGTGAGGCTGCCACCGAACTAACGGTTCACGAGCCCAGGCGATGTGGGTATTCGGCGGCGCGGGACTGGAAGGTCAGGATCTTCTCGTTCTGGATGACACCCTCGCGGATCTCGATCGCCCGCTGAATCGTCGGGCTCTCATCCCACGCCTCCGGTCCGGACATCACCACGCCCAGGAACGGGATCAGCGCCTCGCTGATCTCCCACGTCGCCACGTTCCACAACAGCGACGGAGTGTGATCGACGGCGTAGTAGTGCACGCCGTCCCCAACCGTGAACATCGGGTCGGCGAACGACGTCGGTTTCGCCCACTCAAAGCCCATCCCTTCGTCGCAGGAGACATCGACGATCAGCCGTCCCGGCTCGTACAGGTGCAGCTCTTCGGTCGTGACGAACATGAGCGGCTCGTCGGTGTCCTGCAGGATGCAGTTGACGACGATGTCGAACTCGGCCAGGTATTCGCCGATCGGGCGCTCGACGTTGCCGGAGACCGTTCGGGCGCGGTGTGGCTCGATCGGGTCACGCTCGTAGTGGACGAGCCGCGCCGGAGCCATCGGCGCCGCGACCGCGGCGACGCTGCGGTGCGTGAGCACCGTGACCTCGTGGACCCCGAGCGCGAACAGCGCGGTCACCGCTCCGCGAGCGGTCGCCCCAAAGCTGATCACCGCCGCGCTGAGCCGCCGCCCGAACGCGCCGGTCGTGCCGCGCAGAGTCAGGGCGTGCGTGACCGCGCTGTACCCCGCGAGCTCGTTGTTCCTGTGGAACACGTGCAGGCTGAAGTTGCCGTCGTGCGTGTAGTGGTTCATCGCCTCCCACGCAATCAGCGTCTGACGGCGATCGATCGCCGCCTGCGTGAGCCGCTCGTCCTGCACGCAGTGCGGCCAGCCCCACAGGATGGCGCCGTCGGGCAGCGCCTCGAGGTCCTCGGCGAGCGGCTTGGGCAGCAACAGGACGTCGCACTCGGCCGTCAGCTCCTCATGAGAGCGGAATCCGGCGACCTCGCCCGCGAGGCGATCATCCGGCACGTCGAACGGCACCCCGTAGCCGTGCTCCAGGTAGATGCGAGCCCGCAGTGCCGGGTCGATCCGGGAGAAGTGCCCAGGGTGAATCGCGAGCCGGTGCTCGTCCGGCTTGCGTGAACTCGAGATGACGCCGAGGCTGAGCGCGGTCATGGACGTCGTCGACCCGGCGGGTCGTCGGCCGGCCTACTCGTCAAACGAGGTGTCGATCCAGTCCATCTGGGCACGGAGTTCCTTGCCCACGACTTCGACCTGGTGCTTCGACTGCTCGTCCCGCATGTGCTGGAAGTTCTCCTGGCCGGCGCGGTTCTCCGCGATCCACTCCCGCGCGAAGTCTCCGGACTGGATCTCGCCCAGGATCTGCTTCATCGCGTCACGCGTCGGCTGGCCGATGACGCGCTTGCCACGCGTCATGTCGCCGTACTCCGCGGTGTTCGAAATCGAATAGCGCATCCCGGCGATCCCCTTCTCGTACATGAGATCGACGATCAGCTTGAGCTCGTGGAGGCACTCGAAGTACGCCAGGCGCGGGTCGTAGCCGGCGTCGACGAGCGTCTCGTAGCCGGCGCGGACGAGCTCGGTGACGCCGCCGCACAGCACGGCCTGCTCACCGAACAGGTCGGTCTCCGTCTCATCCTTGAACGTCGTCTCGATGACGCCGCCACGAGTGCAGCCGATGCCCTTGGCATAGGCGAGCGTGAGCGCGAGTGCGGTGCCGCTCGCGTCCTGCTGCACGGCGACGAGTCCGGGGACGCCGGAGCCCTCGAGGTACTGCCGGCGCACCAGGTGACCCGGGCCCTTCGGTGCGACGAGCGCCACGTCGACCTCGGGCGGCGGGACGATCTCGCCGTAGTGAATCGAGAAGCCGTGCCCGAACAGGAGCAGGTTCCCGGCGGCGATCCCATCGGAGACCCCGGACTCCCAGACCTGCTTGTGGAGCTCGTCCGGCGTGAGCATCATCACGACGTCGCCCTGGCTCGCCGCATCGGCCGGATCGAGGACCCGGAGGCCCTGTGCCTCGGCGCGCGCAACGCTTGAGGAGGAGCTGCGCAGCCCGACGACGACCGATACGCCGGAGTCCTTCAGGTTCAGCGAGTGGGCGTGGCCCTGCGATCCGTATCCGATGATCGCGACGGTCTTGCCGTCGAGGAGAGTGAGGTCGGCGTCGTCGTCGTAGAACATGCCGCGAGCCTACAAGGCCGCCGTGGCTCACGCGTTCGCGGTCGCGACGAGCGAGCGACCCGGGAGGATCAGTGCGCCGTCGGACGCGGTGAACGCCGAGAACGCCTCGGCGATCTTGCCCCGCACGGCCGACTGCGTCTCCTGCGGCGCGGCGCCGAACGCCTGGGCGAACATCATCGAGACGTCGAGCGTCTCATCGATGAACGCGTCGACGTTCGGATAGCTCCGCTCGATATCGACGCTGTCCACCGTGACCTCGACGAAACCCGCTTCCTCCAGCAGCTCCTGGACGGCGCCGTCGCCGGCGAGCGTGAACATGCCGGGAGCGTTCGGGTCAGGCGGCTCGGAGAGGCCCTCGGCGATCATCACCCGGCCGGGGACCGTCGCCCACGGGTTGTGCTCCGGTGCGTCCCACACCGCGATCGCGAGTCGGCCGAGCGGTCGCAGGACGCGGCGCGCCTCACGCGCCGCCGCGGCGGGGTCGAGCACGAGCATGATTCCCCAGCGGCACAGCACCGCGTCGACGCTGGCCATCTCCAGGTCGAGCCACTCGAGGTTGAGCTGCTGGAACTCAACGTTGCGAATGCCGAGCCACTCGGCGCGAGCGCGCGCGACCTCGAGCATCGCCTGGGTGCCGTCGCTCGAGATCAGCGTGCCGCCGGGCGCCACCAGTTCGGCCGCGAGGAACCCCGTGTCGCCCGGGCCGGCGGCGAGCTCGAGCACCCGCATGCCGGGCTGGAGTCCGAGGTGCTCGACGAGCCACATTGACACCGGCATGCCGAAGTCCCGCACCGAGTCCGCCCGCTTGCCCCAGCCGGTCGCCGCCTGCTCCCAGCGGTCGAGCATCTCGAGACGTTGAGTATCGAAGTCCTGTTCGGTCATGGCGTCCTCTCCGCAACGCGTCTGGTGATTTCCACGAGCGCGAGCTCGACCTGCGTCCCGAGCCGCTGCTGAAAGATGGCCATCAGCGCCTCCGAGGCGATCGGTCGCAGCCGCTCGACGGCCTGTTCAATCTCCGGCCAGCGCTCGGGCGGCATGTCGGCCTGTTGGAACGGCTTCCACACCTCTGACAGGAACACCTCGACGAGCGACCGTGACACGGAGTCGCAGTGGCGGACGATCTCGTCGAGCGCGTCGAGCGTGCTCGGCAGTGAGACGCCGTGCTCGGTGACCTCCTCGGCGAGCCGGAGCAGCGACGGGCTCGGCACCTCGTAGCGATTCGGTCCGGCCGGCACGAGCACGCCGAGCGCGACGGCGCGGTCAAGCACCGCGGGCGCCTCGTCAGCGCTGACGCGAAAGCGGCGGGCGAGCTCGCCGAGTGTGAGCGTCTCGTGGGGCTCGCCGTCCGGGACCGCCGTCAATGCGCGGCGGAACGAGATCAGCCGCTGCGCCGTGCCGCCGGTGTCGTCGATCAGCCGCTTGATCCCCCCGAGGTTGAAACCCTGATCCTGGAGCTCGCGAATCAGCCGAAGCTGGGCGATGTGCTCCGGCCCGTAGTAACCGACGCGCGCCCGCACCTCAGGCGGCGCGAGCAACCCGCGCGCCTGATGGGCCCGGATGTTGCGCACGGACATGCCGGCCTCCGCCGCCAGCTGCTCAACCGTGAGCTGGTTCGGCGACTCGGTGGCGGTGAGCTGTGGCGCGGTCGACACGGCTCTCCTCAATCTAATGCCTGGAGTTCGCGGCGGAGTAGCTTGCCGGACCCGGTGCGCGGCAGCCGGTCGGTGAAGCCGATCACCTTTGGCACCTTGTAGGCGGCGATCCGAGCGGCGGTGAACGCCCGCAGCTCCTCCGGATCAACCTCCGCCCCGTTCGCGAGCACGACCGTCGCCGTGACCGCCTCCCCCCACGCGGGGTCCGGCCGCGCATGGACCGCGGCGTCGGCAACCGCCGGATGCTCGAGCAGCACGGCCTCGACCTCGGCCGGGGCCACGTTCTCGCCACCGGTGACGATCGTGTCGGCCTTGCGCCCGATGATGTCCAGACGCCCGCGGTCGTCGAACGCCCCCTCATCGCCGGTGTGCAGCCAACCGTCGCCACCGAGCGCGCCGGGAGACACGATCGCTCCCCGGACGAGGATCTCGTCGTCCGCTCCGAGCCGGATCTCGACGCCGGGGAGCGGCCATCCGTGGGTGGCGATCTGGGAGCACGCCTCGGTCATGCCGTATGTCGGAGCCACCGGCACCCCGGCGGCTCGCGCCCGCTCCAGCAGCGCGGGGGCGATCGGCCCCCCACCGAGCAGGGCCCAGCGCAGCGTTGGGGGACGGCGCAGGCCGGCGTCGAGCAGACGGGCGAGCATCGTCGGGACAACCGAGACGAGCGTGATGCGCTCCTGCTCACTCATCAGCGCGCCGAGCACAGCGTCGGTGTCAAAGCGGGCGTGCAGGACCACGGTCGTGCGGTAGATCGCGCTGCGCATCAGGATCGAGAGGCCGCCGACGTGGACGAGTGGCATCGGGCACAGCCACCGCTCCTCGCGGTCGAGCCCGAGCGCGACCGCCGAGCCGAGCGCATTGGCGAGCCAGTTGCCGTACGTCAGTGTCACCGGCCGCGGGTCCGAGGTCGTCCCCGAGGTGTGCATGATCGCCGCCGGGCGGTCGAGCTCGATCGCCGCCGGCGCCGCCAGCGGGGCCCCGTCGAGCGGGCGGTCGATCGCCGCGGCGCCGGGCGGCGTCCGCCGGGCGCGCTCCTCGGCGGCGAGCCGGAGATCGATCGGAACGGCGACGCCGCCGGCGAGCAGCGTGCCGTGCACAGCGCTCACGTAGTCCGGCCCGGCCGGAAGTGCGATCGCCACCGGTCGACCGGCCTCGACCCCGTCGGCCCCCAGCGCACCGGCGACCCGCAGCGCACGCTGCGCGAGCGCCTCGTAGCTGACCGTCCCGTCGACGGTGACGAGCGCGGGTCGCGCGGGCGCGACCGCCGCGGCCTGCAGCAGCCAGTTGTCCATCGCTACAGCGTCGCAGCCGCGGCCGCCGGACCGGACCTCCGCGCCGCTCGGGCGCGCGCGTATTGATCATCGAGCGCGCGTGGGAACGGCACGAAGCGGTGGCGGTCGCGGACGTGTCCGGTGTCGTGCATCGCGCCCCAGCCCGCCGCGGTGACGATCAGCTCGGCGTGGTGCAGGTGCGGCGCGGCCGGGTACACGTCGCGCCACAGCGTCCCGCTCGGGATCCTCCGGGGTGGCTCCGGCGAGACGACGACCACCCGCACGGAGGCTGCTGATCGATGTTCGCGGGCAAGCTCGATCAGGTCATCGAGCTCGTCGTCGGGACCCGAGTGCACGACGGCGATGTGCGGCCCGTCGGTGAGCGGCTCGCCGGGCGCTGACATTGGCTCGACTCCGAGCGTGAGCGGTTCGAGCCGGTGGGCGATCGCGCCGAGCGCATCCCAGTGCGGAGTGGCGAGCGGCTCGATCGCGTAGGCCGTCTCGTAGCGCGGCAGCGGCCCGGGAAGGCGGCGGCGGTACGCCGGCCAGCGGAGACGCCGCGCGACGAGGCGGGCGGGCGGCAGCTCCAGCCCGCATAGCTCGCCGAGGATCCCGCCCGGGAAGCTGTCGACGATCAGCTCCGCGGGGTCGAGTTCTCGCAGGGTCGCCGCGAGCCATCCCTGAAAGCCGGCGCGGTCGCCACCGAGCTGCCGCGGCACCTCGATCACCGGCGCACCGCCCGTGACCCGCGGATCACGCGCGTAGCGTGACGCGGTGAGGAGCAGGGCCTCTCCGTCGAGCCCGAGCGCCCTGACGACGCGCCGAGCCCGTGTCAGGTGGCCGAGGCCGCCGCCGAGGGCGTAGACGACGACCATGGCTGTGATCCATCTGCCTCGCGGAGGGCGTCGATGTACCGGGACGCTTCACGATCGACGGTGAGCTCGGATGCGGCCAGTTCCCGGCAGGCTCCGCCGAGCCGCCGGTGTTCGCTCGCCGGCATGCGCGCCGCCCGCTGGAGCGCCGAGGCGCACCCGGCCTCGTCGCCGGGTTCGAACAGGAGCCCGGTTCGCTCGTCCTCGAGCACGTCGGCCATCCCGCCGGCGCGGCTCGCGATCAGGGGAATCCCGAGTGCGGCGGCCTCCATCAGTACGTTCGGCAGCCCGTCATAGAACGAGGGGATCGCGATCCAGTCACACGCCGCATACCACGGCAGCAGTTCGTAGCGATCCAGGAACGGGAGCAGGGTGTAGGAGAGCGCACCGTCGTGATCACGCAGCCACTGCTCCATATCCGGCTCGAGCCAGCCGGCGAGCAGCACGTGAAAGCGCGTCGCGGTACCGGACCGCGCGAGCGCCTCGAGCAGCAGAACGCCGCCCTTTTTCGCCTTCAGCTGACCGAACAGGCCGATCGTTTGAACGTCCGCGGGCACGGCGTCGGCCCGCCACGCGGCGGCGCGCCGCTCGTCGCTCGGCGCGAACGCCCAGTCCGCGCGGTCGATCCCGTTCGGGATCCGGCGGACACGGATGCCCGGGTGCAGCGCGGCGATCTTGTCGACCTTGTCCTGCGACACCGCGCACACGGTCGCCGAGCGGGTGAGTGCGTCATCGAGGATCGGGCGACGGCGTGCCGAGAACACCGCGGCGTCGAAATCGTTGCCGCGGATGAGCGTGACGAGCGGCACGCCGAGCCATGCGGCGTACACCGGGCCGGCGATGAGCGGCCGCGACCCACCGAAGGCGACGACGTGGGTCACGCCGCGGGTCGCCGGATCGGCCCGGAGCGTCGTCCACGCCCGGTTGAGCGCGTGCGCCGGGTCATCCTCGATCGCACAGATCATGTAGCGCCCGCCGGCCTGGACCTCGATCGCCCACGGGCGCCCGCGGGGCCGTGGCGTGAAGTGCAGGACGTCGACCGTCACGCCGCGGCGGCGCAGGTTGCGGACGATCCGGTCGCAAGACTCGGCCATGCCGCCGCGGCTTGGCGGATACGTCTCGGTCAACCACAGCGCGTGCAGCCCGTGGCCGCGCGTGCCGGGGTCAGGAGTCGCCGAACCCGCCGCCGTCGTCGTCGTCGCGGTCATCGTCGTACCAGCGGTAGCCGTAGTCGTTCCAGAACGGGTCATACGTGCCCCACCACATCGGCTCGTAGTTCCGCCGCCGGTAGTACCGGGTGCGCCAGAACGCGGCGGTGCCCGTCGGCGTCATCCGCTGGAGCGGCGGTCCGAAGCCGGATTGCTGCTCGGGCTGGCCGGGAATCTGCGGTTGAGGGCCCTGGGCGGCGGGGTTCTGGGCGGCGGGATTCTGCTCCTCCTGCTTGGCGGCGCACTCGACGCACACCTTCGCGTCGACCCGGGGGGCGAGATGCTCGTCGCATACGCGGCGCGAGCAGATCGAGCAGGTGCTCGTCGCCGCGTTGCCGCAGTCCCGCAGGGTGAAGAACCCGCGCTTGCACGCGCACTGATCGATGCCGCTGCCCGCCGGGCTCACAGCTTCTTCCTCCGCGCGGGGTTGACGCGATCGTAGGCCTGGCCGATCAGCTCGAGCAGGAGCTCGGGCTCGGGAATGCCGTCCATCCTCGCCGGCTCGACGACCCGGCTGAGACGGACGACGGTCTCGTCCTCGTCGGCCTTGACGGACTGCTTCTTCAGCCCGGCGTGCGTCACACCATCGGGGCTCTCGTCGTAGTTGCGTTTCGGGAACGACAGCGTCACGGCGAGCTCGGTCTTCTTCTTCGCCTTCGTCTTCGTCTTGATCTTTCCGCGCGGTGTGCGCTTGGTCTTACGCGACGAGCGCACGTGATCGATCACGGCAAATTCCACGTCCGTGCCGTCGGCGAACTTCGCGTGGCCGGCGATCCACGGGTCGTCGTAGAACGTGTCGATGACCTTGTGGTAGGCGCCCTTGCGGTACGCGTCGGAGACGCTCTTCTGCTTCTGCTTCTGCTCGGCGCCGGTGAAATCGAGGGTCAGCTCGAGCGGCTTGTCGGTGGCTTGGTCCTCGCGCAGGATCGGCAGCAGCGGGATCGTGAACAGACGCAGCCCAAACGGGAGATCGTGCTTGCGCGCGAACCGCCGAGCGAAGAATCCGCCGGCCCCGGCGCGCACCGCGTCGCACTTGCTGTCGAACTCCGCCACCGGCGCGAGCAACGTGAGCCACTCGTCCGGCGAATACGCGCCGGACACGCTTCGCCGGGTGACCACCGCCTGCTGGTCGGCGCTCAGCGCCTTGAACGCGTTCTTGATCTCGCTCACGCGATCGCCCTCGTGCCT
Organism: uncultured Solirubrobacterales bacterium; assembly: GCA_963813265.1. GTDB lineage: Bacteria > Actinomycetota > Thermoleophilia > Solirubrobacterales > Solirubrobacteraceae > Palsa-465. The sequence continues at coordinate 125,682 of CAWEYQ010000022.1, read as the reverse complement.
GACCCCACAGGCGGAATCCAATCATTTTTTGGAGCGACCACAACGTACACCTCACGCAGTCGCTCCGTACTGCGCTCCCAGGTGAATCGTTCGGCCACGTGGGCGCGGCCCGCAGCTCCCATCGCGCGCATGCGTTCCGGGTAGTCGAGCAGCACCCGGATCGCCCGCGCCAGCTCGCCGGGCCGGTCGGCCGCAACGAGGCGGCCCTGCATACCGTCGGCCATCAGCTCGCGCACCGGTGGCAGGTCGGAGGCGACCACCGGGACGCCGGCGGCCATCGACTCGAGGATCTTGAGCGGGGAGCATCCCTGGAGGCTGTTCCGCGAGCAGTCGCGCAACGGCGCGAGTGACACGGCCGCGTGCTCGCGCCAGCTCGCGAGCTCGCTCTCCGGCAGCGCGAAGTGCCAGCGAACGCGATCGTCGACTCCGAGCCGCTCGGCGAGCTTGCGGTACGGCTTGGCACGCCGGTGATGCACCGAGGCGCAGACGACGAGCTCAAGATCCTCGAGGTCACGCAGGCGGGCGAACGCCCGTAGCGCGGTATCGACGCCCTGCCATGTCTGGAGCGCGCCGAAGTACAGGAGATAGCGGGCCGGCGGGTCGGGCGGCGGGGGTGCCGGCGCGGCCGGAAGCTCGGCGCCGTTGGGGATCACGTGGAGGCGCTCGGGCTCGACGCCGCGCTCGCGCAACCGCTGGGCGGTCAGCTCGGACGGCGTGATGACCGCGTCGGCGCGATCCAGGCATCGCTGCTCGAGCTCGGCGATCTGCGCGAGCACCGTCGGTGGGATCGCCGGATACAGGAACGGCAGCTCGATCGACGGCAGGCCGTTGACCTCGTACACGGCGGCGTACGGGCGCTCGTCGGGCTCGACGATCGGCACCCCGCCCCACGGGTCACGGAAATGCGCGAGGCGGAGCGTGGGGGCGAGCCGGTCGAGCAGGTCGGCGAGCCGCGCGCCGAACCCGGCGGCCCGCTCGAGCAGGTGCTCCGCCTCCCGGCTGTAGCGGACGATCTCGATCGGGTCCTCCCGCTGATAGGGCGGCAGTCCGTTGCCGCCGAGGACGTACAGCATTCCGCCGCCGGCGTGGTCGAACAGAGTCCGCGCGAATCGGTCCGTGTGGACGGCGCTCCCCTTTCGTGACGGGAACCGGTCGAACGCGGCGTACAGCGCGCGATGGCGGAGGGCGGGAACCACGGCGGCGAGCCTATAGTCTGCCCGCGATGTTCGGATGGGTCCTCGCCACGGCAGCTGCGATCACCCTGCTCGCAGGGTGCGGCGGCTCGTCGTCGTCGTCGAAATCCTCGTCGAGCGGCGGTTCGTCCTCCGCGGGCGGCGTGACCCTGTCGGTGAGCGGCGCCAAGGGCAACCTCAACGCGACCGCCTGCGGGAAGCAGGAGGCGTTCTACGACTACGGCGCGCCCGCCCAGGTCAGGTATTCCGGCACGGTGAGCCCAGCTCCGAGCGGGCGCTGGAAGATCAAGATCAAGCTCAAGCGCTGCGTCGGCAGCTCGTTCACCGACGCCGACTCGCAAAAGATCGTCGGCCAGAACGACGGCCGCTTCGACGGTGTCTTCCCGGTCCCGGCGAAGGGCAGCTACTCGCTGCGCGCCCGGCTCGAGGGCCACGGTCAGCCGCAGAGCCAGAAGGTCTACGTGCGGGTCGGCTGATGAGCGTCACCTGGCGGCCAGGGGCCGAGTACACCGACATCCGCTACGAACTGTCAACCGGCGAGGACGTCGGAATCGCAAAGATCACGATCAACCGCCCGGAGGTCCGCAACGCGTTCCGGCCCGAGACCGTGATCGAGCTGATCGATGCGTTCACCCGGGCCCGGGAGGATTTGGAGGTCGGCGTGGTCATCCTGACCGGCGAGGGCCCCGACGCGTTCTGCTCCGGCGGCGATCAGCGCGTCCGTGGATCCCGCGGCGGGTACGTCGAGGGCGCCGACCCGTTGGCTGCGGCGGCGGGCCATCAGGCCGTGGGGCGCTTTCACGTCACCGATCTGCACGTCCAGATCCGCCGGATGCCAAAGCCGGTGGTGGCGATGGTCGCCGGCTACGCGATCGGCGGCGGACACGTCCTGCACGTCATCTGCGATCTGACGATCGCCGCCGACAACGCCCGGTTCGGTCAGACCGGGCCGAAGGTCGGCTCGTTCGACGGCGGCTTCGGCGCGAGTGTCCTCTCCCGGATGGTGGGGCCGAAGAAGGCGAAGGAGATCTGGTTCCTCTGCCGCCAGTACGACGCGCAGCAGGCGCTCGAGATGGGCCTTGTCAACACCGTCGTCCCGCTCGACCGCCTTGAGGAGGAGACGGTCGGCTGGTGCCGCGAGATGCTGTCGCTCTCGCCGTTCGCACTGCGGATGCTGAAGGCGAGCTTCAACGCCGACGAGGACGGTCTCGCCGGCATCCAGCAGCTCGCCCACGACGCGAACCTGCTCTTCTACATGAGCGAGGAGGCGGCCGAGGGCCGGCGCGCATACATCGAGAAGCGCCGCCCCGACTTCTCGCAGTTCCCGCGGCGCGCGTAGGTATTCGGTGATGTCGACCGTCGCGGCGCCGAGCGGGATGCGGATTTGGCTGATGGCGGCGCGCCCGCGCACGCTGCCCGCCGCCGTCGCCCCGGTGCTGGTCGGCACCGCGCTCGCCGGGTTCGCCCACGTGTTTCACCCGCTGCGGTTCCTCGCCGCGCTGATCGGCGCGATCTTCATCCAGGTCGGCACAAACCTGTCAAATGACTACTCCGACGCCCGCCGTGGCGCCGACACCGAGGACCGCCTCGGCCCGGTGCGGGTGACCGCCGGCGGCCTCGTCCCGCCCCGGCAGGTCCTGATCGCGACCTACGCGTCGTTCGGCGTCGCGGTGCTCGCCGGGATCTATCTGATCGCCGTCGCCGGGTGGGAGTTGCTCCTCGTCGGGGCCGCGTCGATCCTTGCCGGCGTGCTGTACACGGGCGGCCCCCGGCCGTACGGCTACGAGGGCCTCGGCGAGCTGTTCGTGTTCCTGTTCTTTGGAATCGTCGCGGTCGTCGGGTCGTTCTTCGTCCAGACCAAGCACCTGCACTGGGAGGCGTTTGCGCTCGCGGTGCCGGTCGGGCTGCTCGCATCGGCGATCCTCGTCGTCAACAACGTCCGGGACATCGACACCGACCGCCGCGCGGGCAAACGGACGCTCGCGGTACGACTCGGACGCGAGCGAACCCGGGTCCTGTACGCGGCGATGGTCTACGGCGCGTACCTGCTCGTGCCGGTGACCTGGCTGTTCGGCCCGCTCAAGCCGTGGGTGCTGCTCGCCTGGCTGACGTTGCCGGTGGCGGCGCCGGTTGTCCGCGTCGTGCGCAACCGCACCGACGGCGCATCCCTCAACGGCGCACTGGCGCAGACCGGCATGCTGCAACTGACGTTCTGCGTGCTGCTCTCCGCGGGCCTGCTCCTCAGCCAGTGAGGGTCGGGATCCATCGCGTGAACGCGCCCCTGCGGGCGCCGTTCGTGTCCTCACAGGGTGCCGTCGACACCGTTCCGCTGCTGCTGCTTCGCCTCGAGGGCGCGGATGGGTTCGTCGGCGTTGGCGAGGCCGTTGCGCTCGGCATCCCGGAGGATCAGGTGCTGATCGCACTCGAGGACTGCCGTGAGGTGCTCGGCGATTCCGACGGCGAGCCGATCGACGACGTGCTCGCCGCATGCGCGAACCTCGCCGTGCTGCCGCAGGCGGTCGCGGCGATCGACCTCGCCCTGCTCGACCTCGCCGGGCGCCGGGCCGGGCTGCCCGTGTGGCAGCTGCTCGGCGCGTTCGGGCCCGGGCCGGAACCGGTCGAGGTCAACGCGACAATCGCCGCCCCGGACCGCGCGAGCGCCGCCGCCGCGGCCGCCTCGGCGCGGATCGACGGCTATCGCTGCGTCAAGGTCAAGGTCGGACTCGGTGACGACGCCGCGCGGGTCGCCGCCGTACGGGCCGCGAGCGGGCCGGAGATGGCGATCCGCCTGGACGCGAACGGCGCCTGGACCGTTCCCGAGGCGATCGGGTCGCTCCGCGCGCTCGCCCCCGCCGGTCTCGAACTGTGTGAGGAGCCGGCCAGCGGACTCGACGAGATCGCGGCCGTTGCGTCCGAGAGCGACGTTGCGGTCGCCCTTGACGAGAGCAGCGCGCTCCCGGGCGCGCTCGACTTCTCGGCGTGCGAGGCCGTCTGCCTCAAGCTCTCCCGGTTCGGCGGCATGCTCGGGCTGATCGAGGCCGCCCAGCGGGCCCGGGCCGCCGGCTACGAGGTGTACCTCGCGTCGATGCTCGACGGGCCGCTCGGGATCGCCGCTGCGTTGCATGCCGCCACCGTGATCGAGCCCGACCGGCCGTGCGGGCTCGCGACCCTGTCGGTGTTCGAAGGCCGCGACGACGTCATTCCGGCCTCCGACGGCGCGATGCGGGTGCCGGCCGGCGCCGGGCTCGGCGAGGGGCTCGTCAGCTGGTACGGGGTGTAGGCGCCGCGGCACCCCGGGGCTCGGGGCCTCCGCCACCTACCCCAACCACCCCGGCGACCGCGTCAGGGGCCTCAAGGTGGACGGCATGGCCGCTGCCGGGAACGACGACGAGCGCCGCGTGGGGGATCGATCGCGCCATCGCCTCGGCGATCGCGCGGAACGTGGCGTCCCGCCCGCCGACGATCAGCGTGACGGGCATCGTCAGCTCCCCGAGGCGGTCCCACAGCGGCGGCAGCGCGCCGGTCCCGAGCCCCCGCAGCGCCCGGGCCAGCCCGGCCGGCGTGTTCCGCAGCCGATCGGCATGCACCCGCTCCCGCAGCTCGGCTGGCTGGCCAGCCAGCACCGGGGTTGCGGTCGCCCAGCGGTGTGCGAACTCGTCCATCGCCGCCGACGGCCCGCGGTCAGCGGCCAACGCCTCGAGCTCCCCCGCCAGCGCCTCATCCGACGCCACCCTCTCCCCTCGCTGCCCATCCTCCGCCAACCCCGGCGACGCGCCGATCAGCACCAAGCGCTCGATGCGAGACGCCCCCAGCGCCAAAGCCACATGCAGCGCAATTCGTCCCCCCATCGAGTACCCGACGAGCGCGAACGGCCCATCCACCGCCGAGGCGACATCGCCGATCACCGCCCCGAGCGCGACCGACTCGCACCCGCTCGCCGCCCCATGGCCCCGGATGTCCGGAGCAATCGCTCGGTAGCGTTCATCGAGTGCCTCGATCACGGGCTGCCAGCTCGCGCCCGTGTGGGTGAACCCGTGTAGCAGCACGATCGCCGGCGCCATCACCGCATCATGACCGCCACCGACACATACCTCCTCCTACGCGCGTTCTGTGACGAGCTCGTGCGGTGTGGGATGACCGAGGCGTGCACCTCGCCCGGCTCGCGCAACACGCCGATCGTGCTCTCGCTCGCGCGCACCCCGGAGCTCCGCTGCTTCTCGCACATCGACGAACGCAGCGCCGGTTTCTTCGCCGTCGGCGCGGCGAAGGCCTCCGGGCGGCCGATCGCGATCACGTGCACGTCCGGGTCGGCGGTCGCGAACTTCGCCCCAGCCGTCATCGAGGCTCATGAGGCGCGGGTGCCGCTGATCGTGCTCACCGCGGATCGCCCGCCGGAACTCCGTGACGGCGGCGCCGGCCAGACGATCGACCAGCTCAAGTTCTACGGCGACACCGTCAAGTGGTTCGTCGAGGTCGGCGTCCACGAGGCCACGCCCTCGACCCTGCGCTGGATCCGCCAGCTCGCGTGTCGGGCGTACTGGACGGCGCTCGAGGGCCGACCCGGCCCCGTCCACCTCAACTTCCCGCTGCGCGAGCCGCTGATCCTGTCCGAGCCGTTGCCCGACGACGCGTCGGGTCGCCCCGGCGGCGGGCCCTGGGTGACCCGCCGGCCCGCCTCCCCCTCAGCCGCGTCGCTGAGCGCGACCCCCCTGCCCGCGCGCGGCGTCGTTGTCGCCGGCCGATACGAGCGCGACCGCGGGTTCGGCCACGCGGTCGCCCGTTTCGCCGAGCGGGTCGGGTACCCGCTGCTCGCCGATCCGCTGTCCGGCGCCCGTCACGGTCCAGCGTCGATGCCGCGCTATGACCTGCTCCTGCGTAACGCCCGGTTCAGCGCTGGGCGCGTCCCCGAGCTCGTCATTCGCGTCGGCGATCTGCCGACGTCGAAGCCCCTGCGCACATGGCTCGCGGGGTTGACCGACACGGTTCAGGTCGCGATCGACCCGGAAGGCGCCTGGCAGGATCCCGCCGCCGTCCTGACCGAGAGCCTCGCGGCCGATCCGGTCGCGACGCTGACCGAGGCCACGCCGGACGGACCGATCGACCCGAACTGGCTCGCCGCCTGGCGCTCTCCCGACGACGCCGCATCGATCATGATCGATCAGCAGTTGCGCGCCGGATTGTCCGAGCCCGCGGTCGCCGCCGCGCTCGGCGACTGGCTCCCGCCAGAGGGAACGCTGTTTGTCGCCGCCTCGATGCCGATCCGCGATGTCGAGCTGTTCGCCGGCAATCACGAACTGGCGCCTCGCTACCTGTCAAATCGCGGCGCCAACGGCATCGACGGCACCGTCTCGAGCGCGTTCGGCGTCTCGGCGGTGAGCGACGGGCCCGTCGCGCTGCTGATCGGCGACGTCGCGCTCGCCCACGACATCGGAGGTCTGCTCGCCGCCCGTCGGCACGCGCTCAACCTGACGATCGTGCTCCTCAACAACGATGGGGGCGGCATCTTCCACTTCCTGCCGGTCGCCGGCGAGACCGACGCGTTCGAGGAGCATGTCGCGACGCCCCACGGACTCGACTTCAGCCACGCGGCGCTGTTCTACGGATGCTCGTTCGAGCGCCCGACCGACCTCGAGTCATTGCGCGCCGCGGTCGCCCGCTCGATCGCCGACGGCGGCACGACGATCATCGAGGTCGTCACCGACCGCGAGGAGAATCTCTCGCTCCACCGGCGCATCGCCGAGTCTGTCATCCCGCCAGAACCGGAAGCAGCGCCTGAAGCTTGACCTCGGTCTCGGCGAGCTCCGACGCCGGGTCCGAATCGCGCACGATCCCGCAGCCGGCGTACAGGTGAGCGAGCCGGTCGCGGAGCAGCGCGCACCGCAGCGCGACGCAGAATTCCCCATCGCCGGTGACGTCCGTCCAGCCGACCGGTCCCGCGTACCAGCCGCGGTCGATCCCTTCGAGCGCCGGGATCAGCACCTCCGCCTTGTCGCCCGGCTCGCCACCGACGGCCGGCGTGGGATGCAGCATTCCGGCGAGCGCCACCGCACCGATCGGCTTCGCCAACTGGGCACGGATGGGCGCCCCGAGGTGCTGGATGTTCGCGACCTGGACGAGTGACGGCTCCGGCGCGGCGGCGACCCACACCGAGTGCGGGGCGAGCGCGCGCGCGATCCGCCGGGCGACGATCGCGTTCTCCTCGCGGTCCTTCTCGCTCTGAAGCAACTGCTCGCCGAGGTGGTCGTCGACCGCCGGGTCGGCGCTGCGCCGGGTGGAGCCGGCGAGCGCCACGGTGCTGGCGCGTTGCCCGTCACGGCGGATGAGCAGCTCCGGGCTGGCGCCGAGGAACACCGCGTCGCCGCGCCCGACCGCGAACACGAAGCACGCCGGGAACTCCTCGCGCAGCAGCCCGAGCACCGCGCCCGGGTCGTGGGCAACGGGCGCGTGCACCTCGACCTCGCGGGCGAGCACCACCTTCTCGATCTCGCCGGCTCGGATCCGCTGGACCGCCCGGGCGACCGCCTCCTCGTAATGTGAGGGCGGCATTGCGCTGACGACGTTGTACGTCCCGGCCGGAGCCGGATCGAGCAGCGGCAGCGGTCCGGGGTCCAGCTCGCCGAGCCGGCGCGCGATCGCGTCGAGCAACTCGTCGGCGGTGTCATCCGGCGCGACCTCGACATTGACCGTCAGCCACGTCTCGTCCCCGCGGCGGGCGAACGACAGCTCGGGCACGATCAGCGAGCCCGGCGCGAACGCGCCCCAGCGGGGCGAGTCGCCGCCCTGAGCGCTGAACGCAAAGCCACCGACCGCGACCAGGCCTGAGCCGGGCGGACCGACGATCGGGTCGGCGATGACGTCGCGGGCGAGCGAGCGCCAGCTGCGATCGACCTCACGGAAACGCTCGCGGCCCCGGGCGGTGAGCTCCCTCACGCAGCCGAGGGCGGCGAGCGCGGCGCCGTCACGGTCGGGCTGTTCGAGCGCGAACCAGGGCTCGCCGGCGCGCCGCGAGCGAACGACGAGCGCCGTCGGATCCGGCGCGAGCGAGCACGGGGTGCTGACGCTCACGAGCGCCACCGACCCCCGCTCCCGCGCCTGCTTCAGACCCCGCTCGAGCCGCCGCGCAAGCCGTTGCCGGGTCGCGGCATCAAACCACTGCGGTACGGCGAAGGTGACGTCGGTCACGCGACCCAGGCTACCCGCCCGCGGTCACGGAATGACAATCGCGACAGCGTCTCAACGGCGGATTGGCCTTCCGGGAACACCCCCTGTTCCCGAAGCCAACGCCGGCACCCGGTGAGTCCCTTTGGCGCGGCGGGGAGGTGCCCGCCTACGCGGGGCGGCCCACCGGCGGACGCACGCCGACCTGCGCCTCAGGCGCGATCGCGACGTCCGGGAACTCGAGCTCCTCGCCGCAGCGCACGCACACCGCGTCGTAGAGCTTGATCACCCGGCCGCAGTTGGGGCACTCGCGGCGGAGTTCCTGATTCTCAAAGCGGTAGAAGATCGCCGCGAGCAGGCCGAAGAACGGCACCACTCCCGAGATCAGGAACCACATGATGAACGAGCTGCCCTTGATGCGACCGATGATCCCTCCGGCCACGCCGAAGAAGAACATGATCACGATCAGGCCGTAGCCCTCCACGGATCGGTCCTACCAGATGAGTGTTTTCAGTGCCCAGAGAATCGCGATCGCGACGGCGACGGCGACGATGATCCAGAACACGGCCATGATCATGCCGATGACCAGCTTGAACGCCAGTGCGACGGCGACGACCAGGACGAGCGCGGCGAGGATGCGCTTCAGGATCGGAGTGTGGGGCTGCTGCTCGGCTTGCGTTTGCATACCTACAGAGTACCGCGGCCGCCGAAGTGCTCCTGAAGGATTCTCGCCGCTGACTCAGTCGTAGACCCGCTTGAGGTGCTCGAACCGCGACGCGTCGGCACGCGGCCGCCCGTCGACTCGCAGCCGGGCGATGCGGAAACGCCGAACGGGCACGCCTTCCGCGGCTGCCGCGGCGCTGCGCCGGTCCTCGACAAGCAGGAGCTTCGCGGATGTGGCTGGATTGATCATGGGCAGGATGATCGTCCCGATGGCTAAAGGCCGCATTGGCCCCCGGTACAAAGTTCCTGAACCGAGGTCGGCCCCAGGTCCGAGGAGGAACGACGTCCCGCGGCCGACAGAGGCCGACTCAGGCCAGCGCGCGGGCGGCGCGCGTGGCCGCCGAAAGGGCCTCGCGGGCGGTCGGCGTCAGCCGTCGGCGCAGTCGCCACGGCGCGCCGGAGAACGCCAGGTTCGCGACCGTCGCGAACCCGCGCTCGTCGGTCCTCAGCGCGAGCAGCAGGTGCGCGATCCGATCAGCGCTCGGAAGCTCCGGATCGGTGGTCCGGACGCACATGCAGTAGACGCGCCGACCGCCCGGCGCGACGAGGAGCGCACCCGCCTCGCCGACCAGCCACACGCCGAGACCGCCGCGATCGAGCACGAGCCCGGTCCGCTGCAGGAGCTCGCGGGCCTGATGGTCGACGAGGTCGCCGAGCAGCCCGAGCGCGCGACGGTCGGCGGGCGAGTCGACCGGCCGGCCGGCCTTGATGACCTTGGCCCCGCGGTTCGCGTAGAGCTCGGGGATCGCCCACGCGTGCCCGAGCAGGATCGCCCCGAGCGGAAACATGATCGGCACGAGCACGGTCAGCCCAACCGCCGCGACCGCAAACGGGACAGCATGCGAGATCGTCGTCAGCGTCCAGAGCCGGCCGCGCTCACGCAACGAAGACGCGCTCACGCGCGGGCGCCACGCGACCGCCGCCAACTCCGGCAGTGCCGCGGGGCCGTCGAGCACCGTCCCCCGGTGGGCCGGCGTCGCCATCGCGCGGATCAGCCGCCGGCGATCGGGCGCCGCAGGATCACGAGCGGCGCATCAGGCGGCAGCTCATGGACCTGTTCGGCCGCACCCTCGCCATGGGAGACCACGGCGAAGTAGCCCTGCTCAAGCTCGGCCCGGAACGCTGTCACGGCCGCCTCCACGGCGGCGGGGTCGTCCGCCTGCCATTCGGCGAGCGTCGTGTGGCCGGTCTGATCCATGCGGATGAGTCTCGACATCTTCCCTCCTGACCTTGGTTGGGACTTGCATCATCGTACGCCCGTCAAAAACCCCGGGAAGGATTCGCCGCGGCCGGGCGTCATGCACTCACGAGATGCCTCGCACACGCCTCCGTGCCCGTCTCGCCATCGGCGTCGCCGTTCTCGTCGTGCCGCTCATGCTGCACACGATCGCCGCCAGCGCGAGCCCCGGCACGACATCCACAACGACGTCGTCGACGACGAGTACCGCACCGCAGTCGAGCACGACGTCCTCGTCGACGACGACCACGACAACGACCGCGGCGACGACGTCGACCGTCCAGTCCTCGTCCGCGTCGACGACGACCGCGGCGCCGGCCCCGCCGACGTCCGCCCAGTCCCAGCAGCCGTCCTCGTCCGCCACCAACCGGCCGAAGCCCCACGCGAACTCCCGCGCTCACGCGGCCGGCGACCCGTCGGCCACGATCGTGGACTTCAGCTTCTCGCCGGCCACGATCACGGTCCACGTCGGCGACACGATCACGTGGACGAACCAGGGCAAGCAGCCACATACGGCGACGGCGAGCGACGGGAGCTTCGACACGGGCACGCTGCACACAGGTCAGAGCGGGTCTCACGTGTTCACGAAGGCCGGCACCTTCTCCTATATCTGCTCGGTCCATCCGTCCATGCACGGCACCGTCGTCGTCCAGGGCTCCTCGGGCGGCAGCGGGTCGAACCCGAGGCTCCGGATCGACCAATGGCGGCTCCGGATCGACCACCGGCGGCTCGGGATCGACCACCGGCGGCTCCGGATCGACCACCGGCGGCAGCTCGAGCGCCGGCTCCCCGACCGCCTCATCCGGAACAACCCTCTCGAGCACGGCCAGCCCGGGACTCCCGAACACCGGATTGGATCTTCTCGGTGTGCTCGCGCTCGCGTTCGCGCTGATCGCTGGGGGGATTCTGTTGCGCAGTCAGCTATTCTCCGACACGTAGGACATTTCCCTGACGGTGATCGCGGGGCTTTAGGGCCGTCAGCGAGGGCGCACTAAGTAGTTTCCCGGCTCTAGAAACCGGGGTTTTCATCTCAATAAAAATAGGATCTTGTACGGCCGAGGAGTCCGGTTCGAGGGCAGATACATGTCCTGGAACGGGAGCGCCCTTTGGTCTGCGGATCGACAGGGGACAGCCCGCTTGCTCGGACTGTCTGAATCCCACAACACGCGGGATAAATCAGAACAAATGTGCAACTTTTTCGCCGAAATTGCGTTATCATGTGCATCACGGGGTTGAGACTCACCGCGCAGACGCCGACCACCAGGTCGCGGGGCGGATTGCGCACAGGCGGGTGTAGTCACCGACGGCCGTGTTTCTCGAAGCGCGCGCTCGACGCAAGGGCTAACTGAATGACACCTCCACCCGCCGCCAGTCACGCTGCTCAGTCTGGATCCCTCCGGCTCCGGCCGGTGCCGACCAAGGTCGTCGCCAGCTCCGTCGGACGGATGCTCGGCGCACGCGCCTGGGGGCGCATGCGCTTCCTCATTGACGTCGTCGTTCTCTACCTCGCGTCGAGTGCCGCACTGTTCGCGGACGGCCAGATCCGGACGATCAATGAGAACCACGTGCTCGCGGCGGTCTTCCCGCTGCTCGTGATCGGCCTCCTCTACGCGCGCCAGAGCCCAGACGAGCGCATGTACGCCTCGCTCCTGGACACCGCGACCCACGTCGTCGGCGTGGTCTCGCTCGCCGCGATGCTCACGATCGCCACCGGCTCGATCCTCGGCATGGAACACCCGCTCGGCATCGCCGTCCGGCTGTGGCTGTTCTCGACCGTGTATCTCGGTGCGGCACGGACGGTGCTCCTGTCGGTCCGCCGACAGGCGGTCCGAGCGGAGGCGTTCGCCACCCCGACGCTGATCATCGGCGCCGGCATGGTCGGCGAGCATCTCGTCCGGCGCCTCGTCTCCGAGCCGCGCTACGGCCTGCGGCCGGTCGGGTTCCTTGACTCCAACCCGATGCCGCGCCGGAACGGCTCCGACGACGCCTTCGTTCCGGTGCTCGGTGGCCCACAGGACCTCGCCCGCGCCGTCGAGCAGACGGACGCGCGCCAGGTCATCCTCGCGTTCTCGTCCGAGCCGGACCAGGTTCTCGTCGAGGCCGTCAACGAGTGCCAGCGCCTCGGCGTCGAGGTGGCGCTCGTCCCCCGCCTCTACGAATCCATCAACGAGCGCTCCACGCTCGACCACATCGGCGGCCTACCGCTCGTCACGCTGCGCCCGACCGACCCACGCGGATGGCAGTTCGCCGTCAAGCACACGATCGATCGCTCGTTCGCCGGGCTTGCGCTGCTCGCCCTGGCGCCGCTGATGATCGGGATCGCGATTGCCGTCCGGCTGAGCTCGCCGGGGCCGATCATGTTCCGCCAGCGTCGCATCGGGCGCGACGGGCACGTGTTCGAGGTCCTCAAGTTCCGCACCATGCGTGAGGAGAACCGCTCCGTCCGGTTCCGGCCGGCGGACGGCTTCGCGCCGGGCGGCGTCGAGGGCACTGACCGCCGGACGGCCATTGGCCGTTACCTCCGCAACCTCTCGCTCGACGAGCTGCCGCAGTTCATCAACGTGCTGCGCGGCGACATGAGCATCGTCGGGCCCCGGCCCGAGCGGCCCGAGTACGTGGAGCGGTTCTCGTCCGAGGTCGCGCGCTACGAGGATCGCCACCGCGTGAAGTCCGGCATCACCGGCTGGGCGCAGGTGCACGGGCTGCGCGGCCAGACGTCGATTGCGGACCGCGTCGAGTGGGACAACTGGTACATCCAGAACTGGTCGCTCAGGCTTGACCTGCGGATCGTCGCGATGACGATCGCCGAAGTCCTGCGGATGCGGGGCTGAGTCCTCCGCCGGGCTGACATCGCGCTTTCGTAGGGTTCAGGGCATGCGCGTTGCGATCGTTGGTGGCGGCATCCTCGGGCTGGCCACGGCCCGGCTGATCGCGCGGGAGGTGCCGGGAGCCGAGGTGACGCTGGTCGAGAAGGAATCGCGGCTCGCCCAGCACCAGACCTCGCACAACTCGGGGGTCGTCCACGCCGGGTTGTACTACGCCCCCGGGTCGCTCAAGGCACGGCTCTGTGCCCGGGGGATGACGCTGCTGCGCGAGTACTGCGCGGACAAGGGCATCCCGTACGACGAGTGCGGCAAGCTCGTGATCGCGACCGACGAGAGCGAGATGGAGCGGTTCGACGCGCTCGAGCAGCGGGCGCAGACGAACGGCGTGCCAGACCTCCGGCGCCTCAATGGCGCCGAGCTCCGGGTAATCGAGCCGGCCGCGACCGGGATTGCGGCGCTGCACTCACCGCGAACCGCGGTCGTCGATTTCAGCCGCGTCGCCGAGGCCTACGCGCAGGACGCGCGCGACGCCGGGGCGACCATCCTGACGAGCTCGCCGGTGCGCCGTGTGCTCGGCCGCACCGGCGACGCCACGCTCGAGCTCGGGTCTGGCCAGGTCGTCCACGCCGATCGCGCAATCGTCTGCGCCGGGCTGCAGGTCGACCGGCTGGCGGCCGCCTCGGGGCAGCCGCTGGAGCCCCGGATCATGCCGTTCCGCGGCGAGTACTGGGCGCTCCGCGACGACCGGCGGGACCTCGTGCGCGGACTCATCTACCCGGTCCCGGATCCCCGGTTCCCGTTCCTCGGCATCCACCTCACGCGGACGATCGACGGAGCCGTGCTGATCGGCCCGAACGCGATCCTCGCGACGGCCCGTGAGGGCTACCACCGTCGCCAGTTCGTCGCCCGGGACACGTGGCACGCGATCGCCTGGCCGGGCGCGATGCGGTTGTTCCGCCGCTACTGGCGAGTCGGCGCGAGCGAGATGTACCGCACGCTTTCGAAGCGCGCGTTCGTCCGCGAGGCGCGCCGGTACGTCCCCTCGCTTCAACCGGACGACGCGGTCCGCGCTCCGGCCGGAGTGCGCGCCCAGGCGATCGACCAGGACGGCTCGCTCGTCGATGACTTTCGGCTGTTGGACGACGGACCGGTCCTGTGGGTCCGAAACGCCCCCTCCCCCGCCGCGACGTCGTCGTTCGCGATCGCGGAGGAGCTCGTGCAGCGCGCCGGGCTCGCCTGAGCCGGGTTACCGCGTGCCGACGCCGATCCGCCGCACCCGCACCCCCGCGCGCTCCCACGCCGCCGCGTCAAGCACGCCCCGCCCGTCGACGATGGCCCGCACGCCGGGCACGTCCTCCGGCCTCAGATCCGCGTAGGCCGCGTGGTCGGCCTGGATCACCGCACCGTCCACGGTGCCCCCGTCCCAGGGCGCAAAGCCGTGGGCGCGCAGCTCGGCATCGGAGTACAGCGGGTCGCTCGCGAGCGCAACGGCCCCGCGGCGCTCCAATTCCTCTCGGACGGCGAACGCGCTTGAGAACGCGGTCTCCTTGACGTTCCCCCGGTAGCTGACCCCGAGGATCACCACCCGGGCGCCGGCCAGGGGCCGCTCGAGTGTGCGCTCGAGCAGGTCGACGGCATAGACCGGCATCGCGTCGTTGATCGCCCGGGATACCGGCGGGATGCGCGCGTCCGGATCCCCGGCGAGGTAAAAGCGGGGGTAGACCGGGATGCAGTGCCCGCCGACGCCGATCCCGGGGCGGTGGATGTGCGAGAACGGCTGCGAGTTGGCCGCCTCGATCACTCGGTTGATGTCGACCCCGGCGCGATCGGCGAACCGGGCGAACTCGTTGGCGAGCGCGATGTTGACATCGCGATACGTCGTCTCGGCGAGCTTGGTGAGTTCGGCCGCCTCGGCGGAGCCCATCGACCGGACCTCGGCGGTCAGGAACGACCGGTAGAGCTCGACGCCGCGCCGCTCGCCCGCCTCGCTGAGGCCGCCGACGAGCTTCGGGTAGGTGTCGAGATCCTGGAAGATCCGGCCCGAGTACACGCGCTCGGGGCTGTGGACGGCAAAGAAGTCCTCCTCCGAGCGCAGTCCGGAGGCGGCGGCGAGCGCGGGCGCGACACGTTCCCGTGTCGTTCCCACGGGCAGCGTCGTCTCGACGCTGACGACCGTCCCGGCCTGCAGGCCGCGGCCGATGTCCGCGAGCACCGCGTCGAGCACCGCAAAGTCCGGGCGCGCATCCGCGTCGACGACGAGCGGCGGCACCGCGATCACGAGATCGGGCCCGGTGGCGACCGCGCTGCTCGTGTCGGTCGTGACCTGTAGGCGCCCGCTCGGCACGATCTCGGCAAGCGCCTCCGCGAGCCCGGCCTCGCCGGGGAAGGGCTCCTGCGCCGCCCCGACCAACTCGACAACCCGCGGATCGACGTCACACCCGACCACCTCGTGGCCGGCGAGCGCGATCTTCGCGGCGATGGGGAGCCCGATCTTGCCGAGGGCGACGACGACCGCCCGCATCAGGACTCGCGAGGCTGTCCGACCGTCGTGACCGTCTCTCCCGTCCGCGCGCTCTGCAGAACCGCCTCGGCGACCCGCACGATCTCGACGCCGCTCTCCAGCGTGACGACGCCGGGGTCACGGCGGCCGGCGATCAGGTCGAAGAACGCCTCGTGCTCGAGTCGCAGCGGCTCGTCGCGCGCGAGCGCATAGCGGGTCACGTTGCCCTCGCTCACGCCGCGGAACTGCTGCGTCGCCGGCCACACGATCCGCACCTCGGCGTTCTCATAGAAATAGAGATCGCCGGTCAGCGTGTCGGCCTCGAGCATCCCGCGCTCGCCGAGCACCCGCGTCCGGCGGACCTTCGTCGGTGACACCCAGTCGACGACCACGTTGAAGGCGGCGCCGGACTCAAGCGCGCCGACCGCGAGCACGAGATCCTCATGCTCGCGGCCGCTGAGATGCTGCGTCTGGGCGGACACGGTGGCGATCTGGGAGTCCGACAGCCAGCTGACGAGATCGATGTCGTGGGTGGCCAGGTCCTTGACGACACCGACATCCTGCACGCGGGCCGGGAACGGGCCGCTGCGGATCGTCGAGACGGTGAACAGCCGGCCGATCTGACCGTCAAGCAGCCGCCGGCGCAGCTCCTGCAGCGCGGGGTTGAACCGCTCGACGTGCCCGACGCAGCCGGACACACCCGCGCCATTGCAGATCTCGACGATCCGGCGCGCGGTCTTGCTCGTCGCCGCGAGCGGCTTCTCGATCAGCATCGACACGCCCGCGGGCGCGAGCTGCTCGGCGACGGCGACGTGAGATTCGGTTGGGACCGCAACGATCGCGAAGTCGAGCGGGCCGCGGGACAGCACCTCCTGGACCGTGTCAAACACGAGGTCGGAGTCGTGCACGGATCGGTAGCGATCGCCCCCGGGATCGACGGCCCCCGCAAACACCACCCGATCGGAGCTCTGCAGCAGCCGAGCGTGGTGACGACCGATCATGCCGAGGCCGATGACCGCACCACGCAACGTTCCAGGTTGGCCGGAAAGTACCATCGGGCGCGACAGGCTAGCTGAGGGCGGGGATCTCCTCGTCACGTGCTGAGCTGAACACCATGCCGATCCCCCTGTTTGACATCGACGCGCCGCGCCGGCGCCTACGAGACCGCCTCGTCCGGGCCGCGGTGCACACCGTCGACGAGGGCCGGTTCATCCTCGGCCCGGAGGTCGCAGCGTTCGAGCGGGAGTTCGCCGATTACCTCGGGGTCGATCACGTCGTCGGCGTCGCCAATGGCACCGACGCGCTCACGATCGCGCTGCGGGCGATGGGCGTCGGTCCCGGCGATGACGTCGTCGTCCCGGCGTTCACGTTCTACGCGTCCGCCGAGGCGATCCCGCCGACCGGTGCGCGTCCCGTCTTCTGCGACATCGATCCGGAGACGATGATGGTCACGCCGGAGACCGTGCGCGCGGCGCTCACGCCCGCAACGAAGGCCGTGATTGCGGTGCACCTGTTCGGCAATGTCGCGCCGGTGCGCGAGATCGAGGCGCTCGGCGTCCCGGTGCTCGAGGACACCGCCCAGGCGGCGGGCTCGACCGGACCGGACGGGCGGCCCGGATCGCTCGGCACGGCGGCAACGTTCAGCTTCTTCCCGTCCAAGAACCTCGGCTGCCTCGGCGACGGCGGTGCGATCGCCACCTCCCGTGAGGAAATCGCCGAGTTCGCGCGGATGTTGCGCTTCCACGGCTCGCGCGATCAGCAGACGTGGGAGCTCGTCGGCTACAACTCCCGGCTCGACGAGATCCAGGCCGCGTTCCTCCGCGTGCAGCTGCCCGAGCTCGACGGCTGGGCGCGCGGTCGCTGCACGGCCGCCGCGCACTATGAGCGTGCCGGGCTCGGCGAGCTCGTGGCGCTCCCGCTCCCGACCCCTGGCGCGAGCGCGGCCTGGCACCTGTATGTGATCCGCTCCGAGCATGTCGCCAGCATCTCGCAGGCCCTGACCGCCGCCGAGATCGGCAACCGGGCGTACTACACGCGGCCGATCCACCGCCACCCGGCGATGGCGCCGTACACCGAGGGTCTCGAGCTGCCGATGACCGACGTCCTCGCCTCGACGCACCTGGCGATCCCGATGAACCCGTTCCTCGCCGCCGATCAGGCGGCCGAGGTCACGCGCTGCGTCGAGCGGGCGCTGACGCAGCGCGCGGCCTGAGTTCCGACCAGCAGTCGCGCGGCGCCCGCGCTCAGGTCTCGCTGCGCCCGCGGGAGATCGCGATCTCGCCGGTGCGCGCCATCTCGATCAGACCGAACGGCCGCACGAGTCGTTCGAACGCCTCGATCTTGTCGTACGTGCCGGTGACCTCGATGATCACCGAGCGCTTCGTCACGTCGACGATCTTCGCCCGGAAGATCTCGCAGATCTGCATGACCTCGGCCCGGCTGACGCCGTCGGCGGAGATCTTGAACAGCGCGAGCTCACGCGAGAGGGTGTCCTTCGGCTCGAGGTCCCGGATCTTCAGGACGTTGACGAGCTTGTGGAGCTGCTTGGTGACCTGATCGATCGGATGCACGGCACCGTCGAGCGTCAGTGTCATCCGCGAGACGGAGTCGTCGTCGGTCGGCCCGACGGCGAGCGTGTCGATGTTGAAGCCACGCCGCGCAAACAGGCCGGAGATCCTGGTCAGGACGCCCGGCTTGTTCTCGACGAGGATCGAGAGGATGTGCTTGCGACCGCTGCGCTGTCCGGCGACGGCCTCGAGCTCGTCGAGCGAGAGGACTTCCTTGGTTGCTGGTTCACCCATGGTCGCCCCCCTCATCCCACCATGTTCCGCGCCGGCTGCCCGGCGGGAATCATCGGGAACGTGTTCTCCTCACGCGTCACGCGGACGTCGACGAGCACCGGGCCCTCGGTGGCGAGCGCCTCCTTCATGTCGCTCACGAGCGTGTTCTTGTCCTCGAACCGCATTCCGGTGGCGCCGTAGGCGTCGGCGACCTTGACGAAGTCGGGCCACTGGCCCATCTCGACATGGCTGTAGCGCTTGTCCCAGAACAGCTCCTGCCATTGGCGGACCATCCCGAGGTAACCGTTGTTCATGATGAACACCTTGATCGGGATGTCCTCCTGGGCGCAGGTGGCGAGTTCCTGCATGTTCATCTGGACCGACCCGTCGCCGGCGATGCAGACGACGGTCTGATCCGGACACCCGACCTTGGCGCCCATCGCGGCGGGCAGGCCGAAGCCCATCGTCCCGAGACCGCCCGAGTTGATCCAGCGGCGCGGCCGACCGAAATGGAAGTACTGCGCGGCCCACATCTGATGCTGGCCGACGTCGCTCGTGACGATCGCGTCGCCGCCGGTCGCCTCGTACAGGGCCCGGATCATGTACTGCGGCTTGATCTCAGCGTCCTTGGAGTCCTCGTAGCCGAGCGGATGACGCTCCTGCCAGCCGTGGATCCGCGACCACCACTCCTCGAGCCGAGCCGGATCGGCCTCGAGGCCGCGGTACTCAGCGGTGAGCCGAGGCATGATGTTCTTCGCGTCACCGACGATCGGGATGTGGGCCGGGACGTTCTTCGAGATCTCGGCGGGGTCGATGTCGATGTGGATGAACTTCGCCCGTGGAGCGAACTCCGAGAGCTTGCCGGTGATGCGGTCGTCAAAGCGCGCGCCGATCGCGACGATCAGGTCCGCCTCGTCCATCGCGTAGTTCGCCGCCCGCGTGCCGTGCATGCCGAGCATCCCGAGCCACTGTTCATGTGGTGCCGGGAACCCGCCGAGCCCCATCACCGTGCAGGTGACGGGGAACCTGTCGGACGTCGCGAGCTCGATGAGCTCCGGTGACGCGTTGGCGCTGACGACGCCCCCGCCGGCGTAGATCACGGGCCGACGGGCGTTGGCGAGCGCCTTGGCGGCGAGCCGGATCTGCTTCTGGTTACCGTCGGTCGTGGGCTGATAGCCCGGCAGATGGACGTCGGTGACCGGCTTGTACGGGATGTCCGCCCGGCTCAGGTCCTGCGGGATGTCGACGACGACGGGGCCGGGCCGACCGGTCCGCGCGACGTGGAACGCCTCGTGGATCGTCCGTGGAAGCTCCAGCGGGTGCTGGATCATGAAGCTGTGCTTGACGATCGGCATCGTGATCCCGATCGTGTCCGCCTCCTGGAATCCGTCCGTGCCGAGCAGCTCGGTCCGCACCTGCCCGGTCAGGAACACAACCGGCACGGAGTCCATCATCGCGTCGCAGATCGGTGTGACCAGGTTCGTCGCGCCGGGGCCGCTGGTGCCGAGTGAGACGCCGACCTTGCCGGTCGCCTTCGCGTAGCCCTCCGCGGCGTGGCCGCCGCCCGCCTCGTGCCGGACGAGGATGTGGCGGATGCCCGCGTCATAGAACGCGTCGTAGGTGGGCAGGTTCGCGCCGCCGGGGAGGCCGAATACGACGTCGACACCTTCTGCCTTCAAACATTCCATCAGTGCGTCGACTGCACGCATAGCGTTCGCCTCCTTTCCGGGGCTCGTGATTTAGGGCGCACGCGGACGTCCGCGCACGCGGGGAAAACCGAGTTTACAGGAGCTTTTCCGAGGGCCCGGGCCGGCGCTGGGAAGGGCGATCGGGAGCCTCGTCAGGGGGCGGTCGGGGAGCCGTGACGCGGTCCTCCGACGGCCTCACCACCGTCGCGACGCAACCGCCTGGCGTTCACCGCCGCGCTCGGCACCCCGGCGCGCCGGGCATCGGATACGTGTCTACAGATTTCCGGATTCTTGCCGTCGAACGTGTGTCCAGGAACCGTAGCGCCGGTCCCATACCCGGCCGGGTCGATCCGACCGAACTTGTATGGAACGCATCGCTCGGATCATTCGGTTCCTCCTCTGCGCCGTTCTCGCCGCTGCCGTCTGCACCTCAGCGTCCGCCGCCGCGGCGACGACCCGGCATCACCGCCGCGCCGTCTGCTTCGTGCAGGTCACGCGGCATGGCGCCAAGCATGCTCGGAGAACGCGGCGGCTCGTGCGGTGCACGAAACGGCTGCCCAAGCGCCGCGCCCACATCGCCCTGAAGGGCCACGGTGCACGGCCATCCGGCGCCACGAAGGCGGCGCCCAAGCAGACCGCGCCAGCGTCGAGCGGGTCCGCGTCAGGGCGGCTCGATCGTCTCCGGCTCGCTTGACGTCGGGCTGATCACCTCGGTCGCCGGCTGGACCGACGAGGCCAGCCGGATGGACCAGATCGAGTCCCAGATCGGGGACGCACTGGATGCGCGAGGAGTTCAATTGGAGCCAGATCGAGCCGAGCCGCGGCAAGCTACGACTTCAGCCGCTACGACACGCTGATGACGCTCGCCGCCCACAACCACGCGCACGTCCTCCCCGACCTGCTCGAAACGCCCGTCCTGGGCCGGGCCGAAGCTGGAACACGATCCCGAGCGATCCCTCAGCGTTCGCCGACTTCGTGGCCGCGGTCGTCAAGCGCTACGGACCTCACGGCAGCTTCTGGGCAGCCCATCCGGAGCTCGCGAACGCCGCAGTCCAGACGTTCGAGCTCTGGAACGAGCCCTACTACCCCCAGTTCAACAACGGCGACTACAACCCCGGCCGCTATGCCCGCCTCGTCAAGGCCGCCAGCGCCGCCGGCCACGCCGCCGACTCCAGCGCCAAGTTCCTGCTCGCCGCCGAGAACACGACGAAGCTCGTGGGCGGCACCTGGGTCTGGTGGGTCGACGCGCTCTACCAGGCCGTCCCGGACCTCAACAAGTACTTCGACGGCGTCGCCGTTCATCCCTACGGCACGGACCTCACGAACGTCCAGTTCCCAACGCCCGGCAAGGCCTACGACGGCGACAGCCAGATCCGCCGGCTCGAGTCGATCCGCGCCGAGTTCGTCCGCCACGGCGGTTCCGACAAGCCGTTCTGGATCACCGAGATCGGATGGCCGACCTGCACCAACGGCGGCAGCGACCGCTGCACCACGCCGTCGGGCCAGGCCGCGTGACATCCAGGCCGTCTTCCACTACGCCCGGACGAACTGGAAGAACTACCTCCAGGCGATCTTCGTCTACGGCTACCAGGACAACAACCCGAACACGCGGATCCGGAAAACGACTACGGGCTCGTCGACCACGACGGCAACCCGAAGCCGGCGCTGAACGTCTTCAAGGCCAACCGCTGATCGGGCAGCCTCCGACCGGCCGCCGCCGTCCGGGGCGTTCGCGCCTCGTATCCCCTCTCGCGGTACGAGCGCACCGCGTCTCAGCAGCCGGGGCCGCGCCGCAGCTCGCCGCTCACGACTGCGCCTGTCGACACCCCGTTGACGGATCCCGGTTCGCCTCTCGATCGGCGATCTGTCGAGCACACGTCCACTCGGCAGGTCAAACACGCGTCCAGGGAGTGCGTCCACTGCTTCCGAGCCGAGGGTCGGCCGGGTCGACCAAATACGCATGACCCGCCGTCTCTCACCTCTCCCGGTCGCGATTCTCGCGTCCTCGGCCGCGGCGGTGTCAGTAGCCGTTGCCGCCCCGCTGCACAGCAGCCCAAGCCACCGCGTCAAGGCCCACGTTGCGACGGTCTGCCACAAGACGGTAGGCAAGCGCCACGTCAAGGTGAAGGTCAAGTGCTCCAAGCCGGTCGCCCACAGCCGCCCGCCACCGGATCATCCCGGTCCGCATCACGAAGACGACGACCACGACGACCAGCGCGCGTCGGACGACGACATCCAAGACCACGTCGACCACGACCACGAGTCGCGGCCCACCAGCTCGACGACGACCACGTCGCACCGCCGACGACGACCGCCTCGACGACGAGCTCGACCACACCGACCACGACGACGTCGACAGCACGACCACGACGTCGCGTCCGACCACCACGTCGACGACCACGACGCAGCCGACCGCCACCGTGGCGACGACGAGCTCGACCACGACCTCCCTGCCGTCGACGACGACGTCGAGCACGACGTCCTCCCCGACGACGACGACCTCGAGCACGACGTCCTCCCCGACGACGACCACGGCGAGCACGACCAGCTCGGCACGACCCGACCACACGACCACCTCGAGCACGACGACGACCACCACGTCGTCCAGCACCACGACGAGCACGGGCCCGGTCTCCGGCGGCCTCGACGTCGGACTCACCGCAGACGTCGTCGGCTGGGGCGACGAATCGCCCGCATGAACCAGGTCGAGTCTCAGACCTCGACCCCGTGGATGCGCGAGGCGTTCGACTGGAGCCAGATCGAGCCGTCGAACGGCACGTACAACTTCAGCCGCTACGACACGCTGATGACGCTAGCGTCCCAGAACAACGTCCACATCCTCGCCAACCTGCTCGACACGCCGTCGTGGGCCGGCTCGACCTGAAACACGATCCCGGACGATCCGACCGCGTTCGCCGAGCTTCATCGGCCACGGTCGTCGCCCGCTACGGTCCGCACGGCAGCTTCTGGACCTCGCATCCGACGCTGACGAAGATCCGATCACGACCTTCGAGCTCCGCAACGAGCCGTACTACAGCCAGTTCAACAACGGCGACTACAACCCCGGCCGCTACGCCCGCCTCGTCAAGGCCGCCGGCGACGCCGGCCACGCCGCCGACCCCAGCGCCAAGTTCCTGATGGCCGCCGACAACCAGAGCGCGCTCGTGAACGGCAACTGGGTCTGGTGGATCGACGCGCTCTACCAGGCCGTCCCCGACCTGAACAACTACTTCGACGGCATCGCCGTTCACCCCTACGGGCCGGATCTCACGAACGTCACCTACCCGACCCCCGGTCAGGCCTACAACGGCTACGGCCAGGTCCGCCGGCTCGAGACGATCCGCCAGCAATTCGTCAATCACGGCGCCTCCGACAAGCCACTGTGGATCACCGAGATCGGCTGGCCGACCTGCACCGCCGGCGGCAGCGACCGCTGCACCAACGCCGCTGGCCAGGCCAGCGACATCCAGACCGTCTTCAACTACGCGCGGTCCACCTGGAAGCCCTACGTCCAGGCGATCTTCCTCTACGGCTACCAGGACAACAACGCCAACACCGCCGACCCCGAGAACGACTACGGACTCGTCGACTACAACGGCAACCCGAAGCCGGCGCTGAGCGTGTTCAAGACACAGCTGACGATCAGCTGAGCGATCCGCCGAGACTCGTCGGCCGGACTGCTCACAGGTGAAGCCTACCAGCGCTGACGCCGGTGACAGCTTCGCGGCGTTGACGAAGACCTTCAGCGACGGCTTCGGCCGATGGTTGCTGTAGGTCAGGCCGTAGTCGTTGTCCGGGATCGCCGTCGATCCGCGCGCGTCGTCGTAGTAGTAGATGAACACGCCGCGCATGTACGAACTTCCAGATCGTCTGCGAGTAGTGCAGGATCGCCCGGAGACTCGCCGCCTGACCGGCGGTGCTGACGCAGCGGCTGCTGCCGCGACTGCACGTCGGCCACCCGACCTCAGTCGCCCAGAACGGCTTGTCGGCGGCGCCGTGATGCACGAACTGGCCACGGATGAGCTCGATCCGGCGCATCTGCTGGTAGCCGTTGTACGCCTGGCCGGTAATCGCCGGCGAGCGATGACGGATGTCGTGCCCGTACGGATGCACGGACACGCCGTCAAAGTAGCTGTTGAGGTCAGGCACGGCGTGGTAGAGCTCGTCGACCCACCAGCGCCACTTCACCGCGAACGAAGCTCTGCATCTCGGCGGCCATCAGGAACTTGGCACCCGGCGCGGCGGCGTGGCCGGCGGTACCGGCGGCACGAACGAGACGCGCGTAGCGACCTGGCGAGTACACCCCGTTGTTGCCGTTCGGGTAGTACGGCTCGTTCCACAGATCGAACGTCGTGATCGCGTACGCCGCGAGCGCGGATGGCTCGCCCAGAACGTCCCGCCCGGTCCATACCGATGCGCGACGGCGGCGACGAACTGCGCGTAGGCGCTCGGGTTCGACGGGACCGAGATCGGCGACGGAGACGCCCAGCGCGGAGCGTTGTTGAGCATCGCGAGAACGTGCTGGTGGTTGCGTGCGCGCGGTGAGCACGACGATCGTCGTAGTGACGGAACCGGAAGACGCCGCGGCGCGGCTCGATCTGGTTCCACAGGAAATTGGCGCGCACCCACTTGGTGTGGGTCTGGCGATCGACCTGGCGAATGCGAGCGGTGACCGCGGAATCGCCGAAGCCCGCGATGCCGGAGATGATGCCGACGACGGGTCCGGCCGACGTGCGGACGCGGACGGACGCTTCGCGCCGCGCCCGAACGCCGACGTCGACATGCCGACGGCGAGGACCAGAACGGCGCGATCGCAGCCAAGAATGATGTCTCGGTTCTTACGAATCATGAGAATGCAGACGTGGTTGCCCTCCCGATCGAGCAACCGGCGGGAACATAGCACGGCCTTCGGCGAACGCGTCGCAGTTCTCCCTCCCAAGCCCATGACCGCAGTTATCGACCCTGCGCAGAGCAGGTTTAGCGCCCGGTGTCGGCGCCCGCGCCGTGCAGCAGGTCCTCGATCAGCTGCGCCACGACCGGCCGCGCGAACACCGACTTCGGCCCAGGCCCGCGCCGCCTGGCCCTGCGTCGCGCCCGTCTCCGGGTCATCGAGGTAGCGGCGCAGCACGACCGTCAGGGCCGCCGGATCGTCGGTCGGTGAGACGATCGCGCCGAACTCCGGGCGGATGAGATCGGCCACGCCCTCCGGACCGGTCGCGATGCACGGACGCTCCGCGAGCATGCCCGAGGATCGTCGCCCGCGGTGCGCCCTCGGTCGGTGACGGACAGAACACGCTGACGTCGAACGCGCTCAGCACGTCCGCGACGTCGTCCTGCGGCGTCGGCACGAAGTGGGCGCGACCGCCGAGCGACTCCGCCTGGGCGCGCAGCGCCGCCTCGGTCTCGCCCGCACCCGCGAGCACGAGATGCGCACGCGGATCCTCGAGTCGCGTCGACCGCGTCGACGACGACGTCGTTGCGCTTCTTCGGATGAAACCGTGAGATGCAACCGACGACGAATGCGTCCGGCGGGAATCGACGAGCCGCTCGCGAACCGAGGCGCGGCCGGCCTCGGTGTACCGGATCGACTCGACGTCGACGACGTTCGGGACGTAGATGATCTTCTCGGCGGGCACGCCGACGTCGGCGACGGACCGCTTCGTGCCCTCGGACACGGCCATGATCAGCCGCGCCCGGCGGGCAGCGGCGAGGTACGCCTGGCGCGGGATGCCGCGGCGCAGCGGGTACGGGACCGGGCCCCACTCGGCCCACACGAGCGTCGCCCGCAGGCGAGCCGGCAGCAGCGCCGCCATCAGCTGCTCCTTCTTGTAGTGGACGAGCAGCACGTCGTACGGCTGCTCGCGCTCGAGCGCCTGCCGCAGCCGGCGGACGTACGCGAACCAACGCCCCATGAGCCCAACCCAGCTTCGCGTCGAGAGCTTCGGCCCGATCTCGATCGGATGGACGAGCACGCGCGTCTGGCGACCGATCTCGGGCTGGTCGCTCAGCATCACCACGTCGTGGCCGCGCGCGGCGAGCGCGTCGAGCATCTCGACGGCGGCGAACTCGGCCCCCCCGGCCGCTTCCGTGGTCATCACGCTGACGATCTTCACGGGCGAACGCTTTGATCACCGGGCGGAGCGTACCCAGGTCCATTCCGGCACCACGTGATCGGCGGCCGGTCGCGCACACGCGCGAGTCACTCCGCAAGCCACTCTGCGAGCGCGGCGACCGAGTAGTGGCGGCGACGAGTTCGCGTCCCGCGGCGCCGAGCTGGCGGCCCGCGTGCCGGATCGGTCAGCACCGGTCCGAGCGCGTCGGCGAACCCGTCGGCGTCGGCGGCGCCGAGGTAATGCTCTCCGGCACGTGCGTCCTCGATCAGCGCGCCGGCATGCTCCGTCGCGACGACCGGAAGCGCGTACGCGAGCGCCTCGACGAACTTGAGCGGCGAGCCGCCGCCGTGGAGCGAGCGGGACGACGACGGCATCGGCCCGCGCGTACTCCGCGCGCAGATCCTCGACGAACCCGAGCACCTCGACGCGCGGGTCGGCCGGCGGCTCGGACAATCCGCGCCCGACGACGCCGAGCCGCAGGTCGGGATGCTGGGCCCAGACGCGCGGGTAACACCTGATCGGTGAGGAACGCCAGGCCCTCCCGGTTCGGGGCGTATGTGAAATCGCCGACGAACACGATCCGGCCCGTCGCCGGACGGCGTCACCGGCCCGATCAGGTCGAGGTCGATGACGTTGGGGACGTATCGGGTGCGGATCTGCTCGCCGGCCAGCCGCACACCGCCCTCCTGCGTCGGCGCGGGTCGCCATCCAGGTCTCGGAGAACGTGCGCAGCACGGTGCGCTCGAACGGCCGCAGCGAGGCGCCGTCCGGGCGAAAGCCGGACTCGAGGTTGTGCGCCAGGTAGACGACGGGTCGCCTCCGGGCGAGCCGCGAAGCAGCGCCGCGGCGACGGTCGGTCCGTCGGCGATCACGCGCACGTCGGACGGCTGCCTCGCGGGCCGCCCGAGCGAGCTCCGGCGAGACGCCGCGGGCAAAGCCGTCCGGTACGCCTCGCTCATCCGGGCCCGAGCGTAGGCCAGCAAGCGGCCGCGCCGCGTGAGGCGTGCATGCGGCCGGAGCGTCAGCGACGCGAGCGCCTGATACTCCGGGGCGGGTTCATCCCAGTCGAACATCGATGTAGTCGACCTCGACCTGTCCGTGCGGGCGAGCGCCGCCGCGACGCCGTAGGTTCGGACGCCGCGCCCGGTCTTGACGTTCGGCGTGATCGCCGTGACGATCAGGTCCCGCACTGCCGCACCGCCTCGGCGATCTCCTCCAGGCGTCCCTCCCACGAATGCGCCTGCGCGGCGTCGCTGCGCTGGCGGCGCAGCTCCGGCGAGTCGCTCAGCGAGCGCGCGCCTCGATCGCGCGCGACCGTCTCGTCGACGCCGTCGGCGAGCGCGACCCACTCGGTGCCCTCCAGCGCCGGCAGGCCGGTCGCGACGACCGGCAGCCCGGCGGCGAGGTACTCGTAGACCTTCATCGGGAAGATGCTGGCGGTCAGCTGCGAGTGGACGTACGGGATCAGTCCCACGGCCGCGCCGCGGAGCATCGGGCGCAAGCTCGTCGTGAGCTCGCGGGCCGAGCAGGTGGATGTTCGGCTCGGCCTCGAGCTCCGAGGTGTCGGTGTCCGGGTCGCCGAGGCCGACCGGTCCGACGAGCGCGATCGTCCAGTCACGCCGCGCCGCGGCGATCCCGCGCAGCAGCGCGAAGTCGAGCTTGATCGCGCTGACCGCGCCGACGAACAGCAGCCGCGGCTCCGGCAGCACCGCCAGTTCGGTGGTCGACCGGCCCCGGGTCGAGCGCGGCCGCGAACCGTGCCGTGTCGGCGACGTTCGGCGCGTAGAGCACGTGGCCGGAGAGCGTGCGCATCCGCTCGGCGAGCGCCGGGCGCGCTCGCGAGCACGAGATCCGCCCGCGCGGCGAAGCGCTCGCTCAGCGGCGACGAAGCTCTCGGTGTCGACGCGGCTCTGCGCGGCAATGTCGTCGACGCAGTGGTAGACGACGAGCGACGGATCGAGCGTCCCGAGCAGCGCCTCCGCCTGCGGCACGTAGGCCCACAGCACCGGCCGCCGCATCCCGAGGCGCCGGGCCGCCCGGCCGCACCTGCAGCCGCAGCAGCAACGCGTTGAGCCGACGTGCGAGCGCGTTGCCGTGGAACGGGAGCACGAGCGGCGAGAGCACGTTGACGCCGTTGCTGACCCGCGGCGGCGCAAATCCGCGCCGCAGCCGCCGGAGGATGCGGCGAAGATCACGTCCTGAGCCGAGCTGGGGCCGGCGCAGGCCGAGCGACTCGATGAACAGCACGCGGCTGCCCGACGCCGCCAGCCGCGCCATCAGGTGATGCTGGTTGGTCCAGACGTCGTTGTCCCAGTCGTTGAAGCCGACGCAGACGACGTCGCGCCGGCCCACCGGGTTGAGTCGAGCCCTCTGCGCCACGTTCCAGGCGCAAGCGTATCCAGAGGTACTCGATCCACGTCGCGCCCGATACGGCACTTAGCATGTGCAGCGACGTGCACCGAGCCGACGCAGCGACGCAGCCTGACCGGTGAACCGATGACCGTCAGCCAGCTTGGCGCGGTTCGGCGCGCGCGCCGCGCGGCCGAATCCCGTGGGGACGCCTGACTGGCTCGCGATCCTCGCGGCGGTCTTCGCCGGCGCGTCGTACAAGCTCGGGGTCGTCGTCGGTCTGCTGTGCGCTCGCCGCGATGCTGGTCGTACCGCTCCTGCTCACCAACCCGCGCGCGTCGTTCGTGATCTGGGTCACGGCGTTCGTGATCGCCGAGAACACGGCCGACTGGAACATCTCGATCTTCACGAAGCTCTACGACAAGACCCCGGCTCTACTTCTCGATCAATTTCATGCTGCTGCTGATCGTGACGCGTCGGGGTTCTGCTCGACGTCAAGCGCCCCCACGTCGCAGGCGTACGCTCCCGCGCCCGTTCGGTCGAGCCCTCGCGCTGGTGGTCGCTCGCGATGCTGTTCGGCTACGTCAACGGCGAGCTCTCGGTCCGGAATCAAGCGATTCGCGCTTGCTCGGCTCGTTTGAGGACTACGTGAGTGCTGCTGCTGCCACCGCTGCTCGTCGTCAACCTCGTCCGACGACCAGAGGACCTCCGCCGCGCTGCTCACGTTTCTCGCCGCGCTGACGATTCTCAAGTCGGTTCTCGGCATCTTCGCGGTCGTCTTCGGGGCATCTCGGCCGTCCAGATCGGGCTCGGCCGCCTCAGCTACTACGCGCCGACCGCCAACTGGATGGCGATGATCTACCTGCTCGCCGTCGGTGCCGCTCGGATGGCCCGAGCGCAAGCTTCCGGCATGGGTCGTCTGGTCGCTCCCGCTCGTCTTGCCTCATTGCTGCTCTCCCAGCGTCGCGCGTTCTGGCTGGCGACCGCGTTCGCGCTCGCCCTGCTCGTCCTCGATCGGCGAGCGGGCAGGACCGGCCGACGACTCCTCGTGCCCGGCGATCGGGGCGGTCGCGCGTCGTCGATCTACCTCGCGACGGCAACCGGAGTCGTCGGCCCCGTTCAGGGCACAGCTGATCAGCCGCGCCACCTCGCTTGACCCCGACCAAGGTGACGCACCAACAAGGAGGATCGCTACCGGCTCGCCGAGCTGAAGAACGCATGGCCGGCAATCACGCGGCAGCCACTCGAAGGGCTCGGGATCGGTGTCCACTGGCCCGAGCGGTCGCCGCTGCCGTTCGAATACTCGTTCAACCATTACTTCACGCACATCGCGCCGCTCTACTGGTGGATGACGTGCGGCCTCATGGGACTGGCGGCGTATCTGCTGCTCATGGGAACGGCAGTCGTCACCGGAATCCGGCTCTGGTATCGCCGCGGGGACCCGCTCTACCGTGCGATGGCCCTCGCGCTCGGCCTCGGTTTCGCGGGAATGATGGTCGTTGAGCTCACGACCACCGTGACCGGCCCGGACATCCGTGGCACAGCGCTGGAGGCGATCGCATTCGGGCTGCTTGCCGTGATCTACCGCCTACGCCGGTCAGATCGAGCCGCCAGCAGGACAGATGTGGTCGCGAAACCCACTCGAGGCTGTCCCGCACCGGGGCTAAGATGGCGCGATGAGTGTGAATGCCCCCGCAGAAGGCAGCACGCCAGTATCCCCGCTGCTCGAGGCGCTCCAGACGCTCCGGGAGCGCTGGTGGATAGTCGTGCTCACAATGATCGTGGGTGCGGTCATCTCATTCGGCGTCGCGGCGACCAGCGCGAAGCAGTATCAGGCGCAGAGCAGTCTGTTGATTCGCTCGTCGAACCTGCAGACGCTGATCGACTCGAACGCGTCGCAGAATGCCGAGGATCCGGCCCGGCTCGCTGCGACGAACCTCCTGCTCGTCACGTCGACGGCGGTCGGAGAACTCGTCAAGCAGTCGCTACGGACCACGGAGAGTGTCTGTGACCTGGTCGCGCAGATCGACGCGTCGCTCAACCCTGACGCGGACATCATCAACATCACCGCGACCGACGGTGATCCAGAACGCGCCGCTCGGCTGGCCAACGCCTTCGCGGATCAGTTCGTCGCGTTCGAACGCAATCAGGCACAGCAGCAGGCCGCCGCCGGCGCCACCCGCTTGCGCAGTGAGCTGGCGAGTCTTCCCGCAGCCGCAACGGCGCAGCGCGCGCAACTGCTGACAGCCCTCCACAACGTCCTTGCCCTCGAGGCCGTCACCACCGGCGACGCGACGCGTCATCGATCACGCGACCGCGCCCACGAGCGCCTCGTCCCCGATCCTCAAGAAGTCGGTCGCCCTGGGCGCGCTCGCCGGCCTCGCCATCGGTCTTGCCGCGGTCTTCCTGATCGACCTGTTCGACCGCCGGCTCAAGACCATCGAGGCGTTCGAGGCCGTATACGACCTGCGCGCAATCGGCAGCATCCCGCGGGGCCCGCGGACTCAGAGCGCGTTCACCCCGGAGGCGCTCGAGTCGTTCCGGATCCTACGCAGCGCACTCGGGTTACCTCGCGGACGACGCAGACCTGCCGAATGTGCTCGTCACGAGTGCGGTCACGGGCGAGGGCAAGACGAGCGTTGCGGCCGGCCTTGCATACGCCACCGCGCTCTCCGGTCATCGGGTGGTGCTTGTCGAAGCGGACCTCCGACGACCTTCGCTGCACAAGCATTTCACCTTGGAGGCCAACGATCGCGGCCTGACGACCGTTCTGCACGGTGAGGCCACGGCCGAGGAGGTGCTGCAGTCGCCGACGGAGCACCTTCCGAACCTTCAGGTGCTCCCCGCGCGGGTCGTTCTCGCCTCACCCGAGTGAACTGCTCGCCAGCCGCGAGATGACTCTGGTCCTCAACGACCTCTCTCGCCGGCTGACTTCGTCGTCATTGACAGCCCGCCGCTCCTGCCCGTCGCTGACTCCCAGGTACTGCTCGAACAGCCACCCATCGACGCGACGCTCATCGTCGGGCGCACGTACATGACGACGCGCGACCAGGGTCGCCGGTGCCGTGCTATCCTCGAGCGCCAGCGCGTCACGAACGCGGCGCTCGTCGTCGTCGGAGGGCACGAGTCGGCCGAGTACACGTACGACACCGCGTCGAACGGCCGTCGGAAGCGCCGCGCGCCCGACAAGCCGCCGACCGCGCCGCTCAACCCCTCAGCCTGAGCGCCGAGGGCGAGACGCGGCTCACGCTGCGCCCCTCCGTGCCACGCTCCGAATCTCCGCGAGGCTCCAGGGCCGGATGATGCTCCAGGCCGCGATCGTCCCAAGCAGCCAGGCGACGCCGATGGGCACGAGCGCGAGCCCGGCCTCGCGGGCGCCCCACGCGGCGGCGCCACCGGCCGCGGAGGTCAGCCCGATCCGCACAATCCGCTCGAGCCGCAAGCGCATCGGAATATGACGGAGACACGTCGTCAGGGCCAGGCCGACCACCAGAACCTCGGTGGCGAGACTGACCCACGCTGCGGCGAGAAACCCGTACGGCGGAATCAACAGCACATTGAGCGCAACGTTCGCTACGAGCCCAGCGCCCGCGTAGATGATGTAGCGGCGCTGCAGCCCGAGCAGGATCACGAGATCACCGGCCACAAAACTGAACCCGGTGATCGCGAACACCATCATGAAGACGGTGAGCGCCGGCCCGGCCGCCGCGAACTGTGGGCCGAAGAGCAACCGCATCAATGGTCGCGCAATGACCGCCACCAGAAAGACGAGCGGAACAGTCGCCGTGAGGACCACTTCTGCCGTTGTCTGGACGAGCTGACGCATCCGCGGCGCGTTGTCACGATATGCCGTTGCGATCATCGGAAACATCGTCGTGA
Source organism: uncultured Solirubrobacterales bacterium (assembly GCA_963813265.1). Lineage (GTDB taxonomy): Bacteria > Actinomycetota > Thermoleophilia > Solirubrobacterales > Solirubrobacteraceae > Palsa-465. Next base: position 93,237 of record CAWEYQ010000022.1, on the reverse strand, counting down.
CGATGCTCAGCGGGATCACCAGGGCACGGTCGAGCATCCGGTTCGCGGCTCCGTAGAGTCCCGCCGCCTCGTCACCTGCGAGCTGGAACACGAGCACCTGGTCGATCTGCGTGTAGGCGAGGTAGAGCACGCTGGCGATCGCGAACGGAATCCCGACGACGATCAGCTCGCGACGCTGCGCTCCCCGTGACCAGTCAGCCCGAAGTGGATCTGGCGACGCGCGACCGCGAACTGCGCGACGTTGACGGCGGCCGCGGTGCCGAGGAATGCAGCCGCAAAGGCGACGATCCCTCCTCCAAGCGCGGAAATTGTCAGTACGGCCGCTGCCCAGAGCAGGCCGTTGAGCAAGCTCAAACCCGGCCGTCCAGCTGTTGCGCAGGCGCAGCTGAAAGACGACGCGGACCGATCCGATCGCGCTGAACAGGCACGTGACGGCCAGCAGAGCGGCGGCGATCTGGGCTGAGCCCGACGTGAGCGCAACGCCAATGACGAGCGTGATGACGTGCCACCGGCACGCTGATGATGCAGCTGCAGGGAAACCACCGCCGAGATCCATCGCCTGCTCGCGCTCGCGGCTCGAGCGCCGCCTGGCGTAGGGCGACATCGTTGAGGCCAAGGCTGCCGAGATAGCCGACGATCGTGAGGATCGAGAGCAGCGTCGACCAGTCACCGAAGCCTGCCGTGCCGAGACCCCGCACCAGCGCGATCGTGACGGCCACGCCGAGCAGCGCGTTGAGGCCCCGTGCGAGAACCTGGAGGACGACATCGCTGGTCGCGCGCGCGGCGGTCGCGTCGGCCGCAGTCTGCGGCGTAGATTGGGCGGTCGATTGTGTCGCGACGTCATCCAGCGGGGACACGCTCGACGGGTCGGTCGGCCCGCCCTCGACGGTCATCGCCGCACCACGGGATAGATGGTCGCTCGCCGTCCCAATGGCTCAGGCTGCAGGAGGAACGGCCGAATCCCTTTGGTAGGCTCGGCGCGCCCTGGGCTCCTCGGGGGCTCGGGCTCATAACCCGCCGGTGATGCCGTGACAGAACACGCCGACGACATCTCAGTCGTGATCCCAACGTACAACCGCGACGCCGCTCTGCGGGCGAACTTCCCGTACGTGCTCGCCCTCGACGACGTGAGCGAAATCGTCGTAGTGGTCGATGGCGCCAACGATGACACGAAGTCGGTTCTATCGGGGTTCAATGATTCGCGCGTCCGCGTAATCGAGCATGGCGCGCGTCGGGGTTCTCAAGCGGCGCGCCTCACGGGTCGTCGAGCGGCTCACGGCGAATGGATTCTGATGCTCGACGACGACGCCGCCGTCCCGCCGGACTTCGCTTCGATTCTGGTGGGCACCGCGCGCCGCCTGCATGCCGACATCGTCGGCGCGCCGTGGCTGCACCTTAAGCCGGGCAGCGACCCTGAGGCCGAGATCGCGGCACGACGCGCCCACCCGAGTCCCACGATCAGCCTTAAATCGCATCCGATGACATTCCCTGCGGACGATCTCGAGACGCCGTTTCTTCCGGGTAATGCGGTCCTCATCAACGCCCGTGTTTTTGATCGCGTTGGCTACGACGAGGGTCTGACGCGGAATGCATGGCGTGAGGAAACGAGCTTCTACCTCGACGCGGCGGCTGCTGGATTCCGGGTCGTTCTGACGCCCCGCACCGCATCGTTTCAGATGGAGGTGTGGGAAGGTGGCCAACGGGCGCCGCGGTTGCAGTATGAGTGGTATGTGGTGCGCAACAACTGGCGATTCCTTTGGCGGCACCGTGGTGATCTCCGTGCCCGAGGCGAGATCAGCGGCCCGGTGCGCGCCGAGATCGGGTTCGCTTGGGGTCGCGCCTCCGGGGTTGCGCGGGGCTACCTCGGGGCGCGGGCGAGAGCGTTGCGCGCCATTACTTCAGGCTCCTGAGCCGGCGTCCAAGCACACGTCGGCGCGAATGCCGTGCTCCGCGCGTCGATGGAATACGCGGCGGGGGCGGCACCGACGCGCCCTCAATGACCGCCTCCGGGACCTCGCGCGTGAAGTAATCGATCTCTTGTGCGGTCAGCCCGGCGCGCTCCAGCGTCGGGCCGAGATCCAGGGGCCGGACACGGACGTTGTGGCCGTCTGACGCAATCGCATGGACCAGCCCCGCGCCCAACAGCTCCCAGCCGTTGGTCTGTGCCGCGGCACCGTGCTCCCCGGTCAGCGAACGAGCGGTGATGCAGGACAACATCCCGTCCGCCACAAGCGTGACGAGCAATTGCGGGGCGACCTGAAACGCCGGCGAGCGCTCCGGATGTGCGAGCACGATGCGATGGCCGCGCCTGGCAAATGAACGCACGGCATCCTCGATCCCGACCGCGGTTGCCCCGTGGTGTGGGCATTCGAGGAGGGCGTACGGCCCGGCACCGATGCGAAGCACCGCGACTTCCGCATCGGACAAGTCAGCCACGCGCGAGAGACCAAACTCGGCACCTGGCAGCACCCGGATGTCGATCTGCTCCTCCTGCAGCCTCACGTTCAGCGCGGCAACGCCCATGTGGACGAGACCGCGTTGTTCTCCGGGATAGTCCCAACTCACATGCGGCGTCGCCGACGAGCCGGTCCGTCCCCGCAGCGCGGGCCGCGCGGCAGACCGCCAGTGAATCCTCGATCGTGGCCGGTCCATCGTCGATGCCGGCCAACACATGACAATGGAGATCAATCACGGGAGCGTGAACCGGCCGACTGCGGTTCCCCGCGTGCAGGGACGACCGCCAGATACGTCCGACTCAGTCGCGGCCGCCATCGCCATCTACTCGGGGATGAACTTCGAGCGGAGCCGGTCGAAGGCGTCCTGTGCGGTCTCGTAGTCGTCGGGGCGTCCGATGTCGAACCATTGGTCGTCGGATCGCCACGCCTGGACCCTGTCTCCGGCGTCGATCAGCCGCAGAACGAGATCAGGAAAGTCAATCCGGCTGCCCGGCGGGATGTGGTCGCGCACCCGCGGCGCAAAGCAGTAGACGCCCATCGAGACCTCGTACGAATACGTCGGTTTCTCCACATAGCCGGTCACCTCATTGGGGTCCTGCTCGGAATCGAACAACATCACGCCAAGAGAGACCTGGACCTCGCGCCGCCTCGACGCAATCGTGGCAGCCTGCACGCCTCTGCAATGGTCCTCAAACAGCGCCCGGTAGTCCAGATCGGTGAGGACATCGCCGTTCATGACCAGGAAGTCGTCGTCGAGTCCATCGATCAGACTGAGTGCTCCCGCGGTACCCAGCGGCTCGGCCTCCCGAAAGTAGTCGATCGGGATCCCGTGGCGTGAGCCGTCACCGAAGAACGCCTCGATCAATTCCGCCAGATATCCGGTGGCGATCGTGACCCGGTCGAACCCCGAGCGAGCAAGTTGCCGCACGACGATGTCGAGGATCGGCCGATCGCCGATCGGCATCAGCGGCTTGGGCAGCACGGTCGTATAGGGACGCAGTCTCGTCCCCAGCCCGCCGGCGAGTATCACGGCACGTGCCATCGACGCGGAAGCTTACGGCGCTCGCCGGTTGACGTGGGCAGCCGCCGACAGCTGGCATCATCTCGCCCCCGTGAGCAACACCGCACTCATCGAGCGACTCCGAGACCGCTTCCCGCGGGTTGCGATCACGCACGAATGGCTGACGATTCCGGGCGGTTCCGAGAAGGTCGTGATGGCGATTCTCGAGCTGCTCCCCCATGCTGAGCTGTTCACCTCTGTGTACGACCCGGAGCCGTGGCCGTCGATCATCACTGCTCGACCGGTTCACGCGTCGTTCCTGAACCGCGTGCCGGGCGCGACGCGCCACTACACGCGGCTACTGCCGTTCATGGATCTCGCGTTCCGCTCGTTTGACCTGAGTGAATTTGACCTCGTGATTTCGTCCAACCACGCCTGCGCGAAGAACGTCCGAACCCCGCCGGGCGTCCCGCACGTCTGCTACTGCCACACCCCGATGCGCTACGCGTGGGAGCCGTCGATGCTCACTGACGAGGAGATCGGGCCAGTCATTCGCCGGGTTGCGCCGCTTGCGACCGCGTGGCTGCGTCACATTGACCGGAAACGATCCTCGGGTCCGGACGTGTTTGTCGCGAACTCATCCTTCGTCGCCAGGCGCATCAGAGATGCGTACGGCCGCGACAGCCGGGTGATCCATCCTCCGGTCGATGTCGGGCCGCTGATCGACAGACCGCGCGCAGCCGGAGACGGCTACCTGGTCTTCGGTCGCGTCGTTCCTTATAAACGCGTCGGCGTCGCCGTCGAGGCGTGCGAGCGGCTGGGCAGACCGCTCAGGGTCGCTGGCGAGGGACGTGACCTCGATCGCGTCAAGCGCTGCGCATCGCGCCATACAACGTTTCTTGGACATGTCTCAGTCGAGGAGGTGCCGAGTCTGTTCGCTGAGTCTCGGGCGCTCCTGTTTCCCGGCTTGGAGGACTTCGGGATCGTCCCCGTTGAAGCGCAGGCGGCCGGCCTGCCGGTGATCGCCTTCGGAGACGGGGGCGCGCTGGACTCCGTCCAGAACGGCAAAACAGGGGTGCTCTACACCCCGGCCACGGTGGAGGCGTTGTGCGACGCGATCGTTCGATTTGAGGGACTGAGCTTCGATGCGTCGACCCTGCGTGAGCACGCGCTCGAGTTCTCGTCGGACCGGTTCGCATCGAGCTTCGCAGAGCTCCTCCTCGGGTTGTAAGCCAGGACGCCGTCTCGTGTTGCGCTGTATGCTCCCGACCCGCAGTTCCCGATCGTCGCGATCCCGGGAAAGCACAGCGGGTCGCGGCCTGGGCGCGGGAGAGTGATGCCCGCCTGCGAGGCAAGACACCTAGGATGAGCGCAGACCGGTGGGGTGAAGCCACGACACCCGGAGGCGACAGGCTCGACAAATGAAGTTCGTTAGCGTGATGACGAGCGGTTCGTCTGGAGGCGCCGAGTTCGCGGCCGTAAATATGCTTGAGGCACTGAGCAAGTACGGGCACGAGGCCGTGCTGCTGACAAACAGTCCCGGCGTCGCCGCCGGGCGGGACGTTTTGGTCCGCTCGATCGAGCTTGGACCAAAGCTTTCACGGTCGTCCTACCTGAAGCTCGGTGCCACCAGCCCGCTGCTCCTTCAACGGCTGCGCCGTCAGCTCGACGCTGAGGCGCCGTACGACGTGCTGATCATGCATTTCAAGAAGGAGCAACTCCTCTCTGCGATGCTGCCGCACCGGCTCCGGCGCCGATTGGTGTGGACCGAGTGGGGACCCGTGCCACGTCAGATGACACGCTTCCTGGGCCGCGTTGCCTACCTCACGGCCGCCCGCCGGGCCGAGATGATCTTCGCGGTGTCCGCCGGAACGCGGGACTCCGTCCAAACGGTCGGAGTTCCCAGTGAGAAGGTGCATGTCGTTCCCAATGCGCTGTCGGTCGAGCTGGCACGCTACTCGCCGGAGGGCCGCAAACGCATTCGCTCTGACCTCGGGATTCCGCTGGAGGCGCTCGTCGTTGGATGCGTGTCTCGGTTCCACCGCAAGAAGCGCAACGACGTCGCGGTTGACGCAGTCGCGGCCCTTCATCGCGACGATGTGCACCTGATCATGGCCGGAGAAGGCGAGGAGGAGGCCACGCTCCGGCGACTCGCGGAGCCGCTCGGCGGGCGGGCGCATTTTGTCCCGACGCCGGGACCCGAGATTGCACGTGTCTGCTCCGCGTTCGATTTGTCTGTGTTCTGCCCCAGTCCGACAGAAGGCGCGCCACTCGCGGTGATCCATTCGATGCTGGTGGGGCGGCCGTGTATCGCCACCGGCGACGAAGGCGTGTCCGGTCTGATTGTGCCCGGGACGGGAACAATCGTGGCCCCGGAGCACGACGTCGCCGCGCTGACTGCCGTTCTCAAGGTCTATCTCGGCGACGCCGAGCGCCGGACGCGTGAAGGACGGGCAGCTCGTGAGTTTGCGGAAAAGATGTTCGCCGCCCCAGCCGTTGCCAACCGAATTGAATTGCTTCTCGGAGTCGCTTCCGGCGACAAGGAGCCGCCGCCGGGGGCCCCTACCGGCTCTCGGCCGGACGCCCCGCCTGCGTGACGCTCACGAGCTCGGTCGCTCGCATCCTGCCTGGGTGCTCGATCCGTGCCACCCCGGGAACGGCCCGCAGCATCAATGCCCCGGAACGGTCGAGCGCGACGTACGCCGCGATTGGCACAACCTGCGCCTCAGCGTCGATCGCCCGTAGGAGCTGTACCGGACCTAACCGCGGCACCGTCCGAATCCGCAAGCGCTCGGCGCCCGTGAGCCGCGATTCCGCGTGCCTCGCCGAGCAGACAACGGAGACAAGCGCCCCTGCGGCAACCGCCGACTCAAGCCAGCCTCGGTGCCGCGAGGGGTTGCCGACCGCGAGCAGATGGACGGGCCCGACATGTCTTGCGGGTCGGCCGAAATGGCGATCGATTCCCGGCTGCACGCCGGAGTGGCGGCGAGCCAACACCCAGGTTGCCGCGTCGCTCAGACACTCGAGCGCGATGCGAATCATGCCGGCGACCCCGTCGCGCCAGCCACCGAGCAGCACGGTGCCGTACAGGAACTTGGCCGGCGGCCGCATCACTGTCCCGATCACAAGCTGGCGGGCACTCACCCCTGGAATGACGCTCGCCGACAGCCGCGCATACGCCCAACTGTCACGTACCGCCTCGTGCAAGCTACCGGCCAGCTCGTGAGCGAGGTCCCCCTCCAGGACCCAAGGGATTTCCTGAGGCCACAGACCCTCGTGCACGCTCCGGCTGGCGTCGTGGCGATACTCCCCGCGACGAAACAGGCGACTCCGGTAGAACGGGTAATGGCCTGCGGGCCCGAGCATGCGTCCGAGAAACCGATGACGCATCGGCAGCAAGGCCATCGACACGTCCGCAGACGGAGGTGCCGCGAGAAACGCCCGAATCTCCGAGGCCAGCGAGGTAGTCACCCGCTCATCGGCGTCGAGTTCCAGCACCCAATCGCCGCCCGCATGATCGAGCGCCACGTTCCGCTGAGCAGCGAAGCCGGCCCATTCGTGCTCGATCACCGTGGCGCCCATCGCCTCAGCGAGGTCTCTGGTGCGGTCCTGCGACCCTGAGTCGACGACGAGAATCTCGTCGGCCAAGCCGCTCACGCTGGACAGTGCGGCCGGTAGGCGGTGCTCCTCGTTGAGCGTAATCAGGCAGACTGAGAGCGTCGCGCGCATGGTGACGGCTGCGCCTGGCTCAGCGGCTCACAGCGCGTCGCGAAGGAACGTCAGTTTGACGACTGGTCGCTCGGCGATCGGCCGAAACCCTTGCTCACGCAGCCCCTGGATCAGCCGGCGGGCGTCGCGAACAGTCCCGGTGTGATGCAGCTGCGTGGCAAAGATCCGCACGCCCATCGCCGCGAGGTCCAGCGTCGGGAGCACGTCATATTCCGCACCCTCGATATCGAGCTTCAGCAGATCGATCCGCTCGTCTCCGAGTTCACGCATCAGCGAGGGGAGCGTACGACCGGGTACCTCGGTCCAGATGTCCGTGTCGTACAGAGCGGCCGCCGAAACGGAATGACTCCCCGGGTGGTGATGCGATTGCATCCGAATCGGGCCATCGATGGTCGCAATCGCGGCCTGGATGAACGTGAAACGACGCTCCCCGTTTGCCTCCGCCAGCGCCTGACGACCCAGTTCCTCGACCGGATCAAAGCACCGCACTTGCGTGCCGTACCGCCGGATGAGCTCAAGATCGAAGCTCACGTCTCCACCGGCGCCGACGCAGTAACACACCGAGTCTGCCGACAGAAGTCCGTCCGGGATAACCCAGCCGCCGTAGGCGGTACCAAGCTCCATGGTGGGTGGACCGGGTTCAAGTGGCACGGCCCCGAGCTGGCGCTCAAACCAGCGGCGGCGCACCGCACTTCGCACCTTCGCCGGTCGGAGCTTTCGAAGCTGCTCGTTCAGCTGCGTCATGGTGTCGAAGCCTAAAGCCACCGTCGGCGTGACCTGGGCAAGTCGGCGTAGCTCCCGACCCTGAGTCCCGAGACAGCGTCGCGCCACGCCGCGGAGCGCAGAACCGCGTCGGTGTCGTCCCGATCGGGATGAACCATGATCTCGACTGCTGCATCCTGCGCGAGCTGCAGGGCAGCGTGAAGCCCGCTGCCCCCGAGCTCGGGAGAGATGGCGGTCAGCGGGAAGAACCTCTCTGGCCCCGGATGTCGCGCTGCCAGGACTCGATTGCGCACGGCAAAAGGAAGCGCCCGTAGCCCGCGGCGAGAGCCCGGATCATGCGCCGGGCGGACCGGCACACCACGAGGAAGAACGGCGAGCGAGGTCGGGTTCAGATGTCCGTGGTTGTGACCATCGATGTGAGTGGGTTCCATTCGGTAGATGGCACGAAACGCGGAGAGCTGGTCGCTGATCACCAGCTGAACGGTCCGCATCAGCCGCGGAGAGAAACCGAAGCGGCGGCGTCGCGGGTCGGCCAGAAACAGCGCCACCCGCCGCTGGCGCTCCGCGACTGCGGCCGGGACGTCAGGGGCGTCATAGGCCTGGGTCAAATTGAGGTGCAGACCGACCGGGAGGCCGGTGTCCATCGCGAGCGTCGCGGCGCGCTCCGCATCGACCATGTGGACCATCGCCGTTGCGCTCGTGATCTGCCGGTCGGCGTACCGCGCCAGGATCCGATCCGTCGCAAGCTGATTGCCGCCGAGGTCATCGGCGTTGACAATCAGCAGCCCGCCGCTCACCGCGCCGCGGGTGTGGCTGGGCAGTTTCGTTCAAGCTCACGGCGATCGGGTCGATCTGTGGAAGCGACGCTATCTTTGCGAGCGGGGCCTGCCGCGCCGGTGGTCGACCCGTTTGGACCGCCGCTTGCGCGAGGTGAATCGGAGCTAACGTAGCCCACGAGGAGGAATTGCCTTGAGTGATGTCATCGTCGTGACCGGCGGCGCCGGGTACATCGGAGTGCCGTCTGTGCGTGAGACTGGCCGCATCGGGCGCTCACGTTCGCGCTCTCGACGTGCTCCTCCACGACCAGCAGGACGTCCTCGGCGCGCTCAAGGGCGCCGGGGTCGAGCTGATCCAGGCCGACATCCGTGACGCCGCCGCGCGTGAGCGCGCCCTGACCGGTGCCCGTGCCGTTGTCCACCTCGCCGCGATCGTCGGCGATCCGGCCTGCGCCCGTGACCCCGCGCTCTCCCACGAGGTCAATGTCGAGGGGAGCCGCAACCTCGCCGCCGACGCCGAACGCCTCGGCGTGCAGCAATTCATCATGGCCTCGACCTGTTCGAACTATGGCCGGATGGCCGACCCCGCAACCCCGATCGACGAGGAGGGCGTGCTCGCCCCCGTGTCGCTGTACGCGGAGCAGAAGGTCGAGATCGAGAAGATGCTCCTGGGGATGAACAGCGACACCCTGAAGCCGACATGTCTGCGCTTCGCGACCGTGTACGGCGTCGCGCCGCGGATGCGGTTCGATCTCACCGTCAACGAGTTCACGCGCGATCTCTGGGCTGACCGCCAGCTCGAGGTCTTTGGCGAACAGTTCTGGCGGCCGTACGTGCATGTCCGCGATGCGGGCCGTGGCGTGGCGACCGTGCTCGCCGCGCCGCGCGAGACGGTGGCCGGCAATGTCTTCAACGTCGGCCGCTCCGGCGAGAACTACCGCAAGCTCGACCTCGTTGAGGAGATCCGCAAGCTGACCGACCGCGGTGAGGTGTCGTTCGTCAAGCGCGACGAGGATCCCCGCGACTACAAGGTGAGCTTCGACAAGATCCGCAGCGTGCTCGGATTCGAGACGGAGATGACGGTCCCGACAGGCATCGCCGAGCTGCTTGAACAGCTCGACGAACATGGGTTCGGCGATCCCTTCGACGCCCGCTATCGCAATACCCCTTGACGGTGGTCCCGGTCTTTGATCTGCGGTTGACGCGCGCGGACCTCGACGCGGTCGCCGAGACGCTGCGGTCCGGCTGGCTCACGATGGGGCCACGGACCCAGGAATTCGAGCGGCAGTTTGCCGAGGCGATCGGGGCGCGGCATGCCGTCGCCGTTTCCAGCTGCACCTCGGCGCTGCACCTCGCGTACCTCGCCGCCGGAATCGGACCCGGCGATGAGGTGATCGTGCCGTCGTGCACGATGGTGGCGACGGCCTCCGCGGTGCTCTACACCGGCGCCACGCCGGTGTTTGCCGACATCATCTCGGTCGCCGAGCCGCTGATCGATCCCGAGCATGTCGAGGCGTTGATCACGCCGCGGACCAAGGCGGTCGTCGCCATGCACTACGGCGGCTACGCGGCCGCCGTCGATCGGCTTGCCGCGCTGTGTGAGCGCCACGGGATTGCGTTGATCGAGGACGCCGCCCACTCGCCGCTGGCGACGCTCAACGGCAAGGCACTCGGCACCTACGGTGTCTCTGGTGCGTTCAGCTTCTTCTCCAACAAGGTGCTCGCCGTCGGCGAGGGCGGGCTGCTCGCCACCGACGATGAGAACGTGGCGGCGTACGCTCGCAGCCGCCGCGGCCACGCGATGACCTCTGTCACCTGGGATCGTCACCAGGGCCGGCGCGATCACTACGACGTGATCGATCTCGGCTTCAACTACCGGATCGACGAGCCGCGCTCCGCGCTGCTCCTGTCACGGCTCGCTCGCCTCACCGACGAGATCGAGCGCCGCCGCGAGCTGACCCGCCGCTACCGGACGCTGCTCGCCGATATCCCAGGTGTGACCGTCCCGTTCCGCGACGACAGCGTCGACTCCTCGTCGTGCTACATCCTCGCGATCATGCTCGACGACCCGTCGCGCCGCAACGAGGTGCGGATCGCGTTGCGCGAGCAATACGAGGTCCAAACCAGCGTCTTCTATCCAGCGATCCACGAGTTCACCGCCTACCGGGAGCGATTTGGAGAGATCACGCTGCCGGAGACCGAGCGAGCCGCCCGCGCTCAGGTGACGCTGCCGCTGTTCACCCACATGACCGAGGCTCAGCAGGACCAGGTCATCGCGGCCCTGGCCGCGGAGATGCGCCGATGAGCTGGCAGATCCCCCTCACCGACGTGGTGCTGAGCGACGAGGACATCGCCGCCGTTCTCGAGTGCCTCGAGGAGGGGTGGCTGACGATGGGGCCGCGTACCGATCGGTTCGAGCGCGCGTTCGCCGAACTCTGTGATGTGCCGCATGCCGTCGCCGTGTCGTCTGGGACGGCCGCGCTCCACCTCGGGCTGCTCGGCGCCGGAATCGGACCCGGCGACGAGGTGCTCGTGCCGGCGATGACGTTTGTCGCCGGCGCCGCCGCGGTGCGCTACTGCGGGGCCACGCCGGTGTTCATCGACTCGGTCGGGACCGCGGATTTCAACCTTGACCCGGCGGACGCCGCGCGTTTGATCACGCCGAACACGCGTGCGATCCTGGCCACCCATTGGATGGGCTACGCCTGCGATCTGCCCGCGCTGGAGCGGCTGTGCGCGGAGCACGGCCTCATCCTGATCGAGGACTGCGCCCAGTCCATCACCGGCACCACCGCGGATGGCCGCCTCACCGGAACCGTCGGCGCGGCCGGCTGTTTCTCGTTCTTCTCCAAGAAGCAGCTCTCCGTCGGCGAGGGCGGCATGGTCATCACCGCAGACGAGGCGATCGCCACCAAGGTCCGCTCGCTGCGGTCCCACGCGATGACGTCCGTCACCTGGGATCGGCACCTCGGGTACGCCGAGTCCTACGACGTCGTCGACATCGGCTTCAACTTCCGGATGGATGAGCCGCGCGCCGCGCTCGGGCTCAGCCGCCTGCCGCGCGTCCCCGGCGATGTGGCGCGACGGCGAGAGCTCACCCAGAGCTACCGCGAGCGCCTGCGCCCGGTCGACGGCATCGAGATCCCGTGGGACGATGACGCAGTGGAGCGCTCGGCCCACTTCGGCTTCCCGATCGTGGTGTCGACCCCGGAGGAACGCGAACGGGTCGTCCACGAGCTCGCGAGCCGCGGCGTTCAGACCACCTGCTACCCGGCGATCCCCAACCTGACGGCGTACCACGACCATCCGCGCCGTCCTGTCGCGGAGGACATCTCAGCGCGCCACCTGCTGCTGCCGCTCGCCTCGATGTACACGGAGCGCGAGGTCGAGCGGGTCGTCACGCAGCTGACCGAGGTCCTGGGCGCCGGCGCGACGACGGGAGCGTGAGCACGACCGAGGTTGCCGCGCCGGTCAGCAGCGAGCGACCGCAGGCGCCCCGCCCGGTCCCGCTGCGCCGACGCGTGCTCGGAGAGCGCTGGACGCTGCTCGCCGGCCTGATCCCCGTCGCCTTGATGGTGTTGTGGGGGTGGCACAACGGCGGCTACGACGCCGACACCTGGTACTGGGGCGCGCTCGTCACGCTGGCGATTCTCACCGCCGTGCTCGTGCTGCAGCCGCGGGCGCGGGTCCGGCTCCCGCGGGCGGCGCTGATCGCGCTGATCGCGCTCGCCGCCTACCTCGCATGGTCGTATCTGTCGATGAGCTGGGCGCAGGTGCCCGGCTGGGCGCTGGAGGGCAGCAACCGCACGCTGCTCTACGTGCTGCTGTTCGCTTTGTTCCTCGTGCTGCCCTGGACGGCCGAGACGGCGATGACCGCGCTCGTCATCTACGCGATCGGGATTGGCGCGATCGCGATCATCGTCCTCTTCCGGCTTGCCTCCGCGCGCCATCTCGCGCGGACTCGTGATCGACGGGCGTCTCGCCGGTCCAACCGGCTACTTCAACTCGACGAGTGCGATGTTCATGACGGAGGTCCTGCTCGGCACGTTCCTCGCTTCCCGGCGTGAGCTTCCGGGACTGCTTCGCGGACTGCTGCTCGCGTTTGCGGGGGCGTCGCTGCAGCTGTGTGTGATGGGTCAGAGCCGGGGCTGGCTGTTCACGCTCCCCGCCGTGCTGATCCTCTACCTGATCATCGTCCCGGATCGGTTGCGGGTCATCCTCGCGGCGATCCTGCCCGTGCTCGCGGCGCTGCTGCCGGTCCACTGGCTGTTGCACGTGTTCGAGGGTGCCACGGGCGCCGAACTGCGAGCGGCATCGCGGCACGCCGGGAAGATCTCGCTGATGCTGTCCGCCGGCATCTTCGTCATCTGGACGCTGTTCGCGTGGGCGGAGGATCTCCGCAAGGTGCCGCGGCTCTCCCGCCGCGCGAGCCGCGGGATCGGCGTCGTCGTCGCCGTCGGGGTGCTCGCGCTCGGCGTCGCCGGCGTGCTCGTCACGACCCACGGCGACCCGGTGTCGTTCGTCAAGCGCCAGTGGCACGGGTTCGTCCACATCGACTACGCGCCGTCCTCGACGACGCATTTCTTCTCGGTCGGCTCCGGGCGCTACGACTTCTGGCGGGTCGCCGTCGATGCCGTCAAGGCGCACCCGGTGGGCGGACTCGGGCAGGACAACTTCGCCGACTACTACATCACCCGCCGCCACACGGGCGAAGAGCCGCGCTGGACCCATAGCCTCGAGTTCCGGCTGCTCGCCCACACGGGGATCGTCGGATTCGTCCTGTTCGCCGTATTTCTGATCGCCGCGGTGGTGGCCGCCGCGGTCGCGATCCGACGCGGCCGCGCCCGGCCGCTGCTGGCGGCGGCCGCCGCCGGCGGGATGCTGCCGCTCCTGCCGTGGTTGGTCCACGGGTCGGTCGACTGGTTCTGGGAGGTGCCGGCGCTGTCTGGACCGGCGTTCGCGTTCCTGGGGATGGCGGCCGGCCTCGGCCGGCGCCGCGACGACACCGAGACGGCCGGGCTGGCGTCGGACCAAGCGGCTGCCCAAGTGACCGGCGCCGCGGCGGCGGCGACGTCCGACGCCGCCGGACCGACACCTGACGCCGCCGAACCGCACCTGACGCGACCGCCGACCCGACGCGACCGCCGACACCTGACGCCGCCGAACCGACACCTGACGCCGCCGAACCGCCGTCCGACGCGGCGGCCGACGCGACCGACCGCCGACCCGACGCGACCGCCGACGCCGGCGACGCGACGGCCGACGCTGACGCGCCGGCGGCCACGGTGCCTGTGCCCTCCGCGGAGGCCTCCCCCGACCCGCATCCGGCACCCGACCCTGACGCCACGCCGCCCTCCGATCTCGTGCCCGAGCCGGCCCGGGAACCCGTCGTCGCAGCGGGCGGCCCGCGCCGCACCTCGGTCGGCGTCCGGATCCTGCTCGGTCTGACCGGTGTCGTCGCACTGCTCGCCGCGACCGCGGTCCTCGCGTTTCCCTACCTCTCCGTCCGCTACACCTCGATCGCCACCCACATCCGGAACCGCAACCCCGCCGCCGCGCTGTCGAACCTTTCAACGGCCGCCGACCTCAATCCGCTCAGCCCCGATCCGACCCGCCTGGCGGGCATCATCGCGCTCGCCGGCGGCCGCCCGCAGCTGGCCGAGCAGCGCTTCGCAGAGACGACCTCACGGGAGCCTGGAGGCTGGTTCGGCTGGTTCGGACGGGGCATCGCCGCCTCGGCGCTCGGCAACAACGTTGCCGCCCATCGGTACCTCCGCGTCGCCGCCGTGCTCAACTCCCGGGAGCCGGTCCTCGCCGACGCACTGTTCCGGGTCAACACCGACCATCCGATGACTCCCGCCGAGGCGTTCCGTAAGCTGGCCCGGGAAACCTGAGACGCGGTTGCAAACGGAACGGCCCATCGTCGGATTTCTGGTTGACTTGTGCCAATTCATGTAAACTCGCGCTTTCAGGGGACCTAACCGTTCTTTCCCGCGCCAGGGGGCCGGGGCACGCCAAACTGCCGAAAGGACACATGAGACGGATCGCAACGCTGGCCGCAGGTATCGCTCTGATGGCGCCGGGAACTGCGCTCGCCGAGTCCAGTTCGACCTGCGAGGCCTACAACCCGCAGACGTGTAACTCGATCGAGCCGCAGCAGTCGACGGCGACCACGTCCACGTCGGACGGAACTCTTCCGTTCACTGGCCTGGACGTCGCTCTGCTCGCTGTCGGCGGCGGAACGCTTCTTGGTGCCGGTGTCGTCGTGCGCCGGCTGTCACGCCGACTCGACTGAGCCCGCGGCCGCACAACTAAGTTGACCAATCGCTGGTGCCGGTTTCGGTACCAGCGATTTCGGTCGTCCGGGCCGGCTCTCGCTACCCGGCGGCGAGCTGCTCGCGGATGAGGCGCGTGACCTCGCCACCGTCCGCACGGCCCTTCGTCTCACGCATGACGTAGCCGACGAGCGGCCCGATCGCCTTCATGTTGCCGGCCTTCACCTGCTCGGCGGCCCCCGGGTCGGACGCGAGCGCCCGCGCCACGATCTCGGCGAGGCCGTTGTCCTCGCCGCTGAGCGCGCCGAGGTTCTCTCGCTCGACGATCGCCGTCGGATCCCCGCCCTCGGCGACGAGGCGGGTCAGCACCTCACGCGCGGCATCGCGGCTCACCTCCTTGGCGCTCACCATCGCCGCCAGCGACGCCAGCGCTTGGGCCGTCACCTTCGAGGTCGCCGGATCGACGTCCGAGCCGATCCGTTCGACCAGCTGCTCGAGCCAGTTGGCGACCGCGTTCGCGTCGGCCCCGTCGGCCGCGCCGACGGCCGCCTCAAAATAGTCGCCAAGCTCGGTCCGAAAGGCGAACTGCGTCGCGCGGGCGACGCTCAGGCCGAGCTCCCGCTCAAACCGGGCGGCACGGTCGGCCGGCAGCTCAGGGATCGCCTCCCGCGCCGCGGCGAGCATCTCCGCGCTCGGGACGACGGGCACGAGGTCGGGCTCGGGGAAGTACCGGTAATCGTGGGCCTCCTCCTTGGAGCGCAATGGCGTCAGCCGCTTCGTCGCCGGATCGAAATGCAGTGTCTCCTGGACGACCGGCTCGCCGCTCTGCAGCAACCGGATCTGCCGCTCGATCTCGGCCTCGACGCCCTGCTGGAGGAACGCGAACGAGTTCATGTTCTTCAGCTCGGTCTTCGTTCCCAGCTCGGAGGTCCCGACCGGCCGCACCGACACGTTGCCGTCGCAGCGCAGCGAGCCCTGGGACATATCGACGTCCGAGACGCCGAGCCGCCGGAGCGTTCCGCGCAGCAGCGTCAACCACTCCCGCGCCTGCTGAGGCGAGTGGATGTCCGGCTCGGTGACGATCTCGACCAGCGGCGTGCCGCCCCGGTTGAAGTCGACCCAGCTGCGATCAGCGCTGTGGATTCGTCCACTCGCGCCAAGGTGGTTCAGCTTCGCCGCATCCTCTTCGAGGTGAACGCGGTGGATGCGGACGTCGCCCAGCCGACCCCCTCGACACAGCGGGATGTCGTACTGGGAGATCTGGTAGCCCTTCGGAAGGTCGGGATAGAAGTAGTTCTTGCGATGAAACAGCGAGCGCTCGGCGAGCTCGCATCCGAGCGCCATCCCGATCATCAGCCCGTACTCGATGGCCTTCTCGTTGACGACCGGCAGCGCGCCCGGCAGGCCCAGGCACGTTGGGCACGTATGTGTGTTCGGCGCGTCTCCGAAGGACAGCTCACAGCCACAGAACATCTTCGTCCGTGTTCCGAGCTGGACGTGGATCTCCAAACCGATGACGGGCTCGTAGTCGGTCACGACGCGCGCTCCGCAGCCGATGTGCCGGCCCTGGCGGGGCTGCTGTCGAAGCCGATCGCCTGCTCGAGTGCGTGGGCCGAGCCGAGCAGACGGTTCTCGCTGAACGCCGGGCCGGTGAGCTGAAAGCCGACCGGAAGGCCGTCGCTGAGTCCCGACGGGATCGAGATCGCCGGGATCCCGGCGAGCGGCATCGGGACCGTGCAGAAGTCGTTCAGATACATCGCGAGCGGATCGTCGGTCTTGGCGCCGAGCTCGAACGCCGTCCACGGGCTCGTCGGCGTCACGACGAAGTCGAACCGCTCAAAGGCGGCGCGAAAGTCCTCCGCGATCTTCGTCCGCACCTTCTGTGCGGTGCCGTAGTACGCGTCGTAGTACCCGCTTGAGAGCGCGTAGGTGCCGAGCATGATCCGGCGCTTCACCTCCGCGCCGAACCCGGCCTCGCGCGTGCGGCTGTACATCGTCACGAGGTCCGCGTCGCCGTCGACCCGCAGCCCGTAGCGGACGCCGTCGAACCGCGCCAGGTTCGCGGACGCCTCGGCCGGGGCGATCAGGTAGTACGCCGACAGCGCGTGCGGCGCGTGCGGCAAGCGGCACGGCTCAATCGTCGCTCCAAGGCTCTCGGCGAGTCGCAGCGTCGCCTCGAAGCTCTCGCGCACACCGGCCTCGACGCCACCGCCCTCGCCGGTCAGCTCCTCGGGGACACCGAGACGGATCCCGGTCAGATCATCGCCGCGGGGTAGCTCGATCGCTTCCGGGAACGGCAGCGAGGTCGAATCACGGCGGTCGTGACCCACCATGTGCCGCAGCAGGAGCGCCGCGTCGGTGACGTCCCGGGTGAGCGGACCCGCCTGATCCAGGGACGACGCGAACGCGATCATCCCGTACCGCGAGCACGCACCATACGTCGGCTTGATTCCGACGATCCCGCACAGGGCTGCCGGCTGACGAATCGAGCCACCGGTGTCGGTACCGATCGCCCACGGCGCGAGCCCGGCGGCAACCGCGGCCGCGCTTCCGCCGGAGGATCCACCGGGGACCCGCGTGCGGTCCCACGGGTTGAGCACCGGGCCGTACCCCGAGTTCTCGTTCGAGGAACCCATCGCAAATTCGTCCTGATTGGTCTTGCCGAGCAGCGGCGCGCCGGCCTCCGCGAGCTGCGCCACGACGGTCGCCGTGTAGGGCGGGCGATATCCCTCCAGGATCCGGGACCCGGCCTGGCTGGGGACGCCCTCGGTACAGAACAGGTCCTTCACCGCCACCGGAACGCCGGCGAGCGGCGCCGTCGCAGGCGGAGCCGGATCGGGTGCCGTCTCGGCCACCCACGTGTACGCGTTCAGCTCGTCCGCGGCGGCGCGCTCCCGATAGGCGTCAAACAGCTCCGCGGCACTCAGCTCACCGGCGCGGATGCGCTCCGCCGCCTGCGCGGCGGTCAGCTCGATCAGCTCTGAGCTGCTCATGCCTGGGCGCCGGGGCTCGGAACGCCGAAGCCGCCCTCGAGCGGCTCCGGAGCAGCGGCGAGGGCGACCTCCGCCGGCAACGACGGCTCGGGCTCATCGTGGCGCAACGCGTTGACGACGTCGATCACGTGCGACGTTGGCGGGACCCCGTCGAGATCGAGTTCGCGGATCTTCTCGATGTGGTCGAGGACGTGGGAGAGCTCACTCGCCATCCGCTCAACCTCCGCCTCGGAGAGCTCGAGGCGCGCGAGACGAGCAACGTGCAGTACCTGGTCGCGATCCAGCATCGGGTCGGATTCTAGGCGGCTAGCGGGTGGGGTCCACTAGGTGGCCTGGCCGCGGGCGCCGGTGAGGGGGATCGTCTCGATCTCGCCCGGGCCATCGGCTTCCCGGACCCCTTCTTCACGCAACGACAGGAAGCCGCCGAACACGATTGCCAGCATCGCGATCAGCCCGATGTACGCGCCGGGCTTCTGGTCGATCAGGCTGTCGGGCCCGGGCTCGTTGATCAGCACCCGGTAGATGAGCGCGATCACCGTGATGAGCGCGACCACGGTCACGACCACGCTGAGGCTGACGGGTACCGCCGGCGAGCGGCGCGTCGCCTGGAAGAACACGAGGGCGAGGCTGAGGCCAATCGTCACGAGCATGAACCAGCGCAACGTGGTGAGGCCGTGCCAGCCGTTGATGGAGGTCGGGAATCCGAGTCGCCCCGCCTCGGACGCGGCCGAGCCGCCAAGGCCGTACCACTTCAACAAAAACATGGACGCCAGCAGCACGATGCCGCCGGCGCCCACAATCAATTCACCTTTTCGGAGCCTGCTCGCGTTGAACTCCATGCGGCCCCGTATGTTGCCAGTGCGGCGCTACGGCCGCGATCCGGGGGGTGGCGTCGAGCCTCCCCCTGCCGGCGGCTCGCTCGGGGGCGTGCCCGCGCCAGGCGTTCCCGCGCCCGCGCTCGGCGGCGGCGACGGGCGGGACGCCGCGCCACCACTCCCGCCGCGGCCACCGGGAAATCCGAGCGGCGCACCGGCCCGGGCCTGGTAGGCGACCCACACGAGCGCGGCCGTGAGGATGATGTCGACGTAGAAGCCCCAGCCGAACAGGCTGAAGTGGATATGGAACAGGAATTTCAGGATGACGAACGCGGCGGTGACGAGCGCGAGCACGAACCGCGTATTCGTCCGGCTGCCGCCGATCGCCGGAATCTGGGTCTGCGGCGACAGGCGCTCCAGCGCCAGGTCGGCGACGATCGCCAGCGCTGCGATGAAGGCGAGGATCCCCAGCCAGCCATCAGGTGTCGACGTGGCGGAATACGACGCCGAGGCCGAGAACGCCCCGACCGTCACGCTGATATCGAACCACGGCAGGATGATCAGGCAGAGCGCCAGCAGCAGGGCTAACCCTCCAACGATCCAATCGTCCCGCGAGACGTTTTCCAGGTTCACTGGCCCCTCCAAATGTTGGACACGGATTAAGGCTCATCGGTGATTCGATGTAAATCGACTCGCTCCTCCCTGCGCCTGAGCCGTTGCGCAGCGTCTCGACACCCTACCGCGCGGTGGGGCCGGAAGCCAACGAGCGCTGGCCACCTCTACGACGGACGTGCTTGCCCCGGCGGGCCCGTTCCTCAAGGACCGAGTCGTAGCCGCCGAGGGCAATGCCGAGCGCCGCAAGGAGCCCGAGGTAGGCCCCGATCTTGATGTCGACGACCGAGCTCGGGTGCGGCAGATTGATCAGCACTCGGTAGCCGAGCACGAGCGCGGTCACCGAGCCGATGCCCGCGACAACGTAGCTCGTGTCGGTCTTGGTGCCGTGGGACTTCTGAGTCGCGTGCAGGATCACCGATCCGAGCGCGACGATCACCGCGACGAGCATCAGCCAGCGTGTGATCGTCAGTTCCTGCCAGGCGTTCACCGCCGTCTCGATGCCCGACCGGCGGGAGCGGGGCAGGCCGACGGTGCCGTACCACTCGAGCACGAACATGATCGGCAGCAGCGCGAGCGCGCTCAGCGCGCTGATGATCTCGCCCGTGCGAATCCGGTGCGGTCCTGCCGGCGTCGCCGACTCCGGCGGCGCCGACTCCGGCGGCGTACCGGTCGTCGCCGGCTCCGGCGGCGCCCCGGCCGTCGCCGACTCCTCGTCCGGACGGCGGTCGCCGTCGTGCTGATCAGCCGTGGCCGATGTTTCCACGGGGCCCACTAGCTCGGCTGCCCGGCTGCCGTCCGCTGGAGCGTGGCCGCGGTCAGGGTGTTGCGCAGCAGCATCGCGATCGTCATCGGCCCGACCCCGCCCGGCACCGGCGTGATCAGGCCGGCATGCTCGGCCGCGGCGTCGAACGCGACGTCGCCGCGCAGGCCGGCGTCCGTTCGGTTGATCCCGACGTCGATGACCGCCGCTCCGGGCTTGACGTGCTCGCCGCCGAGCATCTCCGGGACTCCGACCGCCGCAATCAGCACGTCGGCGCGACGGCACACGCCGGGGAGATCTCGCGTGCGCGAGTGGCACATGGTGACGGTCGCGTTGCGCCCGAGCAGCAACTGCGCGACCGGTTTCCCGACGAGGTCGGAGCGGCCGACGACGACCGCCTCGGCGCCCTCGAGCGGGACGTCATAGGAGTCGAGCAGCTCGATCACCCCGAGCGGGGTGCA
This sequence comes from uncultured Solirubrobacterales bacterium, assembly GCA_963813265.1. Taxonomy (GTDB): domain Bacteria; phylum Actinomycetota; class Thermoleophilia; order Solirubrobacterales; family Solirubrobacteraceae; genus Palsa-465. The sequence goes on along the minus strand of CAWEYQ010000022.1, from coordinate 72,634 downwards.
CGGCCGCAGGCCGGTCTTGCCCTGCGCCAGGCGCCCGGCGCTGATCGGCGTCAGCCCGTCGACATCCTTCAGCGGGTTGATGAGTCCCGTGAGGGCGCCGCCATCGAGTCCCGCGGGGACCGGGAGCTGGAGCAGAATCCCGCTGACCTCCGGGTTCTCATTGCATTCCTCGATCACCGCCGCCACCTCGTCCTGGCTGACGCCGCCGTCGAGGTGCTGATGCAGATCGGCGATGCCCGCCTCGGCGCACGCCTTGCGCTTGTTGGCCACGTAGATCGCCGACGCCGGATCCTCGCCGACGAGGATCGTCGCCAGCCCGGGGACGATGCCGGTCTCCTCTCGGAGCCTGGCAACGTCGTCCGCCACCTCGGCCCGCACCCGAGCCGATACCGCCTTGCCGTCAATGATCCTTGCGCTCATGGTGTCTGCACGCTACCGCCCGCTGGGCGTTCACCGCTTTGAGATCGGTGCCAGGTCGGCGACGAGCTTGCGCTCGGAGGCGTCCTGGCTGAAGCGGATGACGACGATCCCGCCGGGTTCAAGCCCGGTGACGACTCCCTCGCCGAAGGTGGGATGGCTGACGTCGTCGCCGAGTCGGTAGGCGACCGGCGCCGGCTGATCGGGATCGATCGACGACGTCCACGACGTCGCACGGGCCCGGAACCCGCCCATCCCGGGCCGTGGCGCCTGTTCCTCGCGGTCGGTCAGCTCGTGGGGAATCTCGCCGACGAAGCGGCTCGGGGCACCGTAGTTCCGCGCGCCGAACACCGTGCGGGTGCGCGCGTAGGTGACGTACAGATCCCGCTCGGCACGGGTGATGCCGACGTATGCCAGCCGGCGCTCTTCCTCAAGCCCGCCCTCGTCGAGCGCGCGCGAATGCGGGAAGACGCCCTCCTCACACCCGATCATGAACACGATCGGGTACTCGAGCCCCTTCGCGTTGTGGAGCGTCATCAGCGTCACGAGACCCTCGTCGTCGGTGCGCGTGTCGGCGTCGGCGATCAGCGCGACCTGCTGGAGGAACTCCGGGAGCGAGTGGATCTCGGCGTCGGTCGCGTCGTATTCCGCCGCCACATTGACGAGCTCCTCCAGGTTCTCGATCCGGCCCTGCGCCTCGATCGTCCGCTCGGCGCGCAGCGCCTCGAGATAGCCGGTCTCGTCGAGCAGCTCCTTGAGCAGCGCCGCGACCGGCGCCTCCGCCTCAGCCCGCTCGCGGAGCACGTGCATCGTCCCCATGAACCGCCGGATCGCCTTGACCGCCGCGGCGCCGAGGCCGGGCACCTGCTCCGGGTCGGACGCGGCCTCCCACACCGAGACCCCCATCGTGTTCGAGAACGCGAGCACGCGGGACACCGACGTCGTCCCGATCCCCCGGCGAGGGGAATTCACGATCCGCGTGAACGCGCCGCCGTCCTGCGGGTTGACGAGCGCCGTCAGATACGCGATCGCGTCCTTGATCTCGGCGCGCTCGTAGAACTTCGTTCCGCCGATCACCTGATAGGGCACGTCGGCCCGCACCAGCATGTCCTCCAGCACCCGCGACTGCGCGTTCGTCCGGTAGAAGACCGCGATCTCCGCCCGAGAGATGCCCTCGTCGACGAGCCGCTGGATCTCCCCGGCAACGAACCGCGCCTCGGCATGCTCATCCTCGAGCTCGCGGACCTTGATCGGATCGCCCTGCCCGAGATCGGTCCACAGCGACTTGATCGTCTGCCCCCGGTTGTTCCGGATCACCGCGTTCGCCGCATCGAGGATCGTCTGCGTCGATCGGTAGTTCTGCTCGAGCTTGACGACGTGCGCGTCCGGATAGTCGTCGCTGAAGTTGAGGATGTTCCGGATCTCCGCCCCCCGGAAGCCATAGATCGAGTTGTGCGTGACGAGCCCGTTGGCGATGAAGTTGTGGGTGGTCTCGATGTCGAGGTCGTAGACCGGCCGGTCGAGCGTCACCCGCTCGACGCTTGCCGACCGAGTCGTAGCCGCCGCGTCGCGTCGAACATCACCATCCCGGGACGGACGTCCGCCGCCTCGGTGAACGGCAACGCGTCACGCGACGCCGAGCCGCGCCTCGGGTTCGATCGCGCGGCGGTCAACGATCGCGGCAGCCTGAACGTCTCGTAGGTCCTCGACGACGGCCGATTCATCCCCGACCGTCACCCGATGCCGCCGGGACCCGGACCCGGCGCCGCAGAGCGACAGCCGCAAGCTTTGCTTCGCTATGCGGGCGAAACTGCGCAGCGAGCCGGCGAAGTGCACGTGGTCGAGCGTGCTGACGACCGTTCGGCCTGCCGCGGTCCGAATCGCAACCCCGTCGCGGCGCTGCGATTGATGTACCCGAGCACCCGCGCCGGACCGAAGACGCCGTCCGCCCCAGCCGGATCGCACCTCGTCGCCGGCCCGCACGGCTTCGATCGGCCGCTTCGACCCGTCGGCCATCGTCACGAGCGTCCCCTCAATGAGACACTGCGCGTCGTCCCCGACGACCATCAGGTTGCGCCGCTCGCTCGCGAGCAGCTGCAGCCAGCGGTACTGGGCGTGGTTCGTGTCCTGGTACTCGTCGACGAGCACGTCGCGGAACTGGGCCGTGTAGCCCTCGCGAACTTCCGGGAACAGCTCGAGCACGTTGACCGAGCGCACGAGCAGGTCGTCGAAGTCCATCGCGTTCATCCGATGCAGCTCGCGCTCGTACTCGCGGTAGACGTCGGCGACCGTCTGCTCGAAGTACGAGCCGACCATCTGACCGTAGGCGTCGGCGTCCCGGAGCTTGTTCTTGGCGTCGGAGATCTGGTTGTGGATCGCCCCCGGGGTGAATCGCTTCGGGTCGACGCCGAGCTCGTCGAGGCAGCGCTTCACGAGCCGGCGCGAGTCGGCCTGGTCGTAGATCGTGAACTGGCGGGTGTAGCCGAGGCGGTCGGCGTGCGCGCGGAGCATCCGGGCGCACGCGGAGTGGAACGTCATCACCCACATCGCGCGGACGCGGCGGCCGACGAGCAGACCGGCCCGGTCCCGCATCTCCCCCGCCGCCTTGTTCGTGAACGTGATCGCCAGGATCTCGTTCGGCTTCGTCCGCTCGGTCGCCATCAGGTACGCGATCCGGTGGGTGAGCACGCGCGTCTTCCCCGACCCCGCACCGGCGAGGATGAGCAGCGGGCCGTCGCCGTGGGTCACGGCCTCGCGCTGGGCGTCGTTCAGCCCGGACAGCAGGTTGTCGACGTCGGTCGTCGTCTCGTTCATCGCGCTGGGCGCTCCACCGCGTCAACGGTAGCGGCCGGCCCGGAGGTTTCCCGGGCCCGCGGACCGGCATTCTTTGGACCATGGACGCTCTCCGGAAGGCCTGTGCCGAGGTCGCCTCGCGGGCGCGGTCCGTGACCGTCGAGGCGGCAGCGATCCCCGGCTACGCCCGCTCGCTCCCGCTGAGAAGACCAACGCCCAACGAGGCCCCCGGTGAGCCGCCGTCGGACGCCGTCCGCGAGCGGCAGGCCGCCTTCTGGCTGACCCTCGACGCGATCAACTTCGGCTCCGGCTGGTTCCCGACGCTCCGCAAGCGAGACGGGCGCTCCGGCTATCACACGATCGCCGCCGGGCTGTCCGACCGTTTCGACCGTGAGGGCCCCTGGCGCGCGGCCGAGCTGGCCACGATCACCGCCGGCGAGATCGCGGTAGCGGTCGGCCAGGACCCGGAGCACGAACTGATGAGGCTGTACGCGAGCTCGCTGCGCGACCTCGGCACCCACGTCGCCGCCGAGCACGGCGGCCGGTTCGCGGCGGTCGCCGACGCCGCGGGCGGATCCGCCGTGGCCCTGGCGACGCAGCTCGGCACGTGGGAGTCCTTCGCCGACAGCTCGCCCTACGACGAACTGACGATTCCGTTCCTCAAGCGCGCCCAGATCGCCGCCGCCGATCTGCAGCGGGCCGACGTCACGCGGTTCGGCGACCTCGAGCGACTGACGATGTTCGCCGACAACCTCGTCCCCCACGTCCTGCGCCTCGACGGCGTGCTGCGCTTCGATGCGGGACTCGTCGGACGCATCGAGCGCGGGGAGCTGATCACGCACGGGTCAGCGGAGGAGGTCGAGATCCGCGCGTGCGCGCTGCACGCGGTCGAGCTCATCGTCCGCGTGCGGCCGGGCACGACCGCGGCCGAGGTCGATCAGCTGCTCTGGACCCGCGGCGGCGAGGCTCGATACAAGGCCGTTCCCCGCCACCGCTCCCGCTGCACGGCGTACTGAGCAGGCCGATCCACGGGCCTGAGTGGGGCTATGACCCCACTGAGGCCCATCGGTATGACGGATTCAGTCCTCGACGACCTCGCGCCGCGCGGCCGCGATCGCCTCGGCACCCGGCCCGCCGACGAGGAGCTCAGGTCGGATCGTCCCGCTCGCCACGAGGTCGAGCGCCGGATAGCGACCCGTGCTCGCCAGCAGCGGGTCGAGCGCGATCACGGTCGTCTCGCCGCCGATCGGCACGGCGGCGGTTGCGATCACGGTCAGCGAACCGCCGTCGACGATGTTCCGTGCCGCCGCCATCGCCTTGCGGGCGGCATGCGGGTGAAGCAGCTCAAGCGAATCGATCAGGACGACCGCGTGAGCGCCCCGAGCGGCGATCCGCCGGGCCTGATCGACGACCAGCTCGACGGTCTGGTCCTGGACGTCCTGTGAGGCGGCAAAGCTGACCACGGCGCTCGGCGTGACCGGCCCGGCGTTCCACTCCGAGACCTCCTCGGGGCGCACGCCGGCGAGTGCGACGAGGAGCTGAACCCCGTCGTCCGATCCCGCCAGGACGGTGGCGAGACTCCGCAGTGCGTGTGACTTCCCGGACCGCGGACCGCCGACGATCGCCACCCGCGAGCCCTTGCCGAAGGGCGTGAGCCACTCGATCGCCTTGATCGTCGGGTCGTCGGAGCCCAGACGCAGGCGCTCGCTCGGAAACGCCGCCGGAAGATCATCGAAGCGCGCCCCCGAGGCAAGCTCGGCGGCCGGTTGGTCGTTGATCGTGTCGATCCGGACGAGCGACGCGAATCGCTCCGAGCGCCGCGGGGGACGGCGCGGGCCGGCGACCCGGTCACCGGACAGCAGCTCGCAGCGCTTCACCTGCGCCGCCGAGATGTACACGTCGTCGTCCGAGGGCTCGGGCGGGCTGACGCGGAGGAACCCGGACCCGTTCGGCAGCAGCTCGACGACTCCTTCGACCGTCGCCTCGGCCTCCTCCTCATCCTCGGCGGTCGGCTCGTCCTCCGCCTCGGTCTCCTCGGCGTCTTCCGCCTCGTCGCCGCGGCGCCCGCGACGTGACCGCGGCTTCTCCTTGTCCTTGTCCTTCGCCTTGCCCTTGCTCTTCTCTTTCGTGTCGCGGTCCTTCTCGTGGTCCGTGTCATCCTGGTCCTGCTCGTCCTGGTCGTCGTCGGCGTCGCCCTCGTCGCGGGCGGCGGACCGCCCGCGGCCGCCGCGGCGACCACGACGGCGACGTGCCGCGACCTTCTCCTCGTCGCCGGACTCCTCGGTGGTCTCGGCGACGGCGGACCCCTCGTCCGTCTCGGCCGCGGACCCCTCGTCGGCGTCGGCGACGGCGGACCCCTCGTCGGTGTCGGCGGCGGCGGACCCCTCGTCCGATCCGGTCTGGCGCGCCACGATGACGTCGATCAGTTCGGGCTTGCGCAGTCGGCGATAGCCGTCGATCGACAGTTCGGACGCGATCGTGTGCAGGTCGGCGAGCGGGCTCTCTTCGAGCGCGGCGCGGTCAAGTACGGACATGGTTCCTCCTGGTGGCGTGTCGGTGGGCTCCGGTCGCGTTGGGCCAGCAACCGGCGATCTCCATATGAATCTAGCGGCGCCGGCGGATATCTGGCGCGACGACGCCGCGCCGGCGCGACGAGGATCGATCAGGTGGTCGGTGGCGGGACCGAACCGGTGTCCGGCCACGCCGAGTCGGCGGCTGGCCGCGGCGACCAGGTTGCGGCCGGCGTCCAGTGGTCCTCGCGCTCTTCGGCGCGTGCGGTCAGGAACCCCCCGAGGATCGCGACCACGCCGCAGGCGAGGGTTGAATAGGCGCCCCACATGACATGGAGCAGGCCGTCCGGACCGGGCGGGCGAATCACGCGATAGCCGGCGAGGAGGACGACGATCACGCCACCGAGCGCAACCAGCCGTCCGGTCCCGGTGCCGCGGCCCGTGAACGCGAGGAGCGCGAAGATCCCGGCCACGGAGGCGACGACAGCGAGCATGACGTCGATCTGGTGCAACACGTCCCATGCGGTCAGGTGGTAGGGCCCCATCGCCCGTGCCTGCTGCGTGTACTGCTGGATGGCGGGACCAAGGATGCCGAACTTCCCGGCCACCGCAGCGGCGCGATCCAGCAGCTCCTGCGGGACCTGGAACGAGTACCACGGCGCCCACAGGCTGAGGAGTGCACCGCCCGCACCGAGCGTTGCCAGAAGCGGCCCAGGGGTCTGGCTGTCACGCGACATCTCTGCCCACGTGATCGGCCTCGACCGCCGTTTGCCTTAGTCCTCGCTTGCCCGCTCGGCACACGTCGCTGGGCCCTGCTCCCAGCGCAGAGTGTCATCCAGGCGCGACCCGGGCTCGAGTCCCTGCTCACCCGCGAGCACCCGCCGGACGGCGAGGAACTCGGCGGCAGACCGCACGTCGTGCACGCGCAGCACGTGCGCGCCGGCGTCGGCGCCATAGCCGATCGCCGCGAGCGTTCCGGCGAGGCGCTCGCGCGGGGGGCGGCCGGTGATCGCGCCGATGAAGTCCTTGCGCGAGGCCGCAAGCAGCAACGGGCGACCAAACGCGTGCAGTGTCGACAGGCCGCGCATCACCTCGACCGTCTGCGCCGGGGTCTTGCCGAAATCGGGGCCGGGGTCGAGCATCAGCTGCTCGAACGCCACCCCGCGACCGAGCGCCAGCTCGATCCGCTCGGCGAGAAACGCTTCGATGTCGGCGAGCACACGGCCGTCCAGCGAGGGATCAAGCAGCTTCTGTTTCGGCGCGGCGCGGGTGTGCATGAGCACGAGCGCGGCGCCGGTCTCGGCGCACACGTCGGCGAGCTCGGGATCGCGCAGGCCGCTGATGTCGTTGACGATCGTCGCGCCGGCGGCGATCGCCGCGCGCGCAACCGGGGGCTTGTACGTGTCGACGGAGACGACGACGTCGAGCTCCGCAGCCACCCGGGTGATGAGCGGCACGACCCGCTCGATTTCCTCCTCCGGCGCCACCGGAGGACGATTGGTCACGCCGGACTCGCCACCGATGTCGATGATTCCCGCGCCCGCCCCGACGAGCTCGTGCGCCAGCGCGACCCGCTCCCGGAGCGTCTGGTTCAGACCGGCATCCGAGAACGAGTCGGGCGTCGCATTGACGATCCCCATCAGCAGCGGAGACGTGCCGAGCGCGAGCGTGGCCGCGCCGGCGCGGAGCGGCAGCAGCGGCGTACTCACGGCCAGGCGCGGTAGCAGACGGACGCCTCGAGCATCGCCGCGTGAGCCATCCCGCACGCGGTGCACTCGCCCAGGTGCGTCAGCAGCCACTCGTCGTCGTCCTCGGAGATCGGCTCGGAGTCCTGGCGGCTGGCGAGCAGTCGCAGCGACCGATCATGCTCCTCGCACGTCCCGGTATCCGCGTCCCCGGCCGTTCCCCGGCGCTCGGCCCGAAGCCGAAGCCGGGAGCGCGCCAGCAGCGGGGCGACGGCGGCCGGGTCGATCTCCATGACACGCCCGATCTGCTCGTAGGAGAGCCGCAGCAGCTCGCGCAGGGCAAGGGCCTCGCGCTGGCGCTCGGGGAGGCGTGCGGTCGCGGCTGCGAGTTCACGGGCCACGGCCTCACTCAGCCCGTCACCACCGGTCTCGCCCGGCTCGGACGGAGCGACGCCGTTCTCGGTGTCACCCCGCTCACGGCAGGCTCTCGCCGCGGCGGCGAGCAACTCGATCCGATCGTTGGTCGTCGCCCTCGCCGCCGTGGCGGCGGCCTCATCGGCGTCTCCCCCGTCGCCGAGCACGCGCCGGCACAGCTCGAGCACCTCGTCCATCCGCGCCGACCCTACCCGACCCGCGCGGCGATCCCTTCGGCCGCCGCCTCCTCCCGGAAGCGCTCGACCTCACGGGTGACCCGCGGCTCGTCCCAGCCGAGCTCGGCGCCGAGCGCCTGGGCGACCCGGCGGGGCGCGGCGTCCTCCGGATCGGCGAGTGTTCGTCCCGCCAGCAGCCCGAGCCGCGTGCGGCGCAGGAGCACGTCACCGACCGAGCGAGCCTGCTCCTCCCGAGCCGCGTGCGGCGCCTCGGCAAGCAGGTCAGGAAGCCCCTCGATGATCGGCTGCGCGAGCTCGCCTCGCTCGGCGGCCGTCTTCAGCACACGCTCGGCGGCGTACCCGTAGCGACCGGCCAGCGCCTCGTACGCGTCGTCGCCGACGCCCTCGACGCGCGCCAGCGCGCCCGGCTCGACCGGCTGACCGAGCGGGATCTCGTGTGTGCGGCACGGCGCCGTTCGGCCCTCGCGCTCGACGAGCCGGTCAACGGCGAGCTTCGCCATCCGCCGCCAGGTCGTCAGCTTGCCACCGGTGATCGTGATCAGGCCGCTCGAGGTTTCGTACAGCTCGGCCTTCCGGGAGATGTCGACCGACTTGCGGGTGTCACCGCTCGAGATCAGCGGTCGCACGCCGGCGAACGCGCCCGTGAGGTTGTCCACCCCGAGATCCGTCCCGAAGAAGGCGTTGGAGGCCGCCAGCAGGTAGTCGATGTCCTCGGGCGATGGCTGGACGTGGTCGATCGTGCCCTCGTAGTTGTTGTCGGTGGTTCCGATCAGGGCCCGTCCCAGCCACGGCAGGGCGAAGATCGAGCGTCCCTCCCCCGCCGGCACGATCGCGCCGGCCCGCAGCGGCAGGTCGACGTCGGCGATCGTGATGTGAGTGCCGCGGCTGGGCGCGATCGTCGGCACCTCGGCCTCCGAGTGCAGCTCCTCGGGCCGGATCTGATCGGCCCACACGCCGGTGGCGTTGACGACGTTGTCGGCGTGGACCGTGAACTCGGCTCCGCCTTCGGCGTCCCGGACCTTGACCCCGGCGCCGTGACCGTCCTCGCGCGCGAGCTCGACGACCTCAAGGCGGTTGGCGCAGATCGCCCCAAACCGCTCCGCCTCGCCGAGCACGGTGAGCACGAGTCGCGAATCGTCCGTCTGGCAGTCGTAGAACAGGTAGCCGCCGGTCGGCTCGCGCGGGGCGAGCGCCGGCAGCAGGTCGCTGACCTCCTCGCCTGAGATGACCCGGTGGCGCTCGGGGCTCCACTCGGTGTCTGACTCCTCGTCCGGCGACGAGCGTCCGGCACGACGGGACCCCGCGGCGGCCCCGGAGCGGTGTCGCCATCACGTCGTACATGTTCAGCCCGATCCCGACGAGGCGGTCCGGGCGAGCGCCGTCGAACGCCGGGACGACCAGCGGCAGCGGCTTGACGAGATGCGGGGCGAGCTTGACCATCAGTCGCCGCTCGAGCAGCGCCTCGCGGACGAGTCCGAGGTCGAAGTTCTGCAGATACCGCAGGCCGCCATGGACGAGCTTGGAGGATCGGCTGCTCGTCCCCGAGGCGAAATCCGCCTTCTCGACGAGCGCGACGCTGTATCCGCGCGAGGCGGCGTCGAGCGCGACACCGGCGCCGGTGATCCCGCCCCCGATGACGACGACGTCGAACCGCTCCCCGGCCAAGGCCTCAATCGCCCGCTCTCGACTCAGCATCAGCCCGCAGCTTATTAGGCGCCGGACCTGCCGGACCCGGGAGTGGCAGCATGGGCCGCCGAGGGCTCATCGACGAAAAGGAGCAACCGTAGTGCTGACCGACGACCTCCGCGCTCGGCGCGAGAAGATCGTGCTCGACCATTTCCACGACGAGGTGGAACACGACTGGGACTCCGTCCTCTCGACGTTCCCACATCCTCGCTACGAGCTGATCCCCCAGCAGGTCGTCCACGACGGCGACGCCGCCGTCCGCGGCTACTACAACGAGACCCGGATCGCGTTTCCCGACCAGCGCCACGAGATGATCGCGCTGCGCCACGCCGACGATGCGGTGATCGCCGAGTTCTACCTGCTCGGCACGCACCTCGGCCCGCTCGGCCCGGTCCCCCCGACGGGCGGCACCTTCAAGGTGCGGATGACCGCATTCTTCGTGTTCGACGGCGAGGAGCTGGTGTGCGAGCGCATCTACTTCGATCAGCTCACGTTCCTCCGCCAGTTGCTGAGCGCCCTCAACCTGCGCTCACTGCGTGGCCTGCGTCAGCTGCTCGCGGTGCTGCGCGGGTTCGCGAGGATGTCGCGGGCGCCAAAGGATGCGATTCCGGACGGCCACGAGCGCACCGTCGCCGCCCCGGAGACGGTGCGTGGCGTGCCGGACTGACGTCAGCTGCGCTATCGCACGGCGATCGCGAAGTTCTGCGAGGCCCAGTGGTCGATGCCCGGGATCGAGCGCCCCACCATCTCATTCGATCCCCAGACAACGTTTGGTCGCAGCGGATCGGGGACGGCGCCGGCGTAGTCCCCCCAGCGGCACTCGGTGGGCTCGGCATCGCAGCTGGGATCGGCAGACAGGCTGCGAGCGAGCGTCGTCTCGCCGGTCATGACGCCGCGAGGCGTCCGCGCCGTACGCAACCGGGCACGGATCACCGGGAGCATTGAGCCCCCCGCGACGTTGTAGGTGATGACGGCGGCGTCACCACGGCCCGTCGGCGAGATCGCCGGGTTGAACACCCAGCGGTCCGGCTGGGAGAGCCGCCCCTGTTGCAGAAGCCGCGGTCCGCGTGGATCGATCTCGAACCAGCGAACCACGGCCCGCCCACCGGTGCCCGCGACCGTGTTCGCCGTCCAGATGGCAAGGGGCACGTGCCGGCTCGGGTCCGGCGCCGAGACCGCGCCGAGGAGCCGGGTGTCGGAGCTGTCGAGTCGCCATCCACCACGGAGCGCCACCGCGGTCGGCACACGGTAGCTCCCGACGGGGACCGCGCCGACCCACCCGAGCCGCGGCGCACGTGACAGGCCGGTCACCTTCCACACGTTGATCTTCGACCCAGTCCGCGGACAGCTTGCCTCCGGCTCGCCCGACGGGTCACCGTCGACGCACTCGGCCGCCACGACGTAGCCGACCGCCGACGGTCGCGCCGGAACGACCGGGATGAGCGTCACCGCGACGCGGCCGCCCACACGTCGAACGGTGAGCTGGCGGATCGCGGGACGCCGACAGCTCGCGCCCGGCTTCGCGATCACCCACACCCGGCTGAAGAGGAGCTGCTTCGTGACGAGATCCGCGGTGTTCGCGGCGATCACGATCCCACCGCTCGTGTAGGAGACGTGCGCGAAGTCATCCAGGACCGAGCCCGTATCGATACGCATCCGACACCACCCGGAGGTCAGATTGGTCGGATCCCCCTGTCGCGACCATGCGAACACGAGGGCGTGGCGATTCGTGAACGGATTGTTCAGATGGACTTCGTAGTACCAGCGGTGCGCGAGCCGGTCCCACGTGACCTGCGGGTCGGCTGTGATCCCCTGCTGGATGTTCGGCACGCCCCAGAACGCACCGGCGTCCCGTGAGGTGACGAGCCGCAGCGACCCACGATCGTAGAGCGCGAGTCGGCCGTTCACCGCCTCAAAGTAGTGCTGTGGGCCGATCCCGCCGGTCGCGTCGGGCACCGAGATGTCGGCCTGAACGTTGTCCTTGGACGCCAGTCCCGGGCGGCTCAGCTCGACGCGCATCCGGCCTCCCTCGCGGCTCGCGGTCGCGCTGCTGAACGCGCCGGCGACAGGCAAGAGGACCCACAGCAGCCCGGCAAGGCATCCGAGGCGCACCACGCGCAGGAGGGCAATGCGCCGCACGGGCGGATACTACGGCGAGCCCCGTGGTGAGTGCGTTTCCGACGTCCCGGTGGGGCCATAGACTTCGGAGTCGCATGGCCCTCGGAGGTGAACTGACTGTCCCCGCCCCGGACAGCCCGACCGACGGGCGGCTGACGCTGCTCGTCTGCCACATCGACGACGGCGGTCCCCCACCCCACGCCTGCAAGCGCGCCCAACGCGCGCTGCGCGCCGCCGGGCACGACTTCGACAAGATCGTCGCCGCCAAGGGCATCCCCTTCGCCCTCTTCACCTCCGGCCGCCGACCAAAACTCAAACAGCTCACCGGCCAGGAGCAACTCCCCGTCCTCCGCCTCCCCGACGGCACCTTCATCACCGGCGCCACCAACATCATCGCCTGGGCCAAAAGCAACGCCCCGGCACATCACGCCTCGTCGCCCGCCTAGCCCCGGCTCAAAGCCTCCAAAGGAAGCGCGGCCAGCGGACGCCAGCCGGCCCACACAACGTCAGCCCTTACCGCCTTGCTTATGGAACAGGCCCAACACGATGTCGTACATCTCCTGAGAGGTCTCGCCGCCGGGGCAGCACGGCGGTCCGTGCGGGTCGCTGATCCCGATCTCGATGTGCGGACCGGAGGAGATCCCGACCGACCCGCATCCGACCTCGGCGATCGGCTGGCCGGCCGTGACGTGCGTGCCGACCTTGACGAGCGCCGGGAGCGCGTGGCCGTAGTAGATGTAGCGGCCCTTGTACGGACCCGAATCAACCTTGAGGATTGGCGCCGCCGGCCCGAACCCGCTGATGCCCTCCTCGACGATCGTGCCGGAGGTCATCGCGACCTCGGTCACACTCTTGCCGCAGGCGCTGCCGATCGTTGAGATGTCGACGCCTTGGTCGAGCGTCCAGTTGCGGGGCGCCACGACGCGGGAGATCGGCTTGAGCGGGAAGTACCACTGGGTGCTCGATGAGCCACCGCCCGAGGATCCGCCGAGGCCTGTGCCCCCGGATTTCCCGATGACGGTCGCCGCCTTCGGCAGATTCTTGACGGCGGTGAGGAGCGCCCCGGCGGTCTTCACACCGACGGTGCCGCTCGCCGGGGCCAGGTGATGTGACTGCTGGAAACCCCTGACCGCGGCCTTGGTGGCGGCTCCGAAGTAACCGGTCTGCGAGACCGGGAAGCCGAGCTCGCTCAGCCAGGTCTGGAGGGTCTTGATGTCCTGGCCACGCATGCCCTTGCGAAGGACACGGGCGAAGCTCGTGTACACAACCGCGCGTGCGTCGTACCCACGCGGGCTTTGCACCGGCGCGACGAGACCGGCCCCGCCTGAGCTCGCGAGCGCGACTCCGCACGGCGCGAGCAGGGCGCTCACGGCGCCCGCGACGATCATTCGACGTAGCCAACTCATCCTGCGGCCACGTTCGACGTCGCCCTTCTGGGCACGCGGACCGCTGGGCGGCTTGCACGAAGTCGGTGATGTAAAGCTGCTGAAAGTGAACACGTGGGGGCGATCCGCGGGTGCGGTCTTGCACAACGTGCCTGTTGCCTACGGGGTTAGCTGACGGGCTAGCGCGGATTGCGCTTCCTGTGGATCACCACGGGATTCGCCCCAAGAGGGTGGGCTCCCCGTCCCCCGAGGCGGCAATTCAGGGGTTCGGCGGTCGCCACAGTACCAGAAAGAGGCGATGCCGGACGTCGTGCCGAACTACCCGTTCGACCCCTCGGCTTGTCCGCGAGCGAGCGCTCAGCCGGAATGCCCGGGATCGACGACGCCGGCCTGCTGGCGTTCCTTGACGATCTCCTCGATCCGGTTGATCGTGTCCGTCGACATCCGCCGGATCTCCCAGTGGGTCAGCTTGATCACCCGCATCGGAGAGGTGGCGATCACGTCCGCGTTGCGCTTGTCGCGCGTCAGCAGGCCCATTTCGCCGATCAGATCGCCGGCGCCGAGTGAGGCGATCTTCTCACCGTCTCTGAGCACGTCGGCGGACCCCTCCTCGATCGCGATCAGTTCGGTCGAGTAGTCACCCTGCTTCATCAGGATCTGCCCGTCCGCGAGGCTCGTCTCGGTCGCGAACGCCGCGAGCCGGTGGGCCTCGTCGTCCGAGAGATGGGAGAACAGGGGGATCGCTTTGAGCCGATTTTCGTCCATGGTTCCTTGCCTCGTCGGGTACCCGCTATCGCGACACCCCGGAAACCTACCTAGTGCGGCCCTAGAGAGCCTGCACCTCGGACGTGATCTCGCTGACCGAGCCCTTCGCGTCGCCGAACAGCATCGCGGTCTTCGGCTCGTAGAACAGCGGGTTGTCGATGCCGGCAAACCCGGAGGCCATCGAACGCTTGAGCACGATCACGGCGCCGGAGCGGTCGACCTCAAGGATCGGCATCCCGTAGATGGGTGAGCCGGGGTCGGTGTTCGCGGCCGGATTGGTGACGTCATTGGCGCCGATCACGAGCGTCACGTCGGTGCGTGAGAACTCGGGGTTGATCTCGTCCATCTCCCGGAGCAGGTCATACGGGACGTCGGCCTCGGCGAGCAGCACGTTCATGTGGCCGGGCATCCGGCCCGCGACCGGATGGATCGCGAACTTGACCTCGACGCCCTTCGCCTCGAGCGCGCGCTCGAGCTCGCGGACGGCGTGCTGTGCCTGGGCGACGGCCATGCCGTATCCGGGGGCGATCACGACCAGGCGGGCGTAGGAGAGCTGGATCGCGACGTCCTGCGCGGAGGTCGAGCGCACCGGTCCGCGGTCGAGCGCGGGACCGCCCGCCGGGGCGGCCACCTCACCGCCGAACCCACCGGCGACGATCGCCGGCACCGAGCGGTTCATCGCCTTGGCCATCAGGTTGGTGAGGATCGTGCCGGACGCGCCGACGATCATGCCCGCGACGATCATCGCGGTGTTGTTGAGCGCGATACCGGTGGCGGCGGCGGACAGGCCCGTGAACGCGTTGAGCAGCGAGATCACGACCGGCATGTCCGCGCCCCCGATCGGCAACACGATCGCGTTCCCAAGGATCCCCGCGGCGACGAGGATGCCGAGAATGAACAGCGCCTGCGAGTGCGTCCCGGCGGCGAGCACGACGGCGCTCACGACCGTGATCGACAGCAGCGCGCCGTTGATGATCGACTGCCCCGGCAGCTTGATCGGCCGGCCGGGGAGGATCTCCTGGAGCTTGCCGAACGCGATATTCGAGCCCCAGAAGGAGATCGAGCCAACGATCGCGGCGAACAGCGACGGGATCTCGACCTTGAGGGCCCAGTCGCCGCCGAAGTGGTGGCGGTACTCGATCCAGGCGATGATCGCGACCGCGCCGCCGCCGACGCCGTTGAACAGCGCCACCATCTGCGGCATCGCGGTCATCCGGACCTTCAGCGCGGCGGGGATGCCGATCGCGGTGCCGATCGCCAGTCCGACGATGATCAGCACCGCCGTTCCCGAGCCGTCCCACACGCCCGGAGTCAGCAGCGTCGCGACGACCGCGATCACCATGCCGGTGGCCGCGATCAGGTTGCCGCGGACCGCCGTGCGCGGGCCGGTCAGGCCGCTCATCCCGTAGATGAACAGCGCGAACGCGACGATGTACAGCGCGTCGATGAAGTTCTGCTTCTGCAGGAAGATCGTGGCGAGCATCTACTTGCCCTCTTCGAGCTTCGGATGCCCTCTTCGAGCTTTGGCGGATCCTTGCGCTTGAACATCGCGAGCATCCGGTCGGTGACGAAGAAGCCGCCGATGACGTTGATCGTTCCGAACACGATCGCGATCACGAGCAGCAGGTGCTCGAGGAATCCATCGGCCAGATGCATGAGCAGCAGGCCGCCGAGGAGCACGATCCCGTGGATCGCGTTCGTACCCGACATCAGCGGCGTGTGCAGCGTGTTCGGGACCTTGGAGATGACGGCGAAACCGACGAAACCCGCGAGGACGAGGATCGCGATCTCGGTGATGGTGCTCATTTCGCGGCGGCCTCCTTCGCGCCGGCGTGGACAATCTCGCGATCGCGCGTGATGCAGGCGCCGGCGATGATCTCGTCGTCGAAGTCGAGCGTCAGCTCGCCCTCCTCGGAGACCATCAGGCCGAGCAGCGCCTCGATGTTGCGCGCGTACAGCTGGGAGGCGTGTTCCGCCATCGTCGAGGGCACGTTGAGCAGCCCGAGGATCTTGACGTCGTGGCGCAGCACGGTCTGTCCCGGCTCGGTCAGCTCGCAGTTGCCGCCGGTCTCGGCGGCGAGGTCGATGATCACCGAGCCCGGCTTCATCAGCTTGACCGCCTGCTCGGTGACAAGGATCGGGGCTTTGCGACCCGGCACGGCGGCCGTCGTGATCACGACGTCGCACTTGCCGATCGCCTCGGCCATCAGCTCCTGCTGACGCGCCTGCTGCTCGGCGGTGAGCTCCTTGGCGTAGCCGCCCTCGCCCTCGAGATCGCCGCCGAGATCGAACTCCAGGAACTTCGCGCCAAGCGACTCGATCTGCTCCTTGACCGCGGACCGCACGTCGAAGCCCTGGACGACGGCACCGAGCCGACGGGCGGTCGCGATCGCCTGCAGCCCAGCGACGCCGGCCCCGAGCACGAGCACGGTGGCCGGGCGGATTGTGCCCGCCGCGGTCATCAGCATCGGGAAGTAGCGCCCGATCTCGGTCGCAGCGATCAGCACCGCCTTGTAGCCGCCGATGTTCGCCTGACTGGAGAGTGCGTCCATCGACTGGGCGCGCGAGATGCGCGGGATC
Organism: uncultured Solirubrobacterales bacterium; assembly: GCA_963813265.1. Taxonomy (GTDB): domain Bacteria; phylum Actinomycetota; class Thermoleophilia; order Solirubrobacterales; family Solirubrobacteraceae; genus Palsa-465. The sequence goes on along the minus strand of CAWEYQ010000022.1, from coordinate 56,084 downwards.
GCCTCCATCGCGAACGACGTCACGCCGGTCGCCGCCACCGCCCGGACCCCCTCGCCGTTGGTCAACGGCTGCAGGAACCCGATCAGCACGCCGGAGGACTTCAGCCGCACGGCCTCCTCGGCATTTGGCGGCGCCACCTTGACGACGACGTCGGCGCTGTAGACGTCGTCGAGGTTGTCCGTGAGCGTCGCGCCGGCCTCGCTGTACTGCTCATCCGGGATCAGGGCGGCGGAGCCGGCGCCGCGCTCGACGGCGACCTCGAGGCCCTTCCCGGTCAGCTTGCGGACGGCCTCGGGAACAAGCGCGACGCGTCGCTCATTCTCAGCCGTCTCCTTCGGGACACCGATCTTCATGCGGCGCGGGAGGCTAGCGATTTCTAGGCGCCGCCGACGGGCGCGAGGACGAGGGCGGTGATGACGGCGGCGGCGCTTGCATACGACATGAGGGAGGGCGAGGCCGCAGCACGTGTGCCGAAACGTCGAACGGCACGGTGCTTGCTCGGGTGCGTCTTGCCTGCACCGTGGCGCTTTCCGGGCGTCGCGGAGGCGGCGCTTGAGCCGCCCGTTGACGGCGCGGCACTCGCCGTTGCGGGCGTGGCCGCACGATGCGTGCGACGAGGAGCCGGCGTGAGCGGCAGCGGCTTTCGATCGAGCGCCATCACGGCCTCCGCAGTCACCCATACGGGCGTCTGGTCCGAGGTGCGCGAGTAGCGCACGTGGCCGTCGGCCGCCATCAGCGAGCGCAGGTACGAGAGCGGCGAGACGGCACCGCGGCGGTGCAGCGAGCCGGGGTCGACACCCGCCGCGATCAGGCCCTGCGCCGCCCACGCCGTCGACTGCGCGTTGGACTGACCGCCGGGCTCGCTCGGGAACCCGCCGTCGAGGTTCTGATGGCGGCGCAGATATCCAACCGCGCGGCTCGCGTGTGACCCGGCACGCCCGAGCGCTTCGAGCGCGGAACCGGTGTCGTCGATATCGCTGGCGCCACCGCCGCTGGCGAAGGTGAACCCGCCGTCGCCGCCCTGCTGCGCCTCGATCCAGGCGAGCATCTTGTGCGGTGGAGCAATGCCGTCGCTCCGGAGCGCGAGCACTCCGAAGGCGGTCCAGTTGACCTGCTCGGAGACTGACCCGTCTCCCTGAATAAGGCGCTCGAGCGCGGCGATCAGGTCGTGGCCACCGAAGCTCCGTGCGGACGCGCCGGCGGCGCGTGCCACCAGGATCGTCCGCTCGAGCGAGCCGGTGTCCGAGTACCCCCCGGCCCGAACGTACGCGAGCAGGCTGCGGCCGCCGTGCGAGACATCCGCCGGGTTGTGACCGGCCGCCGCCAGGCCGAGGGCCACCCACCCGGCATACAGCTGACTCGACGCCGCGCCCCGGCTCGATCCGAAGCCACCGTCCCGGTGCTGGGCGCCGAGCAGGTAGGCGACCGGTCCCGGGGCACTCGCCGCGCGCGCGGGCGCCGCGGCGAGCGCCGCTACGCAGCAGCCAGCGAGGACCGCCGGAACGACTGCGCCGTCAAAGGTTCGCCACGCCACCTGAATCCGCCCGGCAAAGCGGGCGATCGAGCGCGTCAGCGCGGGCCCGAAGGCGAGCGCGAAGGCCAAGCAGCCCGCGGCGTGCACCGCGTCGAAGCCGACCCCCTTGCCGACGTACACGCCGAGTTGGCCAAGGCTGTGGTCGCTGTAGTTGACCCAGTCGCCGAAATCCTGCGCCACCGTGAATGCGAAGCCGACGACCAGGCACGCGATCGCGAGTGGCCATCGCCCGATCCGCCCACGGGTCACGGTCGCGAGGCCGGCGCCGATCAGACCGGTCGCGCCCCACGCGGCCATCTGCCACGGCGTCCACGGCCCCTGCCCGAAGAAGAAGTTCGACGTCAGCCCGGCGAGCGCGCCGACGACGAATCCCGGCCCGCCGCCCAGCGCGTACCCGGAGATGAGCACGATATCGGTCGTCGGCTTGACGTTCGGGACCGCCGCGAACGCGATCCGGCCGAGCGCGGCAAACGCGGCGAGCGTCGCCACGAGCGCGATGATCCGCGCGTCCGGCCGGCTGCGCTCGTACCAGGCAAAGCCGATCGCGAGCGCGAACGCGAGCAGCGCGAAGCTGGCGAGCTGCCAACTCATGCCGCTACCTCCGGGCGGTGCGAGATGAGCGCGACTCCCTCCTCGGGACGGAGCGCGCCGCCGGCGCCGCCGAGGATCCGGGCCGTCTCGGTGGCGAAGTACGTGCCCGTGCTGAGCACCTCGCGCGCCGGGCCGTCCGCGATCGGGGCGCCGTCGGCGAGCAGCACGACGCGGGACGCGAACGCCGCCACGAACTCGGGGTCGTGCGTGGCGACGAGCACCGCGCAGTCGAGCGCCTTGATCACCGTCGCCAATTCCTCCTTGGCACCGCGATCCATCCCACGGGTCGGCTCGTCGAGACACAGGACGGCCGGCGACTCGGCGGGATCCCCGAGCACGATCGCCAGTGCGAGTCGCTGCTTCTCGCCGCCTGAGAGGTCTCGGGGATGGCGGTCGGCGAGCGCGTGCGCGTCGAGTCCGACGCGAGCGAGTGCCTCGGGCGGCGCCTCATCGGCCACGGTCTCGTGGATCAGATAGTCGGTCGGATTCTGGAGCAGGAGCGCGACCCGACCGCCCGAGCGCACGCGGCCACGCGTCGGGCTCATCAGCCCCGCCGCGTGACGCAGCAGCGTCGATTTGCCGGCGCCGTTGCGGCCCATCAGGGCCACCCGCTCGCGGGCACCAATCCTGAGGTTCGCGCCGCGCAGGATCGCCGGGCCGTTGCGGATCTCGTGCCAGACACGCTCGAAGGAGAGCGCCGGCTGAGAGCCCGCCGGCGTGGCGGGCGGCGGTGTCGCTGTCGCGGTGGTCGTGGCCGTGGCCGGCTCGGGGAGCAACCCGCGCCCGCGCAGCGCCGCCCGGGCGCGCTTGACACCCGGTTCCGGGGTCAGGCCGGTGTCTCGGAGCAGCCGGGCGCCGGGCGTCTCAAGCGACGGGGCGGCGGTCGCACACCACTCCAGGAACCCCTGTGGCGCGCCGTCGAACGCGATCGCGCCCGCGATCATCGCGAGCACCCGATCGGCGGCTCCGAGACACCGCTCGAGCCGGTGCTCGGCGAGCAGCACGGTGACGTCGGAATCCTCGTTGAGTCGCCGCAGCAGCCCGATCAGTTCATCGCCGGCGACCGGGTCGAGTTGCGAAGTCGGCTCGTCGAGCACGACGAGCTGTGGCCGACCGGCGAGCGCCGCGCCGAGCGCCACGCGCTGGAGCTCGCCGCCGGACAGCTCACCGGTTGGGCGCTCGAGCAGCTCGGCGATCCCGAGCGCGAGCGCCACCTCCTCGACGGCGCGCGCAACCGCAGCCGGCGGCTCGCCGCGGTTCTCGAGGCCAAACGACAGCTCGGCCCGAACCGTGCCCATCACGATCTGCGTCTCGGGGTCCTGAAACAGCGTGCCGACGAAGGCGGCGAGGTCGCCGGGGCCATGGTCGTGCGTGTCGAGGCCGGCCACGGTCGCGCGGCCCGTGAATGTGCCGCCATGGAAGTGAGGGACGAGCCCGCTCGCCACGCGCAGCAACGTCGACTTGCCTGACCCGGACGCTCCGGCGACGACGACGAGCTCGCCGGGCTCGATCTCGAGCCTGACGTCGTTGAGCGCGAGCGCCGCGGTGCGCGGATACGCGTAGCTGACGTGATCGAGCTCGAGCACGGTCATCGCACGACGCCTCGGCGGTCGAGGAACGGGAGCAGCGCGACGGCGAGCAGCGCGACGGCGACTGCGAACGTGCCGGCACCCGCCGAGATCCGCAGTGACGGGTAGGCGGTGAACGGAGTCAACGAGGCGGCACGGGCCGTGATCGCGATCACGATCACGGCAAGCGCGGCGGCGCCGAATGCGAGGTCGTGCCGGTTCGTCTGGCGGCGATGGCGGGGCGGCGTGCGCATCGCGCCATACCCGCGGACCTCGAGCGCGGCGGCGACGTCGAGCGCGCGGTCGAGCACGCCGGAACTCGCCGCCCGGACGAGTGCAAACCGGGACGGCGGGGGCCCGGGGCGGCAGCGCTGGGCGTCAGCGAGGCGTCGTGAATCCCGCATCAGCACCGGGACCATCCGCGTCGCGAGGGTTGCGGTGAGTGCCGAGCGGAACGACACGCGCCGGAACAGGCGGAGGACCTCGTCCGGGTCGATCGCGGTCGTGTACAGCGCGCCGCAGAGAATGAGCGCGAGCGCGCGCAGACCGAGCACGGCGCCGTACGCGGTCGCCTCAAGGGTCACGTCGGTCTGACCCAGGATCGGAACGTCGCCGAGGCGAACGATCACGGTCAGGCCGTTGCGGGTGACGAGCGCGTTGATGATCGCGATCACGATCGCGAGCGGCAGTGCGAACGCGAGTGCCCGCCGCAGCGCCCGCTCAACGCCGGCGGCGATCCCCGCCGCGTAGATCGCCAGCGCGACGGCGGCGAGCGCAATCGGGTTGTTGAGCAGGAGTGCCGCGACCCCGAGCGAGATGCAGTAGGCGCATCCGGCGGCAGCGCCGGCGGCATGCAGCGGGGTCGCGCGCCGGCGGTAGCTCACTTGGCGGACCCAACCGGGATCGGGATATCGGCGCCGCTCGGGGCGACCGCCAGCGCGAAGTGGTCCTGGAGTCGAGCCGGGGTCAACGCGGCGGCCGCCGCGGCGACACCGGCCGTGTTCGTGCCGGTGACCAGCCACGTCGGGGCCGAGACCGTGTCTCGGGTCGCGGCGATGAGACCGGCACCGGCGCCGAGCGTCCGTGCGACGTGCCCGCCTGAATCGAGCAGCTGCAGCGCGGTGCCACCGTTCGCGAAGCGCGCATAGACGCCGCTGCGCTGCGGACCGATCGCGAGCAGGTTCGCGGCGATCAGCGCCCGGATCTCCGACCACGTGCCGACGACGAGTGCGAGCGAGTCGTTTCCAGACCCGGTCCCGATCGCCTGGCTGGCCGACGGGACGCCGACGGAGTGCAGCTCGGACGCGACCCGGGAGCAGATCGCGGTCATCCCGGCGCCGCACTCCAGCGTTGTCGGGTAGCGCTTGCCACCGGTGCCGTGCACGAACGGCTCAGGGAACGAGCCAACGACCGCGGGGACGCTGTTCGTCACCGTCCAGTCGTGCAGGTCCCACCAGATCCGGTCGCCCTTGTGCACCGTCGTGCTCGCCGCCCCCTGTGCCGCCTCGACGCCGTTGACGTAATAGAACCAGTCGTGGCGCGAGGAATCGCCGGCGAGCCCGTTGATCGCCTGGACGAAGCCGCCGCCGTACCGGGTCTGCACCTTGAATGAACGTTCAAGCATGCGCATGATCGTCTCCGACCCGGCAGTGCGCTTCTCGTTCACCGCCGCGATCTGATGCGAGCCGAACCCGCGGGTGACCGTGAGGCTGACGTTCGAGGTGCCCTTGCCGGCGCCGAGCCCGCACCCGGCGAGCGACACGCAGGCGGCGAGAGCGATGGCCAGGCGCTTCACGGCGTGCTACCTCGTAACCACCGTCGGAAACGACTGGACGAGCCCGGTCTTCGTCGCGTACAGCGTGTGGCGCCCGGGCGTGAGCGTCACCGTGGCGGTGCCGTCCGCGCCGGTCGTGACCATCGTCGCGTCGACGTGGACGGTCGCCCCCGCGATGCGCCGGCCGTGGCCGTTGTCGTCATAGCCGGTGACCGTCACCCGACTCGTTGCTGACAGCCGACTGCCGGAGACGGTCAGCGCGAGCGTCCGCTGGCAGGCGCTCGCCCGCGCACACCAGAACCACACCAGTTGCTGGCCGGCGCGGAGTCGACCGCCCGGATCGCCGGCGCTCGGCGACGGCGAGGTGTGGTTGATCTTGTACTCCCAGCCGGCGGACCCGTGGTTCGCGTCCGGGCCGACCTTCGTCACGAACATCGACGCCGGGTCGCAGCCCGCCGCATTCGTGACCCGGGGCTTGAGGCGGGCGTCGACCAGTCCGGCGAGCGCGGTCCCGGCCGCCACGCTGCAGCGACGGCGGCCGATCTTGATCGAGGTCGCCTTCAGCGAGACCGAGCGCGCCGCCATCAGCGTCCGCGTCTTGCCGACGACCATCATCGGCACGGTCGGCGGCCTGGCGGCGGCTGCGGTCGCCGTCGCGGCAAGCGGTGCCGCAACGGCGAGCAGGGCGGCGATGGCGGCGCGGGCCCTCATCGGACCGTGAACTCGATCCGGCTGCGGCCGGTGACGAGCTTCGTGTGCCGGTTCGCGCCGTCGGTCGCGATGACGTCGAGGACGTACCGGCCCGCGGCGAGCGCCTTCGGCAACAGGTATGACCACCTTGCGCTCGCGCCGAGCGAGAACAGCGGTGCCGCCGTGCCACACGGTGTCGACCGGAAGGCCGCCCGGTCGGCGTCGTAGGACGAGCAGTGACCGTTCGACGCGCGACGGTGCAGGCTGAAGCTCACGTCGGTAAGACCCGCCGGGTCGGGTCCGGCGGTGCCTTTCAGCTCGCGTGGGGCGTGCGCGTGCGTGAACGTCTCGCGTTCGCTGATTCCGGCGACGTGCACCGCCGGTGCGTGGCCGGCGCTGCCGCACTCCGAACGCTTGTGGATATACACGCACACGGACGCTGGATCCGACGGGGTTGCCCCGGAGTGACGCGCCTGCAGCGTGATCGTGCCGGCGCTGCGCAGGGTCAGGTGCGCGACTCCGCTCGCGTCGGTCGTCACGCCGGTCCCGGCGCCGCGGATGCGCGCGCCGCCCATCGGGGAGCTGTGCCCGGCGCCGTCGATCTGGGTCACGTGCGCCGTGATGCGGTGCCCGCGCTGCGCCACCGCCGGCACGGTCATCGCCAGCGGATTGTTCGTGCAGTTGAAGTTCGCGTCAGCCTGGCAGTCGAACCACAGCACGTGGTCGCCGGAATGCAGCGGCGTCTGGCAGGCGCCCGTGCTCGACGTGCGGCCGTTGACGAACAGCGTCCAGAAGTTGTTGCCGGTCGGCGCCTCGCCGTCGATCGCGCTGACGAGGTAGTCACTGAACTTCGTGCTGTAGGAGCCCGACCATTTGCCGTGCGTCCCGTCGTCGAGGGCGCCGGCGGCGCTCGTCTCCGAGCACGGCTGGCCCTTGACGCGGTCGCCGGAATGCGTGCGGACAAGCGTCTGCGCGAGCAGGGTCGCGCTCGCGCCTTCGACGCGGACGTAGGCGTCAGGCGCGGACGCCGCGCCGGCGGGCCCGGCTGCCTGCGGCGGCGATGGCGGCGATCGATGCGGCCGCAGCCGTACCGACCGCGGCGGTGCGAAGGAATCTGTGATGCAAGAGGGCCACCCCTTTCCACGAGGGCGTATCGGCATGACGGTCGGAGGCTGGTCTCCTGGCTCCCGGGCCTACCAGCCGCGCCTTCCCGGCGACACGACGTCGCCAGTGGCTTCATGCGAGTGGCTTCCCCGATCACAGTGGCGGGTCCGCGCCGGATTCACACCGGCTTCCCATCACCATCGACCTTGAACGCGGACGATCGTACCGCGAATCTCAGCGCGCGGGTTGGAGTGTGTCCGGGGCACGTCTCGATGGTTGATTCCGCGGCCGCGTGAGGCCGGGGGATCCGGACCCGCCCACCCATCAAGCCGGTCAAGGACGCAGGGCGAAGCCAATACTGGATGTATTGGCGAGCCCGAGGACGATGACCCGGCGCCGATCAGCCGGATTCATCCGGCACGCGGGGTCGTGGAATCAACCATCTAGACTCGCGGTGGCTGATGACGGTCAACCTGACGCGCATCTACACCCGCCTCGGCGACGACGGCGAGACCCATCTCGGGGACATGAGCCGGGTCCCGAAGACCCACCCTCGGATCGAGGCGTACGGCACCGTCGATGAGCTGAACGCACACATCGGGCTCACGATCACCGTCCCCGACCTGCCCGAGCAGTACCGCGAGTGGCTGCGCCACGTCCAGAACGACCTGTTCGACGTCGGCGCCGACATCTCCGCGCCGGAGGACCCGGAGCGTGAGCGCCTGCGGGTGGTGCCGGCACAGACCGAATGGCTCGAGCAGCGCTGCGACGAGGTCAACGCGACGCTTCAGCCGTTGAAGTCCTTCGTCCTGCCTGGCGGCACCGTCGCCGCGTCGCATCTGCACGTCTGCCGGACGGTGTGCCGGCGGGCGGAGCGGCTCGCGATCGCGGCCGGGGACAACATCGGTCCGGAGGTCGTGCGGTACCTGAACCGGTTGTCCGATCTGCTGTTCATCCTGAGCCGGGGGGCGAACGGCGGGGATGAACCGTTGTGGGAGCCGGGGCGGTACCGGTAGGCCGCCGTCGCCGTTGCCGTTGCCGTACACCGTCGCCGGTGAGGTGAGCCCGGGGGGTCAGGCTGCGACCACCGGAAAGGCGCATCGAGAAAGGGTTGGGCCTTGGGTTGGCGGTGCCCTGTGGTCCGCGTCCCCGCGTCGCCCCCGTCCCCCCGTCCCCCGTCGCCCGGTCCCCCGTCCCCGGGTCGGGCCACCGGCTGGCCATTTCGCAAGAAAGCGCCGCCCGAACGACCAAAACGTACGACGGCGGCGCCGATTTCCCGGGCTTTCCGACGTTAGGGCGATCTATCGACCACAACGCAAGAACGCGCCGGAAATCCCGTTTGCTTTCGCGCGTTGTGGCGGTTCGCACCCCCGCTTTCGCGCGTTGTGGCGGTTCGCACTCCCGCTTTCGCGCGTTGTGGCGATTCGCACGCCCGCTTTCGAAATTCGAACGTTCCGGCGGTTCCGGGCACGCACCGCGGATCGCGGAACTCCCCAGCACGCCCCATCCCACCCGCTCAATGCCAAACACGCCCCGTCACAGCCGCCGGACCCGGGCTCACGGAGCCGCCGCGACCGGCAATCCCGCCGTGCGCCACGCCTGAAAGCCCCCGTCGAGATCGGTCGCCCGTGCAAACCCCATGGTCTGAAGCGTCGCCGCCGCAAGCGATGACGCATAGCCCTCGTTGCACATGAGGATCACGTGCGCGTCGGGGCCGGGCGCAGACGGATGGCAATACGCACCCCCCGGATCAAGCCGCCATTCGAGCACGTTGCGCGGAATCACGAGCGCGCCCGGCACGACCCCGTCGGCGGCGATCTGAGAGTCCGAGCGGATGTCGATCAACACGGCACCGGAACCCATGGCGGCAGCGGCGCCGGCGGGATCGACCCGGTCAAGCCCCGCCCGCGCCGCCGCGAGCAATTCATCGACGCTGACCCGCTGGGCGCTCACGCCCGTCTCGCCGGGTCGTTCTCGGGCAGCACATCGCAGGCCCAATCGGTCCGCTTCCAGTCAGGGATCGGCGCCTCGCCGACGTGATCAGGGACGAACCGAGAGCGTTCGACGAGCGCCATCCGGTGGATGTACCGGGGGCAATTCGGGAACACCTGCGTCACATCGACTCGGACGACGAACTGAGCGCCCGGATAGGCCCGAACCAGCGGCCCGTCGGAGACGATCGACGCCTCGCCGCTGATGCGCAGGCGGTTCGGCCGAGCCGAAACGAAGTCGATGAACAGCAGACCCACGTGCGGGTTGACGCGCAGGTTCCCGGCCGAGAGATACATGCCGTTGCCGTCGTAGTTGGGGAACGCGAGCGTGTGCTGGTCAAGCACACGGACGAAGCCGGGAGCACCGCCTTTGTATGAGCACTGCGGATGTCCCTCGGCATCGGCGGTGGCGAGGAAGAACATGTCGAGCGCTCTCGATCAACGCGCGGTCCGCGTCGTCGATGACCGCCTCGCTGAAGAAGCGATCCTCGAGCCGGTCGGCCAGCCGGCGCGTGTCGAACCGGTCCTGCAGCTCACGAGCGCCAGCGTGGTAAATGGTCATGGCGTCAGATCCTCGTCGCGTGGCAGCGCTGCGGGCAGGGACGACCCGTTCGGACCGGCCGCCGGCGGTCCGCCCATCGCCCCAGCCCAAGCCCCGTCCAGCACCTCCGCACGGCTGTAGTGCCCGACCGCATCGAACCACCGCTTCGCGTGCAGCCCGCGGCGCAGGTCGCAGTCGGCGAACACGATTCCCTCCGTGTCGTACAGCGGTCCGGCGATGACGTCGCCCCACTGAGGGTCGATGATGGCCGCACCGCCGCGGCCGAAGACGTCCTTGCCCGCGGGCAGCGGCACCGGGAAGTCGGCCGGGAAGGCCGCCGCCGGGATGTACTGGGGTGCGGAGATGACGAAGGCGCCGGACTCGATCGCGATATGGCGCATGCTCGCGAGCCACCCGTCCGAGTCGTCCGCCGTCGGCGCGACCCAGATCTGCGGCCCGCCGCGGTACACCGCGTAGCGGGCGAGCGGCATCCGGTTCTCCCAGCAGATCAGGCCCCCGACGCGCCCGACCTCGGTCTCCACCACCTGCAGGTCGTCGCCGGCTCCGATGCCGTGGAACAACCTCTCGTGGTGCGTCGGCATCAGCTTGCGATGACGATGCAGCAGACCGTCACCGGAGATCAGCAGCAGCGCGTTGTAGAGCGTTCCCGGACGCGCGGACTCACGCTCGTTGACACCGATCGCGCACACGACCCCATGCGTGCGGCATGCGGCAATCAGCGCGTCGACCGCCGGTCCCGGCACGTCGACCGAGCTCGCCCACATCCGCTCCCACAGCTCGTCCGCACCGCCGAAGCCGGCCGCGGGCACACCGGCCCACGCGTTCGACGGGTACAGCGAGACGAACGTCTCGGGCAGCACGACGAGCTCCGCGCCGCCCGCCGCCGCCTCGCCGATCAGGCGGACGGCCTTCGCGATCGACGCCTCGGCGTCGAGCACGACTGGCGTCGCCTGCACGGCGGCGACTCGCACCTCTCTGAACGTTGCCACGTCACGGCTCCAATCCCTCGTTGTCAGCGCCGGAGCGCGAGCATCACTCCGGTCGCAAGCATGAGTCCCATCGCCCCAATCGACGCCGCGCCGATCACGAAGGCGGTGTGGTCCTGGGCGTAGGCGATGACCTGATGCGGCCGGGCGAGCGCGAGCAGCGCGCCGAGCAGCAGCGCGCCGAGGAGCGCGGCCGCGGGCGGTCGCAGGGCGTCACGCAGCGACGCCGCCGGCGCGTCCGCGGCCACGTCAACCTGCCGCCGGGCCCGCACGGTCAGGAGCGCCGCGATCCCCACGAGCGTCCACGCCGTGGCGATCAGGAACCCGCCGAACACGTCGCTCGGGTAATGCCAGGTCAGGGTGAGGAACGAATACGAGACGGCGACCGCGAACACCGCGCCCAGCGCGGCGACGACCGGCCGCACGCGGGCGGGCACCGCGAGCAGCGCGCACAGCGCAAGCGACATCGCCGCGGTCGCGTGTCCGCTCGGCCAGGACGCCGGCGAGATCGCCCAGATGCCGGGGATCGCGGGCCGCGGCGCCGCGAGCAGCGGCTTGAGCACCTGGGTCGTCGTGTTCGCGCCGAAGATCACGATGACGATCACGAGCGCCACGCCCGGTCGCCGGCGCAGCAGGGCGATCAGCACGACGATCGCGCACAGATAGACGTACGGGTTCGGGTTGCACAGATCGGCGATCGCATGCGCGATCGACGCGGAGCGCGGCCGATGCAGTCCGGCGAAACCGCTGAGGATGTTCGCGTCCTCGTGTCGGAAGAACGAGACGTGGAACGCCAGCAACCACGTGATCAGCAGGAGGATCGCCGCGAGCGCCGCGCCGGCCATGGCGTAGACGGCACGTCTGGGCATACCCCAAAGGGTACCGGTGGTGCAGCTGCCACCGAACCGAATTCTGGAGCCCTAGTGGGACCCTAATCCTGCTCGACCGACGAGCCGCGCGCCACCCGGAACTCCGGCGACAGGCCGGTCCGGCGGACGTGGTCGTAATGCTCGATGTCCTCCGGTGAGGCAACCTCGACGCCCAGCTCCGAGGCGAGCTCGAACCGCGCCGCCTCGTAGAGGAGCTCCTGGTAGCTCGGCACACCGCTCGGCCGCCCCTCGATGTCGAGGTCGTGCGCACCGCAGCGCAGCGTCCAGCGCTGGGCGCGAATGAGCTTTTCGGCGTTCATCTTGACCGGCACGGTGTCTGCGCCGGAGTGGTCCGGACTGCGGCCGAGGTCGACGCGCAGGCGTGCGTGCGCCGAGTACAGCGCGCGGGCGAGCCGGTCGAGGTTGCGGCCGTACGGCGCGGGAACGATCGAAACTGGACCTCGAGCCCCCGTCTCGCCGCGGATCGCTCGCGCCGCTGGGCCGACGAGCACGAGCTCGATCTTGTTGGCCTGCAGCCAGCGCAGCACTGCGATCCAGCGCTCGTCGAGATGCTCGAAGCCTTTCGTGGGTCGCGGCGGTGCCGATTCGATGCCCGGCGGACGATGTCTGAGCAGCATGCGAGACCGTTTCGCGCTGACGGACGAGAGTCCTGCAAGCGAGACCGGATACGCTCGGCGCCGATGACGCTCACCTGGCGCGCACAGCGGTGGCAGGCCCAGGGCGAGCACGTCGTCGTGCTCGGAAACCACCGGGTATTCATGGTCCGTCGTCGCGGCGAGGGGCCGACGCTGCTGCTGCTCCACGGCTTCCCGTCGTGCTCGTACGACTGGCGAGCGCTGCTGGAGCACGACAGCCTGCGCGAGCGCGACGTGCTCGCGCTGGACTTCCTGCGCTTCGGTCTGTCCGAGAAGCCTCCGGGACGCAACTCGCTGCTGATCCAGGCGGACATCGTCGAGGAGCTGGTCGGCCGCTACACCGACGGTCGCGTATTTCTCGTCGCCCACGATATGGGGACGTCCGTCGCAAACGAGCTGTTCGCTCGGGACATCGAAGGACGCCGCGCGTTCGAGATCACCGGGGCGCTTTTGTTCAACGGGAGCATGCTGCTCCACCTCGCGCACCTGACGCTCGGCCAGAAGCTCCTGATGAGCAAGGCCGGACCGGTCCTCGCCCAGCTGAGCACCGAGCGCTTCTTCCGCCAACAGCTCGGAGCGGTGTTCTCCCCCACCCACCCGCTGACGCCGGATGAGGCGACCGACCAGTGGAGCCTCATGTCCCACAACAACGGCCGGCGGCGCGGCCACGATCTGATCGCCTATCAGGAGGATCGCGTCCGCTACGCCGACCGCTGGCATGGGGCCATCCGCGACTGGCCCGGCGAGCTGTCACTGATGTGGGGCATGCTCGACCCGGTCGCCGGACCCGACATGCTCCGGGGCATCCAGCAGCTCCGGCCACACGTCCCGGTGACCGAACTCCCCACCCTCGGCCACTATCCGCAGATCGAGGACCCTGCCGCGGTCGCCGAGATCGTCGTCCGTCACGCGACGGCCTGAAACAGCGCGGGCCGCGCGCCCGGCACCGGCGGTGTCTCAATCACCACGCGACACGGGCGCCGCGCGAGCAGGTACGTCGCGGTCGGGCCGAGGGCTCGCTCGTTGTCCGGTGCGTGGTCGGTCGCCAGGTAGATGATCTCGGCCGACGAGCGTTCGGCCTCCTCGACGATCGCGTGGCCGGGGTTGCGTGTGCGGACGAGCCGGGTCTGGACCTTGAAGCCCGCCTTGCGTCCCGCGAGCTTCGCGCTCTCCAGCAAGGCGAGGCCCTGCTGCTCCTCCTCGTGCAGGCCGGCGTCGAGCGAGAGCTGGCTGGGAACGCGCAGCACGTAGACGGCCTCGACGAGCGCCCCCTCGCCGACGAGTCGGGCCGCCGCGCGCAGCGCCGAGACGTCGAGGTCGGCACCGAAGATCGGCACGATCGCGGAGCGGTAGTCGAGCTCGATGAAGAACGCTGGCCGCTCGCGGTGGGCGATCTTGTAGTGCGAGGTCAGGTCCATGCCGGATCGCCGCCGGTACACGACGTACCCCGCAAGCCCGACGATCATCCACCCCGTCCCGACGTAGCGGGCATCGACGTGCAGCGCCATCACTGAAACCCAGGCGGCGAACGTGCCGAGCCCCCCGATGAGCGCGCTCACCGGGATCCGTGCGCCGCGGAACGGGATCCCGAACGGGATCCGGTACGGCCGCTCGAGGTCGGGCTGTTTGACCCGCAGCACGATGATCGCGGCGTGCGCCGTCGTGAACGACAGCATCGCGCCGAACGAGTAGAGGTTGCCGAGGAACGCAGTCTGTCCGGGGATCAGGAGCAGGCCGGCGAAGATCGAGAACAGGACGATCGTGAACCACGGCGTCCGGTGGCGACGGTGCAGCTGGGCGAAGATCGGCGGCAGCTGGCGGTGCTCGGCGAGCGACCACGCCAATCGCGAGATCCCGATCAGGCCGGCGTTCGTGGCGATGAACAGGATCGTCGCCGCGAGAATGCCCGACGTAGTAGCGAAGGATGTGTTGGATCCCGGTCGGCAGCCCAAGGTGGTCGATGATCCCGAGCACCGGGTCGTTCTGGTACTTGCCGCCGAGCTGTGTGAACGCGTGCGCTCCGTGGCCGATCACCGGCAGCGCGCTGAGCGCGACGACCGTGATCCCGGCGTACACGCCGATCACCGCGATCAGGATCAGGTTGACGGCGCGCGGCACGTCGCGCCCGGGATCCCGCGCCTCCTCGGCCATGTTCGAGACCGTCTCGATCCCCGTGTACGCCAGCATCGCCAGCGACAGCGCGAAGATCAGGTGGCTGTACGTCGGCACCGTCCCGAGGTGAACCTGGTTGACGAGCAACGACGGGTTGAGCACCAGGAAGATGCCGACGAAGATGATGATGACCTGGGTCGCCAGGTCGAGCACCGCGAGGATGAAGTTGAGCTTCGCCGACTCGCCGATCCCGCGGATGTTGAGTGCCGCCAGTCCGATGATCACGGCGATCCCGCCGATCACGTCGCCCGGCGAGTGGCGCAACGCCGGGAAGAACGCCCCGAGGTAGTGCGGGACGAAGAACGCCGAGATCGCGATCGTCAGGATGTAATCGAGGCTGAGCGCCCAGCCGGCGAAGAACGACACGAACTCGTTGAACGCGTGGCGCGCGAACGACGAGGAGCCGCCCGCCTCCGGGTACATTGCTGCGCCCTCGGCATAGGTCTTCGCCGTCAGCGCAAACAGCCCACCGGCGAGCAGGAACACGATCGGCGTCAGCCCGAGGGCGTACGCGGCGACGAGCCCGAGCGCGTAGTAGATCGACGACCCAACGTTCCCGTACGCGGTCGCGAACAACCCGCCGAGCCCGACGCTCCGCCTCAGCCCGTGTGTCTCGATCCGTGCCATCGAACCCTCGGGTGCGCAGCCCGTCCGCTAGCTCTCCGGATCCCGGAGGCGATAGCCGACGCCGGGCTCTGTGATCAGATACTTCGGCCGCGACGGGTCAGGCTCGAGCTTGGAGCGGATGTGTGCGACGTGCACCCGGAGGTAGTGGGTCTCCTCGCCGTACTCGGGTCCCCACACCTCCTGGAGCAACTGCCGGTGAGTGACGAGCCGACCCTGATGCTGAGCGAGGACCCGCAGCAGTTCGAACTCGATCCGCGTCAGGTGGATCGGCTCTCCGCCCCGGGTGACGGACCGGTCGGTGAGATCGATGACGAGCTCACCGACCTCGATCAGCGGGCTGCCGCCCCCCTCACCGGAGCGCCGCAGCACGGCCCGCAGCCGCGCGAGCAGCTCGTCGGTCCCGAACGGCTTCGTGATGTAGTCATCCGCGCCGGCGTCGAGCGCCCGGACCTTCTCACGCTCATCGCCGACCGCCGAGAGCACGACGATCGGAAGCTGGCTCCACGTCCGCACCTCGCGGCAGACGTCGACGCCCTGACCGTCCGGCAGGACGAGGTCAAGCACGAGCGCGTCCGGCGGGCGGGCGGCGAGCGCGGCGAGCGCGTCGGCCTTCGTGTCCGCGGCCTCGACCGCATAGCCGGCGCCACGCAGGATGATCTTCAGCCCGCGCACGATCTGCGGCTCGTCGTCGACAACGAGGACGCGCGGCGCGGTCACGTGACCGCCTCCGGCTGCTTGACGAGCGGGAAGCTGACGGCGAATGACGTCCCCGGGCCGCGGGAGGTCTGGAGCACGATCTGGCCCCCGTTCGCCTCGACGAATCCGCGGCAGATCGCAAGTCCGAGTCCCGACCCTGACCCGGTGTCGCGGCGCCCGCGGAAGAACGGCTCGAACACCCGCGTGCGGTCGGCCGCGGGGATGCCGCGCCCGCGATCGATGACGCGGACGGTGACGCGGCCGGAGCTGGCGCCGGCGGTGATCGTGACCGGGATGTCCGGCGGCGAGTGCTTGATCGCGTTCTCGATCAGATTCGAGAACACGCGCTCGAGCTGCGCGGCGTCAGCGCGGACGAGCGGCAGATCGTTCGGCAGGCGGAAGTCGACCGGATGCTCGGTCCGCAACTGCGCGACCGCGGAGCCGATCGTGTCGTGCAGATCACACCAGTCCGGCTGCGGCGCCACGGCGCCGGCCTCGATCTTTGAGAGATCGAGCAGGTCGCCGACGAGCCGGGCGAGCCGCGCGCTCTCCGCCTCGATCGCGTCGAGCAGCTCGGTGCGTTCGGTGTCGGTCACCCCGGCGCCTCGGAGGGCCGCCGCGGCGGTCGTGATCGCGGTCAGGGGTGAGCGCAGGTCATGGGAGATCGCGTGGAGGATCGCCGTCCGGGCGACATCGGCGCGCTTCGCCGCCTCGGCCTCCGCGGCCTGCTCGGCGACGCGCTCGCGCTCGACGGCCACGTCAAGCAGACGACCCAGCGGTTCGCTGATGCGCTCGAGGTCGGGCTGCGCCCAGCGCGTCTCACGCGAGACGTAGAGCCACGCCGGCCGGGCCCGGGAGCGCACCCGGACCGAGATCTCATCCGCCTCCGGCGTCGGGACCGAGCCGAGCTCCAGCCGCGCGTGCTCTGCGCCGAGCGCGCCGGCCAGACCGTTGCCGATGCGCTCGAGCTGCGCCGCGATCGAGTGCCCGGCGAGAATCGTGGAGGCGACGTCGGCGAGCAGCGTCGCCTCTCGCTCATGGGCGAGCGCCTCGCTCGCGCGAGCCTCCGCCTCTGCCTCCCGGTGCCGGGCGAGCGCCGCGAGCCGGCCGACGACGACGGCCACGATCAGCAGCACGGCGAGCTCCGCGACGTCCCGCGAGTGGGCGATCGCGAGCTGGTGGCGCGGCGGGATGAACAGGTAGTTCAGCGTCAGCATGCTGAGCACCGCGGTGACGAGCGCCGCGATCTCTCCGCGGCGGATCGCGATCGCCAGCACGGCGAGCAGATAGATGACGCCGAGGCCAGCCGCCGGCGCGGCCGACTGCAGGAGCGCGACGGCAGCCGTCGCGAGGCCGATCGCGACGACGACCTCCACGACGGTCAACGCAATGCTCCGCGCCGTCCAACCGTCTCTTGGCCCCCACGTCATGGCGACGCGGCGAGTGGAGAGCGCGACCGCGGGGGTCGCTTCGAGGGCGTCGACTCGATGATCACCCGGCACGGTCGTTCCTTGAGGACCGTCTCGAGCGTGCGACCGAACCCCGCCCCGGAGCCCGCCATCGGCATCACGATCGCTCCCGCGTGCATCGCCCGCGCCTCGTCGATGATCCGACGGCCGGTCTGACCGGCCCGGACCTTCTCCCAGTGTCCGGAGACGCGACGACCGATCTGCACGCGGGCCTCCTCCAGCACCGACGTGGCGAGTGCCTCCTGCTCGGGTAGCGGCGCATCGATTGGACTGCTCGCGGGGACAGAGATCGTCACGAGCACGTGGATCCCGCGCCGCCGCCGCGCCGCCATGCGCGCCGCCGTCGCCATCACCTCCGGGACGTAGCTGCGCTCGTCGAACCAGACCAGAACCGCGTCGTACTCGGCTTCGGTGTCGACTGCGGGGCGTGGGATCGCCACCTTCGTTGTCGTGACGAGGTCAAGGCCCTGGCGGTGGCGATAGGCGATGTAGACGAGAACCCCGATGCACAGCCATCCGACACCGGCGATTGCCACCGCGACGTGGAGGATCGTGACCGTCACAAACGCGAGGAACGTGCCGATCCCACCGACGATCGCGAACAGCGGCAGCTCGTGCCCGCGGATGCGGATTCGCCCCGGTCCGCGATACGGGCGCTCGTGATCGGGCTGGGACACCCGCAGCCGGATGACCGCGAGGTGCGCGATCGTGAACGACAGCATCGCTCCGAACGCGTACATGTTGCCGAGGAACTCCGCCTGGCCCGGGATCAGGGTGAGGCACGCGATCCCGCCGAACACGACGATCCCGATCCACGGCGTGCGGAAGTGCGGGTGCAATCGGCGCAGGGCGTCGGGAACCTGGCGGTGCAGGCCCATCGAGTAGACGAGCCGCGAGACGCCGATGATCCCGGCGTTCGTGGCGATGAACAGGATCGTCGCGGCGAGGAGTCCGACATACACCTCCCCGGCGTGCTGGAGCGCGCCGAGATGAAGATGTTTCACGATTCCAAGCACGGGGTCTCCGGCGAAGCCACCCTTGTCCTCGCTGAGACCGAGCAACGTCTGACACTTGCCGCCGGGCGTGCACCTCACCGGAAGCGCGCTGAGCGCGACGGCTGGCATCAGGGCGTAAATCGCAAAAACGGCAATCACGACTCTGTTGATCGCCCGCGGGATCGTCTTCGCTTCGTCCTTCGCCTCCTCGGCCATGTTCGAGATCGTCTCGATGCCCGTGTAGGCGATCATCCCCACCGGAATCGCGACGAGGAAGTTCTTCCAGGACGGCACCGTCCCAAGCTGCACGTTGTGGATCAGCGTGTGCGCGTCAAACACGAGGAACAGTCCGACGAGCACGAGCAGCAGCTGCGTCGCGAAGTCGGTGACGGCGAGCAGGATGTTGAGCGCCGCGGCTTCGGTGACGCCGAACACGTTGATCCCGCACAGCAGCGACGATCACACCGATGCCGAAGAAGATGTCCCCCGGCGAGGTCTTCAGGAACGGAAAGAACAACCCGCCGATGTAGTGGGGCACGAAGAACGCGGAGATCGCGATCGTGATCGTGTAGTTGAGCATCTGGCCCCAGGCGGCGAAGAACGACCAGAATTCGTTGAAGGCGTGCCGGGCGAACGATGACGAGCCGCCCGCCTCCGGGAACATCGCGGTCGCCTCCGAGTACGTGGCGGCGGTCAGGTAGAAGATCACGCCGGTGAGGACGAACACGACCGGCGTCAGGCCGAGCGCGAACGACGCGACGAGTCCGAGCGCGTAGTAGATCGACGAGCCGACGTTGCCGTAGGCGGTCGAGAACAGCGCGTTGACCCCGAGCACGCGCTGGAGTCCTTCCAAGCGTCGCTCGGCCATTAGCGGTCGTCCACTAGCTCGCCTCGGGTGCTGAGGCCGGCGCGGCCGGGCCGGCTCCATCGTGTCTCGCCTCGAACTTCGCCCGCCAGTCGGCCGGCGGGGCGGTGAGGATCACGCGACAGGGTGCCTTGTTGATGACGTACTTGGTGACGTCGCCGACGTAGTTCTCAAGCGGACCGACGCCGCCGAGGAGGGCACCGCCCCGGACCCGGCTCGGTTCCTCCGCGGCGAGGACGATCGCTTCGACACCACGTCGCTTCGCCTCGCCGACGATCGCCGCCCCGGCACGGCGGGACCGGACGATCGCGGTCGCGACCTCGACACCCTCGTATTCCTCGCCCACGACCTTCGCCCGCACCAGCGCGTCACGAGCGCGTTGGATCTGGCTCTCCGGCAGCGGCGCGTCAAGCGGCAGCGACAGCGGAACTTCGAACACCCAGATCGCTTCGATCACCGCCCCCTCCTCGACGACATCATCCCGCGTCTCGCCCGCAAGCCGGCCGGCGGTCTGCACGATGTCGTCGTCGAGGGGCGTACCGAAGATCGGCACCAGGATCGAGCCGAACTCCGGCTCGAGCGTCTCGTGCCGCAGCGCCCGCTCCGGGATCGTGACCCGCCGCAGCAGGGGCTTCTGCTGGCTTTTGCGGTAGATGACATAGAGCGCCAGCCCGCCGAGCAGCCAGCCGATGCCGACCCAGCGGGCGCCCGAGTGATAGATCATGACGATCACGAGCCCCGCCCCCGCGAACACCGCGCCGATCAGCGTCGGCACCGGCACCTTGGCGCCGCGGATCGGGATCGACAGCGGAACCCGGTAGGGCCGCGGCCGATCGGGTTCCCGGAAGCGCAGCGCGATCACCGACACGTGCGCGACCGTGAACGCGATCAGCGCCCCGAACGCGTAAATCCCGACGAGGAGCTCGACGTCGCTCGGGAGCACGAGCGCGGCGCTGGCCAGCGCGGCGGCGCCGATCACAACGACTGGGGTGCCCCACCGCGTGCTGAGTCGCCCGACCGCGCTTGGAATCTGCCGGTTCGTCGCGAGCGAGTAGCCGACGCGTGAGACGCCGAGCATTGCCGCCCCCGCTGCGGCGGTGAGCCCGAGCGCGCCGCCGATGGCGACGGCGTACTTCAGCACGTCGGCCACCCATGTCGGTTTGTAGGACTCGACGATTCCGAGCACCGGGGCGTTGAGATGCTTGACCCCAAGGTCGCTGATGCCGTGGTGCACCGGGAGCGCCGAGATCCCGACGAACGCGATCCCGACATAGATGAGGACGATCAGCGCCGAGCCCGGCACGACGAGTCGGCGCAGCTGGGCCACGCTGGCGTTGACCTCGCCGGCGAGGCTGGCGGCCGCCTCGAGGCCGGTGAACGCGATCACGCCGATCGGGAACGCGTACGCGAGGCCTGACCACGTGGGCGCGGTGCCGAGGTGCACGGTCTCGGCGAGCCGGTGCGGATGAAAAACGAGGACGAGCCCGAGCACGATCACGAGTGCCTGCAGCACGATGTCGGCGAACGTGATCACGATCCGGCGCCGCAACGGCCGGACCTTGACGCCAGTGAGGTTGTCGAGGGCGACGAACACGATCACCCCGAGAGCGATCAGGATCTGGGGCGTACCGCGGCCGAGCGGAGCCCAGAACGCGGCGAGGTAGGCCGGCACGGTGAGCGCGGCCACCGCCAGCAGGATCGTGTAGTCGAGCACGATCGCCCACCCGGCGATGAAGCTGACCAGCTCGTTGAACGCGTAGCGGCCCAGCACCGCCGAGCCGCCGCGCTCCGGATGCAGCGCGGCGCCCTCGGCATAGGTCATCGCCGAGAGCTGAAAGAAGAGCCCACCGGCGAGGAACACGAGCGGGGTGAGCCCACCGGCGTGCAACGCGACAACCCCGAGGGCGAAGTACACGGAGCTGACCGAGGTCGTGTACACGACCGCGAACAGCGCGCGGTAACTGAAGGGTCGTTCGTTCACCTGTGGGACGCGCGGCGCGTCACGAGCCGTGGCCTCGGATCTGAAGATAGAGGCGGCCGGCTCCGGCGGCGATGAACAGCACCCCCATGAGCACCCCGATGGCAACCGCGCCGCCCCCGGCCGCGACCGTCCGCACGACCAGGGCGATCCCGATGATGATCATCGCGATCGATAGGACGCGCGTGGAGTATCTGTGGAGCCGCTGCCGCTCGGGCATTCGGTGCGTAGATTAGAGCGGCCGCAGGCAACGCTTTAGGCTCACGGGCCTGCGCCCGGTCATGTACCTCAACGTGTTCGCGCCGGCGGCGCTCCTCCTGAAGGTGCTGGGGGGTCCGCCGGTGCTCGTGTTCTTCGCCTCCGCGCTCGCCGTGATCCCGGCCGCAGCCCTGATGAGCGACGCCACCGAGGCGCTCTCGACCCGGTCGGGACCAGGGATCGCCGGCCTGCTGAACGTGACGTTCGGTAACGCACCGGAGCTGATCATCGCTTTCTTCGCCCTGCTCGACGGCCTCCAGGAGGTGGTCAAGGCCTCGCTTGTCGGCTCGATCATCGGCAACTCGCTGCTCGTGCTCGGCGCGGCCATGGTCGCCGGCGGCTGGAACCGGACCCGGCAGCGATTCGACCGCACCGCTGCTCAGAACCATTCCGGACTGCTGCTCGTCACCGTCACGGCGCTCATCCTCCCAGCCGTGCTCGCGCTGATCAGCGGTGCCGGACTCCCGACCGTCGGGCAGGAGCGGCATGCGTTTGGCAGCCGGCTCGAGCACCTCTCGATCGTGATCAGCCTCGTGATGATCGCGATCTACGTGGCCGGCCTGTTCTTCTCCCTGCGCACGCACCGGGACCTGTTCGCCCCGGGACACGGCGAGCGGCCGGCCGAGGACGCGCCGTCGGTGAGAAGCTCGATCCTGATGCTTGGCGCCGCCGGCGTGCTCGTCGGCGTGATGAGCGAGCTGCTCGTGGGCTCGATCGAACAGGCCTCGCGCTCGATCGGGCTCTCGCAGTTCTTTGTCGGCGCGTTCGTCGTCGCGATCGTCGGCAACGCCGCCGAGCACTACGTGGCGGTCGCGGTGGCAGCGAAGGACAAGATGGACCTTGCGGTCAACATCGCGATCGGCTCGAGCGCCCAGATCGGACTGTTCGTCGCCCCGGTGCTCGTGCTGCTCTCATTCCTGTTCGGCCCGGCGCCGATGGCGCTCGTGTTCAACGGCTACGAGATCGCCGCCCTCATCTTCGCGGTCCTCATCTCGACGACGCTGATCGCGGACGGAGAATCGACGTGGTTCGAGGGCGTCCAGCTGCTCGGGGTGTACCTCCTGCTCGGCGTCGTGTTCTACTACGCGTGACGTGAGTTCAGGCGACGTGCGCGATCATGCGGCCATGCAGGGAGGACAGCCGGCATCGAAGGCCGACGCGCTGGATCGTCTGCGCGAGCTCGCCACCCACCTCCGAGCCTATGGCGCCTCCGAGGAGGAGATCGAGCACGCGCTGATCAGCGGCGAGCCGCAACGGGCCCTGCTTGACACCGTCGTACGTCACAGCAGGGAAGGCCGAACGGTGTCGCTGGCCGAGATGGAGGCCCGCGGCGGCCATCCTGTCGAGGCCCTCAGCGCCCTGCTGGAGGCGTTCGGCCTGGCTGGGACGGACCCACACGAGCCGGCGTTCACCCCGGAGGAGGCCGATGCGCTCGTGATGCTCTGGGCGCTGCGCGAGACGTGGCCGCTCGACGTCGCCATCCAACTCGGGCGCGTCTACGGCCGGCTGCTCGCCCGCATCGCCCACAGCTCGGTGCAGCTATGGGTCAGCGTGCTTGAGCCGGATCTTCGTGAGCACCCCGACGACTACCCCCGGCTGCTCGCGCGCACCGCCGCCCTCGAGAAGCTGCTCCCGATCGCCGACGTCGTTCTCGCCGCCGTGCACCGCCGGTGGCTCGAGCGCGAATTCGCCCAGGTCGCCTTCCGGGAGGCCCCGGCCGCGGCCGCGGTCCCAGGGACGCCCGCCGCCGTCGAGGTCGCGTTCCTGTTCTGCGACCTCAAGGACTTCACCGCCTACGCCGACCGCGTCGGCGACGCCGCGGCCGTCCGGATGATCGACCAATTCGCGGCCGTCGTGACGCGCGAGCGCGGGCCCGAGGCGAGGCTGACGAAGCTCCTCGGCGACGGCTTCATGTGCGCCTACCCCACTCCGCAGCTCGCCGTCGAGGCGGGCGCGCGGATCATCGCCGAGATGGCGGCCGTCCGTGGGGACCCCGGCGTCCACGCCAGCGTCCATCATGGCCTCGCCATCCCCCGGGAGGGTGACTACTTTGGGGCGGCGGTGAACCTCACCGCGCGGCTCCTCGGCCGGGCCGACCGCGACGAACTTGTCGCGACCCGAATCGTCGCCGATGCCTGCCAGAGCCTCGATTGGGAGCCGGTCGGGAGCATGCAGGTGCGCGGGATTGCGAACGAGGTCGAGGTTTTCCGGCTGAAACGCTCAGGAAGCGCTCGGAATTCCTGACCCCAGGGCTGATGTTTCCGATCGCGTGTATCTGGTATCTATCTTGTGATCGGCGCCGAAATCGCCCATACGACTCGTCCGTCCAGCGAGCCCTCGAATTCGGCACCTGCCGAGATCGCCTTTCACGACGTGGTCAAGCGGTATCCGGGACGCGAGGGCGCTGCGGTCGAGAAGCTGAGCTTCGATGTGCCTCCTGGGGAGATCTGCGTGCTGATCGGCCCGTCCGGGTGCGGCAAGACGACAGCGCTGAAGATGGTCAACCGCCTGATCGCGATCACCGAGGGCGACATCACGATCGACGGCCGCAGCGTCCGCCAGCTGGAACTCACGCAGCTCCGGCGCGGGATCGGGTATGTGTTCCAGCAGATCGGCCTGTTCCCACACATGACGGTCGAGAACAACATCGGGACGGTTCCGCGCCTGCTGGGCTGGTCGAAGGAGCGGATCCACGCGCGCGCCGCGGAACTCCTGGAGCTGGTCGGACTCGATCCGTCCTCAGATCTCAAGCGATACCCGGGAGAGTTCTCCGGCGGCCAGCAGCAGCGGATCGGCGTGGCCCGGGCGATGGCCGCCGACCCTCCGATCATGCTGATGGACGAGCCATTTGGTGCGATCGACCCGATCGCCCGGGAACGGCTTCAGAACGATTTCCTTCGGCTCCATCGGCAGATCCCGAAGACGATCATCTTCGTGACCCACGACATCGACGAGGCGATCAAGATGGGCGACCGGATCGCGATCATGCGCGACGGCAAGCTTGTCCAGATGGCGACGGCCGACGACCTGCTCGCGAAACCCGCCGATGACTTCGTCGCCCAGTTCGTCGGAGCGGACCGCGGGCTGAAGCGACTCCGGGTGCGTCGGCTCGCGGACATCGAACTTGACCCACCGACGAGCGAGCATCCGACGGGCCCGACGATTTCTCACGACACAACCCTGCACTACGCGCTGTCGATGATGCTCGCCGAGGGGACGACGCGGATTGACGTCGTCGACGACGACAACAAGGCGGTCGGCTCGGTGCAGATGGAGGCGATCACGCGGCTGATCGCGCCGCCTGAACGCACCCCCGCCCACTCGGCGCCCGAGCCGCAGGGGGGCGCAGCGACGTGAACCTGATCATGGCCGCCGGCGGGCCGGTCATCCCGACCTTCCAGCACGCGTCGAACTGCATCGTCCAAAACAAGCAGTTCTGCGCGACCTGGTTCTTCGACAACTTCAGCTCTCGGTTCGAGCCACGCCTGATCGAGCACATCGAACTGACCGCGATCGCCGTCGGCCTCGGAATGGTGATTGCGTTCACCGCCGCGATCCTCGCCTACAAGCAGGATTGGTTCGAGGGTCCGTTCACGCTCGTGAGTGCGTTCATGTACACGATCCCCAGCCTCGCGCTGTTCGAGCTGCTCGTGCCAATCACCGGGATCAACCGGACCACCGCCGAGATCGGGCTCGTGTCGTACACGCTGCTCATCCTGTTCCGCAACGCCCTCACCGGACTGCGCGGGATCCCGCAATCGGCGCTCGAGGCGGCCCGCGCCATGGGTCTCACGTCTCGGCAACAGCTGCTCCGGGTCGAACTGCCGCTCGCGCTGCCGGCGATCATGGCCGGCGTCCGGATCGCCACCGTGACGACGATCAGCCTCACCACCGTCGCCGCCTATATCGGCGTCGGCGGCCTCGGTGCGCCGATCTTCGACGCGATCCAGACGGGCTTCAAGACCGAGTTCCTCGCGGCCGGCGCGCTTGCCGTGCTCCTGGCGATCGTCGCCGATCTCCTGCTCGTCCTGCTTCAGCGCGTGATCACGCCGTGGAGCCGGCGTCGAGTGCAGGTCGTGTGAGATGAACGCGTTCGGCGACGCCTTCAAGTTCTTCTTCAACAACCTCAGCCTGATCGGCGAGAAGACCGTGTCGCACCTCGAGGTGTCCTTCGCCTCGATCGGCGTGGCCATCCTGATCTCGATCCCGTTCGGCGTGTGGCTCGGTCATATGCATCGGTTCTCGTTCTTCGCGATCAACGTCTCGAACATCGGGCGTGCGTTGCCCAGCCTGGCGGTGATCTCGATCCTTATCGGATTTCTCGGGATCGGCTTTGTCAACACGATGGCCGCGCTCGTCATTCTCGCCGCCCCGGTGATCCTCACGAACACGTACGTCGGCGTCAGCGAGGTTGATCCCGACGCTGTCCAGGCCGCCCGCGCGATGGGCATGCACCCGCTTCAGGTCCTGTGGCGGGTCGAACTCCCGATGGCCCTGCCGCTCATCTTCGCCGGCGTGCGAACGGCAACGGTCTTCGTCGTCGCGACCGCCACGCTCGCGACGTTCGCCGGTGGGGGCGGTCTGGGCGACATCATCGTCAACGAGTCGACGTACGGGACGGCGGGCGTGATCGCCGCCAGCCTGACGATCACGGCGCTCGCGTTCATCGTCGACGGCGCGCTCGCCCTGGTCGAGCGCGCGGTGACACCGGCACCGTTGCGTCATCTGCGACGGGGTAGGCGCGCTGTCGGGACCGAGGTGGTCGAGCCTGACTGGGAGACTGCTGGGCACTAGGGCTTTACCTAGCCACACCACGAGGAGGAACACGCATGTTCGATACATCAACAAGGCGATCGCGCGGGGGCACGTCGCGCGGCCCGTGGCGGGGGCTATTGGTCGCTGCGCTCGCTGCACTGACAACCGTGCTGCTTGCCGCGTGCGGCTCGAGCTCGAGCTCGAGCTCGAGCACGGCGTCGAGTTCCACATCAGCAAGCGCGTCGTCGACTGCGGCCGCGGGATCGGGCGGCTCGCTCACCCTTGGCACGAAGGACTTCACCGAGGAGTTCATCCTCGGCCAGCTGTACAAGCAGGCGCTCGAGGCCAAGGGCTGCAAGATCGCGTACAAGGAGAACATCGGCGCCACCGAGATCATCGACAAGGCGCTGACCAGCGGTCAGATCGACGCCTACCCGGAGTACACGGGCGAGTCCGCGGTCACCGTCGCGAAGATCAACAAGACGGTCACCAGCCCCCAGCAGGAGTACAACCTGGCGAAGGCGTTCTACGCCAAACGCGGCCAGGTGATGAGCGAGATGACGCCGTTCTTCGACACCGACGCGATCGCGGTCAAGAAGGCGTACGCCACGAAGTATGGGCTCGTCACGACCGCGGACCTCAAGAAGGTGCCGCACTTTACGCTCGGCGCACGGCCTGAGTTCGTCAACCGCCAGCAGGGCGCCGCCGGCATGAAGAGCGTGTACGGGTTGCACAACTTCACGTTCAAGTCGCTCGCGCTCGGCGTCCAGTACCAGGCGCTCGATAACGGCTCGGTCGACGCGGTTGACGTGTTCACCACCGACCCGCAGCTGGCAAGCGGCAAGTACACCGTGCTCAAGGACCCGAAGAACATCTTCGGCTTCCAGAACATCGCGCTGGTGATCAACAAGAACAAGTTGAATGCCTGCCCGAACGTCCTGACCGTCGTCAACGGCGTCAACAAGCTGCTGACGGCCCCGGCCATCATCTCGATGAACAAGGCCGTCGCCATCGACAAGCAGTCTGCGGCGGACGTCGCCAAGCAGTTCCTGCAGGCCAACCACCTGACCTGATCACGCTCTGGTGGCATGGGTCGCGCGTCCGCCGGGCGCGCGGCCCACGACCACCCGCACCGGTCCGCCGGCGAGCGCCAACGTCCTACCCTGGTTCTTCGTGATCCTGCTTGACGGACAGACGCTCGATCCCGCCGCGGTCGCTCGCGTTGCACGCGAGCGCGCTCCGGTGAAGCTGACCCCGGCGGCTCACGAGCGCAACGCGGCCGCGGCCCGGGCCCTCGATCAGCTGATCGCGGCCGGCGAGCCGATCTACGGGGTCACGACCGGCGTCGGCGCGCTGCGCGACCGTCCGATCGACGCCGAGGAGCGCAGCGGCTACTCGCTGCGGCTGCTCCGCAGCCATGCCTGCGGCGCCGGACGGATCGTCCCGGTCCAGCTCGTGCGCGCGGCGATGGTGACCCGCGCCAACCAGATCGGCGCCGG
Organism: uncultured Solirubrobacterales bacterium; assembly: GCA_963813265.1. Classification (GTDB taxonomy): domain Bacteria; phylum Actinomycetota; class Thermoleophilia; order Solirubrobacterales; family Solirubrobacteraceae; genus Palsa-465. The sequence goes on along the minus strand of CAWEYQ010000022.1, from coordinate 28,445 downwards.
CGGGGCGGGGCTCTCAAGCGAGTTGCTCGACGCGCTCGTCGCAGCCCTCAACGCCGGTCTCACCCCGTGCACGCGGGAGCTCGGGTCGCTCGGCACCGGGGACCTGACGGCGCTGGCGGATATCGCGCTTGCCCTGCTCGGCGAGGGTCGCGTCTGGGAGGGCGACGAGCTCCTCGAGGCCGGTCCGGCAATCGCGGCCCGCGGGATCACGCCTCCGTCGCTTGGACCGCGGGACGGACTCGCGTTCATCTCGAGCAACGCCGTGAGCGTCGGTCACGCCGCGCTGATCGTGGTCGACGTCCACGCGTTGTTGCATGCGTGGCTGAGCGTCGCCGCGCTGTCGTTCGAGGCGGCCGCTGCCGACCCGATCGCGCTCGATCCGCGGATTCACTCCGCCGCTCACCGCGCCGGGCAGTCCGCGATCGCCGCGCGAAATGCGAGCCCGGCTGCGCGGACTCCGCGATCGCACGGAGCGGCCCGGGGCTCTCGGCATCCAGGACCCGTATCCGTTCCGCGCGCTCCCGCAGGTCGACGGCGCCGTGCACGACGCGCTGGGCGCCCTGCGCGAGACGGTCATCCACGAGCTCAACTTCGCCGGCGAGAACGCGCTGATCGTCGCCGATGAGCCGGCCGCACTGCCGAACGGGAATCCGCACGCCGCGCCGCTCGCGAACGCGATCGACAACCTCCGCACCGCGCTCGCCCAGTCCGCGGCGCTGATCGCCGCCCGCGTCAGCGCCCTGCTTGACCCGAGCCTCACGGGCCTGCCGCCGTTTCTCGCCGCCCGCCCTGGACCCGAGTCCGGCGCGCTCGTGGTCGAGTACACGGCGCATGCCGCGGCCGCCGAGGTCCGCTCGCTCGTGACTCCGGTCGCCGCTCAGACGGTGTCCGTCTCCCGTGGGGTCGAGTCGCATTCGAGTCTCGCGCCGATCGCCGCCCGGCGCGCCCACGAGGCGGTCGACGCGCTGCAGGTGCTCGTCGCCACCGAGCTCGTCGTCGCGATGCGGGCACTGCGCGTCGCCGGGCACGAGCCCGTCGGCGCCGGCAGCCGGCCGCTGTACGAGGCGGCGAGCCGGTGCCTCGATCCCGATCTCCAGGATCGTCCGTTGCATCCTGATATCGAGGCCGCCCGGATCCTGATCGCAGACGGATGGGAGGTGCACGCGGCGTGACGAACGGCCCGCTCAGCCGCCGCCAGCGCATGCTCGTGCTCGTCATCTGCAGCATGAGCCTGCTCATCGTCGGGCTCGACGTGACGATCGTCAACGTGGCGCTGCCGGCGATCCGCCGCTCGTTCCATGCCTCGGTGACCGGCCTGCAGTGGACGATCGACGCCTACTCGCTCGCGATCGCCAGCTTGCTGATGCTCGCCGGATCGACCGCCGACCGGATCGGCCGGCGGTTCACCTTCCAGACGGGTCTCGTCGTGTTCTCACTCGGTTCGCTGCTGTGCGCGCTCTCCCCGAGCCTCGGATTTCTCATCGCCGCGCGTGTCGTGCAGGCGGTCGGCGGCGCGATGCTCAACCCGGTCGCGATGTCGATCGTCCGCAACGTGTTCGAGGATCCCCGCGAGCGCGCGCAGGCGATCGGCGTGTGGGGGGCGATGTTCGGCATCAGCCTCGCCCTCGGACCGATCGTCGGCGGCGCTCTCGTCGACTCGATCGGTTGGCGCTCGGTGTTCCTCGTCAACCTGCCGGTCGGACTTGTCGCGATCATCCTCACCGCGATGTACGTGCCGGAGTCCCGTGCGCCCCATCCCCGCCGCATCGATCCGGTCGGTCAGGGGCTCGTGATCGTCGCGCTCGCGACGCTCACCTACGCGATCATCGAGGGCCGCCGCGCCGGGTGGCTGTCGGCCGAGATCCTCACCGTGTTCGGCGTCTCGGTCGCCAGCTTCGCCGCATTGATCGCCTACGAGCTGCGCCGCCGGGAGCCGCTGCTCGAGGTCCGCTTCTTCCGCAGCGCCCCGTTCTCGGGCGCGAGCGCGATCGCGCTCTGCGTGTTCGCCGCGATCGCAGGGTTTCTGTTTTTGAACACCCTCTACCTGCAGACCGTCCGTGGCCTGTCGCCGTTCGAGGCGGGTCTGTACACGCTCCCCATGGCCGGCGGCATGCTCATCTTCTCCCCGCTGTCGGGTCGGATCATGAGCCGTGTCGGCACGCGTCCCTCGCTCGTCGTCGGCGGCATCGCGGTGACCGTCGCCGGTCTCATGCTGACCCAGATCACGCGCACGACCGCACCCACATACCTGTTCGTCGCCTACGCCGTGTTTGGCCTTGGCTCGGGGCTCGTGAACCCACCCATCACCAATACGGCCATCTCGGGGATGCCGCCCGCGCAGGCGGGTGTCGCCGCCGCCGTCGCCTCGACGAGCCGGCAGGTCGGCGCCACGCTCGGCGTCGCCGTCCTCGGAGCAGTCGGCGCGAGTGCCGCCGCAACCGACTTTGCGACCGGCACCCATGCCGGCTGGTGGATCGTCGTCGTCCTCGGTATCGCCGTCGTCGTGCTCGGCCTGATCACGACTTCGGGCTGGGCGGCGACGACGGCGCGTCGCACGGCGTCGTTGTTCGCTGACCCCGCGCCCGTCCCGGTGGTCAGCCAATGACCGAGTTCGTCGCGCCGCCCGACGGCGCCCGGCAATACACGCTCGCGATGCGCCCCGGCCTCGGCGACTGTGCCCCCTCCGGGCGGATCCGGCTTGACGCAATCGCGCGGTGGCTCCAGGACGTCGCCTATGCCGACGTCGAGGACGCCGGGCTCGCGCTCAGCGCCGTGTGGGTCGTCCGGCGCAACCGGATCGCCGTGCATCGCTTTCCGCGCTTCGCCGAGCGCTTTAACGTGCGGACGTTCTGTAGCGGGCTCGGACGGATGTGGGCCGAGCGGCGCACGTCGATCGAGCCGCTCGACGCCGTCAACGGCGATCGGCCCGCGGGACCCGCCGTCGAGGCGGTGGCGCTGTGGGTCCACCTTGACCCAACTGACTGGCGACCGATGCCGTTCAGCGACGCGGAGATCGCCGCCTACGGTAACCACGCCGCCGGCCGGCGAGTGACCGCGCGGCTGCAGCATCCCGCGCCCGGACCCGACGCCACCGAGAACCGCCGGTGGACGTTCCGCGCGACCGAGTGCGACATCGCCCGCCACGTCAACAACGCCGCGTACTGGCAGCCGCTCGAGGAGGAGTTGCTCGCTCGGGACGGTGGCGAGCCGGCGGCGCTCGATGTCGAGATCGAGTTCCGGACGCCGTGCCAGCCGGGCGAGAAGCTGGTGCTCGCACACGACGACCAGCGTTGGATCACGAGCCATGAGCGGGACGTCCACGCGTCCCTGCGGTTCCGCTAGCCAGGTCCGGCCTTGCGCACGCGCCAGATGTGCTCCATCGGCCAGCGCCGCGCCCAATCCCGGTCGACCTCCGAGCGGTAGCTGCTCTCGGCCTCGGCCCCCGGCCGCAGCTCGATCAGGTCCTCGACGATCAGCCCGTTCTCCCGGAACAGCCGGATCCACGTGCCGTAGGGAAGCTGGAACACGGTCGGTTCGTCCTCGAACTCCATCGCGTGCAGGGTCCAGTAGTCGACGACGAGCCGATCGGTCGGATGCTCCTCGGTGGCCGCCCACGCGCAGTCGAGCACCGGCGTATGCATGCAAAACGCAAACCGGCCCCCATCTCGCAGCAGCCGCGCCGCCTCCGGGACGGTGCGGAGCGGATCGGCAAACGTCATCGCGCCGTGGTCGCAGAAGACGGTGTCGAACGATCCATCGGGAAACGGGGTCGCCTCGGCGTTGGCGTGAACGAGCGGGAACTCCGCGCCGGCGGCCGCCATCAGCTCCCGTGCGTGCTCGAGTTGCCGCCCCGAGAGGTCGAGGCCGACGACGCGCGCGCCGCGCGCGTGCAGCGCGATCGACCATTGGGCCGCGCCGCAGCCGAACTCGAGCACGTCCTTGCCCGCGACGTCGCCGAGCACGCGCAGCTCGTCCTCAGACACCTGCCACAGACCCCACGCGGCGCCGCCAGACTTGTCAAGTTGTTGCCCGTGGCGCTCCTGGTAGCTGTCCGCCTGGGCGTCCCACACCTGCTCGTTGCGCTCGGCATGCTCCACGGGCGCGATCGTATCGCCGGCTCGACTCCGATTGAATGCAGTTCGTGTCCTCGCCCCCGCTCCTGCTCGCCTACGACGGTTCCGACGACGCCGCCGGCGCGATCACGTCTGCGGCCGCACTGTTCAGCGTCCGTGACGCGGTCGTCGTGACCGTGTGGGAGCCGGTCGCCGTGTGGGCACCGTATGACCCAGCGGCCGTGCTCAGCGCGGGCGTGACGAAGCTCGGTTCCAAGTCCCTCGGGCTCGACGAGATCGCCCGCGAGGTGGCGGAGGAAACGCTGGCCGGCGGTGTGAGGCTCGCGGGCGAGGCCGGTTTCACCGCCCGCGGTCACCTCGCCCACGGCAAGCCGTGGCACGCGATCTGCGAAACGGCAACCGAGCACGACGCCGCCGCGATCGTGCTCGGGGCCCGCGGCCTCGGCCGGGTCGAATCGGTGCTGCTCGGAAGCGTCAGTACGGCGGTCGTTTCCCACGCGCACCGGCCGGTGCTCGTCATCCCGCACCGCGAGCCCGGCGGCTGACGTGGGCGGTGTCGTGATCAGCGCCCCAGCCCTGCTGGAGCGCGATGCACCGACGCTGCTCGACGTTCGCTGGACCCTCGGCGGCCCGTCCGGCCGCGAGGAATACCTCGCCGGACATCTGCCCGGGGCGGCGTTCGTCGATCTCGACCACGATCTTGCCGCCGCGCCGGGTGCTGGCGGACGCCATCCGTTACCCGATCCCATCGCGTTCGGGCTGGCGATGCGCCGCGCCGGCGTCTCCGCAAGCCGGCCGGTCGTCGTCTACGCGGGGCGTGTGCCCGGGCCCGCGGCCCGTGCGTGGTGGCTGCTGCGCTACTTCGGTCATCCGGATGTCACCGTCCTCGACGGCGGGATCGACGCGTGGGTCGCCGCCGGCGGGCGCCTTGAGACGGGCGAGGCAACGAGCCCGGCGGGTGAGGCAACGAGCCCGGCGCCGGGTGACTTCGAACCGAGCCCCGGCGGAATGCCGCTCCTCGACGCGGCAGCGGCCGCCGGACTCGGCGACCATGGCGTGCTTCTCGATGCACGCACTCCGGAGCGCTTCCGCGGCGAGAGCGAACCGATCGACCCCGTCGCCGGCCACATCCCGGGAGCCCGCAACCTCCCCGCGGGCCAGACGATCGACGCCGACGGTCGACTCGCCGCCCCGGACGCTCTGATCGCGCGCATCGACGCGGAGCACGTGAGCGATGCGACCCCGATCGGCGCGTACTGCGGGTCGGGCGTGACCGCCGCCCACATCGTCCTCGCTCTCGCCCAGGCGGGCCGACCGGCGGCCCTCTACGTCGGCTCGTGGAGCGACTGGATCACCGATCCCGACCGGCCCGTCGCGCACGGCGACTGATCGACGCGCTGCGTTTCGGCATGATCTGAATTTCAGATGGACGCGTTTCGCTCCCTGTACAACCACGGATTCATCCGCGTCGCGAGCGCCGTGCCCCACGTCCGCCCGGCCGAACCGGCGTTCAACGCGGAGCGCACGCTGGCGCTCGCGCAGCGTGCCTCGGACGACCACGCCGCGCTCGTCATCTTCCCTGAGCTCGGGGTGAGCGCCTACGCGATCGACGACCTCCTCCACCAGCAGGCCCTGCTCGCCTCCGTGCTTGACGCACTTGAACGGATCCGCGCCGAGAGCGTCGGGCTGCGCCCGGTGATCATTGTCGGAGCGCCGCTGCCGATCGAGGGTGGCCTGTTCAACTGCGCGATCATCATCCACCGCGGGCGGCTGCTCGGGATCGTGCCGAAGAGCTACCTGCCCGAGTACCGCGAGTACTACGAGAAGCGGCAGTTTCGTGCCGCACGTGACCTCGTCGTCTCCGACGTGCAGTTGCTCGGCGAGCGTGTTCCGGTCGGCGTCGACCTGCTGTTCTGCTGCCGCGACGTTCCCGCCTTCGTGCTGTTCACGGAGATCTGCGAAGACTTCTGGGCGCCGATTCCGGTGAGCACCTACGGGGCGCTCGCCGGCGCGACCGTGATCGCGAACCTGTCGGCGAGCAACATCACGATCGGCAAGGCCGACTTCCGCCGGCTGCTCTGCGCCTCTCAGTCCGCCCGCTCAATCGCCGGTTACGTGTTCACCGCGGCCGGCTTCGGCGAATCGACCACCGACCTGGCCTGGGACGGACAGGCCCTCATCTACGAGAACGGCGACTTCCTCGCCGAGGCGGACCGCTTCTCCGACGAGCAGCAGCTGATCACCGCGGACATCGATCTCGAGCGGATCCTCTCCGACCGGGCGAGCTTCAGCACGTTCGGCGACTCGATTCATGAGCACCGGGCGCGCCTGCGCGCGATGCGGCGGATCGAATTCGAGCTTGGGGACGCAAGCGATGTTGTGTCGCTCCGGCGCCGCGTCGAGCGGCGGCCGTACGTCCCATCTGATCCCGTCACCCGGAACGAGCGGTGCGAGGAGGTCTACAACATCCAGGTCCGCGGGCTCGAGACGCGCCTGCGCGCGACCGGGATCGAGCGGGTGGTGATCGGCGTCTCCGGCGGGCTCGACTCGACCCACGCCCTGATCGTCTGCGCGCGAGCGTTCGACCGCCTCGGGCTGCCCCGGGAGAACGTGCTCGCGTTCACGATGCCGGGCTTCGCGACAAGCACGAAGACGCTCGGCAACGCCCACGCCCTGATGCGGGCGCTCGGTGTCAGCAGCGAGGAGATCGACATCCGCCCGTCGGCCGAGCAGATGCTGCGTGACATCGGCCATCCCGCCGCGGGCGGCGACTCGGTGTACGACATCACCTACGAGAACGTGCAGGCGGGCGAGCGCACCTCCCACCTGTTCCGCCTCGCCAACTTCCTCGGCGGGCTCGTCATCGGCACCGGCGACCTGTCCGAGCTCGCGCTCGGCTGGAGCACGTACGGCGTCGGCGACCAGATGTCGCATTACAACGTCAACGCCTCGGTTCCGAAGACGCTCATCCAGTTCCTCATCCGCTGGGCGGTCGACACGCACCAGTTCTCCGATGCAGCGAGCGACGTACTCGAGTCGGTGCTGGCAACCGAGATCTCCCCTGAGCTCATTCCGAACGATGACCCGGACGCCGACGGGCCCACTGCCCACAGCGAGAGCGTCGTCGGCCCATACGAGCTGCAGGACTTCTTCCTGTACTACGTGCTGCGCTTCGGCTACCTGCCGAGCAAGGTCGCGTTCCTCGCCGAGTACGCATGGGGTGAGAAGTACTCGCTCGCGGAGATCAAGCACTGGCTCGGCGTGTTCCTCGATCGGTTCTTCCGCACGAGCCAGTTCAAGCGCTCCGCGATGCCAAACGCGCCGAAGGTCGGAACCGGCGGATCGCTCTCGCCGCGCGGCGACTGGCGCGCCCCGAGCGACGCGAGCGCCGCCGCCTGGCTCGCCGAGCTGCACGAGCGCGTGCCGGACGAGGACCGCCGCTGAGCCGGCCGCGCCGGCCGAGGAAAACCCGCCCGGCCGAGGACGGCGTGGGTGCCGCCGCGAGAAAGTCCCACCAGAGGGGTCCTCGCCGGCAGGTCGTGACGTTGTCCCGATCGCACGGGGACAACTGCACAGCCTGGACGAGAGGGCCTGTCCAGTGGGACATCGTCCCGATCTCCCCGGCTCGCACGCCGCCAAGCGACGAAGGGATGCTCGGACCATCAGATGGTCCCCAGATCCCCGGGTCCCCGAAACGGGCTGGACCCGGGGATTCTCGGACGATGCGGCGCGGGCGCGGGCGCTCGCCACGCCCGCCGGACCGGTCAGTACCGCACGATGACGCCCTCGTCGGGGCCGAGCGTGAGCGCGTCGACTCGCTGATCGCCCCGGCGGCTCGGCTCGGTGGAGAGCACGACGGTCGCCTCACGCCCCCCGAGGTCGATCGCCGCCGGCTCCGAGGTGAAGTTGAGTGCCACGAGCAGCCCCTCGGCCTCGTGTTCGCGGATGAAGCTGAGGACCCCCGGAGGGGCGTCGACGAACCGCTGTGTGCCGCGCTGTAGCGCGCCGTCAGAGCGGTGCAGCGCGAGCAGCCGCCGGGTGAACGTCAGGGTCGAGGCCGGGTCGCCCTGCTGCGACTCGACGGACAGCGATTCGGTGTCGGCGACCAGCGGCAGCCACGGCTCACCGGTGGTGAACCCGGCGGCCGGCCCGACCTCGGACGGTCGCCGCCACGGGATCGGTGCGCGCTCGGGATCACGACCGTCGACGTCGACGACCCGGTCCGCCGGGATCTCGGCATCCGGGAGCCCCAGCTCCTCGCCCTGGAACAGGAACGCCGTCCCGCGAAGGGCGAGCACGAGCATGAGCGCGACCCGCCCGCGGCGCTCGTTGGGCGCCGGCCCGTCCGCATAGCGACTCGGCACGCGCCCATGGTCATGGTTCTCGAGCAGCCAGGTCGGCCACGCCGCGTGCGTCGACAGGCGCGTGAACTCCTCGATTGACTCCCGGAACGCGTCCGCCCGCCACGGCAGCCTCACGAACACGAAGTTGTGCGCGAGATGAAGCTCCTCGCCGCTGTTGATGTACGCGGCCACGCGCGGCAGGTCATCGAGGTACACCTCGCCGACGAGCATCCGGTTCTCGTACTCGTCGACAACGCGCCGCACCTCGCGCAGGCGCTCGTGGATCGTCGGCTGCCAGTCCTGGTCGTGGCGGCGGTCGGGTTCGTTCTCTCCGAGCGCCGGATCCTTGGCGAGCTTGAACACGACGTCGATCCGGAAGCCGTCGACGCCGCGGTCGAGCCAGAACCGAACCGTGTCGGCCATCGCCGCCCGAACCTCGGGGTTGTCCCAGTTGAGCTCGGGCTGCTCGGGCAGAAACGAGTGCAGGTAGTACTGGCCGCTGGCCTCGTCATACGACCACGCCGGTCCGACGGCGCGAAAATTCGAGATCCAGCCGTTCGGCGGTCCACCCCCGGGCGCCGGGTCGCGCCACACGTACCAGTCGCGTTTCGGGCTGTCCCGGCCCCGGCGGGACTCGAGGAACCATGGGTGCTGGTCGGAGCTGTGGTTCGGCACCCAGTCGATGATCACCCGGATCCCGCGGGCGTGCGCCTCGGCAACCATCGCATCGAAGTCGTCGAGCGTGCCGAACCGCGGATCGACACCGGTGTAGTCGGCGACGTCATAGCCGAAATCGGCCATCGGGGACGGAAAGAACGGCGAGAGCCAGATCGCGTCGATCCCGAGCTCGGCGAGGTAATCGAGGTGGGAGATGATGCCCCGGAGGTCACCGACGCCGTCTCCGTCGGAGTCGGCGAAGCTGCGCGGGTAGATCTGGTAGATCGCGGCGCCCTGCCACCACGGCGGCTCGTTGACGGTGCGTGTTGTCATCCGGTTGTCCGGGCACATCCTGCCGAAACTCTGGCGCGCATGACGGGTAGTCAAACGTAAGGGTGCGCACCGAGCTTCATTTCCATCTTCTCCCCGGCGTCGACGATGGCCCGCGGAACGACCGCGAGGCGGTCGCCCTCGCCGAACTCGCCGTCGAGGACGGGACGCGCCGGGTCGTCTGCACTCCGCACGCGCGCGAGTTCCGCCTCACCGAGCTGCCGTCCCGCGTCAACGCCTTGCGCGAGCTGCTCGCGGCCGAGCGGATTGCACTCGACGTCCTGCCGGGCGGTGAGATCTCCCCGCGTGACGCCGCCGGGATGCGCCCGGAGGAGCTCGAGCTCATCGCCCAGGGCCCGACCGGCGCACGCTGGCTGCTGCTCGAGGTGCCGCTATGGCCGGGCGACCGGTCGTTCGTGCCCGCTACCGAGGCGCTGCGCGACCATGGCTATGAGCTCGTCATCGGCCATCCCGAGCGCGGCAGCGGCATCAGTCTCGATGTCCTCGAAGAGCAGGTCCGCCGCGGCGCGATCCTCCAGATCAACGCATCCTCGCTCGTTGGTCGTCACGGCCCGGAGTCAGAGCGTCGAGGTCTCGCGATCGCCCACTCTGGCCTGCCGTTCGTGATCGCGTCCGACGCACACTCCTCCGAGCGACCACCGTTCCTGAGCGGGGCGGCCCGCCGCCTGTCGGCGGCCGGTTTCGATCCCGAGCTGATCGAGGCGGCCATCGAGATTGGACCGGCGCGGCTGCTCGAGATCGGCCTCCCGGTCGGCCAGGCCGAGCGCGCCGCCGGGCTCGGGTTGCATTCGCCGAAGCGGGCTGCGTGAGCGAAGCGCCTGAGGCGATCCGGTCCGGCCGCCGGACCATTCAGATCACCCGGCCGGGCAAGCCGCTGTTCGGCGATCGCATCTCCAAATCCGAGCTCGCGCACTACTACGAGCAGATCGCACCCGCGATGCTCCGCCACGCCGCGGAGCGTCCGCTCAACCTCGAGCGCTACCCGGACGGAATCGACGGGCACCGGATCATCCAGCAGCACGCAGCCTCCCACTTCCCCGACTGGATCGCGCGGGCCCACGTCCCCAAACGCGGCGGCACCGTCGAGCACGTCGTCGCCACCGAGCCCGCCACGCTCATCTATCTCGCCGGACAGGCCTGCATCACGTTCCATGCCTGGCTCAGTCGGCGTGACCGCCTCGAGCGCCCGGACCGCTTCGTCGTCGATCTCGACCCGTCGGTCGACGATCCCGGCGCCGTGCGCCGCGCGGCACGTGACGTCGGGGACCTGCTCAGAGAGCTCGGCCTCGACCCATGGGCAATGGCCACCGGATCTCGCGGCTACCACATCATCGTGCCGCTCCAGCGACGCGCCGACTACGACGAGGTGCGGTCGTTCGCCCGGGAATTCGCGACGCTCGCGGTCGGGCGTGACCCGAGCACGTACACGATCGAGCAGCGCAAGGCCAAGCGCGACGGGAAGATCCTCCTCGACATGATGCGTAATGGCTACGGTCACACGTCGGTCGCCCCCTACTCCGTGCGACCCCGTCCGAACGGACCGGTCGCCACCCCGCTGCACTGGGACGAGCTCACCGACACCTCGACCCGCGCCGACCGCTGGACGATGCCCGACGTCGTCCGACGTCTGCAACGTGACGGCGATCCGTGGTCCGCGATCGGCGAGCACGCGCAGACGCTCGGCCAGGCGCGCCGCCGGCTGGCGAGCGCGCTGGCCGAAGTCTGAGCCTCCCTAGTCCCCCTTGCGTTCGTCCTTGACGGCCGCCGCCGCCTCAATCTGCGCCTCGGTGCGTTCCTCGACGCTACGGCTTGCCGCCTTGCGTCGCCGCTCGGCTTCCGCGGCCTGACTGCGTTTCCGCTCGGCTTGCGCACTTGCCCCGCTGCGCCGGCGCGCCGCCTTCCGATCAGCCTCGGTTCGCCGGCGCTGGGCCTGCTCGCCGCGCTGCTCGACCCGGGACTCGGCGTCGGCGGTCACGTTGTCGGCTTCCTCGCGCAGGGCGGCTGCCCGCTCGCGCTCGCGCGTCGCGGCCCGGCGGCGGCGGGCGTCCTCGCGCAGTTCGGGATCGAAGGTCATCGTTCCGGCTACCGACCGCGCCGTCGCGTCGGCTCGGTCGACGGCCAGCGTGGCGTTCGTTGCAGCCCTCTCCGGGAGAGCGCGGATCGCCGTGTCGAGCGGCACCCGGGCGAGTCGCAGCGACGTCGTCACCGCGGTGCGTGGGATGGAGCGAACGTTCATGCCTGCTCCCCGGGGTCGATGCGGGCGGCTCGCTCCTCGTGGGCGCGTGCCTCGCGCTCGAGCTCGATCGCCCGCTCGGTGGCGGCGATCCGGCCTTCCTCGGCCTGACGCTCGGAGTGCTCGGCCGCGTCACGCTCCTGTTCACGACGAGCCTCGGCGCGGATCTGCTCCTCGCTCTGCTGCGCGTCGGCCTTCCGCTCGGCTGCCTGGCGTTCGTCCTCGATCCGCCGCTCACGCTGCTGTGCTGCGACCTCATTCTCGAGCCGTTCACGCTCGATCTCGGTCTCGGCCTGCTCCTGCCGCAGCCGGGCTTCGGCGTCCGCCCGTGTCGCCTCGTTCGCGTCCTGGCGCGCGTCGAGCTCCGCGTCAGACTGGGCGTTCTGCAGCCGGCCCTCGCGCGCCAGCTCATCCTGCCCGGTCGCCGAGCCGACCATCTCCTTCACCTTGCCGACAACTTTGCCGGCCACACCTCCGACGGTGCGCTCTTCGTTCTGATCATGTGTCATTGGAAACGGTCTCCTCAAATGGGTTGGGTAGATATGGGCTACCCGGCCCGGAGACCGCTAACGCGAGCCGGTGGCGTAGCCGACGATCGACAGGTCGGTGAGCCACTCGACCGGCGCCCGGTCGTCGGTGAACACGCTGCCCCCGGCGAGCGCGGGCCGGAGTCGCGCCGCGACGGTGCCGAGGAGCGGCTGCAGCGTCGACGGGACCGCGGTGCGGGTCGCCGTCAGGCGACCCCGGGACACCGGCGCGTCGCTGCCGATGACGAGCGAGTTGGTCGCGCTCACCCGGTCGCGCTCGGTCTCCGCGAACACGGCGCGCAGCGTCCGGCTGACCACCTGCTCGAGCCGGTTCGAGCTCGGGATGTGCCCGACGTTGACGATCACCATGCCGCCCGGGTTCAGATGCGCCCGTACGGACGCGAAGAACTCCTTCGTCAGCAGGTAGAACGGGATGTACGGCTGCCGGTAGGCGTCAAGGAAGATCGCGTCGTAACGGGCATGCTGGGCCGCGAGCCACGGGCGGGCGTCGGCCGTGTAGAGGTGCAGATTCGGTCCGCGCAGGTCGAAGTACCTGCGCCCGATCGTCGTCAGCTCGCCGTCGAGCTCGACCGCGTCGACCCGCGTCGCGGGCAGGTAGTGCCCATAGGCCCGGGCGACCGTCCCCGCCGCATTGCCGAGGATCGCGATCCGATGCGGCGGCGCCGGACGAACGCCCGCAAACGGCAGCACGAGGAAGTCGTCCCAGTAGTTGTTTGTGAGGTACGTCCACGGCCGGTAGACGGAATGGACGGCGAGCCCTTCGTTGAGCTCGAGCCAGCGTTCCCCCGTGTGCAGTTGGACGACCCGCGCGTATTGATAGGGCGTCTCGGTCTCGTAGATGACACGGCCGCCCGCGTTCTCCGCGCCGACTGCCGCCGGTGGGATCAGCAGCGAGCCGGCCACCGCAAGCGGCACCAGGCGGAGCCGCTTTGAGGCGAGCCCGGTCATCGCGACCAGCGCCAGCGCGAGCGCGAACACCAGGAACGTTCGGTGCGTGCCGATCAGCGGAATCAGCAGCAGCGCCGAACTGAACGTCCCGAGCAGGCTGCCCGCGGTCGAGATCGCGTACAGGCGCCCGGTAACCCGGCCCGTATCGTCGACCTGAGCGAGCGCGAGGCGGTTCGCGTAGGGCGCGACGGTCCCGAGCAGCAGCACGGGCACCGCGACGAGCACGAGCACCGCCGCGAGCGAGCCGAGAAACCCACCGATCGACAGCGAGCCGAGCGCGCTCACGGACAGCCGCAGGAACGGATCGGCGACGAACGGCACGAGCGCAAGCAGCACCCCCGCGAGCAGCACCACGCCGCACAGGCCGGTGAGGTCACGCCGCCGATCGGCGAGCGCACCGCCGACGGCATAGCCAATCGACAGCGCCACGAGCACGGTCGCGATCGTGTTCGCCCAGATGATCGTCGACGCCCCGAAGTACGGGGCGAGCAGTCGCGCGGCGCTGATCTCGGCGCCGAGGCTCGCCGCTCCGACGACGAACACGATCAGCCGCAGGCGACCCATCGGGACCCACAGCGGCGCGGGACCGGCCGCTGTGGGCACGGATGGCTCGGGCGGCGTGGCCTCGAGCGTCGGATCGTCGTTCGTGGCGGTCAGGCGATCCGAGGGTACAGGGGATGTGTCGCGATTCCCCGATCGTTACTGCGGGCGCTTACGTCCATGCCCAACCGCAACCGGCGGCGTGCGCCGTGTTCCGTAACGAGGCGGCCTCGTCAACCGCCTGGAACGACGTCACGTAGTCGCCATTGGCGATCGCGACGTTCTTCGTGTCCTGGGCCGGCCGAGCGGAGCTTGTGGGTAAGCATTAGGTGCCTCCTTCGAGGGCGGGTGGACGGTGCACCGGATCGTGGGCACTCGGCGGGCCCCTGGGAAGAGACCCAAGGGCGGGTTTCGGCCACCCCTCGTTTGCCATCGCACACCGGCGGGCTCTCGCTAGGATTGAGTGAGCGCGGTATGACGCCGCGCTGGTGGCGACGGGGGTGGTCGCCACCAGGCATATCCTGCCCGCCGGCGCGGGCGATGAGAGCGAAAGGAATCGTGACCATGACCGGCCACACCCCACCCCAACTCGAAGGGCTGCTCGCCGCAGCTGAGACCGGTGACCCAGACGCGATGTTCGAGCTGGCGGGCTATTGGAACCGCATCGCCACCGCGGCGCGGGACCAGGCACGCTCGTGGCTGCGCACCAGCGCTCACAACGGATCGCTCGACGGCCGCATCGGGCTCGCGGCGCAGCACGTCGCCGACGGTGAGCACCGCGAGGCGCAGTGGCAGCTGCAGGTCGTCGAGACGCACCACGCAGATGCGAGTCCCAGCCATCTGGTGGCCGTCGCGCCGAACGTCCTCGGGCCCCATCTGCGGCTCGACGAGGACGGCGAGGCCGAGACCGACCTGTTCGCGGTGTTCACCGTCATCACCACCCACCCCCAGCGCGCGGCGGCAGTGCTTGACGAGCTCCGGGACACGCTGCTCGAGGTCGACGAGCGCGGGGTCTCCATGCCGTACGAGGATCGCGTCGACGCCGAGATCGCGGAGACGTTCCTGACGCCCCGCTACGTGGCCGAGATCGAGGCGAGTTGGCTCGGCGCCCGCGTCCTCCTCGACACCCGGGGCTGCATGTGGGCCGCGATGGGACGGACGATGGTCGAGATCATCTCGAGCGCGCTCGCCGACGCTCACATCCCCGCCGTGATCGGCGGCCGGTGCGCCGAGCTCGACGGGCAGTTCGTCGCGTGGCGGGAGTCAGCCGTCGAGAGCTAGCGGGCTCCACCCGGTGGAATGTCTGGGTGGGTCCACGAGCAGCCCGCGCGGCGAGCGGGATCCGCGGGAAGAGATACGCCGACGTCGAGACGATGCGACGCGTGCCGCCGACGCGAGCGAGCGGCCTGATCACCGCGCTCGGCGTGCGGCCTACTGTTGGCAGGTTGCGACGGGCACCCTGACCGGTCCGCGGATCAACGCAGGTTGGCCATTCCCGGTACGGATTGGATTCGCATGGGCAGCGATGGCATCCGCCGCCAGGATCAGCGCGCGCAGTTCCTCACGGATGGCCCCGGTCTTCGAGGTCGGGGACGGTCGCTACAGCTGGCTGCGGGAGAACCTGTTCGTCGCGGAGGGTCGCCTCACCGGCGCGAAGGCGATCTCCTACGACATCTATCGCGTGCTGTAGGCGCCCGGCGGGCGTCCGGTCGCGGATCGCGGCGGGGCGCCCGGGTGCCGCAAGCGCGCCCGGCCTCCGCCCGCGGGACCGGATTGGGATACTTGTCGCGATGCCGTTCCTCTCCGTTGAATCCGCCGAGCCCCCGCCGATGGGCGGCATGCGTGACCGCGTGCGCCATTCCCGCCTCGGGGTGCCGCTCGTCGTCCTGTGGCGCGCGCTCCGCGGTCTCCCCCTCGCCACCGACGGCGACTCCGCGCAGCAGCAGCGCGTCGCCAAGGCCGTCACCGCCGTCGCCTACAACAGCCTCAGCCGCTGGCTCGAGCGGAGCAACACGGACTTCATGAACTACGGGTATCGGCCCGCCGAGGCGCCTGAGGCCGCCGCGAACGGCGACGCCGCCGCCAATGGCTCCGTGCCCGACGACTACTACTGCGTCAACCTCTACCGCCGGGTGGCGGGCGCGGTCGAGCTGCGCGGCAAGGACGTGCTCGAGGTCGGGTGCGGACGCGGCGGCGGCGCCGCGCTGGTCGCCCGGGACCTGAGGGCCGCGTCGATGGTCGGCGTCGACCTGTCCCCCGGCGCGATCTCGCACTGCCGCGACGCCCACAGAGAGCCGAACCTTCGCTTCTTCGAGGCCGACGCCGAGGATCTTCCGTTCACGGCCGGCTCGTTCGACGCCGTGATCAACGTCGAGTCCTCGCATTGCTACCCGAACATGCGCCGCTTCCTCGACGAGGTCCACCGCGTGCTCCGGCCCGACGGCGTGATGCTGTTCGCCGACGTGCGGGCCCCGGACGAGCTCCCCGCGCTCCGTGAGCACGTGAGCGCCGCCGGCTTCTCGGTGTTGGAGGAGGAGCGCATGACCCCAGGCGTCGTCCGCGCGCTCGAGCTCGACAACGACCGGCGCGTCCGGATCCTCGATTCCGTCCCCCGCCCGTGGCGGGTCGTGGCGCGGAACTTCATCGGCGCCGAGAGCGGCGAGATCTTCGCCTCGCTCCAGAGCGGCCAGCTCGAGTACATCCGCTTCGCGCTGCGCCGCGAGGCCACTCCCCCTGCCGCCTCTGCCGACAGTGCCGCCGCAGCCACGACGGCGGACGCCGTCGCCCAGGGCTGATCGCGCCAACGCCGGGTTCGGCTCACATCGCAGCGGCGGTCAATCGGTGAACCGGCTCGGTACCGCGCGCGCCGTCACCTGGCCGTTCCCGCGCTCCCGCGACGAACATGCGGTCATCGTTGCGACCGGCTTCCGGACTGGACCCGCGAACGGACAGCCGTGCTCGATTGGCTGCCGTCCCGCCGGAAGGATTGCTTTCGCATCGCCCCTCGACCACGCCGGGCACCCCGTGAAGGCGGGGCCCGGCGTTGGGCGGTGATCAGGGTTGGGTCAGGGGCGGCTACCAGGCGGCTACGGGCGGCCCTTGGGCGTAGGCTTCGGCGACGGGCGCGTAGGTGATTTCGCCGTCCTTGACGTTCAGCCCGCGTGCGAAGCCGTGGTCCTCGGCGAGGGCGGCATCCACGCCTACGCTGGCGAGCCGGCGGACGTATGGCAGGGTCGCGTTGGTCAGCGCGCGCGTCGCCGTTACCGGGACAGCGCCCGGCATGTTCGCGACGCAGTAGTGGAGAATTCCGTCGACCTCGAACACGGGATCGGCGTGCGTCGTCGGGTGCGAGGTTTCAAAGCAGCCGCCCTGGTCGATGGCGACGTCGACGATCACCGAACGGGGTTTCATCAGGCCGAGCATCTCGCGGGTGACGAGGTGTGGGGCGACGGCTCCGGGGACGAGCACGGCGCCGATGACGACGTCGGCTTCGCGGAGCTCCTGCTCGAGGATGATCGCGTCGGACATCAGGATCCGGGCTCGCGAGCCGAAGTACTGATCGAGCTCGTGCAGACGATCCAGCGAGCGCTCGAGGATCGTCACCTCACCCTCGGCGCCCAGGGCGACACGCGCCGCCCCTGCGCCGACCACGCCACCGCCGATCACAAGGATCCGGGCGGGCGCCACGCCGGTGACTCCCCCCATCAGCACTCCCGGACCGCCGAGCGGTGACTGCAGGAAGTACGCGCCCGCGTGCGCCGCGAGGCGCCCGGCGATCTCGCTCATCGGCGCGAGCAGCGGCAGCCGCCCGTCCGCGGTCTCGACTGTCTCATAGGCGATCGCTGTCGCCCCGGAGCTCACGATCGCCTCCGTTTGCGCCCGGTCGGGCGCTAGATGGAAGTAGGTGAACATCGTCAGGCCCGCGTGCATCAGCGGGTATTCCGGCTCGATCGGCTCCTTGACCTTGAGTAGCAGCTCGCTCTCCTGCCACACCTCCGCGGCGGCCGGGACGACCTGCGCTCCGACAACCGTGTAGGCGTCGTCGGAAAAGCCCGACCCGACACCCGCGCCGGCCTCGACCAGGACCTCAGACCCGAGCGCGACCAGCTGCTGCGCGCCGCCCGGTGTGAGCGCTACCCGCCGCTCGGCCTGCTTGATCTCCTTCACGACACCGATCCGCATTTCCGTCACCTCCACACAATTATTAGGTTTGCTTGAAACGTCACGCCGGAGTCGCAGTCGGACCAGCCGCTGGTGGGCTCGCGGTGGGACCAGCCGTTGGCTTCTTGGCCGCGGGAGTTGGATTGAGTGCGCGAGTGCCCGCCGCGGCGGGCAAGGGGGTCAGTCGGACGTGGTGTCCGCGTGAGGCGACATATCCAACGACCATCACCAGCACCCAGACAGGGGCCACGTACAACGCGATTCTTGTGTCGTGGTTGAATGCCAGCAGCACCAGCACCAAGGCGAGGAAGCCGATCGCGAACCAGTTCCCGCCCGGCGTCAGCGGCATCCGGAACTTGCCCTCGGGCAGCCGCTTGGCATTCACCGCCTTGCGGTAGCGCAAGTGCGAGAACATCACCATCCCCCACACAAACAATCCACAAACGGTGGCGATGCTCGTGATGTAGGCAAACGCGCTAGCAGGAATGAAGTAATTCAGTATGACCCCGCCCAGCATCGCCACGAACGAGACCACCATCCCCGCTGCGGGAACCTTGTGACGACTGACTTTGCGAAGCGCCCTGGGCGCCTGTCGGAAGCCCGCGAGCGTATACAGCATGCGGCCCGTGCTGAAGATGCCGCTGTTACACGACGACAGCGCGGCTGTCAGCACAACGAAGTTGACGATCCCCGCGGCAGTCGGAATACCGACCTTGGAGAACACGACCACGAACGGGCTCTGGCCGGGATCCAAATGATTCCACGCGACGAGCGACATGATGATCACCAGCGCCCCGACGTAAAAGATCAGGATCCGCCAGATGACCTTGTTGATCGCCGACGGGATCGTCTTCTCGGGATTCTGGGCCTCGCCCGCCGTCACCCCGATCAACTCGACCCCCAAGAACGCGAACATCACGATCTGCAAAGCCAAAAACGGGCCGCTGAAACCCTTCGGGAAGAACCCACCCTTCGACCACAGGTTCGAGAAGCTCGCGGTATGACTGAGGTCACTGATCCCGAGCAGGATGATCGCCAGGCCGAGCAAGATCATGCCGATGATCGTGACCACCTTGATGATCGCGAACCAGAACTCGAACTCGCCGAACAAGCCGACGGCGATCAAATTGACCCCCAACAGCAGCACCAGCGCAGCCAGCGCGGGAACCCACTGCGGCAGCCCAGGCAGCCAATACTGCACATAGATCCCGGCCGCGGTGATCTCCGCCATCGCGATCACCACCCACATCAACCAGTAGGTCCAAGCGGTCGCGAACCCCGCCCACGGACCGACAAACTCATCAGCGTACGTCGCGAACGATCCCGCCACAGGCCGATAGAGCATCAGCTCACCCAGCGCACGCATGATCAAGAAGATCACCGCACCAGCGACCACATACGCCAACAGCAGAGACGGACCGGCCTGCTGGATCGCCTTCGCCGAACCAAGGAACAGACCCACCCCGATCGCGCCACCGATCGCGATCATCTGGATATGACGCTCCTTCAGCCCACGATGGAGATCCTCATGAACCGCCTCGTCAGGCAAGACGAACTGCTGTGCCGCGCTCTCGGGCGGGGTCGCGGAATGATCCATGGGCTCGGCTCCTGACGCGTTGACTCCGAGTGACCTGTCAGGCCACACACACGCCGGCCAAGAGCTGGAGCCGGAAAAGCAGTGCCCGCCGAAAGCTAGGGCGAAGCTCCTCTGATCGTATACCTCAAGTCAAACCATTTGCGAAAGCCATGTCATGTCCGGGCCGGCCTTCACCTGTGGCTTGCGCGCCCCAACCGTGAACGAGATCGCGCACCCCGGTACGTTCGTCTTCGCGCAGGCGTTCTCTGACCACTTCGGCCCGGAGCGCGAGTTCTTCCAGGTCGCGCACGACCTCGTGTTCAAAGTGCCTGGCATCCGGGCCATGCTCACGCCCTGGACGGGGCGGTGCCGGCCTGGCCGGACAACATGCAGCGCGCACTCGCGCGCGGCGCCGCGCTGCTCGTCTATCCGCGGCGGTGACCACGAGACGTACCGCGCTACTTGGCACTCCGCCGAGATCGATTTCGCCCACAGGACCGGGTTCGTGAGGCTCGCGCTCAAGCGCCGTGGGGCGGCACCGTGCTCGACCTCCAGCCGCGCCTTCCGCTGCCGGCGAAGATCTCGATCGAGGTGCTCGCACCGATCGACCTGCGCACGGAACTCGGCGGCGCCGGCGGCGCCGGCGGCGATCGCGACGAGGGTTACGAGATGCCGCTGCGTACGGCTTGGACGGCTGCTTGGATCCGGTTGTCGAGGTGGAGTTTCGCGAGGATGCTGGCGATGTGGTTGCGGACGGTGTTGGTGCTGAGCGACAGCTCGTGCGCGATGTCGTGATTGCTCCCGCCGCTGGCGAGCCGTTCGAAGATCTCTAACTCGCGTTCGGTCAGGACGGCACGAATCGCGCTCGCCGCGTTCTCACTGGTGCTGGTGATGGGGATGTCGCGTTCGCGGATGCGCTGCAGGAGTTTCCCGGCGATCTGGGAGGAGATGACCGACTCTCCAGCGCCAGTCGCCTTGACCGCGGCGATGATTGCTTCTGGCGGGGCCGTCTTCAGGATGTAGCCGCTGGCGCCGGCGACGATCGCCTCGACGACCCGGTTTTGCTCGGTGCGGGTGAGGATCAGGATGCGCGAGGCGGGCGCGAGCAACGCGAGCTGCTCGATCGCCTGCACGCCCGGGCTGTCGGGAAGCCGGAGGTCCATCAGCACGACATCGGGACGCACGTCGACGACCAGCCTGACGGCGTCTTGCGCGTTGGTCGCTTCGCCGACGAGGTCGAGCCCGCCGCCGGTCAACGTCTGAGCCAGGGCGCCGCGGATCATCTGCTCGTCGTCGACGACAACGACCGTAATCGGCCGCGGGTTCTCCGTGATGGAATCCTGCTGTCCCGGCACCTGGCCTGAAGACTAGGGATTCGCTGAAGGCGCGAATGCGTGCGAGTGAACGACGACGAGCTCGAGTCGTTCGGTCGGCCACGGCCTCCGGTGCGTTCTCCCCGGCAGGGGGGCCGAATGAGCCCCCCGACGAGGTCCGAACGAGCCATTTACAGACATGCTTCGCTGCGAGTAGCTTGCGAAGCGAGCGCTTCGAGGCTCGGTTGTCGTCGACCGCCGGGTTGCTCGAGGGTCAGCGAAAGGAGCCGGCCATGTCGGTGAGTGAGCGCCGAGCCGAACGCGCCGTGGTGAGGAAGTCCGGGGCCGAGAGCGCCAGCGGTCTGAGCCCAACAACGAACGCCGCCAATCTGACGCCCACCGCGGCCTGGTCGAGACGGGTGCGGTGGATCGGCGGGCTGATTCAGGCGGCATTCGCCGGCTTTTGGCTGGTCCGCGGGAGCGCCGTGATCGGCGGCGGTGTCGCGGCTGTGCTGATCGCAGTGTTTGGGGTGGTCGTGATCGGAGTGTTTGTCTACGCGATCAGGGCCGCGGCAGGCATCGCCCCGCGGCCGAAGAGTCCGGAGGGGAAGCGGATCGAGCGAGATGTCACGATCGCGACGGTCCTTGAGTTTGCCGCGGCGATCGTCCTGCCCGTCATTGTCAGCTCCGCCGGTCATTCCGACTGGGTGCTGCCGTCGATCGCGATCACGATCGGACCGCTGTTGCTGTGGCTCGACCACCGAGTCGATGTCCCTCGGTACCGGCCGGTCGGGTGGGCGCTGACCGTCGGACCCGTGATCCTCGTTGCCACGATGTCAGGCACGCCGCTCATTGCCACGACTGGCATCGCCGCCGGACTGCTGCTGCTCGGCACTGCCGTGGCCGGCTTCCGGGACCTCGCGGGAGTCCGACGCGCCGCGGAGCACCGGGGCGCCAGCGAGGTTGCGTTCTCAGCCGGAGCCCAGCTATGAGTCAGGATCGGCTGCACGTGGTGTTCGGCTTCGGACAGGTCGGGAGTGCCCTCACTGCCCGGTTGGCGGGGCTTGGTCTGCCCGTTCGGGTGGTGTCGCGCAGCAAGCCGACCGGGCTGGCAGACCGAATCGACTGGCGGGCGGCCGACGCGAGCGACGCCGAGGCCGCGAGCGATGCGGCCGCGGGCGCATCGGTCGTGTACCAGTGCCTGAACGCGCCGTACACCGAGTGGCCGGAGCGCTTCCCGCCGCTGCAGCGAGGCGTGCTGGCCGCGGCTGAGCGCAGCGGTGCGCTGCTGGTGAGCCTGGAGAACCTCTACGGCTACGGTCCGACCGGGGGCACGGCGATGACCGAGGATCTCCCGCTTGCCGCGACAACCGTCAAGGGCCGAACCCGTGCGGCGATGACGCAGGAACTGCTGGACGCCGCAGAGGCCGGTCGGGTGCGGATCGCGATCGGGCGGGCGTCTGACTTCTTCGGAGCGGGCGTCACCGAGTCCTCGCTCGGTGAACGCGTCTTCGCGAACGCCGTCGCCGGCAAACGTGCCGACTTCGTCGGTAACCCAAATCTGCCGCACACCTACAGCTACGTTCCCGACATCGCGGCGGGCCTGGCGACCCTCGGCACCGACGAGCGCGCAGTCGGCGACGTGTGGCACCTGCCCGGCCCCGAGACTGCGACGACCCGGGAGATCCTCGATCTCGTTGCCGCCGATGTTGGCCACCCGGTCGGCGTTCGCTCGCTGCCGAAGCTGGCGGTGCGCGCCCTGGGCGTGTTCAACCCGACGATCCGAGAACTCGTTGAGCTGTCCTACGAGTTCGACGCGCCGTTCGTGCTCGACACCACCAAGTACGAGTCCACATTCGGCGCGGCCGGCACTCCGCTGAGCACCGCCATTTCGGCGACGGTCGCCTGGTACCAGAGCCGGAACGGCACGCCCCACCCGCAACACGAAATGCACTGAACCGTGACCAGTGTTCTCCCGATCAAACTGGGTGCCTATGGCTGGTTCGCGGGGGTTGGGCGGTGCAGACGACCCGGAATGCTCCAGCGCGTCGCGCGGTGATGAATCCAGTGTTCGCGCTCGGGCCGGCGGCGAGCCACGGGTGGGCCGTGGAGCCGGATCCGGTAGAAGCGGAGCTTGCCGAGTTCGACGAGCACGAGGTAGATCACGATCATGACCGCGAGCGCGGCGAGGGCTGAGGACACACTGGTGCTGAGCCTCGGACGCTCACCTACCGATGTCGCGCAAAGCGCCCACGGACTCACCCGCCGGCAACCACCTGGCGAGCCTTCACAAATCAAGGACCTGGCACCCACCCATGATCCAGACTCGACCGTCGCGCGGGCCAGACCGCACAACGTCGGTTCGGGAACCGCCGAGCGAGCGGCCGGAGTTCTCGGACACCTTGACGCAGACTCTGTTAGCGCCGAGGGACCCCGCCGTTCCCGTCAGTCTCCGTCGACCCCTTGTGGACGCTGGACATCGGATCTCGATCTTCGATCTCCACGCGTACTACGGAGCCGCAGAGGCCGTGAAGGGAGTCACGATCGCGTTTCCGTCGCGTCAGGTCTCGGCGATCATCGGACCCTCCGGGTGCGGGAAGTCGACACTGCTGCGCTGCATCAATCGGATGCATGAGGAGATCCCGGCGCGCACGCCGAGGGAAAGGTCATGCTCGACGACCACGACGTATACGCATCCGACGTCGACGTCACCGCAGTGCGGCGGCTGATCGGGATGGTGTTCCAGAAGGCGAACCCATTTCCGACGATGTCGATCTTCGAGAACGTCGCGTCCGGACCCAGAATGACCGGCACCAAGGGCAACGACCTACGCGAGCGCGTCCACACCGCGATCCGCGAGGTCGGGCTCTGGGATGAGGTCAAGGACCGGCTTGACTCGCCCGGGGTCGGCCTCTCCGGCGGTCAGCAGCAAACGACTCTGCCTCGCCCGCGCGATCGCCGTGAAGCCCGAAGTGATCCTGATGGACGAGCCCTGCTCGGCGCTCGACCCGCACGCGACGTTCATGATCGAGGCTCTGATCGATGAACTCAAGGAGCAGTACACGATCGTGATCGTGACCCACAACATGCAGCAGGCCGGACGCGTCGCGGACTCAACGGTCTTCATGCTCGACGGAGAGATGATCGAGCGCGGCCCGACGCACGAGATCCTCACCGCCCCTAAAGACGAACGCACCGAGCGCTACGTGACCGGAAAGTTCGGGTGACCGCGATGCCGGAACCGCATCGCTGACCGAGGTGGCGCAGCGCTGGCAGCTTGCCGGGTCAGGCGAGTCGGTGGCCATGATCGAGCGTTGGCGATCGGTCAGCTGCCCGAGTTGTTTGTGCTCCCTCACCCCGTGTCGGGTGAGGGATCGCAGCGTCCGGTTCAGGGGCCGTGGGTTGCGGCGGGAGTTGCTCGAGCGCCTCGACCTCGAAGCGCAGCAGCTCGACGAGATGGGCGTCTGCGAGCTGTCGGCGGCATAGACGGCCAGCGCATCGCCGCCGAAGGTTCTGACGCGCTCGTCGCCGACGCGCCGCACAAGTGCGGATAGCTCGAGATCGAGTGTGCCGGTGTAGCGCTCGAACTCGCCGTTGACGGTCATCAAACCCCAGTACGTGCGCGCGCGGAAAGCGACGCGGGAACGGGCCGGGTCGATGCGCCAGCGAGCCTCCTCGATATTCGGGTGCCGGACGGCATCAGCCGTGTCGAGGGTGGCCATTGGTGTCTCCTCGTCTGTTCTTCTACCTTGTGAATCTCCACGACCAGGCGAAGTGCGACAGCGCCTCACGAACCGCGTCGTCGTGGTCTGAGTAGGGAACGTGAATCTCGACGGTGCCGTCGACGAGAACCGCACGCGCTCGTTCGCTGACCCCCGTCCGGGCGAGCGCGTCGCGCGCCGCTCGCTCGGTCGCTCGGCGACGCAGCTCGGGCTTGAACTGCTTGCCGACGGCCGTAACCGGGATCGCGTCGACAATCTCGACGTGCTTGGGTGCGGCGGCGCGTTCCGGGACGTGGTCGGCCGCCCAGGCTTCGAGCTCATCGGAGGTCCGCTCGGTTCCGGTAGCGAGCGTGACGAACGCGACGGGCACCTCGCCGGAATGCGGGTCAGGCCGGCCCACGGCGGCGGCGGTGGTCACGTCCGGGTGTTCGAGCAGGGCGTCCTCGATCGTCGCGGGGTCGATGTTGTGACCGCCGCGGATGATCAGGTCCTTGGCGCGCCCGGCCAGTCGGATGAACCCGTCAGCATCTACCGACCCGAGATCGCCGGTGTCGAGCCAGCCGTCCGTGAGCTTGCCGTCGGCGCACAGCGTTGGCCCGGAGCGGCCGCGGGTCAGGTATCCGGCGAAGATGTTCGGGCCTCGGAGCACGAGCGTGCCGACTTCGTCGTCGGGCAGGAACGTCCACTCGCCGGTGGCGTCGTCGATGTCGACGGCGCGCACCTCTTGGTATGGGAGACGCTGCCCGACCGTCTCAGCGCGTGGCGCATCCGGCCAGCCGAACGCGCTGGCGCACGTGCCCTCGGTGAGACCATAGCCCTCGCACAGCCGGACGCCGGTTCGGTCCTCGAACGCGCGGGCGACGGCGGGCGGGAGCGGGGCGGCACCGACGATCGGGAGCCTGAGGCTCGAGATGTCGGCATCGACCGGCACGTGGGCGAGGGTTGAATACACCGTCGGGACGCCGGACATGGCCGCGATGCCGTAGTGCTCGACGATCTTCCAGAAGCTCGGGTACAGCGACGGGTCGCGGTAGCCGAGCGGCCCGGCCCAAACGACGTGCTGCCCCTTGAGCAGCGGTGCCAGCACCGTCACCAGCAACGCGTTGGTGTGGAACAGCGGGAGCCCGGCGAAGATGACGCTGTCCCGGTCGAGGGTGTCGCGCGAGGCGATCATCCATGCGTTCGCGATCTCGTTTGCGTGCGTCCGCGCCGCGAGCTTTGGGATCCCGGTGGTGCCGCCCGTGTGAAGGTAGCTCGCGATCTCGTGCGGGTCGGGCGCTGCGCCGGGCAGACCGGCCGTCCCGACCTCGGCCATGCGCTCGGCCAGGTACGCGACCTCGATCCCGTCGTGCAGCGGCTCGAGTGTGGGCGGCTCGCCAAGGGCGGCGGTCGGGCGGAGCGCCAGAAGCGCCCGGGCGTCAGTCTCTGCGGCGATCGTGCGCGCATGTGCCCAGACCGTCGGATCGAGCTCCGGTCCCGCGGCGACGACCACGCGGGAACCTGACAGGCGCACGAGCTCGACGGCGTGCTCGACCGCTAGCCCGGGGTTGATCGGCGCGTAGATGCCGGCCGCCTCCGCCGCGAGCAGCAAGGGCAGCATCTCCGCGCAGTTGACGGACATCACCGAGACGGCCCGACCACGACGCACTCCCAGCGCAGACAGAACCGCCGCCGCACGCTGCACGTCGTCCGCCAGCTCGCCGAACGTCTGTACGAACGGCGTGCGGAACCGTTCGGCGTCGGGAAGGATGGAGATGGCTGGCCGGTCCGGCCACAGCTCTGCCGCCCTGCGCACGAGCTCGTACGTGTGTACGGGCAGGCCGCGTTCGCTGAGGGAAACGGGCTCGATCGCGCGTAGGTCCGAGGGACCGCCGAACGGCGGCCACATCTCGGCAGTGGGAGGTACGAGTTCCGCGGCGCTCATCGGCTCGTCTCCGTCGCGGTCATCGCCGGGATGTAGTTCGTCGCGCTGACGCGGTCGACCCTGATCGCGAGGACGACTCGCCCGGCGTCGGCGAGCGCCTCGTCGGTCAGGGCCTCCGGCGGCGCATCGGATCGGGTGATCTGTTGCGCGATCATCGCCGTCGGGCCGCCGATGCCCTCCGTGAAGATCTCGGCCTGACCAGACAGCGTCGCCGACGGGTACGGCGGTTCGTGTCCCATCACGCACAGCGACGCCCAGCCGGTCCGCCGCACGTCGCCAGTCTTGAGGCGGTCAGCGAGCGTGGAGACGAGCAGTCGCTCGCCGTCGCGGGCGAAATACACCAGCGATTGGCGCGCGCGGCCGTCCGCGGTTATGGTCGCCAGGACTCCGGCCGGCTGAGCGTCGAGGAACGCCTGCAATTCGGGTGTCAGAGCGCCCATGCTGCCGCCTCCTCACTCGCGGGCACGACGAACCCGTCGGGCTCCTCGACGACCGTGTTCGTCAGCGTGCCGATCCCATCGATCTCGATGCGGACGACGTCGCCGACCTTCAACAGCCCGTCGGGGAACGGCTGGCGCACGGCGCCGATGCCGGCCGGCGTCCCCGTCGCGATGACGTCGCCGGGCTCGAGCGTGAACGCCTCGGACAGATGGGCGACCTGCTGGAAGCAGTTGTAGATCATCTCGCCGGTGTTGCTGTCCTGACGCAGCTCGTCGTTGACGTACGTCTTGAGCCCCAGCCCATGTGGGTCTCCGAGCTCGTCGCCGGTCACGATCCAGGGTCCGAGTGGACCGTGGGTGTCAAACGACTTGCCCATCGTCATCGTCGGCGTGCGCAGCTGCCAGTCGCGCACCGAGACGTCGTTGGTGATCGTGTAGCCGGCGATCACCTCGTGCGCCTGGTCCTCTGGCACGTGGCGGCAGCGGGTGCCGATCACGATCGCGAGCTCACCTTCGTAGTCGAGCAGCGTGGAGACGCGCGGCATGTGCACGTCGTCATCCGGGCCGATGACGCAGGTGAGCTGCTTGTTGAAGAACACCGGATGCGCCGGTGCCTGGCATGCCCGACTCGGCGATGTGGTCGGCGTAGTTGAGACCGATGGCGAGGAACTTCCGCGGCAGGACGGGCGCCAGCAGGCGGACGTCCTCCAAAGGATGCTGCTCGTCGAGGTTGACCTGGTCGACGACGTACCCGTCGCGGACGATGCCGGGGCGCGGGCCGGCGCCCGCGTCGAAGCGACAGAGCCTCATGAGGACATCTCCGGGATGTCGACGGGAGCCTGCTCGGGTGCGTAGCCGCCCGCCATCGCCTTGGCGTGGATCTCGGCGAAGCTCAGACCGTCCGCGTGGTCAGCGGCGACGCGGGCCGGATCGACGAACTGGCCGATCGGATTCGCCTTGAACTCCTCGGAGCTCTGCATCCACGCCTTCGACTTCTCCCAGTCACCGAAGCAGTCGACCTGCAGCTCGACGTTGTTGCCGTCGGGATCGGCGTAGTAGTAGGAGAACGTCATGCCGTGGTCCAGGCACAGCGGCGGGACGATTCCGGCCTCCCTGAGCCGAAGGTAGCTCGCGTTCAACTCGTCGAAGCTCCCGTACTCGAACGCGCTGTGGTGCATCCCGGTGCGCGTGTCCTTCTCGGGGTCGTCGACGAAGTTCGGGAACGCGAGCAGCGCGATGCGGTGGTTCGCCCCGTCGTTGGAGAGCCACGCGCCGACCTGATCCTGGAACACGACGTCGACGCCGACGAGCGTGCGGTAGAAGTCGATCATCTCCTGGAGGCGGGTGGTCTTGAGGTTGACGTGGTGGAACGTCGGATGAATCACGGGGTCGGTCATGTGAGGGCTCCTGAGGTGGTGGGTGCGGTTGTGATCTGAAGCTCGGGTCTGCAGGTCGTCGAGCAGGGGCGCGACGCCGTCTGGGGTCGCGGCGCTGCCGAACGTGTAGAAGTCCGGGCGCACGAGCACGGCGTGGGCGCCGTGCTCGGAGAGCCAGGTCGTGAGGCGTCCGTCGCGGTCGCGTACTCCATGCGGCGCGTCGGGGTCGAGCGAGGCGAC